>NZ_CABVII010000008.1 GCF_902497995.1 Pseudomonas fluorescens | reverse complement strand
GCCGGCACAAACGCCGCAAATCTTCAGACAAAAATAAACCGGCCCATGCGCCCAATGCCAGTCAGTTAAGCACAATTCATGTGGGAGCGGGCTT
Source organism: Pseudomonas fluorescens (assembly GCF_902497995.1). GTDB lineage: Bacteria > Pseudomonadota > Gammaproteobacteria > Pseudomonadales > Pseudomonadaceae > Aquipseudomonas > Aquipseudomonas fluorescens_BK. The sequence continues at coordinate 210,671 of NZ_CABVII010000008.1, read as the reverse complement.
GCTCGCGAAGACGGCGGCCCAGTCAATATTGATGTCGCCTGATACACCGCTTTCGCGAGCAAGCCCGCTCCCACAGGTTCCGCGTATTAACTGACTGGCATTAGGGCAAGCCCCTCGCCACAGGAGTGCTCATCTGGCTTTCCTGCTACGTATAAGCCCCCACCACCCTCTTCACTTTCACCAGCGCCTGGCGCAACGTGTCCAGATCCACCGACCCCAACGCCAAACGGATCGCATGGGGTACATGCACAGAGACCGCAAAAGGCTCGGCGATCGAGACCGCCACCTGTTCGTGCATCAGCTCCATGGCGATCTGGTCGGCCCGTGCGTCCTCCGGCAAGGGCAGCCAAAGAAAATAGGACGATGGATGGCTGATGTAGCGCAGGCCCGCCAGCACCTGCGCGGCGATGGCTTGCCTGGCCTGCGCGTCCGTGCGCTTTTCCTCTTCCAGCTGCATGACGGTGCCATCGTCGAGCCAGGTGCTCGCAATCGCTGTCAGCACGCCCGGGGTGTTCCAGGTGGTGGCCCTGATCGTTCGCTCCAGGGCGGGTACCTTTTCCAGGGGCGCGGCGATGAAACCTACGCGCAATCCGGTGGCGACACTCTTGGATAACCCGGACACGTAAACCGTACACTCGGGAGCGAGTTCCGCTATCGGTGGCGGCGGGTTTTGCGCCAGGAAGGCGTACGCGGCGTCTTCGATGATGAGCAACTGATGGCGGCGCGCGAGGGTCACCAGCTGTGCGCGTTGCTCGGCACTCATTACCCATCCCAGTGGATTGTGCAGCGTCGGCATGCTGTACACCGCCCTTACGCGCCGGCTCCGGCAGAGCTTTTCCAGGGCCTCGAGATCCGGCCCCTGTCCGGTCACGGGAATGGGCACGATTTCGAGATGCAGGGCTTCGGCCAGCACCTTGAAGCCTGAATAGGTCAGCGCATCGGCGGCAATCACATCACCGGGCTTGAGCAGCGCCATCATCGTCACAGCCAGCCCCTGCTGGGCGCCATTGACGATCAACACTTGCCCGGCCTCCACCGTCAATCCGCGGGCGCGCAGATGACGCGCCACCGAGGCACGCTCGTGCAGTCGTCCCGCATGCGGCTGGTAGCGCAGCAGCGACTCCAGGTCACCACCCGACGCCAACTGGCGCAGCGCACTGCGCAACAGCTCTGCCTGGCCGGGCAGCGACGGATAGTTGAAGTTGAGATCGATCATGCCGACGGCCACGTCTTTCTGGTCGATGCCTGAACCCGGCGCCAACGCGGTTTCCCTGACGAAGGTACCGCGCCCGGTTTCCCCGCTGACCAGGCCCATGGCCTCGAGCTCTGCATAGACCCGGCTGGCCGTCACCAGCGCCAGGCCTTCGGTCGTCGCCAATTGGCGGTGGGTCGGCAAGCGTGTGCCCGGCAGCAGGCGCCCGGATCGGATATCCGCCGCGAAGGTATCAACCAGTGATTTGTATCGAGAGCGAGGCATGGGCCGATGTATCCATGACAATATTTTGATTGTATTGATATTCGAACATAGGATGGATCTCTGCAAACTTTTTGAGTGCAAGCGAAATGGAACGGGCATCGAAGCTGCAAAATGTGGGGATGGAAAAGACCGCGAGCGGCTGGCTCAACGGGTTCATCGGCGTCCTGATCTTCAGCGGCTCGCTGCCTGCCACACGGTTGGCCGTGCTGGAGTTCGACCCGGTATTCCTGACGGTCGCCCGCGCCACCATCGCGGGGCTCCTGGCGCTGTGCATGCTGGCGCTGTTCAAGGAAAAACGTCCGGCCCGAGCTGACCTGCTGCCCCTGGGGATCGTGGCACTCGGGGTTGTGGTGGGGTTCCCACTGCTGACGGCGCTGGCGCTGCAGTACGTGACGTCGGCGCATTCGATCGTCTTCGTTGGCCTGTTGCCGCTCGCCACCGCGGCGTTCGGCGTGTTGCGCGGTGGCGAGCGGCCACGGCCGGTGTTCTGGTTTTTCTCGGTGCTGGGCAGTGCGCTGGTGGTGGGCTTTGCATTTTCCCAAGGCCTGAGCGCGTCGCCAACGGGGGACATTCTGATGCTGCTGGCGATCCTCGCCTGCGGCCTGGGTTATGCCGAAGGTGCGAAGCTATCGAGGACCCTGGGCGGTTGGCAGGTGATCTCTTGGGCATTGCTGCTGGCGCTGCCGGTCATGATCCTGTTGACCTGGTACCTGGCCCCGCCTTCATTTTCCGGAATAACGACATCGGCGTGGGTCTGCCTGGCTTACGTCTCGGTCTTCAGCATGCTGGTCGGCTTCGTCTTCTGGTATCGCGGGCTGGCCCAGGGCGGGATTGCCGCCGTTGGGCAGTTGCAATTGCTGCAACCGTTTTTCGGACTCGCGTTGGCGGCGACGCTGCTGCATGAGCAGGTGAGCATTGGCATGCTAGGGGTGACTGTGGCGGTGATTATTTGTGTGGCGGGGGCAAGACGGTTCTCGAAATAGATGGGGCGCATGCAATCCATACTGTGGGAGCGGGCTTGCTCGCGAAGGCGGTCTGGCAGGCGACATTGATGTTGAACGTGCCGGCCTCTTCGCGAGCAAGCTCGCTCCCACATTGGATCTGTGCCGGACTCCGGATTTGGGTACACCCCCGATCAACTGTGGGAGCTTGCTCACGATGGACTCAAGAGCGACGCGTTCATTCAGACAGCACGCGCCATCGTTGTCGTCCATCGCAGGCAAGTCGGATCGCTGCACCGCCGCCTCCCACAGGAACCGCCGCCGTATTCGAGCACATAGTCCAGGCGGATTCGGATCAAAATCCGCATGGGTCAATCCTGCGGATCGATGTTATCCAATGCTCGATTCACCGCCAGTTCCGCCAGCATGACGACCTGCTGGATGCCCAGCATCGTGTTGCGCTGCGAGCCCTCCAGAAATGCCGCGAAATCACTCGCCATGACACTCGCGGAGGCCAGGGATTCGCAGGCGTGGGCCAACAGGGTTTCGGTGTCGATGTCGGGGGCGATGACGAACATCGTGCTGGGTTTGTGCGGTGGGATGGCGTTTTTGAGGGTCTGGGAATTGTGAGGATGGTCGCAAGTCTGGGACGTGGATTGCGTTGCGGTTTCTGATTCCGGAGGGCTGGGTGTCGATCTGATCATGGTGAAATTCCTAGAGTGATGGAGCCGCCACAGTCGCTGCTAAACGAATAGAGGTGGCGGCCGTACGCGGGTTAGCAGACCAGGACTCTAGAACCCGGCGCACCGAAGTGCCCCACGCAAAGCCGCCATAACAGGAACCTGCAGGTAAAAAACCTGAGCATGAAATGGACGCTGTGTGCCTAGAGTGGACCCGAGCTGCTAAACCCGATCGCTGATTTTCAGCGACCCGCAGACGATAGAAGCCAGACCCAAGGCGCACAAGCCGGCGGATTCTGTCTTAGCCGTAGGCATCGACGCAAGACGATGTAGCCTCCTGCCTACAACTCGGAAAATTCCTACATCTGGCGATCAGCCTGAAAACGAAATATGTCGTGAACTATCTAGCGACGACCTGCTAATTCACGTGAGCGCTTGACGGTGTAAGATGCCCAACAAACGTTCACCATCGAGGCAATCATGACCGGGATATCCCTGAACCTGCCGGAAGACCTTTCGAACTCTCTCGCCGATCTGGCCAAAACGAATGGCCAAAGTGTGAGTTACTTGGCGATGGACGTTCTTCGCGACTACATCGAGCACGAGAGGACGCTGACTGCACAGATCGAATTGGCGGTAGAGGAAGCTGATCAAGGTAAATTTGCCACCGACGACCAGATTGCGGCGATGCGCGCCCGCCGCTGGAGCAGGAATGCGGGTTGAGTGGCTGGAAAAAGCCCTCAAGAACCTGGAAGACGAAGCCAGCTACATTGCCCTTGAAAATCCCAAGGCAGCGGACGACTTCTCCGACGCGATCTTCGCCAGCGTAGACAAACTGGCCCAATTTCCAACCATGGGCCGTGAAGGTAGAGTCAAAAACACGCGCGAATGGGCGGTGCCCAATTGGTCCTATCTCATCCCCTATCGGGTACGCGGTGATCGCCTCCAAATCCTCGGGGTGTTTCATACACGGCAACGTCCTCGTACCAAGTGATGAATGGGCTAAAGCTCCTCTGAGCGGAATGAGTGCTTCCCCGAGGTTCACCTTTTTCGACGTGGGAGCAGATGACAATAGTGCTAGCGCTCGTCGAAAACCCTCCCCTTTGGAAGCATCTCCTGCACCTTTACGGGTAATAACACCATAGGCATAAGCCGTTGAAAGGGTCGATTCTTGAGGCCGGTACTGCATTCCCACGCGGACGGGTCGGCATGGGAATGGTCAAGTGGGTCAATCCTGCGGATCGATGTTATCTAATGCTCGATTCACCGCCAGTTCGGCCAGCATGATGACCTGCTGGATGCCCAGCATCGTGTTGCGCTGTGATCCTTCCAGGAACGCGGCAAAATCACTGGCCATGACACTCGCGGACGCCAGGGATTCACAGGCGTGGGCCAACAGGGTTTCGGTATTGATGTCGGGGGCAATGACGAACATCGTGCTGGGGTTTGTGGGATGTGATCTTGGCTTTGTGAATGCGGGACTTGTAGGAATCGCCAGAAAGGTCGGCGAATTCACTTGAGGTTTTTGACTCTGGAGGGCTGGGTGTCGATCTGATCATGATGAAACTCCTTGATCCATGGAGCCGTTATCCCATCGCTGCTAAACGAAAAAGGTGACGACTGTACGCGGGTTAGCAGACCAGGGATCAAGGAACCCGGCGCACCGAAGTGCCCCACGCACAGCCGCCATAACGCAGACCTGCCTCACAACGGAGGCGCGGACTGGCCAAGAGCGACACTGGCGTACCTTGATATTGACCGAGCTGCTAAACCCGATCGCTGATTTTCAGCGACCCGCAGACGATAGAAGCCAGCCCCAAGGCGCACAAGCCGGCGGATTCTGTCTTAGGCGTAGGCATCTACGCAAGATGATGTAGCCTCCTGCCTACAACTCGGAAAATTCCTACAGTCGCCCTCCCCCTCGCTCCGGCCTGCACCTCAAAAAATCGAAAAACATACGATCACGTGCTGCAGAAATCGGCCAGACCCGGACAGGGTTGTGATGCCTTGATATTCTGTGCAGCCGATCCACTATGGACACCTGCACATGGAAGTAGCCCCCCGGTTCATCATTCATGAAACCGCCCATTGGATTCTCAATCACCACATGTCGTCCGCGCTTCCCGGCTATCTGATGCTCAGCTCAAGGACTCACGTCAACTCGCTGGCTGAACTCCCCGACAGTGCGCTGGCGGAACTGGGTGGTCTACTCGCCAATGTTCAGAAAACCATTGAATCGAAGTTGAAGCCGAAGTGGCTGTACATCAGTCGATTCGGCCATGACCCCGGCTACCCTATCCATTTCCACTTCATACCGGTGTATCACTGGGTCGAAGATCTGTTCTGGAAGGATACGAAATACAGACAGCTGCAGACCTTCGCGACAAACGAAAACGCAACGTCGCTTACTGACGGTGCGGAACTGACGCTCTTCATCTGGCGCGAATTCGGGGAAACCCCTGAGCCACCGCCCATTCAAGGACCTTCAACCGATCAGGTCATTGATCTTTTACGCAGGTCGTTCAGATAGGACAGCAAGGCTGTTGCATCGGGCCGACGCAGCACCACCCACCCAAGAGAGAGAAAGAAAGTGGTCACTTGTTATCTGAGATATGTACTGGACCCCTACCAGATCAAAGCATTCGAACACTACGCGACGCTGTGGATTCCACTGGTTGAAAAATTCGGTGGGCAGCACCACGGCTACTTCCTGCCGTCCGAGGGAGCCAACAACATCGCCATGGCAATGTTCAGCTTTCCAAGCCTTTCGGTATACGAGCAGTATCGGCAAGACTCCATGAACGATCCGGACTGCATGGCGGCGTTCAAGTATGCGGAAGACACAAAATGCATCCTCAGCTATGAGCGGTCTTTTTTCCGACCGGTGTTTGGCAAACAGACGTAGCAGACAGCGGCATGGAAACGGGCGCCTTGCCGGCGCCCGTTCTGGCTTCAGACACTCGATTGCACGGCCTGGGTTTGCCTGCCATTGAACGCCAACGAAAAGCAGAAAAAGATCGCCAACGCAAACCCCGCCGGGAACAGCCAGATACTTTTCCACTCGTGGCTGTCCGCCGACGCATAGTGATCGGTCACCTGCCCCGCCACCCAGAAACCGATCAGCATGCCCAGGCCGTAAGTCGCCAGTGTAATCAATCCTTGGGCGGAGCTTCTGAAGCGCTCCGAGGCCTTGGCATCGGTGTAGATCTGCCCCGAGACAAAGAAGAAGTCATAACAGATGCCGTGCAAGGCGATACCGGTGAACAGCATGAAGGCCAGGTCGCCGTTGTTGCCATAGGCGAACAACAAGTAACGCAAGGCCCAGGCCAACATCCCCACCAGCAACGCAATCTTGATCCCGAAGCGCTGGATGAACAGTGGCAGGAGCAGCATGAACAGCACTTCGGACACCTGCCCGATGGCCATCTTCGCCGTGGGATTGGTGACGCCGATTTCCGCCAGGAACGGATTGGCATTCTGATAATAAAAAGCCAGGGGAATGCAGATCAGAATTGAGGCGATGAAAAACACCAGATAGCTGCGATCCTTGAGCAAGCCCAATGCGTCCAGCCCAAGCATTTGTTTGAGGCCGCCGTTGCCCGGCTCACGCGGCAGCGGTGCGGTACGGGGTAATGTGAAACTGTAGAGACCCAGCGCGAGTGACGCGATGGCGGACATCAGAAAGGTGTTGCGCAAGCCGCCGGACGAGATCGCCTGTTGCGAGTCCCAGGCAAACACAAAGCTGATCACCACACCCGCGACAATCCAGCCGAGGGTACCCCACACCCGGATTCGCGAGAACTCCAGCGCCGGATCCCGCATCTGCCGGAAGGCCACCGAATTGACCAGCGCCAGCGTCGGCATGTAGATCATCATGTAGGCCAGTACGTACGGATAAAAGGCGCTGAAGTCAGCCGCTCGATACAGCTGGAACAGCAACACGGCGCCAATCAGGTGCAACACCGCGAGGATACGCTCGGCATTGAAGTAGCGGTCGGCAATCAGCCCGATGACGAAAGGCGCGATGATCGCGCCCCAGGATTGCGTGGAGAACGCCATGCCGATCTGTCCACCGCTGGCTCCCAGATTACTGGAGAGGAAGGTGCCGAGGGTGACGAACCAGCCACCCCAGATAAAAAACTGCAGGAACATCATTGCGCTTAATCGCGCACTCATCGTGGTCATGAACAGTCACCTTGTTGTTTTTATTGTCTGGAAATAATCGGCAAAGCGGTTTTTTCAGGCCTCGGGCAAACCCAGTAGCCGTCGATTGAAATGCTCGTCGGACGCCACGCTGGCAAAGTCGTCAAAGGCCTTTCGGGTCTTGCTTATCATGTGCTGGCGGATGAACGCCGCCCCTTCTGCGGCGCCCTGCTCTGAGTCTTTCAGGCAACACTCCCACTCCAGCACCGCCCAACCGGCAAAGTCGTACTGGGTCAGTTTGCTGAAAATCGATTTGAAATCGATCTGGCCATCACCCAGGGAACGGAACCGGCCCGGGCGATCCACCCAACCCTGGTAACCGCCGTAGACGCCGGAACGGGCATCGGGGCGGAACTCGGCGTCCTTGACGTGGAACATGCGGATGCGGTCGTGATAGCGGTCGATGAACCCCAGGTAGTCCATTTGCTGCAACAGCAGATGGCTCGGGTCGTAGAGAATCGTGGCGCGTGGGTGGTGATCGACGGCCTCGAGGAAACGCTCGAACGAGGCACCGTCGTGCAGGTCTTCGCCGGGATGAATTTCATAGCAGAGGTCGACTCCGGCCGCCTCGAAGCAATCGAGAATCGGCCGCCAGCGCCTGGCCAGTTCGGCAAAACCTTGCTCGACCAGGCCGCTCGGACGCTGTGGCCATGGGTAGATATAGGGCCAGAGCAGCGCGCCGGAGAACGTCGCGTGCGCCTTAAGGCCCAGGCGCTGGCTGGCGCGGGCAGCCAGTTTCAGCTGGTCGATGGCCCATTCGGTGCGCGCCTGGGGCTGGCCACGTAAATGCGCGGGGGCGAAGTCATCGAACAAGGCATCGAACGCCGGATGCACGGCCACCAGCTGGCCTTGCAGGTGAGTCGACAACTCACTGATTTCGACACCTGCCTGAGCGCAGACGGCTTTCAATTCGTCGCAATAACTCTGACTTTCCGCGGCGCGCGCCAGGTCGATGTATTGCGTGCCCAAGGTGGGTAATTGAATGGCCTTGTAGCCCTGGGACGCCGCCCAGCGGGCAATATTGGCCAGGGTATCGAACGGCGCTTCGGCGGACATGAACTGCGCGAGGAAAATTCCCGGGCCGCGCAGGCCGGTCGGTGCTTGGGAAGTAGGGTTCACGGGTGAATTCTCCAGATTCATGGATGGCAGACCAGTGCGGTCCACTTCGCGTCGCCGCGATGGTTGGCGATCGCGGCTTCGATGAAGGCCATGCCGCGCAGCCCTACGTCGATGCCCGGCACGCCGGGGGCGTCGTGGCCTTCGACCTTGTTGCGGATCGCGCTGGCGAAATCGCCGTAGAGGTTGGCCATCGCTTCCAGATAACCTTCAGGATGCCCGGCGGGCAAACGCATGCGCTTGTTCGCGGCCTCGCACAACCAGGGTTGGCCGACACCGGAACGCAGGATGCGCATCGGTTGATCGAGTGAACGATGGATCAGGCTGGACGGCTCTTCCTGGCGCCATTCCAGCCCGCCCTTGTCGCCGTAGACGCGGATCTTCAACGGGTTCTCTTCACCGGCGCAGACCTGGCTGGCGATCAACACCCCGGTCGCGCCGGCCGCCATCTTGAACAGCATCGCCGCGTCATCGTCCAGTTGCCGCCCGGCAATGTGCACGCCCAGGGTCGCGCAGATCTGCTCGATGGGCTGATCAGCAACGAATTCGGCAAGGGAAAAGGCATGGGTGCCGATATCACCAATGCAGCCGCCCAGCCCTGACTGCTCGGGCTGATCGCGCCAACCGGCCTGCTTGTTGCCCTGCCCGGCCACATCCCGGCTCAACCAGCCCTGCGGGTATTCGACCATGACCTTGCGCACAGCGCCGATCACGCCGGTGCGCACCATCTTGCGTGCCTGCCAGACCATCGGATAACCCAGGTAGGTATGCGCCAGCCCATAGAGGCGGTCGCTGCTTTTCAGCACGGCGTTGAGCGCCAGCAGCTCGGACAGATTGAGCGCCGCGGGTTTTTCGCTGAACACATGAAAACCCGCGCTCAGCGCCTGGCTTGCGATCGGGGCGTGCAAGTGATTGGGCGTGACGATCACCAGCAGCTCCATGCGCTGGTCAGCGGGCAGCGCACGTTCGGCATCCAGCATCTGCTGCCAGTCGTTGTAGCAGCGTGACGCGGGCAATCCCAAGGCTGCACCACTGTCCTGATTGTTGCGCGCGTCTCGACTGAAGGCGCCGCACACCAGTTCAAAACCACCATCAAGCCCGGCAGCCTGGCGGTGGGCTTTGCCGATGAAGGCGCCCTCGCCGCCCCCGACAAAACCCATTCTTATTTTTGGCGTTACAACGTTCATCGCAAAATTCTCTTGTTCGGGGCAGGTTCAGACTCAGGATTGACTATGATGTAACCGGTTACATCATGCCCGAAATTTAGGCTCAGTTGCTTGAGGTGTCAAACCCGGATCAGCCATGAAGTTCATTTCAGCGCGCGGCCTTCCTGCGGTAAGCTCGCCGGCCACGCTGGCATTTGCCCTTTCGTAACGAGGTTGTCTTGTCCAATATCCGTGAAGTTGCCCGCCTGGCCGGCGTCTCGGTGGCTACCGTATCCAGAACGCTGAAATCGCCGGAACGCGTACTCCCCGAAACCCGGGACAAGGTCAACGCGGCAGTGGAACAGGCCGGCTACCGGCCGAACCTGATGGCCGTGCAATTTCGTTCGCGCAGAACCGCAAATCTGGTGATTCTGGTCCCGACCATCGCCAACACGTTTTTCGCCCGGGTGATCAGCGGTGCCCAGCAGGCTGCCCAGGCGGCCGGTTACCGCCTGCTGCTGTGCGACACCCAGGGCCGTGAGGAAGTCGAGCGGGAATTCGCCGCGCTGGTGCATGCCCATCAGGCCGACGGCGTGATCCAGCTGCGCGCCTACGACCCTTTCGAATCGCCCTCTCCCGACGGCGAGTCACCGCCTATGGTCAACGCCTGTGAGGTGATTCAGGGCGGACGTCATCCCACCATCAGCCTGGATAACCGTGCAGCCGCCAAGGCCATGACCGAGCATCTGATCGATCTGGGCCACCGCCGGATCGGGCTGGTCAAAGGTCCGAAAAGCAGCCCGCTGACCCGCGATCGGGTGGCCGGCTATCACGATGCGCTGAGCCAGGCCGGGATTGCCTGCGACCCGGCGCTGGTCTGCCACGGCGATTTCACCTTGACCGCCGGCTTTGATGGGGCGGGCGCGATGCTGGAACTGGCCGAGCGCCCCACTGCCCTGTTCTGCGAAAACGATGAAATGGCGATCGGCGCATTGAAGCGCATCAAACAACAGGGGTTGCGGGTGCCTGAGGATATTTCCCTGGTGGGGTTCGATGACATTCCCTTCGCCGCCTATTGCGACCCGCCGTTGACGACCATCGCACAACCGGCCGAAATCTTTGGCCAGAAAGCCGTCGAGATGCTGATCGCACTCATCGAGAAAAAACCCATACCGCAGCGGCATGTGGTGCTGCCATTCGAATTGACCCTGCGCGACAGCACTGCAGCGCTCAAGAGCGACGCTTGACTCAGCCCTGTTTCAAATCCAGGCAATAGGTGTAGTAACCCGTATCGCGCACATAACCCAGGGACTCATACAGGCGTTGCGCCCCGTGGTTGTCCGTGGCCGTTTCCAGTACCAGGCCTTTGGCGCCGGTCAGCAGCGCAAAGGCCCGGGCGGTGTTCATCAGCAAGGTCCCGACTCCGCGACCACGGGCTGCAGGGGTTGTGAACAGGTCGCTGAGCAACCAGGTGCGGTGCGCGTCGATCGAGGAGAACGTCGGGTACAACTGGACGAACCCCAGCGCCTCACCCGTGTCGTCCTCGACGAAGAAGATCGCCGATTCGTCCCGGGCGATGCGCTCGGCGATGAAGTCGCGGGACTGTGTCAGGTTCGGCGGCTGGCCGTAGAAGCCGCGATAGGCGTCGAAGAGGCTGGCGATTTTGTCGAGGTGGGATGGGTCGGCGCGCAGGGCCTGGAGTGCCATGTTGATCGTCTCCGAACGAATTGATTTGATGAGCGGAAAAAGGGAAATGTAGATCAAAAGATCGCAGCCTGCGGCAGCTACTGCGGGAGATTGGCTGCGATCTTTCGGGCTCACCCAAATCCCCGGGCCTTCAACTCCGCTCAGGGGCGACCGCGAGCACTGATGTCCTGGCCAGCCAGTAATAGAGAATGCCCGGCGCCACCAACCCCACGATCCAGGAAATATCGACACCGCCGAGCTGCGCCACCATTGGCCCAGAGTAGAATTTGGTGTCGACAAACGGCAGCTGGACCAGCACCCCGATCGCATACACGCTGATGCCCAACAGGTTCCAGCGCCCATAGCGACCTTGCGGATCGGACAACGCCGCAATGTCGTAGCGCTCCTTGTTGATGAAGTAGTAATCCACCAGGTTGATCGCGCTCCACGGCGTGAAGAACGTCAGCAGGAACAGGATGAAATACTTGAAGGTGTTCAGGAACGAATGCTGCCCCAGCAGCGCCAGCGTGGTGGACGCGGTGACAATCACCAGCACAAACAGCATGCGCTGCCTGGCGGTTATCTCCAGACGGCTGCGAAAGCCACTGATAATGGTCGCCACACACATGAAACTGCCGTAGGCGTTGAGGGTGGACACCGTGACCTTGCCGAACACCACGCTCAGGTACAGCAGCGAGGCCATGACGCCGGTACTGCCCAAGCCGACGATGGTCGCGACTTCATGCCCGCGAAAATTCGCGCCAGCCAGGGCCGCGCAGAACACCCCCAGCACCATTGACGCCTGGGCGCCGAGCACCGTGCCCAGGCCGACGGCGGTGAAGGTCTTCCAGGACGCGGTCTTGCTCGGCAGGTAGCGCGAGTAGTCGGCCACGTAGGGACCAAAAGCGATCTGCCAGGACGCGGACAGGGACACCGCCAGCAGGAAGGTACTCCAGCCGAAGTGGCGGTTTTCCAGCAACAGGCCGATATCATTAAGCGTCATCAGCCGGGTAAACAGATACACGAACGCGATGATGCCCAGCACGCTGGCCACTTTGCCGACCAGGTGGATGACCCGATAGCCGAACATGGTCAGAAAGGCGATGCAGGAGGCGAAAATCAGGATGCCGGCGCTGTCACTGACGTCGATCAACTGGGCAATCGCCTGCCCCGACAGTACCGCGCCGGTGGCGCTGAAACCGAGGTACATCAGGCACACCAGCACGATCGGGATCGCTGCCCCATAGACGCCGAACTGCACGCGACTGGAAATCATCTGCGGCAGCCCGAGTTTGGGCCCTTGCGCCGCGTGCAGCGAAACCACCGCGCCGCCGAGCAGCTGGCCGATCAGCAAACCGATGAGCGACCAGAACACGTCGCCGCCCAGCACCACGGCCAGGGCGCCGGTGACAATCGCCGTGATCTGCAGGTTAGCGCCGAGCCACAGGGTGAACTGGCTGTAGAGGCTGCCATGACGCTCGGCCTCGGGAATGAAATCGATCGAACGGCTCTCGATCAGGGGACTTCGCTGCTGACTATCGCTGACCTTGGTCATTGCGCTGTTTTCCTTTGCGGAGCTTGTTTTTATTGTGTGGGCTTGAAGGCTTAGAACGTCTTGCTGGCACTGGCGACCACCGTCGCCGTGCACAGATCGTCGTAGCCATACCAACCCGCGCATTCGCTGTTCGACAGGTCGGTATCGACGTAGCTCAGACCCCAGGTCACGCCCACGAAATCACGGCTCAGCTTGGCTTCCCACTCGTAATAAGCCTCGCGGCTATCGCCGTTGGTGGTCCAGTAGGCCGGGTCTTTGACATCGCCGCGCCCCACGCGCACGTTCAGGCCCAGCTCGGCCGGCAAGGCGAACTGGTAGCTGAGGTAGGTGTAAAGGGTGTCCTGGTCTTCGCCGAAGACGTTCGGCGTATCGTTCGAGTAGTTGGCGCCGAGCTTCACGCCATACACATCAAGAATGGCGTAGACCTCACTCAGGTTGAATTGGCTCTCCTTGGGATAGTCGTACTTGATGTAGCCCAGGTCGAGACTGATGGCCTCGGTCGCCTGCCAGTAGTAGCCGGCGTAGTACTCGAGTTCCTGCCGGGTCTTGAACTCGCCGCCGAAATCGACATTCGACGTCCAGGCGCCCACGTACAGGCCGCTGCTGTGCACCAGGGTGGCGCTGGCCTGTGCCGCCGGATCACCCAGGGTTTGCGAAATGCCACGGGTGCGGTAGTCGCTGTATATCCCCAGGCTCATGTCCAGGCTGAAGTCGTCATTGAGGGTCAGTGCGTGGGTGGTCAACGGGGCCAGTACCAGACTGGCCAGGGCGAAGACTGAGCGTGCGTTCATACGAATCTCTTATTGTTATGGAGGGTGCGGGGAATGTCGGGCATGGCGAGGCCGAGCCCCTCGCGGTACGAGGAGCCGGTCATGTTTTCAGGTGCTACGGCTGGGGAATGCGTCAGGACGCGGGGGCGTAGACCTCTTTGCCGGCGAAGTAGGTCTTCAGGACTTTGGTGTCGAACAGTTCGTCATCGCTGACCTTGAACACATCGCGGTCGAGAATGATCAGGTCAGCCTGCTTGCCAGGTGCCAGCGAGCCGATCTGCTGCTCCAGGCGCAGGGCTTTGGCGGCATTCAAGGTGTAGGCGTAGAACATGCTCTGGCGATCGATGCTTTCCTTGGCATTGAGCACACCCAGCGGTCCTTTGCGAGTGCTGGCCTGAGCGATGGCATTCCACGGGTTGGGGCTGGACACCGGCCAGTCACTGCCACCGGCGATGACGGCGCCGGCGTTATGCAGGGATCTGGCGGGATACTGGTAACCGTAGGCAAACGCGCTGATATAGGGTTTGACCAGTTCGACTGTGTAACTTTCGCCGGTGGCCCACAATAGCTGCATGGAGGCGATCACGCCCAGCTGCTTGAAGCGCCCGAACTCTTTGGGGTTGACCAGTTGCAGGTGGCTGATGCTATGGGCCACCGGGGTCGGGTTGAGTTTGCGTGCGTAGGCAAAACCATTGAGTGACTCACGCACCGCGCGGTCGCCGACCGCATGCATGTGCACGATCCAGTCGCGCTTCTCTGCCGCCACCACCAACTCACCGAAGTGCGCGGGGTCGATCAGCAGTTGACCGTTTTTATGGCTGTTCTTGAAGGGAACAATGACCGCTGCCGTCTGCCCTGGAAACTCGAGAACGCCGTCAGCGAATACCTTGATCCCGGGAAAGCTCAGGTTGGGTACGCCCTCGAACTTCCTCATCACCTTGGCCAGTACTTCCAGGTCGTCCGGTCGGCTTTTCGGGTTGGCCAGCAACAGCGCGGCAACATGGGCGTTGAGTTCACCCCTCTGGGCCAGCTCGCGGTACAGCGGCAGCACACCGTAGCTCTGCTCGGTGGCCTGGAAATCGAACAGCGAATCGCCGCTGCCGGCATTCGCCGCCGCGTCCATCCAGGCGGTGACGCCATATTGATTGTTGACCTTCACCGCCTCACGGGCGGCTTTCAACATGATCTCGTTGCTGGGCGCAGGGATCTGGCTGCGAACCTGATCCCAGCGGGACTCGGCAAAATAGCCATTGGGGGTGAAATCCGCGTCATGACCGACAAAGCTACGATCCTGTTCCGACAGACCTTTCACCTGTGCCGCGTCGATCTCCAGGCGCTTGAGCATCGCGTTGTTGGCCCATCCGGTATGCCCGTCAATCCCGCTGAGGACCACCGGTTGTTCCGCCCAGCGCCCTTGATTGAAGCGCTGACCGAGCTCACGGCTTTTGTCCCAATACGCCGAACTCACCCCGGCAATGCTGATCACGTCACCGGCACGGGCAATGCCCGTCTGATCCTGTTCAATGATCCACTGTTCAAGTTCCGGCAACGGCTTGACTTCATCCAGCAGGTTGGCGCCCATGCTGTTGAAGGCCGCCACCACCGGGTGACTGTGGGTATCGATCATTCCCGGCATCAGCACCTTGCCCGCCAGATCGATACGTTGCGTGCGGGCATCGGCCAGGGCGTTGATCTGGGCATTACTGCCCACTTGGAGAATCTTGCCGTCTTGCACGGCCACCGCCTGCACCAGTCCCTGACCCGGTTCGGCGGTGAATACCTTGCCGTTGAACAACACGAGGTCAGCGGCGGCCATGGCCTGCACCGAAGTCAAAGCCAGGGCTGCGGCCAACAGGTTGGGAATGAATCGTTGCATCGGAACACTCTCTTGTTTTTATTGGGCTGGGCGGGAGGCTGATGCCTGGGATGGCCCACACGACGTTGCCGCCCACGACCGTCAGAAGCACTTCAGCTAGCGACAGGGCCGGGGCGGCGTTGAGCCTTCCCGCGTACTTGGGACCATAGCTGTGCGGGTTCGACGGATCGCCTGAGCGGGTGACACCGATTTTCAGCGCCGGGCAACCCCTGAATGCAAGGCACACCTTATAGAGGGCAGCAGAAATCCGGACCTCCACAAATGAGGAGGGGTAAGGCAGTTTTCAGGTGAAAAGTTAGCGGCGCCAAGCCTAGGCTTGACGTGCGGTCTCTGCGGGCGAGCGCAAGGCAGAACCGAGTTCCACCTTGCTTTTGACGCCGAGCTGCAGATAGCAATTGCGCAGATAGGTGCGGACGGTGGAAGGACTCAATGCCAGGATTTTGGCAATTTCCTTGTAGGAATGACCGGCGGCGAACAGCATGGCGGCGGTTCGTTCCCGTGGTGCAAGCACCGCCCCGCGCGCCAGCGTCTCAAGTGACAGAATGACATGCTCGGCGTTGGGACTCAGGGTCAGTGCACAACGGCCCAGGCGCATCACACAGGGTGCCTTTGGCAATTGCCCGATCACCTGCGAAGGCAGCATTGAGCCGCTCCAGCCGGGCAACTCACGCTCAATGGCAGCGCAGAGCCTGGCCCCCACGTAGAGCAGACTGCCATCCATCCGCGCAACGCCGAAGTCGGTTGCACCGTTGCCTGTATCGAACCGGATCATGTCCTGGACCTGAAATCGCCACAGCTGCAACAGGTGATCGCAGAATGCAGAAAACAAACCGGCCTCGCTGTCGTTGAACACCGGTGCCTGAAGGCCACGGTAGAGACAGACGAAAAACATCAAGCCGCTCTCGGGCAACTCGAAAGTGATGCACATCAAGTGGTAGAGGTCATGACGCCGGGCGAAGTCGTTCACGGCCTCGCAGGGGTCGGTGAACCCACTGTCGCGCACGACCTCACCGGGCTGGCTCAGCGTGTCATGGGAAAACCTGTCGCTGACCGCCACCTTGTGCCATTCGACGGCAAACGACTCGGGCAGATTGATTCGCCCGTGCATCCAGCTTTGCGGGGGAGCACTGGCGTCGGACGTCGACATCTCGCCCCACCATGCCGAAGCGAAGGGCACCAATCGACCAAATGCCTGCAGGCCATCCGAAATGAATTGGGAGGCACCGCGATCTCGAGCAAGGCGCCCCAGATGAAGCACACACTGATTGAACGCTTTGAGCGTTGCCATCGACGTCCTGACGCCGACCTCATCACCCGCCTCCATCGCTCTGTTCCCGTCTGCTGAATGGCCTGGGCAGCGACCATGCCATGGCGCACCCATCGCGTCCAGCCGTTACCCGACCGAACGACTCAACCGTCAGCGGGATCTGGTCAGCGCATTCCTGACCGGGTTGATCGAGGTTTTCGGTTCTTGATGCGTATTTCGCTGGTCGGTATGACATCGATCCGGGACACCGGACTGGTCAGGCGTGCGAGGCGGGTATTGTGCTCGGCAATGATGTCATCGGCGGCCATATTGTCGGTGTCGACTGTGGAATGGGCGTCGGCGGCGAACACCACGTCATAGCCCAGTTTCAGGGCCTGGCGCACGGTGGCATTGACGCAATAGTCGGTTTGCAGGCCGCAGATGATCAGGCGCTCGACATCCCGCCGTTGCAGCATTTGCAGCAGAGGGGTCTGGTAAAAAGAATCCTGGCTGGTTTTTCGTACACGCAGGTCATGGGGTGATGTTTCCAGGCTTTCGGCCAACTGCCAGCCTTCGCTCCCCTGCTGTAGCAGGCTGTCCTTTTCCTCATGTTGAATCAGGATGACCGGGATGCCTGCTACGCGTGCCCTGGCGCTCAGGCCGTTGATGAGATCGATGACACGCTTGATCTCGAAGCATTCGTACTCGCCGACGCACAGCAAACGTTGGACGTCGATGATCAGCAGTGCAGTGGTCATGGTTCCTCCCTTGAAATGTCATGGGTTCAGGGGACAGAAAAACAGATCCGTCCCCCTTTGAAAACGACCTTCAGTAACCGAGCGATAACCCGGTATTACGCCGCGGATCGTTCGCCCCGTAGAAGCGGTTCTTGCCCACCGGCTTGCCCTCCAGCGACGGCGCGCCGACCAGGATCGCCGCCAGATGGTTGGCGTCCTGGGGACCGGCAAACTTGTGACCCCAACTTTCCAGCATCTTCACCGTATCCGGGCTGGTGGTGAAGGTTTCCAGGTTGGTCTCTTCCGGCAACCATTGCTGGTGGAAACGCGGTGCGTCGACCGCTTCCTGGATGTTCATGCCGTAGTCGATCACGTTGAGCATGGTCAGCAGGGTCGCGGTGATGATGCGGCTGCCACCGGGAGTGCCGACGACCATCACCACTTTGCCGTCCTTGGTGACGATGGTCGGGCTCATGGACGACAGCGGTGCCTTGCCGGGCGCGATGGCGTTGGCCTCCCCTTGCACCAGGCCGTACATGTTCGGCACGCCGATCTTCGAGGTGAAGTCGTCCATTTCGTCGTTGAGGATGACCCCGGTCTTGCTGGCCATGACGCCGGCACCGAACCAGTCGTTGAGGGTGTAGGTGACCGACACCGCGTTGCCCCATTTGTCGACGATGGAATAATGGGTGGTGTTGCTGCCTTCGTGGGGCGCTACGCCGGGTTTGAGCTCGCGGGACACGCCGGCCTTTTGCGGATCGATGGCGGCGCGGATCTTGGTCGCGTAGTTTTTATCCAGCAGATGGGCGATCGGGTTTTTCACGAAGTCCGGGTCGCCAAGGTAGCTGTTGCGATCGACGTAGGCGTGACGCATCGCTTCGATCTGGTAGTGCATGCCCTGGGCCGAGTGGTAGCCCAGGTCTTTCATCGGATAGCCTTCGAGAATGTTCATGATCTCGCAGATCACCACCCCACCGGAGCTTGGCGGTGGCGCGGAAACCACGTGATAGCCGCGGTAATCGCATTCGATCGGCGCCAGCTCGCGGGTCTTGTACTTGTCGAGGTCGGCCTGGGCGATGATGCCCTTGTTGGCCTGGCTGGAGGTGACGATGGCGTCGGCCACCCAGCCTTTATAGAAACCGTCGGCCCCCTTCTCGGAGATTTCCCGCAGGGTTTTGCCCAGGTCCTTTTGCACCAGTTTCTGCCCGACCTGCATCGGCTCGCCATTGCTCAGGAAGATCGAGCCGGAATCCTTCATGTCCTTCTTGAACACGTCGGTGGCGTATTCCAGCAACTCGACATCGCCTTGCTCCAGCACAAAACCGTCTTCGGCGAGCTTGATCGCCGGGGCGATCACTTCCTTGCGCGGTTTGGTGCCGTACTTCTCCAGGGCCAGTTCCATGCCGGACACGGTGCCCGGCACGCCGACGGCCAGGTGACCACGGGTGCTGAGCTCCGGGACGACGTTGCCTTCCTTGTCGAGGTACATGTCGGCGGTGGCAGCCAACGGCGCCTTTTCGCGGAAATCGAGGAAGGTCTTGCGCCCGTCCGCCAATTGAATGGTCATGAAACCACCGCCGCCCAGGTTGCCCGCCGCGGGATACACCACCGCCAGCGCATACCCCACCGCGACCGCGGCATCGACGGCGTTGCCACCGTTCTTGAGCACATCGACGCCCACATGGCTGGCCAGATGCTGGGCGGTGACCACCATGCCGTTTTCAGCCGCAACCGGGGCCACGGAGGCGGCGTGGGCCATCAGGCAGCTCAGCGCCAATGAGGTTGCTATGAGCGATTTGGCAAAAGGTTCGAACTTCATGAGTCGGTCTCTTTTTGTTGTCAGGCTCTGCACATCAACAGAGAAAAGCGCTTCAAGAGCATTGGCAAGTATGGCTGGGATTGCGTATTGCGCCTCCCCGTCGAGGCAGTATGCTTGGAGTTGTTGTTGACGCTGGAGGGTGGGCAATGGGGTGGGACTGGCCGACGGGAAGGCTTTTGATTTTTTGTACAGACGAAAACGCCTTCAAGAAAGCTGGGCCTTGTACTCCTTCACGTATTGCCCGGCCAGGGTTTCTTTCTGTTTGTCGTCGAGCAGCTTGCCGGCCATCTGGAAGAACTTCTGCTCTTCTTCCTCCAAGTGGTGATAAACCTTCTCCGAGAGCTTCTTCGCGGTCGCCAGCCAGGCCGGGCTGGACATCTCGGTCTCGTCGAGTTCTTCCATCATCTCGTCCATCTCGTGATGTTCGGCAATCGCATGGCGGCTGAGGTCGACGCCGTTGTCGAACTCCATCAGCGGGATGTAGAAATGCCGCTCTTCAGCGGTTTCGTGGGCCTGGAGTTCCGACTTGAGCTGCTTGTAGGCCTCGACTCGCTCCGGGGTGTCGCCGCTGGTCTGGATCAGCGCGTCGGCGTAGGTGCGTTGGCGGTCATGGCTTTCGCGCAAGGCTTCAAAAATATTCACGGGTTGTCCTCATGGGCTGCGCTCTGGAATGACGCTGTCTAGGCTAGACATCTGCGTGCGAACGAGGGTTCCCCCTGAGGACTGGAACAACGACCGCGTGCCGCGATAGGCTTGGGAATGTTGTCCGCCCCAGCCATAAGGAAATAGCTCATGAAACTGCGAATCGAACAGTCGCAAAACCCCACGGATGAAGAGCGCCAGGCCATCCTGTCGCCGTTGCGCGCCTATAACGCCGCAAAGGCCGGGGTCTCGACGCCGGAGCCCATTGCCTTGCTGGTGCGTGACGAAAGCGGCGAGATTCTCGGCGGGCTCTACGGTCGAGTGTTTTACCGATGGTTGTACATCGAACTGCTGTCGGTACCGGAACAGGGCCGGGGACAGGGCATCGGTTCGAAGCTGATGCAGATGGCCGAAGACCTGGCGCGGGAGAAGGCCTGCATCGGGATCTGGCTCGACACCTTCGAGTTCCAGGCGCCGGAGTTCTACAGGAATCTGGGCTACAACGAGTTGGGGCAGATCGCTGACTACCCGCCGGGGCACAAGCGCTTCTTTTTCCAGAAGCGCCTGATCGGCCACGCATAACCCTGTGGGGCAGCCCCTTTTATATGATCGACACCGAATAAATGTGGGAGCGGGCTTGCTCGCGAATGCGATGTATCAGGCAACATTGATGTCGACTGACACTCCCTCTTCGCGAGCAAGCCCGCTCCCACATGATTACTGCGTAGCCCATAGGTCAGAGGCAGGTCGCCAGCGCCGCCAGACGGCGCTTGGCGACAAAGTCATCCTTCTGCGCGTAGTAGTTCAACAGTGTTCCGGAGGCATCGGTGGTCACGTCCACGAAGGATTCCGCCGAGCGCGTGTAAACGGTGGAACCGCCCTTCTTGCCCGGCTGCAGATACGCACTGGCATCGACCCCGAACACCGCCTCGTCCTGCCAGGAAAACTGCACGCACTGGGCGACGAGTTTTTCCGGCTTGTTCGAGGTCAGGGTTTTGTACGGGGTTCCAGTGCGAGCATCGTTCATCGCCGAGCCTGCACATCCCGCCAGCAAGGTTACCGCCAGCGCCACCATCAGAATTCGCATTGCGTTCGCTCATCAAGAAAAAGCGGACTGTATCACCGTGGCACGGCGTATCGTTCTGCTTTACTTCATTTATACCGCGACACCGCGTGCCGATTCGCGCACCCTGTCGCGCCATTAACGCCCCATCGCGCATTTTTCTGGAAAGCCAAATGACACCCAACGCCGAATACTACAAACCGACCGCTGAATACGCCGACAAGCTGATCAGCCAGATCGGTCAGACGCCTTCCTGGATCGCCAAGCGCATCGGCGTCACCGACAAGCGGATTCGTTACATCCTCGACGGCGAACGCACCGTCAAAGGCGAAACCACGCCGATCCAGATGACGTACCCCGAGCAGTTTGCCCTCGAGTGCCTGGCCGCTGCGGCTAAAGCCAGCAAGAAGCAGTCTGTGTAATCGATTTTCAAGGAGCGACCATGGCGGCAAGCGAACAGCAACACGAGCAGGCGCTGAAGAGGTTTCTCGATGAGCGTCCTCAATTGCGCGTCGAACTCGACAACCTCAACCCGTTGCTGGCCCAGGCCAAGGGCGAGACCCAGGCGCAGTACCGCGACGAGCGCCTGCATGAAGCCTTCGAGGCCGAAGCCGAGCGTCTTGGGCTGTTTGCCTGGGAACTGACCCTGCAGCTGACCGCCGCAACGCCTGAGGACTATCAGGCCCAGCGCATGGAAGTGCACAAGGAAGTGGCCGAGATGGCCGGTATGGACTGGCTGGAGTATTGCGAGTTATATGGATTAGGCAAGTAACCCTCGCCACTCAAGGATGCAATCTAACGATGCTGCCCTCGTCCTCCAGCACCCACGCCAGCCCGGGTCATCTGCATAGCCAGAAATGGCGCGGTCGCATCGGCATGTCGCTGGTGGCCGCACTCTCGGTACTGGCTGGCATGACCGATGCCATCGGCTTCATGGCCAGCGGCGACTTCGTTTCGTTCATGAGCGGCAACACCACCCGTCTCGCCGTGGCCATCAGCGAGGGCGACATGGGCCTGACCCTGCGCCTGATGATCCTCGTGGCCACTTTCATCATCGGTAATGCCCTGGGCATCGTCGTCAGCCGTCTCGGCGGCCGGCGGGCGCTGCCCTTGCTGCTGTGCATCGCCACCCTGCTCTGCGGTGCCGCTGCCTGGCCATATGAGGAACAACTGCCGGCGTTGCTGGCGGCGATCATCGCCATGGGCATGCTCAATGCCGCGGTGGAAGAAGTGAATGGTTTGCCGGTTGGCCTGACCTACGTCACCGGCGCCCTGTCGCGCTTCGGCCGCGGCCTGGGGCGCTGGATGCTCGGCGAGCGCCGCAACGGCTGGCGGGTGCAGTTGATTCCCTGGGCCGGGATGTTTGCCGGCGCGGTGCTGGGGGCGGTGCTGGAGCATCATCTTGGGCTCAGGGCGTTGTTTGTCAGCGGGTTGCTGGCGGGTGGGATCGGGTTGCTGTCGTTGAAGATTCCGCGGCGGTGGCAGTTGGGGTATATGCCGCGTTAGGTCCAACATTTCCGTTGCCCGATAGTCCGCTTTCGCGAGCAAGCCCGCTCCCACAGGGGTTTCGTGGGGGATTCCAATGT
This sequence comes from Pseudomonas fluorescens, assembly GCF_902497995.1. GTDB lineage: Bacteria > Pseudomonadota > Gammaproteobacteria > Pseudomonadales > Pseudomonadaceae > Aquipseudomonas > Aquipseudomonas fluorescens_BK. The sequence goes on along the minus strand of NZ_CABVII010000008.1, from coordinate 188,129 downwards.
CATGTAGAACACAAATCCCTTGTGGGAGCGGGCTTGCTCGCGAAGGCGGCGACTCGGTTTTCAGGCAAACCCCCTTCGCCCCCCCGCCGATAAAGCTTTATCATGACCCCAGTTTTGCTGATCGAGTCCGTCATGAAATTCGCCATCGCGCTGTTTTCCGCCGCCCATGCGCCCTCCTCGCGCCGCGCCTTGTTGTTCGCCCGGGCCGCGCTGGCCGGCGGGCATGAGATTGTCCGGCTGTTTTTCTATCAGGACGGCGTCTATAACGCCTCCGGTAGCGTGGTCACCCCCCAGGATGAGCTGGATATGCCCAGGCAATGGCGCACCTTTGTCACCGAGCATCAACTGGACGGCGTCGTCTGTATCGCCGCAGCCCTGCGTCGTGGCGTGTTGAACGCAGAAGAAGCCGGACGCTATCGGCGCGAAGCCATTGCGGTCGGTGCACCATGGGAATTGTCCGGTCTCGGCCAACTTCATGATGCAGTGCAGGACGCCGACCGCCTGATCTGTTTCGGAGGCGCGTGACATGCCCAAATCCTTACTGATTATCAGCCGTCAGTCCCCCTGGTCCGGGTCGAGCGCCCGGGAAGCGCTGGACATCGTACTGGCCGGCGGCGCCTTCGATCTGCCGATCGGCCTGCTATTTCTCGATGACGGTGTGTTCCAGCTCGCCGCGAAACAGGACGCCAGGACCCTGCAACAGAAGGACCTGAGCGCCAACCTGCAAGCGCTGCCGATGTTCGGTGTCGAAGCGCTGTTTGTCTGTGGCGACAGCGCTGCTGAACGCGGCCTGGACCCGAACACCTTGTCGCTCGAAGAAATCCAGGTGCTGGCCGCCCCTGAAATCACTGCACTCATTGACCGTTACCACCAGGTGATCACCCTCTGATGTCGACTTTGCACCTGTTGTCCCATTCCCCTTTCGGCGACGATCGCCTGACCAGTTGCCTGCGCGTGATCGGCGCTGAGGATGCGCTGCTGCTGTCCGGCGACGCCGCCTATGCCTTGCAACCGGGCACCGCGCCGTTCAATGTGCTGGGCACCCGCGGCCTGAAAGTGTTTGTGCTGGCTGAAGACGTCCAGGCCCGCTCCTTGCCTACGCCTGACTGGGCCGAGGCCATCGACTACCCGGCCTTCGTCGAGCTGTCGATCCACTACGACAAGGTCAACAGTTGGCTATGAACTCCCTGATGGTCGGCGCCCGCGCCATCGAACTGGACAAGGACGGTTTTCTGGTCGAACTGAGCGACTGGTCCCTTGAGGTCGCCAGCGCCCTCGCCGCCGCCGAAGACATCGACTTGAGCCCGGAACACTGGGAGATCCTCCAGTTGCTGCGCAGTTTCTACGACGAATTCCAACTGTCCCCGGCCACCCGGCCGCTGATCAAGTACACCGCATTGAAGCTCGGCCCGGAAAAAGGCAACAGCCTGCACCTGAACCGATTGTTCAAAGGCACCCCTGCCAAACTCGCCGCGAAGCTGGCGGGCCTGCCCAAACCGACGAATTGCCTATGACCGACTATCCCGCGCTGACCCTCGAAACGCCTGCCGAGCACCCGTTCGCCCAATTCGTGCGCATCCTCGGCAAGGGCAAACGTGGCGCCCGCGACCTGACCCGGGTCGAAGCCCGTGAAGCCATGGGCATGGTGCTCGACGACAAGGTCGAGGACACCCAGCTCGGCGCTTTCCTGATGCTGCTACGGCACAAGGAAGAAAGCGCCGAGGAGATGGCGGGGTTCACCGAAGCCTTGCGTGAACGCCTGAACCCGCCGGCCTTGGCCGTCGATCTGGATTGGCCGACTTACGCGGGCAAGAAGCGTCATTTGCCGTGGTACCTGTTGGCAGCCAAGTGCCTGGCACAGAACGGCCTGCGAATTTTCATGCACGGCGGCGGTGCGCATACCGCGGGACGGCTGTACAGCGAGCAACTGCTGGATGAGTTGAATATTCCTGTGTGCCGCAACTGGCAGCAGGTCGGCGCGGCGCTGGATCAGGGCGGCCTGGCGTTCATGCCGCTGGTGGATTGGGCGCCGCAATTGCAACGGATGATCGATCTGCGCAATACCCTGGGCCTGCGTTCGCCGATCCATTCCCTGGCACGGATCCTCAATCCCTTGGGCGCTCGCTGTGGCCTGCAAAGCATTTTCCACCCCGGCTACCAGGCGGTGCATCGCGACGCCAGCGGCTTGCTCGGCGATACCGCGATCGTGGTCAAAGGCGACGGCGGCGAGATCGAGATCAACCCGGACGCCGACAGCCACTTGTACGGCACCACCGGTGGCGAGAGCTGGGACGAGGAATGGCCGCAACGGTCAGCCCAGCGCCACGTCAAACCGGCCAGCCTCGATCCCGAGCATTTGAAAGCCGTCTGGCGCGGCGACGTGGTCGACAGCTATCCGCACATGGCGCTGATTGCGACCATGGCCCTGGCCTTGCGCGGCCTCGGCCAGACCCGCGAACAAGCCTTCGACACCGCGCAGCAGTATTGGGACGCGCGGGACAGATCGATTTAACCGATCATAACCGCCCAACCTTTGCGCTTTTTGTTCGAACCTATGCGAATAGACTCCTCTCCAACGCTTATCGGTCGAGGAGTCTGAAAATGGGTTTATTAGTCGAAGGCCGCTGGCACGACCAGTGGTACGAAAGCAGCAAGGACGGCGCGTTCCAGCGTGAACAGGCGCAACGCCGCAGCTGGGTGACCGCCGACGGCAAGCCCGGCCCGAGCGGTGTCGGTGGCTTTGCGGCCGATGCCGGGCGCTATCATCTCTATGTGTCCCTCGCCTGCCCGTGGGCCCATCGCACGCTGATCCTGCGCAAATTAAAAGGTCTGGAAAGCCTGATCGATGTGTCCGTGGTCAGTTGGCTGATGCTGGAAAACGGTTGGACCTTCGATCAGCACCTGGGCTCGACGGGCGACAAGCTCGATCACTTCCAGTTCATGCACCAGCGCTACACCGCCGATACCGCCAACTACACCGGCCGCGTCACTGTGCCGGTGCTCTGGGACAAACAACGGAAGCGCATCGTCAACAATGAATCGGCGGAGATCATCCGCATGTTCAACAACGCTTTTGATGACCTGACTGGCAATGATCTGGACCTATATCCGGCGCCGTTGCGCAGCGAGATCGATGGGTTGAACGAGCGGATTTATCCGGCAGTGAACAATGGTGTCTATCGCGCCGGATTCGCCACGTCGCAAAAAGCTTATGAAGAAGCGTTCGATGAGTTGTTTGCCGAGCTGGATCGGCTGGAGCAGTTGCTGGGCGCCAATCGTTATCTGACGGGCGAGTACCTGACTGAAGCCGACATTCGGCTGTTTACCACGATGATTCGCTTCGACGCGGTGTATTACGGGCACTTCAAGTGCAACCTGCGGCGGATTGCCGATTATCCGAATCTGTCGAACTGGCTACGGGAGATTTATCAGTGGCCGGGGATTGCTGAGACGGTGAGTTTCGAGCACATCAAGCATCACTATTATGGCAGTCACAAGACGATCAATCCGACCGGGATTGTGCCTAAGGGGCCGGGGCAGGATTTCACTGTGGCCCATGATCGGGGGCGGTTGAGTGGGAAAGGGGTTTGGCGCAGGGCTTAAGATGTATGCAGGTTTTGAGGGCCTCTTCGCGAGCAAGCCCGCTCCCACACTAGATTTGGGTCTGGCCAGAATTTGTGGCCAAACACAGATCCAATGTGGGAGCGGGCTTGCTCGCGAAGGGGTCGACTCGGTCTCTAGAGTTGCCCCTGAGCCCCCTCAAACCACGCCAGTTTCTCGCGCAATTGCACCACTTCCCCAACAATCACCAAGGTCGGCGCATGCACCTCATGCTCCGCCACCAGCTGCGGAAGGTCGGCCAAGGTGCCGGTAAACACCCGCTGATTGACCGTGGTGCCCTGCTGAATCAACGCCGCCGGTGTATCCGCCGCGCGACCGTGCTTGATCAACTGTTCACAGATGATCGGCAACCCCACCAACCCCATGTAGAACACCAGGGTTTGCGCCGGCGCGACCAGGTCGGCCCATGGCAAATCGGTGGAACCATCCTTCAGGTGCCCGGTGACGAACCGCACCGACTGCGCGTAATCGCGGTGGGTCAGCGGGATCCCGGCATACGCCGCGCAACCGCTGGCCGCCGTGATTCCCGGCACGACCTGGAACGGGATGCCATGGGCCGCCAGTTCTTCGATCTCTTCACCGCCGCGCCCGAAGATGAACGGATCGCCGCCCTTCAGGCGCACCACGCGCTTACCGGCCTTGGCCAGATCCACCAATCGCTGGTTGATCTGATCCTGAGGCACGGCGTGCTCGGCGCGGCGCTTGCCGACGTAGACCCGCTCGGCATCGCGACGGCACAAATCGAGAATCGCCGGCGCTACCAGGCGGTCATACAGCACCACATCGGCTTGCTGCATCAGGCGCAAGGCGCGGAAGGTCAGCAGGTCGGGATCACCCGGGCCGGCGCCGACCAGATAGACTTCGCCGGTTGCAACCGGCGCTTCACCGTTGATTTTCGCCAGCATCAAGCGCTCGGCTTCAGCGCCCTGCCCGGCCAGTTGCCGGTCGGCAATCGGGCCCTGGAACACGTCTTCCCAGAACGCCCGACGCTGCTGCACATCCGGGCACAGGCGTTTGACCTGGCTGCGAAAACGCGCCGCCAGACCCGCCAGTTGCCCGTAGGTGGAAGGAATCCAGGTTTCCAGCTTGGCGCGGATCAACCGCGCCAGCACCGGCGCATCGCCGCCGCTGGAGACCGCGATGATCAGCGGCGAACGGTCGACGATCGCCGGGAAGATCACGCTGCACAAGGCTGGCGCATCCACCACGTTGACCGGCACGCAACGCCGATGGGCATCGGCGGAGACTTGTGCATTGAGCGGCTCGTCGTCGGTGGCGGCAATGATCAGTCCGCAACCGTCCAGGTCGGCCTCGACGTAACCACGCACCAGGCACTCACCACCGCTGCCGGCCACCAGCTCACGCAACTGCGGTTCGATTTCAGGTGCGACCACCCGCAGCAGCGCACCGGCTTCGGCCAGCAGGCGGGATTTGCGCAAGGCAATCTCCCCGCCGCCGACGACCAATACACGACTGCCGCGAAGGTTATGGAACAGCGGCAGATAGTCCATTAGCCAATGACCTCGATGCCACCCATGTACGGTTTCAGCACCTCAGGCACACGGATCGAACCGTCGGCCTGCTGGTAGTTTTCCAGCACCGCCACCAGGGTGCGACCGACCGCCAGGCCGGAACCGTTCAGCGTGTGAACCAGCTCGGGCTTGCCGGTTTCCGGGTTACGGAAGCGCGCTTGCATCCGACGGGCCTGGAAGTCGCCGCAGTTGGAGCACGAGGAAATCTCGCGGTACTTGTCCTGGCTCGGGATCCACACTTCCAGGTCGTAGGTCTTGACCGCGCTGAAGCCCATGTCGCCGGTGCACAGCGCCAGGGTGCGGTATGGCAGTTCCAGCAGTTGCAGGACTTTCTCGGCGTTGGCGGTCAGGCCTTCGAGCGCTTGCATCGAAGTCGACGGCTCGACGATCTGGACCATCTCGACCTTGTCGAACTGGTGCTGGCGGATCATGCCGCGGGTATCGCGACCCGAGGCGCCGGCTTCGCTGCGGAAGCACGGCGTGTGCGCAACGAACTTGATCGGCAGCAATTTCGCATCGACGATTTCGCCAGCGACGATGTTGGTCAGGGACACTTCAGCGGTCGGGATCAGGTACAGATCGGCTTCGCCTTCGCGAGCGATCTTGAACAGGTCTTCTTCGAACTTCGGCAGCTGACCGGTGCCTTGCAGCGCCGGTGCCTGGACCAGGTAAGGCGTGTAGGCCTCTTCGTAGCCGTGTTCGCTGGTGTGCAGGTTGATCATGAATTGCGCCAGGGCGCGGTGCAGACGGGCGATCGGGCCGCGCAACAGGGCGAAACGCGCGCCGGACAGCTTGGCGGCGGTTTCAAAATCCAGCCAGCCGAATTTCTCGCCCAGGGCGACGTGGTCCTGAACCGGGAAATCGAAAGCCTTCGGCGTACCCCAGCGGCGCACTTCAACGTTGCCCTCTTCGTCGTCGCCGATCGGCACCGATTCGTGCGGCAGGTTGGGGATGCCGAGCAGGATCGAGTCCAGATCGGTCTGGATCCCGTCCAGCTCGACTTTACCGGCGCTCAATTCATTCGCCATGCGCTCGACATCTGCCATCAGCGGCGCGATGTCTTCGCCGCGCTGCTTGGCCTGACCGATGGACTTGGAGCGCGCATTACGTTCAGCCTGCAGTGCTTCGGTGCGGGTCTGGACGGTCTTGCGCTGTTCTTCCAGCGCTTCGATGCGCGCAACATCCAGGGTATAGCCACGGGATGCCAGGCGGTCCGCTACGTCCTGAAGGTTGCTACGTAACAGTTTGGAATCGAGCATGTCGGTTTCTCGTTTATCAAAGTTTGGTCAAGGACAGGCCGGCCCAGGTGGCAAGCAGCCCGCCGAATACGCTGAGCGCCGCATAGCCCAGGGCCAGCGGCACTTGCCCGCTTTCCAGCAGGCGCACCGTATCCAGTGAAAAGGATGAAAAAGTCGTCAGCCCTCCGAGGAAGCCGACGATCAACCCGGCACGCACCTCGATGGGCACCTCCGGGCGTATCAAAAACAGACCGTATAGAACGCCGATCAGCAAACAGCCCACGATATTAACGGCCAGCGTCGCGGTATAGAAGTGCCGCGGCCAATTAGCGTTGATCCAGTTACCGGTGGCGAAGCGCAACAGCGTACCGGCGACGCCGCCAATGGAAACCGCAACGACCAATGCAATCACTATTTTCTCCGCTGCCGGGGACTGAGACGGTCAAGTTGCGCCAGGTGGTTGAGTTTCTCGCCGATCTTCAACTCCAGGCCGCGCGGCACCGGCTGGTAGAAGGGTTGCGGTTCGAGCTCTTCCGGGAAGTAGTCTTCGCCAGCGGCGTAGGCATCCGGTTCATCGTGGGCGTATCGGTATTCGTCACCATAACCCAGCTGTTTCATCAGCTTGGTCGGTGCATTGCGCAGGTGCAGCGGCACTTCCAGCGAACCGTGTTCGGTGGCGCTGCGCATCGCGGCCTTGAAGCCCATGTACACCGCGTTGCTTTTTGGAGCGCAAGCCAGGTAAGTGATGGCCTGGGCCACGGCCAACTCGCCTTCCGGACTGCCCAGGCGCTCCTGCACTTCCCACGCCGCCAGGCACAGGCTCAGGGCGCGCGGGTCGGCGTTGCCGATGTCTTCGCTGGCCATGCGCACCACGCGCCGGGCCAGGTACAGCGGATCGCAACCGCCGTCGATCATCCGCGCGAACCAGTACAACGCACCGTCGGGGTTGGAGCCGCGCACCGATTTATGCAGCGCGGAAATCTGGTCATAGAACGCCTCCCCGCCCTTGTCAAAACGCCGACGGGTATCGCCCAACAGGCTTTGCAGCAGATCGACGCCGATCTCGCTGTGGTCTTCGGCCAGGTCCGAGGCGTTTTCCAGCAGGTTGAGCAGACGCCGGCCATCGCCATCGGCCGCCGACAGCAGCATCTGGAAGCCTTCATCGCTGAGGGTCAGCTGGCGTTTGCCCAGGCCACGCTCTTCGGTCAGCGCGCGCTGCACCAGCTTGCGCAGGGCCGCTTCGTCGAGGCTTTTGAGCACATAGACACGAGCCCGGGACAGGAGCGCGTTATTGAGCTCGAACGAGGGGTTTTCGGTGGTCGCGCCGATGAAGATCAGCGTGCCGTCTTCGACGTACGGCAGGAACGCATCCTGCTGCGATTTGTTGAAGCGATGTACTTCGTCGACGAAGAGGATGGTGCGTTTGCCGTACTGCCCGGCCTGCTGCCTGGCGATTTCCACCGCCTGGCGGATTTCCTTGACCCCGGCCAGCACCGCCGACACCGTCTCGAAGTGCGCATCCGAGACTTCCGCCAGCAGTCGCGCCAGGGTGGTCTTGCCCACACCCGGCGGGCCCCAGAAAATCATCGAGTGCAGGGCACCCTGCTCCAGGGCTTCGCGCAAAGGCTTGCCGCGGGCGAGCAGGTGTTCCTGACCGACGTACTCATCCAGATTGGCCGCGCGCAAACGGGCGGCCAGGGGCTGAGCAATCGGGGCGCTGCGAAACAGGTCCATCACTACTTATGAAACCTCACTGGGGTCCTGGGGGGCTGATCATTCAACGTGCCAACACCACAATCCCTGTGGGAGCGGGCTTGCTCGCGAATGCGGTGGGTCAGACAACATTGATGGTGACTGACACTCCCTCTTCGCGAGCAAGCCCGCTCCCACAGGTTAGCGTTCGCGGTTTATTCCTGGATCACATCCGCCCCTTTAGGGATGACGAACTTGAATTTGGACGCCGCGATCGGCTCGTTGGCCTTCACACCGGTGAACAGGATATTGGTGCGCTGGCCGACGCTGTCGATCAGTTGCATATCATTGACCAGTCCGTTGCGGAACGACAGGCGCAGGCTGTCGAACAGGGTGTCTTTGGTTTTCGGCTTCAGGGTGAAGTCGATCACGCCGCCAGCTTCCTTGGCGCTGATGTCGAAGCTCTGGCTGATCTTGGACACGTCACCGGACAGCAGCAGCGCCGGGGTCTGGGTCAGGCGCAGGTCGAGGGTCTTGATGGTGACCTGCTCCAGGTCCGGGTCCCACAGCGTGACCTTCTTGCCGTCGGAGACCATGGTCTGCTCGGCCGGCGCATCGGTGTGCCAGTAGAACAGGCCCGGGCGCTGCAACGACATTTCACCGGCCGTTTCCTGCAACTGGGTGCCGCCGCCGTCGAGGGTCAGCTGGGAGAAACGGGCAGTCAGGGTCTGGGATTTTTCCAGCAATTGGGTCAGGCGCGCCACGTCCTTGTCATCGGCGTGGGCCGAGAGCGTGGTCAAAGCCAGAACCGGCAGCAACAGCATGCGGATAAGACGCATGGGAGTCCTCTTAACATTCGTGGGGAGTGCGGCGGTGCATCGCCGCGCCGCCGCTTTTCAATTCAAGGCAGGTTCAAATCACTCGCGTACCGGGCCAGGCGCCAGGACTTCGCGGGAACCGTTGGTGTTCATCGACGTCACGACCCCGGCCATTTCCATGGCTTCGATCATGCGCGCGGCACGGTTGTAGCCGATTTTCAGCTTGCGCTGCACCGCGGAGATGGACGCGCGACGGCTTTCCAGGACGAACTGCACTGCTTCGTCGTAGAGCGCGTCGGTTTCAGCGTCGTCGTCGCCGCCACCGCTGCCGCCATCGAAGCCGCTACCCGGCTCTTCGACACCGGCGAGGATCTCGTCGTTGTATTCCGGCGCGCCGCGCAGCTTCCAGGCTTCAACCACCCGGTGCACCTCGTCGTCGGAGACGAAGGCGCCGTGGACGCGGATTGGCAGGCTGGTGCCCGGCGGCATGTAGAGCATGTCACCGTGGCCCAGCAATTGCTCGGCACCGCCCTGGTCGATGATGGTCCGCGAATCGATCTTGCTCGATACCTGGAACGCCATGCGCGTGGGAATGTTCGCCTTGATCAGACCGGTGATCACGTCAACCGACGGACGCTGGGTCGCCAGGATCAAGTGGATGCCGGCGGCACGGGCTTTCTGGGCGATACGGGCGATCAGTTCTTCAACCTTCTTGCCGACGATCATCATCATGTCGGCGAATTCGTCGACCACCACGACAATGGTCGGCAGCTTGGTCAGCAATGGCGCTTCGTCGTGAATGCTTTCGCGCTTGTACAACGGATCGGCCAGCGGCTCGCCAGCATCCTGGGCTTCCTTGACCTTGGCATTGAAGCCCGACAGGTTACGCACGCCCATCTTCGCCATCAGTTTGTAGCGACGCTCCATCTCCGCCACGCTCCAGCGCAGGGCGTTGGCGGCGTCTTTCATGTCGGTCACCACCGGGCACAGCAGGTGTGGAATGCCTTCATAGATCGACAGTTCCAGCATTTTCGGGTCGATCATGATCAGCTTGGCGTCTTCCGGTCCGGACTTGAACAGAATCGACAGGATCATCGCGTTCACACCCACCGATTTACCCGAACCGGTGGTACCGGCCACCAGCAAGTGCGGCATTTTCGCCAGGTCGGTGATGACCGGCTTGCCGCCGATATCGTGACCCAGGGCCAACGTGACCGGCGACTTGAAGTTATCGTACTCAGGGGTCGCCAGCACTTCGGAGAACCGCACGATCTGCCGGTCTTCGTTCGGAATCTCGATACCGACCGTGGTCTTGCCCGGGATCACTTCCACCACGCGCACGCTGGTCACGGCCAGGGAACGGGCCAGGTCTTTCGCCAGGTTGGAGATGCGGCTGACCTTGACGCCTGCCGCGGGCTGGATTTCGTAACGGGTAATCACCGGGCCCGGGTGAATCGAATCCACCGTGACTTCGACCCCGAATTCCTTGAGCTTGATTTCCAGCAGATGGCCTACCGCGGCCAGGGATTCAGGCGAGTAATTGAGCTGTTTCTTTTCCGCGGGGTCGAGAATCGAGATCGGCGGCAAGGTGCCCTCGACGGCGCTGTCGACGAACAACGGCGCCTGTTTCTCTTTTTCCACGCGTTTGCTGGGCGCTGCAGGCTTCGGCGGCGCTGGCGCGATCACTGGCGGTACCTGCTTCTCGCGGTCCGACATGTGCTTGCTCAGGGCTTGTTCGCGTTCGATCAGGCGCTCCTTGACCTTGGCCTGCTCGCGCTTGTCGGGGACGCTCGGCGCGACCACGTCATGCACGCGCTCGTCGACTTCACGCAACTGCGCAACCAGCTGCTTGCGCTCGACACGGGCGGCCCACCAGCGGTTGGCGGCGCCCTGCAACAGCTCGAACAGGTCGAGGGTGATCTTGCCGGTGACGTCCATCACCTTGAACCACGACAGGTCGGTGAACACCGTCAGGCCGAACAGAAACAGCGCGATGAACAGCAATGTGCTGCCCTGGATGTTCAGGGCGTTCCTGGCCAGGTCACCAAGGCTCTCACCCAACGCGCCACCAGCACCCGCCGGCAGACCGGTCGCCGCATGGAAATGGATATGCGCCAGGGCCGCACCCGCCAACACCAGGAACACCAGGCCAACCAGGCGCCAGGAGAACAGCCAGCCGCTCCATTCCCAGGGTTCGTGGCGCTGACGGAAGATCTGCCAGGCCTTGACCGCCAGCAGCAGCGGGAAGATGTAGGCGAAGTAACCCAGCACCATGAACAGGATGTCGGCGCTGTAGGAGCCGGCCGGACCGCCGAAGTTCTGCACGTCATCGATCTTGCTGTTGTGGCTCCAGCCCGGATCGTCCTTGCCATAGGTCAGCAAGGCCATCATCAGGAACAGGCACAAGGCACCGACGGCGATCAACGCACCTTCCTTGAGTCGGTAGTGCAATTGCTGGCGCCAGAGCGGAACGACGGCTGGTTTAGGTGCTGCGGTGGATTTCTTCAAAACGCTTCTTTTCCTGCGCCCATGGCGCGTCCATCTGTTGATGACTATAAAAAACTGCCCAACCCAGGCAGGTAAAAAAGTTAACCGGCGTAACTGGGACTACTTTTAACACTGCGCCCCGGTTTTTATAAACACGGCCCGCAATGCTTATTTTGTTACAAGCACGCTGACAGCAGGCATTGTACGGGTTTGTACGTCCGATGCCATGCTTGCAATCCCGGGTGTAGCATAGCCAACAGGACTTGCATGCGGTTCAATTTGAGCATGCATTCTCTTTCGTGACAAAGGCTTATGAGGTGTTTTTATGAGCGAAGCGAAGCATTCCCGCCTGATCATTCTGGGTTCCGGCCCTGCCGGTTACAGCGCCGCCGTTTATGCCGCCCGCGCCAACCTCAAACCCGTTGTCATTACCGGCATACAGGCAGGTGGCCAGCTCACCACCACTGTCGAAGTCGACAACTGGCCCGGCGACGTCGAAGGACTCACCGGCCCGGTGCTGATGGAACGCATGCAAAAACACGCCGAACGTTTTGACACAGAGATTGTTTACGACCACATCCATACGGCCAAGTTGCAACAGCGCCCGTTCGAGCTCATCGGCGACAGCGGTACGTACACCTGCGATGCACTGATTATCGCCACCGGTGCCTCGGCGCAATACCTGGGGCTGCCCTCGGAAGAAGCCTTTGCCGGCAAAGGCGTTTCGGCCTGCGCGACGTGCGACGGCTTTTTCTACCGCAAACAGGTGGTCGCGGTGGTCGGCGGCGGCAACACCGCGGTCGAGGAAGCCCTGTACTTGTCGAACATCGCCAGTGAAGTCCATCTGATTCACCGGCGCGACAAGTTGCGCGCCGAGAAGATTCTGCAGGACAAACTCTTTGAAAAAGCCGCCAACGGCAATATTCGCCTGCACTGGAACCAGCATCTGGATGAAGTGCTGGGCGATGCCAGCGGCGTGACCGGCGCCCGCCTGCGGGACAGCCACAGCGGCGAAACCAGCGAATTGCCGCTGACCGGGGTCTTTATCGCCATCGGCCACAAGCCCAACACCGACCTGTTCCAGGGCCAGCTGGAAATGCGTGACGGCTATTTGCTGGTCAAGGGTGGCAGCGAAGGCGATGCCACCGCCACCGAGATCGCCGGGGTATTTGCCGCCGGCGACGTGGCCGATCACGTTTATCGCCAGGCCGTCACTTCCGCCGGGGCCGGTTGCATGGCCGCACTGGACGCAGAGAAATACCTCGACGACATTCCGACCGTTTGACGGCACACTTCACGGCGGGCCTGACAGCCCGCCACTGCCCTCCCCTTCTGCAAAGCCCGGATGCCATGCTGACTTGGTTACAACGCAACACCCTGACCTTCCCGCCGCTGGAAAAGGCCATGCGCGACCCCAACGGGCTGCTGGCGGCGGGCGGCGACCTGTCCGCCGATCGGCTGATCAAGGCCTATCGCCATGGCTGTTTTCCGTGGTTCTCCGAAGGCCAACCGATACTCTGGTGGTCGCCGGACCCGCGCACGGTGTTATTTCCCGACGAACTGCATGTCTCGCGCAGCCTGAACAAGTTGCTGCGCCAACAACGCTATCAAGTAACCTTCGATCGGGATTTTGCCGCGGTTATCCGCGCGTGCGCCGCGCCACGGGAGTACGCCGACGGCACCTGGATCACCGAAGCCATGCAGTCTGCCTACCTCGAGCTACACAGGCGTGGTTATGCGCATTCGGTGGAAGTCTGGGACCAGGGCGAACTGGTCGGCGGGCTCTATGGCCTGGCCATGGGGCAGCTGTTTTTCGGCGAGTCGATGTTCAGCCGCGCCGACAATGCCTCCAAATATGGCTTTGCCTCACTGGTGCGACATATGGACAACTCAGGCTTTGTGCTGATCGACTGCCAGATGCCGACCGACCATCTGCACAGCCTTGGTGCCCGAGCGATTCCCCGCCGCGAGTTTGCCGGCTACCTGGCGCGGCACCTGGATCAACCCAGCCGTGCCACCTGGGTTTGCTGAGCGACTTTCGCGCACGTGGCTTACACTTATTTAAAGTTTATCCCCGAGGGTTGATCATGACCGAGTTGGCGCGATTGAAGTTTTATGCCACTCAGCCCCACTCTTGCAGTTATCTGCCCGAGGAGCAGGCCACGACCTTGTTCCTCGACCCTAGCCAGCCCATGGATGTGCATGTCTACGCAGACCTGTCGGAAATGGGTTTTCGTCGCAGCGGCGATCATCTGTACCGGCCCCATTGCCAGAATTGCAATGCGTGCGTTCCGGCGCGTATTCCCGTGGCGCAGTTTTCACCCAACCGTCAGCAGAAGCGCATCTTCAAGCGCAACGCCGATCTGCAAGTACGTCCCGCCAGACCCAAGTTCAGCGAGGAATACTTCGACCTCTATCAACGCTATATCGAGCAGCGTCATGCCGATGGCGACATGTACCCGCCGAGTCGCGATCAGTTTTCGACTTTCCTGGTGAGGGACCTGCCGTTTTCCAGGTTCTATGAATTCCGTCTCGAAGGCCGGTTGCTGGCTGTGGCTGTCACCGACTTGCTGCCCAACGGCCTGTCGGCGGTCTACACCTTCTACGAGCCCGAAGAAGAGCGCCGCAGCCTGGGGCGTTACGCGATCCTCTGGCAGATCACCGAGGCCCGGCGCCTGGACCTGGAAGCGGTCTACCTCGGGTACTGGATCAAGAACTGCAAAAAAATGAGCTACAAGACTCAATATCGCCCTATCGAACTGCTGATTAATCAGCGCTGGGTCATCCTGAACTAGGGCAAGCCCTAAACCCCTTGGCTTAAACCCCATTTTTCGGGCACAATGCACGCCGCTTTTGCCTGGCGCAGTTGCACCGGGCCATTCATTGGACACCGAGGGCTTTACTGCATGTCGAAAGAAGACAGCTTCGAAATGGAAGGCACTGTCGTCGACACCCTGCCCAACACCATGTTTCGCGTGGAGTTGGAAAATGGGCACGTCGTAACCGCGCATATCTCCGGCAAGATGCGCAAGAACTACATTCGTATTCTTACCGGTGACAAAGTGCGCGTCGAGCTGACGCCCTATGACTTGAGCAAAGGGCGCATCACTTACCGCGCTCGCTAATCAAGTCAATACAAGACGCCCGGCTTATGCCGGGCGTTTTTGTTTGCCTGCGATTTGAGGCAGCACATCGGACCAATGTGGGAGCGGGCTTGCTCGCGAAAGCGGTTTATCATCCAACATCAATGTTGACTGACTCACCGCTTTCGCGAGCAAGCCCGCTCCCACATTTGAACCGCGCATGACCTGCAGACAGCAAAAAGGCGCCTTTGGGCGCCTTTTGCTTTGTTGCGGTTAACGTCAGGCCATTTCAGCCGTGGTCTCGAACTCGAAGGTCAGCTCGCCGTCCTTGAGGTCGATGTGCACCACGCCACCATGGTCGGCCAGTTCGCCAAAGAGAATCTCTTCGGCCAGCGGACGCTTGATCTTGTCCTGGATCAAACGCGCCATGGGTCGGGCGCCCATTGCCGAGTCGTAGCCACCTGCCGCCAGCCAGCTGCGCGCAGCGTCCGTCACTTCCAGCTGCACACGCTTGTCTTCCAGCTGCGCCTGAAGTTCGGTAAGGAACTTGTCCACCACGCTCTTGATGACCTCATGGCTGAGGCGACCAAACTGGATAATGGTGTCCAGACGGTTGCGGAATTCCGGCGTGAAGCTCTTCTTGATCACTTCCATCGCATCGGACGAGTGGTCCTGATGGGTGAAACCGATCGAAGCACGGGCTGCGGTTTCGGCACCGGCGTTGGTCGTCATGATGACGATCACGTTACGGAAGTCCGCCTTGCGCCCGTTGTTATCGGTCAGCGTACCGTGGTCCATGACCTGCAGCAGCAGGTTGAAGACTTCCGGATGCGCCTTCTCGATTTCATCGAGCAACAGCACGCAGTGAGGCTGCTTGGTGATGGCTTCGGTCAGCAGGCCGCCCTGATCGAACCCCACATAGCCTGGAGGCGCACCGATCAGACGCGATACGGTGTGGCGCTCCATGTACTCGGACATGTCGAAGCGCACCAGCTCGATCCCCAACGCCTTGGCCAGCTGACGCGCCGCTTCGGTCTTGCCGACGCCGGTAGGCCCGGCGAACAGGAACGAACCGACAGGCTTGTCAGGCGACTTGAGGCCGGCACGGGACAGTTTGATCGCGGTCGACAGCGAGTCGATCGCGGCATCCTGGCCAAATACCGTCAGTTTCAGGTCACGCTCAAGGTTACGCAGCAGCTCTTTGTCGGAACTGGTGACGTGCTTAGGCGGAATCCGCGCGATTTTCGCGACGATGTCCTCGACCTGAGGCACTTCGATGCGTTTCACGCGCTTCTCGATCGGCTGCAGACGCTGGTAGGCGCCCGCCTCGTCGATCACGTCGATGGCTTTGTCCGGCATGTGCCGGTCATTGATGTAGCGCGAGGCCAGTTCAGCCGCCGCACGCAGTGCTTCATCGCTGTATTCGATGTTGTGGTGCGCTTCGAAACGCCCTTTCAGGCCGCGCAGGATACCGATGGTGTCTTCCACCGACGGCTCCGACACATCGACCTTCTGGAAGCGCCGGGCCAAGGCACGGTCCTTCTCGAAGATCCCGCGGAATTCCTGGAAGGTGGTCGAACCGATGCAACGGATATCACCGGACGACAGCAGCGGCTTGAGCAGGTTCGAGGCATCCATGACGCCACCGGACGCGGCACCCGCACCGATGATGGTGTGGATTTCGTCGATGAACAGGATCGCCTGCGGACGTTTTTTCAGCTCATTGAGCAGCGCCTTGAAGCGCTTCTCGAAATCGCCGCGGTATTTGGTCCCGGCCAGCAAGGCCCCCAGATCGAGGGAATACACCACGCTGTTGGCCAGCAAATCCGGCACCTGGTTGTCGACAATACGCTTGGCCAGGCCTTCGGCAATCGCGGTTTTACCCACGCCTGCCTCGCCCACCAGCAGCGGATTGTTCTTGCGACGGCGCGCCAGGATCTGCGCGACACGCTCGACTTCCAGCTCACGGCCTACCAACGGATCGATACGACCCTGGCGCGCGAGCTCGTTGAGATTGCTGGCATAAGCATCCAGGGGATTGCCTGAAGATGAAGACTCGCCGCCCTCGTCGTCCTGCATATCTTGCTCACCTTCAGAGTGATCGCCGTGCCCCGGCACTTTGGAAATGCCATGGGCGATGTAGTTGACGACATCGATGCGTGCGACGCTCTGCTGTTTCAGCAGGAACACCGCCTGACTCTCCTGTTCGCTGAAGATCGCAACCAGCACGTTGGCACCGGTCACTTCGCGTTTGCCCGAGCTCTGTACGTGAAAGACAGCACGCTGCAGAACACGCTGGAAGCCCAGGGTTGGCTGGGTCTCGCGATCCTCGTCATGAACGGGGATCAACGGCGTAGTGGAGTCGATGAACTCCTGCAGATCATGCTTGAGTTTGTCGAGGTTCGCGCCGCAGGCACGCAAAACGGTGGCGGCAGCCTCATTGTCCAATAGGGCCAGCAGGAGGTGTTCGACGGTCATGAACTCATGACGCTTCGATCGGGCCTCCTTGAAGGCAAGATTGAGGGTGACTTCGAGCTCGCGGTTTAACATAGCTTCACCTCATACCCAAGTGGTCGGCGATTAACCGTCCTTCTCGATTTCACAGAGTAGCGGATGCTGGCTTTCCCTGGCGTACTGGTTGACCTGCATGGCCTTTGTCTCGGCGATGTCGCGGGTAAACACTCCACATACTGCCCGTCCTTCTGTGTGGACGGCCAGCATGACCTTGGTCGCCAGCTCGCGATTCAGGTTAAAAAACACCTCGAGCACTTCGACGACGAAATCCATCGGTGTGTAGTCATCGTTGAACAAAACCACCTTGTACATCGGCGGCGCCTGTAAAGCAGGCTTGGCCTCCTGAACAGCAATGCCTGCGGAATCGTCGTCGTGCTCCTCCGGGTGGTCTTTCTGGAGAATCGGGCGATCCTGATTGAATGTTAGTCGAATCTGGCTGATTGCATGCATGGAAAGAAAGGTTCGTCAGTTGTGCGAATACAGTGGTGGGGGCGACCATCGTCGATTTCAACTCCGACTGCCTGGTCACCTTGACTATCGGCAAAACGGTGTTACAACCAATAGAGCCCACAGTGGGTAAAAAAGGTCCGCGGAGTCAACCTTATTTCTAAGAAATGACTGCGGATGTACTGGATGATACTCCAGTGATGGAGTCTGTTGCAGAGGGATATGGGTATGTCAGGCGTGAAGGTCAGCGGCAAGGTCAAGTGGTTCAACAATGCCAAGGGTTATGGATTCATTATTACCGATGCCCGGGAAGGCCTGGATCAGGACGGCCAGCACATCGATTTTTTTGCCCACTATTCCACCATTGAGATGGAGGGTTATAAAACCCTGAAGGCCGGGCAGGAAGTGACATTCAACATCGTTCAGGGACCCAAGGGTCTGCAGGCGCAGGAGATAAAGGCATGCACGCCTCTGTCCGCCCCCCATGTCATCGCACCAAAAGATACCGTGTCGAACTGACCTGCTTCATTAGGATCCAGTCATAAAAAAACCGCCCGACTCAATTACTTGAGTCGGGCGGTTTTTTTGTGCGTCGAATCGTTTACATGTGCGAGATCAGCGCATCACCAAACGCCGAAGAAGACAGCAGTGTGGCGCCCTCCATCAGACGCTCGAAGTCATAGGTCACTGTCCTGGCGGAAATTGCGCCATTGGTGCCCTTGATGATCAGGTCGGCCGCTTCGGTCCAGCCCATGTGACGCAGCATCATCTCTGCGGACAGGATCAGCGAACCCGGGTTGACCTGGTCCTTGCCGGCGTATTTCGGCGCAGTACCGTGGGTGGCTTCGAACATGGCCACGGTGTCGGACAGGTTGGCACCTGGCGCGATACCGATACCGCCCACTTCGGCCGCCAGGGCGTCGGAGAGGTAGTCGCCATTGAGGTTCAGGGTCGCGATCACATCGTACTCGGCCGGGCGCAGCAGGATCTGCTGGAGCATGGCGTCGGCGATGGCATCCTTGACGATGACGTTCTTGCCGGTTTTCGGGTTCTTGAACTGCATCCACGGACCGCCATCGAGCAGGGTCGCGCCGAATTCTTCCGCCGCCACTTCGTAGGCCCACTCCTTGAAGGCACCTTCGGTGAACTTCATGATGTTGCCTTTGTGCACGATGGTCAGCGAGTCGCGGTCGTTGTCGACCACATACTGCAGGGCCTTGCGCGCCAGACGCTTGGTCCCTTCCAGGGATACCGGCTTGACGCCGATGCCGCAGTTTTCGTCGAAACGGATCTTGGTGACGCCCATTTCTTCTTTGAGGAACTTGATGACCTTGGTCGCTTCCGGCGAACCGGCCTTCCACTCGATACCGGCATAAATGTCTTCCGAGTTTTCGCGGAAGATGGTCATGTCGACGTCGCCTGGCTTCTTGACCGGGCTAGGCACGCCTTCGAACCAGCGCACCGGGCGCAGGCAGACATACAGGTCGAGTTGCTGGCGCAGGGCCACGTTCAGGGAACGGATGCCACCGCCGACCGGGGTGGTCAGGGGGCCCTTGATGGAAACCACGTAATCCTTGACCGCGTCCAGGGTTTCCTGAGGCAGCCAGGTGTCCTGATCGTATACCTGAGTCGCTTTCTCCCCGGCGTAGACTTCCATCCAGGAAATTTTGCGCTCGCCGCCGTAAGCCTTCTTAACAGCAGCATCGACAACCTTGATCATGACGGGGCTGATATCAACCCCGATGCCGTCGCCTTCGATGAAGGGGATGATCGGGTTATTAGGAACATTGAGAGAATGGTCTGCATTGACGGTGATTTTGTCGCCGACGGCTGGAACCTGAATCTTCTTGTAACCCATGCTGAACTCCATTGATTGGATTGAACATCTGGCTTGGTTCGAGCGTAACCCAGTTAATTCGGCGCGCAAACCCTATGTTCCACCCATCTGCCGCAAAGCTGCACGGTTCGGGGCCTACAAGCTTGAAAGCAAAGGGAAAAGCGCCAAACACAAGCACGGTACAAGACTCTACGCCCAGCCCTCCCCTGCGACCTTTAGACCAATGGACGTCAATCGATGTGCATGAACCATCGGCAGATTGCCAGCTACCTATGTATAATGCGGTCCGCTGACCACAGAGTCACGACGGCCGACCTTTCTACTACAAGGCCTTTGGCCCGAAAAAGCAGGACTGTTACCGCAGTCCAACCGCTTGACGCTCGACTGATGCACCCAACATCACCGCGCACAAATCTCGACATTCGGCTCATGGATGACTTTGAACGAACGCGCTTACCCGGCGCCCCTCGAGTTTTTCTGCGCACGCTTTAGCAAAGAAGAGAGAGTTAATCCGAATATGCCCACCCGTTCGAAGATCATCTATACCTTCACCGACGAAGCTCCCGCCCTCGCCACCTATTCACTGTTGCCTATCGTAGAGGCTTTCACCGCCTCGGCTGATATCGCCGTGGAAACCCGCGATATCTCTCTTGCAGGGCGCATCCTGGCCAGCTTCCCCGAGCAACTGGGTGACAAAGCCGTCGCCGACCACCTCGCCGAACTGGGCGACCTGGCCGTCACGCCGGAAGCCAACATCATCAAGTTGCCGAACATCAGCGCCTCGGTTCCGCAACTGCAAGCCGCAATCAAGGAACTGCAAGCCCAGGGCTTCGCAGTGCCGGACTATCCGGAAACCGTGACCAGCGACGCCGACAAGCTCGCCAAGTCGCGTTACGACAAGATCAAGGGCAGCGCCGTGAACCCGGTCCTGCGCGAAGGCAACTCCGATCGTCGTGCGCCGCTGTCGGTCAAGAACTACGCACGCAAGCACCCGCACAAAATGGGCGCCTGGGCTGCGGACTCCAAGTCCCACATTGCGCACATGAGCACCGGCGATTTCTACGGCAGCGAAAAAGCCGCCCTGATCGACGCCGCTGACGCCGTCAAAATCGAACTGATCGCTCAAGACGGCACCACCACCGTCCTGAAAGAAAAGACCACCGTGCAAGCCGGTGAGATTCTCGATTGCGCAGTCATGAGCAAAAACGCGCTGCGCAGCTTCATCGCCGCCGAAATCGAAGACGCCAAAGCCAAAGGCGTGCTGCTGTCGGTTCACTTGAAAGCCACCATGATGAAGGTCTCCGACCCGATCATGTTCGGCCAGATCGTTGCCGAGTTCTATAAAGACGCACTGGCCAAGCACGCTGATGTGCTGGCACAGATCGGCTTCAACCTGAACAACGGCATCGGCGACCTGTACGCTCGCATCAAGGCCTTGCCTGCCGAGCAGCAAGCGGCGATCGAAGCGGACATCCAGGCGGTCTACGCCGTTCGTCCGTCGTTGGCCATGGTCAACTCCGACAAAGGCATCACCAACCTGCACGTGCCGAGCGACGTGATCGTCGATGCCTCGATGCCAGCGATGATCCGTGACTCCGGCAAAATGTGGGGCACTGACGGCCAGCTGCACGACACCAAGGCGGTGATCCCGGATCGCTGCTACGCCACCATCTACCAGGCGGTGATCGAAGACTGCAAGAAACACGGCGCCTTCGATCCGACCACCATGGGCAGCGTGCCGAACGTTGGCCTGATGGCGAAAAAAGCCGAAGAGTACGGTTCCCACGACAAGACGTTCCAGATCAAGACCAACGGTGTTGTCCGCGTTACCGACAGCAAAGGCGGCCTGCTGCTGGAACAGTCGGTTGAAGCCGGCGACATCTTCCGCATGTGCCAGACCAAAGACGCGCCGATCCAGGACTGGGTCAAACTGGCCGTCAACCGTGCTCGCGCGAGCAGCACGCCAGCGATTTTCTGGTTGGACCCGATGCGCGCCCACGACGGCGTAGTCGTCGAGAAAGTTCAGGCTTACCTGAAGGATCACGACACCGCAGGACTGGAGATCCGCATCATGTCGCCAGTCGACGCGATGAAGTTCACCCTGGACCGCACTCGCGCAGGCAAAGACACCATCTCGGTGACCGGCAACGTATTGCGCGACTACCTGACCGACCTGTTCCCGATCATGGAACTGGGCACCAGTGCCAAGATGCTGTCGATCGTGCCGCTGATGAACGGCGGCGGCCTGTTCGAAACCGGCGCCGGCGGTTCGGCACCGAAGCACGTGCAGCAGCTGCTGGAAGAGAACTTCCTGCGCTGGGATTCCCTGGGCGAGTTCCTGGCCCTGGCCGCTTCCCTCGAGCACCTGGGTGTGACCTACAACAACCCCAAGGCGCTGGTTCTGGCCAAGACCCTGGATCAGGCCACCGGCCAGTTCCTGGACAACAACAAGTCGCCATCGCGCAAAGTCGGCAACATCGACAACCGCGGCAGTCACTTCTACCTGGCGCTGTACTGGGCACAAGCCCTGGCCGCCCAGACCGAAGACGCTGCACTGCAAGCGCAGTTCGGCGAGCTTGCTAAAACCCTGGCCGAGAACGAAGCGACCATCGTTGCCGAGCTCAACGCCGTTCAGGGCAAGCCAGTGGACATCGGCGGTTACTACCACGCCAATGCCGAGCTGATCAGCAAGGCCATGCGCCCGAGCAACACCTTCAACGCTGCGATCGCTGCGTTGGTTTAAGGTTGTAAGGGAACATCACAAACCCCGGCCATGTGCCGGGGTTTGTGTTTCTGGCGTTCACACACGTTCAATGTGAACACTGGACCAATGTGGGAGCGGGCTTGCTCGCGAAAGCGGTTTATCATTCAACATCTCTATTGACTGACCCACCGCTTTCGCGAGCAAGCCCGCTCCCACAGGGGCCGGTTCCCACATTGAAATCTTTGCAAACCCAAAATCGAGGAAGCTCTATGGACTGGAAACCCCACATCACCGTCGCCACCATAGTCGAGGACAACGGCCGCTTCCTGATGGTCGAAGAACTCAAGCACGGACGAACGGTACTCAACCAGCCCGCCGGCCACCTCGACCCGGACGAAACCCTGATCGAAGCCGCCATCCGCGAAACCCTCGAGGAAACCGGCTGGGACGTCGAACCGACAGGCGTCACAGGCATCTACCTCTACACCGCCCCGAGCAATGGCGTAACCTACCAGCGGGTCTGCTTCAGCGCCAAACCGCTCAAACATCACCCGGACTATCAACTGGACGACGGCATCGTCGGCGCCAAGTGGCTGACGCGTGACGAATTGCTCGAACAGCGCGCAAACTGGCGCAGTGAGTTGATCATCCGTTGCATCGATGATTATCTGGACGGTCAACACTTCGGTCTGGAATTGATCCGCCCTTCTCTTTAGCCTTGCAGGCTTGAGCCTGCTAGAATCGCGTCCTTTTTCAAGACACTCATTGAATCCCTATGCGTGATCCAGCCCCTTCTGACACACAAAAGAAGCGCGTCATTGTCGGCATGTCCGGCGGCGTGGACTCTTCCGTTTCCGCTCTCCTGCTGATCGAGCAGGGTTATGAGGTGGAAGGCCTGTTCATGAAGAACTGGGAAGAAGACGATGGAACGGAATATTGCACCGCCATGGATGACCTGGCGGACGCCCAGGCCGTGTGCGACAGGATTGGCATCAAGCTGCACACCGCCAACTTCGCCGCCGAGTACTGGGACAACGTGTTCGAGCATTTCCTGGCCGAATACAAGGCCGGTCGCACGCCGAACCCAGACATCCTGTGTAACCGCGAGATCAAGTTCAAGGCGTTCCTCGACTACGCCATGATGCTCGGCGCCGACCTGATTGCCACCGGTCACTACGTGCGTCGCCGTGACATCGATGGCCGCACCGAGCTGCTCAAGGGCCTGGACCCGAACAAGGACCAGAGCTACTTCCTGCATGCCGTCGGCGGTGAACAGATCGCCAAGACCCTGTTCCCGGTCGGCGAGCTGGAAAAGCCCGAAGTGCGCGCGATCGCCGAGAAACACCAGCTGGCCACCGCGAAGAAAAAGGATTCCACCGGGATCTGCTTTATCGGCGAACGCCGCTTCAGCGACTTCCTCAAGCAGTACCTGCCGGCCCAGCCGGGCGAGATCAAGACCACCGAAGGTGAAGTCATCGGCCGTCACCACGGCTTGATGTACCACACCATCGGCCAGCGTCAGGGCCTCGGTATCGGCGGCCTGAAAGACGCCGGTGACGAACCGTGGTACGTGCTGATCAAAGACCTGGAGCACAACGAGCTGATCGTTGGCCAGGGCAATGACCACCCTTATCTGTTTTCCCGCGCCCTGCTCGCCTCGGATATCTATTGGGTCAACCCGATCGACCTGACCGAGCCGCGCAAGCTGACCGCCAAGGTCCGGTATCGCCAGAGCGATCAACCCTGCATCCTGGAAAAGACCGCCACCGGCTACCGCGCGACCTTCGATGACCCGCAACGCGCGGTGACCCCGGGACAATCGGTGGTGTTCTACGACGGTGAAATCTGCCTCGGCGGCGGCGTGATCGAAATTGCCGAACCCTGGACGAGCAAAAGCACCAGCAAGGGCCAAGCCCAATGAACCCGACCCAGGAGCAATTGACGGCACTGGGCGGGGTGTTTCTCGCCGCGGTACTGGTCGACAAGATCGCCAAGACCGGCCAGACCACCGAAGCCGGCCTGACCTGCATGCTCGGCAGCCTGCTGATTCGCGACCCCAAGGACACTCTGGAAGTGTACGGCGGCGACGACCTCAATCTGCGTGAAGGTTACCGTGCGCTGATTGGCGCCCTGGAACGCGACCCCAGCACCCTTCAGCGCGAACCGCTGCGCTATGCGCTGGCCATGCTTGGCCTGGAGCGCCAGCTGGCCAAACGCAACGACATGCTGGACGAAATCGGCAAGCGTCTGCCGCAGATTCAGTCCCAGGTCGAGCACTTCGGTCCGGCGCACGAAAACGTGATTGCCGCCTGCGGCGCGCTGTACCAGGACACGCTGAGCACCTTGCGCCAGCGAATTCAGGTCCATGGCGACATGCGCAACCTGCAGCAACCGAGCAACGCTTCGAAAATCCGCGCCCTGTTGCTGGCCGGGATTCGTTCGGCACGCCTGTGGCGGCAGTTGGGCGGACATCGCTGGCAGCTGGTGATCAGCCGTCGCAAGTTGCTCAAAGAGCTTTACCCGCTGATGCGCAGCAGCTGAACCGCGCCCGCAACACTGTTTCAGATCTGTAACGCGTAATACGCCGGTCAGTTGGCAACGGACCGGCGGATTTTTTCATGTATGATACGCGCCCCATTTCGTTGCCCGACTGTCCGAGAACACCCCATGCAGCTTTCTTCGCTCACTGCGGTTTCCCCTGTTGACGGCCGCTACGCCGGCAAAACCCAGGCCCTGCGCCCGATTTTCAGCGAATACGGCCTGATCCGTGCTCGCGTCCTGGTTGAAGTGCGCTGGCTCCAGCGCCTGGCCGCTCACCCAGGCATCAGCGAAGTGCCGGCGTTCTCCGCCGAAGCCAACGCTGTGCTGAACACCCTGGCGGACAACTTCGCCCTGGAGCACGCCGAGCGCGTCAAAGAGATCGAGCGCACCACCAACCACGACGTCAAGGCCATCGAATACCTGCTCAAAGAGCAAGCGGCCAAGCTGCCGGAACTGGCCAAGGTCAGCGAATTCATCCACTTTGCCTGCACCAGCGAGGACATCAACAACCTGTCCCACGCCCTGATGCTGCGCGAAGGCCGCGATGACGTGATGCTGCCGCTGATGCGTCAAACTGCTGAAGCGATCCGTGAACTGGCTGTGCGTTTCGCCGACGTGCCGATGCTGTCGCGCACCCACGGTCAACCGGCTTCGCCGACCACCCTGGGCAAAGAGCTGGCGAACGTGGTTTACCGCCTGGAGCGTCAAATCGCTCAAGTTGCGGCCGTTCCGCTGCTGGGCAAGATCAACGGCGCTGTCGGCAACTACAACGCTCACCTGTCGGCCTACCCCGAGATCGACTGGGAAGAAAACGCCCGCGCCTTCATCGAAGACGAGCTGGGCCTGGGCTTCAACCCGTACACCACGCAGATCGAACCGCACGACTACATCGCCGAGCTGTTCGACGCGATCGCGCGCTTCAACACCATCCTGATCGACTTCGACCGCGACATCTGGGGCTACATTTCCCTGGGTTATTTCAAACAGCGCACCATCGCTGGCGAAATCGGTTCGTCGACCATGCCGCACAAGGTCAACCCGATCGACTTCGAGAACTCCGAAGGCAACCTGGGTATCGCCAATGCATTGTTCCAGCACCTGGCGAGCAAGCTGCCGATCTCCCGCTGGCAGCGCGACCTGACCGACTCCACCGTACTGCGCAACCTCGGTGTCGGCTTCGCCCACAGCGTGATCGCCTACGAAGCCAGCCTCAAGGGCATCAGCAAGCTGGAGCTCAACGCTCAGAAGATCGCTGCCGACCTGGACGCCTGCTGGGAAGTATTGGCCGAGCCGATCCAGACCGTGATGCGTCGCTACAACATCGAAAACCCGTACGAAAAGCTGAAAGAATTGACCCGTGGCAAGGGCATCAGCCCTGAAGCACTGCAAACTTTCATCGACGGCCTGGACATGCCAGCCGCGGCCAAGGCCGAGCTGAAACTGCTCACCCCGGCGAACTACATCGGCAACGCTGTAGAGCAAGCCAGGCGCATCTGATCGACCGCTGTACCCGTTTGAGACGCCCGGCAGCGCCGGGCGTTTTTATTCCCGTCTGAAAAGTGCTTTTTTTCAATAGGTTACACATGAATCCTGACATTCCTCTTCAACTTCTGGGCGGCATCACGGCGCGCGAATTCCTGCGCGACTACTGGCAGAAAAAACCCCTGCTGATCCGTCAGGCGATGCCTGAATTCGAAAGCCCGATCGACGCCGACGAACTGGCCGGCCTGGCGCTGGAAGAAGAAGTTGAGTCGCGCCTGATCATCGAGAACGGCGAGCGCCCTTGGGAATTGCGCCGCGGCCCGTTCGCCGAAGACGAGTTCAGCAAGCTGCCGGAACGTGACTGGACCCTGCTGGTTCAAGCCGTCGACCAATTCGTGCCGGAAGTCGCCGAGCTGCTGGAGAACTTCCGCTTCCTGCCGAGCTGGCGCATCGACGACGTGATGATCAGCTTCGCCGCCCCGGGTGGCAGCGTCGGTCCGCACTTCGACAACTACGACGTGTTCCTGCTGCAGGGCCATGGCAAGCGCAACTGGAAGATCGGCCAGATGTGCGATTCCGAGAGCAAGCTGCTGCAACACGCCGACCTGCGCATCCTCGCCGACTTCGAAGCCACCGACGAGTGGGTCCTGGAACCGGGCGACATGCTGTACCTGCCGCCGCGCCTGGCCCATTGCGGCGTTGCCGTCGACGACTGCCTGACCTACTCGGTAGGTTTCCGCGCGCCGAGCGCCGCTGAAGTGCTGACCCACTTCACCGACTTCCTCAGCCAGTTCCTGCCGGACGAAGAGCGCTACACCGACGCCGACGCCCTGCCTGCGGCCGATCCGCACCAGATCCAGCACGACGCCCTCGATCGTTTGAAAGGCCTGCTGGCCGAGCACATGAGCGATGAGCGCCTGTTGCTGACCTGGTTCGGCCAATTCATGACCGAGCCGCGTTACCCGGAGCTGGTGGTCGGCCCGGAAGAAATCGAAGAAGACGACCTGCTCGCCAGCCTCGAGCAAGGTGCGGTGCTGATCCGCAACCCAAGTGCGCGCCTGGCCTGGTCCGAAGTCGATGACGACCTGCTGCTGTTCGCCAGCGGCCAGAGTCGTTACCTGCCGGGCAAACTGCGCGAGCTTCTCAAGATGATTTGCGCCGCCGATGCACTGCACGTCGACAATCTCGGCGACTGGTTGAGCGACGAAGACGGTCGCGGCCTGCTGTGTGAACTGATCAAGCAAGGAAGCCTGGGGTTTGCCGATGAATAAGATTCACGTACGTGTCGCAGACTGGCAAAAGGACAACGCCGAGATCCGGCGCATTCGTGAGACGGTGTTCGTCGCCGAGCAGTCCGTTCCGCCAGAACTGGAATGGGATGCCGATGACCAGGGCGCGGTGCATTTCCTCGCGCTCGAAGGCGACTTTCCGGTGGGCACCGCCCGCCTGCTGCCCGATGGCCACATCGGCCGGGTATCGGTGCTCAAGGACTGGCGCGGCTTGAAGGTCGGCGATACGCTGGTGCAAGCCGTCATCGGCGAAGCCGAGAAACGCGGACTGAAGCAGCAGATGCTGAGCGCGCAAGTGCAGGCCACGGCGTTCTACGAGCGCCTGGGTTTCAGCCTGGTCAGTGAGGAGTTCCTCGAAGCCGGGATTCCGCATGTGGACATGGTCCGTCATTCGGCTTGAGACCGAGGCGCGCCCTTCGCGAGCAAGCCCACTCCCACACTGGATTTATGGCACTGCCGAAATCCATGGCAACTCACAAATCTAATGTGGGAGCGGGCTTGCTCGCGAAGAGGCCCTGAAGAACACCACAAAACGCCCCGCCATCCTCGGATGCCGGGGCGTTTTGCTGTCTACGATTCAACTTGCCCCACCCCAGGCCGACAAACTGGCAATATCAAACCCTTGTAGGAGCAGCTCGCTCCTACACACACGACAACCTCGGAGATAACGGACATGTCCCCACGCACCCTGCTCACCACGCTGCTGCTGACCTGCAGTTGCTCGGTCATGGCCGCCACCGAGGTCGTGCCTTTGAACTATCACACCAGCACCGACATGCTGCCGATGGCGCAGGATTTCATCGGCAACGAAGGCCAGGTCAGCGCCTACGGCAACCAACTGATCGTCAAGGCCGATCAACGCAAGATCGACGAACTTAAAGCCCTTATCGCCCACCTCGATACCCAACCCAAGCGCTTGCTGATCACCGTCGACACCAACGAAAACAACTTTCAGGATGACCGGGGTTACTCGGTGAACGGCGCCAGGCCGGGCCAGACCCGCATCATCAATCGCAGCACCGACAGCCGTGACGGCGGCATCCAGCAAATCCAGGCCAGCGAAGGTGCGCCGGCCCTGATCCGGATCGGCCAGAGCGTACCGCTGACCAGCACGCAAATCGACTCCTACGGTGACCTGCGCAGCCAGACCGAGTACCGCAACGTTACCCAGGGTTTCTACGTCACCGCCAGCGTCACCGGAGAAACCGTTCACCTGGAAATCAGCAGCCATCGTGACCGTATCAACCAGGAACGTCCCGATGTAGTGAACGTGCAAAGTACCGACACAACTGTCACGGGACGCCTGGGCGAGTGGATCACCCTGGCCGGTGCGAATCGCCAGACCCAGGCCGATAAACAAGGCCTGACCCGCAGCCACTCGACCCAGGGCCGGGATGACATGACCCTGCGGGTGAAAGTCGATACTTTGGACTGAATCACCGAAAACTGACTGATTAGTCGTATTAGACCAAAGATGTAGTGCTCAAAAAAAAGCACTACAAAACGTTTGACGATACAAAAAAGCAAAGGCATGATGGCCTCGCTCCCGCTGATCAGAGGCCCTGGCAAGGGCCTTCGAAGCGATGTTCGCACCTACCCCGCGAGCCGCTTCGTGTCTGTACCGCCCACAAGGTGTGTTTGACGAGGTTGCCGACTGGAACGAAGTTGTCCCGAGGGACGGAAGCGTATTTAGGTAAACCCGGCATCGCACTGAAGTTCGTATAGAGGCCCACGACGCCCGAATGCGCTCGCCAGTTCGCCCTTACCTGCTCACTTTCCCCTCGAGCCATCGTTTTTCCCGTCGCCACCCCGCCGAATTCGATTTGACCGCCTAAGCTTCGGGTCTGCGAGCGCATGAATTTTTCACCGCAGAACAACTTTCCGTAAAAGACGCGACGAGGTTTATCTCCATGGCACTGACACGCGAACAGCAAATTGCAGCCCTCGAAAAAGACTGGGCTGAAAACCCACGCTGGAAAGGCGTGACACGCGCTTACTCCGCTGCTGACGTCGTCCGCCTGCGTGGCTCGGTTCAACCTGAGCACACCTTTGCAAAACTCGGCGCCGAGAAACTGTGGAACCTGGTGACCCAGGGCGCCAAGCCGTCCTTCCGCCCCGAGAAAGATTTCGTCAACTGCATGGGCGCCCTGACCGGTGGCCAGGCTGTGCAACAAGTCAAGGCCGGTATCCAGGCGATCTACCTGTCAGGCTGGCAAGTGGCTGCGGACAACAACTCCGCCGAATCGATGTACCCGGACCAGTCGCTGTACCCAGTGGATTCGGTTCCAACCGTGGTCAAGCGCATCAACAACTCGTTCCGTCGTGCCGACCAGATCCAGTGGAAAGCCGGCAAAGGCCCGGGCGACGAAGGTTACATCGACTACTTCGCCCCGATCGTGGCTGACGCCGAAGCCGGTTTCGGCGGCGTATTGAACGCCTACGAGCTGATGAAGAGCATGATCGAAGCAGGCGCCGCCGGCGTTCACTTCGAAGACCAACTGGCGTCCGTGAAAAAATGCGGGCACATGGGCGGCAAGGTCCTGGTGCCAACCCAGGAAGCTGTGCAGAAGCTGACCGCTGCCCGTCTGGCGGCTGACGTGGCCGGCACGCCGACCATCATCCTGGCCCGTACCGACGCCAACGCGGCTGACCTGCTGACCTCCGATTGCGACCCGTACGACCAGCCATTCGTGACTGGCGAACGCACCCAGGAAGGCTTCTATAAAGTACGCGCCGGTCTCGACCAGGCCATCGCTCGCGGCCTGGCTTACGCGCCGTACGCCGACCTGATCTGGTGCGAAACCGCCAAGCCGGACCTGGACGAGGCTCGTCGCTTCGCCGAAGCGATCAAAAAGGAATACCCGGACCAACTGCTGTCGTACAACTGCTCGCCTTCCTTCAACTGGAAGAAAAACCTGGACGACGCGACCATCGCCAAGTTCCAGCGTGAACTGTCCGCCATGGGATACAAGCACCAGTTCATCACCCTGGCCGGCATTCACAACATGTGGCACAGCATGTTCAACCTGGCGCACGACTACGCCCGCAACGACATGACCGCCTACGTGAAACTGCAAGAGCAAGAGTTCGCCGATGCCGCCAAGGGTTACACCTTCGTGGCTCACCAGCAGGAAGTAGGCACCGGCTACTTCGACGACATGACCACCGTGATCCAGGGTGGTTCGTCTTCGGTGACCGCGCTGACCGGGTCGACTGAAGAAGAACAGTTCCACTGATTGGCGGCACCTGAACAAACGGCCGCTGCGGATCGAATAGAAAGCTAACCGTAACGCCGCCCATCTGACGCCCCGACTGGTTCGGGGCGTTTTTTTGCCCGGGATTCACCCACCCCCTGTAGGAGCCAGGCTTGCCGGCGAAGAACGGTAACGCGGTATTACAGATACACCGCGGCGCCTGGTTCGCGGGCAAGCCTCGCTCCTACAGGCGAAGAACGGTAACGCGGTATTACAGATACATCGCGGCGCCTGGTTCGCGGGCAAGCCTCGCTCCTACAGGCGAAGAACGGTAACGCGGTATTACAGATACACCGCGGCGCCTGGTTCGCGGGCAAGTCGAATCGTCGCACCGCTCGCTCCTACAGGAGTAAGCGACCGGGAATCAGATGATGAAGTTAACCAGTCGGTTGGGCACCACGATCATCCTGTTCGCGCCTTCGAGATGGCTGCGCAACACTGGATCAGCCAATGCCTGGATCCGTATTGCATCGTGATCGGCATCAGCCTGGATCAGGATTTCCCCACGCAACTTGCCGTTGACTTGCACCATCATTTTTACTTCGTGCTGTTTCAAGGCTTCATCGTCCGGCACAGGCCACGCACTGTCGTAGATGTCACCTGCGAAACCCAGTTGCGCCCAGAGTATCTGGGCGATGTGCGGCGTCACGGGATACAGGACCTGCAACAGGATCGCCTTCCCCTCGTCGGCCACCTGCTGGCTGGCAGCCCTGCCCCCCTCCAGCACCTTGAGCATCTTCATCGCACCCGACACTACCGTGTTGTATTGCATCCGTTCGTAATCGTTGTTGACCTGCTGCAGCAAGCGATGCATCTCAAAGCGCACGCGTCTGGATTCGGCAACGTCCTCGACCGGATCGCCCTCCCGTGCCTGACCTTCATAGGCAAAAGTCCATAGCCGGCGCAGGAAGCGATAAGCCCCCTCGACCCCACTGTCGCTCCAGATCGTGCTCTGGTCGGGAGGCCCGGCAAAAATGGTAAACAAACGTGCCGTGTCGGCGCCGAACTTGTCGATGATGTCCTTCGGCTCGACGACGTTGTTCTTCGACTTCGACATTTTTTCCACGCCGCCGATGGTGACAGGCAAGCCGTCCTCAAGCGCCGTAGCCCTTACCGGGCGACTTTTTTCATCGTACTCGACCGTCACCTGCGCGGGATAAAACCATCGCCGACTGCCATCATCCGCTTTGCGGTAATAACTTTCCCGCAGCAGCATGCCTTGGGTGAACAGGTTCTTGAACGGTTCGCTGAACGCCACCAACCCTTCATCCCGCATTGCCCGGGCCCAGAACCTGGCGTACAGCAAATGCAACACCGCGTGCTCGATACCGCCGATGTATTGATCCATGGGCATCCAGTATCGGCTGCCAGGCCCGACCATCGCGGCATCACTGTCGGGATCGCAATAGCGCATGAAATACCAGCTTGAGTCGACGAAGGTATCCATGGTGTCCGTCTCACGCAGCGCCGGAGCCGCGCAACGCGGGCAAGCCACATGGAGAAACCCGTCATGCGCCAGCAACGGATTCGCGCTGCCATCGGGAATGCAATCGGTCGGTAACACCACGGGCAGATCCGAGTACGGTACCGGGACGTCGCCACAGTGCTCACAATGGATGATGGGGATTGGGGTCCCCCAGTAACGCTGCCGTGAAATCCCCCAATCGCGCAGGCGCCAGGTGGTAGCTTCCTCACCCATCCCACGTTCAACCAACGCAGCGATAATGGCCTGGGTGGCTTGTGCGACTGTCAGCCCATCGTAGGCGCCGGAGTTGATGAGATGGCCGTCCCGGCTGGCATGGCTGTCCGACCAGTCCTGAAAGTCATAGACCTGATTGTCGCAAGCAATGACCTGACGAACAGGCAAACCGTATTGATTGGCAAAGTCGAAGTCACGCTCATCGTGGGCAGGCACGGCCATCAAGGCGCCTTCACCATATGCGCTGAGCACATAGTTGGTAATCCACAGGACGACAGGCTCGCCGGTCACCGGGTGCTCGACGTGCAAGCCACTGGGAACGCCAATCTTCACTTGGGCGCTGGAGGCCGGACCGGCCTCTGCCGCCTGGCGACACGCCCGCACCTGCAACTCAAGGCTCGGATCAAGCTCCAGAGCACGCCTGGCAAGTGCATGCTCGGGAGAAATGGCACAGAAGGTCACCCCCATAAGCGTATCCACGCGGGTTGTGAACACCCACAGCCTGCCGGCATCGATCAGATGCCCCGACGCATCCCGGATCTGGTGGGCAAAGGCAAGACGAACACCGCTGGCCTTGCCGATCCAGTTGCGCTGCATGGTGCGAACCCTGTCGGGCCAGCCATCGAGTGTGTCGATGGCTGACAGCAACTCTTCGGCATATTGAGTGATACGCAGGTAGTACCCGGGAATTTCCCGCGTCTCGACCAGCGCCCCCGAACGCCAGCCTCGCCCGTCGATCACCTGCTCATTGGCCAGCACCGTTTGGTCGACAGGATCCCAGTTGACTGCCTGGGTTTTCTTGTAGGCCACGCCCTTTTCCAGCAACTTGAGGAAGAACCACTGACTCCACTTGTAATACTGCGGGTCGCAGGTGGCGATCTCGCGCGACCAGTCGAAAGCCAGTCCCAGCGGCTGCATTTGCGCCTTCATATCCGCAATGTTCAGCCGCGTCCACTCGGCGGGAGAAACACCCGACTGCATGGCCGCATTCTCTGCCGGCAAGCCAAAAGCATCCCACCCCATCGGCATTAGCACGTTGAAGCCTTTCATGCGCATATGACGGGCCAACATGTCGTTGATCGTATAGTTGCGCACGTGCCCCATGTGCAACTTTCCCGATGGGTAAGGGAGCATGGAGCAGGCATAAAACTTGGGCCGACTTTCATCTTCGACCGCCCTGAATACATCATCTTGCAGCCATTTGGCTTGCACCGTACTTTCTACCCAGGCTGGATCATATTGCGGTCGCATAGAGGTTCCTTGACATTGCTGGAGCTGAACGACAAATGACTCGCTCGGCTCACACTCCTTAAAAGTTACCGGTCGATTTGCTTCAGCTCCTGTCCGGCGATGAAACACGGGGCGCTACAGCCGTCCTGGCAGCAACCAAAAGACAGCCGCCTCCGAACAGGATGCCCAACAGCCCATATAGACTCCAACTCAATTGGAAACCGACCCCGGTGATCAACGAGGCGCCCAGCCCTACGGATACCATTCTCGCCCCCGCCAGCACGATCGGAATAAGGGAAAAAAGACTGGCCTGAGTTTGCAATGTGGTTTTCTGCGAAATCAGCGCAGTGATGTAGGTAATGCCGAGAATCTCACCCAGCGTCCAGAAGAAAACAAACGCGAGGATTAGAACCGTGTGTTCGAAAAAGGCATAGGCGCCAAACCCGATACCGTAAAAAACCGCAGCCAGGGACAGATTGGTGAGCGCCCCGAAACGCGACGTCAACGCTATAAGTGGTTGCGTCAATAAGATCACCAGCGACGCATTAACGATACCGACAGCACCGAACACGCTGGCGGCCTTCCCCGCCGTCACCATATCAAGCCAAAGAGGCAACTGATATTCACGCTGCGCATCCAGCACGGACAACGCAAAGAACATGGCGCCGGCGATGATCACGATCCTTGGCACATCGACCATCGCGCCGAGGGCAGCTCTTCTGTCTTCAGGTACAGCGCTCTGGCGTTCCGGCAGCGCCAGAAAGACACTTGCTAAAACGCACAACACACTCACGACCATCGCAAAAAGCATCAGGTAGTGACTGTCGAGGCCAAGCAAATAACCACCAATCATGAACAGCAGCGCTGCCCCAAGATTGCTGGCCAAGTGCAAATAGCCAAAGGAAGCGATGCGGTTGCTTTCATTTGCCACCAAGGACGTGAGGACACTGAATACCGGAGTGATCAGGCCCGCACACAGCATGAACAACAGCACCATCGCAATGGAGGCGATCGATGAGCTGAACACGGCAGCGAGCAACAAAAACACCGATGAACAGGACGAGGTACTGATCAAAAGCGCCCGGAAGGAATAATGACCGACCAGCGCCCCGCCCAACAGATTGCCCACCAGATAGAACGCCGACATTAGCGTGATCACCAACGCCACCGCCGAACTGTCGAGTTGGTAATGACGCTGGAAAAACAAGGCAGCGAAAGGCCCCAAGGCATTTGCCATGACGAACAGCAACCTGAGCAAAACGATATTGCGCATCCCTGCCGCCAGACCGATCCTTTTTAGCAATCTCTTCACTTGAGGATAACCTCGACGCTGCGCAAGCACGCAACGCTGGCAGCAGCACTGCCGCTCCCAAGTAGTATTGCCTTCAGGAATTTTTTGAGATCCGCCGAAGCAGGAACGGCCACACGTAACATATTGTGGAGCAGGCCAAAGCTGTGGGGGTATTGTGAACAGTCGCTGACGCGAATTTTAGCCTGAGCGAAAGCGTTGGCCAGACGACCGTCGTACTGATCCTGCAATAGCAAAAAATTCGTATCGCTTTCGTATACGACGATCGCGTTAGCCCGGCAGACTTCGATTATTTCACGCTTGATTTGCGCGAGTTTATCGTGCGCCTGCTGCATTGCATCCCGGTTCTGCAAGCAGAACAGCGCAGCTTTCACCGCCACATGGTTTACATCCCATGGGCCGCGCACCTTCATCAGCTCACGAATTGATTCCGGTCGCGTGACTACATACCCCAGGCGCAACCCGGCAAGACCAAAGTATTTGGAGAACGAACGAATGACGAATAACTGCCTGACCGCGCTGAATGCATCCAGACACGAGTGTTGCAGGTACTCAAAGTAGCATTCGTCAACGATCATCGGCTTGTCTTGTCTTACACAAGCCTTGACTAGCGCTTTCAATTGCTCAGGGTCGGTGCGTACGCCCAGAGGATTGTTGGGGTTACACAGGATCAGTCCCTGGCAAGTCCGCAAGGATTCGAGTACAGCATCGGTAGGCAGCACGAATCTTTGGGCTTGTTTCTCGAACCCAACGATCACCGGTACTACGCCATTGACGTCGAGCATCTGGTAATAGAAGGAAAAAACCGGAGAAGGAACCACCACCCTATCCCCAGGCGAGATCAGGCATGAAAGTACGAATATAACCCTCACCCCGCTCGCCATAGGCACTCAATGAGTGAGAGTCATCGAAGTAGAGAAACAGCCCATACTTGTCCTGCAAAGCCAACAGACGTTCAATAGGCGCACTTCCCCCCATACTATAAGCACCGTCAGCAACATACGCGACCAAAGGATGACGCTTGCACATATCCTCAATGAAATCGACATCATTGTGATTGCAAGTGACAACCTGCGTTTCATCACCACAGATTGCCTTGACCTGATTGAGTGCGAAATGGGCATGTTTATCAAAGATCAAAAAGGGGCGTTGGCCATCAGTAAACATACCGGCTGCCAGCAGGGGCAGAGACGCGACGATGCCCGCGCTGCAGGAAGTCGCTGTGAATGCTCGACAATTGAAATGCGCAGATAAAGCATCTTCTAGCTCATCGAGCTCTTTCAACCTTATTCTGATACGCGAGGTGGGCAAATTCACGGTACCGCAACTCAGCACATAATCTGCAGCACGTCGCGCCAGACGCTCATCAACCTCAAGCCCCAAATATGAACAAGAGCACATATTCATGAACTCATGCCCGTTCTGGTCTTGCATGCGCCCCTGCCGAGTGTGCTCAATACTCAAATCGGTAAGCCCTGAATCTTGTGCAAGTGCCCAAGAAGGATTACCGATGTCGACGGACCTGGCAGTATTAATATATTTGTTTTTTTGCTCTGACATACACGACCTCCATCATTCATGACGCAAGAAGAGCCAGTACAGCAACGAAACTCAACACACCGACCACTTCCTGCCAGCCCCAGTAGCCTTGCACATTCATTTTATTTCGGCAACTAAGAAAAGTCGTTAATTTACGAATGAAAGTTCCGTAGGAATTTTCGACAAAACCAAGACCCCATTTAAACAGCGCATCAACAAATGACATATACGCCATGCGAGCCAGATGAGAAATGACACCCAGCGCCAACCAGAAATATCATGTAACGAAACAATCTAATTTTGCTGGACTTCACACCAGAAAAGTTTAGACGCCACTCTATATTGAGGCGTTACGCCCACTCTATTACAACCGACCTCTAAACGGAGGCTCAATCATGGAAGGAAGATTAAAAGGTAAGCGAGCTCTAATAACAGGTGCATCGGCAGCCGTTGGAAGAGCGATAGCCGAAGCGTTCATTGCCCAAGGGGTCGATGTCTTCATTACCGCCCGCACGGATGAAGCCGCCGCGCGCGCAGTTACTGCATTAGCCGGGGGTCTTGAACAGCGGGCCAGTTTCATGCTTATGGATGTTGCAAGCTGTAGCGTCGATGTGCTCTTCGAGACAGCGCACGCAGACGTCGGCCCGATAGATATACTTGTCAATAACCCCGCATTTATAACCCGCACCCCATTTCTGGAGCTGAGCGGCGACGAGTACGAACGTACCTTAGCAGTGAACCTTCGCTTTCCCTTCTTTGCCATTCAACGTTTTGCAAAAGATTGCATAGCACGCAAACAGGGCGGCAGCATCATTAATATTTCATCGGTCAGCGCCTTCAAGTCGGTCAGTCGGATGCCAGCTTAGCAAGGCAGCAAGACTGCCCCATCGATGCTTACACGAAGCTGTGCCGTGGAACTTGCGCCCCATGGCATCAGGGTCAACCTATTTCACCTGGATTGACCGCCACCAATAGCAACGCCAACCAGTGGCGGAACGTCCCGGAGATATGGCAGAACAGAAAAAATGAGATTCCAATGCAGCGTGCCGGCATTCCCTCAGATATGACAGGCGCTGCCATCCTCCTCGCATCTGACGAGTCATCGTGGATGACGGGTGCCTATCTGGTGATTGATGGGGGGCACAGCTGTCTCTAAAGAACTGCCCGGGATTACCCCATCCTAGGAGCTGGCTTGTCGGATCGCCGCACCGCAGCGAAGGCCGCAAATTCAGCGCAAGGCTTTCGGGCCTCTTCGCTGGCAAGCCAGCTCCCACAGGAGGCGGTGACAGTCCGGGGCAAACGCGTTGACCTGGAGCCGCCAAGCCGTCAGGAAAATCCGCTAAAACGTGCGCCACCCCTACTTGCAGTATGCGCATATAAGACAACTTCCCACTCACCCGCCCGCTAAGCAGTTTAAAAACTACCGCAAACAATATTGATTATCATTTAACTCGGATTATGTTCGTTACATTCCTTACAAAACATATTTAACGAAAACCCGGCTAATGCCCGCCACGCATGGGCTACAGGGCCCTGGAGGTCCGCGATGTCCTTATTTCGCTCAATAATTTCGCTATCTGAATTTTACTTGCACGGTGTTTAGCCATAAAATCAGCGGGATCGATTGCTGCGACATATCGTCACTGCGTTGTTTCTTTTTCAAGCTCAGAGACCTTTGCTCTCTGTTAAGGATTTCCAGCATGCCCGAAGCGACAGGACTCATGGCCCACAACTGGGGCTTTGCCATTTTCCTTCTGGGCGTTGTCGGCCTGTGCGCCTTCATGCTCGGCGTCTCCAGCCTCCTCGGGTCAAAAGCCTGGGGCCGCAGCAAAAACGAACCGTTCGAGTCCGGCATGCTACCTACAGGTGGCGCCCGCTTGCGGCTCTCAGCCAAATTCTATCTGGTCGCGATGCTCTTCGTGATCTTCGATATCGAAGCCCTCTTTCTCTTTGCCTGGTCTGTGTCCGTCCGCGAAAGCGGCTGGACCGGATTCGTCGAAGCTCTCGTTTTCATAGCAATTCTGTTGGCAGGTCTTGTCTACCTGTTCCGAGTGGGCGCCCTTGACTGGGCTCCGGAAGCTCGTCGCAAGCGGCAGGCGAAGCTGAAACAATGAGGCTTTGGCAATGCAATACAATCTCACCAGGATCGACCCCGATGCTCCTAACGAGCAGTATCCGATCGGCCAGCGGGAAACCGTTTCCGATCCGTTAGAAGATCAAGTCCACAAAAACATTTTCATGGGCAAGCTCGAAGACGTGCTTAACGGCACGATCAACTGGGGGCGCAAGAACTCCCTGTGGCCGTATAACTTCGGCCTTTCGTGCTGCTACGTGGAAATGACCACCGCCTTCACGGCGCCCCACGACATCGCGCGCTTTGGCGCCGAGGTTATCCGGGCATCGCCGCGCCAGGCGGATTTCATGGTTATCGCCGGTACCTGCTTCATCAAGATGGCGCCGATCATCCAGCGTCTCTACGAGCAAATGCTCGAGCCTAAATGGGTCATCTCCATGGGTTCGTGCGCCAACTCCGGTGGCATGTATGACATCTACTCCGTCGTTCAAGGGGTGGACAAGTTCCTGCCCGTGGACGTCTACGTGCCTGGCTGCCCGCCCCGCCCCGAGGCTTTCCTGCAAGGCTTGATGCTGTTGCAGGAGTCGATTGGACAGGAGCGTCGCCCACTTTCCTGGGTCGTCGGCGATCAAGGCGTGTACCGCGCCGAGATGCCTTCGCAGAAGGAACAGCGCCGCGAACAGCGAATCGCAGTCACCAACCTGCGCAGCCCCGACGAAGTCTGATCCAGATCTGCTTCTTTTATAGAACGAGAACCTGGCTTCATTCTTTACGTTGACCGAAAGCGATAAATAACCATGACTACAGGCAGTGCTCTGTACATCCCGCCTTATAAGGCAGACGACCAGGATGTGGTCGTCGAACTGAATAACCGTTTTGGCCCCGAGGCGTTTTCCGCCCAGCCTACCCGCACCGGCATGCCGGTGCTTTGGGTTGCCCGGGCCAAACTGGTCGAAATCCTGACTTTCCTGCGCAACCTGCCCAAGCCGTACGTCATGCTCTATGACCTGCACGGCGTGGACGAGCGTCTGCGCACCAAGCGTCAAGGGCTGCCGAACGGCGCCGACTTCACTGTGTTCTATCACTTGATGTCGATCGAACGTAATAGTGACGTAATGATCAAGGTCGCCTTGTCCGAGAGCGACCTTAGCGTACCGACCGTCACCCACATCTGGCCGAATGCCAACTGGTACGAGCGTGAAGTGTGGGACATGTACGGCATCAACTTTGCCGGTCACCCGCACCTGACCCGCATCATGATGCCGCCGACCTGGGAAGGTCACCCGCTGCGCAAGGACTTCCCGGCCCGTGCCACCGAGTTCGACCCGTTCACCCTGACCCTGGCCAAGCAACAGCTCGAGGAAGAAGCCGCGCGCTTCAAGCCTGAAGACTGGGGCATGAAGCGTTCCGGGGCGAACGAGGACTACATGTTCCTCAACCTCGGCCCGAACCACCCTTCGGCGCACGGTGCGTTCCGCATCATCCTGCAACTGGACGGTGAAGAAATCGTCGACTGCGTGCCGGACGTCGGTTACCACCACCGTGGTGCCGAGAAGATGGCCGAGCGTCAGTCCTGGCACAGCTTCATCCCGTACACCGACCGTATCGACTACCTCGGCGGCGTGATGAACAACCTGCCGTACGTGCTTTCGGTCGAGAAGCTGGCCGGCATCAAGGTGCCAGAGAAGGTCGACGTCATCCGCATCATGATGGCCGAGTTCTTCCGGATCACCAGCCACCTGCTGTTCCTGGGGACTTATATCCAGGACGTTGGCGCCATGACCCCGGTGTTCTTCACCTTCACCGACCGCCAGAAGGCGTACACGGTGATCGAAGCCATTACCGGTTTCCGTCTGCACCCGGCCTGGTACCGCATCGGTGGCGTCGCCCACGACCTGCCGCGGGGCTGGGAAAAACTGGTGAAAGACTTCGTCGAGTGGATGCCAAAGCGTCTGGACGAATACCAGAAAGCCGCCCTGGACAACAGCATCCTGCGTGGCAGGACCATCGGCGTCGCGGCCTACAACACCAAGGAAGCCCTGGAATGGGGCGTCACCGGTTCCGGCCTGCGTTCGACCGGTTGCGATTTCGACCTGCGCAAGGCCCGTCCGTACTCCGGCTACGAGAACTTCGAATTCGAAGTACCGCTGGCGGCCAATGGCGATGCCTATGACCGTTGCATCGTGCGTGTCGAAGAAATGCGCCAGAGCCTGAAGATCATCGAGCAGTGCATGCGCAACATGCCGGAAGGCCCGTACAAGGCGGATCACCCGCTGACCACGCCGCCGCCGAAAGAGCGCACGCTGCAGCACATCGAGACCCTGATCACGCACTTCCTGCAAGTTTCGTGGGGCCCGGTCATGCCGGCCAACGAATCCTTCCAGATGATCGAAGCGACCAAGGGCATCAACAGTTATTACCTGACGAGCGATGGCGGCACCATGAGCTACCGCACCCGGATTCGCACCCCAAGCTTCCCGCACCTGCAGCAGATCCCTTCGGTGATCAAAGGCAGCATGGTCGCGGACTTGATCGCGTACCTGGGTAGTATCGATTTCGTTATGGCCGACGTGGACCGCTAAGCATGAACAGCACGCTTATCCAGACAGACCGTTTCGCCCTGAGCGAAACCGAGCGCTCGGCCATCGAGCACGAGTTGCATCACTACGAAGACCCGCGCGCGGCGTCGATCGAAGCCCTGAAGATCGTCCAGAAGGAACGTGGCTGGGTGCCGGATGGCGCCCTGTACGCCATCGGCGAGATCCTCGGCATCCCGGCCAGCGACGTTGAAGGCGTGGCTACTTTCTATAGCCAGATCTTCCGTCAGCCGGTCGGCCGCCACATCATTCGCGTCTGCGACAGCATGGTCTGCTACATCGGCGGCCATGAATCGGTGGTCAGCGAACTCCAGAGCAAGCTGGGCATCGGCCTGGGCCAGACCACCACCGATGGTCGTTTCACCCTGCTGCCGGTCTGCTGCCTCGGCAACTGCGACAAGGCGCCAGCGTTGATGATCGACGACGACACGTTCGGTGATGTGCAGCCTGCAGGCGTTGCCAAATTGCTCGAGGGCTACGTATGACCCTGACTTCCTTCGGTCCTGCCAACCGCATCAAGCGTTCGGCCGAGACTCACCCGCTCACCTGGCGTCTGCGTGACGACGGCGAAGCCGTATGGCTCGACGAATACCAGGCCAAGAACGGTTACGCCGCTGCGCGCAAGGCCTTCGCCGACATGGCCCAGGACGACATCGTCCAGACCGTGAAAGACGCCGGCCTCAAGGGTCGCGGCGGTGCAGGCTTCCCCACGGGCGTGAAGTGGGGCCTGATGCCCAAGGACGAATCCATCAACATCCGCTACCTGCTGTGCAACGCGGATGAAATGGAGCCCAACACCTGGAAAGACCGCATGCTGATGGAGCAACTGCCCCATCTGCTGATCGAAGGCATGCTGATCAGTGCTCGCGCGCTGAAAACCTACCGTGGCTACATCTTCCTGCGTGGCGAGTACACCACCGCCGCCAAGCACCTCAACCGTGCCGTGGAAGAAGCCAAGGCAGCCGGCCTTTTGGGCAAGAACATCCTGGGTTCGGGTTTTGATTTCGAGCTGTTCGTCCACACCGGTGCCGGGCGTTACATCTGCGGTGAAGAAACCGCACTGATCAACTCCCTCGAAGGCCGCCGCGCCAACCCGCGCTCCAAGCCGCCCTTCCCTGCCGCCGTTGGCGTGTGGGGCAAGCCGACCTGCGTGAACAACGTCGAGACCCTGTGCAACGTGCCGGCGATCATTGCCGACGGCGTGGACTGGTACAAATCGTTGGCTCGCGAAGGCAGCGAAGACATGGGCACCAAGCTCATGGGCTTCTCCGGCAAGGTCAAGAACCCGGGCCTGTGGGAATTGCCGTTCGGCGTCACCGGTCGCGAGTTGTTCGAAGACTACGCCGGCGGCATGCGCGACGGTTACAAACTCAAGTGCTGGCAGCCAGGCGGCGCCGGTACCGGTTTCCTGTTGCCTGAACACCTGGACGCACAAATGTATGCCGGCGGCATCGCCAAGGTGGGCACCCGCATGGGTACCGGCCTGGCCATGGCGGTGGACGACAGCGTCAACATGGTGTCCTTGCTGCGCAACATGGAAGAGTTCTTCTCCCGTGAGTCGTGCGGTTTCTGCACCCCATGCCGTGACGGTCTGCCGTGGAGCGTCAAGCTGCTGCGCGCGATCGAGAACGGTGAAGGGCAAGCCGGCGACATCGAGACCCTGCTGGGTCTGGTCGGTTTCCTCGGCCCGGGCAAGACTTTCTGTGCTCACGCACCGGGCGCCGTGGAGCCATTGGGCAGCGCAATCAAATACTTCCGCCATGAGTTCGAAGCCGGCATCGCGCCTGTCAGCGCCGTCGTCCCGCCTCTGGCAAGGCCGATCGTAGTCGGCGCTTAACGCTTTAAAAAAGGCGAAGGGTCCGTGCCCTTCGCTTTTCGTGCGATGACGCCTTTAACGGCTGTGTTGATTCGTGCGGATAACAAGATTCCATTAGCCACGCCCGCTGACACCGGGCCAACGAAGAACTTTGAACCATGGCCACTATCCACGTAGACGGCAAAGAGCTCGAAGTCGATGGGGCAGACAACCTGTTACAGGCATGTCTGTCGCTAGGCCTCGATATCCCGTATTTCTGCTGGCACCCCGCCCTAGGCAGCGTTGGCGCTTGCCGCCAGTGCGCGGTCAAGCAGTACACCGACGAGAACGATACCCGCGGTCGCATCGTCATGTCCTGCATGACCCCTGCAACCGATGGCACCTGGATCTCCATCGAAGATGAAGAGTCCAAGGCCTTCCGCGCCAGTGTTGTTGAATGGCTGATGACCAACCACCCTCACGACTGCCCGGTCTGTGAGGAAGGCGGTCACTGCCACCTGCAAGACATGACCGTGATGACCGGTCACAACGAGCGCCGTTATCGCTTCACCAAGCGCACTCACCAGAACCAGCAACTGGGCCCGTTCATTTCCCACGAAATGAACCGCTGCATCGCTTGCTACCGCTGCGTGCGCTTCTATAAGGACTACGCCGGCGGCACCGACCTCGGTGTATTCGGCGCCCACGACAACGTGTACTTCGGTCGCGTTGAAGACGGCACCCTGGAAAGCGAGTTCTCCGGCAACCTCACCGAGGTCTGCCCGACCGGTGTGTTCACCGACAAGACTCACTCCGAGCGCTACAACCGCAAGTGGGACATGCAGTTCTCGCCGAGCATCTGCCATGGCTGCTCAAGCGGTTGCAACATCTCCCCGGGCGAGCGCTACGGTGAACTGCGTCGTATCGAAAACCGCTTCAACGGTTCGGTAAACCAGTACTTCCTGTGCGACCGTGGCCGTTTCGGCTACGGCTACGTCAACCGCAAGGACCGTCCGCGTCAGCCGTTGCTGGCCAACGGCGCCAAGCTGACCCTTGACGAAGCGCTGGATAAAGCCGCCGACCTGCTGCGCGGTCGCAACATCGTCGGTATCGGTTCGCCCCGCGCCAGCCTCGAAAGCAACTACGCGTTGCGCGAGCTGGTCGGCGCCGAGCATTTCTACTCCGGTATCGAGGCCTCCGAGCTGGAACGCATCCGTCTGGTGATGCAGGTGCTGAAAGACAGCCCGCTGCCGATTCCGAACATGCGCGACATCGAAGACCACGACGCGATCTTCGTCCTCGGTGAAGACCTGACCCAGACTGCTGCCCGTATGGCGCTGTCCCTGCGTCAATCGGTCAAGGGCAAGGCCGAAGACATGGCCGACGCCATGCGCGTTCAGCCTTGGCTCGACGCTGCGGTGAAGAACATCGGCCAGCACGCGCTGAATCCGTTGTTCATCGCCAGCCTGGCTGAAACCAAGCTCGACGACATCGCTGAAGAGTGCGTTCACGCTGCTCCCGACGACCTGGCGCGCATCGGTTTCGCCGTGGCTCACGCCCTCGACGCCAGCGCACCGGCCGTTGAAGGCCTGGATGCTGAAGCCGTTGAACTGGCCAAGCGCATTGCCGACACCCTGCTCGCGGCCAAGCGTCCATTGATCATTGCCGGTACCTCGTTGGGTTCCAAGGCGCTGATCGAAGCCGCTGCGAACATCGCCAAAGCGTTGAAGCTGCGCGAGAAGAACGGTTCCATCAGCCTGATCGTGCCAGAGGCTAACAGCCTTGGCCTGGCCATGCTCGGTGGCAACTCGGTCGATGCCGCGCTGCAAGCTGTGATCGACGGTAAAGCCGACGCCATCGTCGTGCTGGAAAACGAT
The DNA here is from genome assembly GCF_902497995.1 of Pseudomonas fluorescens. Lineage (GTDB taxonomy): Bacteria > Pseudomonadota > Gammaproteobacteria > Pseudomonadales > Pseudomonadaceae > Aquipseudomonas > Aquipseudomonas fluorescens_BK. Next base: position 143,470 of record NZ_CABVII010000008.1, on the reverse strand, counting down.
CTGTACACCCGTACTGACAAATCCAAGGTCGATGCCGCCCTGAGCGCCGCGAAAGTGCTGATCGTGGCCGACCATCAGAAGACCGCCACCAGCGATCGCGCGCACCTGGTCCTGCCAGCCGCCAGCTTCGCTGAAGGCGACGGTACGCTGGTCAGCCAGGAAGGCCGCGCCCAGCGCTTCTTCCAGGTCTTCGACCCGACTTACCTCGATGCGAGCATCCTGGTGCACGAAGGCTGGCGCTGGCTGCATGCCCTGCGCGCGACCCTGCTGAACCAGCCGATCGACTGGACCCAGCTGGACCACGTCACCGCTGCCGTGGCTGCAAGCACGCCGCAACTGAACCGCATCGTCGATGCCGCACCGTCCGCCGCGTTCCGCATCAAGGGTCTGAAACTGGCCCGCGAACCGCTGCGTTACAGTGGCCGGACCGCTATGCGCGCCGACATCAGCGTGCACGAACCTCGGACCTCCCAGGACAAAGACACCGCGTTTTCCTTCTCGATGGAAGGCTACTCGGGCTCGGTCGAACCCCGTCAACAGGTGCCGTTCGCCTGGTCGCCGGGCTGGAACTCGCCGCAGGCCTGGAACAAGTTCCAGGACGAAGTCGGTGGTCACATCCGCGCTGGCGACCCGGGCACCCGCCTGATCGAAAGCAGCGGTGATTCGCTGAACTGGTTCGCCGCTGTTCCACGTGCGTTCAACCCGGCTCCGGGCACCTGGCAGGTCGTGCCGTTCTTCCACCTGTTCGGCAGCGAAGAGAACTCTTCCAAAGCCGCGCCGGTCCAGGAACGCATCCCGGCCGCTTACGTGTCGCTGGCCAAGTCCGAAGCCGACCGCCTGGGTGTGAATGACGGCGCCATGCTGAGCTTGAACGTGGCCGGTCAGACCCTGCGTCTGCCGCTGCGCATCAACGAAGAGCTGGGTGCCGGTCTGGTCGCATTGCCGGCCGGTATCGCTGGCATTCCGCCAGCGATCTTTGGCAAATCCGTTGACGGTCTGCAGGAGGCAGCTCAATGACCTGGTTCACTCCTGAAGTGATCGACGTGATCATCGCGGTCCTCAAGGCCGTGGTGATTCTGCTCGCCGTGGTGGTGTGCGGCGCCCTGCTGAGCTGGGTCGAGCGTCGTTTGCTCGCCCTCTGGCAGGACCGTTACGGTCCGAACCGCGTCGGCCCGTTCGGCGCGTTCCAGATCGCCGCCGACATGATCAAGATGTTCTTCAAGGAAGACTGGACGCCGCCGTTCGCCGACAAGGTGATCTTCACCCTGGCACCGGTCGTGGCCATGAGCGCCTTGCTGATTGCCTTCGCGATTATCCCGATCACCCCGACCTGGGGCGTGGCGGATATCAACATCGGCATCCTGTTCTTCTTCGCCATGGCCGGTCTGTCGGTCTACGCGGTGCTGTTCGCCGGCTGGTCGAGCAACAACAAGTTCGCCCTGCTGGGCAGCTTGCGGGCTTCGGCACAAACCGTGTCGTACGAAGTGTTCATGGGCCTGTCGCTGATGGGCATCGTGATCCAGGTCGGCTCGTTCAACATGCGCGACATCGTCGAGTACCAGGCGCAGAACATGTGGTTCGTCATTCCGCAGATCTTCGGTTTCCTGACCTTCTTCATTGCCGGCGTCGCCGTGACTCACCGTCACCCGTTCGACCAGCCGGAAGCGGAACAGGAACTGGCCGACGGTTACCACATTGAATACGCCGGCATGAAATGGGGCATGTTCTTCGTCGGTGAGTACATCGGCATCGTGCTGATTTCGGCGCTGCTGGTAACCTTGTTCTTCGGTGGCTGGCACGGCCCGTTCGGCATTCTGCCGCAGATCCCGTTCATCTGGTTCGCGCTGAAAACCGCGTTCTTCATCATGTTCTTCATCCTGCTGCGCGCCTCGATTCCGCGCCCACGGTATGACCAAGTGATGGATTTCAGCTGGAAGTTCTGCCTGCCGCTGACCCTCGTCAACATGCTGGTGACCGCTGCGATCGTGTTGCTCAACACGCCCGCCGTCGCGGCTCAGTGAGGATAGAGAATCATGAAGTACATTTTTGACATCGTGCATGGCTTCTTCACCCAGCTTCGCAGCCTGGTGATGATCTTCGGCCATGCCTTCCGCAAGCGCGACACGCTGCAGTACCCGGAAGAAGCCGTGTACCTGCCGCCACGCTTCCGTGGCCGTATCGTCCTGACTCGCGACCCTGATGGCGAAGAGCGTTGCGTAGCTTGCAACCTGTGCGCCGTGGCATGCCCGGTCGGTTGCATCTCGCTGCAGAAAGCTGAAACCGAAGACGGTCGCTGGTACCCGGAGTTTTTCCGTATCAACTTCTCGCGCTGCATTTTCTGCGGCCTCTGCGAGGAAGCCTGCCCGACCACCGCGATCCAGCTGACACCGGATTTCGAGATGGCCGAGTTCAAACGTCAGGACCTGGTGTACGAGAAAGAAGATCTGCTGATCTCCGGCCCCGGCAAAAACCCTGATTACAACTTCTATCGTGTTGCAGGTATGGCGATTGCCGGTAAGCCAAAAGGCTCCGCGCAGAATGAAGCCCAGCCGATCAACGTGAAGAGCTTGCTGCCTTAAGGAAGAAAGATGGAATTCGCTTTCTATTTCGCATCGGGTATCGCTGTGGTGTCCACGCTTCGCGTGATCACCAACACCAACCCCGTGCACGCCCTGCTCTACCTGATCATTTCGCTGATTGCCGTGGCGATGACGTTTTTCGCCCTCGGCGCACCGTTTGCCGGTGTGCTGGAAGTGATCGCCTACGCTGGCGCCATCATGGTGCTGTTCGTGTTCGTGGTGATGATGCTGAACCTGGGCCCGGCCTCGGTTCAGCAAGAGCGCGTCTGGCTCAAGCCCGGCATCTGGCTCGGCCCGGTCGCACTCGGCGCCCTGCTGCTGGTTGAACTGCTGTACGTGCTGTTCAGCGACGCCAGCGGCCAGGCCATCGGCCATACCACCGTAGACGCCAAGGCCGTGGGCATCAGCCTGTTCGGTCCTTATCTGCTGGTGGTCGAACTCGCCTCGATGCTGCTGCTCGCCGCAGCCGTCACGGCGTTCCACTTGGGCCGCAACGAAGCCAAGGAGCAATGACGATGCCTGCTATCCCTTTGGAGCATGGTCTGGCGGTCGCCGGCATCCTGTTCTGCCTCGGTCTGGTCGGCCTGATGGTCCGGCGCAACATTCTCTTCGTGCTGATGAGCCTGGAGGTGATGATGAATGCCTCCGCCCTGGCGTTCATCGTTGCCGGTAGCCGCTGGGGTCAGCCGGATGGACAGATCATGTTCATCCTGGTGATCAGCCTGGCAGCCGCCGAGGCCAGCATTGGCCTGGCGATTCTGTTGCAGCTGTATCGCCGCTTCCACACTCTCGATATCGACGCTGCCAGCGAGATGCGCGGATGAATCTTCTCTATCTGACTTTCGTATTCCCTCTCATTGGTTTCCTGCTGCTGTCGTTCTCCCGTGGACGCATCTCGGAAAACCTTGCCGCGCTGATCGGCGTCGGTTCCATTGGCCTGTCGGCGATCGTCACTGCCTATGTGATCTGGCAGTTCAACGTCGCCCCGCCTGAAGGCGGTCACTACACCCAGGTGTTGTGGCAGTGGATGGCGGTGGAAGGCTTTACGCCGAACTTCGCCCTGTACCTGGATGGTCTGTCCCTGACCATGCTCGGTGTGGTGGTCGGCGTCGGCTTCCTGATCCACCTGTTCGCGTCCTGGTACATGCGCGGCGAAGCCGGTTACTCGCGCTTCTTCGCCTACACCAACCTGTTTATCGCCAGCATGCTGTTCCTGGTGCTGGGCGATAACCTGTTGTTCCTGTACTTCGGTTGGGAAGGCGTGGGCCTGTGCTCGTACCTGTTGATCGGTTTCTACTACAGCAACCGCAACAACGGTAACGCCGCACTCAAAGCCTTCATCGTCACCCGTATCGGCGACGTGTTCATGGCCATCGGCCTGTTCATCCTGTTCGCCCAACTGGGTACGCTGAATGTCCAGGAACTGCTGGTGCTGGCGCCGCAGAAATTCCAGGCCGGCGACTTCTGGATGGTCATGGCCACCCTGATGCTGCTGGGCGGCGCTGTCGGTAAATCCGCGCAACTGCCACTGCAAACCTGGCTGGCGGATGCGATGGCCGGTCCTACCCCGGTTTCGGCACTGATCCACGCCGCAACCATGGTGACCGCCGGTGTCTACCTGATCGCCCGTACCCACGGCTTGTTTGCGTTGGCCCCGGACATCCTGCACCTCGTCGGCATCGTCGGCGGCGTGACCCTGGTGCTGGCCGGTTTTGCCGCACTGGTGCAGACCGACATCAAACGTATCCTGGCCTACTCGACCATGAGCCAGATCGGCTACATGTTCCTGGCCTTGGGCGTCGGTGCCTGGGATGGCGCGATCTTCCACCTGATGACCCACGCTTTCTTCAAGGCGCTGCTGTTCCTTGCCTCCGGTGCGGTGATCGTGGCCTGCCACCACGAGCAGAACATCTTCAAGATGGGCGGCCTGTGGAAAAAACTGCCACTGGCCTACGCCAGCTTCATCGTCGGCGGCGCGGCCCTGGCGGCCCTGCCACTGGTGACCGCAGGCTTCTACTCCAAGGACGAAATCCTCTGGGAAGCGTTCGCCAGCGGCAACCAGGGTCTGCTGTACGCAGGTCTGGTCGGCGCATTCATGACCTCGCTGTACACCTTCCGCCTGATCTTCATCGCGTTCCACGGTGAAGCGAAGACCGAAGCCCACGCCGGTCACGGCATTGCCCACTGGCTGCCCCTGTCGGTGCTGATCGTATTGTCCACCGCCATCGGCGCGATGATCGTTCCGCCCCTGCACGGCGTGCTGCCGCAAAGCGTCGGCCATGCCGGCGGCGACGCCAAGCACAGCCTGGAAATCGCCTCGGGCGCCATCGCCCTGGCCGGTATCCTGCTGGCCGCCTTGCTGTTCCTCGGCAAGCGTCGTTTCGTCACTGCCATCGCCAACAGCGGCATCGGCCGCTTCCTGTCGGCCTGGTGGTTCGCTGCCTGGGGCTTCGACTGGATCTACGACAAACTGTTCGTCAAGCCTTACCTGGCGATCGTCCACGGACTGCGCAAAGACCCGCTCGACCAGACCATCGGTCTGATCCCGCGCATGGCCAAGGGCGGCCACACCGCCCTGAGCCGTACCGAAACCGGTCAACTGCGTTGGTACGCGGCCTCCATGGCGGCCGGCTCCGTGCTGGTCATCGGCGCCATCGTGCTGGTAGCGGTCTGATATGAACCTTGCGAACTTGCGAAAGGAATTGAGCCCGTCATGATTCTGCCTTGGCTAATCCTGATCCCCTTCATCGGCGGCTTGCTGTGCTGGATGGGTGAGCGCTTCGGCGCCACCCTCCCCCGCTGGATTGCGCTGATCACCATGTCCCTGTTGCTCACACTAGGCCTCTGGCTGTGGGCCAACGGTGATTATTCATTTGCCCCGGCGCCTGGCGCCGACCCGACCTGGGCGCTTGAGTTCAAGCACATCTGGATCGAGCGCTTCGGCATCAACGTGCACCTGGCCCTCGACGGCCTGTCGCTGCTGATGATCATGCTGACCGGTCTGCTGGGTGTCCTCTCGGTACTCTGCTCGTGGAAAGAGATCCAGCGTCACGTCGGCTTCTTCCACCTGAACCTGATGTGGATCCTGGGCGGTGTCGTCGGCGTATTCCTCGCCCTCGACCTGTTCATGTTCTTCTTCTTCTGGGAAATGATGCTGGTGCCGATGTACTTCCTCATCGCGCTCTGGGGTCACAGTTCTTCGGACGGCAAGAAAACCCGGATCTACGCGGCGACCAAGTTCTTCATCTTCACTCAGGCGTCCGGCCTGATCATGTTGGTGGCGATCCTGGGCCTGGTGCTGGTCAACTTCAACGACACCGGCGTGATTACGTTCAACTACGCCGACCTGTTGAAAACCAAGATGTCGCTGACCACCGAGTACATCCTGATGCTCGGTTTCTTCATCGCCTTCGCGGTCAAGCTGCCGGTCGTACCGTTCCACTCCTGGTTGCCTGATGCTCACGCCCAGGCGCCGACCGCAGGTTCCGTCGACCTCGCCGGTATCTTGCTGAAGACTGCGGCCTACGGTCTGCTGCGTTTCGCCCTGCCGCTGTTCCCGAATGCGTCGGCCGAATTCGCGCCGATCGCCATGACCCTCGGTCTGATCGGGATCTTCTACGGTGCGTTCCTGGCCTTCGCCCAAACCGACATCAAGCGTCTGATTGCCTTCTCGTCCGTTTCCCACATGGGCTTCGTCCTGATCGGCATCTACTCCGGCAGCCAATTGGCGCTGCAGGGTGCGGTGATGCAGATGCTGGCACACGGTCTGTCGGCGGCGGCACTCTTTATCTTGAGCGGTCAGTTGTACGAGCGCACCCACACCCGCGACATGCGTGAAATGGGTGGCCTGTGGTCGAAGATCGCTTACCTGCCGGCCCTCAGCCTGTTCTTTGCAGCAGCGTCCCTGGGCTTGCCGGGCACCGGCAACTTCGTCGGTGAGTTCCTGATCCTGATCGGCACCTTCCCCGCTGCGCCTTGGGTCACCATCATCGCGACATCGGGCCTGGTGTTCGGTTCGGTCTACTCGCTGATCATGATCCACCGTGCGTACTTCGGCCCGGCCAAATCGGACGCGGTACTGCATGGCATGGACGGTCGCGAAATGATCATGGTGGTCGGGCTTGCGGCGCTGCTGATCTACATCGGCGTGTACCCGCAACCGTTCCTCGATACCTCTGCCGCGACGATGCATGGCGTGCAGCAATGGCTCGGTACCGCCTTCACTCAACTCGCTTCGGCCCGGTAAGAGCGCTATGGAATTCACGACTCAACACTTTATCGCGCTAGCGCCGTTGTTGATCACCAGCGCCACGATCATCGTGGTGATGCTGGCGATTGCCTGGCGCCGCAACCACTCGCAGACCTTCCTGATTTCCGTGGCGGGTCTGAACCTGGCGTTGCTGTCGATCCTGCCAGCCCTGAAAGTCGCGCCATTGGCTGTGACCCCACTGCTGCAGATCGATAGCTTCGCGTGTCTGTACATGGCGCTGATCCTGGTCGCCACCCTCGCTTGTGTGACCCTCGCCCACGCCTACCTCGGCGATGGCGGTTCGGGTTACCCGGGCAACCGTGAAGAACTTTACCTGCTGATCCTGATGTCCGCCGCCGGTGGCCTGGTGCTGGTCAGCGCGCAGCACCTGGCCGGGTTGTTCATCGGCCTGGAACTGCTGTCGGTACCGGTCTACGGTCTGGTGGCTTACGCCTTCTTCAACAAGCGTTCGCTGGAAGCCGGTATCAAGTACATGGTGCTGTCGGCCGCCGGTTCCGCGTTCCTGTTGTTCGGTATGGCCCTGCTCTATGCCGACTCTGGCAGCCTGAGCTTCAACGGCATCGGTCAGGCCCTGGCGGCCACCGGCCTGCCAAGTTCTCTGGCGCAACTGGGCCTGGGCATGATGTTGATCGGCCTGGCGTTCAAGCTGTCGCTGGTACCCTTCCACCTCTGGACCCCGGACGTTTACGAAGGTGCTCCGGCACCGGTGGCCGCGTTCCTGGCCACCGCTTCGAAAGTCGCCGTATTCGCGGTGATGGTGCGTCTGTTCCAGATCTCGCCAGCGGCGAGCAGTGGCGTGCTGAGCGACGTGCTGACCATCATCGCCATCGCGTCGATCCTGTTCGGCAACCTGCTGGCACTGACCCAGAGCAACCTCAAGCGCCTGCTGGGTTACTCGTCCATCGCGCACTTCGGTTACCTGCTGATCGCCCTGGTCGCGAGCAAGGGTCTGGCCGTGGAAGCCATAGGCGTATACCTGGTCACCTACGTGATCACCAGCCTCGGCGCGTTCGGCGTGATCACCCTGATGTCCTCGCCGTACAAAGGCCGTGACGCAGACGCCCTGTACGAATACCGCGGCCTGTTCTGGCGCCGTCCGTACCTGACCGCCGTGCTGACCGTGATGATGCTGTCCCTGGCCGGCATCCCGCTGACCGCGGGCTTCATCGGCAAGTTCTACATCATCGCCACCGGCGTCGAATCGCACCAATGGTGGCTGGTCGGCTCCCTGGTACTGGGCAGCGCCATCGGCGTGTTCTACTACCTGCGCGTGATGGTCACTTTGTACCTGATCGAACCGAACCTGCGTCGCGTCGATGCGCAGTTGCACTGGGAACAACGTGCGGGCGGCGTGATGCTGTTGGCCATCGCTGCACTGGCGTTCTTCCTTGGGCTGTATCCACAGCCGTTGCTGAACCTGGTTCAGCAGGCGGGGTTGGCGGGTTGATCGCTTAGGCGGTATTCGGTAGTAAATAGAAACGGCACCTTCGGGTGCCGTTTTTGCGTTTGTAGGATTTTTTACCGCTGCTCTGCCCTCCTTCTGCAATCCCCGAAAGCTCTCGCCGAATTGTCCGTTTCGTCCTACAGCCAGAATCAAGCACTTGGTACTACCTTGGAGACCAAACGCTGGATAGAGAAATCAACACGAGAGTCCACAATGAAACGTGACACTTTTTCCGAACTGATGGAAGGCCTCGAAGCCTTGGCCGACGAGCGCCAAGGCAAGATCACGCTGCGGGCCCACAAGGTTCAGCTGCCAAAACTGGTACCCATTAATGCCGAGGAAGTGGTAGCCATCCGCCAACAACTCAACCTTTCCCGGTCGGTGTTCGCCATGTATCTGCGCACCAACACCCGAACCCTCGAAAACTGGGAACAGGGACGGGCAACGCCAAATGCCCAAGCCACGACACTGATGCGCCTGGTTGAACGCTTTCCACAAACCATCGAGCAGCTCGCCGCCCTGACCTGATCGGTAGAGGCTGCACCACACGCACATGACCGCGGTACTGACCGTGATGATGCTGTCCCTGGCCGGCATCCCGCTGACCGCGGGCTTCATCGGCAAGTTCTACATCATCGCCACCGGCGTCGAGTACCACCAATGGTGGCTGGTCCGCTCCCTGGTACTGGGCAGCGCCATCGGCGTGTTCTACTACCTGCGTGTGATGGTCACCCTGTACCTGATGGAACCGAACCTGCGTCGCCACGATGCGCAACTGCATTGGGAACAACGTGCGGGCGGCGTGATGCTGCTGGCTATTGCTCTGGTCGCGTTCTTCCTCGGCGTCTACCCACAACCGCTGCTGCACCTGGTTCAGCAATCGGGCCTGGCGGGTTGATCGCTTAAGCGTACTCGGTAGAAAAACAGAAACGGCACCTTCGGGTGCCGTTTTTGCTTTTGTAGGATTGCTTTCTCCTTTCTCGGAAAGTGCCTGCAAGCAGACCGGATAAAACTTACATACAATCGGCTCAGTTGCTTCTATGGTAATGGCCGGCTTTCAGCTGTAGACAATAAGCGAAGTATTGTTTCTGAGTTGGTCGAGGGCTTTGAGTCTCCAGCCAAAGAGCGGCAACAACACACGTCTGCGGCGAGGGATCTCGCTTCCGCTGGACTACGCAGAAGTCCCAATCCCGGTGAGGCCGGTGTGCCCGCAAAATAGCAGCAGCCTGAAATTTTGGCGTCTACTTCGCCCGAGCGCTGACCGGACGGCGAGAGCAAACTCCCTCGCCACAGCTGTACGACCACCTCGGACGCTAGTGGATTGGCTGAAATAATGACGAATGGACAACATTGATAAATGAAGTCAAAAACAAATAGATGTAACAGTTGCCACGCACCAAACAACACAGGAACATCCAGGATCAAACACGGAAATTGCTATTCATGTAGGAAAAAAGTGCACCCCATCATTACAAAAAAAGTACCACGCTGGCGATTAACTTTAATATTCAGCACTACTGCTTTCATTTTCACGCTGATCTCAGCCAAATCAATTTACAACCAGCACATAGCATTCCCCTATCTCGTGAAGGGTAGCCCAGTAGTATGGTACGAATTCACCAAAATGGAAATGATCACCCCCATACTGATCCTAACTTTGTTATCAGTAGGCTTGTTAGCAATATCTATAGCACACTACAAGAACCGACCTTACTCAAAAATATACATGAGAACAATAATATACAGTCTTTGCACTGGCTGGTTTCTATATTCAATTTCCATGTTCTTCGGACATAAGGCCATATAAATATTAACTCGTAGCCATTGGAAAAACTGGACAAAATACCAATATCGCACAGTGATTCTCTTTTAAACGCAACTGGGAGCGCCTTCAATTACTTGTGGGAGCGAGCCTGCTCGCGAAGGCGATAAAACAGCCACCAATAAAACGGCACATTTCGGTGCCGTTCGCCTTTCACAGCCTCAGTCGTTTACGCGCCGCCTCCCAAGATTTCAGGCACTTCGGCGCACCCGACTGGTCAAACCAAGACTGCGCATCCCGCTGACTAAGGGCATTTATCTAATTGCTCTAAATCTGTTCCGCCGCTGGAGCTTTTGTCGAGAGTTCCATCCGCTGCAATGTAGATATTGGTCGTCGGCCAGTTAGGATTTATCATTATACAATGACTTTTATTTGAGACAGCCCAGTCAAGCCGCATAAAGAAATCATCATCGGGAAAAAGATGGCCAGGCCCTCCTGTAGATTCGCCGGGAAAGATCCCCCCTCTAAATATATCGTTCTGGGTATTTAGGACAAATTCCAATTCCCCACTCCCTTCATCTGAGAAATAGACTTTGACCCTCGGGACAGCGACATACCAGACAAGATATATCAGCAACAATAGTGTTAACAGTCTGCGCTTGAGATAAAAACGGCACCTTTTATCCGCATTTGTGGACACTTATACCTTCCCCCCAATCAGACGGATCACCCGCAAGCACTTCATCCATAATAGTCTTGGTGCTGACTCCACGGGCTGAATAAGTATTGAAGAGGTTGACGCCAATAGCAATGGACTTCCTGTTCGGTATGTCATCCCACGCCCTTAATCCCTCTATGTCCTCTGAGCGATGAGGCCCGGGCCTATTTTCCCAATCTTGAAGCTTACGTACTGCGTCGGAAACGATCTGCTCGGCACCTGCGCCATCCAATAACACCTGTTCCGAAAAACCCGCAGCCATTCCTACATATCCATAATGAATATTCGACCAAATATCGTAAAAATAGTCATATTTTCCCTGTTTGTGGCGAACATCCCCCCCAAACTTGGTTTTTATCTTCGGCTTATGATCCCAAGGCCGATTCTGACCAACCCGCTCTGTCCACAGCGCAAACGCCTCGGCTTGCTTGACAAGGGCTATGGCGTGGAAGTTGGGTTGATGGCCTAGTCGGAGATAAAACGGGATTTGCATGTATTTATTTGTTTCAGCCTCCGGATCGTAGCTGTTCAGCTCTCTCATTTTCAGAACCGAAGGGTGGGTGATGTTACGGTTCATCTCGTCGGCGATGTAGGAGGCTAGTTCTTCCATTCGGTCCGGGTGATTGCAGGAAGCCGGATCGACGGGAGAGACCCAGATCTTCGCTGCAGGTTTCGGATCAGCCATCAGGGGTTCCGTAGTAAACCTGTTATAAGTTTGGGTTGCAGGTGGGGCGGCGGCCCTGGAAGCACGTGTCGCAGGACGTGCTTCATTCTGATAGATAGCCGTGAATACCGAAGGGATCAGTTGTGCTTTACAGGGACAATTGCTGTAGCTGTCCAGCGTGCCAGCCACGTGCTTGCCATGACTGATTATGTGCGAGACACCACCGACGATTCGATAAGTCTCGCCGTCCTTTCCACAAGTGACCCGATCGCCTTCGCGAGCATGAGCGAGGCCATACATCATGACTCTGGTATCACCATCCAGGACTTTGCCACCGCAGGTGGTCTTGTCATTCAAGCCAATGAAATAACCTTCATTCATTGATGTACTTCTCCATTTTATGCGACTGAGTCCGCGATGTTTTCGACCGAATATTGGGCGACAACGAATAAGACGGTGGAAGGCGTGCTGAAAGCAATCCAATGGCATAGCCAAATGAACGAATAGGAATTTTCGCAATAACAAACAGCCAATTTCCTACAGCGGAAGTTTCAAAAATGTAAGTTTTCGTGAAATATGAGAGTGGTGTCTGCGGTGTTTCTTGCACGAGCGAGCGCAGCCCAATGGATAGACTAAACAACGATGTCTTCCCGGGCTGTGTGAAAACCCTACTGACCTGCGCGGCGCTCAAATAAATTTAAACACGTCTGTTTAATCTCTTCGAAAACTACTTCGTGAAAAGCCACAACACCTTGCGGCGTTACCTACAGGTAAGACAGAATCCGCCGGCTTGTGCGTCTTGGGCACGGGTTCTATCGTTTGCCGGTCACTGAAAAGCAGTGATCGGGTTTGGTAGACCCGTAGCATCGACGCATAGCGTCACCCTTTACTGTCCAATGTTTGGGCGGTGTTTTTATGGTGGCCATGCGCAGGGCTCCCTCGGGGGCGCCGGTTACGATGCCCGGTCTACCAACCTTCGTATGGTCACCGCCTTCGTTTGGTAGCGAGGATGTGATTCCTTTTAAATAGCATCGGAGTTCATCTATGTTCAAGGTCACACCCAATCCGCTGGACAGCGATCCGGCATCCCCGTACGAAACCCTCGAATCAAAAAAACTTCACGACGCCGCCGAGTGCACCCTCGACTATCACCTAAAGCCGGACGTCCCCATCATGGACAACCCACGCACTCCCGGCACCATGTTCATCGTCAACCCGGAACTCGATACCGAAACCCTGCTGGCCCATGCTTGCGAGTCGCTGGCCTCGGCCAATGTCATGACGATGGATTTGGCGGACCACACGGATGGGCCAAGGCGCAATACCCTAATGGGCATAGCGCAAGTCATCATGCTGGGTGAGCTGGCGGTGAACCGGGCGCTGGATCGGCTTGACCCACTTGAATAGTCCCGGCCGCAGTGGCTTCGGCTGACTGTAAGTCGCAACGCACCATTGGCGGACTAGTTTGTACCCCGCCAATGGTGGTTGGAGCGCTGACATCTACAGGCTGTGCCTCCGAGCGTAAGCAACCAAGGCCCTGCCAGCGACGTTCCGACAGGCTATCCAATAGCTGGTTCCAAGCCTGTAAGCGATGGTCTACACCTTGAGCCTTCCCGTCCAATCGACTTTGAAAAGCTCCTGGATAAAGAAATCAACGCGAGAACGAACAATGAAACGTGACATATTCTCCGAGCTGGTAGAGGGCTTTGAAGCCTTGGCTGCTGAGCGTCTGAGTGATGCTGAACCCAGTTACCAACGCATTGGAGCAATGAAAGTAAAACTGGTGCTTCCCGAAGACTTCGACGCGCCCCTGCCTGATGACATACATGATGATTTCGAAGGCACCCACGAATAAGATTTCTGTTCCACAGGCGGTTAGCCAACTCAGCGAGCAGCGTTTCTGACAGATGTTTGTTCGGCTGGAAAAGCTGGCCGTCTGGCATGGCCCCTTCGCGGGCAAGCCCGCTCCCACACGTTTTGCGTCCGTCACACTAGGTGCGTACACCACAGATCCCTGTGGGAGCGGGCTTGCCCGCGATGGCGATGAGACAGGCACTAACAAAAACGGCACCTTACGGTGCCGTTCGTATTTCAAGGTCCAGCCGTTTACTTACGCGCCGCCTCCCACGACTTCAGCAGTTCGGCATAGCTCACGGTCTCCCCCTTGGGCTTCTCGTTCGCCAGTTTCGGCTTCGGTGCACCTGGCTGATCGAACCAATACTGCGCATCCCGCTCAGGATTCATTTTCGGTGCGCAGGTGGCTTGTGCCTTCGAACGCTCCAGACGGGTCATGATCGCGTCCTGATCCTTGGCCAGGCCGTCCAGCGCCTGTTGCGGGGTCTTCTCGCCACTGGCGGCTTCGGCAATGTGGCTCCACCACAGTTGGGCCAGGCGCGGATAGTCCGGCACGTTGGTCCCGGTCGGGGTCCATTGCACGCGGGCCGGGCTGCGGTAGAACTCCACCAGGCCACCGAGTTTCGGTGCCAGGTCGGTCATGGCTTGGGAGTTGATGTCGGATTCGCGGATCGGGGTCAGGCCGACGATGGTTTTCTTCAGGGACACGGTTTTCGAGGTCACGAACTGTGCGTACAGCCAGGCCGCCAGTCTTTGCTTCTCAGGCGTGGACTTGAGGAAGGTCCAGGAACCGGCGTCCTGATAACCGAGTTTCATGCCCTCTTCCCAATACGGCCCCTTCGGCGATGGCGCCATGCGCCATTTCGGTGTGCCGTCGGTGTTCATCACCGGCAGGCCCGGTTTGGTCATGTCGGCGGTAAACGCGGTGTACCAGAAGATCTGCTGGGCGATGTTGCCTTGGGACGGCACCGGGCCGGATTCGGAGAAGGTCATGCCCGCCGCTTCCGGCGGGGCATATTTCTTCAGCCAGTCGACGTATTTGGTGGTGGCATAGACCGCCGCCGGGCCGTTGGTGTCGCCACCGCGGGTAATGCTGGAACCGACCGGATGGCAGTCCTCAACGCGAATGCCCCACTCGTCCACCGGCAAGCCGTTGGGGATGCCCTTGTCGCCGGCACCGGCCATGGAGAACCAGGCATCGGTGAAGCGCCAGCCCAGGGACGGGTCTTTCTTGCCATAGTCCATGTGCCCGTAGATGCGTTTGCCGTCGATTTCCTTGACGTCCTCGCTGAAGAATTTGGCAATGTCTTCATAGGCCGACCAGTTCACCGGCACACCCAATTCGTAGCCGTACTTTTCCTTGAATTTCGCCTTCAGATCCGCCCGCTCGAACCAGTCGGCGCGGAACCAGTAGAGGTTGGCGAATTGCTGGTCAGGCAGTTGATAGATCTTGCCGTCCGGCGCGGTGGTGAAGGAGATACCGATGAAGTCTTTGATGTCGAGGGTCGGCGAGGTGTAGGCCTTGCCTTCGTTGGCCATCAGATCGGTGATCGATTCGGTCTTGCCATAGCGAAAGTGCGTACCGATCAGGTCCGAGTCGTTGACCCAGCCGTCATAGATGTTCTTGTCCGATTGCATCTGGGTCTGCAGCTTTTCCACCACGTCGCCTTCTTGCAACAAGTCGTGGGTCAGCTTGATCCCGGTGATCTCGGTAAAGGCCTTGGCCAGCACTTTTGATTCATATTCGTGGGTCGCGATGGTTTCCGAGACCACCTTGATGTTCATCCCGCGAAACGGCTCGGAGGCCTTGATGAACCACTTCAACTCCGCGAGCTGCTGCTCTGGCGTGAGGGTGGACGGTTTGAACTCGCTGCCAATCCATTTTTTGGCCGCGTCTTCATAGGCATCGGCCCAGGCCGCAGCGCTCAACCCGCTGAATGCCAGCATGGCTGCCAATGAAACGCTATGTCGCAGCTTATTGTTTTTGTCGAACATAGAGACCTCCTGTTTAAGTTTCGGAGCAACATTGCCGATCGATTTCGACTAGCCCCAGCGCATCACAGCCAACAGCCACACCAGGGACACCGCGAACGCGACCCAGATGCTCCAGTCGGTTGCGCCGATGACCAGCAAATGCAGGTAGGCGCTGCCGAGAAGACCGATAAACAACCGGTCGCCACGGGTGGTGGCGATCGGCAAGAAACCACGCCGAGGGACACTCGGCGAGCGTAATTCCCAGGTCGTCATGCCCACCAGGATCAAGGCAATGGCGCAGAAGAACGCCGCGGTGGGGACGGTCCAGCTCATCCATTCCATCATCAGTTCCTCATACCCGGCCCAGGGCAAAGCCCTTGGCCACGTGGTTGCGAACAAACCAGATCACCAGCATGCCCGGCAGGATGGTCAACACCCCCGCCGCTGCCAGCACGCCCCAGTCGATACCAGACGCCGAGACCGTGCGCGTCATCACAGCGGCGATGGGCTTGGCGTTCACCGAGGTCAGGGTGCGCGCCAGCAGCAGCTCGACCCAGGAAAACATGAAGCAGAAAAACGCCGTGACACCGATCCCGGAGCCGATCAGCGGGACGAAAATCTTGACGAAGAACTTGGGGAAACTGTAACCGTCGATGTAGGCGGTTTCGTCGATCTCCTTGGGCACGCCGGACATGAAGCCTTCGAGAATCCACACCGCCAACGGCACGTTGAACAGACAATGGGCCAACGCCACCGCGATGTGCGTATCGAACAGACCGATCGAGGAATACAGCTGGAAGAACGGCAGCAGAAAGACCGCCGGCGGTGCCATGCGGTTGGTCAGCAGCCAGAAGAACAGGTGCTTGTCGCCGAGGAAACGATAACGCGAGAACGCATAAGCCGCCGGCAGCGCTACGCTCAGCGAGATCACCGTATTCAGGCTCACGTAGTACAGCGAGTTGAGGTAACCGGTGTACCAGCTCGGGTCGGTGAAGATCACCTTGTAGTTGGCGAAGGTAAAGTCCTGGGGAAACAGCGTCAGGCCACCGAGGATTTCGCCGTTGCTCTTGAAGGACATGTTCAGCAGCCAGTAGATCGGTACCAGCAGGAACAGGATGTAAATCAGCAGGGGGATAACTTTCTTCATAGGGATAAGACGCTTGCTCATGGCAGACCTCAACGGTTGGCGTCAGCGTGAGTCATGGCGGTATAGAACAGCCAGGACACCAACAGGATGATCAGGAAGTACACCAGCGAGAACGCCGCTGCCGGGCCCAGGTCGAATTGCCCTACGGCCATCTGCGTCAACGTCTGACTCAAGAAGGTGGTGGCATTCCCCGGCCCTCCCCCCGTGAGTACGAACGGCTCGGTGTAGATCATGAAGCTGTCCATGAACCGCAGCATCACCGCGATCAGCAGCACGCTCTTGAGTTTGGGCAACTGGATGTGCCGGAACACCGCCCAGGCCGAGGCCCGGTCGATCCGCGCCGCTTGGTAGTACACGTCCGGAATCGCCCGCAGGCCGGAGAAACACAGCAGCGCCACCAACGACGTCCAATGCCAGACGTCCATCACCAGCACCGTGACCCAGGCGTCCATGGTGTTGGCAGCATAGTTGTAGCTGATGCCCATGGCATTGAGGCTCGAACCGAGCAGGCCGATGTCCGCCCGGCCGAAGATCTGCCAGATGGTACCGACCACGTTCCACGGAATCAGCAGCGGAATCGCCAGGATGATCAGCACCAGCGACGACCAGCGCCCCTTGGTCGGCATGGTCAGGGCGATGGCGATGCCCAGCGGGATTTCGATCAGCAGCACGCACCCGGAGTAGATGAACTGGCGCAGCAGCGAGTCGTGCAGGCGCGGATCGAGCAGCACCTGCCGGTACCAGTCGGCGCCGACGAAGTAGCGGCTGGACTGGTCGAAGATGTCCTGCACCGAGTAATTGACCACGGTCATCATCGGGATCACCGCACTGAACGCCACCAGCAAAAACACCGGCAACACCAGCCACCAGGCCTTGTTGTTGTACACCTTGTTCATGGCTGCGCCTCCAGCAGATAGTCATCGGCATACACCATCAACCATTGCGCCGGGAAGCTGATGTATGCCGTACCTTCGGGCACCGGCTTGTCTTCGGCCAGGCGCACTTTCAGTGGTGCGCCGTCGAGGTCCAGGGTCACGATCTTGTAGGTGCCCAGGTCTTCGACGTGTACGACTTGGGCCCGCAGCGCGTCATCAAAGGGTTCGTCCCACACATGGACGAACTCCGGACGGATGCCGACCTTCAGGGTTTGCCACTCGGACTCGGCGATGCGCAGTTGCTGTGCAGCGGACAGCGGCAAGTGAGTCGAGGCGAACCCGACGCCGCCAGGTTGCGGCTGCACCTCGATCAGGTTCATGCCCGGGCTGCCGATGAAATAGCCGACAAAGGTGTGGCTCGGGCGTTCGAACAGTTCCCGCGGCGTGCCGAACTGCACGATCTGCCCGCCGTACATCACCGCAATTTTGTCGGCAAAGGTCGAGGCCTCCAGTTGATCGTGGGTGACGTAGACCATGGTGATGTTGAATTGCTCGTGGATCTGCTTGAGCTTGCGCCGCAGTTTCCACTTCAGGTGCGGGTCGATCACCGTCAGCGGCTCGTCGAACAGAATCGCCGACACGTCATCGCGCACCAGTCCCCGGCCCATGGAGACTTTCTGTTTTTCATCGGCGGTGAGGTTGCGCGCCTTCTTGCTCAGCAGTGCCTGGAGGTCGAGGACTTCAGCAATGTCCTGCACCTTGCTGTGAATCTTCGCCTCGGCCATGCCCTGGTTGCGCAGCGGGAAGGCCAGGTTGTCGTACACCGTCATGGTGTCGTAGACCACCGGGAACTGGAAAACCTGGGCGATATTGCGCTTCTCCGGGGTCAGCGCGTTGACGACCTTGTTGTCGAACAGCACCTGGCCCTGGGACGGACTGAGCAGGCCGGAAATGATGTTGAGCAAGGTCGACTTGCCGCAGCCCGAAGGCCCGAGCAAGGCGTAGGCACCGCCCTGCTCCCAGACGTGGTCCATCTCGCGGATCGCGTAATCGTCAGGGCCGGTCGGCGTGCGGGTATAGCTGTGGGCAAGGTTCTGCAAGCGGATTTCGGCCATCAGGCAACCCTCGCGATACGGCGACCGGGCGCCTGGACCAGCCGCCCCTGCGTATCGAACACAAACAGTTTATGGGTCGGTATGTAGATGCGAATGGGCGCGTCGACATCGTATTCATGGACCCCGGGCAGGTGCAGCACCAGCAGGAAATGCTCGTTGCGCACGTGCAGGAAAGTTTCCGAACCGCTGATCTCCGCCACTTCGACGGTCACCGCCAGTTCCAGATCGTCATCGTTGCTGGGCACCAGCGAAATGTGGCTTGGCCGCACGCCGAAGCGGAACTCGCCCTCGCCCACCGGCCGCAGATCCACGTTCAATGGAAAGTGCACGAAATTGGCGAAACTCACTTCGTTGCCGGCGATACGGCCGGGCATCAGGTTGATCGGCGGCTCGCTGAATAATTCGGCGGCCAGCACGGTTTGCGGCTGGTGATACACCGTGGATGACTTGCCACTCTGGATCACCCGGCCTTCATGGAGAATGGTCGTGGTTCCGCCCAGGGCCAGGGCTTCGTTGGGTTCGGTGGTGGCGTAGATGGCGATGGTGTGATGCGCCTTGAACAGCTCGCGCATCTCCTGACGCAGTTCTTCGCGCAATTTGTAGTCGAGGTTGACCAACGGCTCGTCGAACAGGATCAGCTCGGCGTCCTTGACCAACGCCCGGGCCATGGCCGTGCGCTGTTGCTGGCCACCGGAGAGCTCCAGCGGATAGCGCTGGAGGAATTTTTCGATGCGCAGCATCTTCGCGGTTTCCAGCACTTTGCTCTGGATCAGCTCATTGGAAACACCGCCCTGGCGCAACGGCGACGCAATGTTCTCGAACACCGTCATGGTCGGGTAATTGATGAACTGCTGATAGACCATCGACACATTGCGCAGGCGCACCGGGCGCTGGGTGACGTCGACGCCATTCATCAGGATGCGACCGCTGTCGGGCTTGTCCAGGCCGGCCATCAGGCGCATGAGGCTGGTTTTGCCGGACAGGGTGCGGCCGAGCAAAACGTTGAAGGATCCGGGTTCGAAACTCAGGTTGGCATCGTCGATCCAGGTCTGGCCCTCGACGGTACGGCTGACGTGCTCCAGGGTTAATGACATGGCTCGGCCTTTTTTATTATTGGAGTCAAGCGGCCTGAGCGACTGAGCGATATTTGTGCCAGAAAATTCAAGCCTTTGATCCGGCTTGAAAATTCCTCAAAGAGGAAAAAAATTGCGTTCGTTGCTGAACAGAAATGAACAACCGCGACTGAACATTTGAACACTGTGGCGGTTGACATTGAACAATAGTGAACAACACTCTATGGACCGTTTCGCGATCCCTGTAGGAGCCAGGCTTGCCGGCGAAGGCGATTTCGATGACGCCTTCGCCGGCAAGCCTGGCTCCTACGGGTATTGTTTTCGGCGCGATATCCGCGGCGCGCCAAACGTCTTGCGACACCCATAAAAACAATAAAAGCTTTGCTCAGAGATCGACTGCCATGGCCGCACCTGCCCTGCCGCTCTCCCATGACGCCATCATCCGGGACTCCTGGTCCCGTTGCCGCGCGTTCGGTCTCGATCATCAGAGCGCCCCTGCGTTCGATCAGCTGCTGCCCGAGGGCATCGCCCGGTTGCTGGAGAGCCAGCAGTCACTGGTGCAGACCACCCATCAGGAAGTCCTGCCGTATTACGAGAACATCCTGAGCAATTCCAATTGCCTGATCATGCTCGCCGACAATCAGGGCCAGGTGCTGACATCCTGGGGTATCCAGCGTTTTATCGAGCCCAGACTGACCCGCGGCTTCAGCGCCGGCGCCAGCTGGATGGAACGCTGCAGCGGCACCAATGCGATCGGCACCGCGCTGGCCTGCGAGCAGGCGGTGCATATCGAGCACGATGAACACTTCCTGAAGGCCAACCGCTTCATGACCGGTTCCGCCGCGCCGATTTTCGATGCCGAACGCAAGGTGATCGCGGTACTCGATGTCTCCAGCGACAGCTACCTGCCGCCGTCCCACACCCTCGGCATGGTCAAGATGATGAGCCAGACCGTGGAGAACCGGCTGATCCTTAATCTGTTCCATGGCCAGCACTTTCAACTGACTTTCAACACCGGGTTGAACAATCTCGACAGCCAATGGGCCGGGCTGTTGATTTTCGATGAAAGCGGTCAGGTGCTGTCCGCCAATCGCCGGGCGGACAACCTGCTGGGCATCAGCCTGTCGCGGGTCAGTGTCGAAAGCCTGTTCAAGGTCTCGCTATCGGAGCTGCTTAACCAGCCCGAAGGATTACCCTTTGCGCTGCAAGCCTCCGGACGCAACCGCTTTCAGTGCCTGTTGAAACGGCCGAAGCAAGCACCTGTCCAGGCGCCGCTGGTTGCTGAACCGGCGGTGACGGCCCCCCCAGCGATCAGCCTGAACACCCTGCATTTCGGCGACAGCCGCGTGGAAAAAGCCGTGCGCCAGGCCGAGCGCTTGTTGGAAAAGGACATTCCACTGTTGATCCATGGGGAAACCGGCGTCGGCAAGGAAGTCTTCGTCAAAGCCCTGCATCAGGCCAGCTCACGCAGCAAACAATCGTTCATTGCGGTTAATTGTGCGGCGATCCCCGCCGAATTGGTGGAGTCCGAGCTGTTTGGCTACGAGAAAGGCGCGTTCACCGGGGCCAATCAGAAAGGGAGCATCGGGCTGATTCGCAAGGCGGATAAAGGCACCCTGTTTCTCGATGAAATCGGTGACATGCCGTTGCCGACCCAGGCTCGGCTACTAAGGGTGTTGCAGGAGCGTTGCGTGCAACCGGTGGGCAGCAGCGAGCTGTTCCCGGTGGACATTCGAATCATCTCGGCGACCAACCGCTCGTTGCGCGAGCAGGTTCAGTTGGGGCGGTTTCGTGAAGACCTTTATTACCGGATAGGCGGCTTGACCCTGGAACTGCCTCCCCTGCGCGAACGCAGCGACAAGCAGGCACTGTTCAAGCGCATGTGGGAGCAGCATCGTGAGCCGTCACAGTGGGCCGGATTGAGTCGTGAAGTGCTGGAGTTGTTCGGCCGCCATCCGTGGCCGGGGAATCTGAGGCAGGTCAGTAGCGTGATTCAGGTGGCTCTGGCCATGGCCGAAGAGCAGCCGGTGCGGCTGGAGCATTTGCCAGATGATTTTTTTGTGGATCTGGAGATGGAGCCGGTCGAGGTGGAGGAACCCTTGGCGTTGGATTTGAATGATGTGGAGGAGTTGAATCGGCAGTTGCAGGCGGTGGGGGGGAATATCTCGCATTTGGCCCGCAGGCTCGGGGTAAGCCGCAATACCCTTTACAAGCGGTTGCGCCAGGCTGAGTGACGAGAGAACCGCAGGTGCCGTGTTCGGCTTGAGACCTTCGCGAGCAAGCCCGCTCCCACAGGGGATTTGTGTCGTAAATAAAATTCAACTACACCGTCGATCAAATGTGGGAGCGGGCTTGCTCGCGAAGGCGTCAGTATTGTCGATACAGCATTCGTTGCCATACCCAAAAACAAAAACCCGCACAAGGCGGGTTTTGTTTTGTAGCAAACACAGCAATCAGTCAGCCAGACGCCAGGTCGTCCCGCCCTTCCCGTCTTCCAGCACCACGCCCATGGCGGTCAGCTGGTCGCGGATACGGTCGGATTCGGCCCAGTCTTTACCCGCACGAGCCGCCAGACGCGCGGCAATCAGCGCATCGACTTCAGCCGCATCAACCCGCCCTTCGGCACCCGCTTGCAGGAAGTCATCAGCCTCAAGCTGCAACACACCCAACACACTGGCCAGTTCCTTCAAGCGCGCCGCCAGACCCGCCGCTGCCTCGAGATCGCTCTCGCGCAGGCGGTTGATCTCACGCACCATCTCGAACAGCACCGCGCAGGCTTCCGGCGTGCCGAAGTCGTCGTTCATCACCTGGGTGAAGCGCTCGACAAAGGCTTCGCCACCGGCCGGCGCCACGCTCGGCAGACCTTTCAACGCATGGTAGAAACGCTCGAGTGCGCCTTTGGCGTCCTTGAGGTTGTCTTCCGAATAGTTGATCGCGCTGCGGTAGTGGCTCGACACCAGCAGGTAACGCACGACTTCCGGGTGGTACTTTTCCAGCACGTCGCGAATGGTGAAGAAGTTGTTCAAGGACTTGGACATCTTCTCGCCGTTGATGCGAATCATGCCGCAATGCATCCACGCGTTGGCGTAGGTCTTGCCGGTGGCCGCTTCGCTCTGGGCGATTTCGTTTTCGTGGTGCGGGAACTCGAGGTCACTACCGCCGCCATGAATGTCGAAGGTCTCGCCGAGGCAGCAGGTCGACATCACCGAGCACTCGATGTGCCAGCCCGGACGACCGTCGCCCCACGGCGATGGCCAGCTCGGCTCGCCCGGCTTGGCGCCTTTCCACAGCACGAAGTCCAGCGGGTCCTGCTTGGACTCGTCGACTTCGATCCGCGCGCCAATGCGCAGGTCTTCGATCTTCTTGCGCGACAGCTTGCCATAGCCCATGAATTTGGCGACGCGGTAGTACACGTCGCCATTGCCCGGGGCGTAGGCGTAACCCTTGTCGATCAGGGTCTGGATCATCGCGTGCATGCCGGGGATATGCCCGGTGGCGCGCGGCTCCATGTCTGGCTTCTGGATGTTCAGGCGCGCTTCGTCTTCGTGCATCGCCGCGATCATGCGCTCGGTCAAGGCTTCGAACGACTCGCCGTTCTCGTTGGCCCGATTGATGATCTTGTCGTCAATGTCGGTGATGTTGCGCACATAAGTCAGGTCGTAGCCGCTGAACCGCAACCAGCGGGTCACCAGGTCGAACGCGACCATGCTGCGACCATGGCCCAGGTGGCAGTAGTCGTACACGGTCATCCCGCAGACGTACATGCGCACCTTGTTGCCATCCAGCGGCTTGAAGACTTCTTTGCTCTTGGTGAGCGTGTTGTAGATAGAAAGCACGTCAGTATCCTTGAATCACTGGCCCCACGAATCACGCAAGGTCACGGTACGGTTGAACACCGGACGACCGGGTTTCGAGTCCTTGATATCCGCGCAGAAGTAGCCTTCGCGCTCGAACTGGAAACGGTCTTCCGGCTGTGCATTGCCCAGCGTTGGCTCGGCACGACAACCGGTGAGGACCTGCAGCGAGTCAGGGTTGATGTTGTCCAGGAAACCGGCGCTGTCTTCGGCTTTCTCAGGGTTGGCCGAACGGAACAGGCGATCGTACAGACGCACTTCGCATTCGACGCTGGCCGCGGCCGGCACCCAGTGCACCACGCCTTTGACCTTGCGGCCTTCAGGATTCTTGCCCAGGGTTTGCGGATCGTAGGAGCAACGCAGTTCGACGATGTTGCCATCGGCGTCCTTGATCGCTTCGTCGGCGCGAATCACGTAGCTGCCGCGCAGACGCACTTCGCCATTCGGCTCCAGGCGCTTGTAGCCTTTTGGCGGCTCTTCCATGAAATCTTCACGGTCGATGTAGAGCTCACGGGCGAACGGCAGCACGCGCACACCCATGTCTTCTTTCGGGTGGCACGGCAGTTCGAGGTTCTCGACCTGGCCTTCCGGGTAGTTGGTGATCACGACTTTCAGCGGACGCAATACGCACATGGCACGCGGGGCGCTGTGGTCGAGGTCGTCGCGGATGCTGAATTCCAGCATGCCGAAGTCGACCACGCCGTCGGAACGGTTGGTGCCGACCATTTCGCAGAAGTTGCGGATCGATTTCGGCGTGTAGCCACGGCGGCGGAAGCCCGACAGCGTGGACATGCGCGGATCGTCCCAGCCATTGACGTGTTTCTCGTCCACCAGCTGCTTGAGCTTGCGCTTGCTGGTGATCGTGTAGTTCAGGTTCAGGCGGCTGAACTCGTACTGACGCGGCTGCGCCGGCACGGGCAGGTTCTCGAGGAACCACTCGTACAGCGGACGGTGGCTTTCGAACTCCAGGGTGCAGATCGAGTGGGTGATGCCTTCGATGGCGTCCGACTGACCGTGGGTGAAGTCGTAGTTCGGGTAGATGCACCACTTGTCGCCGGTCTGGTGGTGGTGCGCGTGACGAATGCGATACATGATCGGGTCGCGCAGGTTCATGTTCGGCGAGGCCATGTCGATCTTGGCCCGTAGCACCCGTGCGCCATCCTTGAATTCACCGGCCTTCATGCGGGCGAACCAGTCCAGGTTCTCTTCCACGGAGCGATCACGGAACGGGCTGTTCTTGCCCGGCTCGGTCAGGCTGCCACGGTATTCCTTGGCCTGTTCCGGGCTCAGGTCATCGACGTAGGCCTTGCCGGCCTTGATCAGCTCGACGGCCCAGTCGTGCAACTGGTCGAAATACTGCGAGGCGTAGCGCACTTCGCCGGACCATTCGAAGCCCAGCCATTTGACGTCGCTTTCGATCGCGTCGATGTATTCCTGGTCTTCCTTGGCCGGGTTGGTGTCGTCGAAACGCAGGTGCGTGACGCCACCAAATTCCTGGGCCAGACCGAAGTTCACGCAAATCGACTTGGCGTGACCGATGTGCAGGTAGCCGTTGGGCTCAGGCGGGAAACGGGTGACGATCTGCGTGTGCTTACCCGAGTCCAGGTCCGCCTGGATGATCGGGCGCAGGAAATTGACCGGCACGGCAGGGCCGGTCTTGGAATTCGAGGTAGGGTCGACAGTGGGCTTGCTCATAGGATCCTTGAACGTACAAGTGCGCGGCCAGTTGGCCAAATCAAAGCGGCTGTTATAAATCAAAGGGGCTTATCATAGCCGATGCCGTCAAGTCGCTGACAGAGCAGGCCCGAAAACGGCTGCATTTAATCGGATGCAAATGAAAAACGGCCTCGAAATTCGCGCTCGGCACGCTAAACTGCGCACCTTGGCCAACATTGGCCGGACCGGTTGAGGGCTGTAACGCCCCTGAACCCACGAATTCCCTGAAAACGCATCTCCCAAAAAGAGTTCACGATCATGACCCAAGTCAAACTGACCACCAACCATGGCGACATCGTCCTGGAACTGAACGCTGAAAAGGCACCGCTGACCGTTGCCAACTTCATCGAGTACGTAAAAGCCGGTCACTACGAAAACACTGTTTTCCACCGCGTCATCGGTAACTTCATGATCCAGGGCGGCGGTTTCGAGCCAGGCATGAAAGAAAAGAAAGACAAGCGTCCAAGCATCCAGAACGAAGCCGACAACGGCCTGCCGAACGACAAGTACACCGTGGCCATGGCGCGCACCATGGAGCCGCATTCGGCTTCCGCCCAGTTCTTCATCAACGTGGCTGACAACAGCTTCCTCAACCACAGCGCCAAGACCACTCAGGGCTGGGGCTACGCGGTATTCGCCAAAGTCGTTGCCGGCACCGACGTAGTGGACAAGATCAAAGGTGTTTCCACCACCATGAAGTCCGGCCACCAGGACGTGCCAGCAGAAGACGTGATCATCGAGAAAGCCGAGATCATTGGGTGATACTGCTGATTTCAGACTTGCATCTGGAAGAGGAGCGCCCGGACATTACCCGGGCGTTTCTGGATTTGCTCGCCGGGCGCGCCCGCTCGGCGAGTGCGTTGTACATCCTGGGCGACTTTTTCGAGGCGTGGATTGGCGACGATGCCATGACGCCGTTCCAGCGTTCCATCTGCCAGGCCCTGCGTGACCTCAGCGACAGCGGCACGGCGATTTTTTTGATGCACGGCAATCGCGACTTCATGCTCGGCAAGGCCTTTTGCAAACAGGCTGGCTGCACATTATTGAAGGACCCGAGTGTCGTGCAGTTTTACGGCGAGCCGGTGCTGCTGATGCACGGCGACAGCCTCTGCACCCGCGATGTCGGCTATATGAAGCTGCGTCGCTACCTGCGCAATCCCATCACCCTGTTCATCCTCCGCCACCTGCCCCTGAGCACCCGGCACAAACTGGCGCGCAAGCTGCGCAGCGAAAGCACGGCCCAGGTGCGGATGAAGGCCAATGACATCGTCGACGTCACGCCGCAAGAAGTGCCGCGGATCATGCAGGAATATGGGGTGAAAACCTTGATCCATGGCCATACCCATCGCCCCGCCATCCACAAGTTGCAGATTGGCGAGCAGGCGGCCAGGCGCATTGTGTTGGGGGATTGGGATCGTCAGGGCTGGGCTTTGCAGGTGGATGAGCATGGGTTTGCGCTGGCGCCGTTCGATTTCGCCCCGCCGCCGCAATTGGCGGCCCCCACAATCTAACTGCCGAACACATAACCCATGTGGGAGCGGGCTTGCTCGCGAAAGCGGTGGTTCAGTCGACATCAATGTTGAATGACACACCGCCTTCGCGAGCAAGCCCGCTCCCACATGGGTTTTGTGGTTGGATTAGTGGCCGGAGGCAGCCGGCCCCGCCTTCGCTGCAAACGGCGGCTTCGCCAGCCACACCAATACAATCAGGCCCATGAATGCCCACCCCAGCAACGTGAAGTAATCCACGGTGGAGAGCATGTACGCCTGGCTGGTCAGCACATGATCCAGCTGCGCATAGGCCTGATTGCTCGCCCCGCCCAGGGCATTGAGCGCATCCCGTGTCGCCGGCTCATAGGTACTGATGCTTTCGCTCATATAGGCATGATGCTGATCCGCCCGGCGAATCCAGATCCAGGTGGTCAGCGACGCCGCAAAACTGCCGCCCAACGTGCGCAGGAAGGTCGCCAGGCCCGCGCCGTCGGCAATCTGGCTCGGCGGCAGGTCCGACATCAGAATGCTCAAGGTCGGCATGAAAAACAGCGCCACACCGATGCCCATGAACAGTTGCACCAGGGCAATGTGCTGGAAGTCCACTTCATTGGTGAACCCGGCACGCATGAAGCAGCTCAAGCCGATGGCCAGGAACGCCAGTCCGGCGAGCAAGCGCAGATCGAACTTGTGCGCGTACTTGCCGACAAACGGCGACATCAGCACCGGCAGAATCCCGATCGGTGCCACCGCCAGACCGGCCCAGGTCGCGGTATAACCCATCTGGGTCTGCAACCATTGCGGCAGGATCAGGTTGATCCCGAAGAACCCGGCATACCCGGCCACCAGCACAATGGTGCCGATACGGAAGTTGCGATAGGCGAACAGCCGCAGGTTGACCACCGGGTGCTTGTCGGTCATTTCCCAGATCACGAACACCGCCAGCGCAATCACCGAAATGGCCGCGCCAATGATGATGAAGTTCGACTCGAACCAGTCCAGGTCGTTGCCCTTGTCGAGGATCACCTGCAACGCGCCGACGCCGATGATCAGCGTGATCAACCCGACGTAATCCATCGGCTGATAACTGGTCACCACCGGACGCGCCTTGAGTTGCTGGCGCACCACCATCACCGCAAAAATCCCGATCGGCACGTTGATGAAGAAGATCCACGGCCAGCTGTAGCTGTCGGTGATCCAGCCCCCGAGAATCGGCCCGGCAATCGGCGCCACCACCGTGACCATCGCCAGCAACGCCAAGGCCATGCCGCGCCTTGCCGGCGGATAGACCGCAATCAGCAGCGTCTGGGTCATTGGATACAACGGGCCGGCCACCAGGCCTTGCAGCACCCGAAAGCCGATCAATTCAGGCATGGAAGTCGAAATACCGCAGAGAAACGAGGCCAGCACGAACAGAATGGTCGCCCAGAGAAACAGCTTCACTTCACCGAAGCGCCGGCTGAGCCAACCGGTCAATGGCAGCGCAATCGCGTTGCTCACTGCGAACGAGGTGATGACCCAGGTGCCCTGCTCCGAACTCACCCCGAGGTTGCCGGAAATGGTCGGCAACGCCACGTTGGCGATGGTGGTGTCGAGCACCTGCATGAAAGTCGCCAGCGACAGGCCGATGGTGCTGAGCAGCAGGCTGGGCGGCGTGAAAGATGCGTCGTTGCTCATCGCGAATCCTTTGAAACCTGATGGGCGCTGCGCCTGTTAAAGACGCCGCTGACCTTGTGGGAGCGGGCTTGCTCGCGAAGGCGGTTCTCTATTCAGCATCTCTGTTGACTGAACCACCGCCTTCGCGAGCAAGCCCGCTCCCACAGGGTGGGGTGTCAGCGTTGCGCGGTCTTGCTGACCGCAGCGCTGTTGTCGTGAATCAACCGGGCGATCATCGCGTCGGCCTCGACCAATTGACGGTCGTAGACGCTGGTGCTGAACGAAGCCTTCTGCGGCGGCTGTTGCGCCAGCACCGGGCCACTCTGGTCATGCAGGTTCACATCGACGCGGGTCGAGAGGCCAACACGCAACGGGTGCCTGGCCAACTCTTGCGCGTTGATGTGGATCCGCACCGGCACCCGCTGGACGATCTTGATCCAGTTACCGGTGGCGTTCTGCGCCGGCAACAGGGCAAAGGCACTGCCGGTGCCGGCGCCGAGGCTGTCGATGGTGCCGCTGTATTTCACGTCGCTGCCGTACAGGTCGGCCTCGATGTCCACCGGCTGGCCGATGCGCATGTCACGCAGCTGGGTTTCCTTGAAGTTGGCGTCGATCCACAGCTGGTCCAGCGGGATCACCGCCATCAGCGCCGTCCCCGGCTGCACCCGCTGACCGAGCTGCACGGTGCGCTTGGCGACGTAGCCGGTGACCGGTGCGATCAAGGTGCTGCGTGCATTGTTCAGATAGGCCTGACGCAATTGCGCGGCAGCAGACATCACATCCGGATGCGACGACACCACGGTGTCATCCACCAAGGCGCTGGTGGTTTTCAGCTGCTGCCTGGCGTTGGCCAGGGCGTTTTGCGCCGAGCTCAGGTCGTCACGAGCGTGGGACAGCTCTTCCTGGGAAATCGCCCCGCCGGCCGCCAGATTCTTGCGGCGGTTGAAGTTGTCCTGGGCCTTTTGCACTTCGGCCTGCTGCGCATTGACCTGGGCTTTCATGCCGTCGACGTTGCTGTACAAGCCGCGCACCTGGCGCACGGTGCGGGCCAGGTTGGCTTGGGCACTTTGCAGGCCGACTTCGGCATCGTTCGGGTCGAAGTTGATCAGCACCTGGCCTTCATGTACCAGGTCGCCATCGTCGGCGCCGATGCTGACCACGGTGCCGGTGACCAGCGGGGTGATTTCCACCACGTTGCCGTTCACATAGGCGTCGTCGGTGCTTTCGTTCCAGCGCCCGTAAAACTGGTGATAACCCCAGGCGCCGAGGCCGCTGAGTATCACCACCAGCGCCAGTACCACCAGCATGACTTTGCGCTTGCGTTGATTGTTCGTGTCTTGCGGGGTGTCAGGGGCTTGAGTTGTATCGGCAGTAGCCATGACGAGTACCTTGAATTAGTTATGCTGCGTGGCTGGGGTCGGGTTGGCTGCGGTCAGGGTCTCGCCCTGAAAACCGCCCCCCAGGGCCTGCATCAGTTGGATCGACAGGTCGATCTGCTCGGCATTCAGGCTGGCCAGCTGACGCTGGGCCTGGAGCAATTGCTGCTCGATGCTGAGCACGTCCAGATAGTTGCCGATGCCGGAACCGTAGCGCTGGACCACGGTGTCGTATGACTGCTGGGCAATGTCGGTGGCGTGTTGCTGGGCGCCGATCTGCCGGCCGATATCGCGCAACTGGTTGATGGTGTCGCTGACATCGCCCAGGGCTTTGACCAGGCTTTTGTTGTACTGCGCGACCGCAAGGTCGTAATCGGCGTCGCGGGCATCGAGGTCGGCACGCAGGCGACCGCCGTCGAAAATCGGCACGGAGATCGTCGGCGCAATGTTGAAGAAACGACTGGCGGAGCCGAACATCGCATCGCCCAGCAACGACTCGGCACCGGCTGCGGCGCTCAGGTTGAGGTTGGGGTAGAAGCGGGTTTTGCCGGCGTCGATGTTCTTGCTCGCCGCCTCGACCCGCCAGCGCGCCGCCACCAGGTCCGGACGCCGGCCGAGCAGCTCGGCCGGCAACACCGATGGCAGTGCCACGGCGCTGGCCTGGAGGATGTTCGGCCGGGCGATGTCATTCCCGCGATCAGGCCCTTTGCCGAGCAACACGGCCAAGGCGATTTTCGCGCTTTGCAGGCGTTTTTCGGCGTCGATCAGGCTGGCTTCCGACGAAGCTTGCAGGCTTTCGGTCTGCTGGAACTGGTACTGACTGTCGATCCCCGAACTCAAGCGCCGCTGGCTCAGGTCGAGCATTTGTCGGGTGCGCTTGAGGTCTTCGCTGGCCAGGTCATGGACGATGTGCGCCTGCCCCAGATCGCTGTAGGCGCGGGCGACGTCGGCCGCCAGCGTCAACTGCGCCGCCTGCCGGTCCACTTCGGCGGCACGGGCCTGGCCCAGTGCGGCTTCCCAGGCGTCGCGCTGGCCGCCCCAGAGGTCGAAGTTGTAATTGAAACTGGCGCCGATGTTGCGCACGGTGGAGTAGGCATCACCCTGACCGTTCGGATCCTGATCCCGCGCCAGGCGGGAGCGGCTGACGCCGGCGCCGGCATCGAGGGTGGGCATGCGCTCGGCGTCGGCGGCGTAAGCGGCGGCGCTGGCCTGATGGGCGCGGGCGTCGGCGATTTGCATGTCCGGGCTATCGTGCAGGGCTTCGCGGATCAGCCCGTCGAGCTGCGGGTCGCCGAGGCTTTTCCACCAGTCGCTTTTCGGCCAGGCTGCCGGCGACAGGGTCACGCCGCTGAGGGATTGTCCGGCCTTGAGGTTTTTCGCCTCGAGGCTGACGCCTTCGGTGTTCAGGCCGCTGTAGCTGGCGCAACCGGCCAGGGTCATGGCCAGCAGCACCAGGCTGAGGCCGGTGCGCAAGGTTTTACTGTTCATTTGTCACCTACCCGCAGCAGGGTGATCGAGTCGCCGGCTGCCACCAGGATTTTCTTCAGGATCTGTTCCAGGGTGTTCAGTTCTTCCGGGGTGATGGCGCCGGCCAGCTCATTCATGGCGTCGGCGCCGATGTGTGGCAGGCGGTCGGCGAGCTTCTGCCCCTCTTCAGTCAGCACCAACTGCACCTGGCGGCGGTCCGCCTCGGAACGCTGGCGGGCGAGGAAACCTTTCTGTTGCAGACGGTCGAGCATGCGCGTCATCGAACCGCTGTCCAGGGACAGGTGACGACAGAGCTCGGCCGGGGTATCGACGCCGAACTGGGCCATGATGATCAACACCTTGAACTGCGCCGAAGTGATGCCGTGGGGTTCCATGTGGGTGTCGATGATCCGGTCCTTGAGCAGCGCCGCGCGCCCGAGCAGGAGGCCGAGATGGCAATGCTGGAATTCGTCCGGGGTGAAATGTTTCATCTGACCACCAATTAGCTGCCTAGGCAGAGAATGTATGTCGAGATGTTACTGCTTAGGCAGCGAATGTCAACGTAATAGTTAGGTTGCTTGCTATTTTGTTGATAAATGGCGCCGGATTATGTGGCGTCCACGCCGACGCCTTCGCGAGCAAGCCCGCTCCCACATTCGACCGAGTCGCTGCATATGCATGCGATCAATGTGGGAGCGGGCTTGCTCGCGAAGGGAGCGACTCGGTTCCGGAGGAGACTCGGGGCTTAGAAATCCCGCTTGTAGAAAATGTCCAGCGAACTGGCCACGCCACCCGCGGCTTCGAGGTAAACCTTCTTGCTCAGCTTGTAACGCAAGGCGATGGTGTTGGCGGGCTCAAACACGCCAACCCCGTAACGCAGGCTGAGTTTTTCCGAGATATTGCCGCTGGCCACCACGCTGGTTTCGTTGCCGCTACCCTCGGTATCGAGCTGGAAGTCCTGGATGCCCAGGTTCTTCGCCAACCCGCCGGTCACACCGGAACTGCCCATCAAGCCCAACCCAAGGGCGGCCTGGGCGAGCATGTTGTTGTCTTCACCCGTGGTACTGATCGGACGGCCCAGCACCAGATAGGACAAGGCCTGCTCCTGGCTCATGGCCGGCTCGGAGAAGATTTGCGTGGTCGGTTGCTCGGCGCTGCCACTGAGACGAATACCCGCGATGATTTCATTGGTCTGGCGAATGGCTTCGATGTCGAGGTAGGGCTGATCGATAGGACCGGCAAACAGCAAGCGTGCCCGGCGCACCGTCAACCGCTGGCCGTAGGCACGGTAACGCCCGTCGTTGAGCCAGAGCTCGCCGCGGGTGTCCATGTTGTCGCCGATGTGCACATGCCCTTGCAGATTGGCGGTCAGGCCAAACCCGGCAAAGCTGAGTTTGTCTTCGCCCACCACCACATCGATGTCCATCGCCATGGCCATCGGCGGTTTGCCCTCTTCGGTCTGCTGGCCGATGATCACCGTGTCATCGGAAACCTTGACCGTCGACGGCGGCAACTCGCGCACGATGATTTCACCCTTGGGCACCCGCACTTTGCCGGCAACCGACAGTTTGTCGTCCTTGACCGAGATCTTCAGGTCCGGCGCCATTTCCAGCTTGGCATATGGCTCGACGGTCACCGGCAACTGCGAGCCCTTGAGCACCAGATCCACCACCAGCGCCTGGCCCCAGGCGATGTCGCCATTCAAGCTGCCCTGCCCGGCCTTGCCGCTTTTCCAGCTGCCATCCAATTGCACGCTGTTGCCGGCAATCAGCGCCCGTACCTGCAAGGCTTCAAGGTCCATCGGCAGTTCAGGCCCGGAAATCTCGCCGTCGCTGAGCAGCAGACTGCCGTTGACTTGAGGCGCCAGCAATGCACCGGAAATCGTGCCGCTGCCATTCAAGCGCCCGGTCATTTTCTCGACCATGGGCACAAATGGCCGCGCCACGGACAGGTCCAGTCCATTCAAACGGAAAGAGCCGGTCAGCGGCTTGTCCTTGGGCAACGGATTGATCTGTGCCTGTACCATCAATTCGCCGAGCTTGCCGCCAACGAAGTTGAAGTCGGTGTCGATGCGCTTCGGCGTGAGTTTGCTGGAGAGTTTCAGGGTCTGATACGGGAAGTCCAGCCACTGCTCTTTCTCGCGCACGCGCAGGGTGCCGCCGCTGGCATCGATGCTGATCTGACCGTTCGGGCCGCTGGCGGGCATGTCCAGTTGCAGGTCAGCGTTGAGCCGGCCCTTCCAGGCAAAATCCTTCGGCAACCACTGCGCCAGGCTGTCGATCGGGAATTGCTTGAGGTGATAACGCAACTTCGGCTCCGGCATCAGGCGCTGGTCTTCACCGCACAGGCTGGCGGGGCCGGACATCCAGCAGTGGGCGCCGAAGTTGATCTTGCCGTCGGCCAGCCGTTCGAGCTTCGCCGGGCCTTGCAGCTTCCAATCCTGGCCACCGGCCTGGATATCGCCACTGGCCAGACGTCCGCGCCAGCTGCCCTGGTCCAGCGTACCGTCCAGTCCCAGCGCCAGTTTCAGCTTCGGCCCTTGCAGGTCGAGGTTCAGCTTCTGCTTCCTGATATCGCCCTGGCCACTGGCGGTCAGCGTGCCCAGCGAGGTGTCGCCGGCCTGGATGCCGCTGCCCCTGAGATCGATTTTCGCCCGTTGCGCGCTGTCGAGCGTCGCGTCCAGGTTCAGGCTTTGCAGGCGATTGTCTTCGAACGCCAGCTGCGTACCTTGCAGCCCGAGTTTGCCTTGCGGTGCCTTGAGCGTGCCGGCGACATCGACCCGGCCGTTGAGCTGACCGCGCAATTGCGGCCAGAGCTGCGCCAGGCGCGGCAGCTTGATGTCGATCTGGCCGGCGAGCTTCTGTTGCAGGCTGCCCTTGCCGTTGATGCTGTTGTCGCCCAGGCGAATCTGCAGCGCACTGAGGTTCCATTGCTCGCCGCCGCCATCGGCCTTGGCCTGGATCACTGCCGGTTGACCGCGCAGCTTGCCCTTCAAATCCAGGTCTGCATTCAGGCTGAGTTTTTCGTTCTTCAGCTCGCCTTTGCTGCGTAACGGCCCGGCCAGGGTGCCCGGCAATTCCGCGACCCAGTACGCCGGATTGATCGCCGACAGGTCCAGCGCGGTATCCCAGGCAATGCCATCGGCGAATTGCAGGTTCAGGTGGCCCTGGGCCTTGCCCTGCCCCGCTTCGAGCTGGATTTGTTGCAGGTAGATTTTCGTCAGGTCGCCAGCGAATGGGCTGTTCAGGCTGAACGCTCCGGCCGGGCCATCCAGCGCCGCCTTGAAGTTGCCGAGGTATTTACCGTCGGTGTAGGAGACTTCACCGTTGAAGCTGCGCAACGCCACTTGCGGTTCATCGATCAGCGGATAGAGGCGGTGCCAGGGGAAATCCAGCCAATCGATTTTCGCATCAGCGTTCAGGCCTTTGCTCCAGTCCAATTGCCCGCTGAGCTTGAGGCTCTGCTTGTCGTTGGCCGTCAGGTCCAGGCCGGCGATCTGCGCGCCATTGGCGTCGACCTTGCCTTGCAGCGACAAAGCGACCGGGCCTTGCTCGGCGGGCAGCGTGGCCTTGCCGAGCAGCTGGTAACCCTGTTTCAGGTCGCCGTCGCCGGTGAGCTCCAGCTGATTGAGTTGCAGGGTGTCCGGCAGGTCGGCGCTGGCCTTGAAGCCGTCGGCGGTGATGCGCACCTTGGCCGGCAGGTTTTCCACCAGGGGTTGCAATTCTCCCGTCAGTTGTCCGTTCAGGTAGCCGCTGCTGTCGGCTTTCAGGTTCAGGGTTTTCAGCAGGTCGCCGTCGACCTTCAGCGCCAGCGCCCAAGGCTCGGCGCCCGGCGACGGCAGGGTCAGTTTGCCTTCGGCCTTGAGCGGCCAGTTACCGGTGGGTTGCAGCAGGCCGGAAAGATTCAGGCTCAGTTCATCCCGTTGCAGTTGCACGGAATCGATCTGCAAACCTTTTTCGGTCCAGTGCGCCGCCAGTTGCAGGCCCTTGAGCGCTTCGCTGCCATTGAACAGCAGACTGGCGACCCGGACATCGCCCAACTCGATCGCCAGAGGCAATGTCAGGTCCGGGAGCGTGATGGGGCCGCTGCTCTCCTCTTCCTCGCCCAGGGGGAATTGCAGGCTGACCTGGTCGGCCTGCAATTGCTCGATGCACAGGGTCATGCGCGCCAGGCACCACGGCGACCAGGCGAAAATCGCCTGGCTCAGCTCAACCCGGCTGCCGTCCTGCTGCCACAACAGATGGTCGGCGCTCCATTGCCCGCCCAGTCGCCCCTGAAAATTCTCCACGGTCAGACCTGGCACAAACCCGAGTGCCCAGCGACTGCCCGTCGCCGTGCCCAACACCGCGACCAGCGTCAGGACGACCAGCATCAGCAGCGCCAGAATCGCCAGCAATGTTACTTTCAAACCACGCTTCACAGCTCGGGCCCCATGGAAAAGTGCAGTCGAATGCCGCCGTCGTCGTTCATCGCGTGAGCCAGGTCGAGGCGGATCGGCCCCACCGGCGACACCCAGCGCACGCCGATACCGACGCCGGTCTTGAGGTTCGGCAGTTCCAGTGTATTGAAGGAGTTGCCCTGGTCGACGAAGGTCGCCACCCGCCATTTTTCGGCGACGGCGTACTGATACTCGACGCTGCCGGCCACCATGTAACGACCACCGATGCGGTCGCCTTTGGAGTTTTCCGGGGACAGGCTCTGATAATCGTAACCGCGCACGCTCTGATCGCCACCGGCGAAGAAGCGCAGTGACGGCGGCACCGATTTATAGCCGTTGGTGGCGCTGCCGCCGACCTGCACCCGACCGAGTAAGCGGTGTTTGTCGAAGACGGTGGTCAGGCCTTTCACCAGCGCCGTGCCGTACAGCAGGTTGTTATCCGAGCCCAGCCCTTCCTTGGCCACTTTGGTCTCGAACGCCAGGCGATAGCCGTTGTGCGGGTCGATGCGGTTGTCGCTTTTCAGATAGGAATAACTGACGCCGGGCATGAGCAAGGTGCTGAGCCCCGAGTCGTCGCCGAGTCGGTATTCTTCCCGTTGCCATTTGAGCGACACCACCCGTTGCCAGCCGCTGGGCAACTTGCTGTGCCACTCGGGACCGAGGGTCAACAGCTTGCTCAGGCTGTCCTTATCGGCGATTTCTTCATATTGATAGCCGCCGGCGAAGCGCAGTTTGTCGGTCAGCGGCGGGTCCAGCGGAACGTCGTAGAACAGCCCGACGTTTTGCCGTGGGGCCGAGACTTCGGTTTCCCAGCCGTAGCTGTGCCCCTGGGGGTTGACCCAATGTCGGGTCCAGTTGGCCTTGACCCGTGGGCCGACGTCGGTGGAGTAGCCCAGGCCGAGACCCATGGTCCGCGGCTTGCGGGTGTCGAGTTTGACGTCCACCGGGATCACATTGTCCTTGGACGCGGTGGGCGCCGCATCGACCCGCACGCCTTCGAAATAACCGCTCGATTGCAGGGCCTGATTGAGTTCGGCGATCAGTTCGGAGTCATAGGGTGCGCCCGCCTTGAACGGCACCATGCGCTGCAGCAGGTCTTCGTCGAAGGGGGTATCGCCTTCGAAACTGACTTTGCCCAGGGAGTAGCGTGGACCACTGTTGTAGATCAACTCGATGTCGGCGACGCCGGCTCGCGGGTCTACCGCCAGTTTCTGGCTGGTAAAGCGTCCGCTGAAAAAACCGTAGCGCGAGGCCTGATTCTGGATCAGGCGCTTGGCGTCTTCGTAATGCCCGTGGTTAAGCACCGCGCCGGTTTTCAGCGCAGCGCTCTTGGGCACACGAAAGGATTTAAAGGACGCGGCCGGACCCTCGACGCGCACGGTGACGTTGCGCAAATGCACCGGCTCGCCGGGATCGATGTTCAGCACCAGGCGCGGCGTCTTGCCGCCCTTCACGTCGCTTTCGATCTGCGGCTGGTAATAACCCAGGGCCTGGGCGGCCTTGCGCGCCTGTTCCTCGGCGCCCCGACTGAAGCGCAGCAAGGCTTCCTCGTCGCGATCGCCGAGGCTGCCGATATAGCCCTCTATATTGGCTTTGAGTTCATCGTTGGACGGTTTGATCCGCACATCCAATTCACTTTGCGCCAGCGCCGCGTAGCTGGTGATCAGCATCAGCACGCCGCTGGTAAATCTTCCTGGAAACTTCATAGGCGCGGATGCTATCACGAGCTTGGGAGCGTGATAGAGCCTCGCTTTGCCCGAAAGTTCTATCTGTATGCCGTTTTATGCCGTTGCTGTTTGTAACACCTGGGGATTGGCGTGGAAAAACACGTGCTCGCGGATCGGTCCTACGGCCACCTCGCCGATTTCCTCATAGCCCTGACGCTTATAGAACTCCAGATAACGAGGATTCCCGGTATCGAGGACGACGCCCTGAGAGTGTTCATCCACCGCGCACCAGTTATGCACCGCTTGGAGCAGCTGTTCGCCGAAGTGCTTGCCCTGAAATTGCGGATGAATCCCCAGCAACGGCAGCAGGTGCACCGAATCGGACGGCACGCACGCCATCACCGCTTCGTGATAGTCGAGGTAACGGCGGGTGCAGCGAAAGCCGGTGCTGAGCACCATGCGCAGGCGCCAGGCCCAGCTTTCGGTGATGCCCAGGCGCCGTTGCGGCGGCGCGATCAGGGCGATGCCGATCAACCGGTCGTTGACCAGCAGGCCGATGGCCGGCAAGTCCTGCAGAAAGTGTTGTTTGACCAGTTCGCGCACCGTGGCGCGAACCCGTTGTTCATAACCGGGGCGTTCGGCTTCGAACAGATAACCGAAGGTCGGCTCGTGCCGATAAGCCTGGTACAACAAGGAGCGGGCTTCGCGGGAATAGCCGCTGTCGAGCATGTGGATATCGGCGGTGGCGGTCGAGGTTTCGGGCATAACGGTTTATCTCCCCGGGGCGCAGCTCAAAAGGCTGCGTTCTTATGGGTACGAGCCCTTCAGCGCCGGCACAGTTCCGTGCTGATCCGAAATCAGTGCAAGTGCATAGGCCGCCTTCGCGAGCAAGCCCGCTCCCACAAGGTATAGACCAGGCTGAAGAAATCATTTGGTCCACACACATATCCAGTGTGGGAGACATTATAGGGTCCATGCACAAATCCACTGTGGGAGCGGGCTTGCCCGCGAAGAGGCCGGGACTGGCAACACAAGCCTTCCTGCCAGACCAATCACTTCACCCAGACTGGCCCCACTGCTCCATGTCAGCTAGCATCGCCCTTTTGCCAGGACTGTCGACCATGAAGATCGTCTCCTTCAACATCAACGGGCTGCGCGCTCGCCCGCATCAGCTGGCGGCGCTGATCGAGAAGCACCAACCTGACGTGATCGGGCTGCAGGAAACCAAGGTCCACGACGAGCAATTCCCCCTGGCCGAGGTGCAGGCCCTGGGCTATCACGTGTATTTCCATGGGCAAAAGGGCCACTACGGTGTCGCCCTGCTCTCCCGGCAAGAGCCCCTGGCGCTGCACAAGGGTTTTGCCACCGATGACGAAGACGCTCAGCGCCGCTTCATCTGGGGCACGTTCGCCGACGCCAATGGCGTGCCGGTGACCATCATGAACGGCTATTTCCCCCAGGGCGAAAGCCGTGACCACCCCACCAAATTTCCGGCCAAGGAGCGCTTCTACGGCGATTTGCAGCAATTGCTGGAAAGTCAGTTCAGCAATGATCAGCCGCTGGTGGTGATGGGTGATGTGAACATTTCCCCGGAAGACTGCGACATCGGCATCGGTGCGGACAACATGAAACGCTGGCTGAAAACCGGCAAATGCAGCTTCCTGCCCGAAGAGCGCGAGTGGATGGCACGCTTGAAGAACTGGGGCCTGGTGGACAGCTTCCGTCACCTCAACCCTGAGGTGGCTGACCGCTTCAGCTGGTTCGACTACCGTAGCCGCGGCTTTGAGGATGAGCCCAAGCGCGGGCTGCGAATCGATTTGATCATGGCGTCCCGTGGCTTGTTGCCGCGGGTGAAGGATGCGGGCGTGGATTACGAACTGCGCGGGATGGAAAAACCCTCGGACCATGCGCCGATCTGGCTCGAGTTGAGCTAAAAGCCAAACATCGTAGCCTGCGGCGCAAAAAAACCGCTGAATGGCGTTTTTTGCGTGTTATCTGCCGCTTTCTGCCTTGCTTCGTGCGCCTGGGTCTACGATTCTTCAAGGACAACGACAACACCTGAGTAACCGCCATGAAAACCGTCGCCCAACTGCTAAAGTTAAAGGCCCAGCAAAATCAGGAAGTCCATACCATTGCGCCTCATCAAATGGTGCTGGAAGCGCTGATGGTCATGGCCGCGAAAAACGTCGGCGCATTACCGGTCGTGAAGAATGGCGAGGTCGTCGGCATCATCAGCGAGCGTGACTATGCGCGCAAACTGGTGCTCAAGGGCCGTTCGTCCGTCGGTACGCCGGTCGAAGACATCATGGTGTCACCGGTCATCACCGTGGACACCCACCAAACCGTGGAAACCTGCATGAGCATCATGTCCGACAAACGCCTGCGGCACCTGCCGGTGGTGGAAGGCGGTGCGCTGATCGGCTTGCTGTCGATCGGCGACCTGGTCAAGGAAGCCATCGCCGAACAGGCCGAGCTGATTCGGCAGCTGGAGCAGTACATTCGCGGGGAATAACCTCAAAACACCACCCATCAACTGTGGGTGGTGTTTTCAGGACGGCCAATGCCGGGCAAAGACCGGAGCCAGCGTCGGGTGGCGGTCGATTCGTTCCAGCCACGCAAAAAATCCCGGCCGGGTACTGCGCAAATGCTCACGACTGCCCGCCCATCGCGTCACCACCGCCGCCAGTACATCCAGGGCTCTGGGGGTTTCATCGCCCAGATACAACTCGCCCGAGAACTGATCGGCAAACACCTCCCAGCTCCAATGCAGGCGCTTGCGAGCGCCGGCCATGAGGTTGTGCCTGGACGCTTCATCCGCCTGGGCCAACCAGCGTTCGGGGTAATCGATGATGCCGATGGCCGCGTAGCAATTGCTGACGATGTACACCAGGCCGCGGATGGCCTGATCACGCTCGGGGGCTTTTTCCGGTAGCAGCTTCGAAGCGGGAAAGGTCAGCCCCAGGTGAATCAGGATCGCTGCACTCTCGGTGAGAATGCGACCATCGGGCAGTTGCAAGGTTGGAATCTGCTTGAGCGGGTTGAGTTTCTCCAGCGCCATGGCGTCCTGCGGGGACGACTCGACATCGATGAAGCGGTAAGGAATCTCGCAGAGCTCGAGTGCTGCTTCGATCGCGGCCGCGCCGGAGTTCTGGTGTCCGTAGAGCTGGTACATGGTGCGGCCCCCCTGGCGAGGCAAGAATATAGTCAGTAGAGGCGCGCTCACCCGCCCTCGCTCCACTTCATTGAGCGAACATCGCCCGCTAACAGTGTAGAAGTGCGCAGGAATGTCGGCAATAATCCGCGACTCATGCGATGCCCGCCCCTATAGGAGCTGGCTTGTCGGATCGCCGCACCGTAGCGAAGGCGGCCTCGAGTCTTGCAGTGCCCTTGAAGACGCCTTCGCCAGCAAGCCGGCTTCCTACCTGGCCCGCGCCATACACCGCTGATAACGCTCATCGACCCGTTTGGCAAACCACGCCGTGGTGAGTTTGCGGGTGATTTTCGGGCTCTGCAGCACGATCCCCGGCAACACCGCTCGTGGCAATGAACGCCCCTCGGCCTGTTCGGCCAGCTCGAAGACTTGCCGATACAACTCACTGTCCTCGAACTCGAGGCTTTTGCCCTCCTCCAGCTGATTGCGGATGGTCGGATTGCGCATGCCCAATTGCTTGCCGAGGGTGCGCACCGCCAATTCCGTGGTGCCGGGCATGATCGAATCATAGCGGACCAGATCGCCATCCAGCGCCAGCGGAATGCCCGTCGCACGACTCACCGCGTTCTGGAACGCGGCATTGCGGCTGGCGTACCAACCGGCATTGAAATCGGCGAAGCGGTACAGCGGCTGCTTGTAGCTCACCGGGTAACCGAGCAAGTGGGCGATGCCGAAATACAGGCCACCGCGACGACTGAACACTTCACGACGAATCGAGCCGTCCACCGGGTACGGATACTCCCGGGCCTGCTCCTCGGCGAAATCGATGCTGACCTGCATCGGCCCGCCGGTGTGTACCGGGTTGAAACCGCCGAACAACGTGCGGCCCATGGGCACCATGCCGATGAAATCATCGAAGATCGCACTGAGCTCTTTTTCGCTGCGCGCGGCTTGCAGGCGGTCGCTGTAGCTTTTGCCGTTGCTGGAACTCACCTGCAACGCACCGCTCACCAGCAGGCCGGGGATGTGGGCCTTGGCGGCCCGGCGGTCGATTTCGTCGCGGGCGATCCTGCCCAGGCCTGGCACCGGGGGATCCACCTGAAAGGTCGACTCCTGCTCGGTGACCGCCAGGACCGAACACAGGTTTTGCGTGGAGGGGTAGATGTTCTGGGCGAAAAAGGCAGCATGGATGTCGGTGGCCCAACCCTGGCGGTCGACGGTTTTGGCCGGCAGCAGGCGCACGATCTCGGCCCTGACCTCGGCGGGCTTGCGCGCCGGTGGCTCCTGGATGCGTTGAGTACCGCAACCGGCCAGGACCAGCAGCGCGGCGATACTCATGATCAATCGATTGGCTTGCATGGTGCTCCATCAAATCCGTTGAGCCGGGTTAACCATACGATCAATGGCATGGCGCAGGCTATGACTGTGCCGACGAGGCTCTGTTCCCTTTTCCATTGGGCAGTCAGCCTGCCCCTATGCATGGACTGGACCATACTTGATCCATAGATCGAGGAGGACCGGCGCATGAACCGTAGCGACGTACTGATCATCGGTGCCGGCCCGACCGGACTGGTACTGGCGCTGTGGCTGAGCAAACTCAAGATCCGCGTGCGCATTATCGACAAGTCGTCGAGCCCCGGCACCACGTCGCGGGCGCTGGCGGTGCAGGCGCGGACCCTGGAGCTGTATCGCCAGCTCGACCTCAGTCAGGCCGTGGTGCAGAACGGCCATCGAGTCGGCGCGGCGAACTTCTGGGTCAAGGGCGAACCGGTGGCGCGCTTGCCACTGAGCAGCATCGGCGAGGGTCTGACACCCTACGCATTCCTCGAAATATACCCACAGGACGAGCATGAACGGCTGCTGATAGAACGCCTGGAAGCTTTTGGCATCAGGGTCGAACGCACTACCGAGCTGGAGGGTTTCGAGGAAACCGGCGACGGCATCAGTGCCCGCCTGCGCTTGCCCGATGGCCAGCTGGAAATCTGCCAGACCTGTTACCTGGCCGGTTGCGACGGTGCCCGGTCGATCGTGCGCAAGACCCTGGACACCGGATTTCCCGGTGGCACTTATCAGCAGATTTTCTACGTCGCCGACGTGCAAGGCAGTGGGCCGACGTTCAATGGCGAATTGCACGTGGACCTCGATGAGGCGGATTTTCTCGCGGTGTTTCCGTTGGCCGGTGAAGGTCGTGCCCGGCTGATCGGCACGGTGCGCGATGAACGCGCCGAGCGCGCCGAAACCCTGCGTTTCGAAGACGTCAGCAGCCGGGCCATCGAGCACATGCAGGTACAAATCGAACAGCTGAACTGGTTCTCGACCTATCGCGTGCACCATCGGGTGGCGGATCACTTCCGCACCGGGCGCGCATTTCTGTTGGGCGATGCTGCCCACGTCCACAGCCCCGCCGGCGGCCAGGGCATGAATACCGGGATCGGCGATGCCATCAATCTGGCCTGGAAACTCGCCGCGGTATTGAGCGGTGGTGCCGAGGCCCGACTGCTCGACACCTACGAACCCGAGCGCATGGCGTTTGCCCGCAAACTGGTTGCCACCACCGACCGCGTGTTCAGTTTCGTCACCGCCGAAGGACGCCTGGCCGATTTGTTGCGCACGCGGGTGGCGCCGTTTCTGATCCCCAAGGTGGCGTCACTGGAAACGAGCCGCGAGTTCCTCTTTCGCACGGTGTCGCAAATCACCCTTGATTATCGCGCGATGCCGTTGAGCAAAGGCGTGGCCGGGCATGTGCATGGTGGCGACCGGTTACCGTGGGCCCACGATAGTGAGGGGGACAATTTCGAATCGCTGAAGTGCCTGACCTGGCAGGTGCATGTGTATGGCGACACCAGCGATGAAATGATTGCCTGGTGCAACGAACATCATTTGCCGTTGCACCTGTTTGGCTGGCGTCCGGCATTTGAAGCGGCGGGCCTGGGGCGCAGCGGGTTTTATCTGTTGCGGCCGGATACCTACGTGGCGATTGCCGAGACGTGCTCCGATCCGAAGGTGATCGAGCGGTATTTCCGGGATCACGGGATCAGGCCGTTTTTCGGTTCTCTTTGATTCACCACAGTCCAAATGTGGGAGCGGGCTTGCTCGCGAAGGCGGTGTGTCAACTAATACATGTGTCGACTGACACACCGCCTTCGCGAGCAAGCCCGCTCCCACAGGGGTCCAGGTTAATTTGAGACTGGTTTGGGGATTTCCAGCCCGCGCATCACCGCCGGCCGCGCCAGGAAGCGCTCCAGCACCCGTGTGACGTTGGCGAAGTCCTTGATGCCCACCAGATCCCCGGCCTCATAGAAGCCGATCAGGTTGCGCACCCAGGGAAAGGTCGCGATGTCGGCGATGGTGTAGCGCTCGCCCATGATCCAGTCGCGTCCCTCCAGACGTTCGTCGAGCACCTTGAGCAGGCGTTTGCTTTCTTCAACGTAGCGATCCCGGGGACGCTTGTCCTCGTAGTCCTTGCCGGCGAATTTATTGAAAAAGCCGACCTGACCGAACATCGGCCCGATACCACCCATCTGAAACATCAGCCACTGGAGGGTCTCGTAACGAGCGGCCGACTCCTGGGCCAGCAATTGCCCGCTCTTGTCGGCGAGGTAGATCAGGATCGCCCCGGACTCGAACAGCGGCAACGGCTGGTCGCCCGGTCCATGGGGATCGAGGATGGCGGGAATCTTGTTGTTGGGGTTCAGGGACAGAAATTCGGCGGACAGCTGATCGTTGGTATCGAAGCCCACCCGATGCGGCTCGTAGGGCAGCCCGATCTCTTCGAGCATGATCGAGACCTTGACGCCGTTGGGGGTCGGCAAGGAGTAAAGCTGGATCCACTCGGGGTATTGGGCCGGCCATTTTCGGGTGATCGGGAACGCGGACAGATCGGTCATGGGGCAGAATCCACGGCAAAATTGAGACCGTTGATCATAATGCAGGCGCTGGCGGAGGCTACGATCTTTTGGCGTTATCGAT
Source organism: Pseudomonas fluorescens (assembly GCF_902497995.1). Lineage (GTDB taxonomy): Bacteria > Pseudomonadota > Gammaproteobacteria > Pseudomonadales > Pseudomonadaceae > Aquipseudomonas > Aquipseudomonas fluorescens_BK. The sequence goes on along the minus strand of NZ_CABVII010000008.1, from coordinate 99,211 downwards.
ATTGCTGATGGGCAAGATCAAAAAATCGCCACATTCGTTATCGCCATCACCTGTACCCTGTCCATAAATCCGCAACATTCTGTCAATAACCTTTGCCCCAATCCGATCAAGATTGCCGCTAAAGTGCTGCGCTCGGATCGAACCAAATGGGCCCGGGAGACTCTAAGGGACCGGCCCCCATGACATGGAAAAACACCCGCAGCCGGGCTGCTCGCGGTGTAGAGGTTTGTCAGCCTTAACCGAATGCGCCGAAGATCACCTATACACATGATGAACCCTTTGAAATTCGCCAAACGCTTCAAACATCGCGCGTACATTTTCCTGCCCTCCTTGCTGGCAGTGAGCGCGCTGTTCCTGTCGCTGGAATCGAGCGAAAGCCGCGCCCAACCGGCGGACGGCACCCAGACGCTGGTATTCCTGCGCCACGCGGAAAAACCTGCCGGCGGCCTGGGCCAGCTCAATTGCCAGGGCTTGAACCGCGCCATCGATCTGGCCACCTTGCTGCCGGAAAAATTCGGCAAGGCCAATTACGTGTTTGCCGCCAACCCGACGCGCAATGTCGAAGAAGGCGAGCTGGACAATTCCTACAGCTACATCCGTCCCTTGATGACCATCAGCCCCAGCGCCATCAAGCTCGGTTTGCCGGTGAACATCAATTTTTCGGCCAACGACACCAGCGACCTGGCCGATGAACTGCTGCACGACAAGTACCACAACTCGGTCATCTACACCGCCTGGTCCCACGGCTACCTGCCGGAACTGATCAACAAGGTCGCTGGCGAAGCCGTCGGCAAGAAGCAGAACATCACCGATGACTGGGATTCCAGCGACTACGACTCGCTGTACGTGCTCACGCTGACCTGGCACAAAGGCAAGGCCAGTCTGGTGAGCCACAGCTACAAGCAAGGGCTGGATAATGGTCTGGAGACTTGTCCGACCTGAGTTGTGATTTTGGCGGTGTTTCGAGTTTTGTAGTGCCTGTGCCGGCCCCATCGCGGGCAAGCCCGCTCCCACAAGGGGCAGCGTCGATCCAAAATCTGTGTTCCACCACAGACCACTGTGGGAGCGGGCTTGCCCGCGATGGGGTCGGCACAAACACCATCAACCTCGCAGGCTGACACGCTCGCGCAGGTACTCAAGCACAGCCCCCCGCTCCCCCGCAAACTCGATCCGCGCCCCCTTCTTCTCCCGCTGAAACGCATACATCGGGTCGTAATACTCGCTCAACAACCCTTCGATCCAGCCCCGGTGCAGATCCACCGCCCCACTGCGCGCCTGCTCCGCCAGGGCATCTTCCATCAGGATCAGCATCCGCCGATGACGCTCACCGCCCAGGCGCTTCTGCACATTATTCAGGCTCGCCAGCAACCGCTCGGAAAACAGCCCGAAGCCTTCATCGCCATGCGCCCCCACGAACTCGGCGCACAAATCCACCACATAGTCGCGCAGGATCCGCTCGACCCGTCCCTCCAGGCTGTCTTCCAGCCAGACCATCGCAAACTGCTGCATGCCCTGATACAGCGGCAACGGCAGCGCGCAACTGCCGATCGCGCGGCTCTCGTCTTCCAGCACGAACTGCTCGATGCCACGGGCGCGCTTCTTCAGCACGTCCACGGCCAGGCGGTTTTCAAAGTCGATGTTGGAGGGTTGGCCGGTGGCGCGTTTGCCGAAGCTGGAGCCGCGATGATTGGCGTGCCCTTCAAGGTCCAGCGCGTTGTTCAATTGCGTGAGCACTTCGGTCTTGCCGGTGCCGGTCATACCGCCCAGCAACACGAAATCGCACTGGGCAATGGCTTGCTCGACCGTGTCCAGCAAGAACGTGCGCATCGCCTTGTAGCCGCCACCGACTCGTGGATAGTCGATCCCCGCCTCGTCCTTGAGCCATTGCTGGACGATCTGCGAGCGCAAGCCGCCGCGAAAACAGTACAAATACCCATCGGGATGCGCCCGGGCAAAATCGGCCCAGGCCCGGATGCGCTCGGCCTTGATCTCGCCGCAGACCAATTGATGCCCCAGGCTGATGGCGGCTTGCTGACCGTGCTGCTTGTAGCAGGTACCGATCCGCTGCCGCTCGTGGTCATTCATCAGCGGCAGGTTGACCACGCCGGGGAATGAACCCTTGAGGAATTCGACCGGCGCACGGGCATCCATCATCGGCCGGTCATTGAGGAAGATGTCGCGGTAATCGGTACAGGCGAGTGACATCAAACCACCTCGACCGCGTGGGTCTGTCGCTCGATCAATGCACCGATCGGCTCAAGATTCAGGCCCAGTCCGGCGGCCACTTCGAGGAAGTGTGCGTTGCCTTCAGGGGTGACTGCGATCAGCAGGCCGCCGCTGGTCTGCGGGTCGCAGAGCACGCGTTTGTGCAGTTCCTGCAGGCGTCCGAGCTTGCTGGCGTAGCTGTCGAAATTGCGCAAGGTGCCACCGGGAACGCAGCCCTGTTCAAGGTAGTACTCGACACCCGGCAAGCGCGGCACACGGTCGTATTCGATGCGCGCGGTCAACTGGCTGCCATCGGCCATTTCCACCAGATGCCCCAGCAGGCCAAAACCGGTGACGTCGGTCATCGCGGTCACGCCATCGAGCTTGCCGAATCGGCTGCCGGGTTTGTTCAGGGTACACATCCAGTCACGAGCCAGGCCGATGTCGGCGTGGCGCAACTTGCCCTTTTTCTCCGCGGTGGTGAGGATACCGATGCCCAGGGGTTTGGTCAGGTAGAGCAGGCAACCGGCGGTGGCGGTGTCGTTGCGCTTCATGTGGCGCTTTTCCACCAGCCCGGTCACGGCCAGGCCGAAGATCGGCTCCGGCGCGTCGATGGAATGCCCGCCGGCCAACGGGATCCCCGCCTCATCGCACACCGAGCGCCCGCCGCGAATCACTTCCCGGGCAATTTCCGGCGCCAGTACATTGACCGGCCAGCCGAGGATGGCAATCGCCATCAGCGGATCGCCGCCCATGGCGTAGATGTCGCTGATGGCATTGGTCGCGGCGATGCGGCCGAAATCGAACGGATCGTCGACGATCGGCATGAAGAAGTCGGTGGTCGATACCACGCCGCGCTCTTCATCGATGGCATACACCGCTGCGTCATCGCGTGAGGCGTTGCCGACCCAGAGTTTCGGATCAAGGTTCTGCGCCCCGCTGCCGGCCAGGATCACCTCCAGCACCTGGGGAGAAATCTTGCAGCCACAGCCTGCGCCGTGGCTGTACTGGGTCAGACGGATCGGCTCGCTCATTGGGGGAACACCTCGTGAAGTCATAGCCCAAGAGTCTACAACAACCCCGATTTTCAGGTGCTGCCGCAGCCGTCCGACAATCCGAATGAATTTTCCGCGACGCCGACGATCCCTCTATTACCACAGGGAGGAATACGGGCTCTATGAACAATGCAAATCTTTTCGTCATTGAATACACCCTTCATGGCGCTCCCAAGTCGTTCATTATCCGCCTGGAAAAAATGGATAATGCGCAGGCCTGGCATTGGGCGAGCTGCGACGCCGGCGTGGGTCGGATCCCGCGCTTCGGCCGGGAAAAGGTGCAAAAGACCAGCAAGCCGATGGCGGAGAAATTCGGCGTGGAGAACGTCAAGTGGCGGCCGGCGAATTGACCGGTCGCGCCCGTTCCGGACATTGGGAGGAACCAGTACATGACAACGACGCCGCTCACCAGCCAGGCACACATCGACTACGGCCTCGATACACTGTTCGGGCGAGTCACCAAAAGCGCCGAGTGTCAGGTCGGGCTGGAACAAGTCGAACATGAGCCGACACGCTTCGCGTTACGCGTGCAGCCACCCTTGCCGCCGGATCTGGAACAGGCGAAAACGCTGGTGGTCATGGTTGAAGGACGACGACTGAATGGCGTCGTCCGCCATACCAAACGACTGGATGATCAAAGCCTGAAACTGGAAGTGGAGCCCGAATAGGCTCCACTTTACCTGGATGAGCTATTTGCCGTGGGCGCACTTGCAGCCTTTGCTGGCGCACTCTTCGCCGTGCTCATGGTGCTTGGCGCAGGCTTCGCAGCAATAGTGCTTGCCGTGGCGAGCGATCGGATGTTCGCCCAGCTTGCAGAAACATTTGGGGCAGTCGCAGATGCTTTCACTGTCGATCATGAGTCTGACTCCATTGTGGTGGTCGTCCGGGGCTGTAATGCTCACCGTAATACCAGTGTAGGAGCTGCCGCAGGCTGCGATCTTTTGATCTTGTTTTTGAAAAGCAAAATCAACAGATCGTCCGAACGCGGCCCGAACCTGCGGCGCCCCCCCCGTGGATTGGCGTGGTTAAGGCTTTAACGACACGCCGACGTGAAGTCAGAGGACCATCGCCGCCACCCAGCCAAACCCCAGCAACGGCAGGTTGTAATGCAGGAAAGTCGGGACCACGGTGTCCCAGATGTGGTGATGCTGGCCGTCGATGTTAAGGCCGGAGGTCGGGCCGAGAGTCGAGTCCGAGGCGGGCGAACCGGCGTCACCCAGGGCGCCGGCCGTACCGACGATGCTGACGATCGCCAGCGGGCTGAAGCCCAGTTGCACGCACAGCGGCACGAAAATAACCGCCAGGATCGGTACCGTGGAAAACGACGAGCCGATGCCCATGGTCACCAACAGGCCCACCAGCAACATCAGCAACGCGCCGACGGCCTTGCTGTGGCCGATCCACGAGGCTGAGGCTTCGACCAGCGTCTGCACCTGCCCGGTGGCTTTGATCACTTCGCCAAAGCCTGAGGCGGCGATCATGATGAAGCCGATCATCGCCATCATCTTCATGCCTTCGGTGAACAAGTCGTCGGTGTCGCGCCATTTGACGATGCCCGACACCGAAAAAATCAGAAACCCTGCCAGCGCGCCGATGATCATCGAGTCCAGCAGCAACTGAACGATGAACGCTGCGGCGATGGCCAGGCCGGCCACCATCAGGCTCAACGGGTTGTACTGCACCGCGACCTGCTCGACCTGTTCGATTTTTTCCAGATCGTAGACACGCTTCCTGCGGTAGCTGATAAACGCTGCACCCAGGCCGAACACCATGCCCAACGCCGGAATGCCCATGGCATGGGTGACGTTGATGCCGCTGATATCGACGCCGCTGCGGGCAACGTTGGCCAGCAGGATTTCATTAAGGAAAATGTTGCCGAAGCCAACGGGCAGGAACATGTACGGCGTGATCAGGCCAAAGGTAATGACACAGGCGATCAGCCGGCGGTCCAGTTGCAGCTTGGTCAGCACGTATAACAGCGGCGGCACCAGCAGCGGAATAAAGGCGATATGTATCGGCAAGATATTCTGGGAGGCGATGGCCACCACCCAGAGCAAGCCGATCAGCAGCCACTTGACCTGACCGCCACCGCTGGCGTGCTGGCGATCGACCATCGCCAGGGCCTTGTCGGCCAGGGCATGGGCCAGGCCGGACTTGGCAATCGCCACCGCGAACGCACCGAGCAAGGCGTAGGACAAAGCCACCGTTGCGCCACCGCCGAGGCCGCTGTTGAACGCCTTGAGCGTCGCGTCGATGCCCAGGCCACCGGTCAGACCACCGACCAGCGCGCCGACAATCAGCGCGATCACCACATGCACGCGGGACAGGCTGAGTATCAGCATGACGCCGACCGCGGCAATTACTGCATTCATCATCAAGACCTCAAGACAAACGGAATGAGTCCGGCCGGCAGTCTGCGAGAGCCGCCAGCGGATTGAAGAGTGGGTTTTATTAGAGGGCGCGCACTGTGCCGCAGAGTCACCCCCATGTCAAAGCCCCTGCGCGATCCCCTGTAGGAGCTGGCTTGCCAGCGAAAGCGGTAGCACATCCAACACATATGTTGGCTGTCAGGACGCCTTCGCTGGCAAGCCAGCTCCTACAGGGGACCCGCGGGGGGATTGAGATCGGGGTCAGCGCTTGGGCAATTCGATTACCACCTTCAACCCGCCCCACTCGCTCTCTTCCAGCCGCAACACCCCGCCCCACGTTTCAACGATGTCGCGCACAATGCCCAATCCCAACCCATGCCCATCGGTCTGCTCGTCAAGCCGCGTACCGCGACTGAACACCTGATCGCGCTGGTCCTCGGGAATCCCCGGCCCATCATCTTCCACGCTTAGCTCAAACCCTTGCGCCGTCTCGACCACGCTCAGGCGAACTTCGGCATCCGCCCACTTGCAGGCGTTGTCCAGCAGGTTGCCGAGCAACTCCAGCAAATCCTCCCGGTCCCACGGCAGTTGCAAACCTTGCGGCGCCACGTAGCTGAGGTCCAGGTGCTCACCGTGGATCATGTTCAAGGTCGCCAGCAACCCCGGCAGTTGCGCGTCGCAATCGAACAGCGCCCCCGGCAGTGTGTCGCCGGACAACCGGGCGCGGTTGAGTTCGCGATCGAGCCGCTGCCGCACCTGCTCGAGCTGCGCCTGAATCACCTCGCGCAGTTCCGGGTGGGCATCGAGCTTCTCGCTTGAAGCCAGGCTCAACAACACCGCCAACGGCGTTTTCAAGGCGTGCCCAAGATTGCCCAAGGCATTGCGCGAACGCTTGAGGCTGTCTTCAGTGTGGGCCAGCAAATGGTTTATCTGCGCCACCAACGGCTCCAGCTCCACCGGCACCCGGTCATCGAGTTGCGAGCGCTGCCCCTGCTGCAATTGGGCGATTTGTTCACGGGCCTTTTCCAGCGGACGCAAGGCGCGGCGCACGGTGACCCGCTGCAACACCAGAATCAACAGCAACCCCGCCAGGCCCAGGCCAAGACCGACCTGTTGCATGCGCAAAAAGCTCTCGCGCACCGGGGTGTAGTCCTGGGCGACGCTGATGGAAATCGACTGGCCCAGGCGGCGATAGTCCGAGCGCAATATCAGCAGCTGCTGCCCTTCCGGCCCCAGTTGCAGGTTGCTGTGCAGGCCGGGCTGGTCCAGGCGCGGCAGTTCCTGATCCCACAGCGAACGGGAGCGCCAATGGCTGTCGGCGAAATCGATGCGGAAATAATGCCCGGAAAACGGGCGCTGATACGCCGGCGACAAGTGCCGCTCATCCAGCTGCAACCCCTGCGGCCCGCGCACCAGCGCCACCAGCAGGCTTTCACTGTCGTTGCGCAACCCGGCCTCGAGGTAGCGCTGCAAACCCATTTCGAACAGCCACAGACTGGTCTGCGCCAGCACCAGGCCGACGATCACCATCACGCTGATCAGCCCCAGGCTCAAGCGGCGCTGGATCGACCTCACCGGGCTTGCCCGCCGAACAGGTAACCCTGGCCGCGACGGGTTTCGATCACGCTTCGCCCCAGTTTGCGTCGCAGGTGGTTGACGTGGACTTCCAGCACATTGGAATCGCGCTCGGTTTCACCGTCGTAGAGGTGTTCGGCGAGGTGGCTTTTGGACAGGATCTGTTCGGGGTGCAACATGAAGTAGCGCAACAGGCGGAATTCAGCCGCGGTGAGCTGGATGTCGGCGCCGTCGCGGGTCACGCACTGACGGCCTTCATCCAGGTGCAAACCCGCCGCCTTGAGCGTCGGCTGGTTGGCCTGGCCGTGGGAGCGGCGCAACAGCGCCTGGACCCGCAGGTGCAATTCTTCAGGGTGGAAAGGTTTGGTCAGGTAATCGTCGGCGCCGGCCTTGAGGCCTTCGATGCGCTCGGCCCAGGAGCCGCGGGCCGTGAGGATCAGCACCGGTGTGACCAAGCCGCCGGCCCGCCATTGCGCCAGTACTTCGAGCCCTGGCAGACCCGGCAGGCCGAGGTCGAGGATGATCAGGTCATAAGGCTCGCTGCTGCCTTGGTACACCGCATCGCGACCGTCCGCCAGCCAGTCCACGGCATAGCCCTGGCGGTTGAGGCCGGCCATCAGTTCGTCGGCCAGGGGCACGTGGTCTTCCACCAGGAGCAATCGCATGGGTCAATCTTCCTTGTCTTTCAGTAACTGGCCAGTGCTGGCATCGAGGTCCAGCTCACGGACCACACCGTCGGCGGTCAGCAGCTCGACTTCATAAACGTAGACATCGTGCTTTTCCTCGAGCTCGGCTTCCAGCAGCTTGGCCCCGGGGTAGCGGTCCAGCGCCTGCTGCAACAGCTGCTCCAGCGGCAGAATCACCCCTTGCTGACGCAGGCGCAGGGCTTCGTCCTGATCCAGGTCCCGGGCCATCACCGCCGAGCACACAACCAGAAGCGCCAAGGCCAGGCGGCTGCAGGCGCGCCGATTTGCAAAACAAAGCACCTTCATTACGTATCCTGATGATCCCTGAGCACCTGCCCGCTGACAGCGTCCAGTTCCAGGTCCCACTCAATGCCCTGTGGATCGCGCATTTCCACCTGATAGATGTACTTGCCGTACTCTTCTTCCAGTTCGGTTTCGGTGATGGTGGAACCCGGATGTTTGGCCAATGCGATGGCGTTGAGCTTCTCGAAAGACACAATGGTACCAGCGTCACGCAGTCTCAGGGCTTCATCGGGGCCCAGGTCGCGAGCCTGGGCAATGCCGGCGGTCAGGGTGATGAGGGTGGCGGTGAACAGGGCAGTCAAGGTTTTCATGGGTGTCTCCGTATTTTTATGTGCTGCTTACGGGAGCCACTTTAGCGATTTCAACTTAATTGAAACTGAATTGCCATCATTGGCGATAGCACCACAACATCACGGATACGCCCCGCCCCTGTAGGAGCGAGCTTGCTCGCGATGAACGATAGGACGCCGCGTTACTTCAGACACCCCGCGTTACCGTTAACCGCCGTCGCGAACAAGCACATTGATCGTGGGCGCTTATAATCCCCCGCTCGCCAGAAATAGAGACCGGTATGACCGCCATCCACATCAAGTTCCCGTCCCTGACCCTTAAAGCCGGTTCCCGTGCCTTCGCACGCATTCGTGCAAACGGTTTGAGCGCCGCCGACGTCGGCACGCTGCCCGGCGCCGCCGGTGGCCCCAAGGCGCTGGGCATTCAAGGGCTGGACCTGGCGCTGTTCGGCGAATGGCTGCCGGCGGCGCCAAGGGAACGCTCATTGATCGGCGCCTCGGTGGGCGCCTGGCGCTTTGCCAGCGCCTGCCTGCCGGATGCCGCCGAAGGCATTCGCCGCCTCGGTCATCTGTACACCGAGCAGCATTTCGCCAAGGGCGTGACCATGGCGCAGATCAGCCAGAGTTCCCGGCGCATGCTCGATGAACTGCTCGACGGCCGCGATACCTCGATCTTCGACAACCCTCATTACCGACTGAACATCATGGTGGTCAAGAGCCACGGTCTGTTGGCGGACGATCATCGCGGCCGCTTGGGGCTGGGGCTGTCGTCGGTGATTGCCGACAACCTGCGCGGCCGCGCGCGACTGTCACGGCATTTCGAACGGCTGATCCTCCATGACCCGCGCCTGGCGCCACCGCTCAATGCGTTGAACGATTTCCCGTCGCGCTTCGTTGCGCTGGATGCCGGCAATCTGCGCCAGGCTTTGTTGGCCTCGGGCTCGATCCCGATGGTGATGGAAGGCGTGCGCGACCTGCCGGGCGCAGGCTCAGGAACTTTCCGCGATGGCGGCCTGCTGGACTATCACCTCGACCTGCCCTACAGCGGCACCGACGTCGTGCTCTATCCACATTTCACCGACCGGGTCATTCCCGGCTGGTTCGACAAGACCCTGCCATGGCGCCGCGCCTGTCCTGCGCGCCTGCAGGATGTCCTGCTGCTGGCACCGTCAAAGGAATACCTCGCGCGCCTGCCCTACGGCAAACTGCCGGACCGTAATGATTTCAAGCGCTTCGCGGGCGATGCCCCGAACCGAAAAAAATACTGGCGCGCAGCGATGGACGAAAGTCGTCGGCTGGGTGACGAGTTCCTCGAACTAGCCGTCAACGGTCGTCTCGGAAATCACTTGCTGACCCTTTAGTCAGTGTTTTCCCGCAAGCCCAAACGCAAACTGTTAAACTCACAGTCTGCCCACATCGCCGCGGCGATCGCCACCTGACAGAGCTCAAACCACTGTGGAAATCTTCAAAGAGTTTACCTTCGAATCCGCCCACCGCCTGCCCCACGTCCCGGAAGGCCACAAGTGCGGTCGCCTGCACGGTCACTCGTTCAAAGTGGCGATCCATTTGAGTGGCGATCTTGATCCGCATACTGGGTGGATACGGGACTTTTCGGAAATCAAGGCGATCTTCAAGCCGCTGTATGAGCGGTTGGATCATAACTATTTGAATGATATTCCGGGGTTGGAGAATCCGACCAGTGAAGTGTTGGCCAAGTGGATCTGGGGGGAGTTGAAGCCGTTGTTGCCGGAGCTTAGTGCGATTCGGATACATGAGACTTGTACGAGTGGGTGTATTTATCGCGGGGAGTGAGCTATCAGTTAAAAACCACCGACTGCGTGGTTTTTTATCGAGCTCGGTAGAAAAAACCATGAAGTTTCACAACTGCTGGCCGGGATGTTTTCTTTGGACATGTAGCTTTAGAGAGTAGTGAGTTGCCACTCCCACATGACAGTCACCCACCGTGCAATAGAGCTTGGGCTTATGAGTTTGAGCATGCCTAAGCATATCGAATCCGTGCGCAAATTTTTTATCACATCCCGCGCCCATGCAAGCAAATGGCTTTTCACCGGTATGAGTTCGCATGTGACGACTTAACTGACTCCGCCGAAGAAACGACTCATTACATCCGGCCTCTCCGCAGCGATAGGGTTTTTCACCTGTGTGAGTTCGCTCATGTGCTTTTAAATTAGACGGATCTGTAAACGATTTAGTACATCCTTCCTCTCCGCAGCGATAGGGCTTTTCATCCGTATGAATTAGCACGTGACTCTTTAACCTATTCAGCCGACTAAACGATTCGGTACATCCGGCCTCTCCGCAGCGGTAGGGCTTTTCACCGGTATGAATTCGCTCATGTTGTTTTAACTCAGACGAATGCTTAAAGGATTTATTACATCCCGCCTCACCGCAGCGATAGGGCGTTTCGCCTGTATGCACTCGTTGATGTCTTTTTAAGTTTTCTTTTCGTGTAAAAACTTTGCCGCATGTGGGGCAAGCAAGCGGATCTACCACCCCAGCCCCGGCTGGTTGAACAGGCAGGGGAGGCGATATTTCTCCTGCCAACGCCCTCCCAAAATTCAACTCCGTCAGAGTCGCCGGCGCTTCAAACAATCCACCGAAACTCAATGCGGAAGATGGTGAGTTGAAATCGCCCGCGTCGATTTCGATTGGATTCAACTGACTCCCGTTCGGCATTACAAGGCTATTGAGCACGGCTTCAGGTACCGAGTCTTGGGACTCATCCCCAAACAATGACCCCACCCGCCCATCCGCATCCACCCTCCTCACCGGCGAGTTCGCCACAAAACCATATAGATTCAACCCATCCACCGCCCCCGCTGGTCGGGGTTGATCCAGCGACTCAGCCACGGCGCGAAGTAGCGATAACCGTAGTAATACAACCCCGTGGCATCGCGCTCCTTGCCCGAGTAACGAATGGTTTTGTACGCGCCGCTCTGGTCGCTGTGGTCCTCCCAGGCTGTGCCGCCAAATGGGTAATACCCTTCGCGGCTCTGCACGTTGGCGTGTTCGTCGAGTTCCAGGGTGCCGGAGCCGAGATGGTCGGTCAGGTGATAACGCAGTCGAAAGGCCGGGGCATCCGTCCCGTGCAGCCATTTCACCCGATTGCGCCCGGCGTCGAGGTCGAGCACTTGGTGTTGCTGGCTGCCTTGGCGGTAGTGGATTTCCAGCCCTGGCAGGTAGCGCACTTCGGCGAGCAGTGTATGAGCGGCGGCCAATGTGGTGCGGAGCTTGCGCAGACGTTTGCCTCCGCCGCCATAGAGGTAGCGTTCGCGGTCGTCTTCTTCGCCGTCACGCACCACCGGCGACACGCTGGACAACTGGTTGCGCAGGTCCCAGGTCAGGGTTTGGCCACGCTGCAAGCATTGCAGGTTGCCGTTGTCGTCGAACCCGTTGGCGAAACCCGGCGGCTGGTCATCTTCGAGCAGGCTGCGGTTGCTGTTAGCCGCTACGGCCCAACGCCGGGTGAACGGCTGCGCGCCCAGGTGCCGCAGTTCGGTCATGTTGCCGGCCGCGTCGTAATCGTATGCTTCCTGGTAGTTGAGGACGGCATTCGCATTCGTCGAGGCTCGATAGTCAGCGATGGGATGAAGCGCGGCTTTCTCAGCCTCCCAGCCGCTGGCGCGGATCAACTGGCCCAGGGTGTCATAACCGTAGCGGCAGGTGGGCTCGAGGCGCTGGTTCTTGAAGTAGCGGATCGGCAGGGCATGGTCGTCGATCTGCAGGATATTGCCGATTGCGTCGACCTGGTACTGCAGGTCCTGCAGCGGGGCCGCCCCCGGCAACCCGGCGGATAGTCGCAGCAGCCGGCCGTCCTCCAGCGCGTAGTTGGCTTCGGTGACCACGCCATTGCCGGCGGTTTCCCGTTCGACCTGGCCGCCGGGGTTGTAGCGGATGTCATGCACCAGACACTGCCCCGGTGCGGCGCCATTCGCCGGTTGCAGCCAACCTGCCTTGAGCTGTCCGGCCACGGTGTAGGTGAAGTGTCGGCGATGGTTTTTGGCGTCGGTGAGACTCAGCAGATCGCCGGTGGGGTTGTAGCGCCACCGGCTTTCGAAACCAGGGCCAGGCTCAAGTAATGCATCGCGTTCGCTTGCCATCAACGGCCAATCCGGTGGATCGAGGCTGGTCAGAAAGTGGCTGATCTCACTTTGCACCAACCCCAGCACATCGTACTCGGGCATATGCCGGGTACCGGCCGGATCGTCGTGGCGGATCACCCGGCCACACTGGTTGCCGAGGCTGAAATCAGCATCAACGGCGCCATACTCGAAGCGCTCCACCACCCGTGCCGCGTTACCGCACGCCTGTTCCTTCACCGCCAGCGGTCGCAGCGATCGGTCGTACTCGGTGTCTTGCCGGGAGCCGCGACTGTCCCACCGACTCAAACTTTCGTCCGCCTGCCCCAACAACGATAACCGCCACCCGGCATCGGCGCTGTCACTCCCCACTACTTTCCCCGAGAGGCTGAAGCCATGGCTCAGCGCCGGAGCGCAACCGTTCGCCCACAACCGCGCGTCCCACTGATCAATCCCGCGCCCCGCCGCATCGAACGCGTGACGCGTCACCCGAGTCTCGGGTGTGTGCTCAATCTCCGCACGCCAATACGCCACGCTGCGCACCGCAAGGTGGCGCGGGTCAATGACCGCGAGGGTGGGTGTCTTGTGATGCAAGCTGATGGTGTCCATGGGCTATGGATACCATTGGCAATCAGCAGCGGTCTACTGTCAGAAATTACAGGTATTCGTCGCGCTGATCCGATGGATCAAAAAAACTGCCGAGACCGATGGTTTTTTTTATGCCTATGCTTTTTCGCTCGCACACGCCAAGAGGACGCACCCATGACTGACTGGCCGCTGGCTCAGACCTTTCGTTTCAACGGGCACTCCGTGCGCTTCGCCGTCCGGGGCGACGGCCCGCCGCTGGTATTCGTGCATGGCACGCCCTTCTCTTCTTACGTGTGGCACCGGATTGCGCCGCATTTCATCACCACCCACCGGGTGCATTACTTCGACCTGCTGGGTTATGGGCTGTCAGAGAAAGTCGAGGGCGACGTGTCCCTGGGTGTGCAGAACGAATTGCTGGCCCGGCTGCTGGAGCATTGGGGCCTGGATTGCCCGGACGTGGTGGCCCACGATTTCGGCGGCGCTACCGTGTTGCGTGCGCATCTGCTCAATGGCAAGGATTACCGCAGCCTGACGCTGATCGACCCGGTGGCGCTGACGCCCTGGGGGTCGCCGTTCGTGCAGCATGTGCGTCAGCATGAGGCGGCGTTCAGCGGGCTGCCTGATTACATTCAGCGGGCAATCGTACCGACCTATGTTCGTGGGGCGATCAAACGTGACATCCCGGACGATGAACTCGCGCCTTATGTTCAGCCCTGGCTGGGGGATCCGGGGCAAGCGGCGTTTTATCGACAGATCGCACAGATGGATGAGCGTTATACCCGGGAGGTCGAGGGGCAATGCCCGGCCATTCGCTGCCCGGTTCAGATTCTTTGGGGGGAGGATGATCAGTGGATTCCCATTGAGCGTGGGCGGGCGTTGCACCGGATGATACCGGGATCGCAATTCTATCCGATCCCCAATGCCGGACACCTTGTTCAGGAGGATGCGCCTGAAGCCATCGTCGCGGCGTTGCTACGGTTTCTACCGCTCCAAAAATCCCCCTGAAGCAACCGACATCCCCTGTGGGAGCGGGCTTGCTCGCGAAAGCGGTGTGTCAGTCAATACATTTGTTTACTGAGCCACCGCTTTCGCGAGCAAGCCCGCTCCCACATGGGACGTGTGTTCCTTCAGATGGCACCGTTTTCGCGCCATCCCCCGAACCAAACGCCTTTGCCTCGTCTATAAATAACAACACCTGCCCCGTTTGGCACGGCCGCTGCAGCACCCTCGCGTCTTCCCACCCAGCAAGGAACGCCCCATGACGCAGAACGCTCCCGGCAACGACTACCCCCTCAGCGAAGTCCCGATGCACGCTCGCAAAGGCCTGACCTCCACGGCCATGGTATTGCTGGGTTTCACCTTTTTTACCGCGACCATGTTTGCCGGCGGCAAGCTCGGGGTGGCGTTCGGTTTCGGCGAGATGATGGCGGTGATCATCGTCGGCAATCTGCTGCTGGGGATCTACGCCGCCGGCCTGGGCTACATTGCGTTCAAGAGTGGCCTCAATTCGGTGCTGATGGGGCGTTTCTGCTTCGGTGAAATGGGCAGCAAGCTCAGCGACCTGATCCTCGGCTTCACCCAGATCGGCTGGTACGCCTGGGGCACGGCAACCGCCGCCGTGGTGTTGGGCAAGTATTTCGAATTGAGCGAGGGCACAGTAATGGGCCTGATGGTGCTGTTCGGCCTGCTGTTTTGCGCCACGGCCTATGTCGGTTATCGCGGACTGGAAATTCTGTCGTACATCGCGGTGCCCGCCATGATGTTGCTGCTGATGCTGTCGATGTGGGTCGCCACGACCAGGGTCGGCGGGCTCGATGGCTTGCTGGCGGTCGTGCCGACGACCACCCTCGATTGGTCGACCGCCCTCACGCTGGTATTCGGCACCTTTGTCAGTGGCGCGACCCAGGCGACCAACTGGACGCGCTTCTCGCGCTCGGCCAGGGTCGCCGTGCTGGCAAGCCTGATCGGTTTCTTTATCGGCAACGGCCTGATGGTGTTGATCGGCGCCTACGGAGCCATTGTCTACCAGCAACCGGATGTGGTCGAAGTGTTGCTGTTGCAAGGGTTCGCCATGGCCGCGATGGCGATGTTGCTGCTCAACATCTGGAGCACCCAGGACAACACCATCTACAACTTCGCCGTCGCCGGCTGCAACCTGCTGCGCACCGGCCGGCGCAAAACGGTGACCCTGGCCGGCGCAGTGATCGGCACGCTGTTGGCGCTGCTGGGCATGTACAACTATCTGGTGCCGTACCTGATTCTGCTGGGCACGGTAATTCCGCCGATCGGTGGCGTGATCATGGCGGACTTTTTTTATCGCTACCGCGGTCAATATCCACGTCTGGCCGATGCCCGCTTGCCGGCGTTCAATTGGCCGGGCCTGAGCGCTTATGCGATCGGCACTGTCGCGGCGTTCAGTTCGCCATGGGTCGCGCCTCTGGCAGGGATTGCCGCTGCCGCGCTAACGTATGTGATATTGACCGGGGTACTCGGCGCCCGTACCGCCAATGCACCACTAGAAGATCTATAAAAGGATTCGCCTGATGCACATCATCAACGCCCGCCTGCGCAACCAAGAAGGGTTGCATGAGTTGCACCTGAAAAACGGTCTGATCAGCAGTATCGGCCGACAGACCGAGGCGCCGACCCTGGGTCCCGATGATCTGGACGCCGGCGGCAATCTGGTAGTGCCCCCCTTCGTCGAGCCGCACATCCACCTTGATGCGACGCTGACTGCCGGCGAGCCGCGCTGGAACATGAGCGGCACACTGTTCGAGGGCATCGAGTGCTGGAGCGAGCGCAAGGTAACGATCACCGGGGAAGACACCAGGACCCGCGCCAGGAAAACCCTCCAGAGTCTCGCCGCCCACGGCATCCAGCACGTGCGCACCCACGTCGACGTCACCGACCCGCAACTGACGGCGCTGAAGGCGATGCTCGAAGTGCGCGAAGAAAGCCGACACCTGGTCGACATGCAGATCGTCGCCTTCCCCCAGGAGGGCATCGAGTCGTACCGCAATGGTCGGGAGCTGATGGAAGAAGCGATTCGCATGGGCGCCGATGTGGTCGGCGGCATTCCGCATTTCGAGTACACCCGGGACCAGGGGGTGAGTTCGGTGAAGTTCCTCATGGACCTGGCCGAGCGCACCGGGTGCCTGGTGGACGTGCACTGCGATGAAACCGACGACCCGCATTCGCGCTTTCTTGAGGTGCTGGCCGAAGAAGCCCGCAGCCGCGACATGGGTTCACGGGTCACCGCCAGCCATACCACGGCCATGGGCTCCTACGACAACGCTTACTGCGCCAAGCTGTTTCGCCTGCTCGGGCATTCCGGGATCAGTTTTGTCTCCTGTCCTACCGAAAGCATTCACCTGCAAGGTCGTTACGACAACTTCCCGAAACGCCGTGGCGTGACCCGGGTCAACGAGTTGCTCGAAGCGGGCATGAACGTGTGTTTCGGCCAGGACTCGATCGTCGACCCCTGGTATCCGCTGGGCAACGGCAACATCTTGCGGGTGCTCGAAGCCGGGCTGCATATCTGCCACATGCTTGGTTACCGCAATTTGCAAAGCGCGCTGGACCTGGTGACCGACAACAGCGCCAAGGCCATGGCCCTGGGTGATCGTTACGGACTCGAACGGGGGCGGCCGGCGAATTTGCTGATTCTGTCGGCGGACAGCGATTACGAAGTGATTCGCAGCCAGGGCTTGCCACTGTACTCGGTGCGCGCGGGCAAGGTATTGATGAAGCGGCAGATGCCGGTGGTGGAGTTTTTTGGGGATCAGGGCTGAATCTTGCGGTGACTCGGTGGGCCTCTTCGCGGGCAAGCCTCGCTCCTACAGGATTGATGTTCGTCGCAAACATCCGACATGACTCAAATCCCGTAGGAGCGAGGCTTGCCCGCGAAGGCGGTCTCGAAATCACCCCATCAACCGCGCCGTACCAAACAGGCTGACCCGACTCCACCACAACCTATCGCGAAACAGCGCCTGGCTGTGCAAGGATGTCACCCTGCCTGAACGCGAACCCGTCGGGACGCTGATCGAACCTCACCGGTGAGTCAATGTCCGTTGGAGACGCGACGTTTTTTGCCAAGGATTGATATGACCAACCTCAACACCCGGACCTCATTCGTTCCCGGGCGCCTGGAACAGATGTCCACGCGCATCGCCTTTTTCATCGCTGGGGCAGGCATTGCCGCGTGGGCGCCGCTGGTGCCTTACGCCAAGGCCCGGGCCGGGCTGGATGAAGGCACCCTCGGTTTGCTGTTGCTGTGCCTGGGGGTGGGCTCGATTCTGGCCATGCCGATGGCCGGGATCCTGGCCACGCGCTTCGGCTGTCGCCGGGTGGCGGTCGGCGGGACGTTGCTGATCTGCCTGGCCCTGCCGTTGTTGGCGACGGTATCCTCGATTCCGGCGCTGATTGCAGCGTTATTTCTGTTCGGCGCCGGGCTGGGCACGGTGGATTCGACGGTGAACCTGCAAGCGGTGATCGTCGAGCGGGCCAGTGGCAAGACCATGATGTCGGGGTTTCATGGCCTGTTCAGTCTTGGCGGCATCGTCGGGGCGGCGGGCGTCAGCGCCTTGCTTGGCCTGGGGGTGTCGCCGCTGGGGGCGACGCTGGTGGTGGACGTGCTGCTGCTGATCGCGCTGTGCAAGGCCGCGCCGCACCTGTTGCCCTACGGCAGCGAAAGTTCGGGACCGGCGTTTGCCATGCCCCACGGCATCGTGCTGTTCATCGGCGGGATGTGTTTCATCGTGTTCCTCGCCGAAGGCGCGGCACTGGACTGGAGCGCGGTGTTCCTGGCGCAGGAACGCGGGATCGACACCGCCTATGCCGGGCTGGGTTATGCGGCGTTTGCGCTGACCATGACCGTCGGGCGCCTGACCGGGGACGCAATCGTGCGGCGCCTGGGCGCCACCCGGGTGATTGTGTTCGGTGGGCTGACGGCGGCGTCGGGCCTGTTTCTGGCGACGTTCGCGCCAAACTGGGAGATGGCGCTGGTGGGTTATGCGCTGCTGGGAGCTGGCTGTTCGAACATTGTCCCGGTGCTGTACACCGCGGTGGGTAAACAGACGGTCATGCCCGAAAGCATCGCGGTGCCGGCCATCACCACCCTGGGTTATGCCGGGATTCTTGCGGGGCCTGCGGTGATCGGATTCATCGCCCATGGCAGCAGTTTGAGTTTTGCCTTTGGGCTGATGGCGGTGTTGCTGGTGGCGGTGGCGATTGGCGGGAAGGTGTTGAAGGTTTAAAAGCATCGCGGGCAAGCCTCGCTCCTACAGGGGATCTTCAGCGAACACAAAATTTGTGTTCGACGCAGATCAAATGTGGGAGCGGGCTTGCTCGCGAAAGCGGTGCATCAGGCAACATCTTTATCGACAGGAAAGCAGCCTTCGCGGGCAAGCCCGCTCCCACATTTGATCAGCGTCGTACATACCGGCTGTATGCGCAGAAGATCCCTGTAACGCACCTCGGTCTATCAGAACCCCACACTCGCCTGCACAAAGAACGTGCGCGGCGCGCCGACGTACATCCCCGAGTTGTTGTCGCTGGAGCGGGTGAAGTACTGCTTGTCGAAGATGTTCTTCACCCCCGCGCCGACTTTCAGGTTCGACAGCGTCGGGCCGAAGTCATAACCGCCGCGCACGTTCCAGGTGACGTAACCCGGAATGTCGCCGTACTGGCCATCTGCAGTGCCTTCGGTGATGTATTTGCCGCTGAAGCTGCCATCGGCGTTCACCGCAACGCCCGGCGAGCGCTGCTTGGACTGGGCGAAGGCATCAAGGTTGTAGGTCCAGCGGTTGATGTCGTAACGCAGGCCGGCAGTCGCCACCTGACGCGAATAGAACGGCAGGTCACGGCCCTTGAAGCCTGGAATTTCACCTTCGTAGACGGCGCGGGTGTAGGTGAACCCGGCATTGGCGGTCAGACCATCGAGGCGTGGGTCCAGTGCCGCCATGTCGTAGTGCACCGACGCCTCGATGCCCTGGTGCGTGGTCGCGCCGAGGTTGGTCCAGCCCGCGTCGTTGCTGATGTACTGCAACTCTTTATCGAAGTCGATGTAGAACAGCGTCACTTCGCCGCCCCATACATCATCGTTGTAGCGGGTGCCGAGCTCGTAGGTCTTGGCCTTTTCCGGTTCCAGGCCATTGGCGGTTTCGTCACCCGTGCCCCCTTGGCCGAGCTGGAAATATTGCAGGCTGCCGAACGAGGTTTCGTAGTTGGCGAACAGCTTCCAGGCATCGGACAGGTGATACATCACGCTCAGGGCCGGCAGCGGCTCGTTGCTTTCGATGCTGCGGTTCTTTTCCGGCACCGGACGGCCTGCGGTGTCGAGCACCGGGCGATCGTGCCAGTCGGTGCTGATGTGTTCGAAGCGGATGCCCGGGGTGATTGTCCAGTTACCCACATCGATCTTGTCGTCGACATACACCGAATTGGCTTCAGTGCCGCCGGTACGATCCTGATACACATGCCCGTCCGAACCCGGACGCACCACCGGCTCGTTGTTGACCAGCGCCAGGCGGCTGGCCTCTTCGTGCATGGCTTCCTTGAGGTAGCGATAACCGACACTGACTTCCTGGGTGGTCGGGCCGACGTCGAACACACGGGACACCCGCGGCTCGATGCCGAAGGTGTAGTAGGTGCGCGGGAACGAGCCCAAGGTCTTCTGGTCGCGGGCGGCGATGTTGCTGCCACGGAAGCTGTCGGTGTAGTAGGTCAGCACTTCGGCCTGGGTGCGGTCGTCGATCTGCCGGGTCCACTTGAACGAAACGTCCTTGCGGCGCCCGCTGAAATTGTCGTTGTTGCGGTCGGACTGAAACGGATCGGCGTCGTACTGCGCCTGGGTCAGGCCGCCGGGCATGTCGGCGCTGGCGTCGTAGTAGTGAAAATTGAGGCTGAAATCGTCGACATCGGTGGGCGCCCAGTGGGTCTTGAGCAGCACGTCGTCGATGTCGTTGCCGTGGTTGCGTTCACGGTAACCGTTGCCGTTCACGCCCGAGTACAACAGCGCCATGCCGATGCCGTTGTCCGCGGTGCCGCCGACGAACGCCGTGTCGATATGCTTCCAGCCACCGTGCTGGGAGGTTTCCAGGTTGCTGCCGATTTCAGCGGAGGCTTTCTCCGGGATCGCGCGGGTCACGAAGTTGATCACGCCACCGACGTTCTGCGGTCCGTAACGCACGGAACCGGCACCGCGAACGACGTCGATGCTGTCGAGGTTGCCGGAAGAAATCGGTGCCATGGACAATTGCGGCTGACCGTAGGGGGCAAAGGCTGCCGGCACGCCGTCGATCAGCACGGTGGAGCGTGGCGACAGGCGCGAGGTCAGGCCACGCACGCCGACGTTCAGGGAAATGTCGCTGCCGCCGGTGCCATTGGCCTCCTGCACTTGCACACCGGCACGCGCTTCAACGCGTCGCCCACGTTCATCGCGCCTTGCTCGATCATCGCCTCGCGGCGGATCACGGTACGGGCGCCAGGGTGGTTTTGCACCACGGCGGCATCCGCGTCACCGAGCCAGTCGCCGACCACCTTGATGTCAGTCACGCCAAGTTCCAGCGGCCCATTGACTGCGGCACTGGGTGCAGGCAGCAAGGTCACCGAGCCTTCGTCGATCTGGTACTGCAGACCGCTGCCTTGCAGCAGCTGGCGCACAGCGTCCTCGGGCGAGAGGTTGCCGTCCACCGCCGGGGCCTGCTTGCCGGCGACCAGCTCCGGGCTGAAAAACACCTGCAGCGAGGTTTGCTGGCCCAGTTCACTCAAGGCCTGGCCCAGGGGTTGCGCCGGAATATGAATAGCGTCGGCGGCAAAGGCCTGGGGCAGCGCAACGTTGACCGCCAGGGCGAGGGCCAGGGGCAACCAAGGGAATTTGTTGTTTTTAGCGGTGGTTTTTTTCACGTCGAACGGAGTCCTGTGGATCGCAAGAGTGTGCGTTTGTTAATGCAAACCAGTTGCAGTTGGACTAGAAGACGATGAACTCGAAAAAAACCTGAATCTATTTTGAAATTATTTGCTGGCTGCCGTCATCCAGGGTCCGCACGACCACCGGCAGAATGCTCGGCAGGGCCTTGAGCAGGGCGTCGGTGTTATCGGATTTGAACACACTGGTCAGGCGTAGATTGCCCACTTTGTCGTTGCCGACGGTCAGCGGTTTCTCCCGATAGCGCGACACTTCTTCGGCGACGTCGCGAAGGCTGGCATTGTTGAACACCAGTTTGCCGCTGCGCCAGGCGGTCAGTTCCGCAGGATTGACCGCATAGGCGGCGGCCACTTTGCCCTGGGTATCGACCCGCGTGCCAAGGCCGGCGGTGAGGCTGATGAAATCGTGGTCGGCAGCGTCCCTTCCCTGGACCTTGACCGTGCCCTGCTCCACCACGACCCGGGTTTCAGAGGCGCTGCGACGCACGTCGAAGCGGGTGCCGGTGACCGTGACCTTGCCGCTGCCCGCCTCGACCACGAACGGCCGGTCACTGTCGTGTTCGACGCTGAACATCGCTTCGCCCTGCGTCAACTCGATGCGGCGCCGGTCATGTTCGTAGCGCACCTGGACGCGACTACGGCTGTTCAGGTCGATCACCGAACCGTCGGGCAACGCCACCTGCTGTCGCTCACCCAGGGTCGTGGAAAACTCGGCGGTGTAGCTCGCCGACTGATTCAAATGGCTGAACAATCCCAACCCGACTGCCACGGCCAACACACCGGCGGCCACCGCATACCGCAGCAGCGGGCGACGTTTACCACGGGCCGCCGGGGCTTCGCACAAGGCCTGCAGACGCGCCGCAGGCAGCAGATCAGCCGCCGTCCACAGCCCCTCGATCAATTGAAATTCGTCGCGATGCTGAGGGTGTTCGTTCAGCCAACGCTCGAAGCGTCGACGTTCTTCGACGTCCACGGCCGGTTCCTGCAAACGCACAAACCACCGCGCCGCCTCGTCGCGAACCGTTGTTTGCCCGCACGCGCAATCACGAGTATCCATCATGGAAGTTCCTGTCTGGCCGGGGATGAGAAAGCGCGGCCGATCATGGTTGCAACCCGTCCAGACGGTCGCGCAGATGCCTCAGGGTGCGGATCATATACTTTTCCACCATGTTCTTGGACAGCCCCAGGCGTTCGGCGATTTCAGCCTGGGTCAGGCCTTCGATCTTCTGCCAGACGAACACCTTGCGGCAGTTGATCGGAAGTTCGGCGAGCGCCCGCTCGATGGAATCAGCCAACTGGATCGCATGCATGAAATGCTCCGGGTCGCCGGACGACGACACACTGTGATCGATCGCCTCCGACTCCATGGCGCCCCGCCGATCCTCACGCCGATAACCATCCACCGCGATATTGCGCGCGGTCTGGTGCAAGTACGCCCGAGGTTGCACCACCGCTGCCGAATCGGACTCAAGCACCCGCACGAAGGTGTCGTGGGCCAGATCCTCGGCCTGATGACGATTTCTCAGGCGACGGGTCCAGGTGCCAACCAACTCTTCGTAATGCTCGAAAAAGCGGTGTCTGCGGGGCAGCTTGGGGGTCATTGCGGCGTGCTGTGAAGACGGGGCGTGAATAGTAATGCTTCCTATTAACCGGACGCAATGGATTCCAGACCGGGGCCTGCCTTGCCAATCCAGGTCATACGCAAAATGACGGGCAGCCGAGTTGCGGCTCGTCTGCCCGTCCAAGGGAAATCCACACAATCGTTCTTACATACAGCCGAGTCTCATAGGCACCACCAGGAAGGAGGCAGGACGATAACCAGCGGTCATCCAGACCCCATCCGGGGTTGCACGGTGTTTACTCAACTCGCGTTCTCATCGATCCCCGATTGCAAGGATTGTCTGTCGAAACGACCGCCAACGGTCCCCGGACCGACTTTGATACTGCGCTCACCGGGAATCGAGACCTCGGGTTTGCTGCCCTCGGTGGCCGGTTTCTGCGGCAGATCGAGTCCACCCCTGACGCTGTAGTCGAGGTTGCTCAAGGTCGTGGTGCCGACGTTGGAATCGCCCAGACCCACGCGGCCTTCAGCCGATGCAATCCGAGCCCCCGTCAGTTGCGTCGTGCCGCCGACCTTGAGATTCACTCCCTGTGAACCGCTGATAGCGGAAGCCTGGCCCACGCTGTCCTTGTACGCATAGGCACCATCGAACTTGAGGGTCGGCTTGTAATCCATACCCTTGAGCCCGGCGTTTGCCGCCAGTTTGTCCTGGTCGACCGGCGCGGCTTTCTTGCCGGTCAGCCCCAGGTCAAGATCAGCCTTGACGGTGGTCTGGCGGTCCTGACGGCTTTGCACGCTCAAATCGCCGGCGACCGTGCCACTGACCTTCCCGGCATCGATCCGCGCTCCCGCCAATTGCGCATCGCCCGCACTGTTGAGTTCGGCGCTGTCCGCCTTGATCCGGCTGTTCTGCTCAGTGGTGCTGTTGAGGTAATCGACCCCGACCTTGGCCCCGGCATTCAATCCGAGGTCGCTGGACGCGACGCTTTCGCTGGCGGTGGGTGTACTGCTGCCAAGGTTGCCCCCGGCCTTCAGCTCAAGACTCAAGCTGCCGCGGTTATGCGTGGACTGCGCGGATTGCAGCTGGATCCCGCCCTTCTGTGCCTCAAGACGTACGTCCGGCGCATTGACTTGAGCGCCTTGCAGGTAAATCGAATCGCCGCTGAGCCCGATCCTTTGCTCGCTCTTGAGTTCGCCGCCAGTCAAGGTCCGCGTCGCTTCATTCTCCCGACCGGCGTTGAGGTTGAAGCCGAGGTTTCCGGCCTTGTCAACGCTGTTCTCCTTGCTGGTTTTACTGCCGCCCACGGTCAGACCGCCGCCGAGATGGCTGTTCTTGACGACATGGGTACCGCTCGCCGCTTGCACATCCAGTTTGCCGCCGACGTCCAGGTCTATCGCCCCCGGCAAGTCGATGCGGGTCCCTTGCAGCACCAGGTCGCCGCCGCTGCTCAATGTCACCGGGCCCTGGCCCTCGATACTGGCGACGCGGGCCTGGCTGTCCCGGGTCTGGCCGCCTTTATAATCGAGCTGCGCACCGGCACCGAGATTGATATTGGTGCCGTTGGTGCCAGGCAGGGTGCCGACTTTCAGCGAGGCTTTGCCGCGCAGGCTGGACGTGTCGCTGTCCTGACGGTCGTTGGCTTGATTCAGCGCCAGGTTGCCGCCGGCCTTGATCGTCACGCCGCCCTCCCCGCCATCGAACTGGCTGCCCTCGAACTGCCCGTCGCCACCCAGGTTGATGTTTACCCCCTGGCTGCCGGTGTAGCGGCCGACCACTGCGGTGGACGTGCTTTTCTGTGTCTGAAGGCTGCCACCCTCACCGCTGCCGGCCACGTTCAGGTCTTCCCCGGTCTTGGTGTAGACCCGTACGTCAACCTTGGCGTCCAGCGCCTTATCGGTGCTGCCATGGGTGATGCTCGCGGCGTTGGCGATCAACTGACCGGCGCTGATATTGACCTTCCCGGCGCTGGCCTCATACCGGGTGCCCTGGTCCTGCAACAGGCCGGTGACCTTGACGTCTACGGTACCGCCCTGGAACTGACTGACTCTATCGCCGCTGTTTTGCACTTGGCGGCCGGCACTCTGATGCCCGATGGCGACATCGATCCCGAGATCAGGCTGACCGAGCTTGCCCAATGCGCCCACGTCCGGGACCTTGGCCTCGATGGCGCTTTTTACGGCATCGGCGATAGGCCTGGCGATGTCCTTGTACTCGAGGTTGACACCCATGTCGGCCGACCAGTTGCGGTCCTTGTGCGTACTGCTGTCCGTGTCCCGCGCCACGCGGTTGTCAATTTCCCCGGCGTCGACCACCAGGTCTTTGCCAGCCCTGACTTGCGCCCCTTCAGTGATCAGTTTTTCGGCATTGATGTTCAGCTTGCCGCTGCTCTGGACCTTGCTGGTTTGGGCTGTGGTTGTGTCGCGGATGTCCTGGGAGGTCGAATGCGCGAAGTCCAGGCCACTGCCTACGCGATCAAGGCCGCCGGTGTAGTAAAGACCGCCGCCGGTGTTGCGCTGGTCCGTCGAGGTGTGTTGACTGTCCTGTTCGGCCAGCAGTGCAACGGTTTTGCCCTGCAGGGACGTATCGCCCGCGGTGGCCTGCACGTCTGCGCCCTTGAGCGTCAGTTCGCCGCCGGCCTTCACCTGCACGTCAGCGCCGGCCAGGCTGGAGCCTTGCTGGCGCACTTCGTTGCCGGTCAGGGTTTGCGTCTTGTCTTCAAAACGCACGCCTGCGCGGTACTGGCCGGCGTCCGGCGCGTTTTCTTTGGCGTAGGCATCGAAGCCACGGCTGGCAGTGGTATTGCTGCTGTCGACGGTGTCCTGCGCCGAATGCACCTTCACATCTCCCGCCGCGTCCACATTGAGCGTACCGCCCGCCTTGACCGTGGAGCCCGCGACTTCGATGTCCATGGCGCTCTTGAGGGTGAGGTTGGTGTCCGACGTCAACTCGCTGCGCACCGTGGTGCTGTCCCGGGTGTTTTGGCGAGTTTCATTTTTGCTGATGCCGAAAAACTTGCTGTCCTTGTCGTGGTTGTTGAGGTGGGACTTGTCCTGCACGCCATCGATGATCAGTGAACCCTTATCGGTGATGACGCTGGACTCCGTAGTGCCGCGCACCTGGCTGCCGGTGATGCGCACGTCGCCGTCGGCCTTGACGATCAATTTGCCGGCGGCATTGATCGCGCTGCCCTGATGCAGGGTCTTGCCCTGGTCCGTATCGCCGGTCTTGCCAAAGAACCCGCCGCCGACCAGATCGCCCGAATAGCGATCGTCGCGTTTGAACTCGGTGCGGGTGGCGGTGGTGATTTCCACCTGTTTTGCGGCGAGCAGGACATCGTTCGGACTGGTCACTTGCGCGCCTTCAGAGCGCAGCAACCCGGTCGCGGTCAACGCGATGTTGTCGCCCTTCAATTGCGTGGTGACGCTGCGTTGCTCTTCGCTGCGGTTGTCCCAGCTTTCTTTCCACAGGTGTTTGCGGTGTGTGCCCCGATCGGACTTCGTCTTGCTTTCAATGGCTGACGTGAGGCGCAGATCACCGCCGCTCTGCACCCTGAGATCTTTCGCCGCCTCGACCCGGGCGCCTTGGAGTTCGGTATCGCCGCCGGAGGACAGATCCACATCACGGCGGGCAATGATCTGGCTGCCGTGCTGCCGCGAATCGCCCTCGGTTTGGGTCTGCTCGAAGGTTTCCCAGGTGATGCCGAGGGTGTCTTTTCTCCAGGTGTTGCGTTTTTCCTGGAGCCAACGGCTTTCCACAGTCGTCAGCTTCAGGTTGCGTCCGGCGCCGACCTTGACATCACGACCACTGACATCGACGGCCGCCATCATCAGGTCCTTGCCGCTGTGCAAGCCGACATCGCCCTGGCTGCTGTGCACGCCGGCTCTCACCACATCAAGGCTGTCGGACACGAGCCCGCCGCTGATGACGAGATCGCCGGACGAACGAATCTGTACGCCATCTCGACCGGCAACCTGCACCGGGCCGACTCGCACGCCCGCGCCTTCTGCAGTGCTGATAATATTGATGCGCCCGGCCTGCATGGCGCCGAACAGACTGGCGTCGATGCGGCCGTCGCTGCTGTGACCGCTGGGGTCGACGTCCCGCACCTGCCCGCTGGCGTAGTCCACTGAATGGCGTCCGACCGTGAGGTTCAAGTCATCGCGAGCGCCAAGCTTGCCGTCGCTGTCGATACGCGGAGCGATCAGGTTGATCGAGCCTTCACTGTTGTGTGCACCCGCGCCCCGGACGTTCAGCTCACCCGTGGCATCGCGGGTGCTCAGGGCTTGCAGCTTGCCTTCGTTCAGCTCGGGGCGCCCGACCACGAAATGTGCATTTGGCGTGTTGATGAAACCAGCGCCATTGAGCGAAATGCCGTTGGGGTTGGCCAGGACGTAATCGGCGCCACGGCCGAAGATTTCCTGGAGGCCATTGATGGCCGAGGCGTTGCGGCTGATCACTTCGTTGAGGATCACGCTGGCCGCCTGCCCCTGGAACTGCGGGTTGGCGGCCAGTTCCCCGGCGAGTTGCGACTGCCCGGCTTGCAGGGCGTTGTTCAGGACCAGGCCCTGGCGGTCGACGTTGTAGTCGAGAAACTGGTTATGGGACAGCCCGGAACCGTTGGGCGCAACGATATTGACGATGGGCACGCCGTCCCGGGTCTGCAATTGCGCGGTGCCGCCGGGTCCGGGCGCGACCACCACGCCCGTCGCCAGGGCGTTTGGCACAGGCGCGATGAGAAACAGGCTGGCAATCGCCCAGCGCAATTTGCCGCAGGGAGCAAGATGGAACGCAAAGGGTTTTGCTGACATAAAAACCTCTCGATTCAAGTGCGGTATCACGGCGCGCTGGAAGGACTGTCGTGGCTGGCGCGCACAGCACCATCGGCAGTTTTGTAAGATTCATATCTGCAATCCCACGCGCATCAGCCAGGTCGGTGGCTCGTGCTTGAAATGGCTGGGCAGGCTGAAGCTGCGTTGGTAATCGAGGTCCACTTGCAGGTTTTTCCAGCTCAGGTTGACCCCGACGCCGCCCCCGCTCATACGTTGGCTCGGGGCGCCGCGACCGGCCTGGACCGCGCCGCTGTCCAGCCCCAGGCGCGGGGTGATCTGCACCGGCAAGTCGGTTTGCAATGGCAGGCGCAAGGTGTTGCGCCAGATAGCCCCGCTGGCACCGGACGCGCTGTTGATCCGGTATCCGCGCACCGCCGAATCGTCGGTGGCCAGCAGTTGCTCGATGGCCGGCAGAGGGTCAGGGCTGTATTGCACGTTGAGCTGGCTCTGCCATTGCCAGGCCTGCTGGCCCAACCTGCCGTTGCGCCACTGACCGAGGCTGGCGCGGTACTTGCGAAACTGCGCCTTGGGCTGACGGTCGAACCGGCGCTCGGCATCATCGTCCGCGCCAAACCAGCGCAGGCCCTGAGCGTAATTGAGGTCCAGGTTCCACACCGCACTGTCGAGCCAGAACAGATTCAGCCCGGCTTCGGCCACGGTCAGAGTCGGGCTCTGAATCGCCAGGCGCGAGCGCTCCAGGTAACTGTCGACCTCTTTGTGCGCCAGTTGCAGGTTGGCGCTGAGTTGATGGCCCTGACCGCGCCATAACACTCGATCGGCGCGCAGGCTGAGCTGATCGGTCGTGCCGGTGCTGTGAAACGTCAGGCTGCTGAGCTTGAATGGCGCACGATATTCCCCATGGCTGGCAAAGACGCTCCAGGTCCAGTAACCGTAGGGAATGGCGTAGTACAGGCTGGCGCTGCGGCTGTAGCGATCACCCTGATTGACGGTGTCGCCGAAGCTTAAATTGAACACATCATTGATTTGCAGCGGCGAGTCCAGACCAAGACTGAGCGTATTACGGTCGCGCCCGGTGCTGGCGCCGCCGAGATTGTCCAGGCCCAGGTTCAACGCCCAGCGCGATTGATCGCGGGAGCGCGAGCGCAAGATGATCCGCGAGGCGCCAGGCTCGCTGCCGGGGGCGATGTCGGCGCTCAGGTCCACGGAACGCAGGCGGTTCAATTGATCCAGACCCTGCTCCAGATCCCGCAGGTTCAGCGCCTTGCCGAGCATCCCGGGAAACGCTCCCCCGAGGGCAACCGGCAGGCTCTGGTCGGCCAGCTCGATGGACTCGACGTAGCCTTCATCGACCAGGATATCCAGCGACTGCCCGGCCTCTGGCGTCGTACCGAGGTAGGGCCGACTGGCAATGTAACCCGCTTGCACATAGAGCTCGGTAATGCTCGCCAGCACCTGGTTGATCTGGTTTGCGCCCATGCACGGCGACAATTTCGGGGTGATGCGCTGGTTAAGTGTCTTGCGGTTGATCAGCGTGACGCCACCGACGCGCACCCCGCTGATGGACCAGCATCGCTCATCGACAGCCACTGGGTCGGAGTTCTCTGGCGCGGTCGGTGTGCCACTGAAACTGCCGCGTTCCAGTTGTCGGCGGCGTTGTTCCAGTTGCATCTGTTGCAGGTCGCGCTGTTGCTGTTGTTGCTGGCGTAATACTTCCTGTCCGGGGGCGGAAGACTCGGCGGCATAGAGTGGTGAAATACTCAAACCCAGCAACAAGGCTGACAATGGCGAGCGCGGAGTGGGACGACGAGGTACAACGCGAATAGGATTCGGCACCTGACTTCCTGACATCTCTGAAAGGGCGCAATGCCATTTCGTCTATGCGACGGATCATTGGAAAGTTGCCGAATTTATTCAACATGGTAATGACGACTGCTTAAACACCTTAAGCGTACTAGTTCAACTAGCGCCCTACTTTTACTTCATCTTTCTTACTTAAATTTTCTTGCTTCCTACTCTTTATTCAACTTTCTATGTTTCGTTTCCTACTCGCGCCTGACTTTTTGCCGACTTTTCCTACATGGCCGCCTAGCCCTTCCGTCACTCCTCGTTTTTTCCAGATTTCGGCTTCCTACATCCGACCTGACGATCGGCAGCGAAAATGATTTGCAACGAAATATTACATGCATCATATTATGGTCGTAATAACAAATTTCGACAGGCCATCCACCATGACCAGCATGCCCAGCCTTGAATCCGACCTTGCGCTCCCAGTGAAATCCCCCAGGCCTGCCCTGCTCAGGCGCCTGTTGCTATTGACTGCCGCCATCGCCGGCCTGGTGATCGCGGGGTTGTACGCGAGTCACTGGTGGACCGCCGGCCGTTTCATCGAAGAAACCGACGATGCCTACATCGGTGCCGACGTGACGGTGATCGGGCCAAAGGTCGCGGGGTATATCGAAGAAGTGCTGGTCACCGACAACCAGCAGGTCAAGGCCGGCGACGTGCTGATTCGGCTCGATTCCCGTGACTACCGCGCCAACCTGGCCAAGGCCGAAGGTGCGGTGGCTGCCGAGCAAGCGTTGCTCGCCAACCTCGACGCCACCGAACAACTGCAACACGCGGTGATCGGCCAGGCCCGTGCCGGGATCGATGCCGCTGGCGCCGAAACCGCCCGTTCACGGG
The DNA here is from genome assembly GCF_902497995.1 of Pseudomonas fluorescens. Taxonomy (GTDB): domain Bacteria; phylum Pseudomonadota; class Gammaproteobacteria; order Pseudomonadales; family Pseudomonadaceae; genus Aquipseudomonas; species Aquipseudomonas fluorescens_BK. The sequence continues at coordinate 69,080 of NZ_CABVII010000008.1, read as the reverse complement.
ACGACAATACACGCTACAAACGCCTGGTCAGCAGCAATGCCGTCTCGGTGGAAAGTGCCCAGCGCGCCGACGCCACCTTCAAGACTGCCCAGGCGCTGAGTGCCAGGGCCCAGGCCGAACTGCTGGCCGCACAACGCCAGCTGGTCGTGATCGAAACCCAAAAACAACAAGCCCGCGCTGCGTTGATGCAGGCCCGGGCCGAGCGTGACCTGGCGCAACTGAATGTTGGCTACACCGAGCTGCGGGCGCCGATCGATGGCGTGATTGGCAATCGTCGGGCGCGAGCCGGCGCTTATGCCCAGGCCGGTTCGCAACAGCTGTCGGTCGTGCCGGCCCGCGGGCTATGGGTTGACGCCAATTTCAAGGAAGATCAATTGGCACGCATGACGCCGGGCCAGCGGGTGATCATTCATGCCGACGTGCTCTCGGGACAGCCATTCCACGGTCATCTGGACAGCCTCGCCCCGGCCAGCGGTTCGCAATTCAGCGTACTGCCGCCGGAAAACGCCACCGGCAACTTCACCAAGATCGTGCAGCGGGTGCCGGTGCGAATCCTGCTCGACCCGGCCGACGGCGTGCTTGGCCATCTTCGTCCGGGCCTGTCGGTGACCGCTGAAGTGGATACCCGCCAGGCGCCTGAAACCCCAGCCGTGGCCAGCGCACCATGAGCCGCGACCTCGCCGCCCCCGCGCAACCATTCGATGCCGCGAGCATGGCGACGGCGACCAAGGTCTTCGCCTTCGCCAGCATGTGCATCGGCATGTTCATCGCCCTGCTGGATATCCAGATCGTCTCCGCCTCGTTACGGGATATCGGCGGCGGACTTTCGGCGGGCACCGACGAAACCGCGTGGGTACAAACCAGTTACCTGATCGCCGAAATCATCGTGATTCCGCTGTCCGGTTGGCTGTCCCGGGTGTTCTCGACTCGCTGGCTGTTCTGCGCCTCGGCGGTGGGTTTTACCCTGGCCAGCCTGCTCTGCGGCGCGGCCTGGAACATCCAGAGCATGATCGCCTTCCGTGCCCTGCAGGGGTTTCTCGGCGGTTCGATGATCCCGTTGGTGTTCACCACCGCGTTTATTTTCTTCAGCGGCAAACAACGGGTGATCGCTGCTGCAACCATCGGCGCGGTGGCCTCATTGGCACCGACCCTGGGGCCGGTGATCGGTGGCTGGATCACCGACATTGCGTCTTGGCACTGGTTGTTCTACATCAACCTGGTACCGGGGATTTTCGTCGCTGTGGCGGTGCCGATGCTGGTCAAAATCGACCAGCCGGAACTGTCGCTGCTCAAGGGTGCCGACTACCTGAGCATGCTGTTCCTGGCGCTGTTCCTCGGCTGCCTGGAATACACCCTCGAAGAAGGCCCGCGCTGGAACTGGTTCAGCGACAGCACGATCCTGACCACGGCGTGGATCAGCGGACTGGCCGGTCTCGCCTTCATCGGCCGCACCCTGCACGTGGCCAATCCGATCGTCGACCTGCGGGCCCTGAAAGACCGCAACTTCGCCCTCGGCTGTTTCTTTTCGTTCGTCACCGGAATCGGCCTGTTCGCCACTATTTACCTGACGCCGCTGTTTCTCGGCCGGGTGCGTGGTTATGGTGCGATGGACATTGGCCTGGCGGTTTTCTCCACCGGGGTGTTCCAGATCCTGGCGATTCCGCTGTACGCCTTCCTGGCCAACCGCATCGACCTGCGCTGGATCATGATGACCGGCCTTGGGCTGTTTGCCCTGTCGATGTGGGATTTCAGCCCGATCACCCATGACTGGGGGGCCAGGGAATTGATGCTGCCGCAGGCCTTGCGCGGGATTGCCCAGCAATTGGCGGTGCCGCCCGCCGTTACCCTGACCCTCGGCGGACTGGCGCCGTCGCGGCTCAAGCATGCCTCGGGACTGTTCAATCTGATGCGAAACCTGGGGGGCGCCATTGGCATCGCTGCGTGCGCGACCATCCTCAATGACCGCACCAACCTGCATTTCACCCGACTGGCCGAAAACCTCAATAGCAGCAACGAAGCGTTGAATCAGTGGCTGGCCCAAGTCGGCAACAACTTCGCCGTCCTTGGCCAGAGCGGCGACGTCGGCGTCACCGCCAGCCTGCGCCACCTCTGGTTGCTGACCTACCGCGAGGCCCAGACGCAAACCTACGGCGACGCGTTCCTGATGATCATGGTCGGCTTCATCCTCGCCACGGCGATGGTGCCCTTGATGCGCAAGGTGCATCCACCGGCCGCGCCGAGTGCGGATGGTCATTGAGAACGCTCGTGGGTCTATACGTTAGATCAATATCACTGGAGGCTGTGCGGCCTCCAATCAACCAGTCAACTACGACGCACCCTCTTATACCGGCACTTTTGCGACACCTCGAACTCGCCAACCCTATTGAACCTGAACCACGATCTGTGATTTCAAATCGCTTACCATTGAGCCAATCACTGAACTCATACCTTTGAAATCATCAGGACTGCACAACGCACTGGGGTTGTAAAATTTCAAGTAGCGACGAACAACCACTGCACCAGGCTCTTTTAAGTAGCTGGAGGTGTACTCGAACTTCTCATGCCGCAAGGTCATTGACTTAGGCACCGCGACAATACTGACCTCTTTTGCAAATTCAAAACGCGCCTGCTCTTCAGTCACTCCCGAGATGCAGGTAAAGGCCTGAACACGGTCGCTCTCCGCTGCGAAGGTAAAAACGTTCTGCGCAATACCTCCAACGAAGCTGCTCATAGTGAAAACGCCCGTAGGCCCCGGCAAGGCAACCAGATTCTCCGACAGACCGACCATTTCTATTGAAAGTTCGTTATTGCCGGCCTCAAGTGGGGTGGCGCTGAACTCTCCTTTGCCCTTCTGTCCGTAGCTCGCCAGGAGTTTTTGCACCAACTGATTTCTATCAACAACGCTCATGGCGTTAACAGCGTAACGATTGGGTTCTGCTGCCCAACCTGTAATTCGGGATGAGTGGGTAAAGTCAGCCTCACCGTTTGCGCGAACCTTGAACACCGTGTTGCTCTCAATCTTTCCGCCTTGGGTAGAAGGTGTGCGTCCCAGCGTTCCTGACTTGCTGAAAACGACAGGTTTATCCAGGTTGAAAATAGGCAGATAACCGCCCGCAACCCCTTCTGCGGTCGAGTCCAGGTAAAGATCCAGTGCTGGAATATAGGTAATAACATGATTAATCACACCCAGGGTTGGGACCTTGGGCAAGGTATAAGCATTCTCGGAATTTAGAAGCGCCGGTGTACTCTCGATAGCCACCGCCGCAAGCAATGACTCCAACAACACTACGTGATCTTTGCAGTCTCCATAGCGATTGGCCAGAATCGTTTCGACCGGATTGGGAACGACACTGCCCGCCCCTACATAGACTGCAACATAGCGGATATTTTTTCGTACCCAATCATTCAGGGCAATCGCTTTGTCCCGAGGGTCAACCAGATGGGCGGTTATCGTTTGTGCCAACTGACTTATTTCTGCTGTTACACGACTCTTCGCCCGGGCATCGTAAGCCTGGGCAAATGCCTGGAAGTCAGGAAATGTAGAAACTGCTAGATACTGGCCGTAATCCTGATAAGCGACAGAGCCATTTTCGATACGAGCTTTTTTTTCAGGGACATTGTCCCAGCGGTAAATGGTTCGTCCCGCCATAGTGACAGGATCGCTGGCCTTGAAGCCTCGAGCATCGGCGTACAATGGCATGCTCTGCGGCAAGTCATAAACAAGCGTGTATTGCTTGGTAGGGTGAAACGTGGGATGTGATAACGACTCGAAGTGCTGTGGGAACAATGCAGTGTTGCGATGTGTTTTGAATCGAATAAAAAGGCGGTCACCCACAGCGACGTCGGGAAAGATGACCACCTTGACCAACGTGTCCTGAAACATTGGTGCGTCTGCTGATCCGCGCTCTTGTTGCTCTTTGATCTGGTCAGGCTGGACCACAAACTTGCGACCATCCGGCTTTTGCGTGAATGCCTCGACAACCTCCAGATTTTCAAGGCTTCGGTTGTAGTTCAAATAATATTGTGCATAAACCTTAACGGCCCGCTCTTCGTTAATCAAGATCACTACGTCATGGGTGGCTATGAAGCTGCCATCTGCGTTAATGACATACTTGCGAATATCTTTTTCGATTGTGACCGAGGTGTCTGCGCCATCGTTATTGGCCAATGCCGGGGTGACTGCCATAAGACAGCAGGCGATGAACCCAAGCAATCGCAAATACTGGAAGATAGAAAGTCGCATATATGAACACACTTGATAAATTAGATGTGTTCGCAATATACCGCAGCATTACGTCAAAAAATGCACCTCCCTCGACGCTGAAAGTAGAATCAGAACACTCCTACATAGGTCCTACAGAAACGTCCTTCAGATGACCATAGTCCGTTTCATCCTCGCCACGGCGATGGTGCCTTTGATCGCAAGGTGCAACTACGGGCCGTGGCGAGTGAATATTGAGACTTGCGTGTTACTCCTGAGGCATCTTGCGAAAACCTACCGCCAGGCGGTTCCAGCTGTTGATGGTGGAAATCGCCACGCTCAGGTCGACCATTTCCTTGGGGCTGAACTGGGCGGCCGCCAGTTCATAGTCTTCATCCGGCGCGTGGGTCAGGCTGAGCTGGGTCAAGGATTCGGTCCAGGCCAGGGCGGCGCGCTCGCGCTCGGTGAAAAACGGCGCCTCGCGCCAGGCGGTCACGGCGAACAGGCGGCGTGGCGTTTCACCCCCCTTGATTGCATCGGCGGTGTGCATGTCGATGCAGAAGGCGCAGCCGTTGATCTGCGAGGCGCGCAGCTTGACCAGTTCGATCAGCGACTTTTCCAGTGGCAGCTTCGACACGGCGGTTTCCAGGGCGATCATGGCTTTGAGGGCGTCGGGGGAAGCGGTGTAGAAATCGATACGAGGTTGCATGGTGGGCTCCAGTAACAAAGGATGTGGCGCTACGTTAATCCCGCACCGACAGCTAGCAAATAGCCAATTATTGTGAAGTCGAGGATGCCAATGGGCTGGCTCGAAAATAATCCACATGGGTAATTGCCATCACTGCACCGACATCAATTGATGGCCGGCCCGGTTGGCATGGTTTGGCAACATGCGCCGTTCGAGGATTGGAACAGTGATGACCGCACCCTGGTCGGTGAACAACTTGTTCGCCTGGCGCCGACTGACGGCTCACTCGATTGCACCCGCCCCCGTGACCTTCGAACCCCTACGCTCGGTTGCGCAACCACTGCAGAAAACCCCTCTTCTCCACAGCCTTAGGCACTTCCTCGGTGAGCGTGCGAGCCTTGTTCAAGCGGAAATCCAGCAGCGCCTTCATCGCCTCGCCGATGTCATGCCGCGCATCCAGGCAGGGTTTGAGGTATTCCTTCTCGATCCGGTACAGGCTGCAGAATGTCTTGGCGGTGAACTGCGCCTGGAGTGCCGTATCGGACAATATCCCGCCCTCGCCGATCACCTCGCCCGGCCCCATGCGCCCGGACTCGAACAGGACGCCGCCACGGCTCAGCTCCACCGAGACCACCCCGGATTCGATGATCAACAGATGATCGCTGACCTCCCCTGCCGGCAGAATCAGTTCGCCGGCGCGGAAGGTTTGCAGTGTCATGTTCTGGCTGAAGGTTTCCTTCTCTTCCTGACGCAGGGTCGAGAAAATGTTCGAGGTGTCGAGCAATGCCCGTGGCCGTGACAGGTTGGCCTGTGCATTCGATTCGACGCTCGACAACAGGCTGACACCGGATGCATGCAAGTGCCGGAACGCCAGGTCGAACAGCTGATTGCGCACCATGCGCTTCTGATCCATGGATTCGACGAAACCGCTGATCTCGTATTCCATCCCGGTGCTGCTGGAGCTTTTCAACGAGACGCTGGGTGCCGGTTTGCTCAATAACTGACGGCAGCCCTGCATGGCCCGTTCCAGGGCTTCGATCACCGTGTTCGGACGGGCGTGGGGGCTCAGTTGCAAGCTGATCGAGACGCCGAAAATGTCGCTCGGGCGGCTGAAGTTGATGATCTTGGCCTTGGCCGCCAGTGAGTTGGGGATCACTGCCATGCTGCCCTGGGCGGTCTGCAGGCGCGTGGCGCGCCAGTCGATGTCGGTGACCCGGCCTTCGGTGCCGTCGATGGAGATCCAGTCATCCAGTTGATAGGGTTTGGTGGTGTTGAGGACGATCCCGGAGAACACGTCACTGAGGGTGCTTTGCAGGGCCAGGCCGACGATGATCGCCAACGCACCGGACGTGGCCAGGATGCCCTTGACCGGAAGTTCGAGCACATAGGCCAGCGCGGCGATGACGGCGATCAAAAAGATCACCGCACCGAGCAAATCTTGCAATAACCGCCCGGTGTGCCCGACCCGTTGCATCATCACCGCGCCGATCAGCACCGTCAGGGTTCGCGCGCCGAACAGCCACCAGCCGATCTGCAAACCGGTCGCCGCCAGGTGCAATGGGACGTTGTCGGCCCAGGGCGCCGGCTCCAGCGGGTTCAGGCCTTCGTTGAACAGCACGACGCTGAACAGCGAGAAAATCACCAGCCGCACCACCAGTTTCCAGTGCCTGCCATTGGCACTGATCAACCGCCACAGGCCGAGATCGATCAGGATCAGGACCAGGGCGCAGAGCAATGGATGATCGGTGAGCAGGGACAGCATCGAGCGACTCCAGACACGTGCGGATGGGCACAGTGTAGGAGCAATTGATGCCCTGAGAACAATGCAAAACCTGTGGGAGCGGGCTTGCTCGCGAAAGCGGTGTGTCAGGCGACATCAATATTGACTGGGCCGCCGTCTTCGCGAGCAAGCCCGCTCCCACAGGATATGTGTGTTGGCCGGGTTACTTGCTATTGGTCAGGGTGTTGTAGCTGGTCATCAGGTTGCGGTAATCCGGGATGTGGTTGGAGAACAACGTGCCCAGGCCTTCCACGTCATTGCGCCAGTCACGATGCAGCTCACAGGCCAGGCCGAACCAGGTCATCAATTGCGCGCCGGAGGACGACATGCGGTCCCAGGCCGATTGACGGGTCAGTTCGTTGAAGGTACCGGAAGCGTCCGTCACCACAAACACATCGAAGCCTTCAGCCAACGCCGAGAGTGCCGGGAACGCCACGCACACCTCGGTCACTACGCCGGCAATGATCAGTTGTTTCTTGCCGGTGGCCTTGATCGCCTTGACGAAGTCTTCGTTGTCCCAGGCATTGATCTGGCCTGGACGGGCGATGTACGGCGCGTCCGGGAACAGCGCCTTGAGCTCGGGCACCAGCGGACCGTTGGGGCCGGTTTCGAAACTGGTGGTGAGGATGGTCGGCAGCTTGAAGTACTTGGCCAGGTCGGCCAGGGCCAGCACGTTGTTCTTGAAACGGTCAGGTTCGATGTCGCGCACCAGAGACAGCAGGCCCGCCTGATGATCCACCAACAGAACGGCGGCGTTATCCTTGTCGAGACGTTTGTAAGAAGTCGTCATGGGGAAATCCTCGCTTTTAATCGATGCCGAACGGTGCCGGCGTGAGTGAACTCTGTTTTTCGTCAAATGCGGCCAGGCAAGCGTAGTCAGCCAAACCTGGCACGCCACAGCGCTGTCGCATTGATTCAACCGCTCATCTGGCCGAACCGGCCGGACTGGAAGTCGGCGAAGGCCTGGTGAATCTCCTGCTCGGTATTCATCACGAACGGACCGTGACCGACGATCGGCTCGTCGATCGGTTCGCCGCTGAGCAGCAACACCACAGCATCGTTGTCGGCTTCCAGGCTGAGCTGATTGCCGTCGCGCTCGAACAACGCCAATTGCCCTTCCCGCACCGGCTCCACACCGTTGACCTGAACCGTGCCACGCAACACGACCAGTGCCGTGTTACGACCTTCGTGCAGGTCCAGGGTCAGCAACTTGCCGCCATTGAGGCGCAGGTCCCAGACGTCAATCGGGGTAAACGTACGCGCCGGGCCGGTGTGGCCGTCGAACTCACCGGCGATCAAGCGCAGGCTGCCGGCCTGGTCCTTGAGCGGGATGCTCGGGATGTCACCATCGAGAATCGTCTGATAACCGGCGTCGGCCATCTTGTCCTTGGCCGGCAAGTTGACCCACAGCTGCACCATTTCCAGGGTGCCGCCGCTCTTGGCGAAACCTTCGGAGTGGAACTCTTCGTGGAGAATCCCCGACGCTGCGGTCATCCACTGCACGTCGCCTGGGCCGATCTTGCCCCCGCTGCCGGTGGAGTCGCGGTGCTCCAGCTCGCCCTTATAAACGATAGTCACGGTTTCGAATCCGCGGTGCGGATGCTGACCAACGCCACGTCGCTCGGTGGTCGGGGTGAATTCGGCAGGGCCTGCGTGATCCAGCAGCAGAAACGGGCTGATGTGTTTGCCCAGATTGTCGTAGGAAAACAGGGTGCGAACCGGAAAGCCGTCGCCGACCCAATGGGCCCGTGGACTGGTGTAGATACCGATGATGTTTTTCATCTTTCCTCCCATTCGGTGATATGACGCGATGGGTAAAGCTTAAAACTGAAGCCTTTGATGCACTAGACTGCAAAAATCAGTCTTAGCGTTCTATATGGAGAACGATGGTGGAAGACCTCAACACCCTCTACTACTTCACCCAAGTGGTGGAGCACCACGGTTTCGCTGCGGCCGGGCGGGCGCTGGACATGCCCAAGTCCAAGCTCAGCCGACGCATTGCCGAGCTCGAAGAGCGCCTCGGCGTGCGCCTGCTGCACCGCACCAGTCGGCATTGTTCGCTGACCGAAATCGGCCAGGCCTATTACCAGCGCTGCCTGGCCATGTGCGTGGAAGCGCAAAGCGCCGCCGAACTGATCGAACGCAACCGCTCCGAACCCCAGGGGCTGGTGCGCATCAGTTGTCCCACCGCCCTGCTCAATTCCTGGGTCGGGCCGATGCTGACCCGCTACATGCTCAAGTACCCCTTGGTGGAATTGTTCATCGAAAGCACCAACCGCCGGGTCGACCTGATCCACGAAGGGTTCGACATCGCCCTGCGGGTGCGCTTTCCGCCGCTGGAAAACACCGACATGGTGATGAAGATACTGGGCAACAGCACCCAGAGCCTGGTGGGCAGCCCGGCTTTTTGCGAACGCCTGTCGACACCCGCTGCCCCGGCCGACCTCAGCGGTCTGCCGAGCCTGCATTGGGGCACGGCGCAGCGTGAATATCAGTGGGAACTGTTCGGCACAGGTGGCGCCAGTGCGGTGATTCGACACGCGCCGCGCATGGTCACCGATGACCTGTTGGCACTGCGTCACGCGGTGCTTGCCGGGATCGGCATCGTCCACCTGCCCAACGTGGTGGTGCGCGATGACATCGCCGCCGGACGCCTGGTGGAGCTGGTGCCGGGCTGGGCCCCCAAGTGCGGGATCGTCCACGCGATATTCCCGTCGCGTCGCGGGTTGCTGCCGTCGGTGCGGACGTTGATCGACTTTCTGGGCGAGGAGTTCAGCCATAGCGATATTGCCTAGGGGAGCGGCGCTGACCGAGGGTGGATTTTTGATGGGAATGGGCGGTTGTATGCGACGGGGTCTGCCGGCTGCATGATGCTTGTAGCTCGGGTGTAATGGCTTTAGACCGAGTCGCGGCCTTCGCGAGCAAGCCCGCTCCCACATTGGATCTATTTCGGTCATAGCATTTGTGTACGACACCGATCAAATGTGGGAGCGGGCTTGCTCGCGAAGGCGCCAGAACAAACACTTTCAATACCCAGGTCGCCCCCGATTCGTGACTTTCGGTAAACATTGCTTTGCCGATCCAGCGGTTTTTCTCAAGGATGCAGGCGCGGATACTCGTGTCCATTCCCCCTGCAACCCTGGAGTCATTGATGTCTATTCCCGCATTCGGTCTGGGTACGTTTCGCTTGCAAGGCCAAGTGGTCATCGATTCGGTGAACGCTGGCCTTGAGCTCGGTTACCGGGCCATCGATACCGCGCAAATCTACGAGAACGAAGCCGAGGTCGGCCAAGCCATCGCCGCCAGCGGCATTGACCGTGAAGAACTGTTCATCACCAGCAAGATCTGGGTCGCCAACTTCGCCAAGGACCGCCTGATCGACAGCCTCAAGGAGAGTCTGCAAAAACTGCAGACCGACTACCTGGACCTGACCCTGATCCACTGGCCGTCGCCGGAAGACCAGGTGCCGGTGGCAGAATTCATGGGCGCCCTGCTCGAAGCCAAGAAGCTCGGCCTGACCCGGCAGATCGGCGTGTCCAACTTCACCGTCGACCTGATGCAACAGGCCATCGCTGCAGTCGGTGCCGAGAACATCGCCACTAACCAGATCGAACTGCACCCGTACCTGCAAAACCGCAAGGTCGTCGAGTTCGCGCAGAGCCAGGACATTCGGATCACTTCGTACATGACCCTCGCCTACGGTGAAGTACTCAAGGACCCGGTCATCCGCCAGATCGCCGATCGCCTGCAGGCGACACCGGCACAGGTCACCCTGGCCTGGGCCGTGCAACGGGGTTACGCCGTGATTCCCTCGTCGACCAAACGTGCCAACCTGGCCAGCAACCTCAAAGCCTGCGCCATGAAGTTGAGCGACGCGGACATGGCCTCGATCGCAGGCCTGGATCGCGGCCAACGGCTGACCAGTCCCAAAGGTATTGCCCCTAACTGGGATTGACCGTCAGCCCTGCGCAAGGCTTTGATCCAGGCGCGTCATGGCCTGTTGCAACTGATCGACGGCCTCGTCGATCAGTGCCGCGCGCCCCTCGCCACACGCTCGCTCCAGTTGCTCGCAACACTCGATCAGCCTGACCGCGCGGACCATGAGCGCGCCGCCCTTGATCCGGTGCGCCAGTATCGGCAAGTCGTGGAGATTGCCGCGGGTATGGAGCTGCAGCAGAAGATCGCGGTCATCGCGGTTGGTCACGGCCAGATCGCGCAGCAATTGTTCGATCATCTCGTGGTCTGCACCGACGAAGTGTTCCAGGCCGCTCAGGTCGATCTCGGCCGTTGCAGGTGCTGCGATCACCCTGGGCCGTTCGCCCGCAAACCTAGCGGCCAACCATGCACTCAGGTCTGCCAGCCGGATGGGTTTGAACAGGCAGTCGTCCATCCCCGCTTCGATGCAGCGGAACTTTTCCTCGGCCTGCGCATTGGCGGTAAATCCCAGAATCAGCGTCGGTTGCAATCCCTGGGCCCGCTCCTCATCGCGTATCGCCCCCGCCAATTCATAACCACTGATCCGCGGCATATTGCAGTCGGTGATGACCAGATCGAACTCATGCTCGCGCCATTGCGCCACGCCGCGCTCGCCGTCCTCGGCCTCGAGAACCTGGTGGCCCAGAAAGCTCAGCTGCCCCAGGCTGACGTCGATCCGGGTGCCCTCCCCCGGAACGCTGGCGAGCTGCAAGCGACCGCCCATCATTTCGCACAAGGAGCGGCTGATCACCAACCCCAGGCCGGAACCGCTGCAACCTGACTGCTGGCTGTTACCGCCCTGAACGAACGGACTGAACAAGCGTTGCTGATCCTCGGCGCCGATGCCGATGCCGCTGTCTTCGATACACACACTGACCGCCAGATGCCCCGACAGGACAGGCTCGACCCGCAGCGTCAGGCTCACTTCACCTTCGTGGGTGAACTTGATGGCATTGCTCAACAGATTGGACAGCACCTGCTTGAAGCGCGTGGGGTCGATCAACACGTCGCAGTCGCTGTGCCGGTCCAGATCGACTCGCCACTCCAGGTGCTTCTGCCGTGCCAGGCCCTCGAACACCCGACACACCGACTCCACCAGCGTGTGCAGGTTGGCTCGGTCGGGGCTCAGCGACAAATGCCCGGATTCGATGCGGGCGATGTCCAGGATGTCGCCGATCAACGCCAGCAACTGTTGCCCGGCAGTCGATGCCACTTCAATCGCGGCACGGTCGGCAACGCCCTCCTGCGCCTGCTTCTGCGCCAATTCGAGCATGCCGATCAGAGCATTCATCGGCGTGCGGATCTCATGGCTCATGGTTGCCAGAAACGTGGTCTTGGCCCGATTGGCCTCGTCGGCGGCGTCCTTGGCGTCCTGCAGTTGGCTGAGCAGCAGCTGGCGCTGGCGGATCTGCCGGCGCTGATGGCCGATCCAGATCAGGGCGAGCACCAGCAAGGCGCCAGCGCCGGCAAATGCCTGAAAAATGGCCTGGCGATGACGCAGCCAGAAGCTTTGCTCCACCATCAGATCATTGCGCCAATAGAGGGTCAGGTCATCGATTTCTTCGGGGGCGATACTCAGCAGCGCCTTGTCCAGGATCGAATGCAGCTCAACGGCCTCGCGACTGGTGGCCAGGGTACTGCGGGCGGGATCGGTGCCGACGGTGCTGGTCACCCGCAGCTGATCCCGGTAACGCCGGGAAATCATGTAGCGGGCAGCGATCAACGAGTTGATTGCGCCGTCAGCCTTGCCCCGGGCAACCATGTCCATCGCATCCGCGGTCAAGGGTGCATTGACCAGCCTGATCTGCGGAAAATGCTGACGAATGAATTCACCGGCACTGTTGCCCTGGGTGACCGCCAGGGTTTTGCCGGCCATTTCATCCAGGGTCGTGGGAGTGTTCGGCCCCAGGCGAGTCACCAGCACATTCGGGCTGGTGAGAAAGGGCCGAGTGAAGCGCAACTCGGCCTCACGTTCGATACTGGGGCTTATCCCCGCCACCAGATCGACTTCTCCGGTCTTGAGCGATGCCAACATCTCGGCGATTGATCTGGCAGGCCGTATATCGAACTGCAAGCCGGTGCGCAGACTGATTTTGTCCAGTACATCAGCGCTGATGCCGCGGAACTTGCCATCGCTGTCGATAAACGAAATCGGCAGGATGTTTTCGTTCATTGCCACGCTTGCACGGGGATGTCGATCGAGCCAGCGTTGCTCGGCCACGCTCAATTGCAACGATTGCGTTCCCGGCATGGAAGTCCCGCTGGCGCCCCATCGACGCAGGATGCTCATGTGTTCATTGGTGCTCACCGCCGCCAGCGCCTTGTTGACGATGCGATGCAATTGTTGATTGTCGCGGGTCATCGCAAACGCAAAGCGACCGGACTCCATGCGCGAAAAATCGGCCAATTGCACGTTGTTGAGATAGTTTTTGCTGATCAGGTAATGAGCGCTGATCGCGTCGCCCAGATAGACGTCCGCTTGCCGGAACGCTACGGCCCCCACCGCACTCAGGGTAGAGGGAAACAACTGGACGCTGGCCTTGGGGTAGAACGCCTGCACGTTATGCTCAGGTAAATAGTGGTACAGCGTCGCCAGCCGTTTGCCGGTCAGGTCCGGGTCCAGCGGCGGCGATGACTCTGTGCGCGTCACCAGCACCGGTTGGTCGACGGCGTAGGCACTGGACATGCGCAGCTCTGTGTTTTCGGCCTCATAACTGTTGGCCGTGCCGAGCAAATCCGCGGTACCTTGTTTGATTGCTCGCACCGCGTCTTCTCGCGATTCGTAACGCTGGACGTCAATCTCTACGTGCAGCAGCTGCTGCAGCAGACCGGCATAGTCAGCCGTCAATCCCTCGTAGTCAGTGCCGGTGGTAGTGATGTCGAAGGGGGGATAATCCGGTGCGGAGACGGCGAGCACCAATCGGCCCTTTTGCCGCAGCCAGCGTGAATCGGTCTCTGACAGTTTGACGACATGCCCCTCGGCACTGGAGCGCCCCAGCAACGTCAGTGTCTGCGGCTGCGCACAGACACTCGATATCCAGAGACACCCCGCTAGCAGGAGGGATGTCATGCTGCGCCAACGCCGCAAGGTTCTCATTCAGATCAGATGATTACGCAGGGCGAAATCCCTCAGGTGCACCGGGGATTGCACATTGAGTTTTTCTATTGTCCGGGTCTTGTAGGTGCTGACCGTCTTGTGGCTCAGGTTCATGATGTCGGCGATTGCCTTGTTGCTCATGCCATGGGCCAGATACTGAAAGATCGTCAATTCCCGGTCGGAGAGTTTGTCGATCAACTCTTTTTCGCTGCGTTGCAAGCTATTGAGCGACACCGAGCTCGAAGGTAGCCTGGCGAAATAACTATAACCGGCCATGACCGCCTGCACGGCCTTGTGCAGATGTTCCAGTTCATTGGACTTGGACACATACGCCGCGGCACCGGCACGCATGCAACGATCCTGATAAAACAGGCCTTCCAGGGAAGTGAACACCACGACCCGGCACGGCACGTCACCGGCCTGGATCCGTGCCAGCACATCAAGCCCGTCCAGCGAGGGCATGATCAGATCCTGCACCACCAGATCAGGTTTATGTTCGCGGATCATCGGCAAGACCTCGTTACCGCTGGATACCTCGTGGATCTGTTTGAACCCCTCCTGTGCAAGCAGGATTTTCACTGCAGCGCGAACCACCGGATGATCGTCCGCTATCAGCGCTGACTTCGCTGACTTCATGGCAACTCCCTGTGCAAAGGCACTACGAGTGGGCAATCGATGCCCTTGGGCCAGGCCCGGGTTAACACAACGGCTGCGCAGAGACTGTTGCATGGAATTTCGGGTGAATCTACCTGACAGAAATGACAGTGCCGACGAACGGTAGTCGACGATCAATGATCGCCATCCCGGTAGGGGGGTGAGTTTCGTGAGGGCACAAGACTACGCAAGACCCGGTTGGCTTTCTGTAGGACTATTCCTAAAAACAGGAGCGCCTCATCCGGTGGCATGTATGTCAGGTGGCGAGTTGTGTCTGGCGAGTACAGGCTGGATTGGGGAGGGAGAATTGCGGGGTTCTTCAGGAAGGGTTCAGGAGTGTGGATTTGTGGTGTTTTTCAGGGCCTCTTCGCGAGCAAGCCCGCTCCCACATTGGATCTGCTGTGACACAGAGTTTGTGTACGACAGCGATCAACTGTGGGAGCGGGCTTGCTCGCGAAGGCGGCCACATAGGCGCTGTATATTTTAGCTGGCAGTCGCGAGCAACACATCCATCACCGACCGCCCATGCCCGCGCGCCTTGCCATGGTCATACAACGAACCGGCAATCTCATCGGCACGGATCGGCAGGATCGACAACAAGGTGTCGCTCAAGCCATGACTGGCCTGGCAGAAGCCCTGCATATAAATGCCGGCCTTGCAGCGCTCGTCGGTGATCAGCTTGTAGTTGCGATCCACTTCGAAATCGCCCAGGTATTGTTCCAGTGGCGCCAGCAACTTGCGATGCATCTGCCGCTCGTAACCGGTGGCCAGCACCACGGCATCGTAATGACGCACCGTCACCTCACCGGTGGCGTTGTTGCGCACGGCCAGTTCGATGCCGCGCTCGGTGGCAGTGGCTTTTTCCAGGGTGGTCAGGGTGCGGAACGCATGACGGGCGATGCCCGAGACTTTCTGCCGGTAAAAGATGCCGTAGATGCGTTCGATCAGGTCGATGTCGACCACCGAATAATTGGTGTTGTGGTACTCGTTGACCAGACGCTCGCGCTCGCTGCTCGCCTGCTGGAACACCAGGTCGGTGAACTCCGGCGAGAACACTTCGTTGACGAACGGGCTGTCATCGGCCGGTTTCAGTGCCGAGCCGCGCAGGATCATGTCCACCTGCACCGACGGGTAGCTGTCGTTCAGGTCGATAAAGGCTTCCGCCGCGCTCTGCCCGCCGCCGATGATCGCAATGCTCATCGGTTGGTTGTTCACGCAGGGCTGCGTGGCCATTTTCGCCAGGTACTGGGAGTGATGGAACACGCGAGCGTCATTCTTCAGCGCCTTGAACGCCTCGGGAATGCGCGGGGTGCCGCCGGCGCTGACCACCACCGAACGGGTGGTGCGAACGTGCTGCTGACCCTGGGTATCGCGCGAGATCACCCGCAGCGCTTCGACCTGCTGGTTGTGCAACACCGGCTCGATCGTCAGCACCTCTTCACCGTAGCGGCTCTGCGTTTCGAACTGCGCGGCGACCCAGCGCAGGTAATCGTTGTACTCCATGCGGCACGGATAAAAGGTGCCAAGGTTGATGAAGTCCACCAGGCGACCGTGGTGCTTGAGGTAATTGACGAACGAATAAGGGCTGGTCGGGTTGCGCAGGGTCACCAGGTCCTTGAGGAAGGAGATCTGCAGCTCACTCTGGGTCACCAGGGTGTTGCCGTGCCAGCGATAGTCCGCCTGCTTGTCGAGAAACACGACATTCAGTTCACCCTGGCTCGACCCACGCTCTTGCAGAGCGATGGCCAGCGCCAGGTTCGAAGGGCCGAAGCCGACGCCGATCAGGTCGTGAACGATGGGCGATGCAATTGCCTGTGTCATTTCCAGTGTCCTCTGGATGAACCCCCCTGCAGCGGGGCGTAAGCCTGAATGACCTGACCGGCCTGGAGCAGGACAGCAGATCGTCTGTTGATAGGGAACGAGGACAATGAAACAAAATTTAATATAGTTTTTTCATGAACCGGAGAGGTCAATGGGCGTCCCACTGCCGCATCCGCACGCGGCAATGCTTCATGGCGTTGACGATGTGCTTCTCCACCAGCGCCCGGGAAATCCCCAGCTGCCCGGCGATCTCGGGGTGGGACAAACCATCGATCTTGCGCAGCAGGAAGCTCTCGCGACACAGCCGCGGCAGTTCCGCCAGGGCGCGCTGGAGCATTTCCAGGCGCTGGCCGTGATCGAGACTGTTATGTGGCGAGGGTGCGAAGTAGCGCTCTTCGTTGTCGAGCACTTCCAGGGACTCGACCTGACGCAGGGCATTGCGCCGATGGTCATCGATCACCAGATTCAATGCGGTGCGATAAAGGAATGCCCTGGGCTGCTCGATCGGCGTGTCACTGGAGCGCTCCAGTACCCGTAGATAAGCGTCATGCACCACATCTTCGGCCACCTGACGGTTGCCCAGCTTGGCGTTCAGGAAACACACCAGCTCGCGATAGTAGTTTTCCAACATGACTCCCGGCCGCACCCGTGCGGTTTCTATCCTTGAGCCACCGCGACGACGGCCGAAATGGGCAGTGGCACGATAGTGGCAATTCGAGTCGCGTAATTTATAGTAATTCTCATATAGATTTAAAGTGTTGCTTTGTCTTGCCCGACAAATAGTCTTGATCCATAGGTGTAACGCTATGTGTCCGCGCCTAAATTCCCCGCGACTTTTCTCGTATAAAGGACAGCTCCCCGTCTCTGTCGGCTTCCCGACAGCGTTCATCTGTTGCCGGATTTTGTCCGCAGGTTGAACGACGGGCCGATACTCATTGGCCGGAACCCTGCATGAAACGTCCCCGACAGACCCGACGCGCCCTGCTTGTAGCACTGTGTCTGATCCCCGTTATCGCCGTCGCCGCCTGGCAGATCATCCCCCCCGGTCGCGACCAGTTCGCCACCATCCCCGTGACCCGTGGCGACATCGAAAGCAGCGTCACGGCCTTGGGTACTTTGCAACCGCGGCGTTATGTCGACGTAGGTGCCCAGGCGTCGGGGCAGATCCAGAAGATCCACGTGGAAGTCGGCGATGTCGTCAAGGAAGGCCAGTTGCTGGTGGAAATCGATCCGTCCACGCAACAGGCCAAACTCGACGCCGGGCGTTTCGCCATCGAAAACCTCAAGGCGCAGCTGCAGGAGCAACGGGCGCAGCACGACCTTGCGCGACAGAAATACCAGCGCCAACAGCACCTCAAGGCCGGCGGCGCCACCCGCGAAGAAGATGTGCAGACCGCCGAAGCCGAACTGCGCGCCACCCAGGCTCGCATCGACATGTTCCAGGCGCAGATCCGCCAGGCCCAGGCCAGCCTGCGCAGCGATCAGGCCGAACTCGGTTACACCCGAATCTATGCGCCCATGGGCGGCACCGTGGTCGCACTCGACGCTCGGGTCGGCCAGACCCTCAACGCCCAGCAACAAACGCCGCTGATTCTGCGCATCGCCAAGCTGTCGCCGATGACCGTCTGGGCCGAGGTGTCGGAAGCCGACATCGGTCACGTCAAACCCGGCATGACGGCCTGGTTCACCACCCTGAGCGGTGGCCAGCGTCGCTGGAACAGCACCGTGCGGCAAATCCTGCCGGTGCCGCCCAAGCCGCTGGACCAGACCAGCCAGGGCGGCGGCAGCCCGGCCAGCTCGAGCAAAAGCGGCAGCGCGCGCGTGGTGCTGTACACCGTGTTGCTTGACGTCGATAACGCCGACAACGCCCTGATGGCGGAAATGACCACTCAAGTATTCTTTGTCGCCGATCAAGCGAAAAATGTGCTCACCGCGCCGATTGAGGCCCTGCAAACCGGCACGCAAGCGGACAGCCAGACCGCCCGGGTCGTCGCGAAAAACGGCAGCATCGAGCAACGGGACGTTCGCACCGGCATCAGTGATCGCCTGCGGGTACAGATCCTCGACGGCTTGCAGGAAGGCGATCACCTGCTGATCGGCCCGGCCGACGGGAGTGGCGGCTGAATGCTGACGCCCCTGATCGACCTGCAGGACATCCGCAAAGCCTACGGTGGTGGCGATGCACCTGAAGTTCACGTGTTGCGCGGCATCGACCTGTCGATCCATGCCGGGGAATTCGTCGCGATCGTCGGCGCGTCCGGCTCCGGCAAGTCGACGCTGATGAACATCCTGGGCTGCCTCGACCGCCCCACTTCGGGCGAATACCGCTTCGCCGGGGAAAACGTCGCCGCCCTCGACAACGACGAACTGGCCTGGCTGCGCCGCGAAGCCTTTGGCTTTGTGTTCCAGGGTTACCATCTGATTCCCTCCGGCTCGGCCCAGGAAAACGTCGAGATGCCGGCGATCTATGCCGGTACTCCGGCGGCCGAACGCCACGCCCGCGCCGCGGCCCTGCTCGACCGTCTCGGGCTGGCCTCGCGTACCGGCAACCGCCCGCATCAACTGTCCGGCGGCCAGCAACAACGGGTGTCCATCGCCCGCGCCCTGATGAATGGCGGCCATATCATCCTCGCCGACGAACCCACCGGCGCCCTCGACAGCCATAGCGGCGCCGAGGTCATGACCCTGCTCGATGAACTCGCGAGCCAGGGCCACGTGGTGATTCTCATCACCCACGACCGCGAGGTGGCGGCCCGGGCCAAGCGCATCATCGAAATTCGCGACGGGTTGATCATCAGCGACAGCGCCCGCGATAATCCCGACGTTCAGACCTCGGCGAATCCCGGTGCGCTGCAAGCGGTGGATCTGCGCAAGCGCCTCAGCGAAGGCGCCGAAGCCACCGGCGCCTGGAAAGGCGAGTTGGTGGATGCGGTACAAGCGGCCTGGCGGGTGATGTGGATCAACCGCTTTCGCACGGCGCTGACGCTGCTCGGGATCATCATCGGCGTCGCGTCGGTGGTGGTGATGCTGGCTGTCGGTGAAGGCAGCAAGCGTCAGGTGATGGCACAGATGGGCGCGTTCGGCTCCAACATCATTTACCTCAGCGGCTCGTCACCCAACCCGCGCACGCCATTGGGCATCGTCAGCCTGGACGACGTCGCCGCGGTGGCCAGCCTGCCGCAGGTGACACGGATCATGCCGGTCAACGGCCAGGAAGCCGGGGTGCGCTTCGGTAACCTCGACCACTTGAGTTACGTCGGCGGCAACGACACCAACTTCCCGGCGATCTTCAACTGGCCAGTGGTCGAAGGCAGCTACTTCACCGAAGCCGATGAACGCAATGCCGCCGCCGTCGCAGTGATCGGCCACAAGGTGCGGACCAAGCTGCTCAAGGATGTGGCCAACCCGATCGGCCAGTACATCCTGATCGAGAACGTGCCGTTCCAGGTGGTGGGCGTGCTCGCCGAAAAAGGCGCCAGCTCCGGCGACTCTGACAGCGACGACCGCATCGCCATCCCCTATTCCGCCGCCAGTGTGCGGCTGTTCGGCAGCCACAACCCCGAATACGTGGCCATCGCCGCCGCCGATGCGCGCAAGGTCAAGGAGACGGAACACGCCATCGAGCAATTGATGCTGCGCCTGCACAACGGCAAGAAGGATTTCGAACTGACCAATAATGCGGCGATGATCCAGGCCGAAGCGCGCACGCAAAATACCCTGTCGTTGATGCTCGGCTCGATTGCCGCGATATCACTGCTGGTAGGTGGCATCGGGGTGATGAACATCATGCTGATGACCGTGCGCGAACGCACCCGCGAGATCGGCATCCGCATGGCCACCGGCGCCCGTCAACGGGACATCCTGCGCCAGTTCCTCACCGAAGCGGTGATGCTCTCGGTGGTCGGCGGCCTCGCCGGGATTGCCCTGGCGCTGATCGTCGGCGGCGTGCTGATCCTCAGCGAAGTCGCCGTCGCGTTCTCCTTGATAGCGGTGCTCGGTGCCTTCGGCTGCGCCCTGATCACCGGTGTTGTCTTCGGCTTCATGCCGGCCCGCAAAGCTGCCCGGCTCGACCCGGTCACGGCCCTTACCAGTGAATGATCTCTTGATGAAGCCGCAACTGAGTTTGCTGACCCTTTGCCTGTTGCTCGGCGCCTGTGGCAGCCCCGCCCAGCGTCCGGACAGCGGCATCCAGCCGCCTTCGTCCTGGCAATCGCCGCACACGCAAAATGCCACGCACCGCCACCTGCAATGGTGGACGCAGTTCGGCAGCCCGGAGCTCGATCGCCTGATCGAACAAGCCCGGGTCGGTAGCTACGACCTGGCTGCCGCCATCGCCCGGGTACGTCAGGCCCAGGCCGACACGGTGATTGCCGGCGGCTCGTTGCTGCCGGAGGTCAAGGCCGGGCTGAACGCCAATCGGCAAAAACTGCTGCGTGGCAGCGGGTACAGCCAGCTCGATGCCGACAGCGACAACAAGGCCATCGATTACTTCGACGCCAACCTCAGCGCCACCTACGAGATCGATTTCTGGGGCGGCCAACGCGCCTCCCGCGACAGTGCGCAGTTTGGTTTGCAAGCCAGCGAATTCGACCAGGCGACGGTGGAGTTGACACTGCTCAGCGGCGTCGCCAACAGTTACGCGCAAGCCTTGTCATTGCGCGAGCAAAGCCGCATTGCCGAGTTGAATCTGGCCAACGCGCAGAATGTCCTGAAACTGGTGCAGACCCGTTTTGACTCGGGCTCGGCAACCGCCCTGGAACTGGCCCAGCAGAAGAGCCTGGTCGCCGCACAACAGCGACAATTGCCGCTGGTGCAGCAACAGGCCCAGGACGCATTGATCAGCCTCGCTGCGCTGCTCGGCCGGCCGGTTCAACAACTGCGCCTGGGCGCCGAACGCTTTGACCAGCTGTCATGGCCGACCATCGCGGCCGGCGTGCCCAGCGAACTGCTCAGCCGCCGCCCGGACATCGCCCGGGCCGAAGCACAACTGGCCGCCGCGCAAGCCGATGTCACGGTTGCCCGCGCCGCGATGTTGCCGGCCGTCACCCTGAGCGCCGAACTGGGCTCCGGTGCCGACCGCGCCGCCGACATCCTGCGCAATCCGTTCTATAACCTCACTGCCGGATTGCTTGCACCCGTCTTCAACAACGGCCGCCTGAGCGCCGAGCGCGACAAGGCCACGGCGCGCCAGGAAGAGCTGCTGGAGAATTACCGCGGGGCGATCATCAATGGTTTCGCCGACGTGGAAAAAGCCCTGAACAGCATTCGCGGGCTGGATGAACAGCGGCAATGGCAAGGGGAAGAGCTGAACCAGGCGCAGACGGCGTTCGACATTGCCCAGAGCCGTTACGAGGCCGGGGCCGAGGACTTGCTGACGGTGCTGGAGACGCAGCGCACGTTGTATGCGGCGCAGGATTTGAATGTGCAGCTGCGGTTGTCGCGGTTGCAGGCGAGTATTGCGTTGTACAAGGCGCTTGGGGGCGGGTGGCAGGCTTTGTAATTTACGGTGTCTATTCGGCCGCCTTCGCGATCAAGCTCGCTCCCACAAGGGTATGTGTCATGCCCCAATCATGCGCCCCCCCACAAGGTATGTGACATGCCCAAATCATGCGGCGCACCTAACACCTGTGGGAGCGGGCTTGCCCGCGAATAGGCCGGAACATCCAGCATTAATGTCGCCTGCCAGACCGCTATCGCGGGCAAGCCCGCTCCCACAAGGTATGTGTCATGCCCCATTCATCCGGCACACCCAAGACCTGTGGGAGCGGCGGTGCGACGATTCGACTTGCCCGCGATTGAACGATAACGCGGTGTTCCGGTTTAACTGGTCATCGGCTTAGCCTTCAAATGCCGCGCATACCAAGGCCGCTGCGGCACTTTGCGGAACAAATCCGCCAGCTTCTTCTCATCCTCGCCAAAGGTAATGCGCAACGCCAGTTTCATGGTTTCCGGGTCCATCTCCACTGACTTGCCCGCCTGCAACCCCGGCGTGGTACTGCAGCCATGGGTGCCCGGGCCCAGCCACGGGTCGTCGATCTCGACCCAGCGACCCGGCGCAAACCACGCCACGCCATTGACCTCCAGCCGACTGACCTCCCCTGGATGAAAACGCTCGTGGGCGCGGAACCAGTCTTCCAGTCGATCGTCGATCCAGCCGTGGAAATGCCAGAACACCGGGCTCACGTGGGACGAAAAAGGATCGCCGAGGAAATCGTTTTCCGGGGCAAACCAGCGCGCGGAAAAGTCCGACGGATCCCGGGCGAATGGCACCGGCTGGCCGTTGGACGGGTCACGGGGCACCGAGGCCCAGCGCATGTGCAGCCAGTCGTGCAGCCCCAGCTCCACCTCGGAACCGAACTGGCCCAGGGTCAGCTTCGACAGATAGCGTGGATCGCGGTAGCGCGACTCCCAGACCTGGAAATTGCTGTGGTAGGTCTCGGCGGTCTTGATGTCGGCGACCCATTGCGAATACTCGGCATCGTCGTCCGCCCGCCAGGTCGGCGGCAGTGCGGTGCCGTCGTGATTGTCGCAATAATTGGCGAAGCCGATGCGATCCCGCGCCAGTTCCGGCTGTGGCAAGGGGAAATGCGGCCAGGACGGCAGGTCCTGCAGGGAGCGCGCCTTGCCGAGCATCTGTCGGTGCATGAAGAAAAAATCCACACCCGAGCCATTGCGATCCTTGCGTGCGCCCCGGGCATCGCGCTCCTTGTCCCGCGGCCCCGGCTGCCAGCCAATGCCGCGCAGGGCACCGCGTTTGTCTTCGGACAAGGTGTGCCATTTGTCCCGGGAGGCATGCCAGAGCTGGTGAAACAGACGATGCTCCGGGGACACCAGCCAGGCCAGCAGCGCCGGGTTGAGGCCGGTGCGTTCGCGGGCTTCGGGGAGCACACGCTTGACCGCGATAAAGCGGTTGTCCTGGGCGGTCATCATCAACGGCCGATCCAGGTTCAACACTTGACCACTGAGTGTGCCGCTGCCGGCGTTGCCGAAACCAGCCCAGACTTCGTCCAGCGCCATGCTGAATTCGTAATCCGGGGTGCCGTTGGCCGCGTTGGCGCTGACCAGCCGCCAGCTCAATTCGGCGGGCTTGGCCTCGGCCAGGTCGCCGAGTACCCGGTAACGGGGTTCTTCGCTCGCGCGCAAACGTTCGGCGGTATCGAGAAAGCCGATCAGGCCGCGTCCTTTATGACCGACGTCGAGGAACACTTCCAGCCCGTCCCGGGGCAGACCTTCGATGCCGGCGTCACGGCCTTCGAAACGAATCTGCCAGACTCCGCGCAAGGTGTTTGCCAAATGCTGGCCGGCGACATCCGCAACATCGAAGGACGCTTCGCCGGGAGTGATCGTCGGATCCGGTTTCGTCCATTGGCGATGCCCATAAAAAGCCGCAGGCACGGCGGCACCGGTCAGCGCCAGGCCTGCCATGAACCATCGTCGAGAAATCTTCATTGCCCTACCTGTGTCAGCCATGAAGCAGGCTTTATCCAAGCTAGAACGTTTGTTGCCCGCACAAATTTAAAAGCTTCGCGAGCGGTGCGACGATTCGACTTGCCCGCGAAGGGGCCATCAGCCTCACTAAATTTCGCACTGGGTCACTCGTTCTTCCCAGATAGCAAAGGCCCCCACTCAAGCACCGGGGCGGCGAACCTGACTGAGACGGCAATGACAAAACCACGTTCGAAAAAAGCGCTCTACATCGGCCTGCCGCTGGCCTTGGCAATCAGCGCCGGTGCAGGCTTCGCGGTCTGGGACTATTGGTTCAAGGACAATCCCGGCTACCCGGTCAAGGTGATGAAACAGGCCGATGAACTGCAGGAACGCATGCTCTCGTTCGACAGCCACATCACCGTGCCCATGGATTTCGGCACCGCCGGCAACGAAGCCGACAAGGACGGCAGCGGCCAGTTCGACCTGGTCAAGAGCGGACGCGGGCGCCTGTCCGGCGCGGCCCTGACGATCTTTGGCTGGCCGGAAATCTGGAACGGCGAAAACGCCCCCCACCGCCCCACCGAAGGATTCGTCGACGAAGCCCGTTTCGAACAGGAAACCCGCTACAAGATCATCAGCACGATGGTGCGCGACTTCCCCAACCAGGTCGCCATCGCCTACACCCCCGACGATTTCCGGCGCCTGCATGGCGAAGGCAAGTTCTCGATCTTCCTGAGCATGCTCAACGCCTATCCCCTGGGCAACGACCTCAACGCCCTGGACAAGTGGGCGGCTCGCGGCATGCGCATGTTCGGCTTCAGCTATGTCGGCAACAACGCCTGGGCCGACTCCTCGCGGCCTCTGCCGTTTTTCAACGATTCCCGGGACGCCCTCGGTGGCCTGTCGGACATCGGCAAACAAGCGGTGCAGCGCCTCAACGACCTCGGCGTGATCATCGATGTGTCGCAGATGTCGACCAAGGCCCTGGAGCAGGTCGCCCAATTGAGCCGCACCCCGATGGTCGCGTCCCACTCGGCGCCTCGGGCCCTGGTGGACATCCCGCGCAACCTCAGCGACCAGGAAATGCAGCTGATCAAGAACAGCGGTGGCGTGGTGCAGATCGTCGGCTTCCCGACCTACATCCGCCCTCTGAGCCAGGGCACCCAGGACAAACTCAACGCCCTGCGCGCCCGCTTCGACCTGCAACCGCTGCAAGGGCTGGAGATGGCGCTGATGCCAGGCGATCCGGTGATCACCGTCTGGTCCGAGCAACGCTTCGGCGAGTATGCCAGCGAGCTCTACGGGATTGTCGACGAAGAACCCAAGGCCACGCTGAAGGACTACGGCGACGCCATTGATTATGCGGTGAAGAAAATCGGCATCGACCATGTCGGCATCAGTTCCGACTTCAACGACGGCGGCGGCCTCGATGGCTGGAAGGACGTCAGCGAGGGGCGCAATGTGACGGCCGAGCTGCTCAGCCGCGGTTACAGCGAAGCCGATATCGCCAAGCTCTGGGGCGGCAATTTCCTGCGAGTCTGGGACCAGGTGCAGAAGTCCTCCAGGCCTGTGGCCAAACACTGACCCCTCTTTTGCAAAAGCGAACCGAGCTCATGACCAACCGTCGTTCATTCCTCAAACAGGCCGGCATTCTCGCGGCGAGCCTGCCCCTGGGCGCCGCCGTGAATCTGCCGGCGCTGGCCGCCAGCCCGGCGCCGCTGGCCAGGGACAAATGGGCGCAGTTGCGCCAGCTGTTCAATCAGGACCCGGATTACCTGCACTTCGCCAACTTCCTGGTGACCTCGCACCCCAAACCCGTGCGTGAAGCGATCGACCTGCACCGCGCCAACCTCGACCGCAACCCCGGCCTGGCCATGGACTGGGACCTGGGGGAAACCGAAAAGCGCGAGCACGAAGTGCGGGTCTGGGCCGGTCGTTATCTCAAGGCCGCACCGGAACAGATCGCCCTCACCGGCAGCACCACCGAAGGCCTGTCGCTGATCTACGGCGGCATTCACGTGCGCCCGGACCAGGAAATCCTCACCAGCGAACACGAACACTACGCCACTAACTATGCCTTGGCGTACCGCCAGCAAAAGGACGGGGTCAAGGTGCGCAAGCTCAAGCTGTTCGAGCACAGCCACAGCCTTTCGGTGGACGAAGTCGTCGGCACGATTGCCCAAGGCATTCGCCCCGAAACCCGGGTGCTGGGCATGACCTGGGTGCAATCGGGCAGCGGCGTGAAACTGCCGATCGGCGAGATCGGCAAACTGGTGGACGAACAGAACCGCAACCGCGAGGAAAAGGACCGCATCCTGTATGTGGTCGACGGTGTCCACGGGTTTGGCGTCGAGGACCTCGACTTCCCCGACATGCACTGCGACTTCTTCATTGCCGGCACCCACAAATGGATGTTCGGCCCGCGGGGCACCGGGATCATCTGCGCCCGTTCGGCCGAGCTCAAGGACGTCACGCCGACCATCCCGACCTTCTCCGAAGCCACCACCTTTTCGACCATCATGACCCCGGGCGGTTATCACAGTTTCGAGCACCGCTGGGCCCTGAACGAAGCCTTCAAGCTGCACCTGGACCTGGGCAAGGCCGAGGTCCGGGCACGCATCCATGCGCTGAACACCTACGCGAAAAATCGTCTGCTGGAGCAGCCGCGGATCGAACTGGTCACGCCGCAAAGCCCGCAGCTGTCCGCCGGTTTTACCTTCTTCCGGATCAAGGACCGCGACTGCGAAAAGGTCGCGCTGCAGCTGATGCAGAACCGCGTGGTCTGCGACTCGGTCGAGCGCGACGTCGGCCCGGTGATCCGCATCGCCCCGGGCCTGCTCAACACTGAAAACGATATCGACCGCTTCGTGGCGGTGCTGAACAAGACCGCATGACGGCATGACGCCGAACCCTGTGGGAGCGGGCTTGCTCGCGAAGGCGGTGTATCAGGCGATATCTACATCGACAGACACACCGCCTTCGCGAGCAAGCCCGCTCCCACAGGGTTCGGCGCATGCCCCCAGTTTTTTCTTCTAACGAGACACCTCATGAACAGCAATCCACTTACCCTGCCGCTCAAAGCTCTCGCTC
The DNA here is from genome assembly GCF_902497995.1 of Pseudomonas fluorescens. GTDB lineage: Bacteria > Pseudomonadota > Gammaproteobacteria > Pseudomonadales > Pseudomonadaceae > Aquipseudomonas > Aquipseudomonas fluorescens_BK. Next base: position 42,346 of record NZ_CABVII010000008.1, on the reverse strand, counting down.
TCACCGCCCTCATGGCCACACTGCTGCCGGCCCCCGCCCAGGCCGCCGCCGCTGCGCAACCAGGCAAGGTATTCAAGGACTGCCGGGATTGCCCGGAGATGGTCGTACTGCCCGCCGGCACCTTCTCCATGGGCACCCCTGATGACGAAGTCGGGCGCGAACCCGATGAAGGTCCGATGCATGAAGTGACCTTCGCCAAGCCATTCGCCATGAGCCGTTTCCAGGTGACCGCCGGTGAGTGGGACAGTTACGTGCGCGAAAGTGGCGTGACCATCGCCAACGGCGACACCCGCCCCGGTCGCGAGTGCATTGCCAGCAAGCCGCGCTATCCGCAAAGCCCGCGCCAGCCCGCGGTGTGCATGAACTTCGACGACGTGAAAAACTACGTCGCCTGGCTGTCGAAAAAGACCGGCCAGCAGTACCGCATGGTCAGCGAGGCGCAACGCGAATACGCGGCACGCGGCGGCAGCAAGGGCCCGTTCCCCTTCCCGTTCGATGAGGGCAAGGAATACAGCATCGCCAGGCACGCCAACACCTACGGCCCGGCGGACGGTTACAGCTACAGCTCGCCGGTGGGCAGCTACCCGCCCAACGCGTTCGGCATGTATGACATGCACGGCAATGTCTACGAGTGGGTCGAAGACTGCGAACACCCGGACTACGTCGGCGCCCCCACCGATGGCAGCGCCTGGGTCGAGGCCAAGTGCGAAACCGTGCGGATTCGCGGCAACGACTGGGGTGAAGCCCCGGTGTTCTCGCGCTCCGGCAATCGCAACAGCCAATACCCGCAAGAGCGTGGCGACTGGATGGGCTTTCGCATAGTGCGCGACCTCTAAGCCGGACGCTGCCCCTTGTAGGAGCCAGGCTTGCCGGCGAAGGCGGTCTTGAGGACGCCTTCGCTTGTAGGAGCGAGGCTTGCCCGCAAAGGCAGCCTCAAGCTTTGCACCGCCCATGAAGACGCCTTCGCCGGCAAGCCTGGCTCCTACAGCAAAGGCTGCCTCAAGCTTTGCACCGCCCATGAAGACGCCTTCGCCGGCAAGCCTGGCTCCTACAGCAAAGGCTGCCTCAAGCTTTGCACCTCCCATGAAGACGCCTTCGCCGGCAAGCCTGGCTCCTACAGCAAAGGCTGCCTCAAGCCTTGCACCGCCCATGAAGATGCCTTCGCCGGCAAGCCTGGCTCCTACAGCAAAGGCTGCCTCAAGCCTTGCACCGCCCATGAAGACGCCTTCGCCGGCAAGCCTGGCTCCTACAGGGGATCGGCGCCAAACGCCTCGCCGCCAGTCGGCGCCCTTGTAAATTAAGCCTCCCACCAGACGTTCTACTGGGTATCTGCCTTTACGACCCAAGGAACTGTCTTCCATGACCCAGCCAACCCGTGGCGCCATCGGCGAATTGTTCGCCCTGTTGAAACCCTTTCGGCTCATCGTCGCCGCGTCCATTTTCCTGGGCATGGTCGGCGGCCTGAGCGTCACGGTATTGCTGGCGACCATCAACAACGCCCTGCATTCGGAAACCGGCCTGACCCAAGGCGTCGTCGCGCTGTTCGCCGGCCTGTGCCTGCTGGCGCTGGCCAGTTCGATCTGCTCGGACATCGGCACCAACTATGTCGGCCAGCACATCATCGCCAAGTTGCGTAAACAGCTCGGTGAAAAAGTCCTGTCGGCCCCGATCGAACAGATCGAGCGCTATCGCAGCCACCGCCTGATCCCGGTGCTGACCCACGACGTCGACACCATCAGCGACTTCGCCTTCGCCTTCGCGCCGCTGGCGATTTCCGTCACCGTGACCCTGGGCTGCATGGGCTACCTGGCGATTCTGTCGTGGCCGATGTTCCTGATCATGGTCGCCGCGATCCTGATCGGCACGGCGATCCAGGCCTACGCCCAGAGCAAGGGCGTGCAGGGTTTCATGGCCGCCCGCGATGCCGAAGACGAACTGCAAAAGCACTACAACGCGATTGCCGAAGGCGCCAAGGAACTGCGCATTCACCGCCCACGCCGCCAGCGCATGTTCGTCTCGGGCATCAAGGCCACCGCCGAGTTCATCTGCAACACCCAGGTGCGCTCGATCAACACCTTCGTCATCGCCAAGACCTTCGGCTCGATGCTGTTTTTCGTGGTGATCGGCCTGGCCCTGGCGCTGCAAACCTACTGGCCGAGCGCCGACAAGACCGTGATGAGCGGCTTCGTGCTGGTGCTGCTGTACATGAAAGGCCCGCTGGAGCACCTGATCAGCACCTTGCCCATCGTCAGCCGTGCGCAGATTGCCTTCCGCCGGATCGCCGAGTTGTCCGAGCAATTTTCCACCCCTGAACCGCATCTGCTGCTCAGCGACCAGGGCAACGTCCAGCCAGCGGTGCACGAACTGAAACTGGCCGATGTGCGCTTCGCGTTCCCGGCTGCCGAAGGTGCCGCGCCGTTCCAGTTAGGGCCGGTGAACCTGACGATCAAGCAAGGCGACATCACCTTCATCGTCGGCGAGAACGGCTGCGGCAAGACCACGCTGATCAAGTTGCTACTGGGCCTTTACACGCCGCAGCAAGGTGAAATCCGCGTCAACGGCGTGGGCATCGACGCGCAGAACCGCGACGACTATCGCCAGTTGTTCACCACCATTTTTGCCGACTATTACCTGTTCGATGACGTGGTCCAGGGCGATACGCACATCCCCGAAGACGCCAACAAGTACCTGCAACGGCTGGAAATCGCGCACAAGGTCAGCGTCAAGGACGGCAATTTCACCACCACCGACCTCTCCACCGGCCAGCGCAAGCGCCTGGCCCTGGTCAATGCCTGGCTCGAGGAACGCCCGGTGCTGGTGTTCGATGAATGGGCGGCCGATCAGGACCCGACCTTCCGCCGGATCTTCTACACCGAGCTGCTGCCGGACCTCAAGCGCCTGGGCAAGACCATCATCGTGATCTCCCACGATGACCGCTATTTCGATGTGGCGGATCAATTGGTGCGTATGGAAAGCGGCAAAGTCATCACCGAAATGGCCCCTGCCTGATACCCCCCCCGTAGGAGCCAGGCTTGCCGGCGAAGCGATCTTGAGGACGCCTTCGCCCGTAGGAGCCAGGCTTGCCGGCGAAGCGATCTTGAGGACGCCTTCGCCCGTAGGAGCCAGGCTTGCCGGCGAAAGCGATCTTGAGGACGCCTTCGCCCGTAGGAGCCAGGCTTGCCGGCGAAAGCGATCTTGAGGACGCCTTCGCCCGTAGGAGCCAGGCTTGCCGGCGAAGCGATCTTGAGGACGCCTTCGCCCGTAGGAGCCAGGCTTGCCGGCGAAGCGATCTTGAGGACGCCTTCGCCGGCAAGCCTGGCTCCTACCGAAAAGCCGCAAAAATTTATTTTCCCGGTTTCTTTCCGGTTTTCCGCTCGTGCTGCGTCTAATAATCATTCCTATTAACAAAAACTCTGCACAACACTTTTTCAGGAGCTCAGGTAAGTAATGCGACCTCAAACCCGCCGCACACCTCTCGCGCTGGCCGTACAGCGCCCGACTTTGCATCGCACCCTGTTCACCAGCGTACTGCTGACCGCCACCTTGCTGGGGAGCTCGATGGCCAACGCTGCACCTGTAAAAGTGAGTATCCCGGTCCAGCCGCTATCCAGCGCGTTGACTGAACTGGGCATGCAGACCAGCCTGCAGATCCTCTACAGCCCGGACCAGGTCGCCGGGATCAAGTCCCGCGCGGTGTCCGGGTCGCTGGAGCCTTCCCAGGCCCTGTCGGAACTGCTCAAGGGCACCGGCATTTCGTTCCAGATCAACGGCAACACCGTGACCCTGGTGTCCGGCGGCGGCTCGAGCCTGCAACTGGGCGCGACCACCATTTCCGGCCAGGCCCTGGGCCTGACCACCGAAGACACCGGCTCCTACACCACCGGCGCGACCACCACCGCGACCAAGTTGCCGCTGACCCTGCGTGAAACGCCGCAATCGGTGACCGTGGTGACTCGTCAGCAGATGGATGACCGCGGTGTCACCAGCGTTGCCGACGCCTTGCGCAATACTCCGGGCGTTACAACGCAGAAGTACGACAGCGACCGTACCGAGTTTTCCGCGCGGGGCTTCGCCATCACCAACTTTCAATACGATGGCGTCAACATTCCTTATGACGGTGTCTACGGTGAAAACCCGAACAACGGCGACGACTCTGCAAACCTCGACCGCATCGAAGTCATCAAGGGTGCGACGGGCCTGATGACCGGCGCGGGTGACCCATCCGCCACCGTCAACCTGGTGCGCAAGAAGCCAACCAAGGAATTCAAGGCTTCGGTCAGCGCCACCGCCGGTTACTGGGACAACTACCGTACCGAAGGCGACGTCTCTGGCTCGCTCACCGAATCCGGCAACGTGCGTGGCCGCTTCGTCGGCGCCCTGCAGGACAAAGATTCGTACATCGATCACTACAGCCAGAAGAAAGACCTGTATTACGGTGTTCTCGAAGCCGACCTTACCGACGATACCCTGCTGACCCTGGGCGTCGACAAGTCCAGCGTCACCCCTCGCGGCAGTTCCTGGACCGGTAACACGGTTTACTACGCTGACGGCGGCAAAACCAACTTCTCCCGCGGCTTCAACCCGGGCGCCGACTGGAGCCGTCGTGACTTCGACAGCACCACCTACTTCGCGTCCCTGGAGCAGGCGCTGGCCAACGACTGGAAACTCAAGGTCAGCCTCGACCAGAAAACTACCGATCACGATACTCAACTGGCCTCGGCCAGCGGTGGTTTCCCGGACCGCGACACCGGCGAAGGCATGTCCTTTTACCAGGGGCACTGGGAAGGCCATCGCGAGCAGTACACAGGCGACGTTAACGTCTCCGGCCCTTTCACCCTGGGCGGTCGCGAGCATGAACTGGTGGCTGGTTTCATGGCGGCCCACTCCCGTCAGACTGGCGCAAACTTTGGTAGTGCCGCCGACTCCGACGGACTGGTACCGGGCAACATCTTTGACTGGGCAGGCCATATCGCGAAGCCGGACTTCCCGAAAATCGGCAAGTACGAGCGCACCCAGAGCCAGAACGGCGCTTACCTGGCCACGCGCCTGCGCCCGACCGATGACCTGTCGTTCATTCTTGGCGGTCGTGTCAGCACCTACAAGTACAACGAGGATTACACCTACTATCCGGGCGCCGGCCTGGCCGACACCCACGCCAGCTACAAGGAACACGGGGTCGTCACGCCCTACGCCGGTATAGTGTATGACCTGAACGATACCTACTCGGTCTACGCCAGCTACACCAGCATTTACCAGCCACAAATCAACAAAGACATCAATGGCAAGACCCTGGACCCGGTTGAAGGTGACGCCTACGAAACCGGTCTGAAAGCGGCCTACTTCGAAGGCAAACTCAACGCCAGCCTGGCCTTCTTCCGCATCGAGCAGGACAACGTCGCTGAGTCGGTCGGCACCAATGAGATCACCGGCGACGGCATTTTCCAAGCCGTCGACGGTGCCACCACCAACGGCGTTGAACTGGAACTGGCCGGTGAACTGGCCCAGGACTGGAACGTATCGGCCGGCTACACCTATGCCCGTACCCGCGACGAGGATCACCAACGCATCTACGGTTTCCCTCTGGCCACCAGCAAACCGGAACACGTGGTCCGCACCTTCACCACCTACCGTTTGCCCGGCGCGCTGGACCAGGTCACCGTAGGTGGCGGTGTCAGCTGGCAAAGCGCGTTTTACGGCCAGAGTTTTAGCCCTACCGATGGCAGCACCTCGCTCAAGCAAGGTGGCTACACCCTCGTCGACCTGATGACCCGGTATGAATACGACGATCACCTGAGCTTCACCGTGAATGCCAACAACGTCTTCGACAAGCGCTACCTGACCGGCCTTGGCAACTTCGGCACCACCTTCTACGGCGAGCCGCGCAACATGCAAGTCACCGCGAAGTATGATTTCTGAGCGCTGAGCTGAAATGAAAAATGCCCGTGTCGTGAGATGCGGGCATTTTTTTTGGCTTGAGAATTTCGCTGATTGTGATGCCGTCTTCGCGAGCAAGCCCGCTCCCACAGGGAATCTTCAGTGAACACAGAATTCAATGTTCACATCTAGCAACTGTGGGAGCGGGCTTGCTCGCGAAGGCGATAGCCGCCCTGCTACAAATCCCGGCACCAGACATCCGGCAAAGGGGCAGTGTCTACTAAGGCGGGTCGAGTCGATCCAGCGCCCGATTCACCGCCAACTCTCCCAGCATGATGACCTGCGCAATCCCCAGCAGTGAATGGCGACTCGGCCCCTCCATATGATCCGCCAGGTCCATGGCCATGACATTGGCCGATGCCAGCGACTCGCAGGCATGGGCCAGCAGTGTCTCGGTATCGAGCTCGGGATTGACGATGAACATGGTGCCGGGTGTGCGTGGCGTGGCCATGATGTTGGCGGCCGGATTGAGGTGATGGTCGAGCGCGCGCTCGGCGGCATCGTGGAGTTTTTTTGAATCCAGGTTTTCGTAGGGGTATGCCGGATCGGTGTCTGGCGGGTTGGGTGTGACCTTGAACATAGATGAAACTCCTAATACGAATAACAAAGGAGCCATCACCCTCGCTACCAAACGAAAGGTGGCGGCCATACGCGGGTTGGTAGACCGGTCGCATTAGGAACCCGGCGCCCCTGAAGGAGCCCTGCGCATGGCCACCATAAAACAAAGTCCCGAGAAAGCGACTGCGTAAGGTGGCGCTATGCGCCTAATACGAAACGGGCTACCAAACCCGATCGCTGTTTTTCAGCGACCGATAAACGATAGAGCCCGCACCCAAGGCGCACAAGCCGGCGGATTCTGGCGTAACTGTAGGCAATGGCGCAAGGTGTTGTAGCTTGTAGGAAGTCATCTTGCGGGCGATTAAGCAAACGCAATTAAACAATGTTTAATGACGGGTAACGGTACTTACACGCGATGTACATAAACGGAAAAAACAGTGCCTGCATTGTTAGTACGCGCATTTGTTGGAGCTATAGATTTGTATTGACTGTCGGGCAGTCTTCGCGAGCAAGCCCGCTCCCACATTTGATCTTCAGAGGCACAAAATTTGTGTACGACATGGATCAAAATGTGGGAGCGGGCTTGCTCGCGAAGGCGATGGTAAATCCACCAAAAATCTTCCTGCTTAATGTAAAAAACCGCCACCCCCTATCCAGGAATGGCGGCGTTTTGCATTTCAATTCAAAGCTGCGAACGCACCCACTCCGCCACTTGCGCATGAATCCCTTCCACCTCACTGAGCAACCCACCCATGCGCATGAAGTCATGGGTCATGCCCGGCTGTTCCAGCAACGTCACCTCATTACCGGCAGCACGCAGAAGCTCGGCATACGCTAGCCCTTCGTCATGCAGCGGATCATGGCCGGCCAGGTACACCAGCGCCGGTGCCAGGCCTGACAGGTCAGCCGCCAGCAACGGCGAGCAGCGCCAGTCCGCCAGGTCCTGGGTTGTGCGGGCGTAATGGGCGTAGAACCAGTCCAGCGTCGGCGTTTCCAGCAGGTAGCCTTCGGCAAAGTCGCGGTGCGAGGCGCGCTTGGTGGTGGCATCCGTTACCGGGTACACCAGCACTTGGGCCTTGGGTTTCAACAGTAATTCTGCTGGCTCACGCACGGCCATGATCGACAGCACCGTGGCCAGGGTCGCGCCGACGCTGTCACCGGCCACGGCGACCCGCGTTGCGTCCAGGCCATGGGCTGCGCCCTCGCGGACCAGCCAGTTGCCGGCATCGCAGGCGTCCTGTACCGGGGTCGGGAAACGCCATTCCGGTGCCAGGCGGTAATCCACCGTCAACAGGGCGAAACCGCCCTGGGCTGCCAGACGCCGGCACAGTGCGTCGTGGGAATCGAGACTGCCAACCACGTAACCGCCGCCGTGGAAATACAGGACCACGGGCTGCAGCCCATCGACCGGGTTGCCGTCGCGATACAGGCGAGCCGAGAGGCTATGGCCGTCCCGTGCGGCAATGGTGAAGTCCTCGCAGGCAACGCTGTCGAGCGGCACGTCGAGAAACGCCGAGGAGGCTTCGAAGTCGATTCGTGCCTGTTGCGGCGACTGTTCATGCATGGCGCGGCTTTTGCCGGTCAGGCGGCCGAATTCGGCGAGTTCGAGAAATGCTTCAAGCTCTGGCAATACGGCCATGGGATGAATCCTTTTACGCAATAGGGTCAATGATCGGGCTTACACAATCTTGAGATGTACACAAAACCTGTGGGAGCGGGCTTGCTCGCGAATGCGGTGTGTCAGCGACATGAATATCCACAGATACGCACTCTTCGCGAGCAAGCCCGCTCCCACATGGGTTTCGTGCATGGCTGCGGTTACGCAATAGCCAGCCTGTGCTCCAGCAGGTCTTGCAGTTCGTCGAGCAATTCGTCACCGCGCAGCAGTTCGTAGTGTCCGCCGGCAAGCAGGCGATCAATGCCATGGCCGCCAACCTGGGCCTCGAACACCCGACGTTCGTCGTCGCGCCCGGCTACCCACCAGCGATGGGCCGTGGCCTGGATCGCGGGCAGTTGTCGTTGCGCCAGTGACAGGTGTTTGAGCGATGAACCGGTGGCGAAGATCTGCGTCAGTTCACTGGCGCCCAACGCCGCGTGGTCATTGGAGCCGTGCATGGCTGCCTCGATCACTGCGGTGGCGCCTTCGCGCTCGTTCAGGCCTGCGGCTTTCGAGGCAATCAACGCCTGTGCTTCTTTAGACGGCTGACCGAGGACAAACTTCAAGAAGTCCGCCAAATCTTCTCGCCAGTCCGACGCCTGCGCCGTGCCCGCCACATAGCTGTCGACCAGCCCGGCAAACGCCACCGTCTGACCCTGGGATTCCAGTTCATGGGCAACCAGTTGCGTCAACGCGCCACCCAGCGACCAGCCGAGCAAGTAGTACGGGCCTTCGGGCTGTTGCGTGCGAATCCGTTGCGTGTAGGCCTGGGCCATGGCCAGCAGCGACGCGTCCTGCCACTGCGGATCGAGCAGCATCCGGCATTGCAGGCCGTACACCGTGCGCCGTCCTTCCAGACGCCGCGCCAGCGGTTCGTAGTCGAACACCGTGCCGAAACCGGCGTGCAGGCAGAACAGCGCCGGCACGTTCGGGATTCGTGCATTCAGCGCCAGCAGCGGATCCGGCGCAGACGCCTGCTCGGCCGCCTGATAGCCACTGAGTTCGGCGATGCAGGGTTTCTGCATCAGGTCGCGCAGCTTCAAGTCGAAGCCCAGTTGCGGCTGGCTGCGCACCCGCGAAATCACTTTGAGCACCTGCAGCGAGTCGCCACCCAGTTCGAAGAAGTTGTCGTCGATGCCCACTTGCGGCACGCCCAGCACTTCTTGCCAGATCGCGGTCAGCGCCGTTTCCAGTGCGTTGCGCGGTGCACGATAACCGCCAAGGGCCCATTCAGGCACAGGCAGTGCGCGGCGATCGAGTTTGCCGTTGGCCGACAGCGGGAAGCGTTCCAGCACCATGATCCGTGCCGGCACCATGTAGTCCGGCAGTTGCGCTTGCAGTTCAGACTTCAAGCGGCGATCAAGTCCAACAGCACCGGCAGCCACCACATAGCCAACCAACTGCTTGCCAGTCGGCGTGTCGTGCACCACCACGGCGGCATCCTGCACCCCGGCGCAGTCACGCAGGCGGGCTTCGATTTCGCCGAGCTCGATGCGGAATCCACGGATCTTCACTTGCTGGTCGAGACGTCCCAGGTAGTCGATCAACCCACACTCACGCTGGCGCACCAGGTCGCCGGTGCGGTACATGCGGCCACCGGCCTCGAACGGATCGGGGATGAAACGTTCGGCACTCATGCCCGGACGCTGGTGGTAACCACGGGCCAGGCATTCGCCGCCCAGGTACAGCTCGCCGCTGACACCGACCGGCAATGGATTGAGATCGGCATCCAGCACATACAAACCACGCCCGGCCACACCACGCCCGATCGGCGCATAGGCCGCATCGCAGGTTTCGCTGACTTCGGCACGCCACAACAGCGGCGTGACCACGGTTTCGGTCGGGCCGTAGCCGTTGACCAGACGCTGTGGGCGCAGAGCACGTTTGACTTGCTCGAAACTGGCTTGCGGCACTGCATCACCACCAAAGCAATACACCTCGACCGCCGGCGGATTGCCCAGGCGCTCGGCCACTTCGGCCATCTGTTGCAGATACGCTGGCGGGAAGCAGGCCACGGTGACGCCATGACGATGCAGCACGTCCAGGGTTTGTTCCGGGGTCCACAGAATGTCGTCGCGGATCACCAGACTGCCGCCGGCCAACATCACGCTCAACCAACGCTCCTGCGCACCGTCGAAGGCAAACGACATGAAGTGCAGCTCGCGGCTGCGCGGTGCCAGCTCGTAGAGGTCGATAATGCCACGGCAATGCCGGGCAATCGGCCCGCGCGCCACGGCCACACCCTTGGGTAGGCCGGTGGAGCCGGAGGTATAAATCAGGTAAGCCAGGTGTCCCGGCAATGGATTGGAAACAGGACGCTCAACACTGTCGCCAACGCTCAGCTGATCGAGCAACAGACGTGGCGGGCTGTCGGCCAGGGTCAGTCGTTCGCCCAGATCGCTGTCGCAGAGCAACAGGCTGGCGGCAGAATCGCTGAGCATGTAGGCCAGTCGCTCGGCGGGGTACGCCAGGTCCAGCGGCAGGTAAGCCGCACCAGCCTTGAGCACCGCAAGGAACGCGACGATGGTGCGTTCGGAGCGCGGCAACGCCACAGCCACCAGACTTTCCGCACCGATACCGCGACCGATCAAGTGCTGCGCCAGCCCATTGGCTTGCGCCTCGAGCTCGGCATAACTGACTTGCCGATCTTCACAGATCAAGGCGATTTTCTGCGGCTGGTTGCACACATGCTGATTGAAGGCGTGCAGCAGATCGGCAGGGTCATCGCTCGCTTGCGGCAGGCTGATAACCGCTTCAGGCAAACCGATATTGCCCAGCAGACAAGTAGCATCCTCAGGCAATGCACGCAGCAACCCTTCAAGCTGCGCACGAATCCGCTCAACTTCCAGCTCGCTGAAGCGGTCACGCAGGAACAGGTATTCGACTTCCAGACCTTCCTCGTTGGCGCTGACCATCAAGTCCATCGGGAAGTTGGTCACCCCGCCGCTGCCGACTTCGGCAAAGCGCAGCTCACCTTCCTCGCCCCCTTTCAAGGCACGGTCTACCGGATGGTTTTCGAACACGATGATGCTGTCGAACAGGCCCTGGCCACCTTGTCCGGCCCAGCGCTGGATGTCCGACAACGGCGTGTGCTCGTAGTCGCGGACCATGAGGTTGTAATCCTGCAACGCGCGCAACCACTCGCCCAGCGGCTGTTGCGGGTCGAGGGTCTGGATCACCGGCAAGGTGTTGATGAACAGGCCGAGCATGTCCTGCGCACCGGCAAGCCCGGTCGGACGCCCCGCCACCGTGGCGCCGAATGCGACGCTGCGCTGGCCGCTGTGGCGTTGCAGCAACAGAAGCCACGCGCCTTGCACCAGCGTGTTGAGGGTTACCCGTTGCCGCTTGGCGAAGGCGTGCAGTTTGCGCGTCGCCTCGGCGTCGAGGTTGCTGTATATCACGCCGTGACCGGAGCCTGCAGCGCCCGAAGCCTTGGCCAGGATGGTCGGTTCTTCGAGCAATGCCAGGCGCTCGCGCCAGAAACCTTCGGCCTGTGCCCCGTCCTGGCGTTGCAGCCAGGCGATGTAGTCGGCGTAACGACCGGTCAGGGTCGGCAGGCTTTCGTTGTGGTACAGGCGCAGCATGTCGGCCAACAGTCGCGAGGCGCTCCAGCCATCCAGCAGCAGGTGATGGTAGATCCAGATCATCTGGTAACGGTCATCGCCCAGGCGCACCAGGATAAAACGCATCAACGGCGGGCAGCTCAGGTCGAAGCCTTTGGCTTGTTCCGCTGCCGCCAGTTCGCTCAACGCCTGTTCGGTGTCGGTACGCTCGCGCCAGTCGAGTTCTTCGATCGGCAACTCGACGTCGGTGAACACCGCTTGCAGCGGATCCGCCAGGCCATCGCGCCAGCGGAACGCCGCACGCAGCACTTCGTGACGCTCGACCAGGGTCTGCCAGGCCGCACGGAAACGCGGTACCTGCAAACCGTCCACCGCCACGCTCAACTGGTTGACGTAGGGGTTCAGCTCCGGCGAATCGAGGCAATGGAACAGCATGCCTTGTTGCATCGGCGATAGCGGATACAAGTCTTGCAGACCCTCGCGGGCGGCGATGTCGATGTGCGCCACCAATGAGAAAGCGTCGACTTTCGGCGCCTCAACCAACGCTGCTTCACGGCTGCTGGCCACGGCGGCCAGCGCACGAATGGTCTGCTGTTCGAACAGTTGCTTGGGACTGAACACCAGCCCGCGCTGCCCGGCACGACTCACTGCCTGCAGCGAGATGATCGAGTCACCGCCGAGCTCGAAGAAGTTCTCGGTGACACCCACCGACTCCAGCCCCAGCAGTTCCTGCCAGATCTCCACCAGCAAGGCTTCGGCCGGTGATGCGGCGGCCACTTGATCGTGGGTCTCACGGCAAGCTTCGGGGGCCGGCAGACCCTGACGGTCGAGCTTGCCGTTCGGCGTCAGCGGCAACGCGGCCAGGCACATCAGATGCGCCGGCAGCATGTGCGCCGGCAGACGGCTGCGCAGGTGAGCGGTCAGCGCTTCACGCAAATCCTGCTCATCGGCGAGCGGATCGCGCGGCACGATGTAACCGACCAACTGCCGGCTGACCGGGCCTTCGCGATCGATCACAAAGGCTTCACGCACGCCTTCGTGTTCCAGCAGGCAGGCTTCGATTTCGCCAAGTTCGATGCGGAACCCGCGAATCTTCACTTGCTGGTCGATACGGCCCAGGTACTCGACGACGCCGTCGGCGCGGAACCGTGCGAGGTCGCCACTGCGATACAAGCGCGCACCGGCCACAAATGGATCCGGCACGAAACGTTCAGCGGTCAGGTCCGGACGCTGGTGGTAACCCCGCGCGACGCCTTCGCCGCCCAGGTACAACTCGCCCGCCACGCCGACCGGCAACGGCTGCAAGCCGCCATCCAGGATATAGGCGCTGCGGTTGCCCACCGGCCGACCAATCGGCATGAACGCCGAGTCGAATTCGGTATCCGGGTACGCCAGCCAGATCAACGGCGTGATCACCGTTTCCGTTGGGCCATAACCGTTGATCAGGCGCTTGGGTTGCAGCACCTGCTGGACTTCATCGAACGCGTGCTTGGCCATGCCTTCACCGCACGGGGTGTAGGAACGGATCGGCAGATCACGCCCCGCTTCGCCCATGAAATCGGCGATCTGTGCCAGGTAGCTCGGGGTGAAGCAGGCGATGGTGATGCCGTGCTTTTCGATCTCGGCGCAGGTGCGCTCCGCGCTCCACAACTCGTCGTCCCGCGGCATCACCGCCGAACCGAACACCAGCGGCGTCAGCCAGCGTTCGTGGGCGCCGTCGAAGCTGATCGAGGCGAATTGCAGCTCGCGATCGTCCGGGGTCATGCCGTACAACTCGCCGATCGACAGGCAATGCATGGCCAGCGGACCGTGGGCCACACTGACGCCTTTGGGCCGCCCGGTGGAACCCGAGGTGTAGATCAGGTAGGCCAGGTTCTCGCCGCAGGTCAGGTTGACCGGGTTGGTGTCAGCCATGAACGCCAGCGGTTCGCGGTCTATTTCCAGTACCGACAGACCTTCAGGCAATGGCAGTTTTTCCCGCAGCCACGACTGGCTGATCAGCAGCGAAATGCCGCTGTCTTCCATCAAGTAGCGCAGGCGTTCGGCCGGATAGGCCGGGTCCAGCGGCACGTACGCGCCGCCGGCCTTGAGGATCGCCAGCAGGCCGATGATCATCTCGGGCGTTCGCTGCATCGCCAGGCCGACCCGCACTTCCGGACCGATGCCCAGTGCGCGCAGGCGGTGTGCCAACTGGTTGGCGCGGCGGTTGAGCTGGTCGAAGCTCAGTTCCAGGTCGTTGAAGATCAGCGCGGTGGCGTCCGGGCGGATGACGGCCTGGTTTTCGATCAACTGATGCACGCAGAGCGGGTTTTCCTGCGCGGCGAACGCCGGGTTCCACTCGAGCAACTGTTGCGCGCGCTCCGGCGCGGTCAGCAGGTCCAGTTCACTCAATGCCGCCTGTGGCGCGGCGACCATCGCCGCCAGCAATGCAGCCAGGTGCTCGCTCATGCGGGCAATGGCGTCGCTGCTGAAGTGCGCGCACTGGTAGCTCCAGTTCAGGCTGAGCTGGCTTTCGGCGGTGGCCGCCAGGGTCAGCGGGAAGTTGGTGCGTTCATGGTTCTGCGGGATCGAGAAGCTCAAACCGGCCGGCGCGCCCTGTTGCAGCGCTTCGGCCACCGGGAAGTTTTCGAATACCAGCAGGCTGTCGAACAACGGCTCGCCGGCACGTCCGGCCCAACGCTGAATATCACCCAACGCGGTGAATTCATGCTCACGCAGTTCCAGGTTCTGCGCCTGCAAGCGGGTCAGCCACTGCTCGACGCTTTCAAGCGCCTCCGGGCTGCTGATCACCGGCAAGGTATTGATGAACAGGCCGAGCTGGCTTTCAGCCCCCGGCAAGTCCACCGGGCGCCCCGCCACCGTCGCGCCGAACGCGACGCTGCGCTGGCCGCTGTAGCGTTGCAGCAACAGCGCCCAGGCGCCTTGCACCAGGGTGTTGAGGGTGACTTTCTGCTGCCGGGCAAAGTCGCTGAAGCGCTTGCTGGTGGCGACATCGAAGGTCTGGCGATGGTCGGCAAACTCCGCCGTCGACAGGTTTTTACTGTTGCCCTGGGCCAGGCTCTGGGCCAGCAGGGTCGGGTTGTCCAGCGTCGCCAGTTGCCCGCGCCAGAACAGCTCGTCGGCTTGGGCGTCCTGTCGTTGCAGCCAGCCGATGTAGTCGGCGAAACGCCCGGTGGTTGCCTGCACCTGTTGCCCGGCATAACGCTGCAGCACTTCGCTCAACAGCAGCGAGTTGCTCCAGCCGTCGAGCAACAGGTGATGGTGGGTGTAGATCAGTTGCTGACGCTCGTCGTCCAGGCGCACCAGGGTCAGGCGCATCAGCGGCGCCCGGGTCGAATCGAGTTGCAGGCGTTCGCTGTCGATCAACCGCGCCAGCGCTTGGGCCTGATCACTGCGGTCGCGCCAGTCGAGGCAGGTCAGTGGCAAGTGCAGGTGACGATGCACCAGCTGCACCGGCGCTTCGAAGCCATCCGGGAAGTGGAAACTGCTGCGCAGGATCGGGTGGGTGTCGAGCACCGCTTGCCAGGCGCGGCCCAGGCGCTCGGCATCGAGGCCGCGGGCTTCGACGCTGAGCTGGTTCACGTAGGCGCCGGATTCGGATTCGTAGAGGCTGTGGAACAGCAGACCGGACTGCATCGGTGACAGTGGATACAGGTCTTCGATCTGCGCCGGCGGCACCGGCAGGCCATCGAGTTGCGCCTGGGTCAGACGGGCCAACGGGAAGTCCGCCGGGGTCACGCCACCCGCGCCTTCGCTCAGGCAGTGGGCGATCAGCGCCAGCAATTCGTTTTGGTAATCCGCCGCCAGCGCTTCGATCTCGCGCCGGTCGAAGCATTCGCAGCTGAAGGTCCAGTCCAGTTTCAGTTCGCCGCCATAGACCTGGCCGTCCACCGACAGCCAGTTCGGCAAGGGTGCGTCGGCCGATTGTGCGGCACCGCTGGATTCGCGCGCCGGAGTGAACAGCGCGTCCTCGGCGAAGCTTTGATCGAACTGCCCGAGGTAGTTGAAGGTGACCCGCGCTTGCGGCAACGCAGCCAACGCCGCCTGGGTCGAGGCATCGCCCATGTAGCGCAACAGGCCGTAGCCCATGCCTTTTCCGGGGATCTCGCGCAGTTGTTGCTTGATCGCCTTGATCGAACCGGCAAGGTCCGCAG
This sequence comes from Pseudomonas fluorescens, assembly GCF_902497995.1. Classification (GTDB taxonomy): domain Bacteria; phylum Pseudomonadota; class Gammaproteobacteria; order Pseudomonadales; family Pseudomonadaceae; genus Aquipseudomonas; species Aquipseudomonas fluorescens_BK. Next base: position 26,480 of record NZ_CABVII010000008.1, on the reverse strand, counting down.
TCGGGGTCAGGCACACCGGGAACAGGCTGGAGAACCAGCCGACGGTGCGGGTCAGGTCGATGTCGTCGAACAGCTCTTCGCGGCCATGGCCTTCGAGCTGGATCAACGCTGATTCGTGGCCGGTCCAGCGGCTGAGGGTGCGGGCCAGCGCGGTCAGCAGCAGGTCGTTGACCTGGGTGCGGTAGATCGACGGCGCCTGTTGCAGCAGCTGGCGGGTCTGTTCGCGATTGAGGCCGATGCTGACGCCCTGGCGCAGATGTCCGGCCTGACTGGCCTGGGCATTGGCGGCTGGCAGCGAATCATTCGCGACGCTCAACTGCGCCTGCCACCCGTCCAGTTCGCCGGCAGCGGCCTCGGAGCGTGCGTACGCATCGAGTTTGTCCGCCCAGACCTGGAACGAACTGGTCTTCGGTGGCAAGTCTTGCCCTTGGTAGGCCGCCTGTAAATCTTCCAGCAACACCCGCCAGGACACACCGTCCACCGCCAAGTGATGGATGACCAACAGCAAACGCTGGGAGCCATCGGCCTGGGCAATCAACGCGACGCGCAACAACGGCCCGTCTTGCAGGCTGAGGCTGCGCTGGGCTTCGTCGCACACCGATTCCAGCGACGCATCGCTGGCCACGCGGGCGGTCCAGAGCATATCGATTACATCGGCGCTGTCGGCTCCGACATAACGCGCCGACCACTGCCCATCGACCTGGCTGAAGCGCAAACGCAGGGCATCATGCTGCTTGAGCAGGCGTTGCAGCGCCGCTTGCAGGCGCGGCAATTCGAGGGTTTCCCGCGGCACCAGCAGCACCGCCTGGTTCCAGTGCGCGCGCTGCGGGATCGGCTCGTCGAAGAACCAGCGCTGGATCGGCGTGAGTGTTTGCACGCCGTCCACCGGCCCTTGTTGCGCCAGCGGTGCGGCCTGCTCCTTGACCACCGCTGCCAGCGCTTGCAGGGTTTGCTGCTGGAACAGATCCCGCGGTTGCAGGCTCAGGCCGGCACGGCGGGCACGGCTGACCACCTGGATCGAAATGATCGAGTCGCCGCCCAGTTCGAAGAAGTTGTCCTGACGCCCGACCTGTTCCACGCCCAACACGTCCTGCCAGATCTGCGCCAGCACCTGCTCATGTGCGCTGCGCGGCGCTTCGAAGACACGTTGGCTGACTTGTGCGGTCGGCGCAGGAAGGCGTTTGCGGTCGAGTTTGCCGTTGGGGCTCAGCGGCATCTGCTCGATCAATACGGTCTGGGCCGGCACCATGTAATCCGGCAGGCTCGCCAGCAAATGGCTTTTCAGGGTTTCGCGCCAGGCGCCTTGTTGCTCCGCATCGGCGCTGACCAACGCGCGATCCTGCGGCACGAGGTACGCGACCAGTTGCTTGCCGCTCGGGCCGTCGAGGGCCAGCACCACAGCTTCCTGCACGTCGGCATGTTCTTGCAGGCGCGCTTCGATTTCACCCAGCTCGATGCGCAAACCGCGAATCTTCACTTGGTGGTCGATCCGGCCGCAGTAATCGATGGCACCGTCAGCGCGATAGCGCGCCAGGTCACCGGTGCGGTACAGGCGCTCGCCGCTGCCGAACGGGTCGACCACGAAACGCTCGGCGGTCAGCGCGCCACGACGGTGGTAACCCCGGGCCAGGCCGATGCCGCCGAGGTACAACTCGCCCACCGCGCCCAGTGGCAAGGGTTGCAGTTCGCTGTCGAGGATGCAGGTGCGCAGGTTGGCGATCGGGCGGCCGATCGGCACGCTGTCGCGACCCTCTTCCACACAGGTCCAGTGGGTCACGTCGATGGCCGCTTCGGTCGGGCCATAGAGGTTGTACAGATTGGCTTGGGGCAGGCTGCGCAAAGTCTGGCGTTGCAGTTCCATCGGCAGCGCTTCACCACTGCAAATGATCCGTTGCAGCGAGGTGCAGGCCAGCGCCTCCTCGGCACCGATGAACGCCGAGAGCATCGACGGCACGAAGTGCAGCGTGGTGATCGCCTGCTCGACGATCAGCGCGGTCAGGCGTTGCGGATCACGGTGCTCGCCGGGCGCGGCGATGACCAGGGTGGCACCTTTCATCAGCGGCCAGAAAAACTCCCACACCGACACGTCGAAACTGAACGGCGTTTTTTGCAGCACGCGGTCGCTCGGTAGCAAATTGTAAGCTTCCTGCATCCACTCCAGGCGGTTGTGCAGCGCCACATGGCGGTTGCCCGCGCCCTTGGGTTTGCCGGTGGAGCCGGAGGTGTAGATGACGTAGGCAAGGTTTTCTGCCACGGCCAGATTGGGTAGATCACTGCCCGGCAGATCGCTCAGCCAATCGGCCTCGGCGTGCAGGCACAAGGTGCGCACGTTGTCCGGGGTCGGTAACTGCGCCAGCAGATGTTCCTGGGTCAGCAACAGCGAAATGCCGCTGTCTTCGATCATGTAGCTCAGGCGATCGAGCGGGTATTCCGGGTCCAGCGGCACATAGGCGCCACCGGCCTTGAGAATCGCCAGCAGGCCGACGACCATTTCAAACGAGCGGTCGCAGGCAATCCCCACCAGCACTTCGGGGCCGACGCCTTGGACGCGCAAGTGATGGGCAAGGCGGTTGGCGCGCAGGTTCAGTTCGGCGTAACTCAAAGACTGGCCCTGGAACACCAATGCGGTGGCGTCACCGTCTTCGATCACACGCTCTTCGAAATGCCGCTGCACGCAGACTTCGCCCGGATAGGCCTGAGCGGTGTCGTTGAGGTCATCCAGAATGCGCAGACGCTCGTCGGCATCCAGCAGCGGCAATTCGGCGAGCGGGGTTTGCGGGTTGGCCAATACACCGGCCAGCAGGTTGCGCCAATGGCGAGCCAGGTGCTCGATGCGCTCGGCATCGAACAGATCGGTGGCATACGTCAGGCTGGCGAACAGCTTGTCGCCCTCCTCCTGCGTGTCCAGTTGCAAATCGAATTGGGTGGTGTGCGCCGTGGCGTTCAGCGCCTCGACCCGCAGCCCGGCGAGCAAGCCGCTGACTGCCGCCGGCTTGGCTTGCTGGTGGTTGAACATCACCTGGAACAATGGGCTGTGGCTGAGGCTGCGTTCACCTTGCAGGGCTTGCACCAGTCGCTCGAACGGCAAGTCCTGGTAAGCCTGGGCGTCCAGCGAAGCAGCACGGGTCTGGTCGAGCAACTGGCTGAATGGCAGGCGCCCGTCCAGTTCGGCACGCATCACCTGGGTGTTGACGAAGAAGCCGATCAGGCCCCGGGTTTCCGCGCGATTGCGGTTGGCAATCGGCACGCCAACGCGCACATCGGACTGACCGCTGTAGCGATAGAGCAAGGCCTGGAAGCTTGCCAGCAACAGCATGAACGGCGTGACGCCGCGCTGTTTGGCCAGGCTCATCAGGCCGCTGGCCAAGCTCGCATCAAGGGCGAAATCCAGACGCGCACCGCGCTGGCTCGGCTGCGCCGGGCGTGGGCGATCAGTCGGCAATTCCAGCAGCGGTTGTTCGCTGCCCAGTGTTTCACGCCACCAGTCGAGTTGACGCTCCAGTTCCCCCGCTTCCATCCAGCGGCGCTGCCACAGGGCGTAATCGGAATACTGAATCGGCAACGCTTCCAGCGCAGCATTCTGCCCTTGGCAGTGGGCGGCGTAGAGCCGGGAAAACTCCTCCACCAACACGCCCATCGACCAGCCATCGGTGACGATGTGGTGCAAGGTCAGCAACAGCACATGGTCTTCGGCGTCGAGCTGCAACAGGCTGACCCGCAGCAGCGGGCCGTGCTGCAGATCGAAGGGCCGGGCGATGTCTAGCTCGACTGTTTTCATCGCCAGATCGAGGCGTTGATCCTGGGGTGCGCCGCGCAGGTCGATCTGTTCGATCGGCAACGAATTGAATTCGGCCAGCGTTTGCAGCACCTGGCCGTCGTCTTCTACGAAACGGCTGCGCAGGCTCTGGTGCCGCTCCAGCAGCACGTCGAAACTTTGCTGCAATGCCGCGACATTCAGCGGCCCGTGCAAGCGCAGGGCGGCTGGAATGTTGTACGCCGGGCTCTGCGGATCGAGCTGCCAGAGGAACCATTGGCGCTGCTGCGCATAGGACAGTTCGAAGCTCGCTTGCGGCTCGGCGGCGGGCGGAATCGGCAACTGGCCGAAGCTCACGCCCTGCTCTTGCATGCGTTGCAGAAATTCGCGGCGCTTGTCCGCGGGCAGGCCGGCGAAGCGGGTGGCGATACGCTGGGCAGTGGTGTGTTCCATCAGTTGATCTCCATCTCGTCCAGAAGCGACTCAAGCGCATCAAGACGTGCATCGTTGTCAGCCGGGGCGTGTTGCCCGGCCAGGGCGGCATAAGCCTGCAGGTCGGTGGATTCGAACAGCGCGCGCAGCGGCAGCTCGATGCCCAGTTCCAGTTCCACACGGGCGCTGGCCTGGGCGGCGAGCAGCGAATGCCCGCCCGATTCAAAGAAGTTGTCGCGTCGGCCGATCTGCGCCACGCCGAGCACGTCGGCCCAGATCGCTGCCAGGTGCCGTTCAAGGTCGCCTTCCGGGGCTTCGAACGGTCGTTGCCAGTCCTCGGCATCCGGCAGCGGCAAGGCCTTGCGGTCGAGCTTGCCGTTGCCGGTCAGGGGCAAGGCCTCCAGCAGCCGCCAGTGGCTCGGCACCATGTAGTCCGGCAGATCGACCTTGAGCGCGGCGCGCAGGGTGTCGCGCCAGGCGATCGGGTCGTGGGGGGTTTGCTCGGCGACGACATAGGCACAGAGCTGTGGTCCGCCATCGCCCGAATGCACGCTCAACACCGCTTGACGTACGCCCGGCTGCGCCAGCAACGCGGCTTCGATTTCGCCCAGCTCGATACGGAAACCGCGAATCTTCACTTGCTGGTCGATGCGGCCGAGGTAGTCGATGCTGCCGTCGGTACGCTGGCGCGCCAGGTCGCCGCTGCGATACAGGCGTTGTGCGGCATCGAACGGGCTCGGCACAAAGCGCTCGGCGGTGAGGCCGAAACGGCCGTGATAACCCCGGGCCAGACCGGCGCCAGCGATGTACAACTCACCCGCCACGCCCATCGGCACCGGCTGCAACTGGCTGTCGAGCAAGTACCAGCGCAGGTCGCGGATCGGCAGGCCGATCGGGCTCTGGGCCTTGCCATCGAGGTCGGCCAGGCGAATGGCGCGGTACGTCACGTGCACCGTGGTTTCGGTGATGCCGTACATGTTCACCAGGGTCGGCCGCTGGTCGCCAAAGCGCTCGAACCATGGACGCAGACTGGCGACTTCGAGGGCTTCGCCGCCGAAGATCACCTGACGCAGTGCCATATTGCGCGGGCTGGCGCAGGCGATCGGCAACAGTTGGCGGAAGGCGGTCGGGGTCTGGTTCAACACCGTCACGCCCTCATCACAGAGCAGGCGGTGGAACGCCTGCGGCTCGCGGCTGATGTAATATGGCACGATCACCAGGCGCCCGCCGGTGCACAGCGAGCCGAACAGTTCCCATACCGAGAAGTCGAAGGCGTAGGAGTGGAACAGGGTCCAGACATCGTCCGGGCCGAAGTCGAACTCGCCAGCCGTCGCGGTGAGCAGACGCCCGACGTTGCCATGGCTGAGCAATGCACCTTTTGGCCGGCCGGTTGAGCCGGAGGTGTAGATCACGTAGGCAAGGTTTTCCGGGGCCGCCAGCGCTGACAAGTTGTCGGCGCTGTAGGCGTCCAGTGACAACGACTCCAGGCTCAATACCTGCACGCCGTCGCGGCACGGCAAGCCGTCGATCAGCTGTTGCTGGGTCAGCAGCAGCGCGATGCCGCTGTCTTCGATCATGTAGCTCAGGCGCTCGGCCGGGTATTGCGGGTCCAGCGGCACGTAGGCGCCACCGGCCTTGAGGATCGCCAGCAAACCGACCACCAGCGGCATCGCCCGCTCGGTGGCGATGCCGACTCGCACCTCAGGCCCGACGCCCTGCTCGCGCAGTTTGCGCGCCAGGCGGTTGGCCTGGGCGTTGAGCGCGGCATAGGTCAGTTGCTCGCCTTCATAGGTCAGCGCGATTGCGTTCGGCCGTTGCGCAGCCTGGGCTTCGAACAACTGGTGCAAGGTTGGCGACGGCGGTTGCGCCTGGAACGCCGGGTTCCAGTGCCGGATCAGCGCATCGTATTGCGGCGCTTGCAGCAACGGCAACTCGGCCACCCGTTGCTGTGGATCAATGACCACCGCGCGCAACAGGTTCAGCCACTGCTCGGCGAGGCGTTGCATGGACATCTCGTCGTACAGATCCGTGGCGTAGGTCAGGTTGGCGTCGAGCGCCTCGCCCTGTTCCTGAGTATCGAGCACCAGATCGAATTGCGTGGTGTGCTGCTGCCATTGCAGACGCTCGACCTGCAACCCGGCGACAGTGCGCTCGACGCTGGCACCCAACTGTTGCTGGTGGTTGTAGAGCACCTGGAACAACGGGCTGTGATTGAGGCTGCGGCCCGGCTGCAAGGCGTCGACCAACTGCTCGAACGGCAAGTCCTGATTAGCCTGCGCGCCCAAGGCAACCTGTTTGACCTGTTGCAGCAAGGTGCTGAAAGTCTGTTGCCCGTCGATCTCGGCACGCAGCACCTGGGTGTTGATGAAGAAGCCGATCAGGCCTTCGGTTTCAATGCGCGAACGCCCGGCGCTCGGCACGCCGACGCTGATGCTCGACTGGCCGCTCTGGCGATGGAGCAAGGTCTGGAAGCTCGCCAGCAACAGCATGAACAAGGTCACCTGTTGTTCCTGGGCACGTTGACGCAAACCGACCAGCAACTCGCGGTCAACGTTCAGCACCAGGCTGGCGCCGCGCTCGGTGCGACGGGCCGGCCGGGTCAGTTCACTCGGCAACTCAAGCGGTGCCTGACTGCCTGCCAGTTGCTCGCGCCACCAGTTGAGTTGGCGTGCACCCTCGCCGGCTTGCAGCCAATCGCGCTGCCAACGGGCGTAGTCGCTGTAGTGGACTGGCAGGCTACCCAGGTTCGCCGCATGCCCCTCGACACCGGCCTGATACAGCGTGCTGAATTCATCGACCATGACCTGCATTGACCAGCCATCGGCGGCGATGTGGTGCACGGTCAGCACCAGCACATGCTCGTTGGCATTGACTTGCAGCAGCAACGCTCGCCACAGCGGACCGTTGCGCAGGTCGAACGGCCGGGCGATTTCTTCGGCCACGGCGCTGTCGATCGACAACTGATCGCAATGGCGCTCCTGCAGTTGCAGCGACAGGTTTTCGTGAAGTACGGGACGCGCCTGCAGACCATCCTGTTCGAAGGTGGTGCGCAGGGTCTGGTGGCGGGCCTGCAATTGAGCGAAGGCTTCGCGCAAGGCTGCGCGGTTCAGCGTGCCCTTGAGGCGCAGTGCGGCCGGAATGTTGTAGGCCGGACTCCGCGGATCCAGCTGCCAGAGAATCCATTGGCGTTGTTGGGCGTAAGACAGGATCTGGGGCTGATCGGCCGCTGCACGTTGCAAGACCGGTTGGCCGCTGATGCTTGCCCGTGCAGCACGCTCGGCAAACTCCGCCAGATTCGCGGCAGAGAACAGGCTGCTCACGGACAGTTCCAGCGTCAACTGCTGACGTACGCGGGAGATCACCTGCAGCACCAGCAACGAGTGCCCGCCCAACTCGAAGAAGTTGTCGTTGCGGCCCACCTGCTCGACCTGCAGCACCTCTTGCCAGATCAGCGCCAGATGCGTTTCCAACCCTTCGGCGGGGGCTACGAATTCGCGTTGTGCATCACCCGCTTCAGCGCGCGGCAAGGCTTTGCGGTCGAGTTTGCCGTTGTTGTTGAGCGGCAACTCGGCCAGCAGGATCAGCTGGCTCGGCACCATGTACTCCGGCAGCGACTGCCGCAGAACGGCTTTGAGCCCTTCCAGATAATCCGCCTGGGAAACCACCACACCGCTGGCGACGACATACGCCACCAGCTGCGCCCCGTCCTGCGCGATGACCGCCGCTTCGCGCACTTCTTCCCGGGCTTGCAGGCAGGCTTCGATCTCGCCCATCTCGATGCGGAAACCGCGAATCTTCACTTGATGGTCGATACGACCGACGTACTCCAGATTGCCGTCGACGTTGTAACGCGCCAGGTCACCGCTGCGGTACAGGCGAGCGCCCGGCTCACGGGCAAAGGGGTCTGGCAGGAAACGTTCGGCGGTCAGCGCCGGACGATCGAAGTAACTTTGCGCCAGGCTGGCCGGGGCGCCGATGCACAATTCACCGACGCCGCCGTTTGGCAGCAGCTGGCCGGCAGCGTCCAGCACATACAACGCACGACCCGCGATGGCGCGACCGATCGGGATGCCAAATGCGTCGCTGGCATCTTCGACACGGCATTGATGAACGCTGGATACCACGGTCGCCTCGGTCGGGCCGTAGGTGTTGAGCAAACGCACATGGCTCAAACCGGCCTGGTGCCACAAGCGCAAACCTTCCACCGACATGGCTTCGCCGCCGACGTGAACCTGGCGCAAATCGCCCAGGCTGCTCACCCCGCCGCTCGCACATTCGCGGGCCAGCAAGTACCAGTAAGCCGCCGGCAAATCGGCAACGGTCACGCCGTGCCGGACGATTTCGGCGGCCAGGCGGCCGGCGTCCCAAACGTCATCGCCACGCATGATCAATGCCGCGCCGACGCACAACGCCGGGAAGCACTGCTCGACGAAGCCATCGAAACTGAAGGTCGCGAACTGCAACACGCGGTCCGAGGCCGACAGCCGCGAATAGTCGGCGGCGCTCTGGCAGAACTCGCGCAGTGCGGCATGGGCGATGGCCACACCTTTGGGTTGGCCGGTGGAGCCGGAGGTGTAGATGATGTAGGCAAGATCTTCGGCGACTGAGCTACCGCTTTCGCGAGCAAGCTTCGCTCCTACAGGGGGCGTGTGGTTTTGCGGATCGTTGTCCGGATAGTTGGTGTTGTCTTCGAGGCTGAGGCGCAGCACGCCTGGCACCTCTTCCAGCAGGCCGGACTCGCACAGCAGCAGGTCGAGGCGGCTGTCGTCGATCATGTAGGCCAGGCGTTCCACCGGGTATTTCGGGTCCAAAGGCACATAGGCCGCGCCGCTTTTGAGCACCGCCAACAGGCTGACGATCAATTGCGGACCGCGATGCAATGCCAGGCCGACGCGCTTTCCAGGGCCGGCACCGTTGCCGATCAGGCGATGGGCCAGACGATTGGCCTGCGCATTCAACTGGCCGTAGCTCAAGGACTGACCGTCGACCTGCAACGCCAATGCCTGTGGCGTGGCGGCAGCCCGGGCGACGATCTGTTCGTGCGCCAACAGGGTTGTAGATAACTCGACCGCAGGCGGTTGGCTGATCGCGAGCAGCGCATGCCTTGCGGCCGCGTCGAGCAACTCCAGCTCGCCCAATGCCGCGTTCGGCAGCGCAACGATTTGCCCCAGCAGATGCTGCAGATTGGCAGACAGTCCGGCGATTTGCACGGCACTGAATCGCGCCGCGTCGTAGCTGAAGTCCAGGCTCAGGCTTTCGCCCAATTCGATACCCAACGTCAGCGGGTAGTGGGTGCGTTCGTGGTTGTGCAGGTTGCCGAACGACAGCCCGGCCGGTGCGCCTTGCTTCAACGCTTCGGCCACCGGGAAGTTTTCGAACACCAGCAGGCTGTCGAACAGCGCCGACCCCTGCTGCCCCGCCCAGCCCTGAATGTCGTAAAGCGGCACATGCTCGAACTCGCGCATGGCCAGGTTCAGCCCTTGCAACTCGCCCAGCCACTGGCTGACGGTTTGATCCGGCTTCATCGCGCACACCAGCGGCAGCGTGTTGATGAACAATCCCAATTGTTCTTCGATCCCCTGCAGCGGTGCCGAGCGCCCGGCGACGGTGGCACCGAACACCACGCAATCCTGGCCGGTGTAGCGCTGCAGCAACAGGCTCCAGGCGGCTTGCAGCAAGGTGTTGAGGGTGACTTTCTGCTGGCGGGCGAACTCCGCCAGACCTTTGGTCGTACGGCTATCGAGGGCGACGCGATACTCCTCGCTGCCTTCGGCGCCGACTGGTGGGCGCAGGGCTTCAGCCAGCAATGTAGGGGCTTGAAGCGGTGCCAGTGCGGCGGTCCAGAATTGCTCGCCAGCGGCGGCCGATTGTTGTTGCAGCCAGCCCAGGTAATCGCGGTATTGCCCCGACGGCGACGGCAGCGATTGGCCAGCGGCGTAGTGCTGGATCACTTCGGCGAGCAACTGCGCGTTGCTCCAGCCGTCCATCAGGATGTGGTGGCTGGTGTAGATCAGGTGCCAGGCATCAGCGCCGGTGCGTACCAGTTTCAAGCGCCACAGCGGGGCGGTGCCCAGATCGAAACCCTGGGCGCGTTCGGCGTCGGCCAACGCGTCGGCATCGGTCGCTTCCAGCACTTCGAGCGGCAACGCCACCTGCCGGACAATCGCCTGATGTGCGGTGTCGAGGCCCTGCCAGTGGAAGCTGCTGCGCAGAATGTCGTGACGCTCGACGGCTGCCTGCCAGGCGTGGGCGAAACGTTTCGGGTCCAGGCCTTGGATGTCCAGACGCAACTGGCTGATGTAGGCGCCGACTTCGGGCTCATACAGGGTGTGGAACAACATGCCCTGTTGCATCGGCGACAGAGGATACAGGTCTTCGAGGGTCCAGACTTCGACCGGCAAGGCATCGAGCTGCGCTTGATCGATGCGTGCCAACGGGAAGTCCGACGGCGTGGCCTGGGTTGCCTCAAGGGCACAGCAGTGCTCGATCAGCCCGTTCAGTTCTTGCGCGTAGTCGTCCGCCAGGCGCTGGATGGTCGCGGTGTCGAACATCTCGCGGCTGAAGCCCCAGCTCAGGGACAACTCGCCGCCGTAGACCTGGCCCTCGACGGTGAGCCAGTTGCCCAGGGGTGCCGATGGGTCCTGCGCCACACCGTTGCCTTCGCTGGACGGGACAAACATCGCCGCGTCATCGAACTGACGATCGAACTGCCCCAGGTAGTTGAAGGTGATGCGCGGTTGCGGCAGCGCTGCCAGTCCGGCACGAATCGGCACCGTGCCGAGGTAGCGCAGCGCGCCGTAGCCCAGGCCTTTGTCCGGTACGGCGCGCAGTTGTTCCTTGATGGCCTTGATCGACGCGCCGAGGTCACTCGTCGGTATCAGGTTGACCGGAAACAGGCTGGTGAACCAGCCGACGGTGCGGGTCAGGTCGATGTCATCGAACAGGTCTTCGCGGCCATGGCCTTCCAGCTGGATCAGGGTGCTGCCCTGCCCGCTCCAGCGGCACACCGACCGCGCCAGTGCGGTCAGCAGCAGGTCGTTGACCTGGGTGCGATAGGCTGCGGGGGCCTGCTGCAGCAATTTACGGGTTTGTTCGGTGTCGAACTTGAGCTCGATCTTGTGCTCGAAGCGGTTCTCCAGTGCGCCGCCCGGGCGCTCGCAGGGCAGATCGGCAGGTGCGCCTTGCAGTTGGGTCTGCCAGTGCCCGAGGCTGTTTTCAAAGGCTGGAACATGAGCTTGCAGCCGCTCAACCCAGCGTTGATAGGTGCTGGTCTTCGCCATTGATCCGTTGCCGCTGTAGAACTGCTGCAGATCTTCGAGCAGCACGCGCCAGGAAACACCGTCCACGGCCAGGTGATGAATGACCAGCAGCAAACGCTCGGTGCCGTCAGCCATCGCCACCAGCAGCGCCCGCAGCAACGGGCCGTTCTGCAAGTCGAGGCTGCGCTGGGCCTCGTCGCACAAAGCGTTGAGTGCTTCCACCGACTGCGCCTGACGCTGCCACAGCACCGATTCCGTTATCGGCGCGGCGTAAGCCTGCTGCCAGCCGCTTTCGCTTTGTTCGTAGCGCAGGCGCAAGCTGTCGTGATGAGTCAGTAACTGCTCTAGAGCGCGCTCCAGCGCCTCGACGTTCAACGCCTCCCGCGGCACCAGCAACAGCGACTGGTTCCAGTGTTGACGCTCAGGGATGGATTGCTCGAAGAACCACTGTTGCACCGGCGCCAACGCCACCGCGCCAACCGCCGGGCCTTGATCGGTCAGTTGCTGCTCATCGCTGCGAGCGGCCTGGGCGAGGCTGCAGATGGTCTGGTGCTGGAACAGGTCTTTCGGGCTCAACACAATCCCGGCCTGACGCGCGCGGCTGACCACTTGCATGGAGACGATGGAATCGCCGCCCAGTTCGAAGAAATTGTCTTCCAGGCCAACGTTGTCGATGGCCAGCACGTCCTGCCAGATGGCGGCGAGGGATTTTTCCAGGGCGCTGCGTGGCGCGACATGGACCCGTTGTTGTTGAGTGCCGTCGATGGCCGGCAAGGCCTTGCGATCGAGCTTGCCGTTGGGGGTCAGCGGCAGCTGTGCGAGGAACAGCAGGAATGCTGGGACCATGTAGTCCGGCAGGTGCTGCCGTAGCGCCGCTTTCAGGGTTTCCCGCAGAGTCGCCTGGGCGTCGATGTCATCCAGCAACTCAGGATCGGTCGGCACGATGTAGGCGACCAGTTGCTGACCGTTGACGCCGTCCTGCGTCAGCACCGCCAGTTCGCGCACGGCATCCTGCTGCAACAGCCGCGCTTCGATCTCACCCAGCTCGATGCGAAAGCCACGGACCTTGACCTGATGGTCGATGCGCCCGACGTATTGCAGGGCGCCATCGGCCTGATAACGGGTCAGGTCGCCAGTGCGATACAGGCGCTCGCCGTTGCTGGCGAACGGGTTCGGCACGTACTTTTCGGCGGTCATGCCCGGACGTGCCAGGTAACCGCGAGTGATGCCGGCACCCGACAGATACAGCTCGGCCGACACGCCTTGGGGGACCGGTTGCAGCTCGGCATCCAGCACGTAACTGGCGGTGTGCTTGAGCGGGCGACCGATGTTCGCGCGGCCACCGGCCTCGCGACGGGTCCAGGTCGAATAGGTGGTGTCTTCCGAGGGGCCGTACAGATCGTAGACATGTTCAACGGTCGACTGTTGATACAGCGCCTCCACCAGGCTCTGTTTCAGCGGCTCGCCGGCGAGGTTGATGATGCGCACGCCCGGCGGGATCCGGCCGTCGCGCTGCAAGGCGTTGATCGCCGATGGCACGGTGTTGATGAGGCGCACCTGATCCCGGGCCGGCAGGTGCGGCAACTCCAGGGCATTGCGGGCGATAATCAGCGAGCCGCCATTGGCCAGGGTGACGAACAGCTCCCATACCGACAGGTCGAAGCAGACCGAGGTCGACGCCAGGACGCCTTGGATGTCTTCGCGGCTGTAGACCGATTTCGACCAGTCGATCAGCGCCAGCACGTTGCGGTGGGCGATGGCCACGCCTTTGGGTTTGCCGGTGGAGCCGGAGGTGTAGATCACGTAGGCGAGGTTGTCCGGCGTGACAGGGGTGACCGGGGCGCTGCCTGGGTAATCGGCCCAGGCCCGGTCTTCCATCAGCAACACTTGGGTGTCGGCCGTCACATTGAGTGTCGCCGCGACGGATGGCTCAGTCAGCAGCACCAGGGCGCGACTGTCTTCAAGCATGTAGGCCACGCGCTCGGCCGGGTAATCCGGATCCAGCGGCACGTAGGCGCCACCGGCCTTGAGCACCGCGAGCAGCGCCACCAGCAGCGTGTCGGAGCGCTGCATCGCCACGCCGACCCGGACTTCCGGGCCCACGCCCAGTTCGATCAGCTTGTGGGCCAGGCGATTGGCCTGGGTGTCGAGCTCGGCGTAAGTCAGTTGTCGGGTGGCGAAAGTCACCGCCAGTGCAGTCGGCTTCTCTGCGACTTGCTGGCTGATCAGCTCATGAATGCACAGGTCCTGCTGAAAGCTTTCGTCAGCACGATTCCAGTCATGGACGATGCGTTGATATTCAGCTTGCTCCAGCAGCGGCAACTCACTGATGCGCTGCTGCGAATCGCTGACCATGCCGTGCAGCAGGTGCGTCCAGTGTTGCGCCATGCGCGCGATGGTCGCGGCGTCGAACAGGTCATTGGCGTAGGTCAATGCGGCGTGCAGCCTGCCGCCCTTTTCATAGGTGTCGAGGGTCAGGTCGAACTGCGTGGTGCGCCCTTCCCACTCGATCACGCCCAGCACCAGGCCGGATGCGGTGCTGACGGCCGAGATATCGGCGACCAGCGGCTGGTGGTTGTACATCACCTGGAACAGCGGCGTGTGGCTGAGGCAGCGTTCGAGTTTCAACGCCTCGACCAGGCGCTCGAACGGCAGGTCCTGATGCGCCTGGGCCCCGAGGGCGGTTTCCTTGATGGCCCGCAGCAACTCGTCGACCCGGGTCTGGCCGTCAAGCTGGGTGCGCAGCACCTGGGTGTTGACGAAGAAGCCGATCAGGCCTTCGATTTCGGCACGGTTGCGGTTGGCGATCGGCGCGCCGACGCGGATGTCGGTCTGGCCGGTGTAGCGATGCAGCAGCACATTGAAGGCGCCAAGCAACAGCATGAACAGCGTGATGTTGTGCTTGTGCGCCGTAGTGCGCAGCTGCTCGGCCAGTTCCGCGTCGACCGCGAATTCGTATCGGGTCCCGCGATAGCTCGGCATCGCCGGGCGTGGGTGATCGGTGGGCAACTCGAGCACCGGGTGCTCGTCGCCTAGTTGCGCCTGCCAGTACTCGAGTTGACGCGCCTGCTCCCCCGCCTCCAGCCAGCGGCGTTGCCACAAGGCGTAGTCGCTGTACTGGATCGGCAACGGCGCGAGCTGCGGTTGCGTGCCCGCTTCAAAGGCGTCGTAGCAACGGATGAACTCGTCGATCAGCACGTTCATCGACCAGCCGTCGGACACGATGTGGTGCAGGGTCAGCAGCAGCACGTGTTCCTGGTCGGCGAGCTTGAGCAAGGTGACGCGCAGCAGCGGACCGACCGAGAGATCGAACGGCAGCACGGATTGTCGTTCGGCCGCCTGGGCGACTGCCATTTCGCGCTCCGCGGCCGGCAATGGGCGCAAATCCACATGATCAATGACCAGCGGCGCACTGGCCGGCACTTGCAGCAGGGTGTCGTCGGCCTGGCGCTGGAACACCGTGCGCAGGGTTTCGTGACGTTCAACGAGGCTGGCGAAGGCTTGCTCCAGGGCCGGCAGGCTCAGTTGCCCGGTCAGGCGCACTGCACCCGGCAGGTTGTACGCGCCGCTTTGCGGGTCCAGCTGCCAGAGAAACCACATGCGCTGCTGGGCGTACGACAACGCCTGGCGATCCTCGGCTTCGACATCCGCGGGAATCGGGAAGCGGGCGAAATCAACGCCCTCCTTGTGCAAGGCCCCAAGGAACATCTGGCGCTTTTCCAGGGGCAACCCGATAAACCGGCGAGCAAGTTTCAAGGAGTCTTCAGCGTTCATTTCTTGGTATCCGGATCAGTGGCGGGAAGCACAAAGGCACGTCGTCCCTATAAAACGAATGCAGACCGGAAAAATTAGCGAATGAGAACAAGTATCAGAAAGGAGGGTAAAACGAGGAAAAACAGCCGATAAAAAAACATTGTGGGAGCGGGCTTGCCCGCGATAGCGGCGGCACATTCAATATGCATCTGACTGACAGACCGCTATCGCGGGCAAGCCCGCTCCCACAGGGGTTGAGTGATGTTCGAAATTTTGGGTCAGGCGCTGGCGGGCATGGCATGCCGCCGATGATGACCTTCCAGCTGGTCCTTGATCACCCGCAACACCTTGGCCTCGTGCTCATGGATGAAAAAGTGCCCGCCGGCCAGCATGTCCACGGAAAAACTGCCGCGGGTTTCCTTGCTCCAGCCGATCAACTGCTCGGTAGTGGCCCGGTCAGTCGTACCGCCGAGCACGTGGACCGGGCACTTGAGCGAGGGTCGCTGAATGGGCTCGAATCGACCGCAGAGAAGAAAGTCCGCCCGCAGCACCGGCAGCGTCAGGCTCATCAGCTCTTCGTTGGCCAGCACTTCTTCGCTGGTGCCGTTGAGGGTACGCAATTGCTCGATCAGCTCGGCATCGGTTTTCGGTTCGGCGAAGCCCCGATCGTAGTCGGCACGCATCGTCGGCGCGGCCGTGCCCGAAGCGAACAGCGCCACCGGCTCCGGACAGCCCAGCGAGCGCAAGGCGTGGGCCATTTCACAAGCCAGCAACGCGCCCAGACTGTGACCGAACAAAGCGTAGGGTGCCCTGAGTGTGGCTTTTTGTTCATGGGCCAGTTGCAGCGCCAGGCGCCGCATGTCGGTGTGCAAGGGTTCGCCAAACCGCGCACCACGCCCGGGCAACTCTACCGGCTGCAGTTTCAGCCACTCCGGCAGTTTGCGCCGCCAGCGGCTGTAGACCATGGCGCTCGCGCCTGAATAGGGCAGGCACAGCAATGTCAGCTGGGTCACCGGGCTTACCTCAAAAAGTTGTCTGTATAGGAGAACGGATGAGGCAGGACTTGAATTAGTCGAAGATCCAAATGTGGGAGCGGCGGTGCGGCGATCCGACTTGCTCGCGAAGGCGGTGGGTCAGTCGACACTGGTATCGACTGACCCACCGCCTTCGCGAGCAAGCCCGCTCCCACAATTTGATCTCTATTTCAAGTGGCGAAAGCTTTGCACCGCCGAACCAAGCACCACGGCGCCGGCCGCAATCGCCACCCAAAACCCGCTACGGGCGCCAAAGGCATCTACCAGCCACCCCGAACTGGCCGCGCCGATCGCCACGCCGATACTCAACCCGGTCACCAACCAGGTCAGGCCTTCGGTGAGCTTGGCCGGCGGGACGATTTGCTCCACCAGGGCCATCGCAACGATCAAGGTCGGCGCAAAAAACAGCCCGGCCACGAACACCGCCAGCGACAAGCCAAGAATGTTCGCCGCCAGCAGCAACGGCAAGGTGGTTACCGCCGTCGCCACCCCGCCGTACAGAAACAACCGAGGCAACGGCACCTTCGAACGCAACGCCCCGAAAGCCAATCCCGCCATACACGAGCCAATCGCGTACACCGACAGCACAATGCTCGCCGCCGCCGGTTGGCCCTGCTGCTGGGCGAAGGCGACGCTGACCACATCGATCACACCAACGATGGTGCCCATGGCGACCATCAACAGCACCAGCCATTGAATCTCGCTGGAACGAATGATCGAACCTTGATGATGTGCTTCATGGGGATGCACGGGCGGCTCGGTGTCGCGTTGCAACACAAACGCGGTGACGCCGATCGCCAGCATCAGCAACGCCGCCAACGGCCCGGCTTCGGGAAACGCCACCACGCACAAGCCCACCGACAGCGGCGGCCCGACGATAAAGCAGACCTCGTCGAGCACCGACTCCAGGGCATAGGCGGTTTGCAGCTCAGGCTGGCCACGATACAACTCGGTCCAGCGGGCCCGCACCATCGCCGACATGCTCGGCATGCAACCGGCCAGCGCGGCGAACAGGAACAAGGTCCAGTTCGGTGCCTGCAGGCGGGTGCAGAGCAACACCAGCAACAACGCCCCGCCACCGACCAGCGCCGAGATCGGCAAAATGCGCCGCTGCCCGAAACGGTCCACCAGACGCGAAACCTGCGGCGCGCAAAATGCCGTGGCCAAGGCAAACGTGGCGGCCACCGCACCGGCCAACCCGTAGCCACCCTGCAACTGTGAAAGCATGGTGATCAGGCCGATGCCGGTCATGGAGATGGGCATGCGCGCGATCATGCCCGCCAGCACAAAAGCCCGGGCGCCTGGGGCGTTGAACAGCTGGCTATAGGGGTTTGGCATAGGTTGCAGCTCTCATCAAGGGCCTGCAAGTTGCCATAGGGTTGATCAAGGGGAAAGCAGGTAATTGTTGGTTGACTGTTAATGGCACGCCCGCACCGTGTCAGCCCCGAACGCTGGCGTTGCGATGCACACCTGACCTATGCACGGCAATGACCGCCCAGTACTTTCAAGCATTTAAAAAGCAATGCGAGCAACTTCCCCTAGAACTCTACAAATTACATAAATTCGTAGAAGCGAAAAATGGCCTCACTCAACATCCAAACAATCTAAGTAGACGCTTGATTTCTCGAACATCTACAACTAATTTTTTGCCCGAGACCTATCTTATTTTCACTACGCAGTCGGTCAGCAGTAACACCCAGTAGCGAAGACACAACGGAGTCCAGCTATGGAAGAGTTACTCATTCTGGTCGATACGCACGATCGAAAACGGGGCTACGCCCCCAAGCTGCAGGTTCACCAGCAAGGCCTGCTGCATCGCGCTTTTTCCATTTTCATTTTTGATCAGGACGACCGCGTCCTGCTGCAACAACGCGCTTTGGGCAAGTACCATTCTCAAGGGCTGTGGACGAATGCCTGTTGCGGCCATCCCCGGCCTGGCGAACGGACGATGGCGGCCGCGCAACGTCGTCTGCAGGAGGAGATGGGCCTGACCTGTCCCCTGCACGAAGTTGCCACGTTGCTCTATCACGAACAGGTGTCAAACCAGCTCATCGAGCATGAGTACGACCATGTCTTCGCCGGCATCAGTCATACCGACCCCATAGCCAATCCCGAAGAGGCTCACAGCTGGCAATGGTTGGAGCTCTCGCAAATTCCTGCCCGCATTGCGGCTGCCCCCGACACGTTCAGCATCTGGTTCCGCCGGATATTTGAAACCACCAGTCCTGCCGATTTAAAGGGCTGGAAGCGATTGGCACAGACGGCGCTTAAATCCGGCTGCGATAACTAATCGTTTGCGCGCGGCGAATACCCGACACGATATTCACCGCAACTCACACCAACACTTTGAACCTGGTGACTCATACAGACTGCCGCTGAAGAAAGGAGATCCCCATGACTCATCAGCCGACCCTGGTGGCAGGCGCTCCCGCGCTGACGCTTGCACCTTTTGTGGTGCGCCCGCTGCGCTGTCCGCCCCCGCTGCGAATCGATGAAGCACTCGGAAAGGAGGTCAATGATCGACTGATGTCCTGGGTCAAGGGCATCGGGATCTTTGCCGGCAAGCTCGATAAAATCCGTGATTCGGACTTCGGTCGCTACGCCATGCTTTGTCATGCGGATACGGACGATCCTGAGCGACTCTTGCTGCAGGGCCAGTGCCTCGCGGCGCTGTTCGCGGTCGATGATCATTTTTGCGATGACCGTTCGCTCGGCTGTAGCCCCGAAACGGTCGCCCCTCGCCTTTCGTTTGCCATCGCAGCCATGGACCCGGTCTACCTGCCTCGCCCATTCGACACGGACCTGGATCGCCAACTCGATAGCGACCCGGTTCTGGTGGGGCTGCGCGCTTACATGAAGCGCGTTGAACAGTTCTGCACGCCATCACAGGTCGCGCGGGTTCGCCAGATAAGCATCGCCATGTTTGTGACCATGGCCGCCGAAGGTGCCTGGCGCATCTACGGCACCAAACCGACAATTGCGGAATATCTGGCCAGCAGACAGGTCAACAGCTTTTGGCCTTGCCTGGTATTGATCGATTCGATTGGCGGGTACGAGGTACCGGCCAACCTGTATTCACAACCCGAGGTCCACCGCATCACCGCACTGGCGTCCCTCGCGACGACACTGGTCAACGACCTTTACTCTGCCTATAAGGAACACGCGAACGAGGTGGGAGAGTTCAAGCTGCCTTACCTGCTTGCCACCCGACACAATTGCACCCTGCAACAGGCGATCGATCACATTGCCGATATTCACGACGATGTCATGTGCGATTACGAAGCCGCAGAGCGCACACTGCTGATCAGCGCAACGCCCTTGCTCAAACGCTACCTCACGGGCCTGAAAGCATGGATCGCTGGGAACTGGGAATGGCACAAACACAGCGCGCGATACCAGGTTGAACCGATTCCACTGAATCGCACCGAGCGCTGATCGGCATCGAGCGCCCGCTCGGGAGGGGCTATTGTGGTTTGCAGACATCGGCCACTGAAAATCTTTTCATTTTTCGACCTGAACTCTGTCTGCAGCTCGCCAGTCAGCTAGTTAGGCCCTCAGTTCAAGGCGCAATGCTCATGCGGATTTCCCTCGACCGACAAATCGCCCTGATCACCGGCGCCAGCTCCGGCATCGGCGCCGCGGCTGCCAAAGCGTTGGCCACCGCCGGTGCCGCGGTGGTGATCAACTACCATTCCCAGGCCGAACCTGCCGAAGAACTGGCCCGGCAGATCAATCATGAAGGCGGTCGCGCCATCGCCATCGGTGCTGACGTTTCCAAAGAGGAGGACGTCGAACGGCTGTTTGCACAAACCCTCGACGCCTTCGGTTGTCTGGACATTCTGGTGGCCAATTCCGGGATGCAGAAAGACGCCGCCACCATGGACATGACCCTCGCCGACTGGAACCAGGTGATCGGCGTCAACTTGACCGGGCAGTTCCTCTGCGCCCGCGCCGCGCTACGGATTTTCAATCGACAAGGTATCCGCGAAGGCGTGTCCCGGGCCGCCGGCAAGATCATCCACATGAGTTCGGTGCACCAGCGAATCCCCTGGGCCGGTCACGTCAATTACGCCGCGTCCAAGGGCGGCGTCGACATGCTGATGCAAACCCTCGCCCAGGAAGTCAGCCACCAGCGCATCCGCGTCAACGGCATCGCGCCGGGGGCGATTCGCACCGCGATCAACCGTTGCGAAACTGCAGGCGGCGCCGAGCAGGAACTGCTCAGACTCATCCCCTACGGCCGGGTCGGCGAGGTCGAGGACATCGCCAACGCGGTGGTGTTTCTCGCCTCCGATGCCTCCGACTATATCGTCGGCACCACCCTGTTCATCGACGGCGGCATGAGCCTCTACCCGGAGTTTCGCGGCAATGGCTGATCATCATCTTGAACGACAAAGCGCCATCGACGCCCACGGCATCATTGGCGACATGCGCAGCGCGGCGCTGGTCAACGACAAGGGCAGCGTGGACTTTTTCTGCTGGCCGGAGTTCGACAGCCCTTCGATCTTCTGCTCGCTGCTGGATACGCCCGAGGCCGGCATTTTCCAACTGGCGCCGGACCTGCCCGACGCCCGCTGCGAACAGATTTACCTGCCCGACACCAACGTGCTGCAAACCCGCTGGCTCAGCGACCGCGCGGTGGTGGAAGTCACCGACCTGCTACCCATCGGCGACAGCGAGGATGATCTACCGGTGTTGATGCGGCGAGTGCGGGTAGTCAGTGGCCGGGTCACCCTTCATATGCGTTGCGCCGTGCGGCACGACTACGCGCGCGCCCGGACCCGCGCGCGCATGGATGACAAACACGTCACCTTCGAGGCTGCCGACCAGCCATCCCTGCGCCTGTCTTCGGATCAGGTTTTACGTATCGACGGCAACGCAGCGGTGGCCGAGTTCAGCCTCGAACAGGGCCAGAGTGCCGAGTTCCTGCTCGGCGGCATCGACGATCCGCGCTTCAAGGAAGGCGGCGCCACTCTGTGCCTGGAACGGACCCTGAAGTACTGGCGCGACTGGTCAGCTCAATCCAGTTACCGAGGTCGCTGGCGAGAAATGGTCAATCGCTCGGCCCTGGCGCTGAAGCTGCTGACCTCACGCAAACACGGGGCGATCCTCGCTGCCGCTACCTTCGGCTTGCCGGAAACGCCCGGCGGCGAACGCAACTGGGACTATCGCTACACCTGGATCCGCGATGCGTCATTCACGGTCTACGCCTTCATGCGCCTGGGCTTCGTCCAGGAAGCCAACGACTATATGCGCTGGTTGCGCGGGCGGGTCAGCGATTGCCAGGGCAAGCCGATGAAAATCAACATCCTCTACGCCATCGACGGTCGCCAGCAATTGCCGGAAACCGAACTGCCGCACCTGTCCGGCCATGGCGGCGCGGTGCCGGTGCGCATCGGTAATCAAGCTTATGATCAAATCCAGCTCGACATCTTCGGCGAACTGATGGACGCGGTGTACCTGGTCAACAAATACGGCGACGCCATCTCCCACGAGGGCTGGAAACACGCCGTGGAAGTGGTCGATCAAGTCTGCGGGACCTGGGACCAAAAGGATGTCGGCATCTGGGAAATGCGTGGCGAACAACATCACTTCCTGCACTCGCGACTGATGTGCTGGGTTGCGCTGGACCGCGCGATTCGCCTCGCGTCCAAACGCTCGTTGCCGGCCCCGTTCGCCCGCTGGGACCAGACCCGACAGGCAATCTACGCCGACATCTGGGAAAATTTCTGGAACGAGGAACGTGGGCATTTCGTCCAGCACATCGGTGGCACCGCCCTCGACGGCTCGATGCTGCTGATGCCCCTGGTGCGCTTCGTCAGCGCCAAGGATCCGCGTTGGCTGTCGACCCTGCAAGCCATCGAAAAAACCCTGGTGCGCGACGGCATGGTCTATCGCTACCGCAACGAAGACAGCCAGATCGACGGCCTCGCCGGCACCGAAGGCGCCTTCGCCGCCTGCTCCTTCTGGTACGTCGAATGCCTGGCCCGCGCCGGACAGGTGGAGAAGGCCCATCTGGAATTTGAACAACTGCTGCGGTTTGCCAATCCGCTGGGGTTGTATGCCGAAGAATTCGACAGCCATGCCCGGCACTTGGGCAACACACCACAAGCGCTGACGCATCTGGCGCTGATCAGCGCGGCGTGTTTTCTGGATCGGAAATTGAGTGGGGTGAAGAATTACTGGCAGCCGTGAGACCGAGGTGCCCCCTTCGCGGGCAAGCCACGCTCCCACAGGTTTTACGTCGTTCGCACATAGCGTGTTCGACACAAACCCTGTGGGAGCATGGCTTGCCCGCGAAGAGGCCATCAGCCTCAACAGAAAACCAACTGAATGCCACTGTCCGCTAAAACGTGCCAGAAACGTCGCTTTTTACGACGCGGCTTGTAGGAAACTCGAAAAAATACGGCTCCCTCAAGTACCTCGCCCAATGGCAGGGGTTTCGTGGGGAGGATCTGGATATTGATCTGAGTGAAGATCGGGCATTGATCTGTTCCAGGACCAAAATGGTGGTGACCTTTACGCCGGATCGGTTGAAGGGCTGACGCAAAACCGCTCGCGATAGGCTTGCGGCGTCACGCCCATGGCGCGCAGGAAACTGCGCCGAAGCGTCTCTTCGCTACCGAACCCGCATTGCACCGCCACTCGTTTGATCGGCAGTCCGGTATCGCTGAGCAACCGTCGGGCGGTCTCGACCCGAATCAGTTCGATCGCCCGCGCCGGGGTCTGGCCGGTGTCGGCGCGGTAGTGGCGGACAAAGCTGCGCTCGCTCATGCCGGCCTGCAAGGCCAGGGTCGGGATGCCGAGGTCCATGCTGAGGTTTTCGCTGATCCAGGCGTGAAGATCGTCGAAACGGTTGCCTTCCTTCTGCAAGGACAAGGTCACGCTGAACTGTGACTGACCGCCCGGACGCTTGAGAAACACCACCAGTTGCCGGGCGACTTCCAGCGCCATAGTGCGACCGAGGTCTTCTTCGACCATGGCCAGCGCCAGGTCGATACCGGCAGTGACGCCGGCCGAGGTCCATACCGGACCGTCGTTGATGAAAATCGGATTGGGCTCGACCCGCAGGCGTGGATGTTGCTGCGCCAACTGCTCGCAGCGGGTCCAGTGGGTCACCACTCGCCGGTCATCGAGCCAGCCGCTGGCTGCCAGCAAAAACGCCCCGGTGCACACCGATGCCACCCGGCGACATCCCTTCGCATGCTCACGCACCCACGCCACCAGCGACGTATCTTGCGCCGCTGCATACACACCCCAGCCACCGGCGATGATCAAGGTGTCACTGGCCTCCTCCGGTAACGGCTCGGCCAGCAACGCCAACCCCGCCGACGACATCACCGCTCCACCGCCGCTGGCGATCACCGTCGGCGCATAAGGCAGCGCCATGCCTTTGTGGCGGGCGATGTCGTTGGCCGAGGCGAATACCTGCAACGGCCCGGTCACATCGAGCAGTTGCACGTCGGCGAAGGCAAGCACATGAATGGCTTTAGGCATGTCTGGCGTAATTCGTGGGTTGATTGGCGTATGCGCCAAATCCTACGAGCCTAAATTTAAGCCGTCCACCCACTTCATGAGAAAAAACACCATGACGTTGCAGATCGGTTTTCTGTTGTTTCCCCAGGTTCAGCAACTGGACCTGACCGGCCCTTACGACGTACTGGCCTCGCTGCCGGACGTGAAGGTGCATTTGATCTGGAAGGACCTGATGCCGGTCACCGCGAGCACCGGCCTGGTGCTGAAACCGACCGTGACCTTCGACGATTGCCCGGCACTGGATGTGATCTGCGTTCCCGGCGGCAGTGGCGTCGGGCCGTTGATGGAGGATGACGAAACGCTGGCGTTCATCAGGACCCAGGCGGCTAATGCGCGTTATGTCACGTCGGTGTGCACCGGCGCACTGGTGCTCGGCGCCGCAGGCCTGTTGAAAGGCAAGCGCGCCACCACTCACTGGGCTTATCACGAGCTGCTTGAGCCACTGGGCGCAATCGCGGTGAAGGATCGGGTCGTGCGCGACGGCAATCTGTTGACCGGTGGCGGAATTACCGCGGGGATCGATTTTGCCCTGACCCTGGCGGCTGAGTTGTTCGATAAGGACACGGCGCAGCTGGTGCAACTGCAGCTGGAATACGCGCCGGCACCGCCGTTCGCTTGCGGTAGTCCCGAAACCGCTCCGGGCAGCGTGCTGGAGCAAGCCCGGCAACGGGCGGCCGGTTCGTTGAAATTACGCTGCGAAATCACTGCGCGAGCAGCCGCGAAGCTCGATCGGATGTCGGCACGCTGATCCATTCCGGCCGGCAGTCAGTCATGGCTGTCGGCGCTCTTGGGCCAGAGCGATGCAAAGCGGACTTTCCATCGCCGACAAAAAAACCCGCCGAAGCGGGTTTCTCAAGACCATGGCGACATCCTGTCTGCGGCCATCCAGGCCTATGGTCGATCATCCGTGATCCTGAGTGCATCCTGCTACTCAGTTGATGGGTCCAGAATAAGCGCTTGGATGAAGCATAAACAGAGGACATACCAGCGCTCTGGTGTAAGCGATTGACCATCCGGGACCTGAATCGCCCGCGACCCATGTGTGCGAGCCTGCTCGCGAAGCAGGCAATGCGGTGTATCAGAGCGACCGCGTTATCGTTCTTCGCGGGCAAGCCTCGCTCCTACAGGGACGGTGATCCCGCATTTTCGGCAGACGACAAAAAACCCGCCGAAGCGGGTTTTTCCCAAGACCATCGTCGACTCCCTGTCGATAGCGAATCCTTGCTGATGGCCGATCATCCATGATCCTGAAGCACTTCCTGTGCTTCAGTTGATGAGGTGATATTACGCTTCGGATCCAATCCTTGATAGACGATATCGTTACTATCGCGTGTAGGACATTCGCTATACCCGCGGATCGGCCAGCCTGGGGTCCGGACATTTCGCCCTCACTCTTGCTGATGCTCGCGAGCCTTGGCGCTGACTTTCAGAAACTCTTCGATATTGCTCATTTGCTCATCCCAGCCACGGCTGTCCATACGGAATGCCTTGAGCCTGCGCGACTGCGGTATGTGATCAAACCCGGACTCGGTGACCTTGAGCAAGGTGCCCTCATCCATGTCCTCGAGTTCAAACTTCACCAGCGTGGTGGGTTCCTGGGAGTAATCGACTTCCGGCTCCACGGCATACGGGTGCCAGCGAAACGAAAACACCCGCTCCGGCTCGACCCGCTCCACCAGTACATTCCACAGCAAGTGCTCGTAACCTGGGTATGTGATCTGCCCCTGGGTCCACTCACCGGCGACAAAACGCTTGCCTTCCAACGCTACGCCAAACCACTGGCCGAACGCTTCGGCATTGGCCAGCACACGCCACACGTGCGAACGCGGCGATTTGAGCAGGATCTTCCTTTCGATGCGATCTGATGCTGGATTCATAAGTCACCTCCTGTACTGAACAGTAGGCCTGTAAGACCACAAGACCAACCCTAAGTTGTATCAATCGGGCTGCGCAAGCAACCCTGTCTGTAGTATTTGGCTGCATTTACGGCGGTAAGTTCGCAATTTCCTTGCACTTCTCATTACAGCACAGGGGGGAAACTAGGGGTTGGCCACCTGCTTGGCTACACTGCCCTCTATGTCCATGCCCGCAGCGAGAATCTCCATGCACCCACGCGTTCTTCTGGCGTTGTCGCCTTTGCTGCTCACCTCCCTTGCCCATGCCGTGGACTGCGACAATGCCGCGGATCAGGCGACGATGAACCAGTGCGCGGCGCAGCAGCACAAGGCGGCGGACAAGGAATTGAATGCGCTGTACCAGCAGATCACTGCGCGCTTGACGGCCAATCCGGATAGCAAAAAACTCATGGTCAGTGCTCAGCGCGCGTGGATCGCTTTTCGGGATGCCGAGTGCAAGTTCTCGGCGTCCGGGGTGGGGGGTGGCAGTGTGTATCCGCTGATCTTCAGCAATTGCATCACTGACCTGACCAAGGCGCGGGTGGAGACGTTCAAGAATTACTTGAAGTGTCAGGAGGGGGATTTGAGTTGTCCGGTGCCGGGGGCCTGATTCTCTAGCGTCTGTCAGGGCATCATCGCGGGCAAGCCCGCTCCCACAGGTTATCGGTGTTCGTTTGAACAACTCATACCCTGTGGGAGATTCTATGGTTGAGGGGAAGCCTCAACCTGCTTTCGGTTGGTATTCGCTCTGCCCTTTCAGTAGGGCGAATACGATTCGAGCGAGTTTGCGAGCCAGTATCACCAGTGCTTGCGTGGT
>NZ_CABVII010000007.1 GCF_902497995.1 Pseudomonas fluorescens | reverse complement strand
ATCAAACTCTTCAGTTCAAACATCTTTGGGTTTTTAAGAAACCCTAAACTTGGCTCAGCAATCGTTGGTTACATCTTTGATTTCTCGCGGAGTAACTTGTGATGCTGATAATCTTGTTGACTATCAGTCTGACTCCACAAGCACCCACACGAATTGCTTGATTCAGTTGTTAAAGAGCGGTTGGTTAAGATCTTTCGTCTCAACCGAGGCGCGCATTCTACGCTTTCCTCTGCTGCTGTCAAGCGGTTATTTTCAGAAGCTTTCAAAGTTTCCTTTGTAACTTCAACCACTTGGCGCTTCCGATCTCTCGTCAGCGGGAGGCGAATTCTACAGCGTTAGTCGCTGCTGTCAACACCTCTTTTACCCCGCTTTCGACCGAGAAGATCGAACCGTTAAAAGAGCCAAACAACACCACTCTTTCAACTCCTTCTGGGCTTCGATGAACTGAAGCAACTCGCTGCCGAAAACTGCGTAACTCTTTGTTTACCAAGGAGTTTTCCGTTTCGACTGCGCCGGAAGTGGGGCGAATTATAGACTTACAGAATCTGCCGTCAAGCCCTGATTACGCTTTTCTATCAAGATCTTCAAAAACGCTGCTTATATATAGACGCGCCCGCAACGAATGCGCAGTATATTGCCCAACTACACTCTCGCTTTCTTCTTCGGACGATGTCACGCATGAATGACCACCCCCGCAGCCTTGCCTCGACCCTGTTCTCGGTTGGCCTGCTATTAATAGCCATGGCATCGATCCAGTCTGGAGCCTCACTGGCCAAAAGCATGTTTCCCGTTGTGGGCGCTCAAGGGACCACGGCCCTTCGCCTGGTTTTCGCCAGCGTGATCATGCTGCTGATACTGCGACCATGGCGGGCGACGCTCACGGCGAAATCCCTGCGCACCGTCATTGTCTACGGCATGGCGCTGGGCGGCATGAACCTCCTCTTCTATATGTCCTTGCGCACCGTGCCCCTGGGTATCGCAGTGGCACTGGAGTTCACCGGTCCCCTGGCGGTTGCCATCTATGCCTCGCGACGGGCCATCGATTTTGTGTGGATCGCCCTGGCGGCCGTCGGCCTGATGCTGTTGATACCGACTGGAGCCGCCTCCGCCAGTATCGACCTGGCAGGTGCCGGATATGCCTTGGGGGCGGGTGTCTGCTGGGCGCTGTATATCCTGTTCGGGCAAAAAGCCGGTGCCGACAATGGCGTGCAGACCGCTGCACTGGGGGTGATGATTGCCGCATTGTTCGTCGCCCCGATCGGTATCGTCCACGCGGGCGCCGCCCTGCTGACTCCGTCGCTGATCCCCATCGCCATTGGTGTCGCCCTGCTGTCCACCGCAGTGCCCTACACATTGGAGATGGTCGCCCTCACCCGCATGCCGGCCCGGACCTTTGGCACGCTGATGAGTATTGAACCTGCGTTCGGCGCATTGTCCGGCCTGCTGTTCCTCCAGGAATACCTCTCGCTGTCACAGTGGATGGCTATCCTGTGCATCATTCTGGCGTCCGTCGGCGCAACCATGACCATGGGCAACTCCGTCAAGCCCGCCGTCGTGGCGGATTGATATCAGATTTTTAACGAGGGTCTGGTATTTGCCGCACAATTAGGCCATGTTTAGACCCGCAACGCGGTGCCAGACATGGATTTTTAAGGACAGGGACATCGGAGACGCTTCCAGCGAAAGCGAATACAGCAAGACCCGGGCATCAAGATCCGGGACGCTATAAGGACAGTAATGAAACGAATTTTGATACTGATCGCCGTACTGGCGGTTGCGGGCTGCGCGGCGACGTCGAAACCCACAATCAAACATGGCAAGAAAGGGCTGCATATCAACTGTTCCGGGCTGTCGTCATCCTGGGACAAGTGTTACACCAGCGCTGCCAATTCGTGTGCACCCAAGGGTTACAAGGTCATCGCCAAGTCGGGGGACGCGGTGGAAGAACCTGGCGATTATCCATTTGGTCTCAACCCTGCCGGCTACACCAGCCGCAGCATGATCGTCATCTGCAAATAGGCCGCCTGGTCAGGTTCGCGGACCTGCGCCCAACTCTCCTGCAGCCGACAAATCGCACCCTCAACCCCGAGCACATCAGGATCGGCTGGAGTTCGTGCTTGAAGCCCTGAGTCAGACCTCGACAAAATGAGCCAGGCGCTGGCACCAGCGCCTGAACTCATGCCGATCAGATAGCCGCGGTTCGGCTGTTCAACCACTCCAGGGCTGCGCCGTCGAGCAACGGGCTCAGGCGTTCGCGCACCTCGGCGTGGTAAGCGTTGAACCACTGCTTTTCATCTTCGGTCAGCAGCGACGGTTCCAGGCAGCGAGTGTCGATCGGGCACAGGGTCAGGGTCTCGAATTTCAGGAACTCACCAAATTCGCTCTTGCCCGCCTCGCGGTTCAAGACCAGGTTCTCGATCCGCACGCCCCAGCGGCCCGGACGGTAAGTGCCCGGTTCGATGGACGTGATCATGCCTGGTTGCATGGCCGTTTGCGGCGCGGCTGCCGCCTGATACGCGATGACCTGCGGACCTTCGTGCACGTTGAGGAAGTAACCGACACCATGACCGGTGCCGTGACCGTAGTCGACGCTGTCGGCCCAGATCGGCGCACGAGCGATGGCATCCAGCAATGGCGACAAAATGCCTTTCGGGAATTGTGCCCGGGACAAGGCAATCACGCCTTTGAGTACCCGCGTGCAATCGCGTTTCTGCTCATCCGTCGGCGTACCGACCGGGACCATCCGCGTGATGTCGGTGGTGCCGCCCAGGTATTGGCCGCCGGAATCGATCAGCAGCAGGCCGTCGCCCTCGATCACCGCATGCTCGTTCTCGGTGGCGTGGTAATGCGGCATCGCGCCATTGGCGTTGAACGCGGCAATGGTGTTGAAGCTCAGGGACACATAACCCGGACGTCGGGTACGCGCGGCTGTCAGGTGTTCGTCGATGGTCAGTTCGGTGATGCGCTCACGACCCCATGCCGACTCCAGCCAGGTGAAGAACTCACACAACGCCGCACCGTCCTGCTCCATGGCCTGACGAATGTGCTCGGCATCGGCCAGGCTTTTCTGCGACTTGGCCAGTGTCGTCGGGTTCAGGCCCTCGACCAGTTTCACGCCGCTGTCCAGGTTACCCAGCAAACCCGCCGTCACCCGCGCCGGATCGACTTGCAGGCTGGCGCCGCTCGGCACGGCACCCAATGCGTCGGCCACTTCGCTGTAATCACGCAGGGTCACGCCGTCCTGTTCGAGGGCTGCGCGCAGTTCGCTATCGACTTTACTCAGGGCGACGAACAAGGTGGCCTGCTGCTGGCTGATCAAGGCGAAGGAGACGAACACCGGATTGAACGACACATCGCCGCCGCGCAGGTTGAACAGCCAGGCGATGTCATCGAGGGTGGCTATGAAATGCCAGTCGGCACCGCGCTCCTTCAATACTTCGCGCAACTTGGCGAGCTTCTCGCCGCGGCTGACAGTCGCCTGCGGCGGCAAGTGTTGATAGATCGGCTCGTTCGGCAGGTTCGGACGGTCGCTCCAGACTTCGCTCAACAGATCGATGTCGGTGCGCAGCCGTGCGCCGCGTTCTTCGAGCTTGCCGCCCAAGGTACGCGCCGAGGCCACCGCCATCACGGCACCATCCACCGCGACGACGCCGCCTTCAGGGGTTTGCTCGGCCAGCCAGTCCAGCGGGCCGGGTTGACCCGGTTGCAGCTTGACCAGTTCGATGCCGCTGCCCTGGAGTTCCTTGGTCGCTTGTTCCCAGTAACGGCTGTCAGCCCAGACGCCGGCAAAGTCCCTGGTCACGATCAGTGTGCCGACCGAGCCATGGAAGCCCGACAACCACTGCCGCCCTTGCCAGTAGCCCGGCAGGTATTCCGACAGGTGCGGGTCGGCCGACGGCACCAGCAGGGCGTGAATGCCCTCCCGGCTCATCAGCTCGCGGGTGTGCGCCAGGCGCTCGGGCACCGATCCATTGATCGAAAGCTGCGTACTCATCGTGTCTCCTGCTAACCACTTCATCATTATTGTCGAGTGCCGATCGAAGCCGGCGCTTTATGGCCCTGTCGCCCAGAATGCCGGAGCACTGGCGCAGGCCGATTTGATCAGGTGTACCGCTTGATCGATGTCCTGCTCGGTGGTGAAACGTCCCAGGCTCAAGCGGATGGTACGGCTCGCCGAGCGGGCGTCGTGCCCCAGGGCCAGCAGCACATGGGAGGGAGCATTGCTGGCGGAGTTACAGGCCGAGGTCGCGGAGAACGCGATCGAGGTGCTCAACGCCGCAGCGCTGAACTCGCCTTCGTTGAAGGTCAGGCTCAGGGTATGGGGAATGCGCCGGGTCGGGCTGCCATTGAGGCGAACGCCAGGCATGCCCAGCAGTGGCGCGAGCAGGCGTTCACGCAAACCCTCGATCACGGCTTTCTCCTCCTCGAACAACTGCCTCGCCAACGCGAAGGCCGCGCCCATGGCTGCGATCTGGTGGGTCGCCAGCGTTCCGGAGCGCAAGCCACCTTCGTGACCACCACCGTGGATCTGAGCCTGCAAACGCTGCTGTGCGCGAGGGCCAACGTACAACGCACCGATGCCTTTGGGGCCATAAATCTTGTGGGCGGAAAACGACATCAGGTCCACCGGCCATTCGGCCAGGTCGATCGCCACTTTACTCGCACCCTGAGCCGCGTCGACATGGAACAACGCATCGCGATCACGCACGACCTGGCCAATGGCGGGGATGTCATTGACGGTGCCCAACTCATTGTTGACCAGCATCAGCGAGACCAGAAAGGTGTCCTCGCGCAGTGCTTCGCTGACGGCTTGCGGGGTAATCAGGCCTTCGGCGTCAGGCACCAGATACGTCACTGCAACACCGGCGTCCTGCAATTGTTTCGCGGTGTCGAGAATGGCCTTGTGCTCGATCTGGCTGGTGATGATGTGGCCGCCGCAAACGCCGCGAGCCTGGGCCACGCCCTTGAGGGCAAGATTGTTCGATTCGGTGGCGCCGGAGGTCCAGACGATCTGCTCCGCCTGGGCACCGACCAACTCCGCCACCTGACGCCGTGCCTGCTCGACCGATTGCCGGGCCTGCTGGCCGAACGCATGGGAGCTGGAGGCCGGGTTGCCGAAATTGCCGTTGAAACCCAGACATTCGACCAGGACCTGGATGACCCGCTCATCCACCGGCGTGGTGGCGGCATAGTCGAAATACAGTGGACGTTTATTCATAAAAGACTCGCAGAGCGTGTTCCGGGATCAGGAAGCGCGTTACCGAACGGTCAAGGCGCAACCTCGTGAGCTGCGCCGATCGTCCGGAACGATAGAAATACCTGATCGGAGGCCGTTAAAGAAGCACAACTTCATTTAAAAGTGCGTAGGAACGCTCCTGAAGTCGAGCTTAACAGGCATCCGGCGACCGGTTGAAGCAATGCGTCAGCTAAAGCTTTCTTGCAACATCGGATACAACGAAACCACCAGTAACGCAGCCATGCCCCAGTTGAACAGGCGCAACCAGCGGCGATCCTTCAATACGTTGCGCAATAACGTGCCACACGCGGCCCAGACACTGACGCTCGGCAAGTTGATCAGTGCGAAGACCGCGGCGATCACGATCACATTGGTGAAATAACCCTGCATCGGCGTGTAGGTACTGATGGCACCGATGGCCATGATCCAGGCCTTGGGGTTGACCCATTGGAACGCCGCCGCGCCCAGGTAGCTGATCGGCTTGGCCTGCCCTTGCTCGCTGTCTGAAACCGGACCCGAATGAGCGATTTTCCACGCCAGGTACAGCAAGTACGCAGCACCGATGTAACGCAGCACGGTGTAGAGCAATGGATACGCTTGAAACACCGCGCCCAGACCGAAACCCACGGCCACGACCAGCACGAAGAAACCGCAGGTGATGCCAAGCATATGTGGAATGGTGCGGTTAAAGCCGAAGTTCACGCCCGAGGCCAGCAACATGGTGTTGTTCGGGCCGGGGGTGATCGAGGTAACCAGGGCAAACAGGGCGAAGCCCAGCAGCAGATCGAGCGAGAGCGTCATCGGTGGCAGTCCAGGGGCAGTCAGGTATTGACCCTACCGCACACCTTGCGCGAAACCCACGGACAGTTGGGTGAAACTTCGAGCAGTACAGTCGCTCAGCTTGGGCGACCGTGAAGTTGTACTGCACGTTCGGCGTTCATTTCGCCGTGTTTGTCGAAGCTGAACGACTTCTGCGGCTCGCCGAGCAGTTCGGCTTTTTTCGCGTGGTATTCATCGAAGGACAAGCCGCGACGATTCAATGCCTCCAGCGCCAGTTCCTTGCTTTCTTCAGCGGTGTAGGGCCGCAGTTCCGGGGAACCGTGGCTGGCACATCCGGCAAGAACTGAGGCGGCGAGCAGCAGGAAAGTGGCGAGTAGGTGTTTCATGGTCTGGCGTCCTGACATCTGGATTCGGGCAATGAACACAGGCTACTCGCGCCTCTGGACGGGCAGAAATCAACGCTCTCGATAGTGGCTATTGAATTTGGCTAACTGAGCTGCCGAAGGCTGCGATTTTTTGTGAACTTGACGACTGTTGAAGATCAAAATCAAGAGATCGTCCGACCGCGGCCCGAACCTTCGGCAGCGCCTACACTTTCGGCCGCAGACCGACGAAACCTCGTCAACTCACAACAAAAAGGGAGAACCGTCATGAGCGTTAAACCCATTCCAGAGGGCTATCACAGCATCACCCCGTATCTGGGCATTCAGAAAGCGGCTGAAGCCATCGAGTTCTACAAGAAAGCCTTTGGCGCCACTGAAGTCATGCGCCTGTCCATGCCGGATGGCAGCATCGGCCACGCCGAACTGCGCATCGGCGATTGTCCGATCATGCTGGGCACCCCGTGCGATCAAGGGCCGTTGAGCAATCCGGACACATCGCCTTCCGTGGGGCTACACCTGTATGTGAATGATGTGGACAAGTCCTTTAAACAGGCGATTGCCGCTGGCGGCACCGCGGTGTCCGAGGTCAAGGATCAGTTTTATGGCGACCGTTCAGGGACCTTGAAGGATCCCTATGGGCATTTGTGGTTCCTGGCGACGCGCAAGGAAGATCTGACACAGGAGCAGATTGAGCAGCGGGCCAAGGAGATGTTTCAGCAGGGGTGAGATTTTCGGTGCCTGACCGGGCCTCTTCGCGGGCAAGCCTCGCTCCTACAGGTTGAGTCGTTTGTAATATGGCGAACGACAACCCTGTAGGAGCGAGGCTTGCCCGCGAAGGCGGCATTACAGTCATACCCAAAGAAAACCAGCTTTCGCGGAACAAGAAACATTTTCTTTCATATTCACCTTCGGGATTTCCGATGTTCATTCGTCTTATATAGATGCAGTCGGCCGCGCAGGCAAAAGCCACGGCCGGGCCTTTCATGGACCTCATCGCTGGGAAGCCCGCAGCAGAGGCCCACTCATCGAACCAAGACCTTTAATCATGTCGAAGAAATCCCGCTCAAAACTCTGGTTTCTGGTCCATAGCTGGCTGGCCTTGCCGATCTGGTTTTTCGTGCTGATCGTCTGTGTGACCGGCACCCTGGCCGTGGTCAGCCAGGAAATCGTCTGGCTGGCCAACCCGCAAATGCGCGCCAGCCAGCCTTCGGACGATGCGCCGCTGCTCAGCTATGACCAGATCATCGCCGCCATCAAGAAGGCCGAACCCGATACCCTGGTCGAGTCCATCAGTCGACCCGATGAAGCACACTTCGCCCTCCATGTGGGCGTCAGTTATCCAGACGGTCGTTCGGTGACGGTCTACGTCAACCCGTACAGCGGCGTGATCCAGGGCACGGCGCCACAGTTCAATTTCCAGGCCTTTACCCGCGCCCTGCATGGCTGGTGGCTGGTGCCGTTCACCAACGGCTATAGCTGGGGCTGGTACCTGGTGTCGTTTCTCAGCCTACCGTTGCTGGCGTCTCTGGTCACCGGGCTGGTGGTCTACAAGCGTTTCTGGAAAGGCTTCTTGCGCCCGACCCTGCGCATCCGTCACGGCGCGCGGATTTTCTGGGGCGACTTTCACCGCCTCAGCGGCATCTGGTCGATCTGGTTCATCGCGGTGATTTCCGTCACCAGCACCTGGTTCCTGATCGAAGCCTTCATGTTCGATAACCAGATTTCGATTTCCACCGCACCGGTCGCGCTGGTGGTCCCGCGCGAGAGCGTGCCGATAACCGTCGATGGCGCGCCGGCGCCAATGATCAGCCTGGAGGCTGCGATTGCGCAGGCCAAGGCCAGCATTCCCGGGCTGGAAGACAGTTTCGTCAGCTTGCCCGCCAATGCCTACAGCTACCTCTCCGTGGGTGGCCGCAGTTGGTACCCACTGATGTTCCAGACCGCCGAAATCAACCCATACACCGGCGACGTCGGCGCGACCCGCCTGCTGTCGGACCGCTCTGGCCTGGAGCTGGTGACCGAATCCATGCGGCCGCTGCACACCGGCGATTTCGGTGGCCTCTGGATCAAGCTGATCTGGTTCTTCTTCGGCCTGATCCTGAGCATGATGGTGCTCAGTGGCCTGTTGATCTGGACCAAGCGCACCGCCCTGGCCACGGCCAACGCCCTCAAGCGCAGCAACAAAACCCCACGCGGCCAGACTGCCGCGGCCTCCAGCCGTGAAACCACGGAGGTCAGCCCATGAGCCTGTTCGCCGCCGAAAAACCGGGTTCGAAATTGAGCCGTTTCTGGCACAAATGGCGTTTCCACATCAACGTCCTGCTGTTGCTGGTGCCACTGGGATTCATGCCCAAGTATTTCGCCGATGCCGCGCTGTTTCGCGGTGATACGGGCCTGGGCGAGCGGGAAATCGGAGAGGTTCAGGTCGGGCCCTGGAGCCTGCGCCTGGCCGAGCTGCGCAATGAAGCACCGAGGCTCGATGGCCCGGCCGGCTACATGAAGAACTTCAACGCGGCGCTGTGCGACAGCTGCCGCGATCAGGTCAAGGCGACTTACCTGCGCATCGGCAAGCCACGCAGCCTGCGCGCCGCCGGGGTGATTTTCTTCGGCACGCCGCACCGCATGGGGGCGATGCTGCCGATCCCCGAGAAAACCAAGGCCAACGCCGAGCTGTGGATCACCATGGAAGGCTGGGACGGCGCCATGCACCAGGCATCCATCCCGCTGAGCCAGGCATCCCCGGCCACCCTCACCTGGCTGAACCAACAAGGAGGCAAACCATGATCAATGTTATTCGTCCTCTGAGCGCCGCATTGCTGGTGCTTTGCGCCGGTTTCAGCGCCAGCGCCCTGGCCCACAACCCGATGTGCGAGTGCAAGGCCATCGACGCCGAGCAAATCCGGTGCACCGGCGGCTTTTCCGATGGCAGCGGCGCGCCAGGCGTGACCCTGGACGTGATCGGCTACGACGAAACCATCCTGGTACCGGGCAAGCTCGGTGCCGATTCGACCCTGACCTTCAAGAAGCCCGGCGCCGAGTTCTACGTGCTGTTCGACGCCGGTCCCGGTCACGTGGTCGAGATCGACCAAGCGGACATCGAGGCCCCATGACCACGCCAACTACCCACGTCGTCCGCCCGGCCGGAGCCGGTCATGAAACCCTTTATGTGCTGCTGTTGTGCCTGCTGATCCTGGCGGTGGCCGGCTCGGTGGTCGCCTGGCGCCATGAATCCCAGGAAGTGAGTCACGTCAACAGCCATCAACTGGATGCCCGTCGCGACCTGAGCGCCTCCGAGCAAGGCATCTACGCCGACCTGCGGGTGACGCTGGACGAAATTCACCTGCTGCGCCAGGAACAAAAAACCCTGCCGACACCTGAAGCCCTCGCCGATGAGGGCTTTGCGCCGTTTGCAAAGGACGCCAGTTCCGTCAGCCGTGGCGGCCATGCCTGGCAATTGCTCGAGGCCAAGGCCTACTTCGGCCAGAGCCAGGCGCCCACGGTGGCTGGATCGTTTCTGATGCGCTTGAGCGCTGACGACGATGCACCGGACATTTGGCTCAACCCCGGCAAAGCCCTCGCTGTCCCGACTGATCTCACCGACGCCGCGCTCGAAAGTGCCGGCTGGCAGCAGATCGTCGCGCAATTCGATGCCGGCGTGACCCGCCAGCACCGGCACTGAACCCTCGCCTTCACCCGAGAGAAGACCGCTTTCCCATGCCTAGTTCATCTCAACGCTCTTTTTTGCGCCTGCTGCTGGTTGGCCTGGCGGCCTGTCTGCTGACCCCGCTGGCCAGTGCGGACGAGGCCAAGCGCCTGCGCATCGGCATCACCTTGCACCCTTATTACAGCTATGTGGCCAACATCGTCGGCGACAAGGCCGAGGTGGTACCGCTGATTCCGGCCGGTTTCAATCCTCATGCCTATGAGCCCCGGGCCGAAGACATCAAGCGGATCAGCGGGCTGGACGTGGTCGTGCTCAATGGCGTCGGCCATGACGACTTCGCCGACCGCATGATCGCCGCCAGCGAAACGCCGAACGTCCCGGTGATCGAAGCCAACGAAAACGTGCCGTTGCTGGCCGCTACCGGCGTCGCCGCCCGCGGTGCCGGCAAGGTCGTGAACCCGCACACCTTCCTGTCGATCAGCGCCTCGATTGCCCAGGTCAACAACATCGCCCGGGAACTGGGCAAGCTCGATCCGGCCAACGCCAAGACCTACACCCAGAACGCCCGCGCCTACGGCAAACGCCTGCGGCAGATGCGCGCCGACGCCCTGGCCAAACTGACCCAGGCGCCAAACGCCGAACTGCGGGTGGCTACGGTGCATGCGGCGTATGACTACCTGCTGCGCGAATTCGGCCTCGAAGTGACCGCCGTGGTCGAACCGGCCCATGGCATCGAGCCGAGCCCGAGCCAGCTGAAAAAGACCATCGACCAACTGCGCGAACTGGACGTGAAAGTGATCTTCTCGGAGATGGATTTCCCGTCCACTTACGTCGAGACCATCCAGCGTGAATCCGGGGTGAAACTGTACCCGTTGTCGCACATCTCCTATGGCGAATACACGGCTGACAAGTACGAAAAGGAAATGACCGGCAACCTCGACACCGTGGTCCGGGCGATTCAGGAGTCCGGCGCATGACTGCAAAAGAAACACTCACCGACTCCGAATCCCCTGTGGGAGCGGGCTTGCTCGCGAAGGCGTCCAGTCAGTCAACATCATCGCTAAATGAGATACCGCATTCGCGAGCAAGCCCGCTCCCACAAGTATCATCGGGGCCGACGCTGGATTTCGCGGATGTCAGCCTGACGCTGGGCCGCACGACGATCCTCGACCAGGTGACTTTCCAGGTCCAGCCCGGCAGCGTGCATGCGCTGGTCGGCCCCAACGGGGGCGGCAAGAGTTCGCTGATCAAGACCCTGCTCGGGCAGATGCCGCATCAAGGTCGCTTGAGCCTGCAATGGCCGGGCACGCCCGGGACCATCGGCTATGTGCCGCAAGCGCTGGAATTCGACCGCGGCCTGCCGATAACCGTCGACGATTTCATGGCCGCGATGTGCCAGCGGCGGCCGGCGTTTCTCGGCTTGAGCAAGCATTACGCGGCAGCGATCGGTGAAGCACTGGAACGGGTCGGCATGCAGGACAAGCGCAAGCGACGCATGGGCGCCTTGTCCGGCGGCGAACGTCAGCGGGTGTTGCTGGCTCAGGGGCTGATTCCGGCGCCACAATTGCTGGTGCTCGATGAACCGATGTCGGCCCTCGATGAGGCGGGCATCCAGGTGTTCGAACGGTTGCTCGGCGACTGGCGCCAGAGCGGCATCACCGTGCTGTGGATCGAGCATGACCTGGAAGCGGTCGGCCGTCTGGCGGATCGCGTCACCGGGCTCAATCGCCGGGTGCTGTTCGATGCCACGCCCAAACAGGCACTGACACCGGAACGTTTGCTGACCCTGTTCTCCACCCATCCACGGAGCGCTGCCTGATGAGTTACGAAGCCTTTCGCTTGATGGTCCAGGGCTGGGCCTCGTCGGGTTATCTGCCCGAGGCGCTGGCCTACGGATTCGTGGTCAACGCCCTGCTCGCCGGCTTGCTGATCGGCCCGGTGCTGGGCGGCCTGGGCACGCTGGTGGTGGTCAAGCGCTTCGCATTTTTCTCCGAAGCGGTGGGTCACGCCGCATTGACCGGCGTCGCCATCGGCATCCTGCTCGGTGAACCCTACACCGGACCTTACGGCAGCCTGTTCGGCTACTGCCTGCTGTTCGGCATCCTGCTCAACTACCTGCGCAACCGCACCGGCCTGGCACCGGATACCTTGATCGGCGTGTTTCTCTCGGTGTCCCTGGCACTGGGTGCCAGCCTGCTGCTGATTCTGGCCGGTAAGATCAACGTGCACATTCTGGAAAACGTGTTGTTCGGCTCGGTGTTGACGGTCAACGGCAATGACCTGTTGGTGCTGGCCATCGTCGGTTCATTGGTCATGGCGCTGGCCTTGCCGCTGTACAACCGCATCATGCTTGCCAGTTTCAATCCGCAGCTGGCGGCGGTGCGCGGTGTGGCGGTGAAAACCCTGGATTACCTGTTCGTGATTCTGGTGACCCTGATCACCGTGGCGGCCGTCAAGGTCATCGGCGCAATTCTGGTCGGCGCCCTGCTGGTGATTCCGGCGGCCGCGGCACGCTTGCTGAGCCAGTCGTTGAAGGGCTTCTTCTGGTGCTCGGTGTTGATCGCCACGGTCAGCACGCTGTGCGGGATTCTCGCGCCGATTGTCTTCGACCTGCCTATCCCGTCCGGCGCCGCGATCATTCTGGTGGCCGGCATCGCCTTCGCCCTCGCCGCCATTGCCCGTGGCGTCGTCCCAAGTCTGAAAGGGAACCTTGGATAAAATGTCTTTTTCTCTGCGTCAATTGAGCCTGGCCATAGCCCTGTGTGGGCTGGTCCATACATCCTTTGCGGCGGACGGCGCCAAACAGCTGCGCGTGCTGGCGTCCTTGCCGATCACTTACGGTCTGGGCGAAGTCTTGCTCAAGGGCACTGACATCAGCCTTGAACGGGCGGCGCCGGCGAACCTGCCTGGCAGCCGCCAGACCGCCTACTTCACCGGACGTGGCGCGCCGGCGCTGGCCAAACTGGCGAGCGAGGCCGATGCGGTCATCGGCCTGCGGTCGCTGTGGGCGGATGATCCGCTGTACCCGATCTCCCGGCGCAGCAATATCCGTATCGTCGAAATCGATGCCGCCCGTCCGGTGGACGGCGCCCTGCCCGGCATTGCCGTGCAGCCGGACAACAAGGTCGATGGGTTGAACAGTCAGCCGTGGTTTTCCAGCAACAACATGGGACGGATGGCAGATGTGATGGCGGCGGATCTGGTACGCCTGGCGCCGGAGGCCAAGCCGCAGATCGAGGCCAACCTGGCGGCGCTGAAACAGCGCCTGCTCAAGTTCAGCGCCGACAATGAGTCGCGTCTGGCCAGTGCCGATAACCTCAGTGTGATGAGTTTGAGCGATCACTTCGGCTACCTGATTGGCGGGCTCAACCTGGAGCTGATCGGCGTCGATGCGCGGCCGGATGCCGAGTGGACACCTGAAGCGCTCAAGCAATTGGGCGCGACGCTCAAGGACAATGATGCGGCGGTGGTGTTGCATCATCGGCAGCCTTCGGACGCGGTGAAAGCGGTGATTACCCAAGCTGGCAGCCGGCTGGTGGTGTTGAGTGTGGATGCAGTGGATCCGGTAGCCGAGCTGGAGGGGAATGTGGAGTTGGTCATTAAAGGATTGAGCGGGGCGTAGCGTCATTAAATCCGCGTCATCGTTCTTCGCGAGCGAGCCCGCTCCCACACTCGATCTC
Source organism: Pseudomonas fluorescens (assembly GCF_902497995.1). Taxonomy (GTDB): domain Bacteria; phylum Pseudomonadota; class Gammaproteobacteria; order Pseudomonadales; family Pseudomonadaceae; genus Aquipseudomonas; species Aquipseudomonas fluorescens_BK. The sequence goes on along the minus strand of NZ_CABVII010000007.1, from coordinate 236,513 downwards.
TTGCGATCACAGAATTGGTGATCGCCGGAGATCGAGTGTGGGAGCGGGCTTGCTCGCGAAGGCGGCCTGATAGACGCCACAAATTCCAGACCAGAAAAAGCCCGCTGACGGTCACCCGTTCAGCGGGCTTTTTTTTGCGTGACGACTCAGAGAGCAACAGCCGCCTGCTCTTCCATCTTCTGCCGCAGGCTCAACGGACGCATGTCGGTCCAGGTTTCTTCAATATAGGCCAGGCATTCCTTTTTCAGGCCGCTCTTGCCCACGGTGCGCCAGCCGGCAGGCACGGCCTTGTAATCGGGCCAGATCGAGTATTGCTCTTCGTGGTTGACCACGACCTGAAAGAGGATGTCCTCGCGGTCGAATACTGACGTCATGGTGTGTCTCCATCGCTGTAGGGGTGGGCTGCACTGCGTGCGCAGCCGGTCTGTAGAAGGAACGTTCGGGGTGCCGGAAAATTTACAGGCTGGCGGTCGCAGCAGCCATGGCCCGGCCGAAGATCTCGGCGACCCGGTCGATTTCCGCTGCGGTAATCACCAGCGGCGGCAGGAAGCGCACCACACCGCCGTGGCGACCGCCCAGTTCGAGGATCAGCCCGCGCTTGAGGCATTCGCGCTGCACCAGCGGCGCCAGGCGAGCAAAGATTGGCGGGTGACCCTGGGCATCCGGTGCGCCGGTCGGGTCGACCAGTTCTACGCCAAGCATCAAGCCTCGACCGCGGATGTCCCCCAGTTGCGGGAAGTCCCGCTGCAGGATCCGCAGGTGTTCGCTCAAGCGTTCGCCCATGGCGGCAGCGTGCTCGCAGACTCGGTGTTCGGTCAGGTAACGCATCACCGCGGAACCAGCCGCCATCGCCATCTGATTGCCGCGGAACGTCCCGGCATGGGCCCCCGGCAGCCATGTATCGAGCCAGTCGCGATAGACCACCACCGCCAGCGGCAGGCTGCCACCGATGGCTTTGGACAGCACCACCACATCCGGAATGATCCCGGCATGCTCGAAGGCGAACATCTTGCCGGTGCGGGCAAATCCGCTCTGGATTTCATCGACGATCAGCGCTACGCCAGCCTGTTCGGTAATCCGCCGCAGACCACGCAACCAGTCGAGATCGGCCGGGATTACCCCGCCCTCGCCCTGCACCACTTCGACGATCACCGCTGCCGGCAACTGCACACCGGCTTCCGGGTCATTGAGCAGGTTCTCCAGGTAATTGAGGTTGACCTGTACCCCTTGCGCGCCGCCGAGACCGAACGGGCAGCGGTAATCGTAAGGGTACGGCATGAACTGCACGCCGCAGCCGAGCAAGGCACCCAAGGGTTTTTTCGGCCCCAGACTGCCCATCAGGCTCAGCGCGCCCTGGCTCATGCCGTGGTAACCGCCCTGAAACGACAGCACGGTGCTGCGGCCGGTGGCGGTGCGCACCAGTTTCAGCGCCGCTTCCACCGCGTCGGTGCCGGTGGGGCCGCAGAACTGGATTTTCGCTTCAGTGGCCAAGGCGGGTGGCAGCAGGCCGAACAGGTCCTGGACAAACTGATCCTTGACCGGGGTGGTCAGGTCGAGGGTGTGCAACGGCAGTTCATCGCTCAGCACTTGCTGGATCGCTTCGATCACTACCGGGTGGTTATGCCCCAGCGCCAGCGTGCCAGCGCCGGCCAGGCAGTCGATGAACGTGCGGCCTTCGACGTCCTCGACGTAGATGCCTCTGGCGCGCTTGAGTGCCAGGGGAATGCGTCGCGGGTAGCTGCGGGCATTCGATTCCTGCTGGCTCTGCCGGGCCAGCAACGGCGATTCGTTGAAGTGATAAAGCACCTCGGTCGGCGCCGGAGTGATCCGGGCCGGCTGATCTTCCACAAGGCTGGTTGCGACTGACATCTCTCGACCCCTAAAAAGGTTTTCCTGTTGTGGAAACGCATCAGGGTCTCGGGGATTTAGCCCTCTGACCCGCTTTCATGAAGGTGACGACAGGCCCTTGTGCATGGGAATGGCGTGGAGCCCTGCGACCGCGAAGGTTCGGGCGCAAGGCCGGTAACCCAGATGGCGATAAAAGGCTTCGCTGGTACGCGTGCTGTTGAGCCGAGCCTGGCGCAAACCCCGGCCGATCAACCAGCCCTCGAGGTCGCGCACCAGCGCTTGCCCGGCTCCCCGGCGAAACCATTCAGGTTGAACGTAACAAAATGCGACCTTGCCGCTGATCGCCGCCATGGCGACGCCGACCGGTTTGTCCTGCAACAGGGCGATGTTCAGATACAACCGTTGGTCGGCCAGCCACGGCAACACGTGGTCGATGGTCTTGTTGTGGGTCCAGTTGGCGACCGTTCGCGGGTTGTTGCGGTGGTCGAGCGCACAACCGACGCGGATGGAGCGCTCGACGATGCGGCTGATGATGCCGGCGTCGGCGGGGGTTGCCTTGCAGATGAGTATTGATGCATCCATGGCGCTGTTACCTCAATCCATTGAGTCAAAGCTGGCGGGGACGATAGCGCCGATGGGGGCTCGAATGCCAATGGTGAGAAGTTACATTTGATGAGCGACACAGATCCCAATGTGGGAGCGGGCTTGCTCGCGAAGGCGGACTGTCAGTCAACATTTACATTGAATGTTAAACCGCTTTCGCGAGCAAGCCCGCTCCCACGGGTTCTGTGATGTTGGTTAGAGGGGTTGCAACGGCATGGTCAACTTGACCCGCAACCCATCCGGTCGGCTGTCGAAATGCAGGGTACATCCGCAACGCTGGACGATGGCCTGGACAATCGCCAGTCCCAAGCCGCAGCCGGTGCTCTGGCCGTTGCGCCAGAAACGCTGGGTCAAGTGTTGCAGATCATCTTCGGCAATGCCCGGGCCATGGTCGCGCACCACAAACTGCACGCGATTGCCGGTGGTTTCCAGACTCAGCTCCACCGGCCCGTCACCGGGGGTGTGACGCAGGGCGTTGTCCAGCAGGTTGCGCAGCGCCGCGATGGACAATACAGCCGGCATTTGCACCGGCGCGTGAGAGATCTTCGGCGGTACCTGGAATCTGATTCGCTGGCGATCCCCGCTGGCGGCGTCCTGAATCGCCAGTTTAGCCACTTGCTCGGCGCTGCATTGCGCACCATCGTCGAACGACAGACTGCCCTCGACTCGCGCCAGCAGCAGTAATTGTTCAAGGGTCCGATGCAGGCGATCAGCGCCCTCTTCGGCCCGGGCCAGGGACTGATCCCGGGCCGCGCCTTCGGTCATGCGCGCCACTTGCAGGTGAGTCTTGATCGCTGTCAGCGGGCTGCGCAACTCGTGGGCCGCGTCACCGGTCAGCCGCCGCTCGCGCTCGATGGTCTTGCCGATTCGCTGCAACAGCTGATTCTGGGTATCGAGCAAGGGTTGCAGTTCACTGGGCAACGGCTGGATCTGCAACGGTTCCAGGGAATCGGCGCTGCGCCGCTTCAAGGCATCGCGCATGCGGTTGAGCGGCGCCAGTCCCTGACCGATTCCCAGCCAGAGCAGGCACAGGCAGCCAAGCAACGCCACGCCTACCGGCACCGAGGCGGCCAGCAGGATCGACAGGTTCAGGGCTTCGCGCTCGATCTGCCGATCGGCAGTGGTGATGCGCAGATCGCCACGGGCCAGGGTGAAACTGCGCCACGGCGCGCCGTCGATCATCTGATCGTGGAAGCCCAGCTTCTCGGCTTCCAGGGTCTGTTGCGGGTCAGTGTGACTGCGGGCGAGGATTTCGCCACGCAACGAGCTGACCTGACACGCCATGCCGCCGGGGATATTCAGTTGTTCGGCGCTGAAATGGGTGCCCTCGCCCTTGCTCGGCAACGCCGGCAATTGCTCCATCAGCCCGGCGACCATGCGCGCCGAGGCCACCAGCCGCTGGTCCAGGGAGAACATCATCTGATTGCGCAGATCACTAAGCATCCAGGCTGCCGCCAGCGCCCAGATCAGCGCAAAAGCGGCACCTAGCGTGAGGCTCAGGCGCAAACGCAGGCTCATCACTTCGATTGATCTCCGCCATCCGCCGGCCCCAGGCGATATCCCAGGCCGCGCACGGTCTCGACGATTCCGTTACCCAGTTTACGCCTCAGGTGATGGATATGAACGTTGAGGGCGTTGCTTTCCAGTTCGTCGTTGAAGCCGTAGACACTGTCCTTCAGCTGTTCGGTGGACAGCACCCGGCCACGGTTATGCAACAAGGCCTGCAACAGTGCCTGCTCACGACGCGACAGGTCCACCGGTTGGCCGCCGAGGATGGTTTCGCGACTGCTCGGATCGTACGTCAGCGCACCGTGCTCGATCAGGTTGACGCTGCGGCCCGCCACTCGGCGCAACAAGGTGTGCAGGCGCGCCGCCAGTTCGCGCAGATCGAATGGCTTGAGCAGGTAATCGTCGGCGCCGGCCTGCAAACCGTCGACCCGGTCGGTGACCGAGTCCCGCGCGGTGAGGATCAGCACCGGAATCTCGAGGCCATGATGGCGCAACTGCTGCAACAGCTTCAGACCGTCTTCGTCGGGCAAGCCGAGGTCGAGCACCATGACGTCGAATTCGGCGACCTTGAGCATTGCCCGGGCCGCCGAGGCGGTAGCTACGTGCTCCACCGTCAGGCCTTGTGCGGTCAGGCCGGCGACGATGCCGCTGGCGATCAGCTCGTCGTCTTCGCAAACCAGTACGTGCATGGGAGCTCCCTGAGCAAAAACATGAGTGGAACAGGTGAGGATTAAGACCAAATTATGACGAGTGCTTCGACGGACGAGAAGCGACTTCGTGACGTTATGCTGCCGATCTGGTTCACCATCAAATTTAGACGAGGCTTACATTGATATAATCGATTCCCGGCAACAGTGATTCCGCGTCTAAATTTGACACATACAAACCATTCTAAACATCAACACAAAACACTAATCTGGCACCAGCAAACAGCAACTCATACAACCACAAACCTATAAAGGACATAAAATGGCTACTTCAAGAGACTTTGTCGCTATCGACTGGCGCGCAGGAAAAGACAAATGCTTCTTTTTTTTCAAAGACACCAATACTTACAGCCGATTCGATCTCGGTGACAACCGGGTACCGGAAGGCTACCCAAAACCGATTAAATACAGTAACTGGCACGATTTCCACGCACATGCCAGAAACCTGCGATTCGGGTTCGCCTGCACTGTATTTGACGGCCGGAACCTTGACAAGGACATTCTCTGGCTCTTCTATTATGATGCCTCTACCCCGATGGTTTGCAAATATGATCAGGACACTGACCAAGTCATAAAAAACTATCGCGTAGAAGACACTGACTGGAAAGATCTCCTTCCGTTTTTCGATCATATCGTCGCGGGCACATGGTGGCAGACCTCTGTAGAATACCCGTTTAAATTTCGTTTCCTCACTAACGACGGGCGTTCAATCTGGATTAACCATAGCACGCATCTGGCGCGAGGTTCCAAGCCACCCAGAGTAAGGGCTGAGCCGCTCACTAACAGCACGTGGCCCGGTCTGGTGCCGTACAAGGACCGAATCATTACCGCCGCACAAAACAATCGCTCGTTTGGCGATAGTTACCTCTATATTTTCCTCACCAACAATGAATACATTGCCTATAATATTCATGAAAACAAAATCGAATACGGCCCAAAAGAAGTCAATGACGGCACCTGGCCCGGCCTGGTACTGCCATCAAGATCTGAAATATCAGATACAGGGCCTGGTGCTGAAATATCAGATACAGAGTTTAATTTTGGCAACAGTCACGATGAGAGGTGATTAAGCAGGGGATGATCACCGCCGTCCATGCTGAGCGCCTGGACTGCTCGTGTAAGTATTGCTGGTGTCGGATTAGAAAAAAACCGAGGGAAAGCCGCTTCGATCAGAAGGCGTATCTAAAATCAACTGAAAGGACTCAGACATGAAAACATTAAAAAACTTTGTCGCCGTCGACTGGCGTGCAGGAAAAGATAGAATTTACTTTTTCTTCAAGGATGACAACACGTACAGCCGATTCGATATTGGTGAAAACGCAACACCCGATGAGTATCCTGCGCCGGCCAACTACAATAACTGGCACGACTTTCACAAGCACGTTAAAAATCTGCGATTTGGATTCACGACCACCAATATTGAGAATGAACCTTCAGGTGGAAGTGACCAGGATCATCTTTGGCTCTTCTATTATGAAGGCAGTACGCCCATGGTCTGCAAATATGACCAGGATGCTGACAAGGTCATCAGAAACTATCGCGTCGAATCTTCAGTATGGCACACCCTCCTTCCTTACTTTGATCGTATCGTCGCAGGAGTATGGTGGCGAACGTATGCTCCCGGCATCTCGGGAAAATTTCGATTCCTGATGAATGATGGCAACTCACTATTTCTTGATTTTAACTTCCCGCAGCGTCCGCCCCACTTCAAAGAAGGGATTCACGAACTGACAATAGCGCCCATAACCAACACCACATGGCGTGGGCTTTCGCCCTACAAGCATCGAATGATCAGCGCAGCACAAAACGATCGAACATTTGCCGACAGCTACCTGTATATATTCCTGACTGACAACGAGTATGTCACCTATAACATCGATGAGGACAAACTCGAATACGGTCCGAAAACAGTCGATGACCACACCTGGCCCGGACTGTTACGCGACTGAGCTTCCCAAGCCCATGGCAGCATTGCGCGGCGGTTAATCACCGGTTAATCGCCGCCCGCCATTGTGCACCTCACTTGCACAGGGACAAGGCTTACCCATGCGTCGACTGTTTCTATTTTTCGTTCTCCTGATCTCGGGCCTGGCCCAGGCCGGGACCAATCCGTTCGAAACCAAACCTGACTTTCTTCCCGTCGGCAAGGCGTTCGTCTTCACCTCTGAACGCCTGGAATCCGGGGAAACCCAGCTCTATTGGCAGATCGCGGATGGCTACTACCTGTACCAGCAACGGCTCAAATTCGATGGATTGCCGACAGAACACAAACCTGTACTGCCAGAGGGCGAATCGCACAGCGACGAGTTCTTTGGCGAGCAGCAGGTCTATCGCCAGGGCCTGGAGCTGAAGATTCCAGCGGGAGCCACGGGCCAGATCAAGGTGGGCTTCCAGGGTTGTGCCGACGCCGGACTGTGTTATCCGCCGCAAACCCAGATGGTGGATCTGGGTGGGAGCCCTGACACATCGGCCGTTGACGAAGCACCTGATCAAGCCTTGGCCAGCGGCCTGCAACAGCGAGCATTGGGCTGGAGCCTGCTGGTGTTCTTCGGTCTGGGGCTGCTGCTGGCCTTCACCCCTTGCACACTCCCCATGCTGCCGATCCTCGCCGGTTTGATTGTCGGCAGTGGCGCCACGCCCCGACGCGGGTTTGCCCTGGCCAGCAGCTATGTGATCTGCATGGCGCTGGTGTATGCGGCGATGGGAGTACTGGCGGCGCTGCTGGGCGCAAACCTGCAGGCATTGCTGCAGAATCCCTGGCTGCTGGGCACCTTCGCCGCGGTGTTCGTGCTGCTGGCGTTGCCGATGTTCGGATTCTTCGAGTTGCAATTGCCGGTAGCCGTGCGCGATCGCCTGGAAAATGTCTCTCGCAACCAGCGCGGCGGCAGCCTCATCGGCGCTGGCGTCCTGGGGGCCGTCTCCGGTTTGCTGGTTGGCCCCTGCATGACCGCTCCGTTGGCCGGCGCTCTGCTCTACATCGCGCAAAGCGGCAATGCGCTGCATGGCGGGCTGATTCTGTTCGCCATGGGCATCGGCATCGGCGTACCGCTGCTGTTGCTGGTGACGGTCGGCAATCGCTTCCTGCCTAAACCAGGCGCGTGGATGAGCCTGCTCAAAGGCGTGTTCGGTTTCCTGTTCCTCGCCACTGCGCTGCTGATGCTGCGTCCGGTGCTGGCACAATCGCTGTGGGTCGGGCTGTCGGGTGCATTGTTGTTGATCGCCGCCTACAGCGCCTGGAAGCAGTCGGAAGGGTTCGGGCGCATCGCTCACCTGTTCGGTGCCAGTTCGCTGTTGCTGGGTATATGGGGCAGCCTGCTGCTGATCGGTGCCGCAGGCGGCAGCGATGATCTGTTCAAGCCGTTGCAGGTCTACAGCGCTACAGGCTCAAGCAGCGCCGCAAGCCCTGTCGGTCACGACGCCTTCACCACCATCAAGGACCCCGCCTCCCTGCAACGGGAGCTCGATGCGGCACAGGCACAAGGCCAATGGGTGCTGCTGGACTACTACGCCGATTGGTGTGTGTCGTGCAAGGTCATGGAAAAACAGGTGTTCGGCAAAGCCCATGTACTGCAAGCATTAAGCGATGTGCGCTTGCTACGGCTGGACGTCACCGCCGACAATGCCGCCAGCCGCGAACTGCTCGGCCGTTATAAGGTGCCGGGGCCACCGAGCCTGCTATGGATCGGCGCCGACGGCATCGAGCGCCGCAGCCAGCGCATCACCGGCGAGGTCAATGCCGACACCTTCCTGCAACGTTGGACCACCACCCGAGACGCCCGTTAATGCTGACCTTTACCCTCGGCACCTTTGCCATTGCGCTTAATCACCTGCTGTTGATCGGCGCCCTGGCGCTGGCGACCTTTGTCGGCTGGCGGGTGGCCAAGCGCGGTGGCGAGAACCCCGAGTCGGTGCTGTTCAGTCTGTTCCTGCTGGGCATGCTGGCGGCGCGAGTGGGGTTTGTCGTCCTTTACTGGACCCATTATCGGGACGATCCGTGGCAGGTGATCGACCTGCGCGACGGCGGCTTTCTTGCCTGGCCGGGCGTGATCGTGCTGCTGCTCGCCGGCTTGTATCGAGGCTGGCGTCGCCCGGGCCTGCGTCGCCCCCTGGGATTCGGCGTGGCCAGCGGTCTGGCGTTCTGGCTGCTGGCGACGTTCTCCCTGACGATTTACGAGCAAGGCACACGCCTGCCGGAAATCACCCTGCGCAATGCCGCTGGCGAAACCGTGCAATTGGCCGACTACCAGGGCGGCCCGCTGGTCATCAACCTGTGGGCCACCTGGTGCCCGCCCTGTCGCCGGGAAATGCCGGTGCTGGAAGACGCCCAGCAACAGCGCCCGGACCTGACCTTCCTGTTCGTCAACCAGGCCGAAAGCATGCAAAGCGTCAGCACCTTTCTGGAAACCCAGGGCCTGAGCCTGTCCAACGTCTTGTTCGATGGCAGCGGCCGATTGGGCCAGGCCGTCGGCTCCATGGCATTGCCGACTACGCTGTTCTATAGCCCCGAGGGTCGCTTGCTGGGCAGCCATCTGGGAGAACTGTCGGAAGCCAGCCTGGCCCGCGCCCTGGAAAACTTCGACACCTCTAATCCTGCCACACCAGCCACTTCTTCAAGGAATCCGCCATGCCCCGCCTCCGCCACCTGTTGACGCTGACCCTGGGTGCCACCCTGCTGCACCTGCCGTCGGTGCAGGCTGCCGAAGAACTGCCCGAAGCGATCAAGAAGATCGAAGCCAAGGGCGCGAAAATCATGGGTCAATTCGACGCACCCGACGGTCTGCGTGGTTATGCCGCGCAGTATCAGAACCGTGGCATGGCACTGTACCTGACCCCGGATGGCAAACATGTGCTGCTGGGCAATCTGTATGACGCCCAAGGCAATGACCTGAGCAGCGCGCCGTTGCAGAAACTGGTTTACGCTCCGATGGCGAAAGAAGTCTGGGGCAAGCTGGAAACCAGCAGCTGGATCGCTGACGGCAACAAGGACGCACCGCGGGTCGTCTATATGTTCAGCGACCCGAACTGTCCTTACTGCAACATGTTCTGGGAACAGGCGCGGCCGTGGGTGAAGGCCGGCAAGGTGCAATTGCGTCACATCATGGTCGGCATCATCCGTGAAGACAGCCCTGGCAAATCTGCGGCGCTACTGGCCGCCAAGGATCCGCAGAAAGCGCTGCAAGACCACGAAGGTGCCGGCAAGGGCAGCTCGCTCAAGGCCTTGAAAGAAGTGCCGCCGGCGATTCAGGCGAAGCTTGCTGCGAACATGCAGTTGATGGAGGAGCTGGAGTTGTCCGCAACCCCGGCGATTTTTTATATGGATGACAAGGGTGAGCTGCAACAGCAACAAGGCGCGCCATCGCCGGACAAGTTGGTGAAGATTCTCGGGCCTAAATAATAGTTCGGCCGTTGGATTTGTGGTGTCAGCAATAACGCCATCGCGGGCAAGTCGGATCGCCGCACCGCACGCTCCCACAGGTTTTGTGTCGTTCACAATATTTACAAACGACACCCTACCTGTGGGAGCGTGCGGTGCGGCGATCCGACTTGCCCGCGATGGCGTCTGTGTGACCGACTAATTTCTCTCAGCCAAAAACGTCAGCAATGCATCTGTGACGAACGGCGGATTCTCCAGATTGGAGATATGCCCCGCCTCCGGCACCAGCACGTACGGGCAACCGATCAACTCGGCCATTTCGATGGTTTCCGCCGGTGGCCGCGGTTGATCCTGGTCACCACAGATCAGCAGCGTGGTGTCAGCGTTCAACTCGCCCAGGCGCGGCAACAGATCATCCCGGCCAAACGTAATCCGCCCCATCGGCACGATGCTTGTGCGCAGGCGATCCGACGGCAGCGCCGCCAACGAAGCACGGAAGTCCTGATAAAGCGCCGACTGCGGGTCGATACCGGGACGGAAGAAGATCGGCACAATGATATCCAGCAGCTGTGGCGTGATCACGCCGGCCTCTTCGATCTGCCTTAACAACGAGAAATAATATTCACGGGTCGGATCCGGCTCGTGACCGAGATAGGTGTCCATCAGCACCAGGCCGTCGACTCGCCATGGCGCCGACAAGGCCAGGCGCGCGCCCCACATGCCGCCGACCGAAAGCCCCACCAGCGTGACGCGTTCGATGTCCAGATGATCGAGCAAGGCCAATCCCTGGCGCGCGATGTCATCCAGTGACGTGGTCGTCTGCGGTATGGGCCCGGACTTGCCATGGCCCCACAGGTCCGGGGCGATCACCCGGTATTGTTGCGACAACGCGGCGATCTGTGGCGCCCACATGGCCTGGTCCCACAGATAGCTGCCAGCCAGCAGCACTGCCGGGCCTGTACCTTGATCGATGTAGTGAAGCGGTTGTCCATCTATTGTGACGAAGGGCATCGGCTGATTCCTTGGTGAAATTGGATTCACTAAAAGAGCAGAGGCAGCCTGAGCTGGCCGCAAACAGCAGTCAACGCGCAAATATGCGCAAAATGTGCCGGCCCCTTCGCGAGCAAGCCCGCTCCCACATTTGAACGCGTACTCATGGAGCATACGGTCTAATGTGGGAGCGGGCTTGCTCGCGAAAGGGCCCTTACAGACGCTAAAGAATCAAAACCCCTCCAACTCCGCCATCAGATCATTGAGGCGATCGACCTTCTCCTCGGTGATGTCACTCGCCGCCAACCCTTCGATGTACTCCGCCAATTCCTCCACCGTGCTGCACTCGAACATCGCACGCAGCGGCACATCGCGTTGCAAAGTTTTCTGCACCCGCGAAGCAATCTGCGTCGCCAGCAGCGAATGCCCGCCCAGCTCGAAGAAATTGTCGCGAACGCCGACCTTCCCGACCTTCAGCACTTCGGCCCAGATATCAGCCAACGTCTGCTCAAGCGTATTACGCGGAGCCTGGTAGTCCTGGCTCTGCAACTGACCGATCTCCAACACCGGCAGGGCCTTGCGATCGAGTTTGCCGTTGGCGTTGAGCGGCATCCGCTCGAGCCACAACCAGTGCAGCGGCACCATGTATTCCGGCAGCTCGGCGCGCAGGCGCTGCTTGATGCGCTCCAGGCGTTCGCTCGGACTCAGTGGCGATTCCGCCGCCACCAGGTAACCCACCAGATGCTTGCCGTTGCTGCCCTCCTGCACACCCACCGCCGCCTCACGGACTTGCGGTTGCTCGTGCAGACGCGCTTCGATTTCACCCAACTCGATGCGGTAACCGCGAATCTTCACTTGATGGTCGATGCGACCCACGTACTCCAGCACGCCGTCACTGCGACGACGGGCCAGGTCACCGCTGCGGTACAGGCGTTCACCCGGCGCACCGAACGGGTTCGGCACAAACACCTGGGCGGTGCGTAACGGGTCGCTGACATAACCGCGACCGACCCCGGTGCCTGCGACACACAACTCGCCCACCGCACCCAACGGCACCAATTCCAGTGCGCCATCGAGCAGGTATAAACGGTTGTTGTCAGTCGGCGTACCGATCGGTAGATAACTGCCACGCGTCGACGCCATGTCCACACGGAAGAAGGCCACGTCATCCGAGCATTCCGCCGGGCCATAGGCATTCACCAGTCCGATGTCCGGGTAACGCAGCAGCCATTGGTGTGCGAGTTCCGGCGGCATCGCTTCACCGGTCGGCAGCATCCAGCGCAGACCGTCGAGGCTCATGCGTTCCTGGGCGAGCATGCCCTGGATCAGGGACGGCACGCTTTCCAGCACGGTGATGCCCTGGCTCTGGACATGGGCCAGCAAACCTTGCGGGTCGTGGGCGATGGTGTTCGGCACGATAGCCACCCGCGCGCCGAACAACGGCGCGGCAAGGAACTGCCAGACCGAAATATCGAAGCTTTGCGAGGCGGTCTGGGCGATCACATCGGCTTCGCTCAGGTTCAGGTATGGCACCTTGCTCAGCTGGTTGTTGAGCATGCCGCGCTGCTCGACCATCACCCCCTTCGGCAAACCGGTGGAGCCCGAGGTATAGATCACGTAGGCGAGATTGTCCGGGCCGCTGTAGAGGCCAGGATTCACCACCGATACATCGCTCGCTTGCACCTCTTCCCAGACCAGCAACTTCGGTCGATTTGCGCACCCGAACTCATCAAGCAATGCCTGTGCCTGCTCGCGGCAAGCTTGAGTGCAGACCAGCAACGGCGTGCGGCTCAGGTCGATGATCCGGCTCAAACGCTGACTCGGCAGTCCCGGGTCCAGTGGCAGGTAACCCGCGCCCGCCTTGAAGCTGCCGATGATCATGCCCAGCAGATCGAGATTACGTTCGGCCAGCAACGCCACCGGTTGATCCAGCCCGACGCCGGCCGCGACCAGCGCATGGCCGAGGCGGTTGCTGCGCTGGTTCAGCTCAAGGTAACTGTGTCGCTGATCCAGGCAACTGGCGGCCATCCGCTGCGGATGCCGAGCCACCTGCGCTTCGAACAACTCGACGTAACTCTGCTCCAGCGGATAATCGTGCTCGCTCTGGTTACAGCCATTGATCAGGAACTGCTGTTCCTCGGCACCCAACAGCGGCAAGTCAGCCATGTCGCCATGGAAGCCTTCAACCAGTGCCAACAGCAAACGCTTGAACTCCCCGAGCATGCGCTCGACGGTCGACTCGTCGAAATAACGTTGGTCGTAGGACAGGTGCAGCCCGAGGTCATCGCCCGGATAGCACACAGCGGTCAGCGGGAAATTGGTGTGGGTACGGCCCGAATCCGAGGTCGCGTTGAGGCTCTGCGCACGGTCCAGCACCGAGACTTCCACCGGCGCATTTTCGAACACGAACAGGCTGTCGAACAACGGCTGGCCCTTGGGCAGCTCGCTGTTTTCCTGAATGTTCACCAGTGGCAGGTATTCGTACTCGCGCAGTTGCATGTTGCTGTCGAGCAAGCCGCTCAGCCACTGGCGCACGCTGCAACGCTGGTCGTCTTCCGGCATTTTCACCCGAAGCGCGATGCTGTTGATGAACAGGCCGACGGTGCGCTGCATCTCCGGCATCTCCACCGGACGTCCGGCCACGGTAACGCCGAACAGCACGTCGCGATCGCCGCTCAAACGCCGCAATACCAAGGCCCACGCCGCCTGGGCGAAGGTGTTGATGGTCAACTGATGCGCCTGGGCCAGCTCGCGCAGTTGCACGCCGTCACGGGCATCAAGTCTGGTGTAGCAGTCACCGACGATCATGCCACCGCTGTCACCGGCATGTTCACGCAGGAACGGCCGGTCACTCGGAATCGGCGTGGTGCGTTCGAAACCTTGCAGGTTGGTTTTCCACCACTGCCGTGCCTCGGACAGGCTCTGGCGTTGCAGCCAGCCGATGTAATCGCGATAACGCGACGGCACCGCCAGCTGCGCTTCCCGACCTTCGTCGAGGGCGGTATAGATCTCGAAGAAATCGTTCATCAACAGCGAACGGCACCAGGCATCGATCAGGATGTGATGGTTGCTCATCATGAACCAGTAGCGCGCCGCGCCGACCCGGATCAGGCGCAGGTGGAAGGGTGCCTGGTTGAGCAGATCGAAACCGGCCTCGCGCTCGCTTTTGAGCAGCGCCTGCAACGTCGGCTCTTGTTCGGTTTCAGCCATCGCCGTCCAGTCCAGGTACTCGATCGGCGTGTTGCCCGGTTTGTGGATCACTTGCAGCATGTCTTCGCCGACGTTCCAGCAGAACGACGCTCGCAAGGCTTCGTGACGGGCGATCACCGCTTGCCAGGCCTGGGCGAAACGCTGCGGGTCGAGCTCGCTGTTAATGCGGTAACGGTCTTGCATGTAGTAGAGGCCGGTGCCCGGTTCCAGCAGGGTGTGCAGCAACATGCCTTCCTGCATGGGCGTCAGTGGGTAGACGTCCTCGATGACGGCGGCGGGAACCGGCAGCGCATCCAGTTGCGGCTGGGTCAACCTGGCCAGCGGGAAGTCCGACGGCGTCAGGCCGCCCGAGTCGTCCTGCAGGCAATGCTCGATCAGGCTCTGCAATTGCGCGAGATAAGCCTGCGCCAATTCGCTGATGGTCTGCGGGTCGTGGCGTTCGGCGCTGAAGGTCCAGCGCAGCACCAGCTCACCCCCGTAGACCTGACTGTCGACGCTGAGCTCGTTGGGCAGCAGCGCTTTCGGATCGTGCGCGGCACCGACCGGCTCATCCAGCGGACGGAACATTGCATCATTGCCGAAACTCTGGTCGAACTGGCCGAGGTAGTTGAACGTGATCGGCGCCACCGGCAGTGCAGCCATGGCCTGGCGGCACAGATCATCGGCCAGGTAGCGCAATACGCCGTAACCCAGACCTTTGTGTGGCACCGCGCGCAGTTGTTCCTTGATCGCCTTGATCGAGGCGCCCTGCCCGGCGGCTTCTGCACTGTCGACTGGCGTCAGGCGCAGCGGATAAGCACTGGTAAACCAGCCGACGGTGCGGGTCAGGTCGATCTCGTCGAACAGGGTTTCGCGGCCGTGGCCTTCGAGTTGAATCAGTGCCGATTGCTCACCACTCCAGCGGCACAACACGCGGGCCAATGCCGTCAGCAACAGGTCGTTGACCTGGGTGCGATAGGCACTTGGCGCCTGCTGCAGCAATTGCCGGGTGCGGTCGCTGTCGAGGCGGACGCTGACGGTTTGTGCATGGCGATTCTGCCGACTGCCCTCGGGACGTTCACAGGGCAATTGCGCGGCCGGCCCTGCCAGCTGCGACTGCCACCAGCTCAGTTCTTCGCGCAGGGATTCGCTGCCGGCATACGCCTGCAAGCGTGCGGACCAGTCTTTGAAGGCACTGGTTTTTGCAGGCAGTTTGACCGACTGTTGCGCGGTCAATTGGCGATACGCGGTTTGCAGGTCGTCCAGCAACACCCGCCAGGAAACCCCGTCCACCACCAGGTGGTGAATGACGATGAACAGCCGTTGCCGATCCCCGGGCGCATCGACCAGCAATGCGCGCACCAGCGGTCCCTGCTCGAGGTCAAGGCTGCGCTGGGCATCGGCGAACAGCGCGGTGCATTTATCCATGGAGGATACGTACACTTGCCAGAGCACCGGCGCCTCGCAAACCGCCTGGTGTTCTGCCGTCCATTGCCCTGCCGCTTCAGTAAAACGCAAGCGCAAGGCGTCATGCTGATCGATCACGGCCAGCAGTGCCGCTTCAAGTCGATGGGGTTCCAGGGCCAGGGTCGGTTCCAGCAGCAACGCCTGGTTCCAGTGCTGACGCTGTGGAATTTCAGTGTCGAAGAACCAGTGCTGGATCGGCGTCAACCGCGACTCGCCGGTGATCAAACCCTGTTCGGCGCTGAGCTGCTCGACACGGGTCGCCACGGCCGCCAGGGTCTGCACGGTCTGGTGCTGGAACAGGTCCCGCGGACTGAAGTGGATGCCCTGCTGCCGCGCCCGGCTGACCACCTGGATCGACAGAATCGAGTCGCCGCCCAGTTCGAAGAAGTTGTCGTCGAGCCCCACCTGCTCGACGTTCAGCACTTCGCACCAGATGTCAGCCAGGGTCAGTTCAAGCGCGTTGCTCGGCGCCACGTACTGCTGGCGGTTCAGCTCCGGATCCGGTGCCGGCAGTGCGCGACGGTCGAGTTTGCCGTTGGCGTTCAGCGGCCAGTGAGCCAGCAAGATCAGGTGCGTGGGCACCATGTAATCCGGCAGTTGCGATTTGAGGTGAGCCTTGAGGGATTCGCGCAGTCGGGCCTGTTGCCTTTCGTCCTGCTCGGCGACCGCGGTGACCACGTAGCCCACCAGTTGTTTACCACTGGGTGCATCGAGCGCCAGCACCACCGCTTCACGTACCGCTTCGTGTTCCAGCAGACGGGTTTCGATTTCGCCCAGTTCGATGCGGAACCCGCGAATCTTCACTTGATGGTCAATACGCCCCAGGTACTCCACCAGACCATCGGCGCGCTGACGCACCAGGTCGCCGGTGCGGTACAGACGCCCGCCATCGACGGCGAACGGATCGGCGACAAAACGCTCGGCCGTCATGCCCGGACGCTGGTGATAACCCTGCGCCAGACCGGCGCCACCGACATACAACTCACCGGTCGCGCCTTGCGGGACCAGCGCCAGATCGGCGTCGAGGATGTAGGCCACGCGTGCGCCGATCACACTGCCGATCGGCACGCTGCCCAGCCCTTCCTCCAACTGTTCAGGCGCCAGGCTGGCCAGCGGCATGACCACGGTTTCGGTCGGGCCGTAGGCGTTGAAGAACAGGCTCGGCTTGAACGCCGCGCGGATCCGCTGCAGGTGTTCACCGGTCAGGGCTTCGCCGCCGGTGATGCACATGCGCACCGGTAGCGTCTCGTTTCGAGTCGCCAGCCATTGCGCCAACTGGCTGCCGTAGCTCGGAGTGAAGCCCAGGACGTTGATGTGGTGGCGACGAATCAGACCGCAGATTTCTTCCGCGTCCCACTGGCCTTGGGCGCGCAGAACGACCTGCGCGCCGCTCAACAGCGGCACCAGCAACCGTTCGGTGGCCGCGTCGAAGTTGATCGAATAGAAATGCAGCTCGCAATCGTCCGGGCGCATGCCGAAGCGCTCGATCACCGCGCGGCAGTGCATGGCGATTTCGCCGTGGGACACCACCACGCCTTTGGGTTTGCCGGTGGAACCGGAGGTGTAGATCAGGTAGGCCTGATGTTGCGGCAGACTGATAAACGGCAGCTCGGTAGCCGGGTAATCGACCAGATCTGCGGCGTCCTCTTCCAGGCACCAGCGGGCGACAGTGGATGGCAACTCACCGAGCGCTTCGAACATCACCGCATCGCTGAGCAGCAAACCGATGCCACTGTCTTCGATCATGTAGTGCAGGCGATCCAGCGGGTATTCCGGATCCAGCGGCACGTAGGCGCCGCCAGCCTTGAGGATCGCCAACAAGCCGATGACCATCTCCAGCGAGCGTTCCAGCGCCAGACCCACCCGGACCTGCGGCCCGACGCCACGCTCGCGCAACATCCAGGCCAGGCAATTGGCGCGGCTGTCGAGTTCGGCGTAACTCAGGGTTTGTCCGGCAAAGGTCAGTGCCGGTGCATCCTTGCGCACCAGCGCCTGCTCGCTGAACAGATGATGGATGCATTGATCCAGCCGATGCTCGCCCGTCTCGACGCCAAGGCTGTCGAGCAGGTTTTGCTGTTCGCTCGCTTCCAGCAACGGCAGCTCACTGAGGCGCTGTTGCGGATCCGCCAGCAACGCTTCCAGCACATTGCGCCAATGCCCGGCCATGCGCGCAATGCGCGGTTCGTCGAACAGGTCGGTGCTGTAGGTCAGGCAGCAACCCAGGCGGTGATCGAGGTCGGTGACTTCCAGGTTGAGGTCGAACTTGGTCGCGCGAGCATCGTTGGCCAGGTACTCCACGGTCATGCCGGCCAGGGTGCGGCTCTGTTGAAACTCCCAGCGCTGCACGTTGCACATCACCTGGAACAGCGGGTTGTAGGCAGCGCTGCGCGGTGGCTGCAAGGCTTCCACCAGATGATCGAACGGCAGGTCCTGATGGGACTGGCCTTCGATCACGGTGTGGCGAACCTGCTCGAACAGCTCGCCGACGGACATCTGGCCGTCGAGCTGGCAACGCAGCACTTGGGTGTTGAGGAACGCACCGATCAGCCCTTCGCTTTCCGGACGAATCCGGTTGGCGACAGGGGCACCGATGCGCAGATCGTTCTGGCCGCTGTAGCGGTACAGCAGCACGGCCAGCGCGGCGGTCATGGTCATGAACAGGGTCAGGCCGTTTTTTGCGTTGAAGGCGCGAACCCGGGCGGCAAGCTCATCGCTGAGGTCGAAACGGAACAATTCGCCCCGATGACTTTGCACCGGCGGACGCGCACGGTCAGCGGGCAATTCCAGCAGCGGATGTTCCAGGCCCAGTTGTGCGGTCCAGTAGTCGAGCTGGCGCTGCCGTTCGCCGGACTCCAACCACCGGCGCTGCCAGACGCTGTAATCCAGGTACTGCACCGGCAGCGGTGCCAGCGGCGATTCGCGGTCCTCGACAAAGGCTTCGTAAAGCGCGCTCAGCTCACGGGCGAAGATGTCCATCGCCCAGCCTTCGGTGACGATGTGGTGCAGGGTCAGCACCAGGTAGTGTTCCTGCTCGGCGGTCTTGACCAGGCAAGCGCGCAGCAGCGGTCCGGTTTCCAGATCGAACGGCCGGTGAGCTTCGTCATCGGCCAACTGCTGGACCTGCCATTCGCGGCCATCGGCATCCAGCGCGGTGAAATCCTTCCAGTCCAGGCGCATGCCGGTTTGCGGATGAACCTGTTGGCGGGCCACGCCGTCGATACTCGGGAATGTAGTACGCAGGGTTTCGTGGCGCATGATCAGCGCCTGCAGCGCCGCTTCGAAGCGCCCGACATCGAGCACCCCGCGCAGCCGCGCCATGCCGCCGACGTTGTAGGCCGGGCTGTCCGGTTCCATTTGCCAGAGGAACCACATGCGCTGCTGGGAATAGGACAGTGGCACCGGTTGGCTGCGGTCGACTGTTTCAATGGGCGGCTGTTGGTTGGTGTTGCCATTGGCCTGGATCAGTTGAACCTGATCGACGAATGCGCCCAGTTCACTGTTCTCGAACAGCGCCCGCAGCGGCAACTCGACGTCGCAGGCTTGTCGGGTGCGGGAAATGATCTGCGTGGCCAGCAGCGAATGACCGCCGAGGGCGAAGAAATCGTCGCGCAGACCGACTTGCGCAAGGCCAAGGACTTCGCGCCAGATAGCGGCGATTTTCTGTTCCAGCGCGGTCACCGGTTCGACGTGTTCGCGCACTTGCCACTGCGGCTCCGGCAAGGCACGACGGTCGAGTTTGCCGCTCGGGCCCAGGGGCATTTCGTCCAGGCGCATGAGCTGCGCCGGGACCATGTATTCAGGTAACTCGGCCGCCAACGCGGCTTTCAGGCGTGCGGTTTGAGCATCAATTTCTTCAGTGGCATCGGTTGCGGTGTAGTAACCGATCAACTGTCCACCGGCCGCTGTCTCGCGTACCAGCACCACGGCTTGAGCGATGCCATTACAGGCCAGCAATCGCGCTTCGATTTCTTCGGGTTCAACACGGAAACCACGCAGTTTGACCTGCTGATCGAGACGGCCGAGGTATTCGATCACGCCGTCGGCGGTCCAGCGTGCACGGTCGCCGGTGCGATACAGACGCGCGCCTTGCTCGTCCAGCGGATCGACCACAAAACGTTCGGCGGTCAGGCCTGGACGACCCAAATAGCCCCGAGCCAAACCGATGCCGCTGATGCACAGTTCGCCCGGCACACCGGCCGGAACCGGATTGAGATCATTGTCCAGCACCCGGCACACCACATTGCCCAGCGGCCGACCAATCGGCGAGCGTTCGCCATCAGCGGCCGTGCAATGCCAATGAGTGACGTTGATCGCTGTTTCCGTCGGACCGTAGCGGTTGTGCAATTGCACCGCCGGCAGGTGTGCCAGCACCCGGTTGCGCAGCTCGGCGGGCAAGGCTTCACCGCCGGAGAAAACCCGACGCAGGCTGGTACATTCGGCGGCCAGCGGTTCGTCGATGAATAACGCCAGCAACGGTGGCACGAAGTGCAGCGTGGTCACACCGTACGTTTGAACGAGTTGCGCAATGTGGTGCGGATCGCGGTGTTCGCCGGGACCGGCAAGCAGCAACCGACTGCCGGTGATCAGCGGCCAGAAGCATTCCCACACCGACACGTCGAAGCTGATCGGCGCCTTTTGCATCAGCACGTCGGTGTCGTTCAGGCGATAGGTGTTTTGCATCCATTGCAGGCGTTCGGCGAGGGCCGCATGGGTGTTGCCCACGCCCTTGGGCTGGCCGGTAGATCCTGAGGTGTAAATCACGTAGGCAAGGTTGTCGCCGTGCAAGTGCAGGTCCGGCGCATGGCTCGGCCAGCCATCCAGATGCAAGGCGTCCATGGCGATTACGCTGACGCCATCGGCAGCCGGCAAACGGTCGAGCAACCCGGTCTGGGTCAGCAGTAATTCGACGCCGCTGTCGTTGAGCATGTAGGCCAGGCGTTCGGCCGGATAATCCGGGTCCAGCGGCACGTAGGCGCCACCGGCCTTGATAATCGCCAGCAAGCCGATCAGCAGTTGCGGCGAACGCTCGGCGGCAATGGCCACGCAGACATCCGGCCCGACGCCTTTGTCGCGCAGGTAGTGGGCCAGACGGTTGGCCTGGGTGTGCAGCTCGGCGAAGTCGAGTTGGCCGCCGTCCCACATCAACGCGATGCGCTCGGGAGTCAGGCGCGCCTGTTCGTGGAGCAGCTCCGGCAGCCACTGGCTGGCCGGGGTGCAGGGTGCGGCGCTCCAGCTGGCTTGCTGCGCGTGCTCGCTCGGGGTCAGCAATCGCAGGTTGGCGATGGCGGTTTGCGGCTGGGCGCAAACCGCTCGCAGCAGGTTGCAGAAATGCTCGGCCAGGCGCTCGATGGTCGCGGTGTCGAACAGCTCGCTGGCGTAGTCGAAGGACAGGCTCAGTCGACCCTTCTGGTCTTCCTCACTGTGCAGTTGCAGGTCGAACTTGGCTTCGCGACTGTGCCACGGCAGTTCTTCGGCGAGCAGCCCCGGCAGACGTTTCAAGGCGCCGAGATCCCGTTGCTGGTGGTTGAACATGACCTGGAACAGGCCTTGTTCGCGCGCCTGCGGGAAGGCTTCGAGCAGTTGTTCGAACGGCAAGTCCTGATGGGCTTGCGCACCCAATGCCGCCTCACGGGTTTGCGCCAGCAGCGTCACGAATGGCAGGCGCGAATCCACCTCGGCGCGCAGCACCTGGGTGTTGATGAAGAAGCCGATCAGGCCTTGGGTTTCCAGGCGCGGACGGTTGGCATTGGGCACGCCGATGCGGATATCGCGCTGGCCGCTGTAGCGGTGCAGCAGGCTCTGGAACGCCGCGAGCAACAGCATGAATGAAGTGGATTGGTGAGCCTGGGCGGTCTGGCGAATGGCATCACTCAGGGTCGCGTCCAAACGCCGGGTATGGCGGGCGGCGCTGTGAGTGTGTTGCGCCGAACGCGGGTGGTCCGTGGCCAGGCTCAGTGTCGGATGCTCATCGCCCAACTGCGCTTTCCAGTAGGCCAGCTGACGCTCGCCCTCCCCTTGCGCCAGCCATTGGCGCTGCCAGCTGGCGTAGTCGGCGTACTGCGTGGGCAATGTCGCAAGCGTCGCTGTCTGTCCCTGGGAAGCGGCGGCGTACAAGCGCGAGAACTCGTCGATCAGCACGTTCAGCGACCAGCCATCGGCGATGATGTGGTGCATCGTCACCAGCAGCTGGTGATCCTCATCATCGAGGCGCACCAGCGTCACCCACAGCGGCGGGCCTTGCTCCAGGTCGAACCGGGTGCGGGCTTCGTCCTCACGGATTTGCCGCGCACGGGCTTCACGCTCGGCGACAGGTAAATCACTGATGTCGATCCGTTGCAGATTGAAGGCGGCGGCATCGACCTGTTGCAGCGCCACACCGTCACGCTCGAAAAACCGCGTGCGCAGGGATTCGTGGCGTTCGATCAACTGCTCAAAACTGGCACGCAACGCGTCTTCATCCAGTTCGCCGCGCAAGCGCAAGGCACCGGGAATATTGTAGGCAGTGCTTTGCGGGTCGAGCTGCCAAGTGATCCACAGACGGTTTTGCGCCAGGGATTGCGGCATGGCTTCGCTGCGCGACAGCGTGGCGATCGATCCTTGGGCCAGGCCACCGTCCTGTTGCTGTTGAACAACTGCAGCGGTAAATGCACCGAGGGTCGGCGCTTCGAATAACAGGCGCAGGTTCAGCTCCAGGCCAAGTGCTTCGCGCAGACGCGCGACCACTTGAGTAGCGGCGATGGAGTTGCCTCCCAACAGGAAAAAGTGATCGTCAGCGTTGATCTGCTTGACCTGCAATTGCTCGCACCAGATCTGGCCGATCAGGGTTTGCAGTTCGCAGGCTGATTCAGTTGCAGATTGACTGTCGATGTCTGCCGACGGGAACAGCGCATAACGGTCGAGGCTACCGTCTGCCAGACGATTGCGGCACGCCGAGCGTTGCAATTTGCCGCTGGACGTCTTGGGCAGCGCACCCGGATTGAGCAGCACCACCACGCTCGGCGCTTCCTGATACGCCTCGGCCACCGCTTGGCGAATGGCTTTGATCAACGCCTCGGGCGGGAGGATTTTTTGCACGCTGCGGCTGATTTCCGCCGCGATGCCGATGCCTTCTTGCCCTTCAATGTTCACGGCGAACGCGGCGACGCGACCTTTGCGCACCACTTCCACTTCGCGCTCGATCGTTTGTTCAATGTCCTGCGGATAGAGGTTGTGCCCGCGCACGATCAGCATGTCTTTCAGGCGCCCGGTGATGAACAGCTCACCGGTGCGCATGAAGCCCAGGTCGCCGGTGCGCAGCCAGGTGCGGCCGGCGTGCTGGACGAAGGTCTTGGCGGACGCTTCAGGGTTGCGCCAGTAGCCGTGGGCGATGCTCGGGCCGCAAGCCCAGACTTCGCCGACGGTGTTGTCGGCCAGTTCGTTGAGCGCGCAGGGATCGACGATCAGTACAGCGTGATCTGGTTGGCTGATGCCGCAGCTCATGATCGCGCCGCCCTCGCCCGGCTCGACCCGGTTTTGCGCCAACGCTTGATCGTCCACCCGCAGGTGGCCAATACCCTGGCTGCGAGGGCTGCCGGCGACGAACAGCGTGCCTTCGGCCAGACCATAGGACGCCATGAAACTGTCCGGGGTAAAACCGCTCGCCGCGAACTTCTCGGCAAAGCGTTGCAGCGTGTCGAGGCGAATCGGTTCGGAGCCGGAATACGCCACGCGCCAACCGCTCAGGTCGAGGCGCTCCAGGGCCGATTCGCTGACCCGTTCGCTGCACAGCCGATAGGCAAAATCCGGCCCGCCGCTGATGGTGCCGCCGTACTCGCTGATCGCCTCCAGCCAGCGCAACGGCCTTGCGAGGAAGTAGGCCGGCGACATCAACACGCAGGGCACACCGCTGAAAATCGGCTGCAGCAGACCGCCGATCAGCCCCATGTCGTGGTACAGCGGCAACCAGCTGACGATCACGTCGTCCGGGTTCAGATCGATACCGAAGCCGTGGCGAATCAGCAGCTCGTTCGCCACCAGGTTGCCATGGCTGACTTGCACACCTTTGGGCAAGGCGGTGGAGCCGGAGGTGTATTGCAGGAAGGCGATGTGGTCGTCTTGCAGGTCCGGCGCGACCCAACGCTCGGCCAGGGCGCTGTCGAGGGTATCGACGCACAACAACGGCGGCGCGCCTTCGATTTGCGGCAACGCATCGCGCAGATCGGCGCTGGTCAGCAGCAGACGCGGTTCGGCATCGCTGATGATCGACAGCAAGCGTTCCTGATGATGACGACGGGTCGACTCCGGCGGATAAGCCGGCACCGCGATCACACCGGCGTACAGGCAACCGAAAAATGCCGCGACGTAATCCGGGCCACTGGGGAACAGCAGCACCGCGCGATCGCCAAAATCAGCCTCGGCTTGCAAGGCGCCGGCAATGATGCGCGCTCGCTGGTCCAGTTCGCGATAACTGAGCACCACAGCCTGATCCTCGGTTTCGGCGAGAAAACGCAAGGCCATCCGGTCCGGCGTCAGGGCCGCGCGGCGCTGGAGGGCTTGGACCAGTGTGCTGGGGAGTTCGAACGCGTCGGTCATGGGGTTTCCTGCCTGAATTCGGCTGTAGGAGCGAGCTTGCTCGCGAAAAACCGGAGAACGCCGCGGGGTGTCAGGTGCCCATCGTCATTGTTAACGACCTTCGCGAGCGAGCTCGCTCCTACAGGGTTATGAGGATTGCGCTGTGCTATTCACCAATGAGAACGGATGACATCTGCAAATAATTAGTCGACAGGCCGAATAGCCAGACCCGCTGCTGTGTCGCAAGCGAGCGCGTCAGCGTGTCGCAGTTCTCACTTTGCACCTTTGGAGAGCATTAGTTCTCTTTCTCAATTGACAATCATTATCATTCAGCATAATTTGTCGCTCGATGTGTAGGACGGCCCCGGTCTTCCAGGCGTCCCACTAACCTATTTGCAGCAGGGTGATTTCCATGACGGAACAAGTGTCCACAAGCAGGTGCGATTCACCGCTACTTCAGGCATTCGTCGACAATCGATTGATTCTGGTCAAGATTGCAGCCCGTATCACCGGCTGCCGCTCGCGTGCTGAAGACGTAGTCCAGGATGCGTTCTTCCGCCTGCAATCGGCGCCGCAGATCACGTCCTCGTTCAAGGCTCAACTCAGCTACCTGTTCCAGATCGTGCGTAACCTGGCGATCGATCACTACCGTAAGCAGGCACTGGAACAAAAGTATTCGGGGCCTGAGGAAGAAGGCCTGAACGTGGTGATTCAAGGCGCTTCGCCGGAAACCTCGCACATCAATTTCTCGACCCTGGAAAACATTGCCGATGCGTTGACGGAGCTGCCCAGCCGCACCCGTTACGCTTTCGAGATGTACCGCCTGCATGGCGTGCCGCAGAAGGACATCGCCAAGGAACTGGGGGTCTCGCCGACCCTGGTGAACTTCATGATCCGCGATGCTTTGGTGCACTGCCGCAAGGTGTCGGGGAGTCGGGTGGATACCTTTGCCCGGCGTTGAGATCCGAAATTTGTGTCGCCCCATTCGCGAGCAAGCCCGCTCCCACAATTGGATCACCTGTGTTCACAAATTCTGTGTTCAATGGAGATCAAATTGTGGGAGCGGGCTTGCTCGCGAAGGCGGACTCAAGATCACAACGAATCTTGAGCCCTACACTTCAAACCAACTCACACCGATCAAAAAACCGCTCCCGCCCCAGCACCATCAACGCCGCGCGCTTATGCGGAAAATCAAACTCTTTCTCGCAATGGAAACGCTGACCCTGCATATACCCGATCATCTTGCCGTTGTCGGCCCGAGGCTCGGCCACCACCCGCCGGGTACGCGGGTCATCGAGAAACAGGTAATGCACCAGCGCCGATAACCAGCTCGCCACCTTGTGCGGGCCGCGGTGATGCTCTTCACCGACCAGCATGTGAATGCCCCGGTCGTAATCGTGCGCGTCATAGAAGGGCGCGATGCGATCTTCCTTGGCCCAATAGGCCTCGAAATAGGCAAACGGCTGATCATCGAAACAGCCGATCAGGGTCAGGGTGTGGGGGTCGGCCTCGAGCTTGCCCAGGTATTCGCGATGCTGTTCGAGACTGCCCTGCTCCTGCCAGAAACTCGCGACCCGCGCACTGTTCTGCCAACGATGGAACCGTTCAAGGTCATGGTCGATGTCCACCGTGCGCAGGGAAATCCACGCGCCCAGCCGTGCATCGAAACGTCGATAGACCTCACCTTGTGGTTTCAGCGGTCGCAACGGATGACGCTTGCCACCACTGATGACCATTTGTTGCGGATAGCTGCTGGCCAGGGACTGACCGAGCCAGGGCTGCGGCAACTGCCAGAACAGGGTGCGCTCGCAGCGATACTGGCCCGAGGTTTCAGTGGCGACCAGCAAGCCGTTGCGCAAGGCTTCGGCGGGAACGTCTTCCAGCTGCCAGGTCAGGCGATGACAGGCCGGATCGCGGGCAAACAGCCAATAACAGGCGGTGCGCAGTGCATCGCCATCGGGGCGGTCGAAGCCTTGCTCCAGCTGCACCAGCAGTTCGGGTTCGCGGGTCAGACGCAACCTGATCAGCGGCTGCCCATCCAGGCCGAGGCTCAGCCGGTTTTCGGTTTCATCAGCTACAAGACGGCTTCCCGTGGGCAACGCCAGGGCAGTCAGGTCATTCGGATCGGGCATGGGTCGGGCTCACGTTAATCGTCGACAGTTCAACGAGGTGACGTGAGCCAAGGCAGGAAATTTAAGAGAAGTCGGTCAATACGCGATCTGTGGCGCGATATCAGTTATCGAGCACCGGCACCACGGCAATCCTGTACGGATCGAAAATCTTCAGCATCTGGCCGTTTTCGCGCAAGTCTTGCAGCAACTTGCCAAATGCAGCACCGCTGATGGGCGCCGTCGGGCGGAGGATGGCGTAGTGGTGATAGATCTGATCGACCCGCTCGGACACCAGCAACTGATCGGCGACCTTTTCGTTGCGCAGCAGGTAATCGCTCAGGTACGAGCGCGTCACCAGGGCAATGTCCGCTCGCCCGCGCAGCACCATCAGCAGGTTGCTGTCATGGGAATAGGTCAGCGTGGCGTTGTAGTTCTGCGCGAGAAATTTCGGGTCGGCATTGAAATTGGAAAATTCGTAGTGATAGCCGCTGAACAGCGCCAGGCGTTTGCCGGTGAGGCTGGCAAAATAGCTTTGCTGACGATCGGGCTCGCGTTGCGCGACAAAAATCTCGGCGTCTTCCAGCCCCATGTCGACGGTGGTGTGGGGGATGCCCCTCCAGCCCCAGTCCGGGTTCTCGAAGATCGCCATGTCCACCCGGCCTTGCTTGAAGTCGCCGAAGCGCCGGGGAATGGAAGTCGGCACCAGGACAAATTGATAGTCGCTCTGCAAGGCATTGAGCGCCTCGACCAATTGCGGCAACAGGCCGGTGTCGACACCGGTTTCCGGGCGAACCGTGTAAGGCGGGAAATGCGCGGCGCCGATCCGCACCAGCTGTGCAGCCTGGGACGGTACTGTCCCTATCGACGAAAGCGCCGCCAGCAAAAGCACCGAGGCCGTCCGAATTGGCGAAGACATCAAACAACCCACTCCCCGGAAAATACGCTTCAATGCATTCAAGGCAGGCGTTTCAGCCACTTCACCAGTGTAGTTGTGTTTCGGACAACACTAGTGTTTCTCTGCCAGCACCAGAATCAACGCTTCATCGGCCAATTGATCGAGGCTCAGGCTGCCGCCGGCGCGAAACCAGGTAGTGGTCCAGGACAGTGCACCGGTCAGGAACCGCCGGGTAATGGACACATCGCCGCGGATAAACCCGGCGTCCTTGGCCTCGCCCAGCACCTGCAGCCAGAGGTCTTCATAGATGTCACGCAGGGCCAATACCCGCGCCTGCCCTTCTTCGGAGAGCGAACGCCATTCGTACACCAGCACCGCCATGGCCTCGCCGCTGCCGCCCATGATCGACTGCAATTCGCAACGAATCAGCGCCAGCACCCGCTCGCGCACGCTGCCGGCCTCGGCCAGTTCCGCACGCATCAACGCCGTGTTATAGCGAATGGTCTCCTCCATCACCGCTCGCAGGATCTCGTCCTTGCTTTTGAAGTGATGAAAAATACTGCCGGACTGAATGCCGACGGCACTGGCCAGATCCCGCACGGTGGTGCGCTCGTAGCCTTTGTTGCGAAACAGGTGAGCCGCCACTTGCAACAGTTTGCCGCGGGCGCTGTCCGGGTCGGTCAATTGGCCGTTATCGACCAATTCGCGCATGACCCTCAGGGCTTTTTGCTCGTCCACCCGTTCTCTCCTACAGTCGATCAATCCAATTTGCCGCTTTACCGCCAGAACAGCGGGGTTGCGCGGGCAATTTAAGCTGGCGGGAACGACCAAGCAAGCGCTCGGGCAGAAGATAGTTTAGTCGTTTACAAACCAAGCGCTTGCTTGGTAGTCTCGATCTACTGCTGTCGGAGGTGGCTATGGCGTTGACGGGGTCCAAAACAATTCGCATCGGTTGTGCCAGCGCCTTCTGGGGCGACACCTCGACCGCCGCCGCCCAACTGGTGGCAGGCGGGCGCCTGGACTATCTGGTGTTCGACTACCTGGCCGAGATCACGATGTCGATCATGGCCGGCGCGCGAATGAAAGACCCCCGGGCCGGCTACGCCAGCGACTTCATCGAAGTCCTCAGCCCCCTGCTCACTCAGCTCGCCGACCAGAACATTCGCGTCATCAGCAATGCCGGCGGGGTCAACCCACACGCGTGCGCCACGGCCCTGCAGGCAGCCTGCGACCAGGCCGGGGTGGCGCTGAAAATCGCCGTGCTGCTGGGTGACGACCTGCAACCGCAGTTCAAACAGCTGAGTGGCCTTGGCCTGCAGGAAATGTTCAGCGGCGCGCCACTGCCGCCGATGTGCGTCTCGACCAACGCCTACCTCGGCGCGCCGGGCATAGTCGAGGCCCTGCGCCTGGGCGCGGACATCGTGATTACCGGGCGCGTGGTCGATAGCGCCGTGGTCAGTGCCGCGCTGGTGCACGAATTCGGCTGGTCCTGGCACGACTACGACAAACTCGCCCAGGCCGCGTTGGCTGGCCACATCATCGAATGCGGCGCCCAGTGCACCGGCGGCAACTTTACTGATTGGCGCGACGTTCCCGACTACGAACACATTGGCTTTCCCATCGTTGAAGTCAGCGCCGACAGTCGGTTCATCGTCAGCAAACCCGAAGGTTCCGGCGGCCTGGTCACACCCCTGACCGTCGGTGAGCAACTGCTGTATGAAATCGGCGACCCGCAGGCTTATCTGCTGCCAGACGTGATCTGTGATTTCACTCAGGTAAAACTGGTGCAACAAGGCAAGAACGCAGTTCAAGTGCACGGCGCCAAGGGCTTTCCGCCGACCGGTCAATACAAGGTCAGTGCCACGTTCCCGGACGGCTTTCGTTGCACCGCCAGTTGCCTGATCGCCGGGATCGATGCGGTCGACAAGGCGCGCCGGGTCAGCGCAGCGATCATTGACAAGACCTCGGAAATCTTCAGGCAGCACGGCTGGGCGCCTTACAGTGAAGTGAACATCGAGCTGCTGGGCAGCGAGGCCACCTATGGCCCCCATGGCCAGCGCCAGGACAGCCGCGAAGTGGTGATCAAGCTCGCCGTGCGCCATCCGGACAAACAGGCACTGATCCTGTTCTCCAGGGAAATCGCCCAGGCCGCTACCGGCATGGCCCCCGGGCTGACCGGGATCGTCGGCGGGCGGCCGACGGTGTATCCGCTGATCCGGCTGTTCTCGTTCCTCATCGACAAAAGCGCTTGCACACTGGAGATCGACCTCGCCGGCCAGCGCCATCCGTGTGCCCTGCCCGCCGTCGATAGACTCGACACCGCGGATTTGCCCATCCCCCTGGCCCCACCCAAACCCACGGGCCCGGCCGATGCCAGCGTCGCCCTGATCAAACTCGCGGTGGCGCGCTCCGGCGACAAGGGCAATCACAGCAATATCGGGGTCATGGCACGCGAAGCCGACTACCTGCCGTGGATCGCCGAAGCCTTGACCCCGGAAGTGATCGTCGACTGGATGAGCCATGTCCTCGACCCGGTCCACGGACGTGTCGAGCGTTGGTACCTGCCCGCCACCCACAGCCTTAACTTTCTGCTGGAAAATGCCCTGGGTGGTGGCGGTGTGGCCAGTCTGCGCATCGATCCGCAAGGCAAGGCTTTTGCCCAACAACTGCTGGAAATCCAGATTCCGGTGCCTCAGCGCATCGCCGACCAGGTCAACTAGCCATGCCCGTGATCAAGTCGCAAGTGGACCCGTTCAGCGCACAGTTCGCCCGTCATCGTGCGGCGATGCTGGCGGGCATCGAGCACGTCCGCCAACTCGAACAAAACCTGCTGGACAAGGCTGAAGAAGCCAGGCCCAGGTTCGACAAGCGCGGACAACTGCTGCCCCGCGAACGCCTCAACCTGCTGCTGGACCCCGGCGCCCCCTTCCTCGAACTGGCGAGCCTGGCCGGCTATAAGTTGCACGACGACAAGGACGGCAGCTCGGCCGGTGGCGGCCTGATCGCCGGGATCGGTTACGTGTCCGGTGTCCGGGTACTGGTCGTGGCGAACAACAGTGCAATCAAGGGCGGGACCATTTCCCCCAGCGGTTTGAAAAAATCCCTGCGCCTGCAACAGATCGCCATGGAAAACAAACTGCCGGTGATCACGCTCGCCGAAAGCGGCGGCGCCAATCTCAATTACGCGGCGGACATTTTCGTCGAAGGCGCGCGCAGCTTTGCCAATCAGGCGCGGATGTCGGCCATGGGCCTGCCGCAGATCACCGTAGTTCACGGTTCGGCCACCGCTGGCGGGGCTTATCAACCGGGGTTGTCGGACTACGTGGTGGTGGTGCGCGGTAAAGCCAAGCTGTTTCTGGCCGGCCCGCCGCTGCTCAAGGCGGCCACTGGCGAAGTCGCCACCGATGAAGAATTGGGTGGCGCCCGGATGCACGCGCAAATCGCCGGCACCGCTGAATACCTGGCCGAGAATGATGCCGACGGCGTGCGCCAGGTCCGCGAGATTGTCAGCCTGTTGCCGTGGAATGCGCGGCTGCCTGCAATCCCTGCGCGACAGTGGGAAGAACCGCTTTACCCCATTGATGAGTTGCTCGGGTTGATTCCCGATGATCCGAAAAAACCTTACGACGTGCGCGAAATCATCGCGCGGATGGCCGACGGTTCGAACTTCCTCGAATTCAAGGGCGAGTTCGATCAGCACACCGTCTGCGGTCATCTGCAGATTCAGGGCCACGCCTGCGGCTTCATCGGCAACAACGGCCCGATCACCCCCAAGGGTGCGAGCAAGGCGGCGCAGTTCATTCAGCTCTGCGACCAGAGCCAGACGCCGCTGCTGTTTTTCCACAACACCACCGGGTTCATGGTCGGCACCGAAGCGGAACAGCAAGGCGTGATCAAGCACGGGGCCAAAATGATCCAGGCGGTGGCCAATGCCCGGGTACCGAAACTGACCATCGTTGTCGGCGGCTCCTATGGCGCCGGCAACTACGCGATGTGCGGCCGTGGCCTCGACCCGCGCTTCATCTTCGCCTGGCCCAACAGCCGCACGGCGGTCATGGGTGGCGCCCAGGCCGGCAAAGTGCTGCGCATCGTCACCGAGGCCAAACAGCTCAAGGACGGCCTGGTACCCGATCCGAACATGCTCGACAGGCTCGAACAGGTCACCGCGCAGAAACTCGATAGCCAGGCCACCGCGCTGTATGGCAGTGCCAGTCTGTGGGACGACGGGCTGATTGATCCGCGGGATACCCGGACCTTGCTCGGGTATTTGCTGGACATCTGTCACGAGGCCGAAGTGCGGCCGTTGCAGGCCAACAGTTTTGGCGTAGCCCGCTTCTAAGGGCGATCACAGGAGAACAATAAAAATGATCTTCACCCAGGAACACGAAGCACTGCGCCGCACCGTCCGCCAATTCGTCGACCACGAGATCAACCCTCACGTCGAAGAATGGGAAAAGGCCGGGGTTTCCCCATCCACGAGATTTTCCGCAAGGCTGGCGAGATCGGCCTGCTGGGGATTTCCAAGCCGGAAAAATTCGGCGGCATGGGGCTCGACTACAGCTATTCGATCGTCGCCGCCGAAGAGTTCGGCACCATTCATTGTGGCGGGATTCCGATGTCCATCGGTGTGCAGACCGACATGTGCACCCCTGCCCTCGCCCGTTTCGGCTCCGATGAACTACGCGAAGAATTCCTCCGCCCGGCGATCACCGGCGAACAGGTCGGCTGCATCGGCGTCTCCGAAGTGGGCGCCGGTTCCGATGTGGCGGGATTGAACACCAGCGCCCGCAAGGACGGCGATGACTACGTGATCAACGGCAGCAAGATGTGGATCACCAATTCGCCGAGTGCTGACTTCATGTGCCTGCTGGCCAACACCTCGGACGACAAACCGCACCTCAACAAGTCGCTGATCATGGTGCCGATGAACAGCCCCGGGATCAGCCTCGGCTCGCCCCTGGACAAGCTCGGCATGCGCAGTTCGCAAACCGCCCAGGTATTTTTCGACAACGTGCGCGTGCCGCAACGCAACCGCATCGGCCACGAAGGCGCGGGCTTCATGATGCAGATGCTGCAGTTCCAGGAGGAACGCCTGTTCGGCGCGGCCAACATGATCAAGGGCCTGGAATACTGCATCGACAGCACCATTGACTACTGCAAGGACCGCCAGACTTTCGGCAATGCGCTGATCGACAACCAGGTGATTCACTTCCGCCTGGCCGAACTGCAAACTGAAATCGAATGCCTGCGAGCCTTGGTCTATCAGGCCACCGAGCACTACATCAAAGGCCAGGACGTCACCCGCCTGGCGTCGATGGCCAAACTCAAGGCCGGTCGCCTGGGCCGGGAAGTCAGCGACAGTTGCCTGCAATACTGGGGCGGCATGGGCTTCATGTGGGCCAACCCGGTGGCCCGGGCTTACCGCGATGTGCGGCTGGTGTCGATCGGCGGCGGGGCCGACGAGATCATGCTGGGGATCATCTGCAAACTCATGGGCATCCTGCCGGGGAGAAAGCCATGAGCACCTTGCCGGTTTGCCAGACCCTGCTGCTGGAACTGCACAACGGCGTCCTGCACATCACCCTCAACCGCCCCGACAGCCGTAACGCCATGAGCCTGCAGATGGTCGCCGAACTGCGCGCGGTGCTGGCGGCTGTACAGGATGATCGCGCAGTTCGTGCCCTGGTCGTCGGCGGTGCCGGCGGACATTTCTGTGCCGGAGGCGACATCAAGGACATGGCCAACGCCCGCGCTCAAGGCCCGACTGCCTGCCGCGAGTTGAACCGTGCGTTCGGCACGCTACTGCAAGCAGTGCAACACGCGCCACAGGTGGTCATCACCGTACTGCAAGGCGCCGTCCTCGGCGGTGGTTTGGGCCTGGCCTGCGTCAGCGATGTCGCCCTGGCCGATCATCAAGCGCAATTCGGCCTGCCGGAAACCAGTCTCGGTGTGCTGCCCGCGCAGATCGCGCCGTTCGTGGTCCAGCGGATCGGGCTGACCCAGGCTCGTCGACTCGCCCTGACCGCGGCGCGCTTCGATGGCACCCAGGCCAAGCGGATCGGCCTGGTGCATTTTGTCGAACATGACGCGCAAGCCCTGGCCGAACGGCTCGATGAGGTGCTGGCCCATGTGTTGTGCTGCGCGCCGGAGGCCAATGCGCGGACTAAACAGCTGTTGCTGGCGAGTGCGGGGCAGCCGGCGGATGCATTGCTCGATGAAGCGGCCGAGTGGTTCAGCGAAGCGGTGACCGGGGCTGAAGGGGTCGAGGGGACCCAGGCCTTCGTGCAAAAGCGTAAGCCGGGGTGGGCCGTTTAAAAGCTTCGCGGGCAAGCCTCGCGCCTACAGGTCTTGTGTTGTTCACACATCCTGTAGGAGCGAGGCTTGCCCGCGAAGAGGCCCTCAAAATCACCGCAAGACGAAGGGAACAAACCATGCCCGCCCTCAAAAAAATCCTCATCGCCAACCGCGGTGAAATCGCCTGCCGCATCCAGCGCACCGCCCAGGCCCTGGGCTATCGCACCGTCGCGGTATTCAGCGATGCCGACGCCGATGCCCTGCATGTGCAGATGGCTGACGAAGCGGTGAACATCGGCCCGGCCCCGGTGCAGCAGTCTTACCTGAACATCCCGGCAATCATCGACGCCGCCCTGCGCACCGGGGCCGACGCGATCCACCCCGGCTACGGATTCCTCTCGGAAAACGCCGGCTTCGCCCTCGCCTGCCAACACGCCGGCATCACCTTCATCGGCCCCAGCCCCGACGCCATAGCGTTGATGGGCAGCAAACGCCTGTCGAAACTCGCCATGATCTATGCCGGTGTGCCCTGCATCAACGGCTATCAGGGTGCCGAACAGGACGACGCGACCCTGAGTCGCGAAGCCGCGCGCATCGGCTACCCGCTGATGATCAAGGCCAGTGCCGGCGGTGGTGGGCGCGGCATGCGCCTGGTCCAGGATGCCGGTCAATTGCTGGAGCAGATCCGCAGCGCGCGCTCCGAAGCGCAGCACGGGTTTGGCAGTGACGAGCTGATCCTCGAACACGCGTTGATGGATCCCCGGCACGTCGAGGTTCAGCTATTCGGCGACCGGCACGGCAACCTGATCCACCTCGGCGAGCGCGACTGTTCGATCCAGCGTCGCCATCAGAAAGTCATCGAGGAAGCGCCCTGCCCGGTGATGACCACCGAACTGCGCCAGGCCATGGGTGAAGCGGCGCTCAAGGCGGGGCGCGCGGTGAGTTACGTCGGCGCTGGCACCGTGGAATTCCTGCTGGATGCCAGCGGACAGTTTTACTTTCTGGAGATGAACACCCGGTTGCAAGTGGAGCACCCGGTGACCGAATTGATCACCGGCCTCGACCTGGTGGCCTGGCAGCTACAGGTCGCCGCAGGGCTGCCACTGCCGCTGCGTCAGGAGCAGCTGCAACTCAATGGCCATGCCATGGAAGTGCGCTTTTATGCTGAAGACCCGGCCCAGGGTTTTCTGCCACAGACCGGGCGCATCGCAACCTGGGAGCCCGCCTTGCAGGACGGCGTGCGGATCGACCATGGTCTGATCGAAGGCCAGAACATCAGCCCCTTCTACGACCCCCTGCTGGGCAAGCTCATTGCCCACGGCGCCACCCGCGAAGAAGCCCGGCGCAAGGTGTTGCGCGCCGTTCAGGACAGCGTGCTGCTGGGCGTACAGAGCAATCAGCGCCTGCTCGCCAGCTTGCTGCAACACCCGCAGTTCGTCAGCGGCGAGTTCAATACCGGCTTCATCCCCAGGTATTTTTCCGACCATGACTGCCTGCGTCCCCCGGTACCCGCAGCCGAAGAACTGGCGATCGCCGCGGCCCTGTTTTATCAGGCGTCGGCGCGGCACCACCGTGCACCCCTGGCCGGTTGGCGCAACAACGCCAGCGTGCCGTTGCACTATCGCATCGGCCTGGAAGATCAGGATTGCCCGGTGCAATTGCACGCAGTGCCTGGCAAACCCTACCGGATTCAAGTCGCCACCCGCACCCTCGAATTGAAGGTCGTTCAGTGCGACGGACGCTGGGCCACCCTGGAAATCGATGGCATCCGCCAACGTTATGCCTATCGTCTCGAATCCGCGCAGCTCTGGCTGTTCACCCGGCCCGGCAGCCTGCAGCTGGTGGATCGGACTCAAGCCCTGGTCAGCGCTCAGGCCAGCGTCAGTTCCGGCACGCTCAAGGCTCCGATGGCCGGTGCGATCGTCGACGTGCTGGTCACCGAAGGCAGCCCGGTCAGTAAAGGCCAGTTGTTGGTGGTGCTGGAGGCCATGAAAATGGAGCATCCCCTCAAGTCAGGCATCGACGGCGTGCTCAAACGCCTGCAGGTCAGGGTCGGCGACCAGGTGAAAAATCGTCAGATATTGTTGGAGGTCGAATAAGCCGCTAGGCGGATCCGCCGGGTTTGGCTACGCTCAAGCGCTATCAGGACGCGGATACCAGGAACCCTGCGATGCCTCACTGGCTGGTGATTGATCTGGAGGCCACCACCGATGAGGGGGGATGGCCAGTTACGGAAATGGAAATTATCGAAATCGGCGCCACGCTGGTGGATCGCAAGGGGCGAGAACTGGATGCATTCCAGCGCTTCGTGCGGCCACTGCGTCGGCCCTTGCTGACACCGTTTTGCCGGGAACTGACGCACATCACCCAGGCCAACGTCGACGGCGCCGAGTCGTTGAGCGAAGTCTGGGCGTCGTTCGAACGCTGGCTCGACCAGCATCACGCGCGGCTGGAAGGCTGGGTCAGTTGGGGCGACTACGACCGCAAGCAACTGCTTCAGGAATGGCAGCGCTTGCAGCTCGATAGCGCCCTGAGTCGAGTGCCGCACATGAACCTCAAGCAGCGCTTTGCCAAGGCCCGTCGGCTGGAACGCCCGCTGGGGCTCAACGGCGCCCTGCAACTGGCGGGCATGCAATTCACCGGGCAACAGCACCGGGCGCTGGAAGACGCGCGCAATACGGCACGCCTGTTACCCCTGGTGCTCCCCTCTAGCACGTGACGGCGCCAAGGGCCTTGTGCATACTGGCCAGCCCTTTTCAGCCCTTTTCGAGGAATCGCCCATGTTTAAAGTCAACGAGTACTTCGACGGCACCGTCAAGTCGATCGCCTTTGGCACTGTAGAAGGTCCGGCGACCATCGGCGTCATGGCTCCGGGCGAGTACGAATTCGGCACCAGCCAGCGTGAAATCATGCATGTGGTGACCGGTGCCCTGACCGTCAAACTGCCCGACAGCAGCGACTGGGAAACCTTCGCCGCCGGCAGCCAGTTCAACGTGCCCGCCAACAGCAAGTTCCAGCTGAAAGTGGCGGTCGACACCGCTTACCTGTGCGAATACCGCGGCTAAACCCCAGGGTTCACCGCGCAAAAAAATGCCCGTGTTCCAGGACACGGGCATTTTTTATGGTCGCGTTTAATCCAGGATCGTCACCGGCATGCCGATTTCGAGCTGACCATTGCCATCATTGACCAGATTCTGGCCGAACATCGCCCCCTCTTCCTGGGCACGGTATTTCTGCAAGGTCGCCAGAGGCTCGCGATCGTCGCTGCGTAACCCGGTTTGCGGGTCGACGGTGGTCAGAATGCAGCGCGAACAGGGCTTGACCACACGAAACTCGAGATCGCCGATACGGATACGCTTCCAGCCATCTTCAGCAAACGCTTCGCTGCCTTCGATCACCAGATTCGGTCGAAAGCGCAGCATCTGCAGCGGGCGCCCGACTTTTTGCGAAAGATCTTCAAGAGAGGCCTGCCCGATCAGCAACAGCGGGAAGCCATCGGCGAAGGCTACCTGATCGTCATCCTTGCCGTAGCCCGCCTGAGTGGTGCGCGCGCGATCAAGCGGGATTTGCACCAGGCGAGTCGGCTTGCCAATGAATTCACTGACCCAGGCACCCGCCTCATCACCGGCATCCGGGACCCGCAAACTCTCTCGGAAGATGGTCACGCCCCGCAGCTCGGCGTCACTGCCGGGCAAGGCGATATCAATCGCTTCGCGGCCCGGCGCACTCAGGGTCAAGCCGCCTTCGGCATTCCACAACGCCGCCAGCTGACTCATCTGCCCCACTACGCGCTGGCTCAGGAAACGCCCGCTGGCTTCGTCCACCAGCATCCAGCGTCGATCGCCTTCCAGCCCAAGCTTGTCGAGACCCACCTGTTGCAGGATCTCGCCCTTGCCGGATTTCAACGGATAACGATAAAGCGCGCTCAGACGCAGCATGGCCAGCTCCCTGGAGGGTAAAAACGCCACCCTATACGACCTCCAGCGCCGAATCAAAGGCTGAGAACGGACACGGTCTACGTTCGAGTACCGCCGAGCAGCGGCGAGTTTTCCGGCAGATGCACGCGCAGTGCCGCCGCCCGTGCAGAGAACCGCAGACTGTCGCCTTCCAGAGGTTCGCCATCAAGGTTGATGTACAGACCTTCCGCGACCTTGATCTCGACCCATGGCAAACGGGCGCGCACAAACATGTTGTCGATACCGAAACCGTCAGCCAACAGTGTTTTCAAGGTGCCGACCAGTTCCTGCGGCGCAGGCAAGATGCTGATATCCAACAGGCCATCGTCTGCCAGTGCGTCCGGGCACAACACATGCCCGCCGCCAGCCTGCCGGCCATTGCCGATACCCAATGCCAGCAGCTCGCCACTCCATTGGAAATCAGGGCCCTGCAACTCGCCGTAGGCCGCATGCAACTCACTGAAGCGAGATAAACCGGTGAATAGATAAGCCGCGCCGCCAAGGATTTTTTTCAGATCCTCGGAGGTATTGGCCGTCACCTGGCTGCCAAAGCCGCCCGTGGCCATGTTCAGGAACACCTGTCCGCCCACTTCGCCCAGATCGATGGCGCTCGGCGCGGTGTCCAAAAGATCCAGGGCCTGATCCGGTTCCAGAGGTACACCAGCGGCGCGGGCAAAATCATTGGCCGTCCCCAGAGGCATCAATACCAGGCTGGCCTGCGTCGGATGTGCGGCCATGGCCTCGGCAATATCACGCAAGGTGCCGTCACCGCCGCCGGCGATGATTTGCCTGTAGCCTGCCGTCAATGCCTCCTCTACCAGCCGTTGTGCGTCTCCGGCTTCCCAGGTCAGTCGAACGGCCAGTTCCCAACCCTGTTGGCGCTTGCCCTCGACGGCGGCGCGAACCGACTCGTTGAGCGCCTGCTTGCCATGCAGAATCAATAGCGCCCTGCGTTCGCTCATTGTGCTCACTCCCATGAATTGAATTCCGTACGGGAGATATGACCTCATCACCCTTCAGAAAAGTCGATGGAAGTTGAATTAATTCAAATCGAGCAGTGTTGCGCCTTGCAATAAGGAATTTTCTTACAAAACGTTAGGAATCGGCTCAATTGACCAGCCTGCCGTGATTGGTACAACGTGGCGACTGCAATTATCAGTCATCAGCAGAAACAAACAGGGACGTGCCATGCAAAACCATGACATCAGGCCACCGCTCAATACGGTCACACCACTCGCAGAAAAACGTTCCAGTCATCAGGCTGAATTAAAGAACAGCGCAGCACCCACCGGCGGGGTTGCCATGGACCCTCGCGTCACTGAAATGGAGACTCACCTCAACTACATTCGAAGAGACATGGATGAAATGCGTGACAACGTCAAATCAATCAAGCACCGGCTCGTTTATTCAGCTGGCGGAACAGCCGTGGTCCTCGGGCTTCTGGTGTGGATCGGCAATAGCCGTTTCGACCAGCTCGTGACGCTTCTTCTAGGTCGATAAGGATTCGCCATGAACGCACAATCCGCCGCCCCCGACCATGGATGGCCGATGGCGGCGGGCCCACGGAGCAGGACCGGAGCGGATCTCAGCCCAGGACTTCACTCAATGGGATGAAGCTGACCCAGTCCCCCTCGACCAGCGTGCGATCTTCCAGCACTTCAACCAGACCATCCGCCCACGCGGCGCTACGCAGCACCCCCGAACTCTGGTTCCTGTAAATGATGGCCCGGCCGTTCTCCAGCCGTCCGCGCAAATACTCGCGCCGATTCCCGGCTTTGGACCAGACAAATCCTGCCGGAACCTGAAACTTCAAGGGCTCGACTTCCTTCACCCCCAGACGGCGCATCAGATAGGGCCTTGCCAACAAGGCAAAGGTCACCAGGGTCGATGCCGGGTTGCCGGGCAAGCCGATCACCGGGACGCCGCGAAAATGCCCGACGGTCAACGGTTTTCCTGGCTTGATGGCAAGCTTCCACAAGGTCAACTCGCCCTCTTCCCGCAAGGCGATCCCGAGAAAATCGGCTTCACCTACCGAGACACCGCCCGTCGAGAGGATCAGGTCGACATCCTTCAACTCACCCAGACGGGTGCGAGTAGTCGCCAGGTCGTCCGCAAGAATACCGGCGTCTATCACCTCACAGCCCAGGCGCTGCAACCAACTGCAGAGCAACACTCGATTACTGTTGTAAATCTGCCCCGGCCCCAGCGCCTGACCCGGTTCAAGCAACTCATCCCCGGTAGACAAGACCGCAACGCGAACCTTGCGAATCACCTCCAGCTCTGCGCAACCCAGCGATGCCGCCAACCCCTGCTCGATCGGCCCCAGGCGCGTGCCGGCAGGCAGAATCAGTTCACCGACGGTGGTTTCCTGGCCTTGCGGACGGATGTTTTGTCCCGGGGTCATGGGTTCGATGAAACACACTCGCTCATCCGCCTGGACCTCGGCGTTCTCCTGCATCTCGACGCAATCGGCACCGGCGGGAACCGGCGCACCGGTGAAGATTCGTGCACAAGTGCCTGGTTTCAAAGGGCCCGGAGCCTGGCCTGCAAAAATCTTCTGACTGACCACCAACGGCTCTCCCGTCCAGTCAGCCACACGCAAGGCATAACCGTCCATGGCACTGTTGGGCCACGGCGGCAGGTCAAGCGTCGACACCAGGTCAGCGGCCAGTACGCGGCCCTCTACCTGCGCCAACGGCAAGCATTCACGCTCGCGAATCGGTGAGGCCTCGGCCATTTCGAGCAAGCGGGCCAGGGCCACCTCGACCGCCATCAGGCTGCCGGTCTTGCCTGGCTTACCCACGGGATTCACAGGGTGCCGCCTGTTTCAAATGAGGCACGAAATTGCACGGACGGTGCCGCGAATCCAGCTGCTCGGCGAGAATGCCGTCCCAACCGGTGCGTACGGCATTGGTCGAACCGGGCAAGCAGCAGACCAGCGTGCCATTGGCCAGACCGGCCAGGGCCCGGGACTGCACGGTCGAGGTGCCGATATCGGCCACCGATATCTGCCGGAACAGCTCACCAAAGCCGTCGACCTGCTTGTCCAGCAGGCAACCCACGGCTTCAGGGGTGCTGTCGCGTCCGGTAAAACCGGTGCCACCGGTGATCAGCACGACCTGCACGACATCGTCGGCAATCCACTGGGCGACTTGCGCCCGAATTTTGTAGAGGTCATCTTTGAGCAATACCCGGGCCGCCAGGTGATGGCCGGCGGCAGCCAGGCGGTCGACGAAGAGCTGGCCTGACGTATCGGTTTCCAGGTTACGGGTATCGCTGACAGTCAGCACCGCGATGTTGAGCGGCGCAAAGGGTACTTCAGCCTTGGCTTTCATAGGCTCGTCCAGTTGTAGGAGAAACAGCCCGGTGTTATATCACAGCACCTTATTTTTTTGCCGCCCCCAGGGAGACCTGCCATGACTTCGACTATGGATTTGCCGCCCTGCTCCATTCTGCTCCTGGCAGGTGGGCGCGGCCAACGCATGGGCGGTCAGGACAAAGGCTTGCTGGAGTGGCACGGTGAACCACTGATTGCTCATCTGCACCGCAAGACCCGCGCATTGAGCGATGACCTGATCATCTCCTGCAACAGGAACCCGGAACAGTACGCACCCTACGCCGACCGGCTGGTCCATGACGACGAAGGGGACTTTCCGGGGCCTTTGGCCGGTATCCGGGCAGGCCTGAAGGCCGCCAGGCATGCGCAGCTGATGATATTGCCGTGTGACGTCCCCCGCATCGATACCGCGTTGCTCCAGAGCATGCGCGAAACCGCCAGCCAGCATCCGGACAAACCGTTGATGCTGCGCCAGGGCGAACATTGGGAGCCCTTGCTGTGCATCATTCCCGTGGCACTTTCCAACGCGTTTGAACGTGCCTGGCACGACGGTGAACGCAGCCCGGGTCGTCTCATGCGCAAGCTGGGGGCCACTGCCCTGCAATGCCCCGACCATGACCCTCGCCTGGCCAACCTCAATACCCCGCAACTGTTAAGTAGCCACAACACTGTGTCAGACTGACATTAGCCATGGAACTTGCACTCGCTGTATACGTCTCAAGCACCGTAACCAAAAGAATTCAAATTCGGAGACACACTCATGACTCAACGGACCCTTGCCACTTTCATGCTCGCACTGGGCCTCGCCACCCTCGCCGGTTGCGCCTCGCCTACAGTGATCACCTTGAATGACGGTCGCGAAATCCAGGCCGTCGACGCACCAACATACGATGACGAATCAGGTTTCTACGAATTCGAACAACTGGATGGCAAGCATAACCGCGTCAACAAGGATCAGGTTCGTACCGTCAAGGAGTTGTAATTGTTGCGGTGACGACCGGAGACACAAAGCCCGCTCCAAGCGGGCTTTTTCGTGACCGAAGAACAGTGCTCACCACTGCAACGTGATCGCGCTTTCGAAGTTTCTTTCCTGCCCGCTCACCGGATCGACAAACTTCAGCCCCTGGGCGAGCAGCTTCAAGGGATTGGCATAGTCATCCACGACGTCCTTGAGCACCTGAGGATAGAAGGGGTCGTTGCAGATGCTCGCGCCCAGGGCGGTCATGTGCACGCGCAACTGATGTTTCTTGCCCGTCACCGGGTACAGCGCATACCGCCACAGATCACCGTTCATCTCCCGGACCTCGACCGCCGTCTCGGTGTTGCTGGCTCCAGGACCTTCCTGCATGCGGAAAAAAGGCTCGCCATCGATGAGCCGGCTCTTGTGCACCAGTGGAAAGGAGAGATCAGGCAATGCCCTGGCAATCGCCTCGTAGCGCTTTTCGATCTGCCGCGCGGGAAACAACGACTGATACGCCGACCGGCTCCGAGGGTTGGCTGAAAACAGCACCAGCCCCGCCGTATGCCGGTCAATGCGGTGCAATGGCACCAGATGCGGGTTATCCAGGCGGCGAATCAACCGTCGCAGCAGGGTCTGCTCCACGTATTCGCCGGCCGGCGTCACTGGCAGGAAATGCGGTTTGTCCGCCACCACCAGATGGTCGTCCGCGTACAGGATCGACTCGACCACCGGGATCGGCTTTTCGTCCGGCACCTCTCGAAAATAGTGAATCCGCAGGCCTTCCTTGTAAGGCAGATCGAGGGTGATCGGTGCGCCATGCCCGTCGAGGACGCGCCCACGGGCGATTCTGTCCAGCCATTGTTCACGGCCAATGGCGCTGAAGTGTTCACACAGGCAATCGAACACGGTCTGCCACGGACCCGGCGGCAAGTAGAGCGTGCTGGCCTGATTGTGTGCGGCAGAAAAAGTTGAAGTGGACATACGAACGTTCTGACCCTCGATACAGGGCGGCATTATCCGACAGCAGCCGGATCGAACCTAGAAGAGAATTCTCAAGCCGTTGAAACGAGAACGGCGACGGGTGGGCCGTCGCCGATAGCGTCCGGTCAACGCAGGAGTGCTACCACCTGTTCGGAACTGAATGGCCAGGCCAACTCGGCGCCGGTATCGACCCGCCGTAACACCGGGATTCGCAAACTGTAGGCTTCGAACCATGTTTCGTCTTCAGCGATATCCACCAGCTCCACCAGCAGACCGCGCTCGACGAATTCCATCAGCATGGCTTCGGCCACTTCACAAAGATGGCACCCCAAGGTGCCGAACAGCTGACATTCAGGAAGCATGAGCGCTCAACCGAAAAATTAAGTGACTATTCTAGGCCTGCCCTGAAAAGTCGTCGAGCCATTGAATTGGCTGCCCTGGAGAATGCTCGGCTACGACTGCGGCAAAACCCTGACGCACATCAGTCGCACCGAATGCCTTTTACGCGATGCTCAGGTTTTTTTGCCTCTACGCTTGAATAGCCGGCGCCCATACCTGGAGTTTCCTGTGTTCGCCAACCTGTTGATCATCTTCGCCGCCTCCCTGGTGGTGATTGCCCTGTTCCAGCGCCTGCGCTTGCCGCCGGTGCTCGGCTACCTGTGCGTGGGGCTGATGATCGGGCCGTCCGCATTCAATTGGGTCAATGAAAACGAAGACTTGCCGGACCTCGCCGAA
This sequence comes from Pseudomonas fluorescens, assembly GCF_902497995.1. Taxonomy (GTDB): domain Bacteria; phylum Pseudomonadota; class Gammaproteobacteria; order Pseudomonadales; family Pseudomonadaceae; genus Aquipseudomonas; species Aquipseudomonas fluorescens_BK. The sequence goes on along the minus strand of NZ_CABVII010000007.1, from coordinate 193,006 downwards.
CTGGGGGTGGTTTTCCTGCTGTTCTCCCTCGGGCTGGAGTTTTCCCTGACGAAAATGCTCGCGTTGCGCCAAGTGGTGTTTGGCCTCGGCAGCCTGCAGGTGCTCGGCACCGCAATGTTGCTGGGTGGTTTTCTGATGTTGCTCGGCATCTCGACCACGCCTGCGTTGTTACTCGGCGCCGGCTTGTCCTTGTCCTCCACCGCCATCGTCAGCAAGGAGCTGGGCAGTCTCGGCGAGATTTTCAGCAGCCACGGCCAGAATGCCATCGCCGTTCTGCTGTTCCAGGATGTGGTGGCGGTGTTGCTGCTGACGATGGTGCCCGTGTTCGCCGGCAGCAGCGACCAGGCCTGGTACTGGGCGCTGCCACTGACGCTGGGCAAGACCGTGGTGCTGTTCGTCGGTCTGCTGCTGGCCAGTCGCTGGATACTGCCGCGGCTGTTCCATGAAGTAGCGGCGGCCCGCTCCGCCGAGCTATTCGTGCTGCTGGCGCTGGTCATCGTGCTGCTGACGGCCTGGTTGACTCACCTGCTCGGCCTCTCCCCTGCCCTGGGTGCATTTCTGGCCGGCATGTTGTTGGGGGAAAGCCACTACCGGCATCAGATCGAGGCCGACATCCGCCCCTTCCGCGACATCCTGCTCGGCGTGTTCTTTGTCAGTATCGGCATGCTGATCGACTTGCAGTTGTTCGCCAGCCACGGCCTGCTGATTCTCGGCCTGACCCTGGGGTTGTTGCTGCTCAAGGGCAGCGTCGTTGCGCTACTGGTCAAATGGCGTGGCAGCGATGGCGAAACCGCCTGGCGCAGCGGACTGGCATTGGCCCAGGGTGGCGAGTTCTGCTTTGCGCTGATGGCACAGATGCAGCAGGACAAACTGCTGCCCGCCGATTTTGGCGGCCTGCTGCTGGCGGCAACCTTCTGTTCGATGCTCGTCACGCCGTTGTTATTGCGCGCCGCGCCTCACCTTGCGACACGCCTGCACCGCAAGCCCAATGAAGAAGCGAAACTCGAGGAAATCAGCGCACTCAACGCCGACTTGCATAACCATGTAGTGATCTGTGGCTATGGTCGTGTAGGCCAGTCAATCGGACGCGCACTGCGCAATGCGCAGCAACCCTATATCGCACTGGATGCTGATCCGATGCGTGTCCAGGAAGCCGCCGTGGGTGAAACCTGTGTGCATTATGGCGACTCACGCCGCGGTGAACTGCTGGTCGCCATAGGGCTGGAGCGCGCCAGGCTGCTGGTGATCGCGGTGGATCAGACCGACATCGCTTTACTGATCCTCAAGCAAGCGCGGCGACTCAACGCGACCGTGCCGATACTGGTGCGCACGCGCGACGACAGCCAACTGGCCGAGTTGAAAGCATCCGGAGCCAGCGAAGTCGTGCCCGAACTGCTGGAGTCGAGCCTGATGCTCGCCTCCCACGCGCTGATCATGCTGGGATTACCCGCGCATCAGGTACAGGAGCAGGCCGACCGGATTCGGCAAGACCGCTATCGCCTGCTGCACGGGTTTTATCCCGGTGCAGACGATGACGCGCAGTGACTCAGTCCTGGCTGACAGCGCCGATCTTGTGCACCGACAAGTCCGCGCCGTAATACTCTTCTTCCTGACTCAGGCGCAAACCATGGAACGCCTTGATCACGCCATACACGACAAAGCCACCGACCAGCGCCACCACCACGCCCAGCGCGGTGCCGATCAATTGGCTGACCAGGCTTACCCCGCCCAGACCACCCAACGCGCCCTGGCCGAAAATGCCGCAGGCGATTCCGCCCCAGACGCCGCACAGGCCATGCAAGGGCCACACACCCAGGACATCGTCGATGTGCCATTTGCCCTGGGCCGCGGTAAAGCACCAGACAAACAGCGCACCGGCGACGGCACCGGTCACCAGCGCACCCACCGGGTGCATCAGGTCGGAGCCGGCGCAGATCGCCACCAACCCGGCCAGCGGGCCGTTATGCAGAAAGCCGGGGTCATTGCGCCCGACGATCAGCGCGGCCACGGTGCCACCGACCATGGCCATCAGCGAATTCACCGCCACCAGCCCGCTGATACCTTGCAGGGTTTGCGCACTCATCACGTTGAAACCGAACCAGCCGACGATCAGGATCCACGACCCCAATGCCAGGAAAGGAATGCTCGAGGGGGCGAACGCGACCAGTTTTCCGTCGCGATAACGACCATTGCGTGGCCCGAGCAACACCACCGCCGCCAGTGCCAGCCAGCCCCCCATGGCGTGGACCACCACCGAGCCTGCGAAATCATGGAAGCTGGCGCCAAAGCGTTCCAGCAACCAGGCTTGCAAGCCAAAGTTGCCGTTCCAGATCATGCCTTCGAAAAACGGATAAATGAACGCTACGATCAAGGCCGTCGCGCACAACTGCGGGACGAACCGGGCTCGCTCGGCGATCCCGCCGGAAATGATCGCCGGAATCGCCGCGGCAAACGTCAGCAGAAAGAAAAACTTCACCAATCCGTAGCCATGATCGGCATTGATCACCGCCGCCGGTTGCATGAAGCTGACCCCATAGGAAATCCAATAGCCTATAAAGAAGTAGGCCAAGGTCGAAATCGCGAAGTCGCTGAGGATCTTCGACAGGGCGTTGACCTGATTCTTTTGTCGGACCGTGCCGACTTCCAGAAAGGCAAAACCGGCGTGCATGGCCAGCACCATGATCGCGCCGCCGAGAATGAACAATGTGTTGGAGCTATGGATCAGACTGTCCACAGCGCTTTGCAGATTTTCCATGGATTGGCAGACCTGAAGGCTAAAAAAGCACCAAAGCAGTTCGCACAGACAATTCATGCACCAAGTTGCAACCTTCCTGGGTCGGCACAGGGATCCGATGAGCCACTTTGGCGCACAAGGTTGGAGCCTTTGCGCGAGTTTTCTTTATTTGAGATAAGGTTTTGCTCGAATCATGCCCGGCAACAGCGCAACGGTGCTGGCGGGACGCACCACGACGTAGCAAAAGTTGTACCAGTCATTTGTACTGAACCTTCACGCAAGGCTCATACTCGAACGCAACAGACGCCACTTACGGAGATCCACCCATGGCCAGCATCAAGGCAAAGACTGCTCAAGAAATTCTGATGAATGACTTTCAAACACTGGTCAGCGACACCGAGCGGTTGCTGGAACACACGGCGACGCTGGCAGGGGATCAGGCCGATGAATTGCGCTCGCAAATCCACGACAGCCTGCTGCGTGCCCGGGAAACCTTGAAACTGACTGAAGACTCCCTGCGCGAACGCGGCAAGGCCGCCGTAACCGCGACCGAAGACTATGTTCAGGCCAACCCATGGCAGTCAGTGGGAATAGCGGCTGGCGTGGGCTTCCTGATTGGCCTGCTGGCCACTCGGCGCTGATTATGGCGATCGGCGAATCCGGCTCGTCCGCGACGGGCCCAAGCTCCTCACCGCGGCGCCTGGGTGCCGCTTTTCTTGGATTGCTGCACAGCCATGTCGAACTGTTCGGCATCGAATTGCAGGAACAAAAGGCCCGCACCGTCAGCCTGTTGCTGTTCGCCGGCCTGGCGCTGGTGTTTGCCTTGCTGTTGCTGGTGGGCTTGTCGACGCTGGTGTTGATCCTGTTTTGGGACACCTATCGCCTGCCGGCCATCAGCGGGCTCTGCGTGTTCTATTCCCTCGCGTGCGTTTTCTGTGGCATGCGGTTGAGAGCGGCGATTTTCGATGAGTCCTCGCCTTTTCACGGCACGCTGGAAGAATTGGCCAATGATCGGGAGCGCCTGCTGCCATGAGCCTGCCTGCATTGCCTCAAAACAACTCGCGCACGGAAATGCGCAAGGCCTTGATCCGCCTGCGCATGGAAATGCATCGCCAGGAAATCCGCCACGAATCCGCGCAACTGCTGCAACCCTTGCAGCGTGTGCGCGGGATGACGCAAAACCTGCATGACGGCTTCGGCATTAAACACGCCCCGCTCTGGGGCGTGGCGGCCGTGACCTTGCTGGGTTTTCTGACCGGCAAGGGCGCCAGGAGTGGCGGCGCCAGCAGCCTGACCCGACTGGTTCGGCTGGGGACCACGCTGGGCCCGCTGATCAAGCTGGTCATGCAAGGCTCCTCGCGCAACCACTAGGCCACCCTCTGGCTGCATGCTTGCAACGTCACCGGAATGAACCTCTTTATCGAGGGGTTCATCCCGGCGTGCCTCCCCGGTCTCGGGTCTTTCGACAGTGCAGTGCCTGACACGCCGTCATCGCCGGCAAGCCGTGGGCCTACAGGTGTGTGCGTGTTTTCCCCTTGCAGGCCAAGGCGCGAACCCGGAAGCTTAAGGATTCAGTCACCTGACGGAGAGCACCAGCCTTGGATTGGCAAACCTTGCTTACTCGCGAACGCCTCGGAAAGCCACTGCACAGCCCGGAAGAACTCGGCCGCAGCCCTTTCCACAAAGACCACGACCGCATCATTTTTTCGGGAGCGTTTCGCCGCCTCGGGCGCAAGACGCAGGTTCATCCAGTCTCCAGTAACGATCACATCCACACACGCCTGACCCACTCGCTGGAAGTCAGTTGCGTCGGCCGCTCGCTGGGCATGCGCGTCGGTGAAACCATCCGCGGAGCCCTGCCCGACTGGTGCGAACCCAGTGACCTGGGGATGATCGTGCAATCGGCCTGCCTGGCCCACGACATCGGCAACCCGCCCTTCGGCCACTCCGGCGAAGACGCCATCAGGCACTGGTTCCAACAAGCCGCCGGCCGTGGCTGGCTGGATGCCATGAGCGAAGTCGAACGCGATGACTTCCTCAATTTCGAAGGCAATGCCCAAGGCTTCCGGGTCCTTACGCAGCTGGAATATCACCAGTTCGACGGCGGCACCCGACTGACCTACGCCACCCTGGGTACTTATCTGAAGTATCCATGGACGGCAAAACACGCGGACTCACTGGGCTACAAGAAGCACAAGTTCGGCTGCTATCAAAGTGAATTGCCGCTGCTGGAGCAGATCGCCCATAAACTCGGCCTGCCGCAACTCGAGGAACAGCGCTGGGCGCGTCACCCGCTGGTATACCTGATGGAGGCCGCCGATGACATCTGCTACGCGCTCATCGACCTGGAAGACGGCCTGGAGATGGAGTTGCTCGAGTATGCCGAAGTCGAATCGCTGCTGCTGGACCTGGTGGGTGACGATTTGCCGGAAACCTATCGCCAGCTCGGTCCGCAGGACTCGCGCCGGCGCAAACTGGCGATCCTGCGCGGCAAAGCCATTGAACATCTGACCAATGCCGCGGCCCGCGCCTTCGTCGAGCAACAGGACGCGTTGCTGGCGGGCCTGCTGCCCGGCGATCTGGTGGAGCACATGCATGGCCCCGCCAAGCGATGCGTGTTGAATGCCAAGGACATGGCGCGCAAAAAGATCTTCCAGGACAAGCGCAAGACCCTGCACGAAATCGGCGCCTACACCACGCTGGAAATCCTGCTCAATGCCTTCTGCGGCGCCGCACTGGAACAGCATGCCGGTCGCACGCCTTCCTTCAAGAGCCGGCGCATCCTCGATCTGTTGGGTAACAATGCGCCCGATCCCTGCGGTCCCTTGCACACTTCGTTTCTGCGCATGATCGATTTCATCGCGGGCATGACCGACAGCTATGCCAGTGACATGGCATTGGAAATGACCGGTCGCTCCAACCATTGACAGCAACCGTTGATCGGCCATTTCACCACCCGAAATGGCTGATCAACGCTTGAAAATCCAAGTACATTCAACGCTCGCTGAATCCCCCTACAGCTCGTGGTAAGTGTACTGATCGTCTATCCGGGATTCTCGCTCAATAATCACACTCCACTGTACTCGACAGATGAAGCGTGAGTAATCCTATGTTCGAAGACGATCTGCGCATCCTGCTGGTAGAAGATCACCCTTTTCAGCTCAGGGCGACCCAGTGCCTGCTTGAGAGTTACGGCTTCACTCAATTGACCCCCGCCGACAGTGCCGAAGGCGCGATGCAACATATGTTCAAGGCTGCGCAACCCTTCGATATTCTTCTATGCGATCAATGCCTGCCCGACCTTCCCGGCCTCGAGTTGATCGAGTACGCCAGTCACCGGGGAATGATCAGGCAAGCCATACTTCTAAGCAGCCTGACAGCCGCTGAACTGGACGGATTAAAACAATTGGCCAACGAACATCGGCTGCCATTATTGGGCTATCTGATCAAGCCGTTGAAACAATCCGAATTTCTAAATTTGTTGACCTTGGCCTCACGCTAAACAAAGTTGAAATCCAGACACTAAAACCCCGACTGAAACACAATTTGAAACTTCCGAAACAGAAGTTCAGATACCTCGTCTAAACATCCGCCATTGTCACCATCTCCACAAAAAATCCAGTTGATACGTAGTCCTAATCTTTTTTACCTGTAGGAATCTTCCTAGATTGCTGCAGCAGGTACGTCAGTTCATGCGTCACCTCAACTATCTGGGCTAAGGTGCGCGCTTTACTCGCGCTCGTATGGGATTTGATTATGAACTCCGTTTTTATCGTCGACGATCACCCTGTCATCCGTCTTGCCATCCGAATGCTGCTCGAACATGAAGGTTATAACGTCATCGGCGAAACGGATAACGGGGTCGATGCCATGCAGATGGTTCGCGAATGCATGCCTGACCTGGTCATTCTCGATATCAGTATTCCCAAACTGGACGGACTGGAAGTTCTCGCTCGTTTCAACCAAATGTGTACTCCGATAAAAACACTGGTACTAACGGGCCAATGCCCGAAACTGTTCGGTATTCGCTGCATGCAATCCGGCGCCTCCGGGTATGTGTGCAAACAGGAGGAGCTGAGTGAACTGGTCAGCGCCATCAAAGCGGTATTGTCAGGTTACAACTATTATCCGAGCCAGGCCCTGAACCCTGTTCGTGGCGATGATGCGCTTTATGCCGACCTGGAGTTATTCAAGGCAGTCAACGATCGCGAACTGATGGTATTGCAACTCTTTGCCCAAGGCCGCTCCAATAAGGAAATTGCCAAAGGCATGTTCCTGAGCAACAAGACGGTCAGCACCTATAAAAAACGACTCATGCAAAAACTCAAGGCCAAATCCCTGGTTGAACTCATCGAGATGGCAAAACGTAACGCGTTAGTGTGAGAAGCCGGATGCCCAGCCGCATAAAGGACTATCTGATACTCATCGCCGCTGGTTTAAGCCTGAGCACCTCGGTGCCCGCTGCACAGACCTCCAGCAAAAATCTCACGCTGCTCAGTCGTTCATCGGCCGGACACCTGGAAGTGCAACTGGATCAATCCCAACGACAATGGATCAAGAACAAGCGTGAACTGATTCTCGGCACTTCGGCCCCGGATTATCCGCCCTTTGATCTGACCCTCAGCGGTCACGAGTATGAAGGCTACACTGCCGACTATGCCGGCATCCTGGGCAAGTCCACCGGTTTGACCATCAAGGTCCAGCGCTTCGAGTCCCGGGGAGCTGCGATCGAGGCACTTGAAAACGGCGAGGTCGACCTGCTCGGCACCGCCAATGGGTTCGAAGCTCACAATGCCGACATCGTCCTGTCCGAACCCTACGCCGTGGATCAACCGGTGCTGGTGACCCGGGAAAACGAAAGCCGGTCCCTGAGCAATGGTCTCGCCGGTCTGCGGCTGAGCATGGTGTATCACTATTTGCCACTGGAGGAAGTCAGGGCCGTGTATCCCAAGGCGATCATCACGTCCTATCCGTCCTACCAGAATGCGATCAATGCAGTGGCTTTCGACCAGGCTGACGTCTTCCTCGGCGATACTATTTCAACCCACTACATGATCAACAAGGGCTATCTGAACAACATTCGCATGGCCAATTTCGGCAAACACGAAGCCCAGGGTTTCAGCTTTGCCGTGAACAAGAACAATCCCGAACTGCTCGGGATTATCAATGCGATGCTGATGGCTGTCCCCACCAGCGAGCGAGAAAACATTGCCAAGCGCTGGAGTGCTGGCAGTGACATTTTGCTCACCGATCAAAAATTGCAGCTCAGTGACAACGAAGAACGCTGGCTGGCGCAACACCCGGTAGTGCGTGTGGTGGTCAATGAAGCTTTTGCGCCGCTGACGTTTTTCGACAACGACGGCAACTTTCGAGGCATTACCGCAGATCTGCTCGAACTGATCAGGCTGCGTACAGGTTTGCGCTTCGACATCCGGCGCAGCCGCAGCGATGGCGAGATGATCGCGCAGGTCAACAACCAGCAAGCCGACCTGATCGCCGCCCTGCTCCCCAGCGCCCAACGTGAAGCGAACCTGAGCTTCACCCGTCCGTATCTGCAAAACTCCTTCATCCTGCTGACCCGAAAATCCGCCACTGGCCCGACAAGCCTTGCTCAATTTCAGAACAAACGCCTGGCCATCGCTCAAGGCAATCCAATGGTGGATGACTTGCGCCGCGAATTCCCGCAGATCGAGCTGATTGAAACCCCGGACACCTTCAGCGCTGCGGAATTGCTGGCCGAAGGCAAGGCACAGGGTGCGGTGAGCTCACTGGTGGTTGCCAACTACTTCCTGTCATCGCGGATTTTCGAGCACACACTGCGGATCAGCAGCACCCTCGGAACCCGGCAAGCCGCATTTTCCCTGGCTACCGGCCGGGACGCCCGAGAGCTGAACGCCATCCTCGACAAGGCGCTGCTGAGCATCACGCCGGAAGAACTGGGCATCATCAACAGTCGCTGGCGTGGTTATTCGGCGACCTCGCAAAATCCCTGGCGCAACTATCACCGACTGTTTTTTCAGATCGTCATCGGCGCCGGCGTGCTGCTGCTGATATCCGTTGCCTGGAACGCTTATATGCGTCGACAGATAAAGCAGCGTCAGGCGGCCGAGCGAGCGTTGAACGATCAATTCGAATTCATGCGATCCCTGGTCAACGGGACACCGCATCCCATCTATGTGCGCGATCGTCAAGGGCTGCTGCAAAGCTGCAACGACAGTTACCTGGAAGCCTTTTGCGCGAAACGTGAAGAGGTCATCGGCAAAAGCGTCATGCAGGGCAACATGAGCAACGCTTTCGAAGCGCGGGAGTATCAAGCCGACTACCAGCGCGTCGTGGCCGAAGGCACACCGCTGATTCTCGACCGGCCGCTGCACATCGGTGGCCGCCGGCTGACAATCTACCACTGGATTATCCCCTACCGCGATTCAAGCGGTGAAGTGCGAGGCATCATTGGCGGCTGGATCGACATCAGCGAGCGGCGGCAACTGTTCGATGAGTTGCGCTGTGCGAAAGACCGGGCCGATGAAGCCAACCGGGCCAAAAGTACGTTTCTGGCGACCATGAGTCATGAGATTCGCACGCCGATGAACGCGGTCATCGGCATGCTCGAACTGACGCTCAAGCGTATCGATCACCAGCACCCGGACCGTCCGGCGATCGATGTGGCGTACAACTCGGCAAAAGACCTGCTCGAACTGATCGGAGACATTCTCGATATCGCGCGGATCGAGTCCGGGCGCCTGAGCCTGAGCCCGGAACGCGTCAATCCCGCAGAAATAGTGACATCGGTGATACGGATTTTCGAAGGTCTGGCGCGTCAGAAAAATCTTGAACTGCTGTTGGAGTTTCACCCTGCCAACCCGCCGGTCGATGTCGTATTGGACCCGTTGCGCTTCAAGCAGGTGTTGTCCAACCTGGTCAGCAACGCCATCAAGTTCACAGAGCTTGGTCAGGTCAGGATCAGCGTGGACCTGCAACCCACCGACGACCCCGAGCGCGTCCGGATGTTGTTGCACGTCCAGGACAGTGGCATCGGCATCAGCGAACAGGATCGGCAACGGTTGTTCGAACCCTTTGCCCAAGCCGATCACTGTGAACGGTCAAGCAGAGGTGGCGCAGGGCTGGGCCTGGTGATCAGTCGCAGTCTGTGCGAGATGATGGGCGGCAGCCTGCAATTGAGCAGCCAGCCGGGTGTCGGTACCCGGGTCCAGGTTTCGCTGTGCCTGGCAACACTGCCACGCGAGCAGCTTCCTGAGGCTGTTGAAGCGCCCATTCATTGCGCAAGGTCTCCCCTGAACGTTCTGGTGGTCGACGATCATCCGGCCAATCGCTTGCTCATGTGTCAGCAGCTTGAGTTTCTGGGGCATCGATTCAGTGTCGCCGCGGATGGCGAAGCAGGATTCGAGGCGTGGACAGCACAGACGTTCGACCTGGTGATTGTCGATTGCAACATGCCGATCATGAACGGCTACGAATTGGCCCGCGCCATTCGCCGACAGGAACAACACACGCAACGCCCACCCTGTACCGTCCTGGGGTTCACCGCCAACGCACAGCCGGAAGAAATTCAGCGCTGCAAACAAGCGGGCATGGACGACTGCCTGTTCAAGCCCCTGACGCTGACAGCGTTGAGCCAATGGGTTGAAGGCATCGAGCCCACCGTCCGCGATCCGGCCTTCAGCCTGAAAGGGTTACACCAGTTGACGGGAGGCAACCCGGTCCTGGAACAGCGACTGTTGACTGAACTGTTCAACAGCAACCAGCTGGACCGACAAGCGCTGCTGGCATTGTCCAGGTCCGGGGATCGGCAGTCATTCCTCGATATTGCCCACAAAATCAAGGGCGCGGCCCGAATTGTCCAGGCTTCCCGCTTGATCGACAGCTGCGAGGCGCTGGAGAACGCCTGCCATGAAGTGTTCAATCGCGCCAAAGTCACCGAATGCAGCAAAGCCATGGACAGCGCCATGCTCGAATTGGAGCAGGCGCTGCAACAGCAACTTCGACAAAACGACAACAGCACAATGAAGGAGGCTTGACTGGCTGACCAGGGTAGTGCCGGGCCAGATCGACGCGGTGAACCCCTCAAGCCTGCTGGCCAAGGCAGGCTTGAACCCATGATCAGCAGTCGGTCAGGCGCAGGAAAATCGCCGCCAGTCGTTCGATACCGGCTTGATCTTCAGCAGTAAACCGTGCGAGCTTCGGGCTGTCGAGGTCCAACACGCCGATCAACCGGCCGTTTTTGACCAGCGGCACCACCAGCTCGCTATTGGACGCGCTGTCGCAGGCGATATGCCCCGGGAACGCGTGCACGTCTTCGACCAACTGGGTTTGCAAGGTCGCCGCCGCAGTCCCGCACACACCGCGACCGAACGCAATTCGCACGCAGGCGATCTGCCCCTGAAACGGACCCAGCACCAGCTCTTCATTGCGATTGAGGTAGAAACCGGCCCAGTTCAAATCATCGAGCTGGTTGTACAGGAACGCCGAAAACTGCGCGGCGTTGGCAATGAAATCCCGTTCATCCGCCAGCAATGACTCCAGCTGCGCCCACAGCATGCCGTAGCCTTCGAGGCCCTGGCCGCTCCTTTGCAAATCGATCATGCCTTGTGCTCCAACAGCTTGAGCCCCACCCAATAGCGGGCAAATTGATAGGCGCATCGTCCGTTGCGATTGCCCCGCCCCGTGGCCCAGCGCACGGCGAGGATGTCCAGAGCTGCATCACGCTGCCACTTGAGGCCGGCCTTGTCGGCCAGTTGACCAATCCAGTGCTCGACGACGTCGAGGAAGTGGTCCTGGGTAAACGGATAGAACGACAGCCACAGGCCAAAACGATCCGACAGGGCAATCTTGTCTTCCACTGCCTCGCTGGGATGGAGTTCGCCGTCGACCCTTTTCCAGTTTTCGTTATCGCTTTCCTTTTCCGGCACCAGGTGGCGGCGGTTGGAGGTCGCGTAGAGCAACACATTATCCGGCGCCTGTTCGAGAGAACCGTCGAGCACACTCTTGAGCACGCGATAATCACCTTCGCCCGCCTCGAACGACAGGTCATCGCAGAACAGCACGAAGCGCTGGGGCAATTTGCCAATCTGTTCGACTACCCGTGGCAAGTCCGCCAGGTGATCGCGTTCGATCTCGATCAGCCGCAGCCCCGCCTGGGCGTGTTCGGCCAGCAAGGCGCGCACCAGGGACGATTTTCCGGTGCCGCGCGAGCCCCAGAGCAAGGCGTGGTTGGCCGGCATGCCATCGAGGAACTGTTGGGTATTGCGCCCCAATTGCTCCACCTGCCGATCGACACCGATCAGGTCGGACAAACGCATGTCGAGGCTGACTTGCAGCGGCAGCAGAAAACCGCTGCGCCCTTCGCGTTGCCAGCGTGCGGCCAGGCAGTGCGTCCAGTCGATGGCTCGCCGGGGTGCAGGCAGCAGCGGTTCGATACGGGCCAGCACGGCATCGGCGCGTTCAAGAAAAGCATTCAATCGGAAATCCACGTCTTCTCCTCGGGCACGTTCACAGTAATGATGCGATACAGCGACGAAACACAGCGTACGATGTCCTGTTCAGCCCTTGAACAAGGGTTGTGCGCGGACATCGGGGTCCATGCATGATCGACTATGCTTGAGCAGCGAAGAGAGACGGAAGTGGTTCAACACCCCATGGATATCAAGTTCACCCACCGACTGTCCTACAAGCAAGCCCGGTTGACCGTGCTGGTCGGCTTCATTCTTGGCACGCTGCTCAGTCTGCTGCAAATAGGCATCGATTATGCCAGTGAAGATGCCTCCATCAACCGCGAAATCCTGTCACTGCTGGAAATCAGTCATAACCCCGCGTCGCGCATCGCCTACAACATCGACGCCGAACTCGCCCAGGAACTGACCCTGGGCCTGTTGCGCTCGCCCGCGATCATTGGCGCGCAATTGATCGACAACAACGGTACGGTGCTGGCCAAAGTCAAACGCCCTGGCCTGCAAAGCGGTTATCGGGTGATCAGCGACTTCCTGTTTGGCGCCAACCGGCACTTCGAAGACCGCCTGTACCTGGATCATCTACCTTCCGAATCCCTCGGCACCCTGCGCCTGGATGTCGACACCTTTTCATTTGGCAGCCGGTTCCTGAGTCGGGCCGAAGTGACCCTGCTCAACGGCTTCACCCGTAGCCTGCTGTTGACCGGCATTCTGCTTGCACTGTTCTATGTGATGCTGACCAAACCCTTGGTACGGGTGATTCGTGAACTCAGCAGCCGCAATCCGCGCAGCGTCGAACCGACGTGGCTGGAGTGCCCGGTCGGACATGAAAACGATGAGATCGGTGTGCTGGTCAAAGTTGCGAACCAGCAATTCGAAAACATCGCCACCGAAATCCAGCAGCGGCGCAACGCCGAAAACCGTCTGACCGACTACCTCGGACAACTGGAAAACATCGTTTCGGCCCGTACCGCGGAACTCAAGGCGATCAACTCCCGGCTCAGCCAATCCAATCAGGAACTGGAAGTCGCCCGCCGCACCGCCCTGGACATGGCCGAAGCGCGCTCGGTATTCCTGGCCAACATGAGCCACGAAATCCGCACGCCCCTCAACGGTCTGCTGGGGATGATCGCGCTCTCACTGGATGGCCCGCTCAATGCCGAGCAACAGCAACAGCTGTCCATTGCCCATGACTCGGGAAAAGTGCTGGTGGAATTGCTCAACGATATTCTCGACCTGTCGAAATTCGATGCCGGTCAACTTGAACTCGAACACATTCCGTTCGATCTCGGTTCGCTGATCGAAGACACCGCCAACCTGCTGTCGCAGAACGCCGCGCCCAGCGTCGAGCTGACCTGCCTGATCGATCCGCACTTTCCGGCGCTGGTGCTCGGTGACCCGACCCGGGTCCGGCAGATTGTCAGCAACCTGTTGTCCAACGCCCTCAAGTTCACCCGGTTCGGTCGGGTCGATGTACGCCTGTCTACGTTCGGGGACGGTGTCAGAATCGAGGTCTGCGACACCGGCATCGGCATCGCCCAGGACGCCCAGGTCAAGATCTTCCAGCCCTTCACCCAGGCGGGTGCCGGCATTACCCGACAATTCGGCGGTACCGGCCTGGGCCTGGCACTGACCTACAACCTCTGCGAAGCCATGCAAGGGCGCCTCACCATCAGCTCCGAAGCCGGCTTCGGCAGCCAGTTCTGCGCCGACCTGCCGCTGCCTTGCCACACCCGCGCCCTGGTGCCGGCAACGTTACCGGGCAAGGTCATCGCGATCACCGCCGCCAGCAGCGGCCTGGCAGAATTGCTCAAGAACCTGTTGCCGGGTTGGGGCCTCGACTATCAGCAACGTTCGATCGACGACTCGTTGATCGGACTGGACCCGGATGTGGTGATCACCGACTGCCCCGAATGCCTGTTCGGCCTGCGTCCCACCTGCACGGCGCCGATTTTGCTGGTGACCGCCTACGGCAGTTTCATGCCCACCGAAGAAGCCAGCGCCCTGGCGCCCTTGCAGCAACAGGCGCGGCCTCTGGCGCGTAATGCGCTGTACCAGACTCTGCGGCGGGTGTTGCAGCCGGACATCAACTCCATCAACGATGCCCGGCTCGATAATCGCTCACCCTTGCGACGCGGACGGGTGTTGTTGGTGGAGGACAATCCGGTCAATCAACTGGTGGCCAAGGGCATGCTTGGCAAACTCGGCTGCGAGGTGATCGTCGCCGCTCACGGTGGCGAGGCCCTGGATCAACTCGAGCACAGTGACTTCGATCTGGTGCTGATGGACTGCAACATGCCGGTGATGGACGGTTACGAAGCCAGCCGGCACATCCGTCGCAGCGGGCGCTGGCCACAGTTGCCCATTGTCGCCCTGACCGCCAATGCGATGTCCGAAGAACGCGAACGCTGCCGTGCCGCGGGCATGAGCGATTACCTGGCCAAGCCGTTTCGCCGTGAAGAGCTGGCCGCCCTGCTGGATTTGTGGATGCCGGCTACGACAGTGCCTTGATCTGGCCCAACAGATGATCGAGACCCTCCCGCAGATCATGCAGGCGATCCAGATCGACACCGCTGTCGCACAACAGACGCGCCTTGAGCGGCCCCACCTGGGCGCGCAACGCCTGGCCGCGAGGTGACAGGCTCAGGTGCACTTCACGCTCATCCCGCGCCGAACGCTGACGCTGCACCAGCTGCAACTGCTCAAGCCGCTTGAGCAGCGGGGTCAACGTGCCGGAATCCAGCGCCAGGCGTTCGCCCAACGCCTTGACCGTCGGCTGCTCCGGGGTCGCTTCCTGCCACTCCCACAACACCAGCATCGCCAGGTATTGCGGATAGGTCAGGCCGAGCTGATCGAGCATCGGCTTATAGGCGCGGATGACCGCCCGGGAAGCGGCATACAACTTGAAGCAGAGCTGGCTGTCGAGCTTCAGGGAATCGACGGACAAGGTATTCATTTGAGCAGGGCTTCGATCTCGCGGCTCAGGTCCTGCGGCTTGGTCGCCGGAGCGAAGCGCTTGACCAACTGTCCGTCCTTGCCAATCAGGAACTTGGTGAAGTTCCACTTGATGCCCCGGGAGCCCAGCACGCCCGGTGCGCGCTTTTTCAATTGCACGAACAGCGGATGGGCGTCAGCACCGTTGACTTCGATCTTTTTGAACAGCGGGAAGCTGACGCCGTAGTTCAACTCGCAGAATTCGGCAATTGCCCCTTCGTTGCCCGGTTCCTGCTGGCCGAATTGGTTGCAGGGAAAGCCGAGCACCACCAGACCTTGATCCTTGTAGGTCTGCCACAGCTCTTCCAACCCTTTGTACTGCGGGGTGAAGCCGCATTTGCTCGCGGTGTTGACCACCAATACGGCTTTGCCGGCGAAATCCGCCAGGGTCTTTTGCTCGCCCTTGATGGTGGTGCAGGGAATGCTCAGCAGGTTGTCGCTCATGATCTGGACTCTGAAGGTAAGGCAGGTCTGATTAACATAGCGAGCAATTGAATTGTGTGCAATTTAATAAATCAATAGTCGGCCGGGTTCGCTTTCTGTGGGAGCGTGGCTTGCCCGCGATGGCGTCCTGAAGGGCGATGGGTATGTTTGACCGTGTACATATCCGTTTCTACGGTCACGGGCACTTAGGGTTCCGAGGGGGCGTGCACCGCCAAAGCCAAAGCGAGGCGGCCTACGGGCCGACCTGTCCTTCAAGCGTACGAGTTCTCCTGTAGGAGCTGCCGGAAGGCTGCGATCTTTTGACTTTGATGCCCCACACCAGACTGCGATCGAACGAGCTTTTGATCTTCGTTCGCTGTTCAGAATCGGCCTACACAAAACAACGAAACATCTGATTTATCTGCCTTCACCGCCTCGCTTAGCGTGCCTGTCCCTTCGCTCAAACAAGGACATGCACCGCATGATGCGCTATCACATCACCGTCGGGGCCAAGACCACCGTCGACGGCACCGTGCTCACCGGCTGGGAATACAGCACCATCAATGGCCAGGCGATGGCCCGCGAGGGCGATGAAGTCAAATGCCCGGAATGCGACAGCACCGGGAAGATTGTCTGCGACGGTCCGCGTCTGGTGGATCTGCTGGATGGGCGTAATGCTGCCTTGGACGGCGACCTCTGCCACTGCAAGTGCGACCCACCGCCGCGGCTGATTGCCAACCAGACTTTCAGGTGTCAGGTGATCGAAGATGGGGCCATAGTGCCACGCGCTCAAACCGCCGCCCAACCGTTCACGCCTGCCGCAAACAGTCCCTCGCCAACGGCGCCGCGCCCCTCCGGCGAACGCGAGAGGCAGGAGACACTTCAGAAATACGAGCAAGCGCAACGGGACTATCAGCAGGCCCGCCGCAACAACCCAGTACCGAGCATCGACCTCAGGCGCGATGGTGAACCGTTGTCGTTCGTGCAACGGCAACTCCAGCATGTATACGAGATGCTGGCGATGGGCAATACAACGCTGTTTCTGGATGTGTTTCCGCTGCATGTTTTTTATCAGGAGCGGGGATTTACGTCGCTCAAGACTTGCCTGCGCTCACGGAGCAACATTTATGGGCATGATCAGCAACCAGTGCTTTGACCGGTAGCGCAGGGAAAGCTGGAGTTCGGTTATGACTACAAGGAAATCCTGCAAACTTTCGAGGCCATTGAGACTGGCAATATCGCCAAAAGTGTTGAGCATCTCGCCAAGCACGAACAGGTCAACATCTTGCAACCGGCAATGTACAGCGACCCGCAATTGGTACGTTTGCTTCGTGGCAACCATGTTTTCTACGTTACTGGCTTGCTCTCCAGTGCCACTCAAGCCATAGAACTTACCCTGGCCAGGCAGTGCCATCGCGTCGATGACGAGCGCACCATTGGCTTTGGCAGCAACCCCTTCGCCGATCTGTCCGATATCAATCAACGCATGCCTTTCGTACTTAAGGCCGCTGCGCAGTTTGACGAGCTATTGCACGACAGCAATCGCTACCTGATCGAACAGGCCATTCGAGATATCGAAGCGGGCCGGGGCGTGCGATGAGCGTGATGAAGCGTGTGGGCTGGAGACGTGGCATATTGGCGTTGGCGGGCGTAACCCTTCTTTCGGTTGCGGCCATCCAGGCGCTATCGGGTGAGCCAGAAATTGCACTGGTGATTGGCGAACCGTACGAGGCTATGCGCCAGCGTTCCAGCGCACCCATTGGCCCAGCTATTCCGGGTCACTCTTGGTTCAGTATTCCCAAGTCGGATGCCCGCCTCCGTTTTGTAGATACCCAATTCGGATTCGTGACCCCTCTGGCCCGCTATTTCACAGTTATGTTCGATGATGAATTGATCAACGGTGTGCGTATGTCCCCGCAAATCGAACCGCTGTTGCTCGACGATACGCTAAAGGTCGTACTGGATTTGCAGGCGCAATGGCGCAAAGGCGGCTGGAAGCCAATCTGGGTCACTGACTTTCCATCGTTTGCCGACACATCGCAATGGCGTGCCCAATTGCAAGACGGGCATAGAATCAGCAAAGCTTACTGGCAAGCGGACAACCAGTATCAAGTGATGCTGGCTATTAGACGCTTTAAAGATGATAAGCGCCCCACAGACGAGCGCTACCTCATCACGCTGGCACTTGCCAGTCCATGGGGTGAGTTTTGACCCTGCACCTGAATGATGGGCGCACCATTTAACAGCGCCAGGCCGGCCCGGTAGGCCGCCTCGCTTTTGCTTTTGCTTTTGCGGTGCACGCCCCCTCGAGAGGCCGAGCGCAGGTTCTGCGCAGTGGGCAACCCGGCATGGGGGTTAGCCGCGCACGGCCATGGATGGCCGATCGCGGCGGGCCCACGGAGCAGGACCGGAGCGAGGGCATGCCGAGCCTAGGCGAGTCACCGAACGACAGGGGCAAGAGCGCTTGGTTACTTGGCGCTTTTCCAAGTGACCCGCCGTAAGGGCGGAACCCTAAGTCGCCGTGACCGCAGAAACGGATATTGACAAGATCAAAAGCCCCGTCACCCCTGAGGACGCCTTCGCGGGCAAGCCTCGCTCCTACAGGTATTCGGGGCGTACACAAATTTCGAGTCGACAAAGTTCAATTGTGGGTGCGAGCCGGCTCCGGGCGGCGTTCCGACGAATGCGGATTCACACCCGATATTGATGTCGACTGCCACGCCCCCTTCGCCGGCAAGCCGGTCTCGCTCCCACAGATGGCCTGATCCCGTATTACTCGCGTGGCACCAGGTCCAGGCACACCGAGTTGATGCAATACCGCAGCCCGGTCGGCGGCGGACCATCCGGGAACACATGCCCCAGGTGCGCATCGCATTTGGCGCAAACCACCTCGGTGCGGATCATGCCGTGGCTGACATCCCGGATCTCGACCATGGCGCTGTCGCCGATCGGCGCGTAGAAACTCGGCCAGCCGCAGCCGGAGTCGAATTTGGTCTTCGAGTCGAACAGCGGCTCGTTGCAGCAGATGCAGTGGTAGACACCGTCGACCTTGCTGTCATTGTATTTACCGGAAAACGGACGTTCGGTGCCCTTGAGGCGGCAAACGTTGTACTGCTCCGGATCGAGCATCGCCTTCCATTCTTCCAGGTTTTTTTCCAACTTTTCCATCATCACACCTCGGCAGCTGAAAAAGCCCGATCTGTACCTTTTCCACGGATCGGGCGGCACGTATGATTGCGCCTCGTCAAACGCCAGTCTGGCAGCCAGACCACGCGCATTCAAACGGATTTATGGGTGCCGCTTCTCAAGGCGTCAGGCCTGTGTGAATACGCAGGATTCCCAGCACGGTCGTTCACACGCCGCCTGGATCGTTCATTTTCGGGAACACATCGCCATGCAGGTCAGCAAATCGAACAAGCTCGCCAACGTCTGCTACGACATTCGCGGCCCAGTGCTCAAGCACGCCAAACGCCTGGAAGAGGAAGGCCATCGCATCCTCAAGCTGAACATCGGCAACCCGGCGCCCTTTGGTTTCGAAGCGCCGGATGAAATCCTCCAGGACGTGATCCGCAACCTGCCGACCGCCCAGGGTTATAGCGACTCCAAAGGCCTGTTCAGTGCGCGCAAGGCCGTCATGCAGTACTACCAGCAAAAGCAGGTGGAAGGCGTCGGCATCGAGGACATCTACCTGGGCAACGGCGTTTCCGAGCTGATCGTGATGTCGATGCAGGCCCTGCTCAACAATGGCGACGAAGTGCTGGTGCCGGCCCCTGACTACCCGCTGTGGACCGCTGCGGTGAGCCTGTCGGGGGGCAACCCGGTGCATTACCTGTGCGACGAGCAGGCCAATTGGTGGCCGGACCTGGCCGACATCAAGGCCAAGATCACCCCCAATACCAAGGCGCTGGTGATCATCAACCCGAACAACCCGACGGGTGCGGTGTATTCCAGAGAAGTCCTGCTGGGCATGCTGGAACTGGCCCGTCAGCACAACCTGGTGGTGTTCTCCGACGAAATCTACGACAAGATCCTGTACGACGATGCCGTGCACATCTGCACCGCGTCCCTGGCGCCGGACCTGCTGTGCCTGACCTTCAACGGTCTGTCCAAGTCCTATCGAGTGGCCGGTTTCCGTTCCGGCTGGATCGCCATTTCCGGCCCGAAACACCACGCCCAGAGCTACATCGAAGGCATCGACATGCTGGCCAACATGCGCCTGTGCGCCAACGTGCCGAGCCAGCACGCAATCCAGACCGCCCTCGGCGGTTACCAGAGCATCAATGACCTGGTGCTGCCGCAAGGTCGCCTGCTGGAACAGCGCAACCGTACCTGGGAGCTGCTCAACGACATTCCGGGCGTGAGCTGCGTCAAGCCGATGGGCGCACTGTATGCGTTCCCGCGGATCGATCCGAAGGTCTGCCCGATCCACAACGACGAGAAATTCGTGCTCGACCTGCTGCTCTCCGAGAAGCTGCTGGTGGTGCAAGGCACGGCCTTCAACTGGCCATGGCCGGACCATTTCCGAGTCGTGACCCTGCCGCGGGTGGATGACCTGGAGATGGCCATCGGACGTATCGGCAATTTCCTCAAGTCCTATCGCCAGTAAGCGGACTGTCACCGTGCGAGCGTATTCGAGTCGCACGGTGATTGATTCAGCAACATATCTTTGTCCCCTGCCTTTCCTCATGCCTTCCACGGCTGATTGAGGACAGGTTGCCTGCTCGCGCCCAACAACGACGGGGCCTGCGACGTTAATGGGCTGACAGACACTTCCCCCTGTCGCCGTCGGAAATGTCCTTCAACCCGCTAGACTCTTGCTGTAGGACACAGTTTGAAATAGTCACTTGGTTGAATAGCCCGGTGCAGCACCTTATATACCCCGCAGTACGCTACATCTTTAGCATGAGGAGATTTCTACAACCATGATGCGCATCCTGCTGTTTTTGGCCACTAACCTGGCGGTCGTGCTGATTGCCAGCATCACCCTGAGCCTTTTCGGCTTCAACGGGTTCATGGCGGCCAACGGGGTTGATCTCAACCTCAATCAGCTGCTGATTTTCTGTGCGGTCTTTGGTTTCGCCGGTTCCCTGTTCTCGCTGTTCATCTCCAAGTGGATGGCGAAGATGAGCACCAGCACCCAGATCATCACCCAGCCGCGCACACGTCACGAGCAATGGCTGCTGCAAACCGTTGAGCAACTGTCCCGGGAAGCCGGGATCAAGATGCCGGAAGTCGGGATTTTCCCGGCCTACGAGGCGAATGCCTTCGCCACCGGCTGGAACAAGAACGACGCGCTGGTCGCGGTCAGCCAAGGCTTGCTCGAGCGATTCTCGCCGGATGAAGTCAAAGCCGTGCTGGCCCACGAGATCGGCCACGTGGCCAATGGCGACATGGTCACCCTGGCGCTGATCCAGGGCGTGGTGAACACCTTCGTGATGTTCTTTGCACGGATCATCGGCAACTTTGTCGACAAGGTGATCTTCAAGAACGAAGAAGGCCAGGGCATCGCCTACTACGTGGCGACCATCTTCGCCGAACTGGTCCTGGGCATCCTGGCCAGCTCCATCGTCATGTGGTTCTCGCGCAAACGGGAATTTCGTGCCGACGAAGCCGGTGCACGCCTGGCCGGCACCAGTGCAATGATCGGCGCTCTGCAACGCCTGCGGGCGGAACAGGGGCTGCCGGTGCACATGCCCGACACTCTGAATGCCTTCGGCATCAACGGTGGCATCAAGCAGGGGTTTGCCCGCATGTTCATGAGCCACCCGCCGCTGGAAGAGCGCATTGACGCATTGCGTCGTCGGGGCTGACAGGCTTCGCACTAAAAGAAAAGGCCCGCAGTGAATGCGGGCCTTTTTTTGTCTGCTGATTTTTGCAGTGTTCATTCGGACTCCATCGCGAGCAAGCTCGCTCCCACAGGTTTTGTGTTGTTCACAATATTGGCGAACGACACAAAAACCTGTGGGAGCGGGCTTGCCCGCGATGAGGCCCGAATGATCAACACAAATCTATCGGCTGGAAACCCGATACACCCGCTCTTCAAGCCGCGTCACACCGCTCTCGATAAACTTCCAGCTCTCACCCAGAACGTCTTGATCCTCGAGAATCTTCAATTCCCACGACGCCCCGAACAGTTTTTGCACTTCATCATCCAGCACGGCAAATGGCGGCCCGTCCATTTGCGCCTGGTCGTAATCCAAAGTAATCAGCAGCCCCAGCGAATCCTTCGGAAGAATCCGCTTCAGATGCTCGGCGTATTGCTCGCGCATTGTCGGAGGCAAGGCAATCAATGCAGCGCGGTCGTACAACGCACTGCAATCAGCGACATCGCCGGCCGTCAACGCGAAGAAATCACCACACCAGATCTCGATCGAGCCCGCCCGATAGACAGTGAAGGGGCCTTGGTCGCTGACGTCCGGATCAAATTGATGCTCGTGGAAAAAGTCTTCCACCGCTTTTTCCGACAATTCGACGCCCAGCACTTCGTGACCGCATTTTGCCAGCCACAGCAGATCCAGGCTTTTCCCACATAACGGCACCAGTACGCGCGAGCCCTCTTCCAGGCCCAGCTGCGGCCAGTACCGTTGCAGATATGGATTCACTTCCGGCAGGTGAAAGCCGATCTGATTCGACGTCCACCGCTTGTGCCAAAACTCCGGCTGCATAATTAATCCCGAAAATTCGATCAAAAGACCCTAAAACTTATATTAGATTTAGATCAATGATCTGACTGAAGATGATGCCATATTACCCCTCAGGAGCTCATTCATGTTCCCCAGCCTGTACATATCCCATGGCTCGCCCATGTTGGCACTCGAACCGGGCGCCAGCGGGCCCGCCCTGGCGCGCCTGGCCGCCGAATTGCCGAAACCCAGGGCCATCGTCATTGTATCCGCGCATTGGGAAAGCAATGAACTGCTGGTCAGCGGCAATCCACAACCCGACACCTGGCATGACTTCGGCGGGTTTCCACAGGCCTTGTTCGAGGTGCAGTACCCGGCGCCCGGTGACCCACTCCTGGCGACAGACGTTGTCGAACGGCTGGAGAACGCGGGCCTGCCTGCACGCGTCGACGCCAAGCGGCCGTTCGACCATGGTGTCTGGGTGCCCTTATCGTTGATGTACCCGCAAGCCGATATCCCGATTGTGCAAGTCTCACTGCCCACCCGCGGCGGCCCGGCCCTGCAAACCCGGGTAGGTCAAGCCCTTGCCGGCCTGCGCGAACACGGCGTGCTGCTGATCGGTTCCGGCAGCATTACCCACAACCTGCGCGAACTGGACTGGCACGCCGGACCGGAAAGCGTCGAACCCTGGGCCAGGGTATTTCGCGACTGGATGGTCGAGAAACTCGAGGCGAAGGATGACGTCGCGTTGCACGACTATCGTCGGCAAGCGCCGAACGCCGTGCGCAGCCATCCGAGTGATGAACATTTGTTGCCGTTGTACTTTGCCCGCGGCGCCGGAGGCAAATTCAGCGTGAGCCACGAGGGATTCACCCTGGGCGCCCTGGGCATGGACATTTATCGCTTTGGATGATGTAAAGAACGTGCAGCCTGGGGCGGCCAGGCTCAGACCACATCAACCCCGACATGAATTGCATCATGCCGCCAGAACTCCAGATCACAATCGATCAGCCGTTGATGCTGATCGTAATTGACCCGGGCAATCCGCAACCCCGGACTGCCCACTGACACCCGTAAAGCCGCCGCCGCATCCACCGACAGCGCCGTCGGCACGATCTCGAATCGCACCCGCCCGTAATGCAAATCGTAATGCCGGGCGTACAGCTCGGTCATCGACTGATTCAAATCAAACGCCAGAATCCCGGGGAAAAACTGCGGATTCAAATAGTGCTCCACATACAACACCAGCCGCTGATCAATGCGCCGCGCCCGGCAAATCTGAATCACGCTCGACAATGCCGGCAATTGCAACCAGGCACAGACTGCCGCCGATGCCGGCTGCAGCCGCGCCGAAATCACCTCGGTGGACGGTACTCGCCCCTGGGCGCTGACCATCGCGTGAAAATGACTGCGCTGCATCAGGTTATAGGCCAGGCGCGGTGGCGACACGAACCAGCCCCGGCGCTCCTCCCGATAAATCTGGCCCTGGGCTTCCAGCTGTAACAGCGCCTCACGCACGGTGATCCGTGTGGTACCGAACAACTCACTGAGCTTGCGCTCGGCCGGCAACTTGCTCCCGGGCGCCAACAGGCCATGGTCGAGCTGTTCCTGCAGGACCTGCCCGATCGCTGTCACCCCCTTGGTTGTTTCGATGCGCATCAACGTTACCTATCTGGACTAGACCAGCGCTGTTTCAGGGCAGAGCCGCGCGTCAAACCGGCTCCATCAGCTCTGTGCAAGCCTAGGCACTGCACATGACTGATAGATGACAAAGTTGCCGAACGGTTGCTCCAGTCACCTGCAATTTCATGGCCAAGTCCTTTCATTTCAGCCCTTTAGCCATGGTCTACGCTTATCTCCAATCCTGAGATTTCCTGCGCAGGAAATAGGGGCAGGCCAGCGATCGACATCAAAATGTCATCCCACCCGCCTAGATTGGCTCAGGTATTGCTGACCTAGACCAACACAACCGCAATCGCAGCGTTGAAAACGCCCAAAGGAGCTTCGGATGAAAAAGCTTTTCCTGGCATCACTGTTAGGCTCGACCATTGCCATGTGCACTGCCGCCATGGCCGCTGATACCGACCTGAAAACCCTGGAAGCCGCGGCGAAAGCGGAAGGTGAAGTCAATAGTGTCGGCATGCCCGATAACTGGGCCAATTGGAAAGGCACCTGGGACGATCTGGCCAAGAATTATGGCCTCAAACATATCGACACCGACATGAGTTCGGCCCAGGAAATCGCCAAGTTCAAAGCTGAAAAAGACAATGCCAGCGCCGACATCGGCGACGTCGGTGCAGCCTTTGGCCCGATTGCTATCAAGCAAGAGGTTTCGCAGCCTTACAAGCCGAGCACCTGGGATCAGATTCCCGGCTGGGCCAAAGACAAAGATGGCCATTGGGCTCTGGCCTATACCGGTTCCATTGCGTTCATCATTAACAACAAACTGCTGCACGGTTCTGACGCCCCCAAAAGCTGGGCTGATCTTGCGAACGGCAAGTACAAGGTCACCATCGGTGACGTGAGCACCTCCGCCCAGGCCATCAACGGCGTGCTGGCAGCGGCGCTCTCCCAGGGCGGCGACGAAAAGAACATTGAACCCGGCCTGCTGTTCTTCGCCGAACTCGCCAAACAAAAACGTCTATCGATGACGGATCCAACGATTGCCAGCATGGAAAAGGGTGAAGTCGAAGTCGGCGTGGTCTGGGACTTCAACGGCCTGAGCTACAAGGCCAAGATGGTGAATCCGGATGACTACACCGTCGTGATTCCATCCGATGGCTCGGTGATCTCCGGCTACACCACCATCATCAACAAATACGCCAAGCACCCGAACGCCGCCAAGCTGGCGCGCGAATACATCTTCAGCGATGCCGGCCAGATCAACCTGGCGCGCGGCAACGCCCGTCCGATCCGTGCCGAGCACCTGACCCTGCCGGCTGAAGTACAGGCCAACCTGTTGCCGAATGAACAGTACAAGCACGTAACGCCGATCAAGGACGCCGACGCCTGGGAGAAGACTTCCAAGTCCGTTCCTCAGAAGTGGCAGGAAGTCGTCATCATCGAAATGCAATGACACGGTATAGCTAACACCGGAGATCTAATGTGGGAGCGGGCTTGCTCGCGAAGACGGCGGCACATCCAACATCAATGTTGAATATAAGCCCGCCTTCGCGAGCAAGCCCGCTCCCACAGTGGACCGAGTGAATCCGAACACCTGTATTGCGGAGTTCCGCCCCTATGAAGCACAACGTCATCCTTGTCGTGCTCGACGGCCTCAATTACGAGGTCGCCCGTCACGCCATGGGCCATCTGCAGGCTTACGTCGGCGCAGGACGCGCGGCGCTCTACAAACTGGAGTGCGAACTGCCGGCCCTGTCCCGACCGCTGTATGAATGCATCCTGACCGGCGTCACGCCGATCGACAGCGGTATCGTCCACAACAATGTCTCGCGCCTGTCCAACCAGCGCAGCATCTATCACTACGCCAGCGATGCCGGCCTTACAACCGCCGCCGCGGCCTATCACTGGGTCAGTGAGCTGTATAACCGTTCGCCATTTGTTGCAGCACGGGATCGTCACACCGACAGCCCTGACTTGCCGATCCAGCACGGTCATTTCTACTGGAACGATCACTACCCGGATTCGCACCTGTTCGCAGACGCCGAAAATCTGCGACTGCGTCATGGGCCGAACTTTTTACTGGTCCACCCCATGAACATCGACGATGCCGGGCACAAGCACGGCCTCGACACCCCGCAATACCGCAACAGCGCCCGCTCGGCCGACATTATTCTGGCCGACTATCTGCACACCTGGCTCGACGCCGGCTATCAGGTGCTGGTGACCGCCGACCACGGCATGAACAACGACCGCTCCCACAACGGCCTGCTGCCCGAAGAACGAGAAGTGCCATTGTTCGTCCTCGGCAATGCTTTCAGTTTCAACACCAGCGCCGCACCGAAACAGACTGAAATCTGCGGCACCGTCTGCGAATTGCTGGGTGTGTCACACGACAAGCCTGTGTGCCGGGAGCTCCTCAAGTGAATGCCATGACTCGCGGAAAATGGCTGGCGGCGCTGTGCCTGGTGCCCTTCGCGCTGTTCTTTATCGTATTCGAGATCGCTCCGTTGATCTGGGTGATGATCAATAGCCTGCAATCGGAAGAGTTTGGCTGGGGCATCGCCAACTTCAGCAAAATCTTCAGCTCGAAGTTCTATCTGCAGGCGATCCGGCTCAGTCTCGAGATCAGTTTCTGGTCCAGCGTGTTCGGGATCATCATCGCAGTACTTGGCGCTTACTCCCTGCACCGGGTCGACTCGAAACTGCGCAACTTCGTCAACGCCTTCGCCAACATGACCAGCAACTTTTCCGGCGTGCCTTTGGCCTTCGCGTTCATCATCCTGCTGGGCTTCAACGGCAGCTTCACCCTCATGCTCAAGCAGGCCGGGATCATTCAGGACTTCAACCTGTATTCGAAATCCGGGCTGATCCTCCTCTACACCTACTTC
The DNA here is from genome assembly GCF_902497995.1 of Pseudomonas fluorescens. Taxonomy (GTDB): domain Bacteria; phylum Pseudomonadota; class Gammaproteobacteria; order Pseudomonadales; family Pseudomonadaceae; genus Aquipseudomonas; species Aquipseudomonas fluorescens_BK. The sequence continues at coordinate 166,257 of NZ_CABVII010000007.1, read as the reverse complement.
CAGATTCCATTGGGCGTGTTGCTGCTCTACCCGGCTTTCGACGCCGTGCGCGAAGACTGGCGTGAGTCCGCCCAATTGCTCGGCGCCAACGGCTGGCAGTTCTGGCGGCACATCGGCTTGCCAGTGCTGACCCCGGCGCTGCTGGGCACTTTCGTGATCCTGCTGGCCAACGCCCTGGGCGCCTACGCCACGGTCTACGCGCTGACCACCGGCAACTTCAACGTGCTGCCGATCCGTATCGCCGCGATGGTCTCCGGTGATATTTCCCTGGATCCGAACCTGGCCAGCGCCCTGGCCGTAGTGCTCGTGGCGTTGATGACCCTGGTGACAGTCGTGCATCAGCTGCTGTTGAAGAGGAGCTACCATGTCTCGCGCTGAACCGGGCCCTGTCGGTATCTACCACCGGGTGGTGGTGTACCTGCTGTTTGCCATTCTGCTATTGCCGCTGATTGGAACGCTGATTTACTCAATCTCCACCAGTTGGTCGGCAACGATCTTGCCCAGCGGCTTCACTATCAAATGGTATGCGCAGTTGTGGAGTGATCCGCGATTTCTCCATGCGTTTGGTCAATCGCTTCTGGTCTGCGTCGGCGCGCTGATTTTGTCGGTGGTTTTGATTCTGCCGTTGCTGTTTGTGGTGCACTACCATTTCCCCAAACTTGATGCGCTGATGAACATCCTGATCCTGCTGCCTTTCGCGGTACCGCCAGTGGTGTCGTCGGTGGGTCTGTTGCAGCTCTATGGTTCGGGACCGTTCGCGATGGTCGGGACGCCGTGGATCTTGATCGGTTGCTACTTCACCGTGGCGCTGCCGTTCATGTACCGGGCAATCACCAACAACCTGCAAGCGATCAACCTGCGCGACCTGATGGACGCCGCCCAACTGCTCGGCGCCAGCACCTTTCAAGCGGCGTTCCTGGTGGTGCTGCCAAACCTGCGCAAGGGTTTGATGGTGGCGTTGCTGCTGTCGTTCTCCTTCCTGTTCGGCGAGTTCGTGTTCGCCAACATCCTCGTCGGGACCCGCTACGAAACCCTGCAGGTCTACCTCAACAACATGCGCAACAGCAGCGGCCACTTCACCAGTGCGCTGGTGATTTCCTACTTCTTCTTTGTGCTGGTTCTGACCTGGGCGGCCAATATCTTGAACAAGGACAAAAGCGAATGAGCTATGTCAGCGTCCAACATCTGCAAAAGAGCTACTTGGGCACCACGGTATTCAGCGACATCAACTGTGAAATCAAAAAAGGTGAGTTCGTCACCCTCCTCGGTCCGTCCGGTTGCGGCAAATCCACGCTGCTGCGCTGCATCGCCGGGCTGACCTCGGTGGACGGCGGCAAGATCCTGCTCGATGATCACGACCTCGTTCCACTGAGCCCGCAGAAACGTGGAATCGGCATGGTGTTCCAGAGCTACGCGCTGTTCCCCAACATGACGGTGGAACAGAACGTCGCCTTCGGTTTGCGCATGCAGAAGGTCAACGCCGACGACAGCCGCAAGCGCGTCGCCGAGGTGTTGAGGCTGGTGGAACTGAATGACTTTGCCGCCCGCTATCCGCATCAACTGTCCGGTGGCCAATGCCAGCGTGTCGCCCTGGCCCGCTCTCTGGTGACCCGTCCGCGCCTGTTGCTGCTCGACGAACCTCTGTCGGCGCTCGACGCGCGCATTCGCAAGCACCTGCGCGAACAGATTCGTCAGATCCAGCGCGAACTCGGCCTGACCACGATCTTCGTCACACACGATCAGGAGGAAGCGCTGACCATGTCCGACCGCATTTTCCTGATGAATCAGGGAAAGATCGTACAGAGCGGCGATGCCGAGACCCTTTACACCGCGCCAGTCGATGTCTTTGCCGCCGGCTTCATCGGCAACTACAACCTGCTGGACGCCGACAGCGCCTCGAAATTGCTGCAGCGGCCGATCACCCACCGCATCGCGATTCGACCGGAAGCCATCGAGCTGAGCCTCAATGGCGAACTCGACGCGCAGGTCCGCAGCCACAGCCTGTTGGGCAATGTGATTCGCTACCGGGTCGAAGCCCGGGGCGTGGAACTGGTGGTGGATGTGCTGAATCGCTCGGCGGCCGACCTGCACCCCGATGGTCAGCGCCTGGCGCTTTCCATCGATCCGACGGCCCTGTGTGAGGTGGCTTGAAAGCAGCGGCAAGCTTCAAGCCGCAAGCTTCAAGTTGTAGACTGCTGAGCACCTCAATCCATTCCTGCAGCTTTAAGTTTGAAGCTGTTCTCGAAGAGACCCCCACTAATGGCCCTGGCAATTTTTGATCTGGACGAAACCCTGATCCACGGCGACTGCGCCACCCTCTGGAGTGAGCAAATGGGCCGCCTGGGCTGGGTCGATCCCGAGTTTTTCATGCGTCGCAACAACGAAATGATGGACGCCTACAGTCATGGCAAGCTGGACATGGAGGCGTACATGAGCTTCAGCCTGGAGCCGTTGATCGGACGCACGCCCGACGAAGTCGCGCACTTGGTGGCGCCCTGGGTGGAAGACTACATCGAGCCGATTATCTTCAGTGACGCCACCAAGGCCATTGCCGCCCACCGCAAGGCTGGCGACCGGATTCTGGTGATTTCGGCTTCAGGAACGCACCTGGTCGGGCCCATTGCCGAACGGCTGGGTATCGACGAAATCCTCGCCATCGCGCTGGAAGTGGCGCATGGGGTGTATAGCGGCAATACCCTCGGCACCCTGACCTACCGCGAAGGCAAGATCACCCGTTTGCTGGAATGGCTGGATGCGGAGGAGGAAAACCTGGAAGGCGCGAGTTTCTACTCGGATTCACGCAACGATTTACCATTGCTGTTAAAGGTGGATTTTCCACACGTGGTAAACCCCGATCCGGTCCTGCTCGAACACGCCGAAAAAGCCGGCTGGCCGATCCATACCTGGAAATAACCCGCGGTCCTGTAGGAGCGAGGCTTGCCCGCGAAGGGCGCGACACGGTATGTCTGTCAGACCGCATTGCGCCCTTCGCGGGCAAGCCTCGCTCCTACAGGGGGGGTTACCTCAAGCTCTCGTCGATCAGCAGCACCAACTTTCCCGCCACCTTATTGCTCGCCAGCTCCGCAAACGCCGCTTCGGCATCCTTGATCGGAAAAGTCTTCGCCAGCTGCGGGCTCAAACGCCCTTCGGCAAACAACGGCCAGACATGCAGGCGTAGATCACTGAACAAATCCGCCTTGAACCGATCGTCGCGACTGCGCAGGGTCGAACCCAACAACTGCACGCGCTTGCCCAGCACCTGAGCCAGGTCCAGTTTAGCCTCACGCCCCCCCATCAGCCCGATCAATACCCAACGGCCATCCAGGGCCGACACCTTCAGATTCAGCTCGGCATAGTTGCCACCGACCGGGTCGAGGATCACATCGAACGGCCCCAGATCGCTCAAACTGTTGAGGTCGCCGTTGCGCACGACACCACCCTGAGCACCCAGCGCTTCACAGTAAGCCAGACGTTCGGCGGAACCGACGCTGACCCAGCACGGGTTGCCAAACGCCTTGCACAGCTGGATGGCCGCTGAACCGATTCCACTGGCTCCGGCGTGCAGGAGAACTTTCTCACCCGGTTTGAGCGCCGCAAGTTGAAACAAATTCAGCCAAACGGTCGCGTACACTTCGGGTAGCGCTGCCGCCTCGGCCAAGGACAAACCTTCGGGAACCGGCAACACATGCCGTCCGTCGACAACCACCTCTTCGGCCATCCCGCCCCCGGCCAGCAAGGCGCAGACCCGATCGCCGACCTGCCAGGAGGAGCCCGGACCCACCTCGCTGATCACTCCCGAACACTCAAGACCCAGTACCTGACTGGCTCCCGGCGGTGGCGGGTAAAGACCGGCCTTCTGTAACAAATCGGCGCGATTGAGACCCGCTGCCGCCACACGAATGCGGACTTGTCCTACATCACACGTAGGACTGGGCTCTTCCGCCCACTCCACTCGACCTTCCACGCCTTGCAATGCTTTCACAGTGCCTCCATAGTGAGTCTGGACTGAGCCCGTAGCTGTAGCGCCGGGCTTTTTGCATTATGCGACCGGCCTTTACGGAACCGGCGACTTCAAAGACGGCCTAATATGCGTTATCAATTGTCCCCGCGTCGAATCAGCATGAAGCATTTGTTCCCCAGCACCGCCCTTGCCCTGTTCATTGGTATCTGCCTGATGCCGATGTCGAGCAATTCATTCGCAGCCAATAGCTGGGACAAGCTTCAGCCTGACCGTGACGAAGTGATCGCCAGTCTGAACGTCGTCGAATTGCTCAAGCGTCACCACTACAGCAAGCCGCCGCTCGATGATGCGCGCTCGGTCATCATCTATGACAGCTACCTCAAGCTGCTGGATCCGTCGCGCAGCTATTTCATGGCCAGCGACATTGCCGAATTCGACAAGTGGAAAACCCAGTTCGACGACTTCCTCAAAAGCGGCGACCTGGACGCCGGGTTCACCATCTACAAGCGCTACCTGGACCGCGTCAAGGCGCGTCTGGACTTTGCCCTGGTCGAGCTGAACAAAGGCGTCGACAAAATCGACTTCACCGCCAAGGAAACCTTGCTGATCGATCGCAAGGATGCCCCTTGGCTCAAATCCACCGCGGACCTCGACGAACTGTGGCGCAAACGCGTCAAGGATGAAGTCCTGCGGATGAAGATCGCCGGCAAGGACTCCAAGCAGATTCAGGAAACCCTGACCAAGCGCTACAAGAACCAGCTGGCGCGCCTGGACCAGACCCGTGCCGAAGACATCTTCCAGGCGTACATCAATACCTTCGCCATGTCCTACGACCCGCACACCAACTATCTGTCGCCGGATAACGCGGAGAACTTCGACATCAACATGAGCCTGTCCCTCGAGGGCATCGGCGCCGTGTTGCAGAGCGACAACGACCAGGTGAAAGTCGTGCGCCTGGTGCCTGCCGGCCCGGCCGACAAGACCAAGCAGGTCGCACCGGCCGACAAGATCATCGGTGTAGCCCAGGGCAACAAGGAAATGGTCGACGTGGTCGGCTGGCGCCTGGACGAAGTGGTCAAGCTGATCCGTGGTCCGAAAGGCACCGTGGTGCGCCTGGAAGTGATCCCGGCCAGCAATGCGCCGAACGACCAGACCACCAAGATCGTGCCGATTACCCGCGAAGCGGTGAAGCTTGAAGACCAGGCGGTGAAGAAGTCGGTCCTCAAGCTCAAGCAGGATGGCAAGGATTACAAGCTCGGCGTCATCGAGATCCCGGCGTTCTACCTGGACTTCAAGGCCTTCCGTGCCGGTGATCCGGACTACAAGAGCACCACTCGCGACGTCAAGAAACTGCTGACCGAGTTGCAGAAAGACAAGGTCGACGGCGTGGTCATCGACCTGCGCAACAATGGCGGCGGCTCCCTGCAGGAAGCCACCGAGCTGACCAGCCTGTTCATCGACAAAGGGCCGACCGTGCTCGTGCGTAACGCCGATGGCCGGGTCGACGTGCTTGAAGATGAAAACCCGGGCGCCTTCTACAAAGGCCCGATGGCGTTGCTGGTCAACCGCCTGTCGGCCTCGGCTTCGGAGATTTTTGCCGGTGCCATGCAGGACTACCACCGCGCGTTGATCATCGGCGGCCAGACCTTCGGCAAAGGCACCGTGCAGACCATCCAGCCGCTGAACCATGGCGAACTGAAACTGACCCTGGCCAAGTTCTACCGGGTTTCCGGCCAGAGCACCCAGCATCAGGGCGTACTGCCGGACATCGACTACCCGTCGATCATCGACACCAAGGAAATCGGCGAAAGCGCCCTACCGGAAGCCATGCCGTGGGATACCATCCGTGCGGCGATCAAGCCTGCGCTCGACCCGTTCAAACCGTATATCACCCAGCTCCAGTCCGAGCATGACGTGCGCACGGCCAAGGACGCAGAGTTCGTGTTCATCCGCGACAAGCTGGCCCTGGCGCAGAAACTGATGGCGGAAAAAACCGTCAGCCTCAATGAAGCCGACCGTCGTGCCCAACACGCCGATATCGAAGCCAAGCAGCTGACCATGGAGAACCTGCGTCGCAAGGCCAAGGGCGAAGAGCCGCTCAAAGAGCTGAAGAAAGAAGATGAAGACCTGATCGCAGCCGAGCCGGACAAGACCAAGCCGGAAGACGATGCCTACCTGAGCGAGACCGGGCGGATTCTGCTGGATTACCTGAAACTCAACACGGCGGTGGCCAAGCACTAACTTGATTGCAATTTAATACTGACGCTCCCCGGAGCGTCAGTAGACAGTCATTCATCAAGTCGTGAATAAAGGACTGGGTGCACCTTGCACCCGGTCCTTTTTTTTATCGATTGATAGCCTCGCGGGGCTTGGGCGAGAGGATGAATTTCTGATAGGGCAGCGCTGATTGGTCGGACGCCTTCGCGGGCAAGCCCGCTCCCACAGATTTAGTGTCGTTTATAAATATTGCGAACGACACAAAACCTGTGGGAGCGGGCTTGCCCGCGAAGGCAATAGATCAGACACCTAAAACTTCTGAGGCTAATCTGCCGCTGACCGAGCCCGCAACCGCCGCCCAATCACATCCAGCACATCGCAGCCATCGCGCAATGGAATGGCACAGAGCAAAGAAAAGTCGCTGAGGATGAAGGAATCACACTCGATAGAACCGCGCATTGCCAGGTTCTCCAGCACTTGGGTTACCGCGCGAATTCGGTAGTTTGCTGCCTCATACAAAACATCAAGCGGCGCGTGGGTATCGACGAACAACGTGGGCATCTCGCTGCAGTTGCTGGTAAGCGCCATGAAGCGGTTTTCAGGGAGGGGAATTGGTTTTTCGTAGGGTGGATCAGGTGTAATTGCTGTCATCGCTTGATTCCTAACGTATGGAATGGAGCCGCCAGAAATCACTTCCACGCAATTGGTGGCGGCTGTACGCAGGTGTGGAAGACCGGGACGTTAGGCACCCGGCGCACTCGAAAGCGCCCCGCGCACAGCCACCATAAAACACAGACGGTAAAAAACGCCGGACTGGTGGCGCTTATGCGCCTAACGATAGAAGGGCTTCCACGCCCTGTCACTGAATTTGCAGTGACAGCCAAAAGACTATCGATGGACCCAGCTGCGCACCAGTTCATGCAGATCGCTACAACTTGAAGGAAATCTCCGACGAGCCTGTCCGGAATTGGCGCGCAAGACATTGAGGGGAATCAAACAGAAAAGAAGTCAGAAAGGGATGATGTTGATGTAGGGCAAATCTTTAATTCGCCACCATAAAAATGAATAGCCAGAAACGCAGACGTGGCGAGAGGTTCCCCTCACGCCACGTTTGTTTGCCAGATGCACAGATGGTTAATCCGCAGCACCGCGAGATGCCAACGCTTTAAGCTTGATCTCAGCCAACGGATGCCCAGCCTTCGCCGCCATCTCCCAGAACCGCGCCGCTTCAACCGGATCCGGCGCCTTGCTCGCCGTACCTGCCAGGCTGATCACGCCCACCTGATACGCCGCCTTGCCATCCCCCGCCAGCGCCGCCAGGCGCAACAAGCGCACGCCTTCCTCGCGTGCCCCAAGACCAACGCCGCGAAAGGTCAGGATGCGGCGGCGACGCCATCGGATGGCCCGCAAAAACGCCCCAGACGTTCTACACATTCAAAAAAGCCGGTGCGCGGCAGGCGACTGGCGCCCAGGCTGATCACCAGAGAACTGCGCAAAGGCTGTTCGGACTTGGCATCTAGCGCGGCCAGATGCTCAAGGGCGGCGGTCAAGGTTTGCATGGCTTGCAGAGACTACAATGGCAGCTTTTCTCCCGAGGCAAATCGATCAACACGCACCTCACCAGTTTGCTCTGTGTAGATATAGGCGTGTGCGCCAGGGAGTGAAGTGAAGACTTGAGCGCTATCATTATCCCAGAAGATTGCAGCCCCATTGTCACAAGCAACGGCCGTCTCCCCGGACGAACGAACAAGATTCAGCAGAGGTTCATGCCTCTGTTCTTTATCGAGGTGAGGGCAGAAAACGCCTGGCAGAAAGCCCAGCGCTTCAAGCCGCTTCAGGCTCCAGCTTGAAGCATCACTAACGGCGAAACGATCCGAGTCGCTAAGCCCTGCCTCATACCAGCAAATGGCTCCTGCACTCAGACCAGACAGAACGGTGCCATTTTGTCCAGCTTGGCGAAGGGCCACATCGATCCCGTGATCTCGCCATATTGCGAGCATCTTTTGTGTATTTCCGCCCCCGACATACACAAGGTCTGCATTAAGAATTTTTTGTATCGCATCTTGTTGGGAGAAGTTTGATTTTGTAGCCAGGAGAAAATCAACGTTGCATCCAAGCTGCTCGCCATAGACATGCTGAAAGGATTTGCAATATCCCTCAGCGTCGCCACTCGCGGTTGGGATGAAGAGGGCGTTCGGTTCTCTTTTACCTGTCTGGCTGCAAATAAAATAATCTAGTTCCAATGTTTCGAGTTGGGAAATTTCACCGCCGCCAATTGTTATAAGTTTCATTCTCACTCCTAACTCAAGAATGCTTCACGACGGGAAAATGGAATCCAAGATAAGCTAAGCCCACTATTTTTTTCACGCCAATATATACTTTCAGGGAATCCTATCGCATGAATTGCGGACGATGCGACCACACCGGCCACCTCTACATTTATCGGCCCAAAACTTGGGCCAATAAAATTTGGAGTCCTTGCCCATTCAATTGTGCAAGAATCATCATCTGCTTGAGCTTCCGACTTGCCGAACACTTTCACCAATGCTGTGCTCTGGTAATAGCCGCAGGAAATGGTTAAAAAATTCCTTTCCCGTGATAACTCCTGCAATTTTACTTGAGCAACGCCCAATGGTTCATCAGCCGACAACACAACCAAATCTACGTCCCTGGTCAACTCATCAAGTTGACTGTCGCTAACTTTCTGCACGAGCGCACGACAACTCCTCAATGAATAGCGACATTCTAAGGCATTTTTAAGCACTTCGACTTTTGGTCGACCAATATCATTTATTTCCCACAGGAATTGCCGATTTAGGTTACTCGCTTCAATAATGTCGGGATCAACAAGAACCAGATCTTCAATGCCGGCGCCAGCAAGCTGCATAGCAACTAGCGAACCGATCCCACCACATCCGACTATTAATGTCCGAGCATTTTTGATACGTTCAAAGGCGCTAATTAGCTCTTGGCAATTGCGAGAGACACAGCAAAAATATGATGCAGTTCTACTGGTCTTTTCATTGCGCAGCAGCTCACGTGCCGCGAAAACCTGCTCTTCATCTCCAAAAAGAATAGAGCGCGATAAAACCAGAGCTTCAAAGACGGCTTCCTGAGTGGCTGGAAGGGGGAGCTCTATAATTCCTTCTGGTCCAGCAATGTAGGCCGACTCTGTGCCCTTGCAACCCTCAATAACGGCCGGACGCACTATGCCGACCACTTCATTTTGCGCATAGACAATAGAGTCGAATATCCGTTCATTTCCGACGGATAGAGACTTGAATAGAGATTCCATTCCAGATTTCCATTAATATAAAGGAGAGGCCAGCAACTGCCAGCCTCGAGTGGCGCAAGCTTAGTTGCAGGCGAGCGGGTGCGGCTTCATGAACAGCTTGCAAGTAGTCCCAGCAACCATCTGCCCTACTTGTTGCTGACCTGGGGGAGTGCTTTTAGATGTAGGATTGGTAACCAAGACTTGCGACCGCTCCTTTACAATATTTTTGTCAAACGAAGTCTGATTTTCTGCCATAGCAGCAGCGTGGGCTGAAAGAAGGAGGGTTGCAGCAAAAGTTACCGATTTAACATGCATCTTCTATCTCCTGATAACGAATTGTTTGTTTGAATGGTACGTCCGCAGCGAAACTGAGGCACTCCAACTTAGCCACGTCGAAACGTGCCCCGCACACAGTCGGCATGAATGAGCACAGACACGAAGTGACGCTCAAACGCCAGCGATGATGCGCGTTGAAGTCTAAGGGTTCTTACACCTTACCCCTGTCTTGCAGTGACCGCTAAAGACTATCGATATATTCCACGTTCCGCCAGTTCACGCAAACCACTACAACTTGAAGGAAACTTCCGACGACCTTGTCCAGAAAATTCCTGGAAAGACATCAATGCTTCTGCAGCACAAACACGCGCGCCAATTTGTAGTCGATCGTTCAGGAAAGAAGTCAGTAAAATCGCATCTGTGCGTAGGACAAATTCCCAATCACCCGTATGTCAGAATTAATGGGGCGATCCACGCGATGCCAGCTCTTGCAGCTTCATCTGCGCCAACGGATGCCCCGCCTTCGCCGCCATCTCCCAGAACCGCGCCGCTTCAACCGGATCCGGCGCCTTGCTCGCCGTACCTGCCAGGCTGATCACGCCCACCTGATACGCCGCCTTGCCATCCCCCGCCAGCGCCGCCAGGCGCAACAAGCGCACGCCTTCCTCGCGTGCCCCAAGGCCAACGCCGCGAAAGGTCAGGATGTGCCCATAGAAGCTCTGGGCGCCAACGTCACCCAGGTTCGCCATGCGTGCGAACTGGCCCTCGAGCCAGCTCCAGCCACGGGGCTGGCGGACGAACCATGACCAGTGAAACAAGCGGCGCGCCAGCCAGTAACCGGCCCGCGCCTTGAGTCGCATAAACATTCAGGCTTCCGCCGACTCGGGGTATTCGTACTCGAACACCCGCACCACTTCCGAGGCATGCCAGGATGCAGCAGCGACACCATCGGACGGCCCGGAAAAGCGCCCCAGGCGTTCGACGCATTCGAAGAAGCCGGTGCGCGGCAGGCGACTGGCGCCTTGGCTGATCACCAGCGAACTGCGCAAGGGCTGTTCGGCCTTGGCGTCCAGCGCGGCCAGATGCTCAAGGGCAGCGGTCAGGGTTTGCATGGCCGGCGTCGGAAGCTGCAAGCGCTCCAGCACTGCGCGATAAGTCAGAAGGTGACGCTGACGACGCGCCTGGTCCAGCTCGCCGAGTAATCCGTCCCAATGGTGACGACTGATGCGTACGCTCACGATTCATCCCTCCACCCTGGCACCTTCAATTCCCAGGCCAGACTGCGGCGAATCGCAGCGTCGGGTTGACGCTCGCCACTTTCGATCAAGGCCAGATAAGACGGACTGATGCCTACCGTGCGGGCCAGCGCCTCAATGGCGATGCCCTTCCCTTCGCGCAAACTGCGTAGTTGATCCAGACCTGGAAGAATCGGGTCTGGTGGTGCCGCGTGACGCACTGGAGGCTCACTCGGCGGTTGCGATTTTTCGTTGATGCCTGCTGCTTTCAGTAGAGCCTGATACTGAGCCCACGGCAAAACCGCATACTCGGGCTCGCCTTCGCGTGTGATTATCTGAATATCCATGACTTCCCCGTAGGACAACGACACTTAGCGAGTCGGCACTTTTCCCTAGATGGAGTGTAATCCTAACAGCGGCCAAGGTCGCGAACCAAGGTTGCGAGGAGTTTGAATATAAGGACGTCCTGAATGGGCTCAGTGTTTTTTCGGGCGCTGAAGCTTGAGTTGCTCCGGGGTATCGGGCAGGCGCTCGACAATGGCGAGCTTCTCCGGCAGCTGGCGTTTGCGCCAGGCGCGGAACGCGTTGAGTTCGTCGTCGAGGACTTTCATCAGCCAGGCCAGCACGGCAATGTCATCGAGCATGCCGAACATTGGAATGAAATCAGGAATTGCATCCACCGGACTGAGGAAATACATTAAGCCTGCGACCACCGATATCAGCGCTTTCGGGCTGATGGCACGGTACTCGCCTCGCCAATAGGCCAGGCACAGCGCCTGCAACAAGCGCAGATCATCTTTGAGCTTGCCCAGCCGGTTGCCCTGACTGGCACCTTTGCTGGCGACAGCGAACAGCAAGGTCGGCAAACGTCCACGAGCGAGCAGACGTCCGGCGAGTGGCAGAAAACGAGCGAAAGTCCAGGGTGCTTTCATAATTCCTCCCACTGAAATGTTATCCACACAAATTGTGGATAACCTTGTGAACAGAGCTGCTTTTCGCGGCTGAAGGCCCCGTTTCATAAGGGCTGAACTCAGATCGGGCGTTTTTCACTCACATAAAAAAACCCAAGATTTCATTGACTTGGCGCTCTGGCGCGGATAGCACGGGCATCCTTAATGGCTATGACTCCAGCGTTCAGCATCCGTTCGCATTGTTTACCCTTGCTGAACGTCAGATGCAACAACGCCTCGCATAAACGAGGCGTTGTCGTTGGAACAGACGCCGATTACTTGGCAGCGTCGTCCTGTTTTGCCGGATCCTTGATCGCCAGCAGTTCCAGGTCGAATACCAGCACCGAGTTGGCTGGAATCGCCGGGCTCGGGCTTTGGGCGCCGTAAGCCAGTTCGCTAGGAATGTACAGCTTGTACTTCTCGCCGACATGCATCAGTTGCAGGCCTTCGACCCAACCCGGGATCACACCGCTGACAGGCAGATCGATCGGGCTGCCACGCTCGACGGAGCTGTCGAAAACGGTGCCGTTAGTGAGGGTTCCGGTGTAATGAACGGTCACTACATCGGTCGGCTTTGGCTGTGCGCCATCGGCTTTCTTGACCACTTCGTACTGCAGGCCCGAAGCCGTGGTGGTGATACCGGCTTTCTTGGCGTTGTCTTCGAGGAACTTCTTGCCGGCGCTTGCCGACTCTTCGCTCATCTTGGCCATACGTTCTTCAGCACGCTTTTGCAGTGCTGCGAAGGCTTCGACCAGCTCTTCATCCTTCAGCTTCTGTTCTTTCTTGCCAACGGCATCTTCGATGCCCTGGGCAACGGCTTTGGAGTCCAGATCATCCATGCCTTCCTGAGCGAGACTCTTGCCCATGTTCAGGCCAATCCCGTAGGAAGCTTTTTGCGCCGGGGTTTTCAGCTCTACGCTGGTCTGCGAATCACAACCCGCGAGTACCAGGCCAACCAGGGCCACCGCCGCCGCCAACCGATGCTGTTTCATGCTATTTCCTTGTTCATGCGCCTAAAGGGCAATCGAGTAAAGCCGCGAGCTTATCAGGCGGCCACGACCAATGGCTACCGGCATGAGAGCAGGAAATGACTGATAAGTTCAGGTGTTTCAACGCATTTCTGGAATCGGAGGGTGAAGCTTCTGTCATCTTCGCCTGTAGGAGCCGGCTTGTCGGATCGCCGCACCGTGGGGAAGGCGCCCATCCGGCCAGTGCATGCCTTGAGGCCGCCTTCGCCGGCAAGCCGGCTCCTACAGGTCGTATGGCCGTTATCTGCGGGACGCCGGCAAAAAGCTAATCTCCAGACAGCAAAAAGCCCGCACTAGGCGGGCTTTCCGTGTGGTTATCTGGCGTTCAGCATTCCAGATGACCGAATATGGCGCAGCGGACGGGACTCGAACCCGCGACCCCCGGCGTGACAGGCCGGTATTCTAACCGACTGAACTACCGCTGCGCGTAGCGTTGAAAGTAAATGGTGGGTGATGACGGGATCGAACCGCCGACATTCTGCTTGTAAGGCAGACGCTCTCCCAGCTGAGCTAATCACCCTTTACCTTCGTTGCGGGGCACATTATGCCACAGGTTTTTATAAAGTGTTGATTTAATTGATAAATTTTCAAAAAAATCTAAAAACCGGTGAAACAACGCTTCCTGCAGGAACTTCAGACAGAAAAAAACCCGCGTGAGCGGGCTTTTCCGTGGTGACCTGGCGTTCAGCGTTCCAGGTAACCGAATATGGCGCAGCGGACGGGACTCGAACCCGCGACCCCCGGCGTGACAGGCCGGTATTCTAACCGACTGAACTACCGCTGCGCGTAACACTGAATGCGAATGGTGGGTGATGACGGGATCGAACCGCCGACATTCTGCTTGTAAGGCAGACGCTCTCCCAGCTGAGCTAATCACCCTTCACGTTCGGTGTGGCGCGCATTCTACGGAGCAGCCCCACCTCTGGCAAGCACTTTTTTAAATAATTTTTGCAGGCCTTCCAAAGGCTTAGCTAAGGGTTGGCCTATGGCGCCGCGAAGAGAATAATGCCCCCCTTTGTATATAAGGAGAGACTCACCCCATGTGGTTCAAAAACCTGCTTCTCTATCGCCTGACCCAAGATCTGCCTGTTGATGCCGAGGCGTTGGAAACTGCACTGGCCACCAAACTGGCGCGTCCATGTGCAAGTCAGGAGTTGACCACCTACGGTTTTGTCGCGCCGTTCGGCAAGGGCGAAGATGCGCCGCTGGTACACGTCAGCGGTGACTTCCTGCTGATCAGCGCCCGCAAGGAAGAACGCATTCTGCCGGGCAGCGTCGTGCGCGACGCAGTGAAGGAAAAGGTCGAAGAGATCGAAGCCGAGCAAATGCGCAAGGTCTACAAAAAGGAACGTGACCAGATCAAGGATGAAATCATCCAGGCCTTCCTGCCCCGCGCCTTTATCCGTCGCTCGTCGACCTTCGCCGCCATCGCGCCGAAACAGGGCCTGATCCTGGTCAACTCGGCCAGCCCGAAACGTGCCGAAGACCTGCTGTCCACCCTGCGTGAAGTGATCGGTACGCTGCCGGTGCGTCCATTGACCGTGAAGATGTCCCCGACGGCGACCATGACGGAGTGGGTCACCACCCAGAAAGCCGCGGACGACTTCTTCGTGCTGGACGAGTGTGAACTGCGTGACACCCATGAAGACGGTGGCATCGTGCGTTGCAAGCGCCAGGACCTGACCAGTGAAGAAATCCAGCTGCACCTGAGCACCGGCAAAGTGGTGACTCAATTGTCGCTGGCCTGGCAAGACAAGCTGTCGTTCGTCCTCGACGACAAGATGGTGGTCAAGCGCCTGAAATTCGAAGACCTGCTGCAAGACCAGGCTGAACAGGATGGTGGCGAAGAAGCCCTGGGCCAACTGGATGCCAGCTTCACCCTGATGATGCTGACCTTCGGCGACTTCCTGCCGGCGCTGGTTGAGGCGCTGGGCGGGGAAGAAACTCCGCAGGGGATCTAAAGCCTGGTGATCACCCACTGTGGGAGCGAGCTTGCTCCGGGCGGCGTTCCGACGATAGCGTTGTAACAGTCAGCAACTATGTCGACTGACACTCCGCCATCGCGAGCAAGCTCGCTCCCACAATGGTTTTGTGGTGAGAAAGCAGACAGGGCGACAGCGGCCAAAGAGGCCACTGACTGATCCATGAACTTGATCCCCTGGTTAATATTGGGCACTATTCCGCGCAACGCGAGGACGACCTCGCGGCTCGATCGAGTCATTAATCTGGGGACGACCCCGTCAATCGATGGAGGTCTCTCATGTCCTGGATCATTCTGTTTTTTGCCGGCCTCTTCGAAGTCGGCTGGGCCGTAGGCCTGAAGTACACCGACGGATTCAGCCGCCCTCTCCCCACCGCCTTGACCGTTGCCGCCATGGCCATCAGCCTTGGCTTGCTGGGTCTTGCCATGAAGGAATTGCCGCTGGGCACCGCCTATGCGATCTGGACGGGTGTGGGGGCAGTCGGGACAGTGATCGCCGGGATCATTCTGTTTGGCGAATCCATGGCGCTGTTTCGACTGGCCAGTGTGGCGCTGATCATTGCCGGTCTGGTTGGACTGAAAGTCAGTGCCTAGCTATTCGCAGCAGTAACTGAAAAGCCCGCCTCCCTGCCGACGGACAGGGGGAGCGGGCTTTTTCAGTACGGTGAGTAACGGATCAGCTTTCGGCCAGCGCCATTCGCTCACGCATCACCGGGGCCTTCTGCTCATGCTCAAGCTGCATACAGCGCTCCAGAAACAGGAACATGTAGTCGTAGCTCTTGCAGACGGCCTGGCGCAACTCCACTTGCAGGGACTTGCTCGGGTTCATGCCCGCCAGCGTGCAGATGATTTCCAGCGCTTCCCACGGATGGGCATCGTCATACTGGGCATGCATCTTCAGCCACTTCATGGCCCGCTTGCGATCTTCCTCGGGGAACGATGCCGCGTAGACGCCACTGGAACATACCAGCGCCGACCACTCCCCGGTCGCGCCTTCGATGGCGTAGTTGGTGGCCGCAATGGCAACGATCAGCGAATCCGCCGAACTGGTGTGCCAACACCAGTGGCTCAACGCATGCAGTTCCGGGGCAACCTGTTGCGCTTGCAGATCTTCCAGGCTGACACCGTGCGCACGGCTCCAGTGCACCCAGTAATCGGCGTGATTGAGTTCCACGCGAATATTGCGCATCAGCCAGCGACGTGCCATGTCTTCGCCTGGATGGCGGGCAAAGCGCGTCTTGGTCAGGTTTTGTGCCATGTATAAAGCGAACTGTTCAACCACCGGCCAGCCACCTATCAGGTAGTGGCGCATGGTCTTTGCACTGAGTTTGTTATCACGCAGACGCTGGTACAGTTCGTGTTCGACAACCCGGCGCTTGCTCTCGCTGCAATCCTGGATCAGGCGCTGAGCCCAGGCGGGATAACTTGCAGCTTCCATGAGTGGTCCGGTTCTGTTGAATGTGTCGATCACTGTCGAGCTCCTTTTGATTGTGATTGTAAGGACCAGCGGGAGATTTCAGCGGAACGTGCCCGGCGCCTTGAACAACAAGGGCCGAGGCCGCGCAGGACGACTTTGCAGACTATCGCAGGTAAACGGATGCGGGCGTTCAATCACATACCCTTGAGCGTAATCCACCCCGATCTCCAACAATGCCTGCTCGATCTGGGGTGTCTCGACAAACTCTGCAATCGTGCGCTTACCCATGACATGCCCGATGTGATTGATCACTTCGACCATGGCGCGGTTAATCGGGTCGTCCAGCATATCCTTTACGAAACTCCCGTCGATCTTCAGGAAGTCTACAGGCAAATGTTTCAAATATGCGAATGAGGACATTCCGGCGCAAAAATCGTCCAGCGAAAAATGGCAACCTAACCCTTTGAGTTCATTGATAAATTTTATTGCACTCGACAGATTTGAAATCGCGCTCGTCTCTGTGATTTCAAAACAAATCATTTCAGGCGGAATCGCATATGCAACAAATTGTTCACGCAGGAAGTCCAGGAACGCCTCATCTCCAATAGTTGTGCCTGACAGATTTATCGCACACATGGCCAACGGCGGGCAGTTGCGCTTCTCGGCCATGCATTGGGCAATGATCTTGAACACGTTCTCCACGACCCAACGATCAAGGGACGTCATCAGTCCGTAACGTTCGGCGGCCGGAATAAAACTGTCGGGCAAAATCATCCGCCCGGCTTCGTCATGCAGGCGCAACAGGATTTCGATATGCCCGCCGTCGTGATCGGCATGGCCAAGGGGGGCGATTTCCTGGGCGTATAAACAGAAACGATTGTCTTCCAGCGCCATGTGCAAACGTTGCACCCAGGCCATCTCGCCAAAGCGCAGGGACAGCTCCGAATCGTCGGCATGATAGACCTGAACCCGGTTGCGCCCCTTTTCCTTGGCCATGTAGCAGGCCATATCCGCAGCGCGCAGCGACGTTTCGAGGGTGCTCGGGCTCTGCGTGACATGCACCAGGCCGATACTCACCGTGGTCATGAAGGGTCGGCCTTTCCAGACGAAATGCAGGTTCTGTACGGTCTGGCGCAACACCTCGGCAATTTTCTCCGCGGCTTGCGGGGCACAGTTTTCCAGGAGGATGCCAAACTCGTCACCACCCAATCGAGCCAGGGTATCGCCCTCGCGCAGGCTGGATTGCAACAACGCACAGATATGCCGCAGCAACTCGTCACCGGCCGCGTGACCGCAGGTATCGTTGACCAGTTTGAACTGATCCAGGTCAAGGAACATCAGCGCATGACGTCCCGAATGCCGCGTCAGATAGTGCAGCGCCTGCTCCAGGCGATACTCGAACTCGCGGCGGTTGACCAACCCGGTCAGCGCGTCGTGGGTCGCCTGCCAGGTCAGATTGGCAATGTATTGCCGCTCCTGGGTCATGTCGTGCAGTACCAGCACGGTGCCACTGACCTTGCCGGCATTGCGGATCGGCGCACCGACCAGCGTGACCGACACCGTACTGCCGTCCAGACGTTGAATCAATTTGGACTGTTCCCTGCCACCGCTGAGCTGTCCGCTCAAAATGTGCTCGATCAAGGTAAAATCGTCAGCCTCAGCGTTCTCATCGAGCAGATTGAACAGCGCTGCCAGCGGCAACCCTGTCGCCTGTTCCGCCTTCCAGTGCGTCAACGCCTCGGCGGCCGGGTTCATGTAGGCGATCGCGCCTTCTACATCCGTGGTAATTACGCCATCGCCAATCGATTGCAGCGTGATCTGCGCCCGGTCTTTCTCCAGTTGCAGAGCGTCGGCGAACGCATGGCGCTGCTTGAGCAACTTGTGGGTGCGCATCAGCGCCAAGACAATCAAGCCCAGGGCAGTGGCAAGATTGATCACCAGCAACAGCCGCAGTATCACCCGCGAACCTTCGCCCAAGGCATCACTGAACGCCTTCGCCGCCGGCGTCACGCCGTCATTGATGGCGAATATCTGCGCCTTCCAGTGTTTGATGTCAGCCTCTGTGGCTTGACTGGCGGCGATGCGCCGGTGCATCTGCTGCGCAACGTCATCGAGGCGCACCAGATAGGCGTCACCGTCCCTCCAGAGGTCGATGGCTTTTTCCAGGTAGCTGAAGTGCCGGAAGTTGAGGTACAGCCAGATCACACTGGAAACGTCATCCGGGTGATTGCCACCCTTGAGAATCGCCAATCGCGCCGCTTCGATGTTCGGTGGCTGACGATCCAGCGCCAGACGCAACTCGTGCCCACCCTCAGGCACGGCAATGGCGTCCTGGTATTTGCGAAAAATCGTTTCGTCACGACTGTCGGCGTAGAGGTTGAGGTAATAGATGGCGTCTTTTTGGCCCTTGGACCACAGGCTTTCACCGGCAACGTAGCCGCGAACCGCGGAAAGCGTGTACAGACTGACGCCTCCCAACAGCGCCTGAAACAGCACGACGGCGATAAACGGCCAGACGATGCCCAGCAGCCGTGGCGTTCCGAGAGTCCGAGATTGATTCATGAGGTCCCTTGCATTCGCACTGCCCGTTCGTCGTCCGGACGAAATCGCTACAGCTAGACTAGGGGGCGTTCACTCTCCCGGCAAGCCATAGCCACAATTTCCGGATTCCCCACGCACGCCCCGGCCGACTCGCACAGTTTATACGCGTTCCAGAAGGCATAACCCGAACAGGCAAAGGGACGCGTAGTAATACCTCCGAGCAACGACCCTTAAACCACCACGCCCATGCCCCGCACTCGACTTCACAATATATATATCTACTGCATTTTTTATTTTCCTGCTGGTACAACTCTTTACGCGCCCCACTATAAAAACCCACCTAGCTCTTTGTCGCATGCGCAACCCTCACAAATAAACCAAGCGAGAGATCACTAAAATGGATCTAACAACATCAGAATTGAGTGAGCACTCAATAACAGCTGCTTCAACACTCTCTGCCGCAATGGAACACCAAGGCACGCTGTTCGACTATGGCACAATGATTACCCACTTAGATACTCCCAACATCTCGTTAGCGGTTCTGCAAAGCATTCGCATAGTTCCCCACGCCTATTCTCCACTCGCGGGCCTCGGTGCCCCGGGCCAAAAACTATTGGAACCGCTTGTAAAAAATCCGGAATATCGAGCACATTGTCAGCAATCAGGTGCCAATCCCGATACGTTGGTGCTAACGGTCGACGGTAACAAGGTCAAGTACGAGGCCACCTCGGAAGATGGTACGCGAACGGTGATATTGGGCCTGCCGACCAAGCAGGAGTTGATTGACCTTATGCCGGCCATTAACCTTGCTGCGGTCAAACTGGGCGGCGTCATTCGCAGCGATGGTGCGATCAAGCTAGTGCAGATGATTAACTATTATGGCATTCTTCCCTGGAATCCAAAGGACACCACCGAACATCGCGCCACGATCCATAATCTGGAAGAAAAACGCGCCCGCCACTCGCTTCAGCTAGGCATCGGTGTCGATATCGACGCTTGCCCTCGTACGCCCAACCAGCACGACAAAAAAACGCTAAAAGCAATACAGCGAGTCAAACCAACGTTTACAATGGACAACCTGACATCCCAACTTACCAATAGTAAGATCACGGACATCGTTAAACAATTTCTTCCCAAAACAGAAAGTTCGCTGTTCCACCACCTCGAAAAAAACACATCCCCCAGAGCGACTGCCGATAAAGTCCGGACAACGCCAACCGTCGTTCTCGAGGACATCTTGCGTTCTCCCGAGTCCGAGCGATTGGGAAATGCATTACTGGAAGGCTTAAATTGGTACGGCGGCCAGCCGGACGAGGATGCCTCTGCGGAGGTTCGGATCAAACTGATCAGTAAAGCCATTCGTTTATGGACAAATATGTCAAGCAATGACAGCCCGGAAGATATCGCCGGTTACCCTTGGCACAAGCGTTCAAATTGGGGAAAAAGTTACCCACGTATTTGGGCCGAGTTCGAACGGCATCTATTCGACTCCAAACGAGCCTCTTCCATGACCGAGGCGCGCTTGCTCGCCCGGTTGTTCCAATCCGAGTTCCCCAGGGAGTTCCAGATTTCTGACACACCCGCCGATCTGCCGTACAGCAGTTCCGTTGTCTGGGTAAACTTCGTCCATGGTGTATTGATCGCCGAAGCCATGGAACCTGACCTGCTCCAGCGGATGACCTTTCAGCAATTGGTCGATTTACCGCTTCAGCGGTCTATGCAAGCCACTGCGGAAGAGCTGGAGCTTATCGCGCTGGCGAGAATTCCCCCGACTTTGGAATGGGCCATCACCAATGACGTCATCTTCGAGAGAGCCGATTCGGATTACTCACAGGAAGAAATAGAACGATCCGTCAAAGCGCTCGACGAGCACACGGATGCATTGAGAAAAGCCATCATTCAATTGGATGTCATGCATCCGGAAAGATCGGCCATCACCGAACGAGAAATGAAAGCCTATTTCGGGGGCGAACACCCTATCTCCTCTGCCACTATATTTGGAGAAACGCGGACAGTTTCTGGCAATATAAACACCAGTTCCGCGTTCACTTCGGATGGACGAAAACTGATAGAGGATTTCGGACCAATTGGTGGAGGGCGCCCAACTCGTCCTTTAGCAGACAAAGTCTACTCATTTAAAGATGTTTACATGTCGTGGAAATGGACAAAAAATAAAACCTGGTTCATAACCACAAGTGACGGAGTAAGCAGAAGCAAACACCGAATTAGTTTTAACGCGGACCGAACCATAAAAACCACCGCCCACTGGCTTCCTGAAACACTGACGCGAAACCCCTTACCCGACATTGAAAAAATATTTGAATCGGAATTTAATAATTACCTGACACTCACGAAAAGCGCCTATCAGACACTACTGAAAAGTCAGTTTTTTTCACTCCCCTACGATGATCGACAAGCCATCGAAAAAGGAGAGATCAAGATGTTCACCTTGAGAAAACCTACCGACGAGATAGGCAAAGCTAACGAGACGGCAGAAATCACACTCCCACTTCGACTCCGAATGGGATTCATTCTTCAGGTCGACTATAAAACAAAGATTTCCTATTATGAATGTTTACCGAAAGCCGGAATCATTCGAGAACGTACAGACGTTTCAGCATCCATGCTCGGTGGAAAAGAAGAAAAAGAACAGATCGAGGGGTCTTTCGTTCCCGATGTACCAGTCGTACGGGGAAAAAGTGTTCCATTTGATTGGGACGCTCATGAGACCGGTACCCCCCCAAAAAAAAATGCAACATGCACAGCCATTATTGATCAGTTTGGAGAAACGTTCTCGGCCCCATCACCAAGCCCAGACAGCGAGTATTCCTCGTCTGGAGTCTCGGGCTTTTCTCAAGCCTTGAAGCTCGCTGATTATATTGCCCATCATTTTTTCTATTATGACGAAAAACAATTTTACGCCGTGGCCAGAGGTACAACCGAGATAGAAAAAGTTAAAAACCGTCCTTATTTTACTCAGCGTATCAAAGATTTTATTCCGTTTTTTGGAAGTATCAGCGATCTGCTTTCCAACGACCCCAACAAACAACTTTGGGGTTTTTATGGATTGTTTTTCGATGTAGCCTCCTTTGCATTCCCTGTGGGAAAATTTACCTCAGGCTCCATGAAGCTGGCCTCCACAACAGTCCGATCCGGTATACGCGCTGCACTTCCGGAGTTCCGCATGCTTGTGACAAAGCTATCCATTTCACTCGTACAGAACACAATCCCGTTCTATGGTCTTCCGACACTCGGCCTGCGACTCTTGAGGGGGGCATTGCGGGGATTATATACAGGTTTTAAATCTCTGCTCAGGCCTGCATATAAGAGCATTCAGAACGCCGCTGGCAGAGCTGGTAGATACAGCGTCATCTCAGGTTTGCCTCAAATTGATCCGGGTCGCTGGACGCCCCTCACAAATAGTGACCGACTGGCGACTTTGCGAGGACTTCCAGACGTCCCTGTACGCAATGTCGGATCACCCACCAGGTCAGCCCATTATTTGATCGATCCCCTATCCGGCAAACCCTACGGGCGCAGATTGAAAGTGTCTGAAAGCGAATTATCCATCGGGCCATCGTTGTATCCAACCGTTGGCAAAAACAGCGATAGCGTGCTGTGCAACATCCCGGAAAATACACGCGTTCGAGAAATGCCTGAAGTCGATGGCCGGACCACGATGTATCTCGATGACGTCGCCTACCGGTTGGATGGCAACATCTTGCGCCGAGTCAGCCTGATCGATGACAGCGAAGCACTGAAACTGGTCCCGTGCCGTCTGACGCGAGTGATAGCCGAAACTGTCTGCATCAATAGTTTTGTCAGTACAACTCCCGCTCCGACCCCCTCGATCGGCTCAATCGACGAAACCAAGGGTTATGCACTGTGGTTTGGCGACCAGCTCTCTACACCTCAAACATGGCACCAGAATCAGTACCTCACACGCGATGGCGGGCTCTACCGAATTACGAACAATGTACCTCGCCGCGTTCATGACGATCTGAGAACCTTGGGTTTCAGCCAAAACTATCTGGTGCCCCGCAGGACAATTACCGCCACCATAGAGTTTCGAAAGGGTATTTACGCTCGCATTAACATTCCTGGAACCTATGAGCAGGCCACCGACATTCAACGGGTCGCGGCCGTTGTGGTTCCCGCCATCGATGATACGGCTATCCACGTTTTTACCCGGGTCAACACCGACAAGTACTATCTCGCGACAGTACCCAAGGGCAACAGTCTGAGCGAACCACTGAAATTCAAACGCCTGACGCCGGCCGAGATGGCCGACGACATGCTCGGCGGGGAACTATCACGGGTATATACCGGCTCGCTGAATGCAAACAACACCGCCCGACTCCACGGAGTCGAGGCCGTCGAACGCGCCATGAGAACCATGGAAGACATCGCGATCCCGCTTGGCACAGCGGCTGATCCTGCCCGTAATATGCGATGGCTGAAGGTGGACACCAGCCCGGGAGAGGCTTTAATGTTCGATCACTCGACCCGAATGATCGTCACCTCCCTACCGGAAGGGGCCGCTACCTGGACACGCAGTGGGGTAGCCTCACAACCCTTTCGGCAAAAAACAGCAGAAATCCTGGATACGCTTTTTCTGTCTCCAATAATCAAACCCAGGCTTGCCGATCCTTACTTACGGATCCAAGACACAATGTCTAGACTTCACCACCTGTTACCCAGATATGCACGCCCGGTCAATGCCAGAAACATTGCCTTCGCCGACGTGACGACTACTTCGGGGCAAAGGGAAATCTACGTCAGTGTTTCCGGGGCTCAGGGCAGCACCCTATTTGCCGTTGTTTCGGAGCTTGGGTGCCAATCAGGTACGGCAGGGTAATGCAACGTACTTCAACATCGACTTCAATCAGACTTTCCCGAAAACGAACCTCAATGTCACGCCAGAGGGAAAGATATTGGCCGTCCCCCTCACTATCAAAGATATCAAAACCTATAAACCAATAGATGCAACCCGGCCAACCTCGCTGGACAGCGAAAGCAAATTAATCAGGGTTATTCGTGAGAAGTATCCCGACCCGACGCAAATCCGCTCCATCGACATAGTGACGACCATGCGGCCCTGTGAGTCGTGCTCAGTGGTCATGCAACAATTCGGACATGATGGCGGAAGAGACGCGCTCAAGGTGCTCTGGAACTGATCTACATCTGCTGCAAATGCCCATACAACTTGGCGTACAACCCACCATCGGCAATCAATTGCTGATGGTCGCCATCCTCGGCAATTTGCCCGCCGTCGAACACCAGCACCCGGTCCGCCTGTTTCACCGCGGACAACCGGTGCGCAATGATCAAGGTGGTGCGATTGCTCAGGAACCGCGCCAATGCCTGGTGCAGGTTATATTCGGTGGCTGCATCCAGGGCGGAGGTGGCCTCGTCGAGGATCACCACCTTGGGCTCGGCCAGCACCATCCGCGCAATCGCCAGGCGTTGACGCTGTCCGCCGGACAAGCGCACGCCGGAACGGCCGACGATACTGTCCAGGCCATTGGGCAATTCACGAACCGTGGCGTGCAGCTGCGCAATTTCCAGCGCCTGCCAGCACGCCTCGTCGCTACGTTCGCGACCCATGGTCAGGTTGGCGCGCACGGTGTCGTTGAACAGCGCTGGATGTTGCAGGACCACGGCGACATTTTCCCGCACGGTTTCCAGGCCGATCTCCTGCTGGGTCGAACCGCCGAAGCGGATGGTCCCGGCAAGCGGCGTGTACAGGCCCAGCAGCAACTGCACCAGGGTGCTTTTACCGCCACCGCTGGCGCCGACAATCGCGACCTTTTCACCGGGGGCGATCGACAGGTTCATCTGATTCAGCACCAGCTCGTCGCCGTAGCCGAAACTCAATCCCTGGACTTCGATGCCGACGGTTTCGCGACCGTTGAACGGGTCGACACCCCCCGGATATTCAGGCTCGTCGGCCCGGGCCAGCAACTCGTTGATCCGCGACAGCGCGCCACCGGCAGCGTAAAAGGCGTATTGCAGGTTCAGCAGTTGTTCCACCGGACCGATCATGAACCACAGGTAGCTGAACACCGCCAGCATCTGCCCGATGGAGAGGTCGGAAAACAGTACGGTAAGCATGGCGGCGGCACGAAAAATATCGATACCGAACTGAAACAGCAAGCCGCTGGCACGGTTCGACGCATCGGTTTTCCACTGCGAGCTCACCGCGTAGTCGCGTACTTCACGAGCCCGTTGGCCGAGGCGCCCAAGGAAAAAGCCCTGACGGTTACCCGCGCGCACTTCCTGAATCGAATCGAGGGTTTCGGTCAGCGCCTGGGTGAAACGCGAGGTGCTGTCGTTCTCGAGTTTCTTCAGGTGCTTGACCCGCTTGCCCAACTGCACCGTGGCATAGATCACCAGCGGATTGAACAGCAGGATCAACAGCGCCAGTTTCCAGTGCATCCACATCAGAATGCCGGCGGTACCGACCAGGGTCAGCATGGCCACGAGGAAACGACTGAGGGTTTCGCCGACAAACTTGTCCAGTGTGTCCAGGTCGGTGACCAGGTGCGTGGTCACCGTGCCGCTGCCCAGGCTTTCGTATTCACCCAGCGAGATGCGTTTGAGTCGCTCGATCAGGCGTACACGTATGCGATACACGATGTCCTTGGCCAGCGCTGCGAACAACTTCGCCTGCACCACGTTGAACAGCAGCGCAGCGCAACGCAGGCCCAAGGTCACCAATAACATCAGACCTATATAGCCCGCGGCTTTCTGCCAGACTTCGGGCAGCGCGTGGTTCATGATTTTCAGCGCGGTGTCGCCGTGCCCCAGCAACACTTCGTCCACCAGCAGCGGCAGAAGCAAGGGGATGGGTACGCTGCACAGGGTCGCCAGTACAGCCACGCCGTTGGCGATCCACAATGACTTTTTATGCTGAAGGGCCAGACGCCGGATTTCCGCCCAGCTCAGACGATCGACGCGCTTGGGGACTGGCGCGTCATCGGGCAGGTCATGCACAGGCAGCACGCTCCAGCCAGCGACCGAGCAGCGGGGACAACACCTCCAGCGGCTGATAGCCATTGGTCAACAGCGCCAACTGACCATTACGCTCGGCCAGCAAGGTCGGGAAACCGGCGATGCCCAGGTCCTGGACCCAGGTGAAATCGGCCGCCGTAGCGGCATGCTGATCCGCACGATCGAACGCGGCGGCGAACTCGATGCGCGGCAGACCGGCTTGCTCCGCCAGTTCCACCAGCACGCTGGCATGCGTGACATCGCGCCCTTGCGCGTAGAACGCGTGCTGAATCAGCCCGAGCAGCTTCCACGCGCAATCCGGCGCCAGGCTGCGCGCCGTCACCAGTGCCCGACACGCAGGCTCTGTGTCGTAGACAAAGCCCTCGGGCAACGCGCCTTCCTGCTTGAACGGCTGGCCGGTGGCTTCGGTCACCGCCTGCCAGTGTTCAAGGATATAGCGCCGGGTCGTCGGTTCCAGCGCCGCGCCACTGCCGGTGCGCAAACCGCCGACCACCAGGTGCACCTCCACCCCCGCTGCGTGCGCCTGCTCGACCAGCGCGTTGGCCACCGGGGCAAAGCCCCAGCACCAGGAACACATCGGGTCCATCACATAGAGCAGGCGTTGCGCAGACATGGTTCAGGCCTCGGAAGGGGTTTGCTTATAGTTGTAGCCGATCGGGTGAGGCAGGTTGCGCGCCTTGGCCAATTCGATCTGCTTTTGCCGGTCAATGGCACTGCGACGGGTCTTCTCGCTCAGCTTATCCCAGCAATGCGGGCAACTGATGCCGGCCACGTAGTGCTCGGATGTGCGGTCTTCGACGCTGATCGGTGTGCGACAGGCATGACATTGATCGTAGTCGCCTTCGCTGAGGTCGTGACGAACGGTCACGCGGTTATCGAACACGAAGCAGTCCCCCTGCCATTTGGTTTCTTCCTGCGGTACCTCTTCCAGGTACTTCAGGATGCCGCCCTTGAGGTGATAAACCTCGTCGAAACCCTGGCTGAGCATATAGCTCGACGCCTTTTCACAACGAATGCCGCCAGTGCAGAACATCGCGACTTTCTTGTGCACGGCCGGGTCGAAATGGGCTTTGATGTAGTCGGGGAATTCGCGAAAACTGGTGGTCTTCGGGTCGATGGCGCCTTCGAAAGTGCCGATCGAGACTTCGTAGTCATTGCGGGTGTCGATCAACAGCACTTCGGGATCGCTGATCAGCGCGTTCCAGTTCTCCGGATCGACGTAAGTGCCGACCTTTTTGTTCGGGTCCACGCCTTCGACGCCGAGGGTGACGATTTCTTTCTTGAGTTTGACCTTGGTGCGATAGAACGGCTGGTCGTCGCAGTACGACTCTTTGTGGTCGATGTCGTCCATGCGCGGGTCGTTCTTGAGCCAGGCCATCAGCCCGTCGATGCCTTCGCGGCTACCGGACACGGTGCCGTTGATACCTTCTTCGGCGATCAGCAGTGTGCCTTTGATGCCGTTGTCGACCATCGCTTGCAGCAGGGGCTCGCGCAGGGCGACGTAATCTTCCAGGGTGACGAACTTATACAGTGCCGCCACGACAATCTGTTGTGTCATGGGTGATTCTCCAGGTGGCTACCCTCGTAAGGGGTGAACCGGATGCGAAAAAAAACGCGCCGGGTGAGCGGCGCGTTGCGGATTCTAGCAAAAATAACACCATCGCTGTAGGAGCCAGGCTTGCCGGCGAACCAGGCGCTGCGGTGCAACTGCTGTACCGCATAATCGTTCTTCGCCGGCAAGCCTGGCTCCTACAGGGAGGGTGTATCAGGATTTGCTGCCGCCAGCACAGGTCGGCGAGGCCGGGGCCGCGTCGATCCGGGTCCATTCCTCTGGCGTGTAGGTATGCAGCGCCAACGCATGGAACTCGCCCATCAGCTCGCCGAGCGTGCCGTAGACTTTCTGGTGACGCTTGACGCGATTGAGCCCTTCGAACTGCGCGCTGACCACCACAGCCTTGAAGTGAGTCTGTAACCCACGGCTGTGCATGTGGCTTTCATCCAGCACTTGCAGATGCTCGGGCTGTAACAGGCCCAGCGTCGATTCGATGCGTTGTTGCATGGTCATACCGAACTCCGCTTACGGCTTTTTCTTGGCTGGAGCGGCGCCTTTAGGCTCCAGCTCGGCAGTCATGTCGGCCAGCAGTTTGTTGACTACAGGCACTGCGCTTTCCAGCTTGGCCTGGGTCATCTGGGCGGATTGCTGGGTCAGCTGCGGCATTTTTTCCAGGACTTTCTTGCCCAGTGGCGACTGGTAGAACGCAACCAGGTCCTTGAGCTCGGATTCGCTGAAGTTAGTGGTGTAGAGCTTGACCATGTCCGGCTTCAGCTTGTTCCAGCCGATGGCTTGGTCCAGAGCGGCGTTGGCCTTGGCCTGGTAGGTTTCCAGCAGGGCTTTTTTCGACTCGGGGGCTTTGGTCTGTTCAAAGCGCTGAGCGAACATTTGCTGCACTTGCATGTACACCGGAGTGCCCAATTTGTCAGCGTGCGCCAGGGTCAGGAAAGCCTCGGCACTGGCGTTGTGGCTGGCGGTATCGGCAAAAACAGGGCCGCTGGCGCAAACCAGTGCAACCGCGGTACAGATGGCACGAAGACGAGTCATCGAGTTTCCTTTTCTAGCAGGCGAGGTAAAACCCCAAGGGCGACCATTCTGCGCCTAAAAAACCGTGTGGCTCAACCCCAAGCCTTGCGGGGCCTGATTTAGAGGGGGTGAACGGTCAAATTCCAGACTGATGGAACCACAGTGACAGATCACGGCCTAAACTGCGCTATCAGACCAACAGGAGTGTGCACGATGAGCCGTATCGAAACCGACAGCCTTGGCCAGGTTGAAGTCCCGGATGAAGCCTACTGGGGCGCTCAGACGCAACGCTCGCTGGTTAATTTCGCCATTGGCAACGAACGCATGCCGCTGGCGGTGCTGCATGCGTTGGCGCTGATCAAGAAAGCCGCGGCGCGGGTCAATGACCGTAACGGTGACCTGCCCGCCGACATCGCCCGGCTGATCGAACAGGCCGCCGACGAAGTGCTCGACGGCAGTCACGACGACCAGTTTCCGCTGGTGGTCTGGCAGACCGGCAGCGGCACCCAGAGCAACATGAACGTCAATGAAGTGATCGCCGGTCGTGCCAATGAACTGGCCGGCAACCCGCGCGGCGGCAAGACCCCGGTGCACCCCAACGATCACGTCAATCGCTCCCAGAGTTCCAACGACTGCTTCCCCACTGCGATGCACATCGCCGCGGCCCAGGCCGTGCAACGGCATTTGCTGCCGGCGATCAGCGAACTGTCCGGTGGGTTGGCCGAGTTATCCGTGCGGCACATGAAGCTGGTCAAGACCGGCCGCACCCACATGATGGACGCTACCCCCATTACCTTCGGCCAGGAACTGTCGGCGTTCATCGCGCAACTGGATTATGCCGAACGGGCGATCCGCAGCGCGCTGCCGGCCGTCTGCGAACTGGCCCAGGGCGGAACCGCCGTCGGTACCGGCTTGAACTCGCCCCACGGGTTTGGCGAAGCGATCGCCGCCGAACTGGCCGCCCTCTCCGGCCTGCCGTTTGTCACCGCACCGAACAAATTTGCCGCACTGGCCGGTCATGAACCCCTGACCACCCTGTCCGGCGCGCTGAAAACCCTCGCCGTCACCCTGATGAAAATCGCCAACGACCTGCGCTTGCTGGGTTCCGGACCGCGTGCCGGTTTTGCCGAGGTGAAACTGCCGGCCAACGAACCGGGCAGTTCGATCATGCCTGGCAAGGTCAATCCGACCCAGTGCGAAGCGCTGTCAATGTTGGCTTGCCAGGTCTTGGGCAACGACGTCGCCATCGGTTTCGCGGCGAGCCAGGGCCACCTGCAACTGAACGTGTTCAAACCGGTGATCATCCACAACCTGCTGCAATCGATCAGGCTGCTGGGCGATGGTTGCAGCAACTTCCAGCAGCATTGCATCGCTGGCCTGGAGCCGGATGCGGCGAAAATGGCGGAGCATCTGGAACGTGGACTGATGCTGGTGACGGCGCTGAATCCGCACATCGGTTATGACAAATCGGCGGAGATTGCCAAGAAGGCTTATGGCGAAGGGCTGACCTTGCGGGAAGCGGCGTTGCAGTTGGGGTATCTGACCGATGAGGAGTTTGATGCCTGGGTAAGACCGGAGAATATGCTGGAGGCCGGGGCCAAGGGCTGAGCCATGTAGCGCCTGGCAGTCAGCCTTCGCGGGCAAGCCTCGCTCCTACAGGTCATGTGTCGATCCTGAATGTTGTGAGCGACGCAAAACCCGTAGGAGCGAGGCTTGCCCGCGATGAACGATAACGCGGTCTAACGACCGATCGCCATCCGCATCCGCCGCGCCCTGATCCCGGCCATCAGCGAAGGCCCCAACGCCACCAGCGCCGACCCCAGCACCACCAGCACCGCCCCGCCATACCCCAAGCCATTGATCGTCTCGGCATGCACATACTCCGGCCACAACCACGCCGCCACAGCCACCGCAGCAAAGGTCACCAACGGCGTGATCGCCAGGGTGGCACTCACTCGCGAAGCTTCCCAATGCGCCAACGCCTCGGCAAACGCGCCATAGGCGATCAGGGTGTTCATGCAACACGCCAGCAGCAGCCAGCCTTGCAACGGACTGAGTTGCAGCGCCTCCAGCGGATGCACCCACGGCGTCAGCAACAACCCGCAAAACAGGTAGATCACCATCATCACCTGAAACGAATTCCACACCGTCAGCAATTGCTTCTGCCCCAGGGCATAGAAGGTCCAGACGGTGGAGGCCAACAGCACCAACAGGACGCCGGCCGTATAGTCAGTCAGGGACGTGAGCAACTCGACCAGCCGCTCGTTGAAAAACAACCCGAAACCGACCAGCAGCACCAGCAGGCCAATCCCCTGCCCCACGCTGAACCGCTCCTTGAACACAAACAGGCTGGCAATGAGCAGCATGATCGGCCCCGTTTGCACCACCAGCTGCGCGGTGCCTGGGCTGAGCAGGTTCAACCCCATCAGGTACAACACGTAGTTGCCCACCAGACCGAGCACCGCCATCAACACCAGCCAGCCACCGCGCGGGCCGAGAACCTTGCGACTGGGCAGGCGCCTGGTCGCCGCCAGGAAAATGAACAGGCACCCGCCGGACACCATCAGACGAAACCAGGTCACCGTCACCGGATCCATCACCAGCAGCACTTGCTTGAGCTTGATCGGCAGGATTCCCCACAACAACGCGGTCAAGATGGCCAGGAACAGACCATAAACCCAGCGACCCGATGAAATGTGCATGCGAACCCCGAAACCCATTGGCGAGAACCGCCATTCTAGGCGCAGAGCCGCTCGGCACACAGGGACAGTTGGCCACTGGCCGCGAATGAAACTGTGCAGGTCGCAACATTCAATGGGCGATAGGCCGTCGATCGGTTGGCGAGGCGTTGCAAGTGGTTCGTGCATAAGCTCATTGGATCCTTCAACGGCAACACCCTTCAGGAGATCGCCATGTACGGCATGCGCGCCCAGGACAACGCCCCCGCCACCCACTTTCGCAGTGACCGGATGTGCCGTGTGAACGGGGAGTTGTACTTCAGCACCCGGGAAAACACCCTGGAGGGGCCGTTTGAAAACCTGGAGAAGGCTGAGTTGGAGATTCAGGCTTATATAGAGCGGATGCTGCTTTTGCGGATGGACCGATAAACCGCGGCGCCTGCTTCGCGAGCAAGCCCGCTCCCACACTGGATCCCTGTCGCACACCAGATCCCTGAGGGAGAGCCTGACTCCACATTGGATCTGTGTTGCACACCAGATCCCTGTGGGAGCGGGCTTGCTCGCGAAAGCGGTCGATCAGACAACAAATATTTCGAATCTAACGCACCGCCTCAAACAACCCGGTAGCCCCCATCCCCCCGCCCACGCACATGGTGACAATGCCGTAACGCAAACTACGCCGCTGCAATTCCCGCACGAGATGCCCGACCTGCCGCGATCCGGTCATGCCAAACGGATGGCCAATAGAGATCGAGCCGCCATTGACGTTGTACCTGTCGTTATCGATCTCCAGCCGATTGCGGCTGTACAGGCATTGGGACGCGAACGCTTCGTTAAGCTCCCACAGATCGATGTCGGCCATCTGCAAGCCCTTCGCCTTGAGCAACCTGGGCACCGAAAACACCGGGCCGATGCCCATTTCATCAGGTCCACACCCGGCCACGGCAAAGCCGCGAAAGAAGGCTTTGGGCTTCAATCCCAACTCCAGGGCCTTTTCCAGGCTCATCACCAGGGTCATGGAGGCGCCATCGGACAGTTGCGAAGAATTGCCGGCGGTCACCGAGCCGTCTTCGGCAAAGACCGGTTTCAACCCGGCCAGGCTTTGCAGCGTGGTGTCCGGGCGGTTGCAGTCGTCGCGCTCGACGATGCCGTCGACGATCTGCACTTGACCGGTGGCCTTGTCATCAACCCGATACTTCACCGCCATGGGCACGATTTCATCATCGAACAACCCGCCAGCCTGGGCCTGAGCGGTACGTTGCTGGCTTTGCAGGGCGTACAGGTCCTGTTGTTCGCGGCTGATGTGGTAACGACGGGCGACGATTTCGGCGGTCTGGCCCATCGGGAAGTAAATACCCGGCATCTGCTCTTGGAGTAGCGGGTTGATCAGGTTGTCGGTGTTGACGCTTTTCATGGTCAGGCTGATGGACTCGACACCACCGGCGACGATGATGTCGCTGCACCCCGAGGCGATCTGGTTGGCGGCGATGGCGATCGCCTGCAAGCCCGAAGAACAGAAGCGGTTGAGGGTCATGCCGGCGGTGCCGACGCCCAAACGCGAGAGCACGGCGACATTGCGACCGATGTTGTAACCCTGGGCGCCTTCGTTGGAGCCGGCGCCGACGATGCAGTCCTCGACGCTGGCCGGATCGATCCCCGTGCGTGTCAACAAGGCGTCGACACAATGCGCCGCCATATCGTCCGGCCGGGTCATGTTGAACTTGCCGCGAAAGGATTTGGCCAGGCCGGTCCGCACGCTGTCGACGATCACCACTTCACGCATGGCATACCTCATTGTTGTTGTCGGTTTAGAGTGGACCGAGCATAAGTCCACCAAATGACCAACTGCGACAATCATTCACCTCGCGTATGCGCAACCATTGACTTAGCCCTTGTGTTTTTTCACCTTCTTGTCGGATTTCCTGAACGCTTGTTCCAGCGCCTGATTGATGGTGCGCAACACCTTGACCCGGGCCCAGCGTTTATCATTGGCCTCCACCAGGGTCCAGGGCGAGATCTCGGTGCTGGTGCGATCGACCATGTCGCCAACCGCGGCCCGATAGTCGTCCCACTTTTCCCGATTGCGCCAGTCATCTTCGGTGATCTTGAAGCGTTTGAACGGCGTCTGTTCACGCTCCTCGAATCGCTCCATTTGCGTCTGTTTGTCGATGGCCAGCCAGAACTTGACCACGATCACTCCGGCATCGGCGATCTGCTCTTCGAAGTCGTTGATTTCACCGTAGGCGCGTAACCAGTCTGCCGCGCTGCAAAAACCTTCGATGCGCTCCACCAGCACCCGGCCATACCAGGAGCGGTCGAACACGGTGAACTTGCCCCGCGCCGGAAGATGGCGCCAGAACCGCCACATATAGGGATGCGCCCGCTCTTCTTCAGTGGGGGCGGCGATTGGCACGATGCTGTACTGGCGTGGGTCCAGCGCCGCAGCCACCCGGCGGATGGCCCCGCCCTTGCCCGCCGCGTCATTGCCTTCAAACACGGCGATCAGCGCGTGGCGGCGCATGCGTTTATCGCGCAGAAGTCCGGAGAACCGCGCCTGCTCGGTGATCAACTGTTCTTCGTAATCGTCCTTGTCCAGATTCAGGGTCAAGTCCAGGCTGTCGAGCAGGTTCATCTGGTCGACGCTGCTGGCCAATGGCGCGGCGCTGACTTTGTCCGGGTGAATCCTGGAGCGCTTCAGGGCGCCTTGCAGGCCCTCGAGCAGAATCTTGCCCACCGCCAGACTGCGATAGCGCGGGTCCATCCCGGCGATCACATGCCACGGCGCGTAGTCGCGACTGGTGCGACGCAGAATGCGTTCGCCGTATTTCACGAACTTGCCGTAGGTTTGCGACTGCTGCCAGTCCAGCGGGCTGATGCGCCAACTGTGCAGCGGATCATCGGCCAGGGCCTTGAGCCGTGCTTTCATTTGTTTCTTCGAGAGGTGGAACCAGAACTTGAAGATCAGCGCGCCTTCGTCGCACAGCATCTTCTCCAGTCGCTCGGCGGCGTTGATGCCTTGATCGAGCCGCGGATTCTTGAATACGCCATGGACCCGGTCTTGCAGCATCTGGCTGTACCAGTTGCCGAAGAAAATCCCCATGCGGCCCTTGGCCGGGAGCATCCGCCAGTAGCGCCAGGCCGGTGGCCGCGCCAGCTCTTCGTCGGTCTGTTGATCGAAGGTGCGAACCTCGATCAGGCGCGGGTCCATCCATTCATTGAGCAGCTTGACCGTCTCGCCCTTGCCCGCGCCTTCGATCCCGTTGATCAGGATGATCACCGGGAAGCGCTTCTGCTGCTGCAGTTCGAACTGTGCCTCAAGCAAAGCCTGGCGCAGCGCCGGCACTTGCGCTTCGTAGGTTTCTTTGTCGATGACATGACCGATTTCAGCAGATTCGAACATGGACGGCTCCCTTCCCGGATTGAGCAAGACTAGCGGATTGGGCCATTAGTCAGCAGGGAAAATTCCCTGTGGTCGGCTAGAATGGCCGCCTTGCCGTTGCCGAGCCTGCCATGAAACCTGTATTGCCCCACGCCCAGCTCGACTGGGACGACCAGGGACTCCCGCGTTCGCGGGTGTTCGACGATGTCTATTTTTCGGATAAGTCGGGCCTCGATGAAACCCGTTACGTATTCCTCGAGCAAAATAATTTGCGTGAACGCTTTGCCGCGTTACCGGTGGGCGGCAGGCTGGTGATCGGTGAGACCGGTTTCGGCACCGGATTGAATTTTCTCTGCGCCTGGCAGTTGTTCGAACAGCACGCGGTGGCGGGTGCGCGGTTGCATTTTGTCAGTGTCGAAAAGTATCCGCTGAGCCTGCCGGACCTGCAGCGGGCGCTGG
The DNA here is from genome assembly GCF_902497995.1 of Pseudomonas fluorescens. Classification (GTDB taxonomy): domain Bacteria; phylum Pseudomonadota; class Gammaproteobacteria; order Pseudomonadales; family Pseudomonadaceae; genus Aquipseudomonas; species Aquipseudomonas fluorescens_BK. The sequence goes on along the minus strand of NZ_CABVII010000007.1, from coordinate 131,269 downwards.
CCTTGTGGCCTGAACTCAAACCCTTTGCCGAGCAACTACTGGCGCACTACGTGGCGATCCATCCAGGCTTCCAGCGCCTGATCCTGGACAACGGCCGAGTCGTCCTGACCTTGTTGATCGGTGATGCCCTGGAGCAATTGCCGCAGCTGGATGCACAGATCGACGCCTGGTTTCTCGACGGCTTCGCCCCGGCGAAAAACCCCGACATGTGGACCGCCGAACTGTTCGCCGAGCTGGCGCGCCTGGCCGCGCCTGGCTCGACCCTCAGCACGTTCACCAGCACCGGTTGGGTGCGCCGGCTGCTCAATGCCGCAGGCTTCAAGATGAAGCGCACGCCAGGCATCGGCCACAAATGGGAAATCCTGCGCGGCACCTTCCTCGGCTGGCCTGAACAAACCCAGGCACCCGCGGTTGCCAAACCCTGGTTTGCACGTCCGACACCGCTGAGCGGCGAACGTCGGGCGCTGGTGATCGGCGCCGGCCTGGCCGGCTGTGCCAGCGCCGCCAGCCTGGCTGCGCGAGGTTGGCAAGTCAGTCTGCTGGAGCGACACGATGCGCTGGCGCAGGAAGCGTCGGGCAATCCCCAGGGCGTGCTGTATCTCAAGCTTTCAGCTCATGGCACGGCGTTGTCGCAATTGATCGTCAGCGGTTTTGGCTACACCCGACGCTTGCTCGAGCATTTGCAGCGGGGCGTCGACTGGGACGATTGTGGCGTCCTGCAACTGGCTTTCAACGCCAGGGAAGCCGAGCGTCAGGCGCAATTGGCCGCAGCCTTTGCGCCAGGCCTGGTGCACTTGCTCGATCAACCGCTGGCCGAGGCACAGGCCGGCATCGCCCTGGAGCATGGCGGATTGTTTTTCCCGGAAGGTGGCTGGGTGCATCCGCCAGCGTTGTGCCAGTGGCAGGCGTCCTCGGCGAACATCCAGTGGCTGCCCCATCGCGATGTACTGGAACTGCGCAAGGTTGACGATCAGTGGCAAGCCTGGGACGGTGATGATTTGCTGGCCAGTGCCCCCGTGGTGATCCTGGCCGGTGCCGCCGAGATCAAGCGTTTTCCACAGAGTGCCCAACTGCCCCTCAAACGCATTCGTGGCCAGATCACCCGACTGGCGCAAACACCGCAAAGCCAGAGCCTGACCACTGTCGTCTGCGCCGAAGGCTATGTCGCACCGGCTCGACTGGGCGAACACACACTTGGCGCCAGCTTCGATTTCAAGAGCGATGACCTGACCCCGACCCTCACCGAGCACCTCGGCAACCTGGCGTTACTCGAGGAAATCTCCCCCGACCTGGCCACTCGACTGCAGGCTCGGGAACTGGACCCGCAGCAGCTTGAAGGACGCGCCGCGTTCCGCTGCACCAGCCCGGACTATCTGCCGATCGTCGGCCCGTTGGCCGAGCCAGCAGCGTTCGCCGACGCCTACGCCGTACTGAGCAAGGACGCCCGCCAAGTACCGGGCACTGCATGCCCCTGGCTCGACGGTTTTTACCTCAACAGCGGCCACGGTTCTCGCGGCTTGATCACCGCGCCACTGTCAGGCGAACTGCTCGCGGCATGGATCGAAAACGAACCTCTGCCCTTGCCCAGGTCAGTCACCGAGGCCTGTCATCCCAACCGTTTTGCTGTGCGCCAATTGGTCCGCGGAAAAGTCTAAACTCTGCGCTTATAACTTATCGGTCTAAAACTACGGGGATTCACCCGGGTCAGTTTCTGAGTACCCGCATTTTTTGCGCGGTATCGCTTGACCCTCCCCAACGGAAAAACCGGTAAGGACTTTATGTGCGGATTAGCTGGCGAGTTACGTTTTGATCATCAACCTGCAGACCTTGCAGCCGTTGAACGAATCACCCATCACCTGGCCCCTCGCGGCCCTGACGCATGGGGCTTCCAGGCCCAGGGGCCGATTGCCCTGGGCCATCGTCGCCTGAAAATCATGGACCTGTCGGACGGCTCGGCGCAGCCGATGGTCGACAACCAGCTGGGCTTGTCCCTGGCCTTCAACGGCGCCATCTACAACTACCCGGAACTGCGCACCGAGCTGGAAAGCCTGGGCTACGCCTTCTATTCCGGCGGCGACACCGAAGTGCTGCTCAAGGGTTATCACGCCTGGGGCGAAGCGCTGCTGCCCAAACTCAATGGCATGTTCGCCTTCGCCATCTGGGAGCGCGATGCCAAACGTCTGTTTATCGCCCGCGATCGTCTGGGCGTGAAGCCGCTGTACCTGTCGCGCACCGGCCAGCGCCTGCGCTTTGCCTCGTCCCTGCCGGCGTTGCTCAAGGGTGGCGACATCCGCCCGATCCTCGATCCGGTGGCGCTCAATCATTATCTGAATTTCCACGCCGTGGTCCCGGCGCCGCGCACTTTGCTGGCGGGCATCGAAAAACTGCCACCGGCCACCTGGATGCGCATCGAAGCGGATGGCACCACCGAGCAGAAAACCTGGTGGACCCTGCCCTACGGCCCACACGCCGACGAGATGAACCTGACCCTCGAAGACTGGCGCGACCGGGTGCTCGACAGCACCCGCGATGCGGTGGCGATCCGTCAACGTGCGGCGGTCGATGTCGGCGTGCTGCTGTCCGGCGGTGTCGATTCGAGCATGCTGGTCGGCCTGTTGCGTGAAGTCGGCGTGGAAAACCTGTCGACCTTCTCCATCGGTTTCCAGGATGCCGGCGGCGAGCGTGGCGACGAGTTCCAGTATTCGGACCTGATCGCCAAGCACTACAACACGCAGCACCACCAACTGCGCATCGACGAAAAAGAGATCATCGAGCAACTGCCCGCGGCGTTCCGCGCCATGAGCGAGCCGATGGTCAGCCATGACTGCATTGCCTTTTACCTGTTGTCCCGGGAAGTGGCCAAACATTGCAAGGTGGTGCAGAGCGGCCAGGGCGCGGACGAGCTGTTTGCCGGTTATCACTGGTATCCACAAGTCGACGGTGCAGACGATCCTTACGCCGCCTATCGCGATGCGTTTTTCGACCGCAGCTATGACGACTACGCCGCCACCGTGCAGCCGAAATGGCTGACCGCCAATGACGCCGCGGGTGACTTCGTCAAAGAACATTTCGCACAGCCCGGCGCCGATGCGGCGGTAGACAAAGCCTTGCGTCTGGACAGTACGGTGATGCTGGTGGACGACCCGGTCAAACGCGTCGACAACATGACCATGGCCTGGGGCCTGGAAGCGCGCACACCGTTTCTCGACTATCGCCTGGTGGAATTGTCGGCCCGGGTGCCGGGTAAATTCAAACTGCCGGACGGCGGCAAGCAAGTCTTGAAAGAAGCGGCGCGGCTGGTGATTCCCAGTGAAGTGATCGACCGCAAGAAAGGTTACTTCCCGGTCCCTGGCCTGAAGCACTTGCAGGGCGACACGCTGAACTGGGTGCGTGACCTGCTGCTCGATCCCAGCCAGGATCGCGGTCTGTTCCAACCGCAGATGCTCGATCGCCTGCTAACCGATCCACAAGGACAGTTGACCCCGTTGCGCGGCTCCAAGCTGTGGCAATTGGCGGCCCTGAACCTGTGGCTCAGTGAACAAGGAATCTGATCGATGAAACCCCATGCCACGGCTTATAGCCAACGCCTGTTGCGCGGTCAGGCGCCCTCCTACGAACGCTTGCAGGCACGCCTGGCCGAAGACCGCAGTGAATTGGGCGCGGCGCCGATCGCCGTGCATTGCGGCTGGGGCCGGTTATTGATCGGCCACACCTTTGCCGACCCGGCGAGCCTCGCCCTGGAGTTGCTCAACGAGCATCCCGGCGAGCGCGATATTGCGCTCTACGTCGCCGCGCCCCAGCAAGTGCTGGGGCTGGAGCCGGCGCAATTGTTTCTCGACCCGTCCGACACCCTGCGTCTGTGGTTCAGCGATTACCGGCAGTCCACCCGGGTGTTTCGCGGCTTTCGCATCCGCCGGGCCCAGAGCGAGGCGGACTGGTCGGCGATCAACCGGCTGTACCAGCTGCGCGGCATGCTGCCGATCGACCCGAGTCTGCTGACCCCGCGTCACCAGGGCGGCCCGGTATTCTGGCTGGCCGAAGATGAGGACAGCGGCGCGATCATCGGCAGCGTCATGGGCCTCGATCATCACAAGGCGTTCAACGACCCGGAAAACGGCAGCAGCCTCTGGTGCCTGGCCGTCGACCCGCAATGTTCGCGGCCAGGCGTCGGTGAAGTGCTGGTGCGGCACTTGATCGAGCATTTCATGAGCCGCGGCTTGAGTTACCTGGACCTGTCAGTGCTGCACGACAACCGCCAGGCGAAAAGTCTTTATGCCAAGCTGGGGTTTCGTAACCTGTCGACCTTCGCCATCAAGCGCAAGAACAGCATCAATCAGCCGCTGTTCCTCGGTCCGGGTCCCGAAGCCGAGTTCAATCCGTATGCGCGGATCATCGTCGAGGAAGCGCACCGGCGCGGCATAGAAGTGCAGGTCGATGATGCCGAGGCCGGCCTGTTCACCTTGATCCATGGCAGTCGTCGGGTACGTTGCCGTGAATCCTTGAGCGATCTGACCAGTGCCATCAGCATGACCTTGTGTCAGGACAAGAGCCTGACCCACAAGGCGTTGAAAAAGGCCGGCCTGAAGCTGCCGGCGCAACAGCTGGCGGGTAACGCGGACGACAATCTGGCGTTTCTCGACGAGCACGAGCGGGTGGTGGTCAAACCCCTGGACGGCGAACAGGGTCAAGGGGTCGCGGTGGATTTGCGGACCATCGAAGAGGTCCAGCAAGCCATCGAGTCAGCCCGCCTGTTCGACAGCCGCGTGTTGCTGGAAAGCTTCCACGAAGGCCTCGACCTGCGGATTGTGGTGATTGGTTTCGAAGTGGTCGCCGCCGCGATCCGCCGACCGGCGCAAGTGGTGGGTGACGGTCAGCATTCCATCGCTGCGTTGATCGAAGCCCAGAGTCGACGGCGTCAGGCCGCCACCAGCGGTGAAAGCAAAATCCCGCTGGACCATGAGACCGAGCGCACCCTGCAGGCAGCGGGCTACGATTACGAAAGCCTGCTGCCGGCCGGCGAGCATCTGTTCGTGCGGCGCACGGCAAACCTGCATACCGGTGGCATTCTCGAGGATGTCACGGCAATCCTGCATCCGACCCTGGTCGATGCGGCAGTGCGCGCGGCGCGGGCGCTGGATATTCCGATGGTCGGACTTGACCTGATGGTGCCCGCGGCCGATCAGCCGGAGTATGTGTTTATCGAAGCCAACGAGCGCGCCGGGCTGGCCAACCATGAACCGCAGCCGACGGCGGAGCGGTTTGTGGATTTGTTGTTTCCCCATAGTCAGTCGGCGGTCCCTTAGTGGTGTAGTGCCTGGACTGGCGCCTTCGCGGGCAAGCCCGCTCCCACAGGGGAATGCGGTCAACTGTGGGAGCGGGCTTGCTCGTGAAGGCGGCCGGACAGGCAACACAGATTCATTCCCCCTCATCGAAACCATCGATGTGCTTAACTCATCAGGAGTTTCCATGACCCAAAAAATTCCCGAACCAGACCTCAATTACCTGCAAAAAGTCCTGCTGGAAATGCTCGCCATTCCCAGCCCGACCGGGTTTACCGACACCATCGTGCGCTACGTCGCCGAACGCCTTGAAGAACTTGGCATTCCATTTGAAATGACCCGCCGCGGGACCATCCGTGCCACGCTCAAGGGCAAGAAGAACAGTCCGGACCGGGCAGTGTCCGCGCACCTGGACACCATCGGCGCGGCGGTTCGCGCGATCAAGGACAACGGCCGCCTGACCCTGGCCCCGGTCGGGTGCTGGTCCAGCCGTTTTGCCGAGGGCAGCCGGGTCAGCCTGTTTACCGATAACGGTGTGATCCGCGGCAGCGTGTTGCCGCTGATGGCTTCCGGGCATGCGTTCAATACCGCCGTGGATGAAATGCCGATCAGCTGGGATCACATCGAATTGCGCCTGGACGCCTATTGCGCCACCCGTGCCGATTGCGACTCCCTGGGGATCAGCGTCGGCGATTTCGTCGCCTTCGACCCGTTGCCGGAGTTCACTGAAAGTGGCCACATCAGCGCCCGACACCTCGACGACAAGGCTGGTGTCGCTGCACTGCTGGCAGCGCTGAAAGCCATCGTCGACAGCGGCGAAGAGCTGATGATCGACTGTCATCCGCTCTTCACCATCACCGAGGAAACCGGCAGCGGCGCGGCGGCAGCGTTACCCTGGGATGTCAGCGAATTCGTCGGCATCGACATCGCTCCGGTCGCGCCGGGCCAGCACTCCAGCGAACACGCCGTGAGCGTGGCGATGCAGGATTCCGGCGGGCCGTATGACTATCACCTGTCGCGCCACCTGCTGCGCCTGGCCAGTGACAATGAGTTGCCGGTGCGCCGCGACCTGTTCCGTTACTACTTCAGCGATGCGCACTCGGCAGTGACCGCCGGCCATGACATTCGCACCGCCCTGCTCGCCTTTGGCTGCGACGCCACCCACGGCTATGAACGCACCCACATCGACAGCCTCGCCGCGCTCAGTCGTTTGCTGGGTGCCTACATCCTCAGCCCACCGGTATTCGCCAGCGATGCCCAGCCGGCGAAGGGGTCGCTGGACAGGTTCAGTCATCAGATCGAACATGACACGCAGATGGAAAGCGACACCCGGGTGCCGTCGGTGGATAGTCTGGTGGGGCAGCGGTCGGAGAGCTGACCCGGGCTTCTCATTGCCTGAGAGATTGCCTTCGCGGGCAAGCCTCGCTCCTACAGGTTTCGCGTCGATCACAATATCAGGTGTCGGCACATGCCCTGTAGGAGCGAGGCTTGCCCGCGAAGGCGGTAGATCAGGCGACATATGAGCCGCAGGCTAGCCGCAACCTGTCATTCGCCGTAGCATCGCGCCATTGTTTAGCCGAGGTGCCCATGCTGATCCCCCATGACCAACTTGAAGTCGACACCCTGACCCGCCTGATCGAGGACTTCGTGACCCGTGACGGCACCGATAACGGTGATGACACGCCGCTCGAAACCCGCGTACTACGGGTTCGCCAGGCCTTGACCAAGGGGCAGGCGCTGATTGTCTTCGACCCGCAAAGCGAGCAATGCCAGTTGATGCTCAAGCACGACGTGCCCAAGCATCTGTTCGACTGAAATCTTCAGTGCGCTTTGTTTTTCGGCAGTTTGAGCTGGATGCGTTCGTAGATCTCGGATCGGTGCACGTTGACGTCTCGTGGCGCTTCGACGCCAAAGCGCACCGTGCCGCCGTTGACCGCTACAATGCGCACGGAAATGTCGTCACCGATAGATATCAATTCGCCCACAACGCGACTGAGTATAAGCATGGCATTCGTCCTTCAGGATTAGTTGGCCCTGAAGATGCCCGGCGCACGGTAGGTCTTCAATGCGTCGGCGGCAAATCAGACCTCCCCTACAGCGCAAGAAGTAGGCCGACGAAGGAAAGGTCTGACAAATCACCGCAGTTGTAGGACCTATCCGTCAGGATGCGGCAAAGCGCGGCCCGAACAGGATGACACTGGCCCCGATCACGCACAGCGCCACTCCGACCCAGTCCGAGCCCAACGGACGAATCCGCTCGACCACCGCCAGCCAGCCAATCGACGCAATGATGTAGATACCCCCGTAAGCGGCATAGGCACGACCGGCATAGGTCGCTTCGATACGGGTCAGCAGCAGCGCAAACACCGTCAGGCTGAGCAACGCCGGCACTATCCACCAGGCACTCTTGCCCTGGCGTAGCCACACCCAGAAGGCGAAGCAGCCGGCGATTTCAAACAGCGCAGCGAGGAAAAACCACAGGTAATTGAGCATGCAAACGTCTCGCCAGGATGACCGGTTGCGGCCACCCTAGCGACGGTGATGCCCAAGGGCAAGTTCAGCCTGCGGTTTGCCTGGCCTTGGCGCGCATCTTGTCGGCCATGACGGTCATTTCGTCGTAGAGCAGTTGCGGGTTCTTCTGCTTGAGCGCCCAGGCCATACGGCCCTGCTCATGGGGCAGAATCATGAATTCGCCGGCGCCGACCTGTTGATGGATGTAGTCGGCAATGTCGGCAGCGCTGATCGGCGAGCTTTCCAGCAATTTACCGACCTGGGCCTTCATGGCCGGCGTCGGGCCACGGAAGGAATCGAGCAGGTTGGTCTGGAAGAATGACGGGCACACCACATGCACGGCGATTTCCTGCTGCGCCAGTTCGATCAGCAGGCTTTCGGACAAGGCCACCACGCCCGCCTTGGCGACGTTGTAGTTGCTCATGGCCGGACCTTGCATCAGAGCGGCCATCGACGCAATGTTGATGATCTTGCCTTTGCTTTTTTCCAGCAGCGGCAGGAAGGCCTTGCAGCCCTTGACCACGCCCATCAGGTTGATCGCGATCTGCCAGTCCCAGTCCTCCAGGGACAGCTCACTGAAGAACCCGCCAGAAGCGACGCCAGCGTTGTTGACGATGACATCGATGCCGCCCAGCTTCTCTTCACAGGCTTGGGCGAAGGCGGTCAACTGGCTGTAATCGCGTACATCGCAACGCTGGATGAAGCCGTCGCCACCGGCTTCGCGAACCTGTTTCAGGGTTTCTTGCAGACCGGGCTCGCTCACATCCGACAAGGCCAGTTGCCAGCCTTCACGCGCCCAGCGCAGCGCGATTTCGCGACCCAGGCCAGAGCCCGCACCAGTGATCATCATGCGATTTTGCATAGCAAACAGCCTTGTTGTTCCGGGGAAGATGTGTCGAGTGTAGCGAAGGACATTGCCCGACCCACGCTCCATCAGATTGCTGAATGGTCCAGGCAAACCCTGGAAGTGCCCCAACCAACTAATGCACTAAAACGAAATAAGCCTTTGTTCGAAAAACATTAAAAAAACTTGGAATTTTTGCTCACAGGCAACAGTCGGATTTTGTAAGCAGCCTGGTTTTATGGCATCGCGGCGGACCATTGAATGCCAGGTAGTTCCAGAACACTTCCAACAAGGAAATAAACATGGGCACAATTCTGATCATTATCCTGATCCTCCTGCTGGTGGGTGGTTTACCGGTCTTCCCGCACTCCAGAAGTTGGGGTTATGGGCCGTCGGGTATCATCGGCGTGGTGTTGGTGGTGCTGTTGATCCTGCTGTTGCTGGGTAAGATATAAAGGTTTAACAGGCAAAAAAAAGAGGCCCTTTTCAAGGGCCTCTTTTTTTATTTCGTTTCGACTATTCCGTCTGGCTTGCCGTCTACTACACCGGCGGTGTTGTCGATCAGGCTCTTGGTCGCCGTTTGCAGGAACGCTTCGAGCTTGAGTTTCAGCTCCGCCGTTCGTGACGCATCCGCAACGACCTCGGCGTGCGGCGTAGCACCGAGTTCATACCGGTACATTTTCGGCGCCATGTCCTTATCCTTCGGCAGCACCAGAATCTGGTCGGCCGTGATAATGGCCGTGGTCTGCTCGCTGCCCGACGGTTTGATCACGCCAAAACCGGTGTCGCCTTCGGGAAGGTTGAGCAGGTCACGCCCCCAGCACTGATGGCGCACTTCGCCACCGATCCGGCCCATGATGGTTGGCACGATGTCGATCTGAGTGCCCACGGTGTGGTCACGCTGGCCAAACTTTTCCTGGATACCCGGTGCGATGAACAGCATCGGCACGTTGAAGCGGCCCAGGTCCATTTCGGTGATCTGACGCTCGTTGCCAAACCCGTGGTCGCCCACGACGACAAACAAGGTCTCCTTGAAGTACGGCTCCTTGCGGGCCTTTTCGAAGAACTGGCCCAGCGCCCAGTCCGAGTAGCGCATGGCGGTCAAATGCTCGTTGAGGCTACCGCGATCGGTCACGCGCTCGACCGGCAAAGGTGTCGGCAAGGCGTAGGGCGTGTGGTTGGACAGGGTTTGCAGCAGGGCATAGAACGGCTTGCCGTTTTCCCGCGCCTTGAGCTCGACCAGACCACGGTCGAACATGTCCTGGTCGGACACGCCCCAGGTCGGATCGGAGAACACCGGATTGACGAAGTCGTTACGACCAATGAAGTTGGTCATGCCCTGGTTGCTGAAGAAACCCGACTGGTTATCCCAGGCGAAGTCACCGTTGTAGACGTACACGTCGTCGTAGTCACGGGCGCTGAGCAATTGCGGCAGGCCGGACAGCTTGTGGCTGCCCTCGGGCGTTTGCATCAGGTATTCGAAACCCGGCAGGTTCGGGAAGCAGGCCATGGTGGCGAACATACCCTGGTGGGTATGGGTGCCGTTGGAGAAGAAACGGTCGAACAACAGGCCTTCCTTCGACAGCTGGTCGAGGTATGGCGTGATATTGCCTGGGGCACCCAGCGCGCCCACCGAGTGACCCGCCATGCTTTCCATCAGGATCACGACGACATTCTTGATCGGCAGGGTCTTGTCGGTCGGCGGCGTGTAGTCGCGACGCACGGCGGCCGTCTCGACATCCACCAGCTTGTCATCCGGCATCACCAGCATGTCACGCACGACTTGCTGGGCTTGCGGCTGCGGCAGCGTGGCTTTCCAGATGTTGTCGCGGTCTTCGGACATCCGGCTCTTGGCCGCGGCGATCAGCGACAATGTACCGTTGAGGCCCAGCTGGTTGGCGAAGTTGGAGTCGGTGGTGTAGACGTCACCCCAACGCATCGGCGGGCCCTGGCGCAGGGTGCCACGGGCAGCGACTACGCAGACCAGCAGGCAGACCACGAACACCGCGATGCGCGAATACCACGGCGCGATCTGGCGCGTGCCGACGCTGCCGCCGCTGAATGGGCCGCGGGGACGGGTGGCCCGGTCGGCGCCCTTGAACGCCAGGGTCAGGATCACGGTGCCCACGGCCCAGGCCAACAGGTAGCGAACCACAGGGAAACCGTACCAGAGCATGCTGGTCACGGTTTTCGGGTCTTCCTTGATGTACTGGAACACCAGGCCGTTGAGGCGCTGGTGGAACTCGCGGTAGAAGTCCATCTCCATCAGGCCGAGGAACAATGCAATGCTCGAGACGACGGTCAGCCAGAGACGGAAGAACCCGCGGGCAGCCATGGCCCGGGCACTGAACAGCGCCAGCACCAGCGGAACGCTGAAGTAGACCACCAGTCGCAGGTCGAAACGCAGACCGTTGGTGAACGCTTCGAAAAAGGTCGAGGCCGGTGTGTCGAGCATCATCTCGCGGTTGTAGACCAGCAGCGCGACGCGCAGCAGGGTGAACATGACCATCATGACCAGGGCACACAGCAGCGTGTAGGCCAGATGCGATTTGACGGTCGGTTGCAGCAGGCGACTAGAAGCTCGCTGCTGACTCAGGGCGTCCGGGTTTGCCATGTCGTTTTAGGACCCATTGGAAGTTGAAGTTGCAAAAATACAGCGGCGCCTTGCCCTCTGTTGGCCAGGTTCTCGGCCCCGGGGCTTGCGCGGTGCGCAAATGTTGCACGATCGTCCGCGGCATTGCCATTGATTACTGCCCGGTATGCGCGGCGCGGGCATTGTCTTGGAGGGTTTGTGAAAATTTCGTGCAACGCATATCCGGAAACAAAATAATGGCCGTTGCGCCTATCCCCCTGTAGGAGCCAGGCTTGCCGGCGAAGAACGATAACGCGGTATAACAGATACACCGCAGCGCCTGGTTCGCGGGCAAGTCGGATCGCCGCCCGCTCGCTCCTACAGGCGAAGAACGGTAACGCGGTATTACAGATACACCGCAGCGCCTGGTTCGCTGTAGGAGCCAGGCTTGCCGGCGAAGAACGATAATACGGTGTATCTGATACACCGCGTCGTCTGGTTCGCGGGCAAGCCTCGCTCCTACTTCTCGGCGCGTTCTTTCAGGGCTTTCAAGGTATTGAACGGCGCATCGACCACAAACTTGTTGGCCACCATCGACGGGATGCTGCCGCCCGGCTCTGTGTGCACCTGATAAGTCACTTCGACCTGGTCGCCCTTGGGCACGAACTTCCAGAAACCGTCGACCTTGGTGACACGCACAAAGCCTTTTTCTTCGGGAAGGTACTTCGGTACGCCTTCGAGCTTGCGGGTCAGGCTGCCATCGGCGCCCTCGACGGTGGTGACATGCATCACCGAGTCACGCGGGGTAACCGGCCAGGGCGTATTGAACTGGGTGTAGGTCCAGCTCTGATTGCCTTCGTGCTTGAGCAACTTCAGGCTCTTGCATTCATGAATCCAGGCGCAAGTGCCTGGCAGGTCTTCCTGCAATGCACGCAGTTTGGCAATGGTGGTCTTCATCAGGGTGACGCCCTGGTAAGCCTTGTAATCGGAGCCAGCCACTTCACTGAGAGAGATCTTGATCCCGTCTTCGTTCTTGGCGACTTTCCAGTCTTCGGCCTGGGCGACCGATGTGGCCAGCACAACCGTCAACCCACAGAGCACAGCCATACGATGCAGCGAACCCATAATCTTATTCCTTATTGTTGAAGTTCCGTTCGTTGACCCCATCACGCCGCCGTCATTTGCTCCCACCATCCCAGCAATTTGATCGCTTCATCACTGCTGCTTCCGCAGACTTCGACATCGGCTGCAAACGCCGAACACACGGCAGGACGTTCCGCCTTGCCAAAAATACTGCACAAATTCTCCGCAGACAGCTGAACGCAACGTTCTCCCGCGGCCTTGCCATTGGGCATGCCGGGAATCGGTGAACTGATGGAAGGGGCAATGCAACAGGCGCCACAGCCTTCACGGCATTTCATGACGACGAGCTCCTCGCGACGGGCGACGGGTTAAAGACGAGGCACAGGGTAACCGTTAAAACGATCGTTTTAAATTGCCTGAACCCAGGTTTTTTCGCTCAAACGAACATGACTGACCAGTCTCCGACAAAGTGTCTGGCCAACAGGTCACAGATGGACGGCAATTACCGCTTGAATTCGAATTCCAGCGCAGCGCCTTCGACTTCCCGACGCTCTTCGTTACGCAGTTGTAACTGCATTTCGTTACTGATCAGCCTTCCGTTGAGCTGGAACGGCGTGCTGTCGGCCTTGTCACCGAACATTTGCGGCAATACCGGGTCGCGTCGTGGCAAGGGTACCGAACCGATGGGTTTCAGTTCCTCGGCCATCTCCTCGGGAAGGCTCAAATCCAGATGGGCCGAAGGCAGTTTGGTCTTCATCACTTCACTGGAGGGTTTGGACTTGGAAGCAATCGGCGCGCGTTTTTTCACCTTGGCCGCTTTCTTTTTGACCGCTGCGGCCTTCTTGGTCGGTGCCGGTTGTTTAGAGGTGGCGTTGGCTGCCGGTTTTTCTTGGACGGGAGCTGCCATGATGCTTTCTGCCTGAACAGTCATCAGCAGGCATATCGATAGCCATACGGCGGGGAAAATCGCTTTCATGGACCCAACGGCACAAACGGCACAAACGGCAGGAGTCATATGCTGGCCTGTTGCACGCAACAAGACAAGCACAGCCTGTCCCCCCGTCAAAAACCGCCGGCCATCTCCTGGCAGAGCTGGGTGGCGAGCATGCCCAAGGTCATCAATGCACGCTCGGCTTCCCGGTTCCAGGGGATGCCGCAGTTCAGGCGAATGCAGTGATTGAACTGCTCGGTATTACTGAAAATCAGCCCCGGCGCGATGCTGATGCCCTGCTGCAACGCGCGCACATGCAGTTCCTGAGTATTGACCCTTCCCGGCAGACTGACCCACAAAATGAAACCGCCGGTCGGTCGGGTCATCTGCGTGCCTTCCGGAAAATGCTGTTGCACCGCCAGCTGGAAGGCGCTGAGGTTCTTGCGGTACTCCTGGCGGATGTAGCGCAAATGCCGGTCGTAACCACCGTTCTCCAGATACGCTGCAATGCCCATCTGCGTGACGCTGCAGGCCGAATGGGTGCTGAAGGTCTGCAAGCGCTGGATTTCCTGCTGGTACTTGCCGGCAATCATCCAGCCGATCCGCACGCCCGGCGACAGGGTTTTGGAGAAGCTCGAGCAATAGATCACCCGATCCAGCCGATCGTAGGCCTTGAGCGCTTTGGTGCGACCCTGCTCGAACATCAGTTCGCCGTAGATATCATCTTCGACAACCTGAATATCGAAATCCGAGGCCAGCCGCAGCAGTTGCTTCTGTCGCTCTTCGGGCATGGTGCCGCCCAGCGGATTGCTCAGACGAGTGGTCAGCACCAGCGCCTTGATCGACCACTGGTTGGCCGCCAGTTGCAGGGCTTCGAGGCTCATGCCAGTCGCCGGATCGCTGGGAATCTCGATGACCTTGAGGCCCAGCAGGTCAGCCAGCTGCAGCAAACCGTAGTAGGTCGGCGACTCGGCGGCGATCAAGTCGCCCGGCCGGGTCAGGACGCGCAGGGACATCTGCAAGGCATCGACGCAGCCGTGGGTGATGACCACTTCCGAGGGATCGACCACCACGCCGGCGTCACGCATGCGAATCGCCACTTGGCGCCGCAAGGGTTCGAAACCGGGGCTGAACATGTAGCTGAATGCCCGCGGACTATGGAAACGGGTGACTTTGGCCAATTGCTGATGCAGCGCCCTTACCGGTAGATAATCGACACTCGGTACTGCTGCGCCCAAGGGAAACACACCCTCGCGGCGGGATTCGACCAGCACTTGCTGAATAATGCTGCTGCGGGTGACCAGGCCGGGACGCTCGACCCTGGCGATGTCCGGCGTCGGCGCGGTCAGCGCGGGGGTCTGGTGCACGTAGTAACCCGACTGCGGCCGGGCACGGATCAGCCCCTGATCCTCGAGATTGGCGTAGGCCTGCAACACTGTCGCATGGCTGACGTTGAGCTGCGAGCTCATCTTGCGTACCGAAGGCACGCGCTCCCCCGGTTGATAGACACCACGGCGGATGTCTTCGGCCAGTTGTTGAGCAATACGTTGGTAAAGCAAGAGATTGGTCATGACGCAGCACTCGATTTCACAGGCATTTTATTCTTGTGTGAAACATACCGGAACAGTTTAGAAGTGTACGGGGACAGTTGCCACAATAGTCGACAGTACAGTGCTGTGTCAGCAAAATCTGTACTGCTTTATGGGTTGGGCGCGAACGATTGTCAGACGCAAAAAAAACCCGGCGCTGCTGGGCAGGCCGGGCTCTCCAGGGACGCAACCCTTAGCGGGTAGCGCCGAGCTGGCCTGTTTCGTCGGAGAACACAATTTCCACCCGACGGTTCTGTGCGCGGCCCCGTTCCGAGGCATTCGCATCCACCGGGTATTCATCGCCGTAGCCTTCCACCTGGATACGTTTGTCGTCGATGCCCAGGTCCATCAGCACGTTCGCCACCGATTGCGCACGGTCGCGGGACAGTTTGAGGTTTTCCTGCTTGCCGCCGGTACTGTCGGCATAGCCTTCGATGCGCACGACGCGCTTGGGGTTGAGCTGCAGGAACTGCACGATTTTCAACGCCACGCGGTTGGCCGAACTTTTCAACTCCGCTTCGCCAGTGTCGAACAGCACATCGCCCAGGGTCATCACCAGGCCACGGTCGGTCTGGGTGGTGGCCAGCGCGAGAATCTGTTCTTCAAGCCACTTGCCCTGCTGTTGCACGCTGAGCAATTTGGATTCGCGCAGGGCCAGTTGCAGGCGCTGACGCTCCAGTTCGAGCTTCGCCGCGCGCTCTTCGTTGAGCACCTTGTTGGTGTGCTCCCGGGCGATTTCGCTGTAGCGCTGGCTCAGATACGCGTAATGCTGCACGTCGGATCCGCTGCCCCAATAACTGGACAGGCGATCGGCGCGGGCCAGGGACTCACCGGCGCGGATCACGTCCTTGGGCGCGATCCGCAGCACGCTGGAGTCTTCCTTGACCTTCTGGAAATCGACACCGGCCTGCTGCAACGCGGCCTCGCTGTGCTGACCGGCACAGCCATGGAGGCTTGCACAGCCTGCCAGGAGCAAACCGCCGAATACCTTGCTCTTGAGGCTCATTGGGCATCTCCCAATTGCTTGCGCAAGCGGGTGATGCGGGTATTGAGTACGTTCAACTGCTCTTCGCTCTTGCGGGTCAGGACCCGGGCTTCGGCCAGACGTGCGTCCAGCTCGGCCTGCTCGGCCCGCATGCGCGCATGTCTGTAGGACTGATCGGCCATGTCGCCCTGGGCTCGGCTGAATTTTTCTTCGGCCAGTTTCAATTCCGGCACGTCATCGACGGTGGCCCCCACGGCCTTGGCTTGTACAAGCGCCTGTTCGGTCAGGCGTATTTGTTCATTCGGCGCCGGATCGGCTGCACAACCCGCCAGAGCCAGAACGGCCAGGGCAGCGAAAAGAGGTCGAATACTCACTAAAAATCCCTACTGTTTTGGGGTACTGGCGGGTAGTTGCTGCTGCAGCTTCCAGCGCTCGACATTGCGCTGCAATGCCGCTTCCGTCAGTCCGGACGCGGGCAATTCTGTCATCTTTTTGGCCAGCTGTCCGCGTAACCACGGATCGTTGCAGGCAGAGTTATGGGAGACCGCGAGGAACAGGCCGGGTTTATCGACCGGTTGTGCACGCGCGACCAGGTCATTGGCCATGCTCAGCGACTGCGCGGCCGCCATGCCTGAGTAGCGTCCCGCAAGGACAAATTCCACCTCGCCCAACAGCAACTTCTGAAGGGCCTGGGTCAGGTTCGGCGTGCGCGCGAGGGTCAATTGCTGCTCGGCGAAGGTGTCGAATGCCGGGGTCATCCTGGACTTTTCCGACAGGGCGCCGGGATGACCGTGAAGGTCCTGCGCCTGGTTGTAGACCAGTGCCGAGTCTTTTCGGGTCCAGACCAGGTAATCGTTTTCCAGCAATGGCGGATGAATGTAATCCATGGACTCCAGCCCGCTCACCGTCAACGGCGCATCGGCCAGCATGTCCATGCGCCCGCTGCGCACTTCGTCCAGGGCCTGGGCGCGTTTGCCGGCGTAAAGCAGTTCGACCTTGATCCCCAACTCCCCCGCCACGTGCTGCAACAGATCGGCACTGGCACCGATCAGGTGTTTGGGGTTCTGCGGGTCTTGCCACAGGTAAGGTGGCGCATCGGGACTGCCGGTCACTACCAGGCGTTCACACTTGCCCGCGGCAATAGACAGCATCGGCAACACCGTCAGCCCCAACAGCATTGACCAACCGAACATGCGGCGCAGATCCATGGCAATACACTCCCCTTCAAACCCGGTTATATCTCCCTGTAGGAGCGAGCGGTGCGGCGATCCGACTTGCCCGCGAAAGCGTTGTCACAGCCAACATAAGTGTTGGCTGTGACGCCCCCTTCGCGGGCAAGCCTCGCTCCTACAGAAGAACAAAAAAAAAGCCCGACCAAAAGGTCGGGCTCTTTATAAGTCAGGCCGCTGGATTAGACCAGCTTCTCAAACTCGGGGATCGCTTCGAACAGATCCGCCACCAGGCCATAATCGGCCACCTGGAAGATCGGCGCTTCTTCGTCCTTGTTGATCGCAACGATCACCTTGGAGTCTTTCATGCCGGCCAGGTGCTGGATCGCGCCGGAGATACCGACGGCGATGTACAGCTGTGGCGCAACGATCTTGCCAGTCTGACCGACCTGCATGTCGTTCGGTACAAACCCTGCGTCGACCGCGGCGCGCGATGCTCCGACGGCAGCGCCCAGCTTGTCGGCCAGGGCGTACAGGTGTTTGAAGTTGTCACCGTTCTGCATGCCGCGACCGCCGGAAACGACGATCTTGGCAGCGGTCAGTTCCGGACGATCGGATTTGGCCAGTTCTTCGCCAACGAAGCTGGAGATGCCAGCGTCGTGAGCAGCGCCAACCGCTTCAACGGAAGCGGAACCACCTTCGGCGGCAACCGGGTCGAAACCGGTGGCACGCACGGTGATCACTTTCACTGCAGCGTTCGATTGAACGGTAGCGATGGCGTTACCGGCGTAGATCGGGCGCTTGAAGGTGTCGGCGCTTTCGACCGAGATGATCTCGGAGATCTGGTCAACGTCCAGCTGAGCGGCAACCCGCGGCAGGATGTTTTTGCCGTTGGACGTGGCGGCAGCCAGGATGTGGCTGTAGCCCTTGCCAAGCTCTGCGACCAGCGGAGCAACGTTTTCCGGCAACTGGTGAGCGTAGGCGGCGTTGTCGGCCACCAGCACTTTAGCCACGCCAGCGATTTTCGCAGCGGCTTCAGCCAAGGCGCCAACGCCCTGACCGGCAACCAGTACGTGCACGTCACCGCCGATTTTGGCAGCGGCAGCAACGGTGTTCAGCGTGGCCGGGGCCACTGCTTTGCCGTCGTGTTCAGCGATTACCAAGATAGTCATGATTAGATTACCTTCGCTTCGTTTTTCAGTTTCTCGACCAGTTCAGCCACCGACTTGACCTTGATACCCGCGCTGCGTGCAGCAGGCGCTTCGACTTTCAGGGTCTTGTTGGTGGAGGCGGTGGAAACGCCCAAAGCGTCCGGAGTCAGCACTTCGAGAGGCTTCTTCTTGGCTTTCATGATGTTTGGCAGGGACGCGTAGCGCGGCTCGTTCAAACGCAGGTCGGTGGTGACGATGGCCGGCAGTTTCAGGGAAACTGTCTGCGCGCCGCCGTCGACTTCACGGGTTACAGCAACGCTGTCGCCGCTGATTTCGACTTTCGAAGCGAACGTGCCCTGACCGTAGCCGCTCAATGCAGCGAGCATCTGGCCAGTCTGGTTGTTGTCGCTGTCGATGGCTTGTTTGCCAAGGATCACCAGCTGCGGCTGTTCCTTGTCGACAACAGCTTTCAACAACTTGGCAACGGCCAGGGAAGTCAGATCTTCGGCGGATTCGACAAGGATGGCGCGATCGGCACCCAGCGCCAGCGCAGTGCGCAGTTGCTCTTGAGCGGTGGACGGGCCGACGGAGACTACGACGATTTCAGTCGCAACACCTTTCTCTTTCAGGCGTACGGCTTCTTCCACTGCGATTTCGCAGAACGGGTTCATCGACATCTTGACGTTGGCGAGGTCGACGCCGGAATTGTCCGCCTTGACGCGAACTTTCACGTTGTAATCCACAACGCGTTTGACAGCTACAAGAACCTTCATGGATTCCTCGTTACTCTCCGGTGAAAAGAAGTCGCCTAGGCGAACCTGGCGGTTTGATGCTCATCGGCGCAAGGGCACCTCTAAAAACGCTGGCAGGTGTATCGGGTGAACCTTGCTCACGAGGTGGATGACCGTTTATCAGTGGTGACTGACGAGTCATTCATTAACGCGGCGTGTAAACTGCGCCCCTGGAGTCGCAACGCTTCACCTTGTACGGCCATCGCCCTGTCTTTAGAGGTGCTCTTGAAACCAACAGTCAGCCTACGGCGAGCGCAAAACCGCCCGTATATTGACCGGAACACCTATTCCGGTCAATACGGCAAAATGGCCAGAGATAAGCCGCGTGACTTTGATTTCTCTGGCCTCGCACCGATTCAAACAAACGTTTGTATTGGACGCTGAGAGCGGTGTAGATATAATGCGCCACCTTAGAGAGAAAGGTGGGTTATCGATTGTCCTTTTCCTGCCTCGAGCAGGCATTCATGGATGCGACACCAAACCTCCAATTAGAAAAAAAACTGTTGAGCCTTGAGTAGGAGATAACCTGTGGAACGCGAATACATGGAATTCGACGTGGTCATCGTCGGTGCCGGCCCCGCGGGTCTTTCCGCCGCCTGCCGCTTGAAGCAGAAGGCCGCCGAAGCCGGTAAGGAAATCAGCGTCTGCGTGGTCGAAAAAGGCTCCGAAGTCGGTGCACACATTCTCTCCGGCGCGATCTTCGAACCCCGCGCCCTGAACGAATTGTTCCCGGACTGGAAAGAGCTCGGCGCCCCGCTGAACACGCCGGTGGCCCGCGATGACATCTTCGTGCTCAAGAACGCCGACAGCGCGCAGAAAATTCCTGACTTCTTTGTGCCCAAGACCATGCACAACGAAGGCAATTACATCATCTCCCTGGGCAACCTGTGCCGCTGGCTGGCCCAGCAGGCCGAGAACCTGGGCGTAGAAATCTACCCAGGCTTCGCCGCTCAGGAAGCACTGTTCGACGAGAACGGCGTGGTTCGCGGGATCATCACCGGCGATTTGGGCGTTGACCGTGAAGGCCATCCAAAAGAGGGCCTGTACACCCCGGGCATGGAACTGCGGGGCAAGTACACCCTGTTCGCCGAAGGTTGCCGCGGTCACATCGGCAAGCAGCTGATCAAGCGTTTCAACCTCGACAGCGAGGCCGACGCCCAGCATTACGGCATCGGCCTGAAAGAAATCTGGGAAGTCGACCCGGCCAAGCATCAGCCAGGCCTGGTAGTGCACACTGCCGGCTGGCCGCTGGACATCATCGGCACCGAGAACACGGGCGGCTCGTTCCTCTATCACCTGGAAAACAACCAGGTGGTGGTCGGCCTGATCGTCGACCTGTCCTACAGCAACACCTTCCTGTCGCCATTCGACGAATTCCAGCGCCTCAAGCATCACCCGGTGCTCAAGCAATACCTGGAAGGCGGCAAGCGCATCAGCTACGGCGCGCGTGCCATCTGCAAAGGCGGCCTGAACTCGCTGCCGAAAATGGTGTTCAAGGGCGGCGCGCTGATCGGTTGCGACCTCGGCACCCTGAACTTCGCCAAGATCAAAGGCAGCCACACCGCCATGAAGTCCGGCATGCTCGCCGCTGAATCGGTGGCTGACGCGTTGTTCGCCGACAAAGATGGCACCGAAGAGCTGACCACTTACGTCGACGCGTTCAAGAACAGCTGGCTGCACGAAGAACTGTTCGCCAGCCGCAACTTCGGCCCGGCGATCCACAAGTTCGGCGCCATCGTCGGTGGCGGTTTCAACTGGCTCGATCAGAACATCTTCGGCGGCAAGCTGCCGTTCACCCTGCACGACACCAAGCCGGATTACGCGTGCCTGAAGCTCGCGGCCGACTGCAAGAAGATCGACTACCCGAAACCGGACGGCAAGATCAGCTTCGACAAACTCAGCTCGGTGTTCATCTCCGGTACCAACCATGAAGAAGAACAGCCGTGCCACCTGAAGCTGACCGATCCGAGCATACCGATCGCCAAGAACCTGCCGCTGTACGATGAACCTGCCCAGCGTTACTGCCCGGCCGGCGTATATGAGGTGGTAACCAATGAAGACGGCGAGAAGCGCTTCCAGATCAACGCCCAGAACTGTGTGCACTGCAAGACCTGCGACATCAAGGACCCTGCACAGAACATTACCTGGGTGGCGCCGGAAGGTTCCGGCGGCCCGACTTATCCGAACATGTAAGTCGCATCGCTGAACATCGAGGCTCCCGGAATGGGGGCCTTTTTGTTGCCCGGGATTCAAGCAACAATACCATTCAACTGTGGGAGCGGGCTTGCTCGCGAAGACGGTTTATCATCCAACATTGATGTTGACTGACACACCGCTTTCGCGAGCAAGCCCGCTCCCACAGGGGATCTGTGGTGGATCAGGCGGCGCGTTCGTCGCCGGGACTGCGCTCGAAGTAGCGCTTGTACTCGCGACTGAACTGCGACGTGCTCTGATACCCCACCCGATGCGCCACCTGTGCCACGCCCAACCCTTCGGCCACCAGCAACGCAGCAGCCGTTCCACACAGCGGATCGACGGTTCGTTGTCTTCCAGATCGAAAGCGTAACCGCCCGCAACATACTCGAGCATGCGCGGCTCAACCTGCTCCCAGGACTGCTCCGGGTGCTGCGGCCAGAATTGATTTTTCCCTCCTGCCGGCAGGCTGACTTCGTACAGACGCTGCCATTCTTCCTGCCTGTCATCCAGCATCAGCGCCTTGCCGATCCCGGTACGCGCCAACGGCATGCGGTGGCCGATCCGCGAACGCATTTCCGGGCCGTTGCGCCCAAAAGATCGCAGCCTCCGCCAGCTCCTGCACATTCGATGCACGCCACAATTTTGCGGTCGTTCACGAACCGTGCAGGAGCTGCCGCGTGCGATCAATTACCCGAAGCGAACCCCCTCAACACCGCCCCATCCATCCGATACCGCACCCACTCTTCTTGCGGCTGCGCGCCAAGGGATTTGTAAAATTCGATCGCCTGTTTGTTCCAGTCCAGCACGCTCCACTCGAATCGCCCGCAATCATTGGCGCAGGCGATTTTTGCCAGATGGCGCAGCAAAGTCTTGCCCGCGCCGCCACCGCGCTGTTCCGGGGTGATGTAGAGGTCTTCGAGGTACAGGCAGTTGCTGCCGAGCCAGGTGGAATAGCTGAAGAAAAACACCGCGAAACCGATTGGCGTTCCATTGCGCAGGCAGATCAGACCGTGGGCCGTGGCGCCTTCGCTGAACAGGCTGCGCTCGATGTCGGCGACACTGGCGATGACTTCGTGCCGGGCACGTTCGTAGTCGGCCAGCTCAGTGATGAACCCGAGGATTTGCGGTGCATCGCTGGGGGTCGCCGGGCGTATCTCGATGGTCATGGACGTGCCTTCGTCAAAATTGAAAACGCCATACTAAGTCGCCGCGCGGGTTGTGGCGAGGGAGCAAGCGCCCTCGCCGCAAAAGCTCTTCTGCCGGGTTGAACCGTTCGTCGCTCATCAGGCACCAATCCAAATCGGGGACGGACCAATATCAGGTAAGGACTCAGGGCAACCACGCGGGCCGACAAGGTGACATGAACCAGCCGGACACCCGGACACCCGACAACGCGCCGACACCGGCGTCGGCTCGAAAACCACCACCGGTGGTTCCGGCTCCGAAGGTGGTGTCCGCCAATAGTTAGTTCGCCCACGCGAGCGACTTATCCACCTGCATGAAGAGGTAAGCATGAACGTCGACAAAAACCTTGAAAAAGAAGTCCTGACCCGCCTGCTGCACGCCCATCCGAATGGCTTGGGCAAGGAGGTCCTGGACAATTACCGAGGGGAGAAAGTCGTGGCCAGCACCCTCGCCACGCTGCAGGAACGCGGGTTGATCCAACACGGTCATGTGAGCTGCAACGAAGCCGGTGAGCACTCGCTGAACCTGCCGATCAAACTCAGTGCCGCCGGGGTTGAAGCAGCGCGCAAGCTGGACATCTAAACGTTATGCAGGAGCTGGCGAAGCCTGCGATCGTTTGACCCTCGAGCATCAACGGCAAAAGATCGCAGCCTGCGACAGCTCCTGCGAGCATCAGGAGAAATCCCATGCCTCGTGGAAGCAAAGACAAGTACACCGCCGAACAGAAGCGCAAGGCCGAGCACATTGAAGACAGCTACGAGAAAAAAGGTGTCTCCAAAGATGAAGCAGAAGCTCGCGCCTGGGCGACGGTCAACAAGCAGTCGGGCGGCGGTGAGCGCAGCGGGGGTTCCGGGCGCAAGAAACCGGCGAGTGCCAAGTCCGAAGATCGCAAGGAATCCTCCCGACGCGCAGTGGCCAGTCGTGAAGGTCATTCGCGTAACAGCAAAGCTTCGCGCGATACCCAGACCGTGGACAGCTTGAGGAAGGAAGCCACGGCGAAGAACATTCCGGGGAGGTCGAGCATGCGCAAGCAGGAGTTGATCGAGGCGTTGCGCAAGACTGGGTAAGGCCAGAATTTGTATTGAATCTGAGGGCCCCTTCGCGAGCAAGCCCGCTCCCACCTTCGATCGCATTTCTTCAGGAAGAACTCGGTCAAATGTGGGAGCGGGCTTGCTCGCGAAAGCGGTCTGTCTGACACATGAATGTTGGATGTGCCGACGCTTTCGCGGGCAAGTCGAATCGTCGCACCGCCGCTCCTACTGGGGTGATGTGTTACGGCTCCAGACCGATGGGGAAGAACTCGCCACCACTCCACACACCCAACCAGCGCTGCCCGCCGATCTCCCGAGTCACCGCCAGTTCCACCAACTGATAGAACACATTGCGGTGGATCAGCGCTTCAAGGTTGGTGCGCACATGTACGTAGGGGGCCGGCTCTTGCGTCACCGGGTCGATCACTACCCGCATCGGGTGTTCGGCACCGGCCTCGGCGGTTTCCTCGACATTGGTGGTGAAGCGCAAGACCTGCGCCTCACCCTCGCCTTCCACCTCCACGGCAATCGCCACGAAAGGCGCATCGTCGACCTTGATCCCGACTTTCTCGACAGGGGTGATGAGGAAGTAGTCATCGCCATCGCGGCGCATGATGGTGGAGAACAGCTTGACCATCGGCTTGCGCCCGATCGGCGTACCCAGGTAATACCAGGTGCCGTCGCGGGCGATGCGCATGTCGATGTCGCCGCAGAAGTCGGGATTCCACAGGTGAACCGGTGGCAAGCCTTTGGTTTTGGGGATTTGCCCCAACAGGTCGTTGGCTTTTTGCGGGCCACTCATGGCGTTCTCCTTTTGAGTTACTGGTCGCTGAGCCCCAGCAAGCTACGAGCATAGTGCTCCAGCGGCGGGCCCATCAGGTCTTCCGGCTTGGTGTCGTGGAACGTCAGCAAACCGCCACGACTCTTGATACGTGCAGTATCAATCAAATACTGGGTGCTGGTCTCGATCAACATGATCTGAATGACGCCACTGTCGATACCGAGTCGATCCACAGCTTCCTGGTCGAGCCATTCGTCCGAGTTGCCGATACGATCGTCGGACTTGGCGAAGCGGGTATAGAGCAGGTAATGCGCACCGGCGGCACGGGCGTCCCGCATGGCCTGGTCGAGACCTTCGGGCATGCGGGCACGGCGCACCATCGGGAAGTATTCGATAAAGCCATCGAAGGCGACTTCGGCTATCACATTGGGTCGCGGATAGGCACTGCCCGGTGGTGCGAAGGCGCCTTGGGCGATGTAGACGAAGGAGTCCGGCTGAATGCGCAGATTATTGGCGCGGAGGCTGTCGCTATGGTCGAGCAGGCCCGCGTCGCTCATGTGGTAGCGAGTGCCTTCGGCCATGTCGCTGACATTCATGCAGCCACCGAGCGCTAAAACGGCCAGCAGCAAAACCAGGCTACGCATCCTTCTCTCCGGAGGCCGGTGACGGAAAACCGGCGAATGGGTTTTTGATGCAGCTTCCGCGCCAGTCCGGGAGTAGCGTCGCCTGATCCGACGCCATCGCGGGCAAGCCTCGCTCCTACAGTTCGTGCTAATCCCTGTAGGAGCGAGGCTTGCCCGCGAAGGGGCCGGATCAGCCGCCGATGATCTTCATGATGGTCGCGCCACCGGAGAACGCTACTTCCTGCTTGTCCCCCAAAGCCTTCACCAGCAATCGCTGCAACGCCGGCAATGCCTGATGACGAGGTTTGTCGAGCAGATCACCGACATAGTGCCGGTTACTCGATGACAGGCAGCCATGCAGCCAGCCAGTCGACGACAGACGCAGCCGTGAACAGGTCCGGCAGAACGGCACGCTTTCATTGGCGATCACGCCAAAATAGCCCTGCCCCGGAACCTCGTAGCGCACCGCCGTGGCGTCGACGGGGGCATCGGCCTGCAGGTATTCGTAACGCTCGCCGATCAGGCTCAGCAACTGCGCAAGACTGACGAACTGCTGCAGGAAGGCATTGGAGTCGCTGGCCAGGTGGCCCATGCGCATCAGCTCGATGAAACGCAACTCATAGCCGCGTTCCAGGCAGTAATCGAGCAGCGGCATCACCTGATCGAAGTTCTGCCCGCGCAGCGGCACCATGTTGACCTTGATTTTCATCCCGGCGGCGCTGGCCTGGTCCATGCCGTCGAGCACAGTCGCCAGATCGCCGCCACGGGCGATGCTGCGGAATGCACTGGCATCCAAGGTGTCGAGGGAAACGTTGATGCGATGAATTCCAGCGTCCACCAGCAGCGGTAGCTTCCTGGCCAGTAATTGGCCATTGGTGGTCAGGCTGATGTCTTCGAGGCCCAGCTGCCCGACAGCCGTCATGAAGGCTTCGAGTTTCGGGCTCACCAGCGGTTCACCGCCAGTAATGCGCAAGCGCTCGATACCTGCAGCTTCAATCAGATAGGCAACACCCCGTGCCATCGCTTCGGCCGACAATTCATCCTGCGCAGCCACCAATCGCTTGCCGTTGGGCACGCAGTAGGTACAAGCATAATTGCAGGCTGAGGTCAGACTGATACGCAGATTGCGAAAACGCCTGCCTTGACGGTCAACGATCATGATCACTCCGGCAAAAGGAAATTCGGACGTGCAAAACTTGACTCACAAATCAAGTTTTAGCAAGTCCTATGCCTGAGTATATTCCTGAGGTACTGCACCATGTAGCTAAATCATGGCGCCATAAGGCGACTGAATGGCTCAGCTGCCTGGGGTGTCGGTATCGCGCTTGCGTTTGTTGCCCATGCGCACGCCGATGTCCATCAGGAACTGGAAGAAGCCTTCCTGATCTTCCAGCACATTGCTCCAGAACGGCGAGTGATACAGCGCCACGGCACCGTGCACCAGCGCCCAGGACGCGCAGTAATGAAAGTAAGGTGGCACGTCTTCGAGTTTGCCTTCGCTGATCCGGCCCTTGATCAGCAGGGTCAGGCGCTCGAAGTTCGAGGCGCGAATCTTGTGCAGTTCCTCGACCATCTCCGGCACCTGGTTGCCCTTGACCACCTTTTCTTCCAGGCGGTCGAACAACCGATAGCGTTGCGGGTCACGCATGCGGAATTCGAAATAGGCCCGGGACAGCGCCTCCTTGTCCTTGTCGACATCGGCCGAATGCAACAGCTCGTTCAAATCGCGCTCGTAATCGAGCATCAGGCGCAGATAGATCTCCGCCTTGGACTTGAAGTGCTTGTAGATCGTGCCTTTGCCGATACCGACGGCATCAGCGATCATCTCGACGGTGACACTGTCTTCACCCTGGTCGAGGAACAGCTTGAGCGCGGTATCGAGAATTTCTTGCTCGCGGCGACGAAACTCACGGACCTTACGAGGTTCTTTATGCATAAGAAAAGGTCTGTAGGGGTCAAAATTCGAAGCCGCGTATTATGCCTAACTTGCGCCAAAATGCACGGATCATCCGACCATATCTATGTTTCATGATGATTTCTCGCCGATTGCCAGTTGATGAGAACGCTTCCGAAGCGGGCGTATTCCAAAATTGTTTAAAAATTCGCTCTGGTAAACTGGACTCGGCGCGATACTGATCAATACTTCAACTGTCGGCGAGGCATCTCCCCCAAGTGTCGCGCCGATATAGGTACCAACGGACCGCGTGCCTTTGTTTTACTCCTAATGGTCTTAACCCGGATTCACCCCCCAGAACCCGGGTTTTTTTTGCCTGCAATTTGACCTTGCGGGGGGCGAGCCTGCTCGCGAAGGCGGCTTTGAACCCTAAACTGATTTCACATGCGCCAACGGGAATAACCGCTTGAAGTTCTCCGTGGTCTGCTCGGCAAACCGCTCATAGGGCTCACCGCGCAACATCGCCAGAAACTCTGCCACTTCCCGCACATACTGTGGCAGGTTCGGCTTGCCACGATAAGGGATCGGCGCCAGGTACGGTGAGTCGGTTTCCACCAGCAAGCGATCGGCTGGAACCTTGCTCGCCACGTCGCGCAACGCGTCGGCATTGCGAAACGTGACAATCCCGGACAGGGAAATGTAATAACCCATGTCCAGCGCTGCCTTCGCCATATCCCAATCTTCAGTGAAGCAATGCAGGACGCCCGCCTGAGGCAGCGCCGCTTCACGCAACAGACTCAAGGTGTCGGCACGGGCGCCTCGGGTGTGGATGATCACCGGCTTGCCGGTCTGCTGCGCCGCTTGCAGGTGCAGGCGAAACGACGCCTGCTGCAACTCGGCCGCTTCCGGCTCGTAGTGATAATCCAGGCCGGTTTCACCGATCGCCACCACTCGCGGGTGGTTCAGTTCCTGCAGCAACCACTCCAGCGCTGGCGCCGCACCGGGTTGCACATCCAGCGGATGCACGCCCACCGAACAGTCGACGTCGTCGTATCGCTCAGCCAGGGCTTTGACGTCGGCGGCGTTGTCGACGCTGACGCCGATACACAGAAAGTGACCCACCCCGCGCTGGCGGGCGGCATCGAGCGCGGCATCCAGAGATCCGTCGTGGGCGGCGAGGTCGAGGCGATCAAGGTGACAATGAGAATCTACGAGCATAAAAGGGCTGCAACTTACATCGTATGGGTAGGACGGTCGGACTTCAGGGCTCCGGCCAGATGGGTTTCGATTCGACTGCGTGCGGTATTGTCGCCGTCATTGAATTGTACACCGACCCCCGCGGCCCGGTTGCCCTGGGCACCTTTGGGGGTGATCCAGGTGACCTTGCCGGCGACCGGGATTTTTTCCGGCTCGTCCATCAGGTTCAGCAGCATGAAGACCTCATCGCCCAACTTGTAGCTTTTGTTGGTTGGGATAAACAGGCCGCCGTTCTTGATAAATGGCATGTAAGCCGCATACAGCACGGATTTGTCCTTGATCGTCAGGGACAAGATGCCGTTGCGCGGCCCCGGATTGACGGCTTCATTCATACTGATCTCCACGGCTGATGTTCAGAGTCTAGGCGCGAACGGTCACTTCTGGCCAGGCAAGGACGCCCATTGCACCAATAGCGCCTCCAGCAACAGCGCCGGATTCAGGTTCGCTTTGTTCATCACTTTCTGACGCTGGGTGAGAATCCAGTCCTGAATGGCGAGCACTTTGTCCTGCGCGGCTTTCTGCGCGAGGTATTGAATGACCTTGCGCATGTCGGTCAGGCCCAGACCTTCTTCATCCTGGGTCAACTGGTAGCGCAGGATCAGGCTCGACCAGTCGCAGAACCAGTCGAACAACAGCAACTGCGGTATGGTTTTCCATTCTTCGGCCAGCTGGGTCGGCGACTGTTGCTGCTTGAGCAATTTCTTCACGCCGTCGACCACCAGCGCCCGCTGTTCGCGTACACCCCGGGCCTGCAACTTGACCGCGGCCAATGGGGACCCGGCGGCGAGTGTCAGCAACTCGACGCGTTCCTCTGGCGAACAGTCCGGCAGGGCCTTCGCCAGCCACGCCAGACTCATCGCCTCACTGGGCAGCGGACACGCCTGCTGCTGGCAGCGGCTCTTGATGGTCGGCAACAAACGACTGGTCTGGTGGCTGACCAGCAGCAACACGGTATCGCCGGACGGCTCTTCAAGGCTTTTGAGCAAGGCATTGGCGGCGTTGACGTTCATCGCCTCGGCCGGCTCGATCAGCACCACCTTGCGGCCGCCCATCTGCGCGGTCTGGACCACGAAGCCGACCAAT
Source organism: Pseudomonas fluorescens (assembly GCF_902497995.1). Lineage (GTDB taxonomy): Bacteria > Pseudomonadota > Gammaproteobacteria > Pseudomonadales > Pseudomonadaceae > Aquipseudomonas > Aquipseudomonas fluorescens_BK. The sequence goes on along the minus strand of NZ_CABVII010000007.1, from coordinate 102,314 downwards.
TCGCGAACCTGATCGACCTTGATCGCCTTGTCCGCTTCTTCCGGTTCCAGGATGTAGTTGTCGGGGTGGCTGCCGGCCTTGAGCAACAGGCAGGATTTGCATTCGCCGCAAGCGCCCTGCGCGGTCGGCCGCTGGCACAGCAAACTGGCCATCAAGCGCTCGGCCAGCGCGCGCTTGCCGATCCCGGCCGGGCCATGCAGCAGATAGGCGTGAGCATGCTGCTTGCGCCCGACCAACTGCTGCCAGAGGCTGTCCTGCCACGGATAGGCTTCAGCCACGGGTCAACTCCAGCAAACGCGGGAGCAAGGCATCCAGCGCAAGCTGCACGTGCGCCAGCGGCTGGGCGGCATCGACCAGCACATAACGCGCCGGGTCCGCTTCAGCACGCTTGAGAAAGGCACTGCGCACCGCATCGAAAAAAGTCCGGCCTTCAAGTTCGAAGCGATCCAGACGACCGCGAGCGCTGGCCCGCGCCAGGCCCACTTCAACCGGCAGATCGAAAATCAGCGTCAGGTCCGGGCGCAGGTCGCCCTGGACAAAGGTTTCCAGGGTCGCGATGCGCTCCAGCGACAATCCGCGACCGCCGCCCTGATAGGCGTAGGTCGAATCGGTAAAGCGATCGCACAGGACCACGGCACCACGGGCCAGCCCCGGGCGAATCACCTCGGCCAGATGCTGGGCTCGCGCGGCGAACACCAACAGCAATTCGGTGTCGGGGTTCATGACTTCGTCGACGGGCGCCAGCAGCACCTCGCGGATCCGCTCGGCCAACGGCGTACCACCCGGCTCGCGGGTCAGCACCACCTCGATACCGGCGGCGCGCAGGCGCTCTGCCAGGTATTCGCGGTTGGTGCTCTTGCCGGCGCCTTCCGGCCCTTCCAGGGTAATAAACAAGCCAGTCACAGGCAGTCCTTAGTCAGAGTCATTGCGGGCTTTGCGGCGCGGTCGCATCCGGCTCGGGCACGGGCACGGGTGCGGCAGCGGGTTCTTGAGCGGGTTCTTGCGCCGGCGCTGGTAACGGCGCCTGTGGCAGCTCATCGACAGGCGCTGGTGATCCGGGTGACGCCACCTGAGCAGGCGCTTGCGGCAACACTGGCGACACTGGCGACAAAGCTTCAGGAGCTATATTGGGCGAAGCAGCCGGAATCGACATCTGCTCGTCCGGCGCTTCCGGCGCGATCGCAGGTGCCGGGCTGGAGCGGTAGTCAGCGCGGCGATTGAGCTGGAACTCACGCACCGCGTTGTTGTGGGCGTCCAGATCATCGGAGAACACGTGACTGCCATCACCCCGGGCAACGAAATAGAGGCTGTTGCCCGCCACCGGGTTGAGCGCAGCATGGATCGCTTCGCGCCCGACCATCGCAATCGGCGTCGGCGGCAGGCCGGAAATCATATAGGTGTTGTAAGGGGTCGCTTCCCTGAGGTGGGCACGGGTCAATTTGCCGTTGTAACGGTCACCGAGGCCGTAGATCACGGTCGGATCGGTCTGCAACAGCATGCCAATTTCCATGCGCCGCACAAACACGCCGGCGATCTGCCCGCGCTCCTGGGGCACACCGGTTTCCTTTTCCACCAGCGAAGCCATGATCAGCGCCTGATAAGGTTCTTTGTACGGCAGGTCGGCCGAGCGCTGCCCCCACTCCTTGGCGAGGACTTCGTCGAGGCGGTCGTAGGCTTTCTTCAGCAGCTCGGCGTCGGTCATGCCACGCACGTAGCGATACGTGTCGGGGAAGAATCGGCCTTCCGGAAAAATCCCGTCGTGACCGAGCTTCTCCATGACCTGGCTATCGCTCAAACCGGCGAGGGTCTGTTCGAGTTTTTCTTCTTTGGCCAAGGCCGCGCGGACCTGGTGGAAATTCCAGCCTTCGACCAGGGTCAGGCTGTACTGAACTATTTCCCCGCGCTTCCACAGGTCGATCAGCCCTTCGACAGTCATGCCGGGTTGCATGCGGTATTCGCCCTTGTGCAAGGGTTGCCGGGCGAGGTTGAAGCGCCAGTAAACCCGCAGCCAAAAAGCGTCCTTGATCACGCCATCGGCTTCGAGTCGATAGAGGGTACGGGTCGGCGTGGTGCCTTTGGGCACCTCCAGCAGTTCTTCCCGGGTGATATTCAGCGGCTGTTGCAGCGCCGAATGGATTTTCCAGGCGCCAGCGCCCAGACACAGCCCCGCCAGAACCAGTCCGGTTTCCAGCAGCAGCAAGAATTTACGTCTCACGAATCAAGTATCCAGTAGCGCGCGGGCAATAATTTGGAGTTTACGGGTGAGCGGCCCAACCGGCCAGCTCAGTGCTGCATAGGCGCGCACCGGCCAAACGCCATACACACTGTTGCAGACAAAGACCTCATCGGCCCATTGCAGCTGATCGAGGCTGATGTCGGTGATTTGCGTGGGGATTGCCAATGACTCGGCTTGAAACAATAATTCCGCACGCATCACACCGGCCACGCCGCAGCGCTTGAGATCGGCCGTGATCAATACCCCGTCGCGCACCAGGAACAGGTTGCTGAACACACCTTCGATCACGCGACCGACCTGATCGAGCATGAGGCCTTCTGCGTGGTCAGTGTCTTGCCATTCGGAACGGGCGATAACCTGCTCAAGGCGATTCAGATGTTTGAGCCCGGCGAGCAGGGGCTGTCTGGACAGGCGCGTCGAGCAGGGGAAAAGACGCACGCCCTGCTCCGCATTCGCCACTGGATACGCAGCGGGAGGATTGCCTTGCAGAATGCGCCGTGCCTGCGCCGAAGGATCCGGTGCGTAACCGCGCAGACCGTCGCCACGGGTGACGATCAGCTTGAGCACGCCGTCACCCAACGCTTGGGCATAGCTCGATAACTCGGTGCACAGCGCACTGTGGTCGAGGTTGATCGCCAAGCGCTGGCAACCCTTGGCCAAACGCACCAGATGCCGGTCCAGCAGCACCGGAGCGCCGTTGTGCACGGCAATAGTCTCGAACAGACCATCGCCGTAAGCCAGGCCGCGATCCTTCAGCGACAAAGCGTCAGCCGGCTGACCGTCGACCCAGCTGTCCATCAGTCGGCAAACCGGCGGAACACCAGCGAGCCGTTGGTACCGCCAAACCCGAAGGAGTTGGACAGCACCACATCGATCTCCATATTACGCGCGATGTGTGGCACGAAATCGAGATCGCAGCCTTCGTCCGGCTCATCGAGGTTGATGGTCGGCGGTGCGACCTGGCTGTTGATCGCCAGCACACTGAAGATCGCTTCGACCGCGCCCGCCGCACCCAGCAGGTGACCGGTCATGGACTTGGTCGAACTGACCGCCAGCTTGTAGGCGTGATCACCGAACACCGACTTGATTGCACAGGCTTCGGCAAGGTCGCCGGCCGACGTCGAGGTGCCATGAGCGTTGATGTACTGGACCTGATCGCTGTTGATCTTCGCGTCACGCAAGGCATTGGTGATGCAGCGAGCGGCACCCGCACCGTCAGCCGGCGGCGAAGTCATGTGGAAGGCGTCGCCACTGGTGCCGAAACCGATCAGCTCGGCGTAGATGGTCGCGCCACGCGCCTTCGCGTGTTCCAGCTCTTCCAGAACCAACGCACCGGCGCCATCGGACAACACAAAGCCGTCACGGCCCTTGTCCCATGGCCGGCTGGCGCGGGTCGGCTCGTCGTTGCGGGTCGACAGTGCGCGAGAGGCACCAAAACCGCCCATGCCCAGACCGCAGGCCGCCATCTCGGCGCCGCCGGCAATCATCACGTCGGCTTCGTCGTACATGATGTTGCGTGCCGCCATGCCGATGCAGTGCGTACCGGTGGTACACGCCGTGGCGATGGCGTAGTTGGGTCCCTGTGCGCCCAAATGGATCGACAGGAAACCGGAAATCATATTGATGATCGAGCCAGGCACGAAAAACGGAGAAATCCGCCGTGGGCCGGTCTCATGCAGCGTGCGGGCGGTTTCTTCGATATTGGTCAGTCCGCCGATACCCGACCCCATGGCCACGCCGATGCGTTCACGGTTGGCGTCGGTGACTTCCAGGCCGGCATTGCGTACTGCCTGGAAACCTGCGGCCAGACCGTACTGAATGAACAGGTCAAGCTTGCGAGCTTCCTTGACCGACAGGTATTCCTCGACATTGAAGCCCTTTACCGAGCCGCCAAAACGGGTGGAATAGGCAGAAAGGTCGGTGTGTTCGATCAGACCAATGCCACTGCGGCCAGCCAGAATGCCCTGCCAACTGCTCGGCACATCCGTGCCCAGTGGCGACAACATACCCATACCGGTGACTACGACGCGTCTACGCGACACAGCACTCTCCTTTTTCAAATGACGACTTTGCATCAGGCCTAAAGAAAAAACCGCACGCCATGATGGCAGTGCGGTTTTTCCATGACAGCAAGCAACGACTACAGGCTATTACGCCTGGTGGTTGGTAACGTAGTCGATTGCAGCTTGTACAGTAGTGATCTTCTCGGCTTCTTCGTCAGGGATTTCGGTCTCGAATTCCTCTTCCAGAGCCATCACCAGCTCAACGGTGTCAAGGGAGTCAGCACCCAGGTCTTCAACGAAGGAAGCAGTGTTGACCACTTCTTCTTCTTTAACGCCCAGTTGCTCGGCAACGATTTTCTTGACGCGCTCTTCGATGGTGCTCATACCTTGTTTTCACTCCTAATGGACAAATTCAGGCAGCTGGCCAGTGGGTAAGTGTATAGAAAGACTTTTCAGTTTTTCAACTGAAAGCTTCACTCCTCAAACCCGGTGGCCCTCTGCCTATAAATAGATTGCAGCTTTATAACGGATTTTAGACAGCTCGTATGACATTTTTTTGAAACGGTCCGTCACATTTAACTCATGTACATCCCGCCGTTCACCGGGATTGTAGCCCCAGTCACGTAAGCCGCACCGTCGGATGCAAGAAAAGCGACCACAGACGCGATCTCTTGAGCTTGTCCCAGACGGCCCAGCGGAATCTGCGCCTGCAAGGCTTCACGCTGTGCCTCGGGCAGTTCGCGGGTCATATCGGTGTCGATGAACCCTGGGGCCACCGAGTTTACCGTAATCGAACGCGAACCGACTTCACGGGCCAGTGCACGGCTGAAACCTTCCAGGCCGGCCTTGGCGGCAGCGTAGTTTACTTGGCCTGCGTTGCCCATGGCACCCACAACCGAACCAATACTGATAATTCGTCCCCAGCGGGCCTTGGTCATGCCGCGCAAAACACCCTTGGACAGGCGGAACAGACTGTTCAGATTGGTATCGACGACGTCATGCCACTCGTCGTCTTTCATCCGCATCATCAGGTTATCGCGGGTGATGCCGGCATTGTTGACCAGGATCGCCGGTGCACCGAACTGTTCCTGAATGCTCGCCAGGACAGCAGCGACGGATTCATTGCTGGTGACATTGAGCTCCAGGCCAGTGCCCTGAATACCGTTTTCCTTCAGCGTAGCGGCGATGCGCTCGGCACCCGAAGCGGTGGTCGCGGTGCCGACAACGATGGCGCCCTGACGACCCAGCTCCAGGGCGATAGCCTGGCCGATACCGCGGCTCGCACCGGTGACCAGTGCAACTTTACCTTGCAGACTCATGCAAGCTTCTCCTGATTCAGGCCAGCGCTGCACGGGCGGCAGCGAAAGCGTCTGGGGTATTGAGGTTGGATGTCGATACGCCTTCGGCGCAGCGTTTGTTCAGACCGGCCAGTACTTTGCCGGGGCCGCATTCGACCAGTTGGGTCGCGCCTTTGGCAGCCAGCGCCTGGACCGACTCGACCCAGCGAACAGGCTTGTAGAGCTGCTCAAGCAGATCGCGCTTGAGGGTTTCCAGATCCGCCGGCACGTTGGCGCTGACGTTTTGTACCACTGGAATCTGTGGTGCCTGCCAGTCGATCGCAGCGATCGATTCGGCGAAACGTTCGGCTGCCGGACGCATCAGCTCGCAGTGCGACGGCACGCTGACCGGCAATGGCATGGCGCGCTTGGCGCCACGAGCCTTGCAGCCTTCGATGGCGCGCTCGACCGCCGCCTTGGCACCGGCGATAACCACCTGGCCTGGGGAATTGAAGTTGACCGCGCTGACCACCTCGCCTTGCGCCGCTTCGGCACAGGCCGCCAGCACGTCGGCATCTTCCAGGCCGAGGATCGCGGCCATGCCGCCCTGCCCGGCCGGAACGGCTTCCTGCATCAGCTGACCGCGGCGCTCGACCAGCTTCACCGCGTCGCCCAGGCTCAGGCTGCCTGCGGCCACCAGTGCGCTGTATTCGCCCAGGCTGTGACCGGCCACATAAGCCGGACGCGCGCCGCCTTCAGCCAGCCACAGACGCCACAAGGCGATCGAGGCGGTCAAAATGGCCGGCTGGGTTTTATCGGTTTGATTGAGTTGTTCTTCCGGCCCTTGCTGGGTCAGTGCCCACAGGTCGTAACCCAGGGCATCGGAAGCTTCTTTGAAGGTGTCGAGGACGACCGGATGTTGCGCGCCCAACTCGGCCAGCATGCCGAGGGACTGCGAACCCTGTCCCGGAAAGACGAATGCGAGGGATGCAGACATGTAACAAGCCCCTAATGATCTTGTCGCCGAAGAATTGGCGTCCCGCCCGGGGACGCAAGAAAACTGACAATTGGATAGCCAATCTAACCGAGCGGTCACATTTAAGCATTGTCCGACGAAAACGCCTAAAGCAACAAATCCTCCAGACGACCGTGAATCCTTTCCGGCAGGTTTTCCTGAATCTCGATCAACGCCCGGGCAATGGCACTCTGAAAGCCCTGAACCCCGGCCGAGCCGTGGCTTTTCACGACGATCCCCTGCAACCCGAGGAAACTGGCGCCATTATGCCGCGCAGGCGCCAGATCGGCTTGCAGCCGCTTCATCAGCGGCAGCGCCATGGCGCCAACTACTTTTGATGCAAGGTTTTTTTTGAACAGGGCTTCGATGCGCCCGGCAATCATGGTCGCCAGGCCTTCGCTGGACTTGAGCAGGATGTTGCCGACAAACCCGTCACACACCACCACATCCGCCTCGCCGCGGTACAGACCGTCACCCTCGACAAAACCGATGTAGTTGATGCCGCGGGCGCTCTGCAACAAGGTCGCTGCCAGCTTGACCTGTTGATTGCCCTTGATATCTTCGGTACCGATATTCAGCAACGCGACCCGAGGACGAACGATACCCAGGGTTTCTGCCGCGACCGAACCCATCACCGCAAACTGCAACAGATGCTCGGCACTGCAATCGACGTTGGCACCCAGATCGAGCAACTGGCAGTAACCCTTCTGTGTCGGAATCGCCGCCACCATGGCCGGCCGATCGATGCCCGGCAGGGTCTTGAGCACAAATCGCGACAACGCCATCAACGCGCCGGTGTTGCCGGCACTGACGCAGGCCTGGACCTTGCCATCGCGCAACAACTCCAGCGCCACGCGCATCGACGAATCAGGCTTGCCACGCAAGGCCTGGGCCGGTTTTTCGTCCATGGTGATGACTTCGCTCGCCGGCACAATCGACAGGCGCGCGCGATCCACAGCCGATTGGCCAGAGAGCAATTCTTCAAGGAGTGAGGGTTGACCGACAAGGGTCAGGTGTAACGAGGGCGTGGCATTCAGACAAGCAAGGCTGGCCTGGACAATGCTGCGGGGACCGAAGTCCCCGCCCATTGCGTCAATCGCGATGACTTGAGCGGACAAGGATTACTCGTCAGCGCCCTTGTCGATCACTTTACGGCCACGGTATACGCCTTCTGGCGATACGTGGTGACGCAGGTGAACTTCACCGGTGGTTTTTTCTACAGACAGCGTGCTTGCCGTCAGGGCGTCGTGCGAACGACGCATGTCACGGGCAGAGCGGGATTTTTTGTTCTGCTGAACAGCCATAATTGATTAACTCCTAAACGTTTGGGTCACGCTTTAACTGCGCCAATACACTGAACGGGTTGGACCGCGTTACCTCGTCCTCGCTCGGTTCGGGCTCATCGAGACCCGCCGGCTGCTGGCATTCTTCCGGATGATGAGCAGGCACAATGGGCAAGGCGAGCAGAAGCTCCTCCTCGATCAGTGACTGCAGATCCAATGGATCTTCGCCCAGTTCCAGCACGTCATAACCTTTCGGCAACGACTGGGTATTCGCACCCTCCTTCACCACAGCATAACTGCATTCGCTATGGATCGGCAGGGTGACCAGCTCAAGACAACGCTGGCAAACCATTTTGACCTCGGTGTCGATAAAGCTGTGGATGACCACAGACTTACGTTCATCTCGTTCAAAAACGAATTTAGCCTGCACCGTACCGACAGTATCGGAAAGCGGGTCGCAGAGTCTCTCCAAATCGGCCAGCAGCAGTTCACCTTGAAGGGTGGTGCCACGGTCAGCCAATTTGCGCGGGTCAACGTGAGGTGGAATCGGGTCATTCAACATAGGCGCAGCATTATAGGGATGCCCCCGGGCATGTCAAAGGAAATTCAGCCCTGTCCGTCACTTGGTCACCTCGTTAGAATTCGCACCTGCCTTATGGAGATGCGCATGCTGCCTTTATTACTCGCTTCAAGCTCGGTTTATCGCCGGGAGTTGCTGGCCCGCCTGCAGCTGCCGTTTACCTGCAGCTCACCGGATATCGACGAAAGCCATCGCCCGGAAGAGTCCGCGATCGAGCTGGTAAAACGCCTCGCCGAGGCCAAGGCCCGCGCACTGGCCGATAGCCATCGCGATCACCTGATCATCGGTTCCGACCAGGTCGCCGTGCTGGGCGAGCGGATCATCGGCAAGCCCCATACGTTCGACAAGGCCCGGGAGCAGCTCCTGGCCGCAAGCGGTGCCAGTGTCACCTTCCTGACCGGCCTGGCCCTGCTCAACAGCCAGACGGGCGACTGTCAGGTCGACTGTGTGCCGTTCACCGTACATATGCGCCCACTCGATACCGCGCGCATCGAACGCTACCTGCGCGCCGAACAACCCTATGACTGCGCTGGCAGCTTCAAGGCCGAAGGGTTGGGGGTGAGCCTGTTTCAAAGCACCGAAGGCCCTGACGCCACCAGCCTGATCGGCCTGCCGCTGATTCGCCTGATCGATATGCTGCTGGCCGAAGGCGTGCAGATTCCATAAATAACAAACCGCCCGCCCTGCAGGAGCTGGCTTGTCGGATCGCCGCACCGCAGCGAAAGCGTCCGTCCAGGCGATGAATGCGTCAATTGATCCACCGCTTTCGCTGGCAAGCCAGCTCCAGTTAACCGGTGCAAGGCCCAAATGGCGAGGCTACGGACAGCCCCCCACCAGACAACGATAAAATCAGCGCAGCGACGGCCCCTGAAACCCCATCCACATCGCCAAATGCTCAGCCACACTGGCACCGAGCTTTTTCGAGAAGCGATCGAACGGCGACTCCTGAACAGTGAAGTCCACCAGCTCTTTCTCGCCAATCACATCACGCGCCACGGAACTGGCACTGCCCAGGCCATCGATCAGCCCAAGCGGTAGCGCCTGCTCGCCAGACCAGACCAGGCCGGAGAACAGCTCCGGATGTTCCTTGTCCTTGAGGCGGTCGCCACGCCCTTTCTTGACGCTGGCAATGAACTGCTGATGAGTGGTATCGAGCACACCCTGCCAGAACTGCGTTTCTTCAGGCTTCTGGGGCTGGAACGGATCGAGGAACGACTTGTGCTCGCCCGAGGTGTAGGTACGCCGCTCGACACCCAGCTTTTCCATGGTGCCGACAAAACCATAACCGGCCGCCGTCACACCGATGGAGCCCACCAGGCTCGCCTTGTCGGCATAGATCTGATCGGCCGCACTGGCGATGTAGTAAGCGCCGGAAGCCCCCAGGTCGGAGATCACCGCGTAAACCCTGGTATCCGGATGCAGACCGCGCAAGCGAAGGATCTCGTCATAGACGTAACCCGACTGCACCGGACTGCCGCCCGGACTGTTGATTCGCAGGATGACGCCCTTGACCTTTTCATCCTCGAAGGCGGCACGCAGGCTGCCGACGATGTTGTCAGCGCTGGCGGGCTCCTTGTCGGCAATCATGCCGGTCACGTTGATCAGGGCGGTGTAGTTGCCACTGCGAGTCGCGGCTTTTTCCATGTCCATCAACGGCGTGAACAGGATCAGCGCGCCAATCAGGTACACAAAGGTCAGCAACTTGAAGAAGATCCCCCAGCGACGGGACCGACGCTGCTCCTGCACGCTGGCCAGCAGAGTCTTTTCCAGCAGCTTCCAGCTTTTCTCGTCACCGCTCTCTGCGCTCGCCTTGGCGGGCGCTTTCCATTCGTCAACCATGACATCTACCCCAGCAAAAACCTGTTAGACCCGCTGACTCAGCCAGGTATGTAATTCTGAAAATCGATCGATAGCCAGGCACGGCTCGAACAGCTTCAGCGCCTCGATCGACTGGGCACCGTAGCTGACGGCCACCGAGTCCATGCCGGCGTTGCGCGCCATCTGTAGATCGAAGGACGAATCGCCGACCATCAACGCCTGCTCCGGACGGACACCGCAATGCGCGACAATCTGCTCCAGCATCAGCGGATGGGGTTTACTGGCCGTTTCATCGGCGGCCCGGGTGATATCGAAATAATCTTCCCAGCCATGGGACTTCAGCACCCGATCCAGCCCCCGACGGGCCTTGCCTGTGGCAACTGCCAAGTGATACCCGTCGGCGCGAAACGCTTCCATCGACTCGACCACACCCTCGAACAATGGCGAGGGCACGGCTTCGGAGGCGATGTAGTGGTCGGCATAGTGCTGACGGAAGGCGACCAATTCATCATCGCCAATTTCCGGATACAAGGTACGAATCGCCTCCGGCAAGCCCAGGCCGATGATGCCCTTGACGGCAAAATCATCGCGCAACTGAAACCCTGATCGCTCGGACGCTACGTGCATCGCCTCGACGATCCGACCAATGGAGTCGGCCAGCGTGCCATCCCAATCGAAAATCAGCAGCTTGTAATCAGATGGGCGCACTCAATCGCTCCACGGTCTTGGCCCACATCTCGTCGACCGGTGCCTGTAATTTCAGTTCGCCACCATCGGGCAACGGCACGGTCAACAGATAGGCGTGCAGGAACAGGCGCTTTCCGCCCAGATCGCGAATCTCTTTACTGAAACCTTCATCGCCGTACTTGGTATCGCCAGCGATGCAATGCCCGGCATGCAAGGTGTGAACCCGAATCTGGTGGGTGCGGCCGGTGATCGGCTTGGCTTCGACCAGGGTGGCAAAGTCGCCGAAGCGACGCAGGACCTTGAACACGGTCACAGACTCCTTGCCCTCCTCCTCGTCGACCTCGACCATGCGCTCGCCGGAGCGCAAATTGCTCTTGCCGAGCGACGCTCGGACTTGCTTGATCGAGGCCGCCCAGTTACCGCGAACCAGCGCCATGTAGCGCTTGTCGACACCATCGCCGCGCAAGGCAGCGTGCAAGTGGCGCAACATGCTGCGCTTCTTGGCGATCATCAACAGGCCGGAGGTATCACGGTCGAGACGGTGAACCAGTTCGAGCTCCTTGCAATCGGGACGCAACTGACGAAAGGCTTCGATCACCCCGTAAGTCAAGCCGCTGCCACCGTGAACCGCGATGCCGCAAGGCTTGTTGATCACGATCAGCGCCTTGTCCTCGAAGACAATCGAGGCTTCGAGTCGCTGCAGCAGGCCCTGGGCCAGAGGCACCGGCTCATCGCGCTCAGGCACCCGAACCGGCGGCACGCGCACGATATCGCCCGCCTGCAGCTTGTATTCGGGCTTGATCCGCCCCTTGTTCACCCGCACTTCGCCTTTGCGCAAAATGCGGTAAATCAAGGTCTTGGGCACGCCTTTGAGCCGAGCGAGAAGGAAATTATCAATACGTTGGCCGGCATATTCCGGCGAGACCTCCAGCAGTTGTACCGCTGGGGTCGAAGGGGCAGTAGTCGTCATGCCGCGATGATAACAATTTTTTATGGAATTGAAGCACTTAATCATTACTGCTATAGTCGCGAACGCCGCCAAAAGTGGCATGGACAGCGGACCAACGGTCAAAAACCGGCCCTGACCATCGCAATTCACGAGGACGAGAGGCCGTCCTACGGGGCTTTCGCTACGTAACGGTAGAGTTTGCAGTTGTAACAAGCGCAGGTGACATGAGGCCTGAATCACGCCGCAAAGCAGAGTGTTCACTCGCCTTGCGAGCAAATATTCACGGCCAGTTCACAAAGTGCAGTCAGCTACGAACGACCCCGAGCGAACGCTTCGGAAACAACGCCTAAATTAGCCATGATGCGTGACCTCCCCCTTCGGAGCTCACGGTAAATGCCAACCCGCTGCGGATTCTGCGCGCGGCAGCACCCGAATTATCAGGGATACGTGTAGGGTGGAGATGCACAACCGCTGGACTGTGTAGCACTAGGCTTTATCAAGACGCTTCATCTCGTCCACAGCCGCCGGTTGATTCCTCCTCCTGACTGAGTGCTTAAGTAGCCACAGCAAGCAGGACGCGTACGTCGCGATCAAGGCCCACATTGGCCGGACTTCGCTGGACACGGGAATGGCCAACCACTCCCGACGCACCTGACACCGACCATGAGAAGTCGTGTGTGCCGAACGCCGTTTCCGGCAGCCCGGAAACCGACGGTACTACATGAAAAGAATGCTGATTAACGCAACCCAACCCGAAGAGTTGCGTGTTGCACTGGTAGACGGCCAGCGCCTCTATGACCTGGACATCGAATCCGGTGCACGCGAGCAGAAAAAGGCCAACATCTATAAAGGCCGGATCACTCGCATTGAACCAAGCCTGGAGGCTGCCTTTGTCGATTTCGGCTCTGAGCGCCATGGCTTCCTGCCCCTCAAAGAAATCTCCCGCGAATACTTCAAGAAAGCCCCCGAAGGCCGCGTCAACATCAAGGACGTCCTGAGCGAAGGCCAGGAAGTCATCGTTCAGGTCGAAAAAGAAGAACGTGGCAACAAGGGCGCCGCCCTGACCACCTTCATCAGCCTGGCCGGTCGCTACCTGGTGCTGATGCCGAACAACCCGCGTGCCGGCGGTATCTCCCGTCGCATCGAAGGTGAAGAACGCAACGAACTGCGTGAAGCCCTGAACGGCCTGATTGCCCCGGCTGACATGGGTCTGATCGTGCGCACTGCCGGCCTTGGCCGCAGCAGCGAAGAAATGCAGTGGGACCTCGATTACCTGCTGCAACTCTGGACCGCCATCAAGGAAGCGTCGCTGGATCGTTCCGCGCCTTTCCTGATCTACCAGGAAAGCAACGTAATCATCCGCGCCATCCGCGACTACCTGCGCCAGGACATCGGCGAAGTGCTGATCGACAGCGTTGAAGCCCAGGACGAAGCCCTGACCTTCATCCGCCAGGTGATGCCGCAGTACGCCAGCAAGATCAAGCTGTACGAAGACAGCGTTCCGCTGTTCAACCGTTTCCAGATCGAAAGCCAGATCGAGACCGCCTTCCAGCGCGTCGTCGAACTGCCTTCCGGCGGCTCCATCGTGATCGATCCGACCGAAGCCCTGGTGTCCATCGACATCAACTCGGCGCGCGCCACCAAAGGCAGCGACATCGAAGAAACCGCCCTGCAGACCAACCTTGAAGCCGCCGAAGAAATCGCCCGTCAGTTGCGCCTGCGCGACATCGGCGGCCTGATCGTCATCGACTTCATCGACATGACCCCTGCCAAGAACCAGCGCGCCGTGGAAGAGAAAGTCCGCGAATGCCTGGAAGCCGACCGCGCTCGCGTGCAAGTCGGTCGCATCTCGCGCTTCGGCCTGCTGGAAATGTCCCGTCAGCGCCTGCGTCCATCCCTGGGCGAAAGCAGCGGCATCGTTTGCCCGCGTTGCAACGGCACCGGCATCATCCGTGACGTCGAATCGCTGTCGCTGGCGATCCTGCGCCTGATCGAAGAAGAAGCCCTGAAAGACCGTACTGCCGAAGTTCGCGCTCAAGTGCCGATCCCGGTGGCTGCGTTCCTGCTCAATGAAAAACGCAACTCGATCACCAAGATCGAACTGCGCACCCGTGCCCGCATCGTCATTCTGCCGAACGACCACCTCGAAACGCCGCATTTCGAAGTTCAGCGTCTGCGCGATGACAGCCCGGAAGCCGCAGTCGGCCAGTCCAGCTACGAAATCGCGGCTGCCGCCGCCGAAGTCGAAGAAGTCCAGCCTGCCGCGGCGACCCGCACCCTGGTTCGCCAGGAAGCCGCGGTCAAGACAGCTCCGGTCCGCGCCAACGCTCCGGTTCCGGCCGAAGTCGTCGCTGCCGCCCCGGTTGCCGCACCGGCCGCCGTGCCAGAGCCAAGCCTGTTCAAAGGCCTGGTGAAATCGTTGGTCAGCCTGTTCGCTTCCAAGGAAGAGCCGGCCGCTCCGGTTGTGGTTGAAAAGCCAGCGACCACCGAGCGTCCAGCCCGCAACGAAGAGCGTCGCAGCGGTCGTCAGCAAAGCCGCAACCGTAACGGTCGCCGCGACGAAGAACGCAAGCCTCGTGAGGAACGTGCACCGCGTGAAGAGCGCGCACCCCGTGAGCCACGCGAAGAGCGTCAACCACGCGAAGCCCGTGAAGAGACCCCGGTCGTCGTCGCTCGCGAAGAACGCGCTCCACGTGAAGAACGTGCGCCGCGCGCCCCCCGTGAAGAACGTGCACCACGTGTTCCTCGCGAAGATCGCAAGCCCCGTGGCGAGCGTGAAGAACGGGTTCGTGAACTGCGTGAACCGCTGGATGCCACCCCCCCGGCCGTTGCTGTTGCCGCTGCCGCTACTGCTACCGCCGAAGAGCGCCCGGCACGCCAGCCACGCGAAGAACGTGCTCCACGCCCACCGCGTGAAGAACGTCAACCGCGTGCAGAGCAAGCCGCTGCTGCCGTGGCCGAAGAAGAACTGACCGGCAACGAAGAGCAACTGCAGGAAGACGGTCAGGAAGGCGCCGAAGGCGATCGTCCGCGCCGCCGCTCCCGTGGCCAGCGTCGTCGCAGCAACCGGCGCGAGCGTCAACGCGATGCCAATGGCAACGTGATCGAAGGTTCGGAAGAATCCGAGTCCGCCGAAGGCGAAGCCAGCGAAACCCGCGAAGCGCCAAGCGCTGCCGATCTGGCCGCCGGCCTGGCGGTTACCGCAGCCGTTGCCAGCAGCGTGATCAGCGCGCCAGCCGAGGCCCAAGCCAACGAGCAAGCCGAACGCGCCACTGCCGCCACACTGGAAACCGCTCCAGTAGAAGCGCCAGTCATTGAAGCGACCACGCCTGTGGAAGCGACTTCCGCGCCGGAAATCGAAGTGGCACCGGTTCAAGAAGCACAGCCTGAAGTCGAAGCTGCCGCTGAACCAGCCTTCGTTGCTCAAGCCCCTGCCGTGATTGCAGAGCCAGCCGTTGAAACCGTCGCTGAAACAGTGACCGAAACGGTTCGTGAAGTTCGCGAAGAGCAAACAGCGTTCAACTGGGTTGCCGAGGCAGCTGTTGTCGAAACGCCAGCTCCAGCGCCAGTCGCTGAGAGCGAGACGACGCAAGCCATGGTTTCCGAGCCCGTCGTGGCTGCTGCCGAACCTGCTCCGGCGGTTGAAGCGCCGGTTGTCGCTGAAGCGGTTGCACCGGTAGTTGAAGCTGCCCCGGTCAGCGCCCTGACGCCAAGCGGCCGTGCGCCGAACGACCCACGTGAAGTGCGTCGTCGCAAGCGTGAAGCCGAACGTCTGCAGAAGGAAGCCGAACTGGCTGCCGCTGCTGCACCGGCTGTGGTCGAGGCCGCACCGGTTGTTGCTGATGTGGTCGAGGCGGCTCCTGCCCCGGCTGCTGAAGTCGCCGCCGAGCCGGTTGACTCCGCGATCGACGAAGCGCCGCGCTCCGTTCAGGAAGCGGTAGAGCAACGCGAGCAAGCCCTGGAAAAAGAGCACGAGCCTAAACCTCTCGTCTGATTCCATCGGCCATTAAAAAGCCCCGCCTGGTGATCCCGGGCGGGGCTTTTTTTATGTCGGCGTTTAAATAGGTAAACCGCGTTATCGTTCTTCGCGGGCAAGCCTCGCTCCTACAGGACCCAGGCGTTCGCATGATGGGTGAACGACACGAACCTGTAGGAGCGAGGCTTGCCCGCGAAGACGGTCTGTCAGGTAAATACTAATGCAGCAGGCACATCCACATCCCACAACACCCCGGGATCATCCACCGCCACCTCAACCATCCGCGCCTGCGCAAGCAACGGCTTGGCCCCATGATCACCCGATAACGCCATCAACCCCGGCCCGAACGTTCGCCCAAACCCCACCGGATGCCCGTACTCACCGTCCTGCACCGGCACACTGACAGCCTCATCGGCCATCCCGCTCAGCACCCGTTCGATGCTCGACGGCAGGACAAACGGCATATCCCCCAATACAATCAGCCAGCCACCAAGCTGCGGACACGCCGCCACCCCGGCCGCAATGCTGTCACCCATGCCGGTGGACTCGATCAGCACAACCTCACAACCATAAGCCTGGGCCATGCGAATCACTTGCGGGCGGTCTGCGGTCGTCACCAGGACACGCTTCTCGAGACTAGCCGGTAAATTGACCAGCACCTGTTCGATCACCGAATGAACAGCGCCATCCCGCCCGGCACAGTCCGCCAACAACTTGTCCTTCCCGGCACCCGCCACCTCTCGGAAACGGTTGCCCTGCCCCGCCGCCAGCACGATCACGCCGATGGGTTCGCTCATACGTCCTCCTGCAACGGCCTCTTCTGCTTCAGCTCGATACCGTTCTTTCCCGTCGAACGTCAGCGCATCGGTCTTGCTGGCCGGTTGCAAAACCACGCTTCAATAACGATTAGGCTCCATTTCCAGGTCGACATGGAAACGTTCGGAAATGTCTTTCTGAATGCGCTGCGCCAGATGCAGCAGTTGCAGGCCGGTTGCGTTGCCGTAGTTGACCAGCACCAGCGCCTGCAATTTGTGCACACCGGCGTCGGCATCGCGGAAACCTTTCCATCCCGCACGCTCGATCAGCCAACCCGCCGCCAGCTTCATTTGCCCGTCGGGTTGCGCGTAGGCCACCAGGTCCGGGAATTCACCCTTCAACTGCGCCACCAGTGCGGCGGGCACCAAGGGGTTCTTGAAGAAGCTGCCGGCATTGCCGAGCACCGCCGGGTCCGGAAGCTTTTCGTTGCGAATGCTGCAAATCGCCTGGCTGACATCGGTAGCGGTCGGGTGATCGATGCCCTGCTCGGTCAGGCGCTGACGCACCGGGCCGTATTCCAGATGCAGGTGTGCGGCGCGGTCCAGGAGGAAACGAACCCGCAGGATCAACCAACGCCCCGGCTCCTGCTTGAACAGGCTGTCGCGGTACGCGAAATTGCATTCGGCCAGTGTGAAGTCCCGCAGTTCACCGGTGTGGCGATCCAGCGCGGTCAGGCCGGCGAACACGTCCTTGATTTCCACGCCGTAGGCGCCGATGTTTTGCATCGGTGCCGCACCGACGGTGCCGGGAATCAGGCTGAGGTTCTCCAGCCCCGACAACCCTTGGGCCAGGGTGTGCTGCACGAACGGATGCCAAGGTTCGCCAGCCTCGGCCTCGATCACGACCTTGCTGCCATCGTCGCTCAGGAGGCGAATCCCGCGCGTGGCCATGCGCAGCACCAACGCCTGGATATCGGCGGTCAGCAGCAGGTTGCTGCCGCCGCCGATCACCAGCAATGGCACCGCATGCTCCGCCGCATAGGCCAAGGCTTCGCGCACGTCGGCGTCGCTGTGGGCCTCGGCGAACAACCGGGCCTGAACGTCCACCCCGAAGGTGTTGAAGGGTTTGAGCGATACCTCGGGCAGTACCTGCAGACTCATAACCGCCCCTTCAATTCGATCACCAGCCTGTCGGTCGCGGCTTCGATCAGGTCCAGCACCTGTTCGAAGCCCTGGTCACCGTCGTAGTAAGGGTCCGGCACTTCATCGACTGGCGACTGGTAACGACGCAGGAACAGGTCCAGCTCGGCCTTGCCCTTGGCCGGTTGCAGGGCCTCGAGATTGCGCAGGTTGCTGTGGTCCATCGCCAGGATCAGGTCGTAGCTGGCGAAATCGGCACGGCTCACTTGCTGGGCTCGCTGGGCGGACAGGTCGTAGCCGCGCAGCTTGGCCGCAGCCTGGCTGCGCCTGTCCGGGGCCTTGCCGACGTGCCAGTCGCCGGTGCCCGCGGAGGCGACTTCGATGTGATCGGCCAGCCCCGCTTCGCGCAGTTTATGCCGCAGCACCCCTTCCGCCGTGGGAGAACGACAGATATTGCCCAGGCACACGAACAAAACCCGCATCAGGCCTCCAGCAGGCGACGAACGCGCTCGAGGTCTTCGACGGTGTCGACACCGGTGGGCGGTGCGATCAGTGCGTCGGCGACGTGGATCCGCACGCCGTGCCACAGGGCCCGCAGCTGTTCCAGGGATTCAGTGTTTTCCAGCCAGCACGGGCCCCAGCTGACGAAGTCATGCAGGAAACCGGCGCGGTAGGCATAGATGCCGATGTGGCGGCGATACGGCACGCCTTCCGGCAGTTGCTCGCGGCTGGTGGCGAAGGCATCACGGGCCCATGGCAACGTGGCACGACTGAAGGTCAGCGCCAGGCCGTTGAGATCGCTGACGACCTTGACCACGTTAGGGTTGAACAGGGTTTCCACGTCTTCGATCGGCTCGGCCAGGGTGGCCATGCGCGCTTCGGTGTGGGCGGCCAGGTTGGCGGCGACCTGATCGATCACGCTCGGCGGGATCAGCGGTTCGTCACCCTGGACGTTGACCACGATCGCGTCGGGCGCCAGGCCCAGTTTCGCGGCGACTTCGGCCAGACGATCGGTGCCGGAATTGTGGTCTTCACGGGTCAACACCACCTCGGCGCCAAAGCCCTTGCAAGCCTCGACAATGCGCGCGTCGTCAGTGGCGACCACCACGCGCTCGGCACTGCTCTTGCTGGCCTGTTCCCAGACGTGCTGGATCATCGGCTTGCCGGCGATCAGCAGCAGCGGTTTGCCCGGCAAACGGGTGGAGGCGTAACGCGACGGGATGACAACGGTAAAGGCTGTGGTCATTTATCCAGGCGCTCGTCGGTGGTCAGGGTGCGAGCTTCGGTTTCGAGCATCACCGGGATGCCGTCACGAATCGGGTACGCCAGACCCGCGCCTTTGCTGATCAGCTCGGTCTTGTCGGCGCTGAGTTTGAGCGGGCCTTTGCAGACCGGGCAAGCGAGGATATCGAGCAATTTGGTGTCCATGAGCATTCCCTGGATAAAAACGGATTAAGGCAAAAGACGAGCCGGCAACAGGCGCATCAGCTGCGTATCGAACCAGGCCACGAAGGCCGGCGATGGCGCAGCATCGACCGCCAGGTACCACCAATCGGCGGCGGCGAAGGCACGGCACTTCACCGCGTCCTTTTCGGTCATCACCAACGGCAATGACGGAGTGAAATTCAAGGCCTGGACGCTGTATTCGGCGTGGTCGGCAAACGCATGGGGCACGGGCTGCCAGTGTAGCGTTTCGAGGGTCGTGAAGAAACGCTGCGGATTGCCGATCCCGGCCACCGCATGCACGGCCTGGCCGGCGGCAAAGTGGTCGAGGGGACGCCGTTCGCCGCTGTGCAGGTTGACCAGTGCGGTAGGCCGTAGCTGGAAGGCAAAACCGTCGTCGCGGTCGTCCGTGGCGCCGTTGTAGAGCACCGCGTCGACGCTTTGCAGGCGCTCGACTGGCTCGCGCAACGGCCCGGCCGGCAAGCAGCGTTTATTTCCCAGGCCTCGGGCGGCGTCGATCAGCACCAGTTCCAGGTCGCGGGCCAGGCGATAATGCTGCATGCCGTCGTCGGACAGGATCAGGTCCAGCGGCTCACTCGCCAACAAGGCTTTGACCGCGCGGCTGCGGTCCGGGTCGATCATCAACGGCACGCCGGTGCGCTGGACGATCAACAAAGGCTCATCCCCGGCGATGTCGGCGCCCTGCTCGGCTGCGACCCGCCACGGCAGGTGCGGTGGTTTGGCGCCGTAACCGCGGCTGACCACGCCGACCCGCAACCCGCTGCGCTGGCAGTGCTGGATCATCCACAGAATCAAGGGCGTCTTGCCGGTTCCGCCGACGGTGATGTTACCGACCACGATCAACGGCACCGGCGGCTGGTAGATCTCGCCCTCACCCGCCAGAAAGCGCTTGCGCTTGTTCATGACCACGCGCCGATACAACCACTCCAGCGGCTGCAACAGCTTCAGGGCCGGATGACCTTCGTACCACGCGGCAAGCAAGCGATCGGACATGGCCATCAGGGCGCGGGCGGCGCCGCCTCGACAGTGGTCATGCGCAGGTGACTGAAGCCGAGTTTGCCGGCGGCGTCCATGGCGGTGATGACCGCCTGGTGCTGGGTCTTGCCGTCGGCGCTGATGGACAGCGGCAGGTTGGTGTCACCGCTGGATTCTTTCTGCAGCGCGTCCATCAAAGTGGCCAGATCGTTCTTCGGCAGGATCTGGTTGTTCACCGAGAACACACCCTCGGCACTGATTGCGACGTCCAGGTGCCTGGTCTGCTGGTCGTCGGCGGGCGCGCCGCTGACCGCTTCCGGCAGATCGACGCGCAACTGGGTTTCACGGGTGAACGTGGTGGTCACCACGAAAAACAGCAGCAGGATAAACACCACGTCGATCAGCGACGCGAGGTTGATGTCCACATTCTCCCGTTGCTTGCGGCGGAATTTCACGCTTTTTTGCCCTCGGACAGGTCCACGTCACGGTCGCCCTGTACGACTTCGACCAGCTTGATCGCTTCCTGCTCCATGCCCACCACCAGTTCGTCGATCCGGCGTTGCAGGAAGCGGTGGAAGAATACTGCCGGGATACCGACCATCAGACCCGCAGCCGTGGTGATCAGGGCTTTGGAGATACCACCGGCCAGCACCGAGGCGTTGGTGGTCATGCCCGTGCCCATGAACGCACTGAAAATATCGATCATGCCCAGCACGGTGCCGAGCAAGCCCAGCAACGGGGCCATGGCGGCGATGGTGCCCAGGGCGTTGATGTAGCGCTCGAGTTCGTGAATGACCCGCGCGGCAGCCTCTTCGATGCACTCTTTCATGATCTCGCGACCATGCCTGGAGTTGGCCAGGCCTGCCGCCAGGATCTCACCCAACGGCGAATTGGCGCGCAGCTGCTTGAGCTTATCTTTATTGAGTTGCTTGTCCTTGATCCAGACCCAGACCTGCCCGAGCAAGTGCTCCGGGGTCACGCGGCTGGCGCGCAGGGTCCAGAGACGCTCGGCGACGATCGCCATGGCCGCGATGGAACTCAGGATGATCGGCAGCATCATCCATCCGCCGGATTTGACCAATTCCCACACAGTGACAGTCCCCTCGAAAAAGTGCGCCACTCTACCATAGGGGGTGGGCGCACCGAAGACCGGGATGTCGCATCCGGTCGGGCTTCGTTAGCTCGCGATCAGGGTGCAGGTCGCCAGAAACGCCGTTCCTGGCGCACTGCCCACGCCGGCTTGAATTGCCCCAGTTGCAGACGGATGGCACCTTGTTCGGCGCTGTCATGGATCGCCATGCCACGCTGTTTATAGCGCGCTATTACCGTGGGATGGGGATGGCCGAAGGCATTGCCCTGGCCACGGGAGATCAGCGCCGCCGCGGGTTGCAACGCGGCAAGCAGCGCCGGCGAAGATGAACTGCGACTGCCATGATGCGGCGCCTGCAACCAATCGGTGGTCACCGCCAGGGGACTGTCGAGCAAGGCTCGCTCGGCCGCGGTGTCGATGTCACCGGTCAGCAGCAGCCGCTCGCCGTTGGCTTCGATCTGCAACACGCAGGATTTTGGATTGCTTTCGCGGGCTGCTGCCCATTGCCAGAGCGCGAACTGCACACCGTCCCAGGTCCATTGCCGGCCGCTCTCGCAGGCCTCGGCTTGCAGCACGGCGGGCAACTCCAGGGGTTCGCCACTGAGTACGCGCATCACCGGCAACCCTTTGGCGACAGCCTGCGCCCCGCCGGCGTGATCGGCATGGGCGTGGCTGATCAGCATCAGGTCGACAGCATTCACGCCCAGCTTGCGCAGCGTCGGCAGCACCACGCGCTCACCGAGGTCGTTATCACCGAAACGTGGCCCGGCGTCATACAACAGCGTGTGATGACGGGTGCGCACCAGGATGGCCAGCCCCTGGCCGACGTCCAGTTGCCAGATTTCGGCCGTGCCCTGCGGCAGCAGTTGCCGGGGTGGAAATACCAGCAACAGCAGCAGCGGCCAACCCAGCAGGCGAATGGGCACGCCTCGAGGCATTAACAGCAGCAAGGCACCCAGTGCGCCCAAGCCCCCTATCCACACCGGCACCGCCGCCGGTACCCACGCGGGGAAACGCCCGGCCATCAGTGCAAGCCCCTTGAACAATAGATCGATCAAGCCACCCGCCACCCACAGCAAGCCTTCGCCGACATAAGGAACGGGCAACAGCAGTGTCCCCAGCAAGGCTGGCGGCAGCACCACCAGACTGATCCAGGGCACGGCCAGCAGATTGACCAGCGGCCCGCTGAGACTGATCGGCAACCCCAGTAGCAGCAATATCGGGCCCAGACCGATCGCGATCAGCCACTGGGCGCGGGTCCAGGATTGCCACCAGCGCCAGGGACCCAGGCGGCCGCCGAAAATGAAAATCAACACGGCGACCGCCGCAAAAGACAGCCAGAACCCCGGTTGCAGACTCGCCAGCGGGTCCAGCAGCAGAACGCCGTTGAGCGCCAGCAACAATGGCCACCAGGCACCGAGGTGACGAAAGCGCAGCCGCCACAATAGCACCAGGCCGATCATCACGCAGGCGCGCCGCACGGGCACGTCGAAGCCGGCCAGCAACCCATAACCGAGCGCTGCGCCAAAGGCCAGCCCGCAGGCCCATGGCAGCCAGGGCCAACGGCTTGGCCACAGGCCATAACGGGCCAGGCCGGCGATCAGCAGGTACACCAGCCCCGCCAGCAAGCCGATGTGCTGCCCGGAAATCACCAGCAAATGCACAGTGCCGGTGTCTTGCAACACCTGCCAATCCGCGCGGCTGAGCCCGGCGCCATCCCCCAGCACCAAGGCCGTCAGCGCCCCCGTTCGACCTTGGGCATCCACGGCCTGCAAGCGTTGGCGGATGCCGTCGCGCCAGGCCCATCGGGCTTCCTTCAGGCGCACGCCATCCTTGACCGTCCCGGTGGCGCCGATGCGTTGTGCCAGCAGCCAGGCGTCGTAATCGAAGGAATGGGGATTGAGCAGCCCGGCAGGACGTTTGAATTTCACCGCCAGTCGCCAGTGTTCGCCGCTGTTGACCGGGGGCCCGCCGTACCAGGCCAGGCGCAACAATGGCGGGACAGTCTCGCGTCGCGAGCGGGCGTCCGCCAATTCGAAACGCACCACCGCCTCTCCGTTCTGGGGCAATCCCACCACCCGCCCTTCCACCCAACGGGTTTCGCCATCCAGATTGATGGGCAGGCGATCATCCAGGGCCCACTGCGCATTCGCACATGCCCAACTGAAGCCGAACAGGAAAAAGGCCAATGGATACGTCCGAAACGGCAGCAACATCAAAGCCGCTACCGGCAACGACAGCCAAAACCAGACCGGCGGTAGTACCGGTAAAAAACGCAGGGTCAGCAGACCCAGCGCCAGCGCCATCATCCCTATGCGCATAAGCCCGTCCTTGAGAGTTCCATCCCTAGGCATAGCTAACTTATCGCACGACCACGGTTATCAATTGTCACAAAGTCTGAATGGGCGGTTCATGGAATCCAGACATACTTGCCGCCTTGACCGACCGAGAAGCCTTATGCCCCGGCGCTTATTCAAACGTTACATGCCAGACCCGACGAGCATCAGGGAACACAAGTCCTTACGCTTTCTCGGCACTCTGCTGCATGACCCGAACCTCTGGCACCTCAACCGACACTCCGTCGCCCGGGCCATGGCAGTGGGTCTGTTCGCGGCTTTTCTGCCGATCCCCTTGCAAATGCTGGTGGCCGCCATCCTCGCCATCATCGTGCGCGGCAACATGCCGATCGCCGTCAGCCTGGTCTGGCTGACCAACCCGATCACCATGCCGGCCGTGTTCTTCTGCACGTACCAGACCGGTGCCTGGTTGATGGATGTCCCTGCCCGGCATTTGCCGGATGCACTGACCTGGGAGTGGATCAGCGGCCAACTCTCGACATTGTGGCAGCCGTTTTTGCTGGGATCGGTGGTGGTGGGGCTGGTGCTCGGAGGCTTGGCTTATTGCCTGGTGATGATGTATTGGCGCTGGTGGGTGAGTCGGCAATGGGCGCGGCGCAAGAAAAAGCGGATGCAGTGAATGCAAAACGGCCTCCTTGTTGGGGAGGCCGTTTTTTTGTGGTGTCCGGGCTGACGCTTTCGCTGTAGGAGCGAGGCTTGCCCGCGAAGCAGACGACGCGGTCTCTCGTCAGGTACGCATCCCGCGCCCACTCACCAGCAACCGCGCACAACCGATATACAACACCACAGTCGCCACCAGCATGAAGGTAATCGCCACGCTGATCCGGATATCCGAAACGCCCAGAATCCCGTAGCGGAAAGCGTTGACCATGTGCAGCACCGGGTTGGCCAGTGACACGGTCTGCCAGAACGGCGGCAGCAAGCTGATCGAGTAAAACACCCCGCCCAGGTATGTCAGCGGCGTCAGCACGAAGGTCGGGATAATCGAGATATCATCGAAGTTGCGCGCAAACACCGCGTTGATGAAGCCCAGCAGCGAGAAAATCGTAGCGGTCAGCACCACCACCAGAATGGTCACCCCCAGATGATGCACCTGCAAATGAGTGAAGAACAGCGACAGCAGCGTCACGATGACCCCGACCATCAATCCGCGCAGCACGCCACCCAGGGTGTAGCCGATCAGAATCGTATGCGGCGACACCGGCGACACCATCAATTCCTCGATGGAACGCTGGAACTTGCTGCCGAAGAAACTCGAGACCACGTTGCCGTAGGAGTTGGTGATCACCGACATCATGATCAGTCCCGGCACGATGTACTCCATGTAGGTGAAGCCACCCATGTCGCCGATCTGCCGACCGATCAGATTGCCGAAGATCACGAAGTACAGAACCATGGTGATGGCCGGCGGCAGCAAGGTCTGCGGCCAGATCCGGGTAAAGCGCCTGACCTCACGGTAGACGATGGTATTGAGTGCAACGAGATTGGGTTGCAGCTCGGAACTCATACCGCCACCTTCGACAGATTTTTCTCCACCAGGGACACGAACAACTCCTCGAGGCGATTGGTTTTGTTACGCAGGCTCAGCACTTCGATGTTCTGCTGCGCCAGCTGGGTGAACAGCGCGGTGATGCCCATGGCCTTGTCCACCTGGACTTCCACGGTGTGGCTATCGAGCAGCCTGGTCGGGTAACCGAGCAATGGCGGCGCGACACTCAGATTGTTTTTAATGTCGAGCAAGAAGGTTTCGACATGCAGTTGGCCGAGCAACTGCTTCATGCTGGTGTTCTCGACAATGGTGCCGTGGTCGATGATGCCGATGTTGCGGCACAACTGCTCAGCCTCCTCCAGGTAGTGGGTGGTGAGGATGATGGTGATGCCTTTCTTGTTCAGCTCGGTAAGGAAGGTCCACATCGAGCGACGCAGTTCGATGTCCACACCCGCCGTCGGTTCATCGAGGATCAGCAGGCGTGGTTCGTGGACCAGCGCACGGGCGATCATCAGTCGTCGCTTCATGCCGCCGGACAGCGAACGCGATGGCACATCGCGCTTGTCCCACAGGCCAAGCTGGGTCAGGTATTGCTCGGCGCGCTCCTTGGCGATTTTCGGCGGGATCCCGTAGTAACCGGCCTGGGTCACGACAATGTCGAAGGTCTTTTCGAACTGGTTGAAGTTGAATTCCTGGGGCACCACGCCTATGGAGCGCTTGAGCTGCGCCGGGTGCTTGTCCAGGTCGTTGCCGAAGATATTCACCGTGCCGCCGGTCTTGTTCACCAGGGTCGAGAGAATGCCGATGGTCGTGGATTTGCCAGCGCCGTTAGGGCCGAGCAAGGCGAAAAAATCACCTTCGGCGACGTCCAGATCGATACCACTCAAGGCCTGGAAACCGTTGCCGTAGGTTTTGGTTAGCTGCCGGATGGACAGAGCGGAACTCATATCGGATTTACGCACCAAGAAGTGAAGAAAAGAATAAACAAGGGCGGGCGGCGAGCAATGCAACCGCAGCGCATGGACGCAATGGTGCTTGTCGCCGCCACACAAGTACAGTCAAGTGTGTCGATAGTGAGTATTAAGTCAACGCGGTCATGACGGCTTTCTTGTAGGCCGGACGCTGCTTCAGTCGTGCGTACCAGCCTTCAAGATTAGGCTGTGGCGCACGCTCGATCGGCATCTCGAACCAGGCATAAATGAAACTGCCGAGGGGAATGTCGCCCATGCCGATTTCATCGCCCGACAGGTAAGGTTGGGTCGCCAGCGCTTGATCGGCCATCGATAGCAGATCGTCACACTCCTTGATCGCAGCCTTGATGGCGGACCAGTCCTGCTTGTCTTGCGGCGTGCGCAATACGCCCCAGAACACCGTGCGGAACGGGCCGGCAAAACTTGAAGTGGTCCAGTCCATCCACTTCTCGGCGGCCGCGCGGGCTTGCGGATTCTCCGGGTACCAGGCAGTGCCGTTCGCGTGCAGGGCCATCAGGTAACGCACGATGGTGTTGGATTCCCACAGCACGAAACCGTCGTCTTCAATCACCGGCACGCGACCATTGGGATTCATCGCGCGGTACTCCGGTGTATCGACTACACCAAAGGCGCCGCCGGCATCGATCGCTTCATAGGCCAGGCCCAGCTCCTCGGCGGCCCACAAAGGTTTTCTGACATTCGACGAATTTTTCCGACCCCAGATCTTCAGCATGACCGCCTCTTTATGGATGAATGCGCAGGCAGCATACGCCGGATCAGGCGCGACTCAAATCGCTCTGCATAGCCCCCGGCAGCACCGGCAGTTGCTCGCTGAACAGATGCGGGTAGCACTTTTCCAGGTGCTCGAAAAAGAACGTTTCAGGGGCGCGACTACTGCCCCGATGTTTTTCGGCGAACTCCACCACCGACGGGTGGTCACTATCGAGGAAGCGGCCGGGACTCGCCCATCAGTCCTACAAAATTCATCACGGTTTCCTACGAATTCAATCACATCGCTCTGACCACCCTGTTTTACGGATGCCGTCTAAGCTCTGAAGGCTGGTTTTGCCCTGGTTTCACGGAGGATTAAATATGCTGCTGTTGTGGATACTGGTTCTGGTTGTCGGGATCGCTTATTTGGCTCACCGCCGCATCGCCCCGCTGCCCGCCATGGGCATCGTTGCTGTCTATCTGTTGGCGATGGGCATTTTCAGCCGTGCACCGGGTGGGTTGCTGCTGATTTTCTGGGTGTTGCTCGCGGCCACCGCGGCCCCGCTATTGCTGCCCGACCTGCGCCGCAAATATTTCAGTGCGCCGATGTTCAACTGGTTCCAGAAAACCCTGCCGCCGATGTCGCCAACCGAACGCGAGGCCATCGACGCCGGTACGGTGTGGTGGGACGGTGAACTGTTCAGCGGTCGTCCGGACTGGGACAAACTGCTGTCCTATCCCAAAGCGCAACTGAGCGAAGAAGAACAGGCCTTTATCGACGGCCCGACCGAAGCACTGTGCGCCATGGTCAGCGACTGGCAGATCGGGCAAGACATGGACCTGCCGCCAGAAGCCTGGGCCCACATCAAGGAAAACGGCTTCTTCGCCCTGATCATTCCCAAGGAATTCGGCGGCAAAGGCTTCTCTGCCTATGCTCACTCCCAGGTCGCAATGAAACTGGCTACCCACAGCGGCGACCTCGCCTCCACGGTGATGGTCCCCAATTCCCTCGGCCCGGCCGAACTGTTGCTGCATTACGGCACCGACGAACAACGCAACCACTACCTGCCACGACTGGCACGGGGTGACGACATCCCCTGTTTCGCATTGACCGGCCCTCTGGCGGGTTCCGACGCTGGCGCGATGCCCGACACCGGGGTGATTTGCAAAGGACAATGGGAAGGCCAGGAAACCCTTGGCCTGCGCCTGAACTGGGAAAAGCGCTACATCACGCTGGGCCCTGTAGCCACCCTGCTCGGTCTGGCGTTCAAGGCCTACGACCCGGATCACCTGCTGGGCGGCGAAGAAGATCTGGGCATCAGCCTGGCGCTGATCCCGACCGACACCGCCGGCGTCGAAATCGGCCGCCGTCACTTGCCCCTGGGCGCTTCGTTCATGAACGGCCCGAACTCGGGCAAGGATGTGTTCATCCCTCTGGACTTCCTCATCGGCGGCCAGGAAATGCTCGGCAAAGGCTGGATGATGCTGATGAACTGCCTGTCGGTCGGGCGTTCGATTTCGTTGCCGGCAGTGGGCACCGGCGCGGCGAAGTTCACCAGCCTGGTGACCGGCCAATACGCGCAGGTTCGGGAGCAGTTCAACGTGCCGCTGTCGGCCTTCGAAGGTATCCAGGAAGCCATGGCGCGCATCGGCGGCAATGCCTGGATGATGGACGCCGCGCGGATGCTGACCGCCAACGCAGTGGACCTCGGTGAGAAACCGTCGGTACTGTCGGCGATTCTCAAGTACCACCTCACCGAACGCGGTCGCGAGTGCATCAGCCACGCCATGGACGTGCACGGCGGCAAGGCGATCATCATGGGGCCGAACAACTACCTCGGTCGCAGCTGGAATGGCGCGCCGATCTTCATCACCGTGGAAGGCGCGAACATTCTCTCGCGCAACCTGATGATCTTCGGCCAGGGCGCGATTCGCTGCCACCCTTTCGTGCTCAAGGAAATGGCCCTCGCCAGCCGCGAAGACAAGGACCAGGCACTCACCGAGTTCGATGGCCTGCTGCTCAAGCACATCGGTTTCGCCGTGGGCAACGCCGCCAGCACCCTGGTGCTGAACCTCGGCCTGGGGCATTTCGAACACGCGCCCGGCAACACGCTCAGCCAGGGTTACTTCCGTGCCCTCAATCGCCAGGCCGCTGCGTTCGCCATGCTCGCCGACCTGAGCATGATGCTGCTGGGCGGTGAACTGAAACGCCGCGAACGCTTGTCGGCGCGCCTGGGGGATGTACTCAGCAACATGTACCTCGCCTGCGCCGCACTCAAGCGCTACCACGACCTCGACTCACCGGACCATATGGCACCGTTGTTTACCTGGGCCATGGAAGAAAGCCTGGGGCAGTCCGAGCGCGCACTCGATGAGCTGCTGAGCAACTTCCCGAACAAGGTGCTGGGTTGCCTGCTGCGGGCGATCGTATTCCCGCTTGGTCGTCGTCACAAAGGCCCCTCGGACAAGCTCGGCGCAGAAGTCGCGGCGGTGATTGGCCGGGCCAAGGGCGATCCGACCCTCGAAGAATTGCTCGGCGGTTGCTACCGTCCGCAATCGGCCGATGACGCTGTCGGCGCACTGCAACACGCCTGCAACCTGTTGAACGCGGCGCAGCCCTTGCAGAAAAAACTGCATGAGGCGCTCAAAAGCGGTCAGGTCAAACCGGCGGTGGGCGAACCTGTCATCGATGCAGCGCTGGAAGCCGGCGTGTTGCAGCCTGTGGAGGCGCAAACCCTGCGTGATGCCGAAGCAGCGCGGCGCAAGGTGATCGATGTCGATGATTTCGACAAAGAGGAACTGGCGCTGACCAAAGGAAAGGTCCGCTGATCCCGTCCACCATGTAAAAAACGGCGCGGGCGCTTTATACTCCCGCGCCCGTTTTGCTCTTGAGGACTTATCTCGTGTCCAACATCGTTGCCGATCATCTCGTTTTGCTCGACCACCTGCGCAGCATCCTGGTCGCCGTAGGTGAGGCCGATCAGGTTCCCGAAGAAAGCCATGCCTTGTTCCTGGAGCGCTTCGACGAACTGCGCGCGTTGCTGCCGGTCGATCCGATCGAAAGCCAATACCTGGGCCAGGACATTTTGTGCCAGGTGATTACCCGCTATCCGCAAATCGCCCACCTGGTCCCGCGCGACCTGCTGTGGTACTTCGCCGGTGACTGCCTGCACTACATGCCCGACGATGAGATCGACCTGTACCAGGCACTGGAAGAGCGTCGTTTCGAAGCCGAACAGAACGACGAACCCTTCGACTGGAACCAGGAAAAACAGCTGCTGGCGATGTCGAACGACGACAGCAAGCACTGATTCGCGGTCAGCAATCAAAAGGCCTGCATGGTGATTCATGCGGGCCTTTTTTTGGCATTGCCGAATTATGCAGTGACCGGGCGGGCGCCTTCGCGGGCAAGCCTCGCTCCTACAGGTTTTGCGCTACCCCTGTAGGAGCGAGGCTTGCCCGCGAAGGGGCCCGTCAGAACAACCCATCACTCTCGGGCAACTCATATTGCGCCGCGACTTTGGCCGACGCCCCTGGCTTGCCCGGCTTACTTAGGGTCGGCTCCTTCTCCAGGCACTCCACCAGATAATCGATCAACACCCGAAGCTTGGGCGGTAGATAACGGGTCGGCGAATGCAGCAGCCAGGCACCGCCGTGGTAGGACGCGAGGAAGGTCCAGTCCGGCAACACCTGCACGATGAGCCCCTGCTCCAACGCATAACGCGCAGTGAAATACGGCAGGCTGCCAATCCCGATGTGCTGCAGCACTGCGCCCAGTCGCACACCGGTGTGATTGGCCGCATAACGTCCGCGTACACCGACGGTCACAGCCTTGGTGCCTTTCTTGAATTTCCACCGCGCATCGCTCGGGGTTTCGCCCAGGTAGATGCAACTGTGCTCGAGCAAGTCGTGGGGGTGGGTCGGCGTGCCGTGTTCGGCCAAATACTGCGGCGTTGCGCAGAGCAAATGGTCGATGGTCAGCAGTTGCCGTCCCACCAGACCGGCGGGTGGCCGATCGGTAATGCGAATCGCCAGGTCGACGTTGTCGTCGATCAAGTCCACCTGACGGTCTTCGAGCAACAACTCCACATCGACTTTGGGATAACGCCGCAAAAATTCCGGCATATGCGGATGAATCACGAACCGACCCACCGCTTTAGGCACGCTGACGCGCACCAGCCCTTGCGCTTCGTGGGTGAACTGGCCGCTGATTTCCATCACCGACTTGGCCGCGCTGACCATTTCCTGGCAGCGCTTGAACACTTCCTCGCCACCGTCGCTCAGGCGCAATTTACGGGTGGTGCGTTGCAGCAAACGGGTGGCGAGCGCCTTCTCCAGACGCGAAATGCTGCGACTGATTGCCGAGGGCGAGGAACCCAACTGGCGAGCGGCCTCGGAGAAACTGCCGGTCTCGACGACCTTGACGAAAATCGCCATTTCACCCAGCAGTGGCAGTGGAAGATTTATGCTCAAAACGCAACAGTCCTTTGATGTTTGAACGGATTATCACGCAATTGTGCTCTCCATATAATAAAAAATAGAAACTTCAATAAGGTCATGGACTATGACGCTTCGCCTGTTTTTCCATAGTGATGATCTCAAGGCCGACGTGGAAGTGCTGGATTGCACGCCCTGCGAGCACGAATTCGCGGTGGTGCTGCGCGCCACGCTGTTTCATCCTCAAGGCGGCGGACAGCCCTTCGACACGGGCTGGATCGGTGAAAGCCAGGTGTTGCGCGTGGTTCAGGATCCGGGCCGGATCATCCATTTCGTCGATCGCCCGGTAAAACTCGGCATGGTCCAGATTCGGGTCGACGAACAGCGTCGCCAGTTCAACACACGCATGCACTCCGCCGGCCATCTGATCGGTCACTTTGTTCAGGCCATGGGCTGGATGCCGATCAAGGGGCATCACTGGCCAGGCGAAGGACGAGTGCAGTTCAAACCCGAAGATTCGGCACAGGACGTTGATGCCCGGACTGTTCAGCACGGCATCGAGCAGTGGATTGCCCACGACCTGCCACGCCTGACGTCATTGCGCGAAGGCGCCAGGGAAATCGGTTTCGGTGACTTGCCTGCCTACGGTTGCGGCGGCACCCATGTACGTAGCCTGAAGGATCTGGGCTCGGTTTCGATCGCTGCCGTTTCGCAGAAGAAGGGCACGCTGTCAGTTCACTACGATGTGAACTGAGCATTTTGGCGATGCCGAGCCGGCATCGCCTGACGCCGGCGCAACCCGCATCCGCAGGTTCCGCTGCCTCTGATAGATGGACCTGAACCATGATGCTTGACGTCGAGCGTCTCGATGAGACGTGCATAAAAAAACTGGCCCACGAAGAAGTCCTCGCCATTCGCGTCAAAGGCTTGCTGCCCCGATCGATGGCGATTCAGATTGGCGACAAGATCCTCGCCCCCGGCTTCGAAGGCTACATCAACGCGCCCAGCATCGGTCGCATCGGCATGGCGTTTTATGAAGCGGAAAACCGGCCGCTGTTGATCGAGGATTATTTCGCACGCGCCACCCGCAACATGGCGGAATTGCGCAACCGATGTGCGCCCTACTCGTCCCCGGTCGACACCCTGCGCTGCATGCTCGACGAATCCTGGCCAGCGGGTGCGCACCTGGAAAACCTTTACGGACGCAAAATGTTTGTCGGGCTGTCCCGGGTGGTGAAGCCTGGCGTGTGTTTCCTCGCCCACCATGACATTTTCGCCAAGGACGCCCCGGACAGTTACCAGGCCAGAAGCCTGGAAGCACAATTCGCCTGCAACGTTTACCTGAACATGCCCACCGAGGGTGGTGCATTGCAGATGTGGGACGACGACATTTCCCCGGACCAATTCGACGAGATGCGTGGCGACAGCTACGGCATCGACCCGTCCCTGCTCGGCCCTGCGACTCTGGAGATTCGCCCTGAGCCCGGTGACTTCATCATGTTCAACTCGCGCCGCATGCACTCGGTGACGCCGGGAGTGGCCGACCCGCGCTTGAGCCTTTCCTTCTTTGTCGGCTATCGCGGCAATGCTTCACCCCTTACTTTCTGGAGTTGAGATGCTTTCGAATTACCTTGGCGAGTTTCTGGCGCTGGCGACCATCCACTTCCTCGCCGTGGTCGCACCCGGACCGGACTTCGCGGTGACCATCCGTCAAAGCGTGCGTTTCGGCCGCCTGGTCGGGATCTGCACGGCGCTGGGCATCGGTGCGGGCATTTCCGTGCATGTGCTTTACACCCTGCTCGGTGTCGGCGCATTGATGCACTCCACCCCCTGGCTGTTGACGGTGGCCAAGGTGGTGGGCGGCGCCTACATTCTGTACCTCGGCGTCAGCCTGGTGCGCAGCCAACCCAAAACCGTACTGGAAGGCGACAAAGGTGCGGACCAACCGGTGATCGAGCAAACGCTGTTGAAGGCGTTCACCACAGGTTTCCTGACCAACGCCACCAATCCCAAGGCCACGTTGTTTTTCCTGGCGATCTTCACCAGCCTCATCAGCGCCACGACACCTCTGAAGATTCAGGCACTGTATGGCGTCTGGATGTGTTTCGTGAATGCCCTGTGGTTTGTCATCGTCGCCCTGTTTTTTTCCAGTGCCCGGGTGCGATTGCTGTTCATGCGCATGGGGCACTGGTTCGAGCGGTCGATGGGGGTGATTCTGATTTTGTTTGCCGGGCGTTTGATTCTGTCGATGTAGAAAACACCGAACATGCAAAAAGCCCGCACAGTCTGACTGGCGGGCCTTTTTTATTGTCGCGGCTATATATCGCGCGCAAACAAAAACGCCGCTCCATGAGCGGCGTTTTTGTGAAATTGGAGCGGGAAACGAGACTCGAACTCGCGACCCCGACCTTGGCAAGGTCGTGCTCTACCAACTGAGCTATTCCCGCAAATGGCGTCCCCTAGGGGACTCGAACCCCTGTTACCGCCGTGAAAGGGCGGTGTCCTAGGCCACTAGACGAAGGGGACACGCTGCCCGGAACACATGGTGTGTGTTTCGGTGCCCAGACCCGCATCCGAAGACTTGGTTCTGGTTTCACTCAGCCCTGCCCGAAAGCAACGCTGTTTAAAAATGGAGCGGGAAACGAGACTCGAACTCGCGACCCCGACCTTGGCAAGGTCGTGCTCTACCAACTGAGCTATTCCCGCATTGGCGTCCCCTAGGGGACTCGAACCCCTGTTACCGCCGTGAAAGGGCGGTGTCCTAGGCCACTAGACGAAGGGGACACACGTACAACATTCACTCCCTACCGCGTTTCGCTGTTTGCTTTCCGCTGTAAGTGGCGCGCATTCTATGGATGGATTGAGGGGTCGTCAACCCCCAGATATAAATTTATTTAAATCAATGACTTCGCCCTGCTTTCGGACACCGACCCGGCTTGTCCGTGGCCCGCTGTTTGACGTCTATATTCTGACGCCTGCCAAGGCGTTATAGTCCACCCACGGCTTGAATGATGGCAATATGCCCATCAACCTACTATTACTTACATAAGCAGGGTTGCAGCCGATACAAGCACAACGGTAACCGATCCACCCCGTCGAGCGGTCCTGGGCGCTCCCTGCCAAGCCACTAAACTCGCACGCGAACCCCATAAAGAGGCCTTACCCGTGACACCACTCATGATCACCTTGCTAGCCATAGCCGGGATCGCACTATTGATCGCCATTGGCTACATGAACCATGTGGTGGAAAACAACAAACTGGAAAAGGCCCGTACCCGGATCGAGCTGAACGATCGCCTGCGCCGCTGTGGCGAAATCACCGAGACTTTTCCCGGTCAGTTGATGACACCTGCACTCAAACTGCTGTTGACCCGTCTGGAACTGAACGTCTGCCAGCGCCTGCTCAACCTGGAAAAATCCAACACCACGATGAAGGCACGGATTGCCGAACTGGATGCCTTGGTCGCCCAGGGCGAATCGATCCCGGTCAACAATCCTCCGGCACCGATCCAGACCGAAGCCAAAGCCAGGGACGTACGTTACCTGCTCGAAGCCCTGCACGGCCAGATCACCCGCGCCGCACATGATGGCTTCCTGCCAACCAACGAAGCCAAGCGCTGGATCCGCGAAGTCCGCCACCTCCTGGTCCTGCTGCACATCGAACTCTTCAATAACCTTGGCCAACACTCCCTGCAACAGAACCAGCCCGGTCAAGCCCGCCTGGCGTTCGAACGCGGTGTGCAATACCTGCGCAAACAGCAGGAACCCAAGGTGTATGCCGAACAACTGGAATACCTGGAAAAGCTCCTGGCCCGGGCCAACGCCCAGGTCATGGATAACATCACGCTGGCTGAAGGCGAAGTGAACCAGCTGACCGAAGGCCTCAAGGACTTCGAGGCTGATGCGGACTGGAAGAAGAAAGTGGTTTACGACTGATTCGCGTAGGAGCCAGGCTTGCCGGCGAAGGCGTTTTGCCAGTTCCAGATAGATCCCACGTTACTACGTCGCGGGGTCACGGCTACCAGGCCGCCAAGTTCAAAAGACCGCATCAGCGCCGAAAGTGCGCTGTCAGAACGCTTGAGGTCGATCCACAGTGGTGGCTTGAAAAAACGCCCGGGCTCGCGGATCACCGGCATAGGCCACATTGATACGCTGCCAGTCACCGGGCTCGCCGGTGGGACTGAAGGCCGTCGCAGAAGACAGCAGGACGCCGAAGCGCTGTGCCTGCGCCCGCACCTGAGCGTAGTCGGCCATCCGCGATCGCGCCCAGATGAACAAGCCCCCGGCGGGCTTGCCGAAGACCTCCCACTCGGCGTCTTCGAGCACTTGCAAGGCGGCCTCGCGGTCGCTGTTCAAACGCTGGCGTTGTCGCTGTACCAGCTTGCGGTAGGCACCACTGGCCAACAGGCAAGCCAGCACCGATTCGCAAAACCGTGAGGTGCCCATGCTGCTGATCATCTTGACCTCGGCCAGTCGCGAAACAACCCCGGTGCCGGCTACTACAAAACCGACCCGCAACGAGCTGCTGAGGGTTTTGGAGAAACTGCCGACGTAGATCACGATGTCCGCGGTATCCAGCGCGGCGAGCCGCGTACCGGGTCCGCTGGATAAATCCGCATAGACGTCATCTTCGACGACCAGCGCACCGTGGGTTTTCGCCAGTTGCAGAACCCGCCGGGCCACCTTCGGCGCCAGGCTGCTGCCCGTTGGATTGTGATAGAAACTGTTGATGAACAATACACGGGGCCGGTACTGCAGGAGCAGCGCCTCGAGCACTTCGATATCGGGCCCGCTCGGCGTTCGCGGCACCTCGATCATGTTGACGCCGTGCAGCCTGAGCAGCTCGAACAGCGTCGAGTACCCGGGACTTTCCACCACCACGCACTCCCCCGGCTTGAGCAAGGTGCGCACAATCAGATCAAGCCCCTGGCTGGCGCCCGCCGTTGTCAGGACCTGGCGCTCCTGCACGGCGATATCCAGTTGTAGCAGGCGCTTGATAATTTGTTGGCGCAAGGCTGGCAGACCCAGCGGGGTGCCGTAGTTGAAAAGACCCGCCATGTCGGTGCGACTGACCTGACGGATCGCGTACCCCAGGTCGTCAGTCTCGCGCCAGCTGACGGGCAATCCACCACAGCCCAGCTTCAGTTCACCAAAGACGCCATCGTGCCTGACCGCCGCGCCTTCGAACCAGGGGTAATCCCGTTGCCTGCGAACAGCCAATGCCGGGTCGGCAACAAAAAAGCCGCTACCCTGACGCGACGCCAGTACCCCTTCAGCGACCAGGCGCTCACACGCCTCAACGACGCTGGACTGACTGAGCAGATTATCCCGCGCGATTTGCCGCGCAGAAGGTAAACGCGTGCCCGGCAATACCTCGCTTTGACGGAGCCAGCCCGCCAGCGCATCGACAATTTGCTGGACGAGCGGCACCAAGGCCTGTCGATCGATTCTCAATTCCATGAGCATGCAACTCCTGTTTGTTCTGCTGGAACAGTTAATCACAGGAATGCTGAACGGGACGTGCGACAACGCCGCCAGAATCTTCGGTTCTAACCATTGGAAACACATTGTCCGGCGCCATCGCCGAAGCTGAAAATCACATGAAGGTGGGTAATACCCTGTAGGAGCAGCCGGTCGACGCTCGATTGCTCGCGAAGAACCAGAGGGCGACGCGTTCTTCCAGACAGCACGCGTCATCGTTAACGTCCATCGTCGGAACGCCGCCCGGAGCAAGCTTGCTCCTACCCCCCGGCAGTGCCTGGTCAGAATGCCGTGACACCTCCGTCCACCGCCAACGAGTGGCCGGTGGTGAACGCTGCACCGTCGCTGCACAGGTACAGCACCGCGCTGGCAATCTCCTCGACCTTGCCAATGCGACCCACCGGATGCATGGCATTGGCGAATTCGCCCTTCCTGGGATCCGCCTCATGGGCGCGGCGGAACATGTCGGTATCGATCACCGCCGGACACACCGCATTCACGCGAATCTTTTTCTTGGCGTATTCGATGGCCGCCGATTTGGTCAGGCCGATCACTGCATGTTTCGAGGCCGCGTAGATACTCATCTTCGGCGCAGCGCCCAGGCCGGCCACCGAAGCAGTGTTGACGATCGCACCACCGCCCTGAGCCAGCAGCAAGGGCAATTGGTACTTCATGCACAGCCAGACACCTTTGACATTGACGCCCATGATCGCGTCGAATTCGTCGATCGTACCTTCGGCCAGTTTGCCTTTCTCGATCTCGATGCCGGCGTTGTTGAAGGCATAGTCGAGACGGCCGTAGGCATTCACTACTGCGTCCATCAGATTTTTTACATCGCTCTCCAGCGTCACGTTGCAACGCACGAACGTTGCTTCACCGCCCGCTGTGCGAATCAACTCCACCGTGCCCTCGCCACCCGCCAAGTCGAGATCGGCAACCACCACTTTCAAGCCTTCGGCGGCGAACGCCTGGGCAGTTGCGCGACCAATACCGGCGGCCGCTCCTGTCACCACTGCCACCTGGCCGGAAAACCTCATGCTCATTGTTATGTCCTTGTAGAGAAGATGCGGGGGTTCGTGTGCCGCAGTCTAGCCACAGGCATCCGTAGCACGGCAGCACTATCAGAAGGCCGGTTGAGTGCCCATGAGTGGCAGTGATAAAACCACCAGGCCAGCCATCACTGTTCTGGATCAGACTGTATTCGCAGCATCGGCCCGACTTGCGGCATCGATCATGAAGGGCTATCAACAAGACTTCATTCATCTTGAGTGCCTGTCATGACTACCCAGACCAATCGCCAGTTCCTGCTCGCCAAACGTCCGGTGGGTGCGGCAACCCGCGAGACCTTTACCTATCAGCAAGTACCGGTCGGCGAACCGGCCGCGGGTCAGATTCTGGTCAAAAACGAATACCTGTCCCTGGACCCGGCCATGCGCGGCTGGATGAACGAGGGCAAGTCCTATATTCCGCCAGTGGGTATCGGCGAAGTCATGCGTGCATTGGGTGTCGGCCAGGTCATTGCTTCGAACAATTCGGGTTTTGCGGTCGGGGACTACGTCAACGGTCCCTTGGGTGTGCAGGATTATTTCCTCGGCGAGCCACGTGGTTTCTACAAAGTCGATCCGAAACTGGCACCGCTGCCGCGCTATCTTTCGGCCCTGGGCATGACCGGGATGACCGCCTACTTCGCCCTGCTCGACGTCGGTGCGCCCAAGGCCGGTGACACCGTGGTGCTCTCGGGTGCGGCCGGCGCGGTGGGCAGCATTGCCGGGCAGATTGCCAAGCTCAAGGGTTGCCGCGTCGTCGGCATCGCGGGCGGTGCCGACAAGTGCCGGTTCCTGATCGACGAACTGGGCTTTGACGGTGCCATCGATTACAAGAACGAGGACGTCCACGCCGGGCTCAAGCGCGAGTGTCCGAAAGGTGTGGATGTGTACTTCGATAACGTCGGCGGCGATATCCTCGACGCCGTGCTGAGCCGCCTGAACCTGAAGGCACGGGTGGTGATTTGCGGCGCCATCAGCCAGTACAACAACAAGGAAGCGGTCAAAGGCCCGGCCAACTACCTGTCGTTGCTGGTCAACCGCGCGCGGATGGAAGGTTTCGTGGTGATGGATTACGCCGCACAGTTCGCCGCAGCCGGGCAGGAAATGGCGGGCTGGATGGCCAAGGGGCAGCTCAAGAGCAAGGAAGACATCGTCGAAGGACTCGAGACGTTCCCGGAGACGCTGATGAAATTGTTCAGCGGGGAGAATTTCGGGAAGTTGGTGTTGAAGGTTTAAAAGCTTCGCGGGCAAGCCTCGCTCCTACAGGTCATGTGTCGTGACCATGTCATGCGATCGACACAAGACCTGTAGGAGCGAGGCTTGCCCGCGAATGGTTTAGCAGGCGCCGCTTAAGCCAGTTCGGCCACTACGGCCGCGAGGGCCTTGGCCGGATCCGCCGCCTGGCTGATCGGCCGGCCGATCACCAGATAGTCGGAACCGGCATCCAGCGCTTGACGCGGGGTCAGAATACGGCGCTGATCGTCCTGGGCGCTGCCCGCCGGACGAATCCCCGGGGTCACCAGTTGCAGCGACGGGTGAGCCGATTTCAGGGCCTGGGCTTCCAGGGCCGAACAGACCAGACCGTCCATCCCGGCTTTTTCCGCCAGTGCGGCCAGACGCAGCACCTGCTCCTGCGGCTCGATGTCCAGACCGATACCCGCCAGGTCCTCACGTTCCATGCTGGTCAGCACGGTCACACCGATCAACAGCGGCTTCGGGCCGGTGCGCTGGTCGAGCACTTCGCGGCAGGCGGCCATCATGCGCAGACCACCGGAACAGTGAACGTTGACCATCCACACGCCCATTTCCGCAGCCGCCTTGACGGCCATGGCGGTGGTATTCGGGATGTCGTGGAACTTGAGGTCCAGGAATACTTCGAAACCCTTGTCACGCAGGGTGCCGACGATTTCCGAGGCGCAACTGGTAAACAGTTCTTTACCGACTTTGACCCGGCACAGCTTCGGGTCCAACTGATCGGCCAGCTTCAGTGCGGCGTCACGGGTAGGGAAATCCAGGGCGACGATGATAGGCGTCTGGCAGGCGGACATGAGTGGGCTCTCAGGCAGGTCGAAATCGGCGCGCATTGTAGCGGAACCAACGGCGCTGCGGGACCCGATGATCGGTAAATCATCGAGGCGGCTCCAGCAAGACTAGCTCCTGCGCCCATTGTGTCGAGTTCGATACACACCTGACACGCCCACAAACAACATCACCTGCCTGGATGAACAGCGCACCAGCGAGACCACTCAAGGCCGGCGATCGTCAACCCGAGCCTGACTCTTGCTCCAGTCGGTCAGCAAGCTGTAAGCCACGGCCAACAAGGTCGGCCCGATAAACAAACCGATGAACCCAAACGCAATCAGCCCGCCAAACACCCCGAGCAACACAATCACCAAGGGCAAATTACCGCCCCGACTGATCAGGTAAGGCTTGAGCACGTTGTCGACCCCACTGATGATGAACATCCCCCAGCACCCGAGGAACACCGCCATCCCGTATTCACCCTTCCAGGCCAGCCAGGCCGTGGCCGGAATCCACACCAGCGGTGGCCCCATCGGAATCAGACTCAGCAAAAACGTGACGACCCCCAGCACCAGCGCCCCGGGAACCCCGGCAATCAGGAACCCGATCAACGCCAGAACCGCCTGAGCCGCCGCCGTCCCGATCACCCCGTTCACCACGCGTTGCACCGTTCCCGCCACCAGTTCGATGTAATAGCCGGCTCGATCACCGATCAGCCGCTGCAGCAAGCCATGAACAAACGCCGCCAACCGCGGCCCGTCGCGGTAGAAAAAGAACACAAAGACAATGCTCAACGTCAGTTCGAGAATCCCGCCGCCGATCTGCGCACTGCGCGCCAGCAACCAGTTACCGACCTGGCCCAGATAGGGCTTGATCGCCAGCATCATCGCCGCGCCCTGCTGATCGATACTGTTCCAGATCCCCACCAGCCGCTCCCCCACCAAGGGAATACTGCCCAGCCAGACCGGTGCTTCGGGCAAGCCATCGACCTGCACATCCTTGATGAACGCCGTGGCATCGCGCACATGGTCCGCCAGGTTGAACCCCAGCCAAACCAGCGGCGCCGCCACCAGCACCATCCAGCCCATGGTCAGCAGCGCCGCCGCCAGGGATTCGCGCCCGTTGAGCCAGCGGGTCAGCAAACGCATCAGCGGCCAGCTGGCGAACGCCAGCACCGCGCCCCAGAACAACGCTGACCAGAACGGCGCCATCACCCAGAAGCTCGCGCCAAACAGCACCAGGAGCAGGATCTGCACCAACAGCCGATCGTTATTGATCATCCCAGTCTCGAAAAAAGTCAGTCCGCAAAAAAGTAGGTGAACATGCGAGCATGTTCACCCAATAGAGCTTATCGCAACAGCTCGAGGTGCAGGCCAGAGCCTTCGACACTGCCGGCTTCCATTCTGGCCGTACGCACACCCTGCCCGATCAGGGCCTGGCGCCAGGCTTCGGCCTGAGGCCCGGAAACACTGACCCGCAAGGTTGTGTCCAGATTCAATCCACGGGAGATCAAGCGCAGCCAGGTCTCGTCAGGATCGCCGGTCAGCTTGGGGAAATCGAGCTCACCGGTGCTCTTGAGCTCGCGCAGCAAGGTCGCGGAAGTCGGCAGCAAATTGCCCAGCGGTGCCGCGGCGTCGAATTGTTCGACGTGCAGATAGGCTTTGCGATTGCCGCGAGTGATGCTGTAAAGCGCCACCAGTGTGTTGTCCTGCGGCGCCGCCAGACGCAACAGAAGATACGCTTGCCTATCGTCGGCGCCATAGAGCTTGGCGTTGCCGAAGACATCATTGGCCCACAAACTGCTTTCCCCGCAATCCCGGGCCTGGCACCAGAACAGCAACTCGGCATCCTGCTTCTGCAGGGCTTCGCGGGCGGCCGTGAAGGCTTCGATCGAAGAGTGCTCCGGTGGCAGCTCGTAGGTGACCGAGGTCGCATTGCCACGGGCGCTGACCTGACCATCGAAGCGCAGCTGGCCGCTGATCTTGCGGATCGAACCCAGCGGATAGATTCGCTCGAGCTCGGCCGTCGGGCGATAGTCGACGATCTGCGCATCGGTAACGCGCGGCACGATGGGCAGGTCCTGACTGCCCGGGACATCGGCGGCAAACAACAGAGGACTGAAACAGCACAGCGCCAGCAGACTGAATGAACGCATGGCCAGGCTCATCGGATCAGCATGGCCTGGGCACCTTTGACAATGCTGGCCTCATCGATGCGTTCGGGCACCAGCAGACCACGCTGTACTGCCGGGCGCGCCTCCATGGTCGCCATCCAGCGCTGCAAGGCGGACAAGCCCTGCACTTCGACACCGGACCACTCGTGACCACGAACCCATGGAAAGGTCGCAATATCGGCAATGCTGTACTCGCCCGCCAGAAACTCTACCGCTTGCAGGCGCGTGTCGAGCA
The DNA here is from genome assembly GCF_902497995.1 of Pseudomonas fluorescens. Lineage (GTDB taxonomy): Bacteria > Pseudomonadota > Gammaproteobacteria > Pseudomonadales > Pseudomonadaceae > Aquipseudomonas > Aquipseudomonas fluorescens_BK. The sequence goes on along the minus strand of NZ_CABVII010000007.1, from coordinate 60,144 downwards.
CTTCATAAAGACGACGGGTTTCATGCTGGTAACGGTCGATGGCGCCCTGCAGCTTCTCCGGAAAATATCGGAAAAACACGTTGGCCTGTCCCTGCATCGGGCCGATTCCGCCCATCTGGAACATCAGCCACTGCAGGACCACCGAGCGCCCTTTCGGGTCCCCGGGCAGCAGCTTGCCGCTCAGTTCAGCGAGATAAATAAGGATGGCGCCGGATTCGAACACGGCAAAATCGCCGTTGGCACGATCGACAATCGCCGGAATCCGGCCATTGGGATTGATCTTGAGGAAGTCCTCGGATTTCTGTTCCTTCTTGTCGAAACTCAAGACGTGCACCCTGTAGGGCAGGCCGAGTTCCTCGAGCACGATAGAGACCTTGTGGCCATTCGGGGTCGCAGCGGTGTAGAGATCTATCATGGTTGTCTCCCATTTCAACCCGCCCAGCCTCGACAGTTGCCCGGCGCAAGTCAAGGAACGGCGAAGAACCGATTGAAACAGTCTGCGACAAGATCGGCGCCGGTTGCGTCATTCAAGTGCAAATGATGGCCGCCAGGCAGCTGTTCATGGCTGAAGGGTAGACGTTCCAGCAACTCGGGATGTTTGGCGAGCATGCCGTCGGCCGCGACCACCAGTTTGGCAGGACAGCTGACCCGCTGGACGAAGGCCATCGCCTGTTCGGTGGTCAGACGCAGCGGCGATGGCAATGTAAGACGGTTATCGGTGCGCCAGGTGTAACCGCCCGGCACCGGCATCAGGCCCCGTTGTGCCAACAGCTCGGCGGCCTCGCGACTGACCGCCACCAGACCTTTCATCCGTGCTTCGATGGCGCGATCCAGGGTGTTGTAGACCGGTTTGCGTTTCTCCCGCAGATCCAGTTGGGCTTGCAAGGCCATGCCCATGCGCTCGGCGGCATTTTCGCTTTTGTCTGCAGGAGGAATGATGCCGTCGATCAAGGCCAGGTGGGTTACCCGCTCCGGCAATGACCCGGCCAGCACCAGAGAAACAATCGCCCCCAACGAGTGCCCCAGTAACCCGAAGCGTTTCCAGCCCAGTTGTTCGGCCACTTGCAACACGTCATGGGCGTAATCCCAGAGCGCGTAACCGGCACCCGCCGGCCGATGCCCGGAGTGACCATGACCGGCCATGTCCAGGGCGACGATGCGCAGCCCCTTGAGCTTCGGTGCCAGCCGGGCAAAGCTGTTGGCGTTGTCCAGCCAGCCGTGCAAGGCGATCACCGGCCATCCGTCCTCGGGGCCAAACAGGTGCGCCGCCAATTCGATATGTGGCAGGCTCAGGCGAACTTCTTCGACGACATGGCTCATGCGCAATCCTGCTGGCGGCGATCTTCCCAGCGGCTGAACAGATTCTTCAGCAGCATGGCCGTATCCTGGGGACGTTCCAGCGGAAACATGTGGCCGCCGGGCATGGTCAATGACTCACCCAGCGGCATGCGCCCGACTGTGCTTGCTTGATGACGCATGACCACCCGACTCTTGTGCCCGCGAACCACCGCCAATGGCACTTTCAACTGCCGGGCCCGGCCAGGGCTGGTGTGGGGCACGCCTCGGTAGATGCTGATTTCCGTGGCCGGGTCGAAACGCAGGCGCAGCTTGTCGCCAGCCTTTTGCAAACCGTGTTGCAGATAAGCATCGAAGCATTCCGGGTCGAAACCACGGAACAAGGTCTTGCCGGCGAAATACAGTCGTGCAGCTTGCAGATCGGCGAACTCTTCGCGACGGCCCAGGGTGCGACCGGCCGGGGTCAGGCGGTCGATGAAACCAAAGCGCTTGGCGGCGCGGATGACCCATTGATCAGTACGGGTCAGCACCGGCGAATCGAGCATCACCACCCCGCGATACAGCTCGGGGCAACGCAGGGCCCCATGCAAATGCAACACACCGCCGAAGGAGTGGCCGACACCCCACACCGGTTCCGGTTGCTGCCTGAGGTGATGAATCAACTCGTCGACCAGGTTGTGCCAATTGTCGTCCACCGGGAAACGCGGGTCGTGGGCGTGCTGCTCCAGATGCGTCACCTGATACTCGGGCGCCAGCGCCGCGAACAATTTGCCGTAGGTTCCCGAAGGAAAGCCATTGGCGTGGGCGAAAAAAATCTGTTGCGACATACCGGCAAATCCATGAGCTAGAACAGGCGTTGATTGTCCGTAAGACGAGGGCCTACAGCAATGACCATAACTGTCAGCAATGGTGGTAGGAAATGTCGCAAATATCAAAAGATCGCAGGGTACGCGGTGTAGGAGCTGCCGCAGGCTGCGATCTTTTGACCATCAATCAACCATCAATCAACGCGCCGGCGGATTCTCACCCAACGGCACCACCGCCATGGTCAACCGCGATACACAACTGGCCTTGCCCTCGTCACTGCTCAGCCGAATGTCCCAGACATGGGTTGTACGTCCAATGTGAATCGCCCTGGCCACCGCCGTCACCCGCCCGCTGCGTAGTCCACGCAAATGGTTGGCGTTGATTTCCAGGCCCACGCAATAAAACTTGCTGGTGTCGATGCACAGGTAACTGGCCATGGAGCCAACGGATTCGGCCAGCACCACCGAGGCGCCGCCGTGCAGCAAGCCGTAAGGTTGGTGAGTGCGGTGGTCGATGACCATGCTGGCGGTCAGGGACGCTTCATCGAAGGCTTCGAAGCGGATATCCAGCACTTCGCCGATGGTGTTTTTCTGGATTGCGTTCAACTGCTCGATGTTGGGAGTGGTACGCCACAAACTCATTGCTGATTTTCCTTTGTTGGTTTTATTCGCGACTCAATCCTGCCACAGCACCGTCCCGCTGCGCTCGCTCCATTCTGCGAACCGGGCACCGTAAGCCGCTTCGATCATGTTGCGCTTGATCTTCAGGGTCGGCGTCAGAAAGCCGTTTTCCACGGCCCAACTGTCCTTGACCACCACCAGCCGCCGCAAGCGCTCATGATTGTCGAGCACCGCGTTGACCTCCTCCAGGAGCTTTTCCAGGCTGGAATGCAGGCCTGCGCGCGCGGTGCCGCCCGCGTCCTGTTGCCCGACCGCCGAGAGCACGCACAAACCCAGCGGCGCACTCAATCCATCGCCGACCACGCACACCTGCTCGATCCGCGAATGCACCGCCAGCCGATTTTCGATCGGTGCCGGGGCGACGTATTTGCCGTTGCTGGTCTTGAAGATTTCCTTCAGGCGCCCGGTCAGGCGCAGATTGCCTTCGGCGTCTTCCTCACCCTTGTCACCGGTGCGCAGGAAGCCGTCTTCAGTGAGGGTCTCGGCGGTTTTTTCCGGCTCCTTGAAATACCCGAGCATGGTCGCACCGCTGCGCACCAGGACCTCGCCCGATCCGGCTATGCGCACTTCAACCTCCGGACAAGGCTTGCCGATCCAGCCAGGCTTGTTCTCACCGGGCCGGCCAACGTGCGAATAGCCGCAGTTCTCGGTCATGCCGTAGACCTCCAGCACATCCAGCCCCAGCTTTTGGTACCACAGCAGCAAGGACTGCGGCACGGGCGCGGCGCCGGACAAGGCCACGCGCAAGGCATCCAGCCCCAATCCGGCAAGGACTTTGTGCCCCACCTGCTTGCCGATGACCGGCAAGCCCAGCAGAAAGTCGAGACGCTTTGCCGCAATTTTGCTGTACACGCCCATCTGGAACCTGGTCCAGATTCGCGGCACACCGAACATTACGGTCGGCCGCGCACGCTGCAGATCGGTCAGGAAGGTGTCTAGGCTCTCGGCAAAGAACACGGTTTGCCCGCTATAGATCGACGCCAGTTCGACGAACATCCGCTCGGCAACGTGGGACAGCGGCAGGTAGGACAGCAGCCGGTCCGACTCGTTGAGACCGAACAATTGCGTGCCACGGGTGGTGGCAAACCCCAGGTTGGTGAAGCTGTGCATCACGCCCTTGGGCAGGCCGGTGGTGCCGGAGGTGTAAATGATCGTCGCCAAGTGGTCGGCGCAGGGCTTGGGATCATCCTGGATCGGCGAGCTCGCTTGCAGGTCGGCCCAGCTGAAATCGAAAGTGCCGGGCGGGTGCAATGGCAGGCTGATGGTCGGCAGATCGGAATTGACCCCGCGGGACATGCCGGGCCAGTCATCGAGTTTGCCGATGAACGCCAATGCTGCTTCCGAATGTTCCAGTACCTGGGCGACGGACTCGGCCGTGAGATTCGGGTACAAAGGCACCGAGACATGCCCGGCCATCCAGATCGCCAGGTCGGCGATGATCCAGTGCGCGCAGTTTTTCGAGATCAGGGCGATGTGGCTGCCTTGGGGCAGTTCCCGCGCGCGTAGCCAATGCGCGGCGCATCGGGCCTGATAACCGACGTCGGCCCAGGTCAGGGTCTCGACCTGTCCGCCGCCCATGGGCTGGACCAGGAAGCGCTGGCGGGGATGACGGGCTTCGCGCTCGTAGAAGACGTCCAGCGGCAAACGAAAAGCGGCTGACATGCGACTCGCTCCTTTGTTTGTGGTCTGGACCAAGCGTAGTCAACCAAGCGGTTGCTTGGTCAACTATTTCACACAAAAACCAGCAACGCCGCCGCCCCTGTAGGAGCGAGGCTTGCCCGCGAAGAACGATGACGCGGTCCAGCTTGCGTACTGCTGCACCACCCCTGGCGGATCCAGCGCCCGATCCACCACCCCCTCTCCCCCGCATAAATAAATCACACCCAATAAATATGTACCGCACCTGACCATCACCCCATCGACATGCTGTGCCCTACAGACAAGGAGAGACTGTATGGCACAGCGAACATCGAATGATGGATCAACAGGGGATGTTGTCATCAGGCCGGGACCGCCGGCCCCGAGTGGCGGCGGTTCAGGAAGCGGTGGCAATTTCGGGGGTAACCGCGTCGGCGCTTCAGGGGCATTCAGTGGCCCCAGCCAAAAAACCAAAGAGGCCAGGCGGCGGGCCAAGCAAGAATACCTTCAAGCCGAGGAACAAAAGCGAATACAGGCGCAGGCTGCTGCCGCGCAAGCCCAGGAGCAGGCCCGCCTTCAGACACGACAGCAACTGCTCGCGGGGATGGTGCAACGCCATGACGCTATCCGGGCCGAATTCGATCGTAACTTTGCGGCCAGGACCGAGCAGCTTGCGCCAGCGCTTGAACGCGAAATTACAGAGGCGCGACGATCGCCTCGTAAGGACTCCAGCGAGCGCTGGCAGCTATACCTCATCACCAAAGAAAAAAATGCAATCGACGGGCTGATCGCCAGTAAAACAGCAGAGCTCAACACGAAGAACGCGGCTGCCCGTGCGTTCGATGGGCACGATCCACTCTCACGTAGTGCGAACGATTACCTGGCGCGACTGGACCAGTTCGGCCAAGCGCTTGATGCCGGTCATCAGAGTTGGGAAAACGCCTACAGCGCAGCGCATGAAGCCCGGTGGTTATTGGCTCAGATCAACACGCTGACAGATAAATCCGCCGCCCTGGCCAGGCATCATGCCGAGCAGACAGTGGTCTGGCGTGAACGGGAAGCTAATTGGGAACGCCACCGCCAGCAGGCCGAACAGCGTGAGGCGCGCATTCGGTTCAAGCAGCAGGCCGACGAAAATACACGTGTCGAACGGATCCGGCAGGCCAAGACGCTGAAGGTACCCACCCCTGCGCTGGCGGCTGGCGGGATGGTGTTGACCCCGGAGGGTGTACGCATTGCGCAAGAAGTTGCGGCGGTACTCGAAAGGGCGATAGCGGCCGGCGTCGATTTGCTCGACGACATCGGGCGCATTGCCGTAAAAACAGGGCCGGTATTTGTCACGGCGATGGTGTACTCACCGACCCTGGGCGACGGCGAGTTGACGCCCGAGCAACGTCATCGATTATTCCAGGCCATCGGCGTCCCGGCTCAAGCGCTGGACCTGCATGACCGTGGCGAACTGCAAGCGGTCGCCGACGCAGGCGGTTCGGTGGAGGTGGAATACCGCCTCAAACAGGTTGCCGTGCCGGAAGGGACCGCGATCGTCGTCGCCAGTACCGGAGGCGAGATAGATTCCCGGGTTCCGGTGGTGAATGCGCTGCTGGATCCGTTGACCGGCCTCTACACGGCCGAGATCCCTGGAACACCGACCAGACACCTGCAATTCGCTGCCGATGCCGCACCTCAAGCGACCACGACAAGCCTGACCGCCCGGCTGGCCGTGATGGAACCGCAGGTACAGGACATCCCGACGGGTGTCGACATGCGCATCCAGGACTGCATTGTCTGCGTGCCTGGCCTGCCACCGCTGTATCTGTCCTTCAACGTACCGCCCATGGGCACAGGCGTCGTCACCGGAACCGGCCAAGCAATTACGCCTGACTGGTGGAAAAGCGCCAGCGGGGTCAAGGGTGCCGCCATCCCGACGCAAATCGGCGACCAGTTCCGGGGGCGGGAAATCAAATCGTTCGGTGCCTTCGACGCAGCGCTGTGGCGAACTTTCGGCGATCAACCGGCGCTCTCCAGCCAGCTGGATGAGCTGAACCGAAAGCGAGTCGAAGAAGGCTTTGCACCCTATGCACCGAAAAGCACATGGACGGGTGAAAATCGAGAGTTCGAACTGCGGTACCAGGAGCGGACGGAGTTCTGGACCGATCCGTTCAACCTTGATCAGATCAGCATCAAGACCCCGGACAGTGCAGAGGGATGGCTGGGAGTGGCACCCGCTGTCCTGCCCTGGCCGATCCGACCCGTCGGCGTTGGCACCTGGACACCCTTGGTGCCGCCGGGCAGCGAACACATTGGCGCGACGACATCGCCGATCGCGCCCATTGTTCCAGTGGTTCACCCCGGCAGCCCGGCGATCCCGGTCCTACCGGAAAACGAGACGTTTCCGGCTGTTGATGAAGGGGAGATTGGTGCGAAAATTCCTGGGTTTCCGGGAGATGCGGACTTGCCTTCGCCCGGCTTGGTTTTCGTGGGGCCGCCGGTTGAGCCGCTGGAGGTTGGGCCGTATAAAGAGATGAGTCGTCGGAGCTATAAGGATGGGATGGATATTGACCATATACCTTCAAAAAAGGCATTGGAGATGCACATAAAACAAGAATTTCCTAACTTGGACGCCCATGAAATTAAAATTTTATTAAATAATGCCCCAGGCATAGCAATACCCACGGAAGTGCATCGTAATTTTAGCGAAACGAACGGCTGGCTAAATACCCCTTCCAAAATAAAAAATGACGCACTCGATTTACGAGCTGCAGTAGATGGGAATTTCGATGCCATCAAGGAAGGGCTCCTGAAGCTTGGATTTGAAGAGGCAGAGCTCGAAATCGCGCGAATGGCATTACACAAACTCCATAATGACCAAGGGTGGTACTAATGAGCGCAGCATCAATATCGAACTTGATTAACAAGCTGGGTGAAAGTCACGAAAACTTGGTTGCTCAAGGCCTAATCTCTAGCGAAAAATTACACGAACTCTATCCTGGACGCGATCTACTGCATATCGACTTGGAGGCCGGGCTGAATCTATCGTTCTGGGCTGAGACCAAGCAGTTTGAAGCATTATTTATAACTCTAAAAAAGGTAATGTCAGGAATTGTCGAATACACAGGAGAACTTCCACCTCCTTACTCTTCGGAAATGACCCAATCTGATGTTCATGCGATTTTCGGCCAACCCATGGAATCAAGAGGCCCGATAAAAATGCCGAAACCAATGGGCCAAACAGGTGGCTGGGAATCGTACCCTCTGGATCCCGCCATCTATCCGGGCAAGAAGATTGTGTTTCAATATACCGCCGCGATGGAAGTCAAAACTCTGATCTTTACCTTGATTGATAAGGGTCACGATTAAAATTGAGCTTTTAATAAAAGCATCAATGAACGGTGCACATCTGCTCATCAGGAATGAGCAGATGCCATCGCCTTCGGCTGACGTACCAACAAACAAGAAAGCACTTAAGATGGAACTTAAAGCGATTCAAGTGCACAAGGAATAACAAAGATGATTTTTAATGAAAAATTAGAGGACTACACCGAAGCTGAGTTTTTGTCGTTTCTGCGAAGGTTTCGCGATTATCCCGACGGGTTGCACGGCAGAGCGCTGGAGCTATATCTAGACCGTCTACTTACGCACTTTGAACTCATCACAGAACATCCCGGCCGCTCAGACGTCATCTTCTACCCTAAGGAAGGTCAAGAAGACAGTCCTGAAGGAATCTTGAAAGAGGTCAAACAATGGCGCGCAGCCAATAACAAACCTGGTTTCAAACCGGAGTAACTCACGTATTCACCATCGTTAGCTGGCATCTGCTCACCGCGTATAGATGCCAGCTTCTTCGGCAGTTTGCCCAAGAGCAACAAGGAAGTACTAAAGATGGAACTTAAAGCAACCCTCAAGGATTACACCGTAGCGGAATTCCTGGCACTGCTCGACAAAATCTGGGCCGTCGACCTACCGAAACTGGATCATGACCGCCTGATCAATCATTTCGACCGCATCGTCGGTCATCCCAAGGGGGCAGACCTGCTGTTTTATCCTGACAACAGTTTCGACTCCGGCGCGGCTTTAGGTGTGGATTGGGTCCTGCATCACGTCAGGGACTGGCATCACAAACAAGGCATGGCGGCGTTCAAGGGAGAAGTTTTTCCCCCAGCTGCCAGGCCAGCGCCACTGAGCCCCGTTGACCGAAATCTCGCCAAGCTGCAAAAAATCAGTACCGACGTCGCCGTGTCGGAGCAGGCCCTGGAAACAGCAATTGGTCATTTCCAGAGGACTATCAACGACCAGCGCGGTCAAAAGAGGCTTAATGCAAATGTCGCTGAGCTGGAGACGACCATTCGTTCCCTGGAGCGTGCCCAGGAGGAAACGCATACCGCCGTCAAAAAACTCGGGTTCTGGAAAATGAGTGTGGAGTTCGCCATGAGTGATACTCAGCGCGATTACAACTTTGCACGATCCGATCAGGCACAGTGGCAGATCCAGGTGCAGCAGATCACTGGAATTCAAGCCCGCTATATGGCGCAGTTGGCAAGCACCGCCCAGCGATATCGCGCGTTACACGATGAAGCGGAGGTACTGCTGGTCGCGGCACAACAACAGCTGGTGCGTTCGCGCACTCTGGCCGGGGTCGGCCCCGCACAGGCCGCCATTGCGATGACTGCTTCAGTAGACTTTGCCGACAAATATCCCGATGTTTTGTTGGCTGGAGGGCCCGCGAAGTTGTGGTTGTCTCAACAGAAGGATCTACAAAAGTCCATCCGCTCCGCAGTTGCCGAATTCACCTGGCAGCACACTGCCGGCGAGTCAGTTGAAGGACACGCGAGTGCGGCGGTGCTGCACTTTGAATTTTCCAGTCGGGCAGATACTCAGGTATATGGTCTTAGTGTTCCCTTGGCTGAACTGGTGGTTAGCGAAGGTCGGGATTGGCAAAGTCTTGCGGCGAACAAGGCCGAGGTGGAATTGCCTTTCAGGATAAATACGCAAGTAGTCCCTGCCAAACCCGGAACGATGTTCAAGGGGTTGCGCGAGGTCAAGACCCTGTCGCAGGTGTATATCAATGCGCTGCAGGGCGCTCATCCATCCGGGGTTCGAGTCAGGGCGGCGCGACAAGAGGAACAATCAGGGGCGCTCAGTTTTACGGCTGATGGCGATGCACCCATCACTGTTTCCTGGCTTGACCAGGTTGCGCTTGAAACCGACTCATCGATGGCTGGAAAACCGAATCGATTGGGTTTTATTTATTCCTCACCGGTGCCGCGGCTCGAACCTCCTATCGACAAGGAAAACCTTCGTTTCGACGACTACATTGTGGTCTTCCCCATAGAGTCAGGGCTGGATCCTTTGTATGTCATGTTCAGAGACCGACGTGAGTATCCGGATTAGGCCCTTTGGCCGATCAGAGAAGCAAGCAGACAGCGTCCTATGCGTAAGCGACGGGTGTCCAGCCCAAATGGGAGCGTGATTGCCATCCGGGACGATGACGCGGTCAGGCTGTTACACCGCGGCGTCTGCATCGCGGGCAAGCCACGCTCCCACAGGGGCCGGTTTCTTCAGCCAGGGTGCTTGATGCCTTTGAGTTTCATCGCGCCCGCCAGCGGTCCGTCGCCTTCCAGCTCGGCAAGGCCGGCGGTTGGCACCGCTTCCGGGTCCTGCACATGGCCATTCTGAAGGTAGCCCAGCAGGTTGCCCACCAGCGGGTTATGACTGACCAGCAGCGCATGATCGACCGACACCAACTGTTCCGCCACCGCTTGCGGGCGGTTGTCGGGTGTCAACCATTCGACGGTGCGAATCTCCGGTTGAAAGCCCAGCGCGTCACGCACCAGCAAGGCGGTTTCCTGCGCTCGCAGGAAAGGGCTGGCATAGATGGCCGTAATCGGCTGGCCGATCAACACGGCGGCGGAGCGCAGCACTTCTTCACGACCGTGGGCGGTCAGCGCCCGCTCGGAATCGGGACGTTTGCCGTGTGGCTCGGCTTCACCATGACGCAATACCCAGAGTTTCATAATTTCGGTTCCTCATCTCGAGCCGGATGCGGCGCGGGCGCCACAACGTGCGGCGCTTCGCCTTCCGGCGTACGCGGCATCGGCCAGTCGGCGAACGGCCAGGGTTTCTGGTCGCTGTGAAAACTGCCGAAACGACCGATCTGCGCCAGGAACTGGCTCAGGCTGTCGCCGAAGTTCATCAGGCTGGCGCTCGGGGCGCCATAAATTAAACGATAGATCAGTTGCACCAGCACCACCGCGCCGAGGATGAATTGCGCCACTTGCCAGACCAGCAAGAAGACGATCATCCACAGCACGCGCAGCAGGATGGATTCGTACCTGGCTTCTACTTTCGGATCGTTCATGTCTCGCTCCCTGCCCTGTAAATTGAGTGCTCAGTTGAAACCACTAGTGGAAATAAAGTCGACGTCGGTTTTCGGCTCGGCACGCATCAATAGACCGATCACCTGCTCCAGCGTGCGCCCTTCGAACAGGATGGCATGGAGCCCGGCGACCAGCGGCATATACACGCCCACTTCCTGGGCCTTGGCCTTGAGCACTTTCAGGGTGTTGACGCCTTCGGCCACCTCGCCCAGGCGCGTCACCGCATCTTCCAGGCTCAACCCCTGGCCGAGGGCGAACCCGACCTGGTAGTTACGGCTTTTCGGCGACGAACAAGTGACGATCAAATCGCCCACGCCCGCCAGCCCGAGGAAAGTCATGGGGTTGGCCCCCTGATTCACCGCGAAGCGGGTCATTTCCGCCAACGCCCGGGTGATCAACATGCTCTTGGTGTTTTCGCCCATGCCCAGCGCCACCGCCATGCCGGCGATGATCGCGTAGACATTTTTCAGCGCCCCGCCCAACTCCACGCCGAAGCGGTCGGCGCTGGCGTAGACGCGAAAGGTGCGACCGTGCAGCGCGGCCTGGACCTGTTGGCAGAGGTCTTCGTCCTCGCTGGCGACCACCGTGGCGGTCAATGCATGTTCGGCGATTTCACGCGCCAGGTTTGGCCCCGACAGTACGCCGATGCGCGCTTGCGGGGCAATCTCTTCGAGGATTTCGCTCATCAGCTTGAAGGTGTGGGCTTCGATGCCTTTGGTCAGGCTCACCAGCAATTTGCCGCGCAAACGTTCGGCATGCGGCGCCAGCACCGAGCGCAGCGCGCTGGACGGCAGCGCAACGAAACTCAGGTCGCAGGCTTCCAGGGTGGCTTGCAGGTCGGTGACCGCTTCCACCGCCGACAGAATCTTGATGCCTTTGAGGTAACGCGGGTTTTCGCGATTGACCCGAATGGCCTCGGCCTGCTCGGGGTCACGCATCCACAGCCGGACCTGATGCCCGTTTTCGGCCAGCAGATTAGCCACGGCGGTACCAAAACTTCCGCCTCCCAGGACCGCAATTGGGCGCTGTTGAGTCATATGCAATCCGTTAATCCATACCAGTGGCGATGTCGGCATTATACGGAGCAGCCCAGTGGCGGCCAGCCCCTGTATCAATTTCCGACACTTGTACGAAGAAGACCAATAAATCCGCGGAAAATGCCGCCATCGTCACTGGAAAAGTCGAGCGGCTCGGTTAACATGCGCGCCAATTGTTCGCTAGCGAGGATGTGTCGTGTCGTTTGGCTCCCCATCACCCCGTTCGCCGCTGGTTCTGGCGCTGATTTTCCACCCATGACTTTCCATCGTCGCTTGGACATCAGCACCCGCACGCAAATCATCAGCCTCGGCCCTGCCCTGCTGCTGACCTTGCTGTTGATCAGTTTCTTCACCTTCGTGCGAATCCAGGACCTGCGCCAGGAACTCAATCACACCGGTCAGTTGATTGCCAACCAACTGGCGACGGCCACCGAGTACGGGGTGATTTCGGGCAACAACGAGGTGCTCGACAGTTTGCTCAAGGCCACGCTGGCCACGCCCAATGTGCGCTTCCTGGAGGTTCAGGACAGCGCCAACCGGATTCTGGTGTACGTCGAACAACCGTCGCAAACCCACACCCGCTCGCATCAGGTCGAAGTCTTCCAGGCACCGGTGCGGCTGCAACGCATCCCGTTGCACAATGATTTTTTCCAGGGCAGCAAAGTCGCCGGCACCGTCTCTGCCGAGGATTATCTGGGGCGGGTCATTGTCGGTCTGTCCAACGATGCCTTCAGCCAGCGCCAGCAGGAAATGCTGTTCAAGGCAGGGATTCTGGCATTGTTCGCCCTGCTATTTACCTTTCTGATCGCCCGGCGCCTGGCGGGTAGCCTGTCGCAGCCGATCCGCGACATCGGCAATGCAGTCAAGGCGATCCAGGACGGCGACTACAATACCCCGCTGCCCATTGTCGACGACACCGAACTCGGGGCGCTGTCGCAACACATCAACAACCTCGCCAGCGGTCTCGAACAAGCCAGCCGCGAACAGCACCAGGCGATGGCGCAGTTGATCCAGACCCGCGAAGAAGCGGAAAAGGCCAACAACGCCAAATCCGATTTCCTCGCGATGATGAGCCACGAACTGCGCACCCCGATGAATGGCGTACTGGGCATGCTGCAACTGCTGGAAACCACCGACATGACCGAGGAACAGCTCGAATACGCGGCGCTGGCTTCGGAGTCCACCGAACACCTGCTCAAAGTCATCAATGACATTCTCGATTTCTCGCGCATCGAGCGCTCGGAACTGGAGCTGGAGCACATTCCATTCAACCTCGCGGACCTGATCGGCAGTTGCGCCCAGGCGTTCTCGCACAGCGCGGCGCAGCGCGGGCTGGACTTGGCACTGCTGATTCCCGATAACATGCGCGAATTGCAGGTCCAGGGCGACCCGACGCGGATCCGGCAGATCCTGGTCAACCTGGTCGGCAATGCGCTGAAGTTCACCGAGCAAGGTCGCATCACGATCGAGCCGCAATGGCAATCGCTGGATCACGAACTGCTCTGGTTTACCTGCACGGTGCGAGACAGCGGGATCGGTATTTCCAGCGAAAACCTGGAATCGATGTTCAATGCCTTCCAGCAGGCCGACAGTTCCATTTCAAGGCGCTACGGCGGCACCGGGCTGGGCCTCCCCATCGCCCGCACCCTGGCTGAGCGCATGGGCGGCACCTTGCGTGCCCGGAGCGAAGAAGGCCGCGGTTCGGTGTTCACGCTGGAAATCCCGCTGGCGCTTTACAAACAGACGCTGCCGATACTGACGCCACGGGTGCCAACCGGCACCGGTGATAGTGACGGTGACGGTGACGGTGACGGGCGCAATGTGCTGCTGGTCGAGGACAATCCGGTCAACCAGACCGTTATCGAGGCCATGTTGCGCAGCCTGGGCTTTACTGTCAGCGTCGCGACCGATGGCGCACAAGCGGTGCGCAGTGCCGAGAGTCTGATTTTCGAAGCGATCTTGATGGATTGTCGATTGCCGATCATCGATGGCTATGAGGCGACCCGCCAGATTCGCCAATTGCCCGGCTGCGCGGGCTTGCCAATCATCGCCCTAACCGCCAATGCCTTGCAGGGCGACCGGGAAGCCTGTTTATCGGCGGGAATGAACGATTACCTGGCCAAGCCCTTCAAACGTACAGATCTGCAGCAAATTCTGCAGCGATGGGTGCAGTAGTGCTGGCCTTTCGGCTATCTGCGACTGGCGTGAAAGGCGAAAGTGCGGCAGTCTTAGGCACCCGAACAGGCCCGAAAAGGGGCTTGAATAATAATTTCAGTGCACAAGTGTACATTCGTGTCCTTGGTGCTGTGACTTTCACCACAACGCAATAGTCTATGAGTAGGCTGCTGACTCGAGGCATGAATGCTTCGACCGGCCGGGAAGATTTGCCCCACCTGCCGCACGGGACTATTGAGGAGCTCGCATGACCAAACAAAACGCCTTTACCCGGGAAGACCTGCTGCGCTGCAGTCGCGGTGAGCTGTTCGGCCCAGGTAACGCGCAACTGCCCGCCCCGAACATGCTGATGGTCGATCGCATCACCCTGATCAGCGAAGAAGGCGGCAAGTACGGCAAAGGTGAATTGGTCGCCGAGCTGGATATCACTCCGGATCTGTGGTTTTTCGCCTGTCACTTCGAAGGCGACCCGGTGATGCCAGGCTGCCTGGGCCTCGACGCCATGTGGCAACTGGTCGGTTTCTTCCTCGGCTGGCAAGGTCTGCCGGGCCGCGGCCGCGCCCTGGGTTCGGGCGAAGTGAAGTTCTTTGGTCAGGTTCTGCCGACCGCGAAGAAAGTGACCTATAACATTCATATCAAGCGCGTCCTCAAAGGCAAGCTGAACCTGGCCATCGCCGATGGTTCGGTGACTGTCGACGGTCGCGAGATCTACACCGCCGAAGGCCTTCGGGTCGGCGTTTTCACCTCCACTGACAACTTCTAAGGGTTATCCGCATGCGCCGCGTCGTTATCACTGGTCTGGGCATCGTTTCGTGCCTGGGCAATGACAAAGAGACCGTCTCCGCTAACCTGCGTGCAAGCCGCCCTGGCATCCGGTTCAACCCGGAATATGCCGAAATGGGTCTGCGTAGCCAGGTTTCCGGCTCCATTGACCTTCCCCTCGAAGAGCTGATCGACCGCAAGATCTTTCGCTTCGTCGGCCACGCGGCGGCCTACGCCTACCTGGCCATGAAAGACGCCATCGCCGACTCAGGCCTGAGCGATGAGCAAGTCTCCAACCCGCGTACCGGCCTGATCGCCGGTTCCGGTGGTGCCTCCACGCTGAACCAGATGGAAGCGCTGGACATCCTGCGCGAGAAAGGCGTCAAGCGCGTCGGCCCATACCGTGTGACGCGGACCATGAGCAGCACCGTTTCCGCTTGCCTGGCCACGCCGTTCAAGATCAAGGGCCTGAACTACTCCATCGCGTCTGCCTGTGCCACCAGTGCTCACTGCATCGGTACTGCCATGGAACAGATCCAGATGGGCAAGCAGGACATCGTGTTCGCCGGCGGCGGTGAAGAAGAGCATTGGAGCCAGTCGTTCCTGTTCGACGCCATGGGCGCCCTGTCCAGCCAGTACAACGAAACCCCGGAAAAGGCTTCCCGTGCCTACGACAACAAGCGTGACGGTTTCGTCATCGCCGGCGGTGGCGGCATGGTCGTGGTCGAAGAGCTGGAACACGCTCTGGCCCGCGGTGCGAAGATCTACGCCGAAATCGTTGGCTACGGCGCGACCTCCGACGGTTACGACATGGTCGCCCCAAGCGGCGAAGGCGCCATCCGCTGCATGCAGATGGCCATGTCCACCGTTGACGCTCCGATCGACTACCTGAACACCCACGGCACCTCGACTCCGGTCGGCGATGTCATGGAGATGAAGGGTGTACGTGAAGTGTTTGGCGACAAGGCTCCGGCCATCAGCTCCACCAAGAGCCTGTCGGGTCACTCCCTGGGCGCCGCCGGCGTTCACGAAGCGATCTACTGCATGCTGATGATGGAAGGCAACTTCATGGCGGGCTCCGCCAACATCGACGAACTGGACCCGGAAGTGGCTGACATGCCGATCCTGACCAAGACGCGCGAAGACGCCACCATCAACACTGTGATGAGCAACAGCTTCGGTTTCGGCGGCACCAATGCCACGCTGGTACTGAAGCGCTGGTCGGGTAAGTAATACCCCGCCGCTCTGCTGCACACAAAACGCCCCGACTGGTTCGGGGCGTTTTTTTTGCCTGGAAATTGGTCCCGCGAATTGCTTTTTGTAGGAGCCAGGCTTGCCGGCGAAGGGGCACTCGAAGACGCCTTTGCCGGCAAACCTGGCTCCTACAGGTACCGGTTTCAATCCGCGATTTTTTCTTCCAGAACATGAAGCTTTTGTCATGAAACTTAACGCCCTGCGACCAAATGCCGCGTGTTTGGCGGGCTGCAGGACTTTTACCCATTTCGCAAAAATACGTTATCGAATCCAGTCGTTTACTTAGCAAGCTACCAAAATATATAACAGAGACCTGCACACGCCTTGCTGCAGATAACAGAGATTGGAGCTAGCAGATGACTGTAAAAGTAACTGAACGCGACGATTCACATAAATCCCATGAAGGCATAGCCGCCGGTATCCGGATCTGGGATGTCCATCAACAGGATATGCTGGTGGGGATGTTTCATTCCGAGACTGACGCCCATAATTACAAGGCAGAACTCGAAATACTGGAGCAGCAACGCGAACGGCTATCCGCCTAGGCACTGCGCATAAGCAATGACAGCATTGAAAACGACAAACCCCGCCATGAGCGGGGTTTGTCGTTGTGGCAGCCTTTAACGGCTTACCACATCAGATCATCCGGGATCTGATAGGCCGCGTACGGATCGTCTTCGGCTGCGACTTCTTCGGTCTGCACATTCAACTGCACGATACGTTGCGGATCGCGCTCCTGGATCTTCAGGGCCGCCTCACGCGGGATCACCTCGTAGCCGCCGGCGTGGTGCACGATCCCCAGGGAGCCGCTGCTGAGCTTGTTGCGCATCAGGGTGTTGACGGAGATGCGCTTGACCTTCTTGTCATCGACGAAGTTGTAGTAATCCTCGGTGGTCAGCTTCGGCAGGCGCGAGACTTCGATCAATTGCTTGACCTGGGCGGCGCGGGCTTTCGCTTCGGCCTTCTCCTGTTGCTGACGGTTCAGCTCCTGGTCGCGCTTGACCTTCTCGGCCATGGCTTCCTGAGCCGCCCGCTGCTGCGAGTCATCCAGTTCGATCTGGCCTTTGTGGGCCAGACGTTGCTGCTTCTGTTTCTCTTTGCCAACCTGCTTGGCCTGCTTCTGGTTGACCAGCCCTGCTTTGAGCAACTGGTCGCGAAGGGAAATGCTCATGGTGCTTGGTTCTCACTTAGGCAACTGCTCAACCGCAGCTGGGCATATTCTTTTCCTGACGTTTGGCTTCGCCCCACAAGGCGTCCAACTCTTCGAGGGTGCAATCTTCCATGGGACGGTGGGTGTCGCGCAATGCCTGTTCGATAAATCGGAAGCGTCTTTCGAACTTGCTGTTGGCACCACGCAAGGCAGTTTCCGGGTCGACCTTGAGATGACGTGCCAGATTGACCACGGAAAACAGCAGATCGCCGACCTCATCGGCAATCGCTGCCGAGTCATTGTCAGCCATGGCTTCAAGCACTTCATCGAGTTCTTCGCGAACCTTGTCCAGCACCGGCAAGGCGTCCGGCCAGTCGAAACCGACCTGCCCTGCACGCTTCTGCAACTTCGCCGAACGGGACAGCGCCGGCAGTGCCGCGGGCACGTCGTCGAGCAAGGACAGTTGCTCAGGCGCGGATGATTTCTCGGCGCGCTCTTGGGCCTTGATCTCTTCCCAGCGCTGCTTGACCTGCTCTTCACTCAGGCGCGGAACATTCAGCGGCGCGTACAGATCGCCAGTAGGAAACACGTGCGGATGGCGGCGAATCAACTTGCGGGTGATGCTGTCGACCACGCCGGCGAATTCGAAGCGCCCTTCTTCCCGGGCCAGTTGGCTGTAATAAACCACCTGGAACAGCAAATCCCCCAACTCACCCTGCAAGTGATCGAAGTCACCGCGCTCGATGGCGTCGGCGACTTCGTAGGCCTCTTCGAGGGTGTGCGGGACGATGGTGGCGTAGGTTTGCTTGATGTCCCACGGGCAGCCGTACTGCGGGTCGCGCAGGCGGTTCATCAGGTGCAGCAAGTCTTCAAGTGAATACATCAATCAATCTCTACATCTGCAACGCGCTATGTCAGGCAAACCGTACCCCTGTAGGAGCGAGGCTTGCCCGCGAAGAAGTTGACGCGGTCTTTCTGAAAGACCGCGTTATCTTCTTCGCGGGCAAGCCTCGCTCCTACAGGGGTCGCCATCACGGCGTGCGGTTACGCCGGGTTTCGATGATGTTCGGCAACTGGGAGATCCGTCCCAGCAACCGTCCCAGTGCATCCAGCCCCGGAATCTCGATGGTCAGGGACATCAACGCGGTGTTGTCCTCCTTGTTCGAGCGGGTGTTGACCGCCAGCACATTGATCCGCTCGTTGAGCAGCACTTGCGATACGTCACGCAGCAAGCCGGACCGGTCGTAGGCGCGGATGATGATGTCCACCGGGTAGGTGAGCACCGGCACCGGGCCCCAGCTGACCTGGATGATCCGCTCAGGCTCGCGCCCGCCCAATTGCAAGACCGAGGCGCAGTCCTGACGGTGAATGCTCACACCGCGGCCCACGGTGATGTAACCGACGATCGCATCCCCCGGCAGTGGCTGGCAGCAGCCGGCCATCTGCGTCATCAGGTTGCCGACGCCCTGGATCTGGATATCGCCGCGCTTGCCCGGTTTGTAGCCAGTGGCCTTGCGCGGGATGAGTTCAAGCTGTTCGTTGCCGCGTTCCGGCTCCACCAGCTGCTGTGCCAGGTTGACCAGTTGCGCCAGGCGCAAATCGCCTGCACCCAACGCGGCGTACATGTCCTCGGCCGTCTTCATGTTGGCCTTGTCGGCCAGCTTGTCGAAGTCCACCGCGGGCAGGCCCAGACGACTGAGTTCACGCTCGAGCAAGGTTTTACCCGCTGCGACGTTCTGATCCCGCGCCTGCAGTTTGAACCAGTGAACGATCTTCGCCCGTGCCCGCGACGTGGTGATGTAACCCAGGTTCGGGTTCAGCCAGTCGCGACTCGGCGTGCCGTGCTTGCTGGTGATGATCTCGACCTGTTCACCGGTTTGCAGGCTGTAGTTGAGCGGTACGATCCGTCCGTTGATCTTCGCGCCACGGCAGTTGTGACCGATCTCGGTGTGCACCCGGTAGGCGAAGTCCAGTGGCGTCGCGCCCTTCGGCAAATCGATGGCGTGACCGTCCGGAGTGAAGATGTAGACCCGGTCCGGTTCGATATCGACCCGTAGCTGGTCTGCCAGACCGCCGATGTCGCCCAGCTCTTCATGCCATTCGAGGACCTGACGCAGCCAGGAGATTTTCTCTTCGTAGTGGTTGGAGCCGGATTTGACGTCTGTGCCCTTGTAGCGCCAGTGGGCGCAAACGCCCAGCTCTGCCTCTTCGTGCATCGCGTGGGTGCGGATCTGCACTTCCAGCACCTTGCCCTCGGGCCCGATCACCGCGGTGTGCAGCGAGCGGTAGCCGTTCTCCTTGGGGTTGGCGATGTAGTCGTCGAATTCCTTCGGGATGTGCCGCCACAACGTGTGGACGATGCCGAGTGCGGTGTAGCAGTCGCGCATTTCCGGCACCAGTACACGAACGGCGCGCACGTCGTAGATCTGGCTGAATTCCAGACCCTTGCGCTGCATTTTGCGCCAGATCGAATAGATGTGCTTGGCCCGGCCGCTGATATCGGCATCGACACCGGTGGCCTGCAATTCCACTTTCAGCTGGTTCATCACATCGGCGATGAAACGCTCGCGATCCAGGCGCCGCTCGTGGAGCAGCTTGGCGATCTGCTTGTACTGGTCAGGCTCGAGGTAACGGAAGGACAAATCCTCCAGCTCCCACTTGATGTGACCGATACCGAGACGGTGAGCCAGGGGCGCATAGATGTCGAAGACCTCACGGGCCACGCGGTTGCGCTTCTCGTCGTCGGCGGTTTTCACCGCACGGATCGCGCAGGTGCGTTCGGCGAGCTTGATCAGCGCGACGCGTACGTCATCGACCATGGCCACCAGCATCTTGCGCAGGTTTTCCACCTGGCCCTGGGTGCCCAGCACCAGGGATTGACGGGGGCTGAGGCTGGCGCTGATCGCCGCCATGCGCAACACACCGTCGATGAGTTTGGCGACCACCGGACCGAAGCGCTGGCTCACCGCCGGCAGTTCGATCTGGCCTTCGCGCACGCCGCGGTACAAGACCGCGGCAACCAGCGAATCCTGATCGAGTTTGAGGTCGGCGAGAATTTCGGCGATCTCAAGGCCGGTGCGGAAACTCGAGGTCCCTTCGGACCAGAGATTTTTCGCCGCATTGGCTTGTTGTTCCGAAGCGCGAGCGAACTCGCATGCTTCCTTCAAGGCTTCGCGATCCAGTGCCAGATCGACACTGACCGCGTGATCGAGCCAAGCCTCGAGATTGATACTGCCGTCGGTGTTGATCGGCTGGTGTGCTCTCACCTGTACCATCTTGCTTACCTTCCCTACGACGCAGATTCAATGCGTCAAAATCGCTGACCTTCGCTGCCCATGAGCCCACATCGGGCTGGTGCGCGGCTGCACGGGCGGGCCAGTCGGACCAGACGAGCCTTCCTAGCTCGCTTCAAATAACGCCATGGCCTCGACATGTGCCGTTTGAGGAAACATATCGAGAATCCCGGCACGTTTTAACCGGTAGCCCTGCTTGATCAATTCAACCGTATCGCGCGCCAGCGTTGCCGGGTTGCACGACACGTACACCAGCCGTTTGGCGCCCAGGGACGCCAGCTTGCGCACGACCTCGAAAGCACCGTCACGCGGTGGGTCCAAGAGTACCGCACAAAAGCCTTCGCGCGCCCATTCGGCATCGGTCAAAGGCTGGGATAAATCTGCCTGAAAAAATTTCGCGTTATGCAGATTGTTGCTGGCGGCGTTGGCGGCTGCCCGCTCGACCATCGCCTGCACGCCTTCCACCGCCACGACTTCGCGAACGGCCTTGGCCAGCGGCAGTGCAAAGTTACCCAAACCACAGAATAGATCGAGAACTCGCTCATCCGCTTGCGGTTTCAGCCAGTCCAGTGCCTGGGCAACCATCGCTTCGTTGACCCCGGCGTTGACCTGGATGAAATCCCCCGGCCGATACGCCAGGTTCAGATCCCACTGTTCAAGGCGATAGCCCAGAGACTGATCGGGCTCGACCGGATGGGGTTCGCCGTCACCGTGCAACCACAATTGAGCGTCATGGAAGGCGCAGAAATCCTTGAGAATCGTCATGTCGGCGTCGGACAACGGCGCCATGTGTCGCAGCAACACTGCCAGTGACGAGCCGCTGAACAATTCCACGTGCCCCAACGCCTGAGGCTTGCTCAAGCGCCGCAACATCTCCGGCAAGCGGGTCATGATCGGCTGCAAGGGTTGTACCAGCACCGGGCATTCGTTGATCCCAACGATGTCCTGACTGCCCGCCGCGCGAAAACCGACCTCGAGTTTTTTCGCCTTCTTGCCCCAACGCACGGCCACCCGGGCACGACGGCGGTAACCGAATTCCGGACCGCTCAACGGCGCTGCCCACTCTTGGGGTTCGACGCCGGCGACCTTCGATAATTGTTCGGTGAGCATGCGCTGTTTCAGGGCGAGTTGTTCGTCATGGGGCAGATGTTGCACGCTGCAACCGCCGCAGCGATCGGCGTGCGGGCACGGTGCCGGACGACGCAATTCGCTGGCCCGGAACACACGTTCGGTGCGCGCTTCGACCACCTTGCCGTGAGCGCCCAACACCCGCGCCTCGACTTCTTCACCGGCCAATGCGCCGATGACGAACCAGGTGCGACCTTCGTAAAACGCGATGCCGCGACCGTCATTGGCCAGGCGCTCGATGGTCAGGCGCTGCTTTTTGCCGGTCGGGATTTGCGCGGCCTTGCTGCCGCCGGTGGGCTGGAAGCGCAGGCCTCTCTCTTGTCTGGCCATCAGTTGGGCGCGTCGAAAATGCCGGTCGACAGGTATCGGTCGCCACGGTCGCAGATGATCGCGACGATCACCGCGTTTTCAACCTCTTTGGACAGACGCAGCATCGCCGCCACGGCACCGCCGGAGGACACGCCACAGAAGATGCCTTCTTCGCGGGCCAGACGACGAGTCACGTCTTCGGCTTCGCTTTGTGCCATGTCGACGATCCGGTCCACGCGATCGGCCTGGTAGATCTTCGGCAGGTATTCCTGCGGCCAGCGACGGATACCCGGAATCGCCGAACCTTCCATCGGTTGCAGACCAATGATCTGCACGTTGTCGTTCTGCTCTTTCAAGTAGCGCGAAACACCCATGATGGTCCCGGTGGTGCCCATCGAACTGACGAAATGCGTGATGGTACCTTCGGTCTGACGCCAGATTTCAGGGCCGGTGGTGGTGTAGTGCGCCTCGGGGTTGTCCCCGTTGGCAAACTGATCCAGCACCTTGCCACGGCCTTCGGCCTGCATCCGGTCGGCGAGGTCGCGGGCACCTTCCATGCCCTCTTCCTGGGTGACCAGAATCAGCTCGGCGCCATAGGCGGTCATCGCCGCCTTGCGCTCGGCGCTGGAGCTGTCGGGCATGATCAGGATCATCTTGTAACCCTTGATCGCGGCGGCCATCGCCAAGGCGATCCCGGTGTTGCCCGAGGTCGCCTCGATCAGCGTATCGCCGACGTGGATCTGCCCGCGCAACTCGGCGCGGGTGATCATCGACAGCGCCGGACGGTCCTTGACCGAACCCGCCGGGTTATTCCCTTCGAGCTTGAGCAAAAGGGTGTTGCTGGTGGCGCCGGGCAGGCGCTGCAAACGGACCAGCGGAGTGTTGCCGACGCAATCGGCGATGGTTGGGTACTGCAAGATCATGGCGTATTCGCAATCCAGACTGCGGGGGCGCCTATCATACCGGCAAACGTTCGCAGGCCATATCACGCAAAGTGCGGTGCTTATGGCTTATGGGAATAAGCGGATTATCCAGTTCCCTCTCCCTGTGCAATATTCAGGGCCTAGAACTCATGCAACTTGGCTTGCAACAACTGTTTGTCCGGTAGCTGGTATCAGGATAATTGTCGCACCAGTGGTGCGACTTTCTCTTCAGCATGGTAAGTCTCATAGAACTGGATCTGCGGTGATCACACAATGTGTGGCCGACATCCGTCCCCTGTGGGAGCGGGCTTGCCCGCGAAGGCGGCATCACTGACGCCATCGACATCAGCCAATAACCGTATATTCAGCCGCAAACCCCTGCCAGTATTTTCAGCCCAAAGCCTCCCCCCCTGTCGCTGCACCGCATTCCTGGCAATGCTCAACCCCAATCCAAACCCACCATCCCCCGGCCGCGACCCATCGAGCCGGATGAACGGCGAAAAGATCCGTTCCAGATTTTCAGCAGCCACGCCGCCGCCCTCATCTTCCAGCCACAGATGCCAGAAGTCGCCGTCACGCCGCCCATCGAGACGTACAACGCCGCTCTGTGGGGAGTGACGAATGGCATTGCGCAGAATGTTCTCCAACGCCTGGGCCAGGGTGTTGAGATGGCCGCGCACCCAGCAGGACGAATCCACCGTGCATTGCAGTTGATGGGCCGGCCAGCCACTTTCATAACAGGCGTTTTCCGTGAGCATTTCCCACAGTGCCTGGATCTGGATGGCTTCGTCGGGCAATGGCGCGCGCTCGGTGTCGAGCCAGGCCAGTTGCAGGGTGTCCTCCACCAGCCGCTGCATCCCATCGACTTCCCGGCCAATGCGTTCGCGCAATTGCGCCAGTCCCTGCTCGCTCTCGCTGGCCACCCGCAGGCGGCTCAGCGGCGTGCGCAGCTCGTGGGACAGATCACGCAACAATTGTTGTTGCAGGGCCACGGTGCCTTGCAGGCGTTCGGACATGTGATCGAAAGCTCGGCCCAGCTCACCCAGTTCATCGCAACGGTTGGTCGTACGGCGCGACAGTCGCACGCCCAACTGGTCGGCGCGCCAGGCATTGGCTTGCTCACGCAGACTGTTCAACGGCACGACCAGCAACCGATACAGCCCCACGCACAGCAGCAAGGTGAACAGGCCAGGGATGACGCCGTTGGTGATCACCCGCCAGAACACCCGATAACGCCCGGGCACGAAACGCTGGGGCAGCTCGATCACCAGGCTGCCGGCGGACGAGTCGCCGGGAAACGGCACCCGCAGCCACGGCCGACCTTTTTTATGGATGGGCCAGTCCAGGCCGCGCAGAAAGGTCAGGCGCTGGATGTCCTTGTCCGATAGCGGCAGGCTGCTCAACGACTGCAAATCACCGCCAATGACGCCCACCCAGCCCGTTTCGCGCTGTTGCATCTCCTGCAGCCAGGCATCGATGCCCGCGTGCTGCCGCTCCTGCCACGCTTGCTCGGCCTCGGCGGCATAGCGCGTCAGGGTGGCTCGGGCGTCATCCGACAGGAACTGGTTCCGCTGCTCCATGTAGCGGCCCCAGTACCAACTCAACCAGATCATCAATAGACAGAACGCCACCAACAGACACGCCAGCTTCCAGAACAGCGAATGCCGGCCCGGCAGATCAGACCACTTCATCGACAGCACTCAATACATAGCCCTTGCCCCAGACCGTGCGCACTTCCCGCTCGGTGTAGCCGATGACCTTGAGCTTGCGGCGGATCTGGCTGATGTGCATGTCGAGGCTGCGGTCATGGGCCGCGTAACCGCGTTGCAGCACCTGCTGATAAAGGAAGGCCTTGCTCAGCACTTCATCGCCATTGCGGTTCAGGGTTTCCAGCAGCCGATACTCGCTGCGGGTCAGGCCGGCAGCCTGGGCGGCGTAAAAAACCTCAAACAGCTCATCATCGAACCGCAGGCCGTCCGCCGAGGCAACGATCGATGCTGGCTCCGGCCGCCGGTCGAGCGCCACCCGCCGCAGGATCGCTTCGATGCGCACCCGCAACTCCGCCATGCTGAAGGGTTTGGGCAAATAATCATCGGCGCCCAGGCGAAAGCCGCTGATGCGATCCGCCTCGGCCCCGAGCGCGGACATCAGCACCACTGGAGTCGAATGGCTCTGGCGCAATTGCGTCAGCACGTTCAGCCCATCCATACCCGGCAACAGAATGTCCATCAGCACCACATCGAAGGCTTGCTGGCGGGCTATGGCCAGGCCTTCCTGACCGTTCTGGCACCAGGTCACCTGAAACCCGCAACGCCCCAGGTGCTCATGAACATAGGCACCGAGCACGAGGTCGTCTTCGATGGAAAGGATGCGAGGCAGGCCAACAGAGATGGGAGTCATGAGTATCTGCAAATAATTCTCAGTTGGCGATTATTCAAGATTGCCTCGCCAGGGGCAACCCAAGGTTTGCCCGTGACGCAAAAGCAGGCCTGCGGCCGACGAATGACTGCATCGATTTTTACCGGGATGGCCCGCGATCAAATCGCTACACTGCGCAGGTGGTGCGTGCCGGACGTACGTGCAGGTCATTGACTAGCTGGATGCAGGAGAGAGGCGTGCTCAAGAAACTGGGAATCAAAGGCCGCGTGCTGTTACTGACCCTGTTGCCTACCAGCCTGATGGCGTTGGTACTGGGTGGCTACTTTACCTGGATGCAGCAGTCCGACCTGCAAGCCCAACTCATGCAGCGTGGCGAAATGATCGCCGAACAGCTGGCGCCCCTGGTGGCCCCGGCCATGGGCCACCAGAACAACGAGCTGCTGGAGCGCATCGCCACCCAGTCACTGGAGCAGCCGGACGTTCGCGCGGTGACCTTCCTCGCGCCCGACCGCACGCTACTGGCCCATGCCGGCCCGATCATGCTCAATCCAGCCCCTCTGGGCGACGGCTCGCAGCTGCTGCGCCGCAGCGGCAACGATGCGACTCGCTACCTGTTGCCGGTATTCGGCAAGCACCGCAATCTGGCCGGCGACTTGATCCCCGGTGAAGCCGACCGCCTGCTCGGCTGGGTGGAACTCGAACTGTCCCACAACGGCATGCTGCTGCGCGGTTACCGCAGCCTGTTCGCCAGCCTGCTGCTGATCGGCGCAGGCCTGGGCGGTGCCGCGCTGCTGGCGTTGCGCATGGGCCGGACCATCAACCGGCCGCTGAGCCAGATCAAGCAAGCCGTGGCGCAACTCAAGGACGGGCATCTGGAAACCCGCCTGCCGCCCCTCGGCAGTCAGGAGCTGGATGAACTGGCGTCCGGCATCAACCGCATGGCCGGCACCCTGCAAAACGCCCAGGAAGAATTGCAACACAGCATCGACCAGGCCACCGAAGATGTACGGCAAAATCTGGAAACCATCGAAATCCAGAACATCGAGCTCGACCTGGCGCGCAAGGAAGCCCTGGAAGCCAGCCGGATCAAATCCGAATTCCTGGCCAACATGAGCCATGAAATCCGCACGCCGCTCAATGGCATACTCGGCTTCACCCATCTGCTGCAAAAAAGCGAGCTGACCCCGCGCCAGCTCGACTATCTGGGGACCATCGAAAAGTCCGCCGACAGCCTGCTGGGGATCATCAACGAGATCCTCGACTTTTCCAAGATCGAGGCCGGCAAACTGGTGCTCGACCATATTCCGTTCAATCTGCGCGACCTGTTGCAGGACACCCTGACCATCCTCGCCCCGGCCGCCCACGCCAAACAACTGGAGCTGGTGAGCCTGGTGTATCGCGATACGCCGCTGTCGCTGGTGGGTGATCCGCTGCGGCTCAAGCAGATCCTCACCAACCTGGTCAGCAACGCGATCAAATTCACCCGCGAAGGCACCATTGTCGCCCGGGCCATGCTCGAAGAAGAGCATGAGGACAGCGTGCAGTTGCGCATCAGCATCCAGGATACCGGCATCGGCCTGTCGAGCCAGGACGTGCGCGCGCTGTTCCAGGCGTTCAGCCAGGCCGACAACTCGCTGTCCCGACAGCCTGGCGGCACCGGGCTTGGCCTGGTGATATCCAAGCGCTTGATCGAACAGATGGGCGGCGAGATCGGGGTCGACAGCACCCCGGGCGAAGGTTCGGAGTTCTGGATCAGCCTGAGCCTGCCAAAAACCCGCGACGACGCCGAAGACCTGCCGGGTCCGCCGCTGCTCGGGCGCCGGGTGGCGGTGCTGGAAAACCACGAGTTGGCCCGTCAGGCGTTACAGCATCAACTGGAGGACTGCGGCCTCGAAGTCACCCCGTTCAATACCCTGGAAAGCCTGACCAATGGCGTGACCGGCGCGCATCAGACCGATCAGGCGATTGACCTGGCGGTGCTGGGCCTCACCAGCAACGACATGCCGCCGGAGCGCCTCAACCAGCACATCTGGGACCTCGAACACCTGGGCTGCAAAGTGCTGGTGCTGTGCCCGACCACCGAACAGACGCTGTTCCACCTCTCGGTCCCCAGCCCCCACAGCCAGCTGCAGGCCAAACCGGCCTGCACCCGCAAACTGCGCCGGGCCCTGTCCGACCTGGTCAACCCGCGCCAGTTGCGCAGCGAGCCGGGCGAACCGGTGTCCAGCCGTGCGCCGAAGGTACTGTGTGTCGACGACAATCCGGCCAACCTGTTGCTGGTGCAGACCCTGCTCGAGGACATGGGCGCCAAGGTGCTCGCGGTGGAAAGTGGTTACGCCGCGGTCAAGGCGGTGCAGAGCGAGACCTTCGACCTGGTGCTGATGGACGTGCAGATGCCAGGCATGGACGGGCGCCAGAGCACCGAAACAATACGTCAGTGGGAAAGCGAACGGCATTGCACGCCGCTGCCGATCGTGGCCCTCACCGCCCACGCCATGGCCAACGAAAAACGCGCGCTGCTGCAAAGCGGCATGGACGATTACCTGACCAAACCGATCAGCGAACGGCAACTGGCGCAGGTGGTGTTGAAGTGGACCGGCCTGGCGCTGCGCAATCATGGGCCGGAGCGTTCCAGCGACCGCCATGGCGGCGACCATGAGTTGCAGGTGCTCGATCACGAAGAAGGTTTACGCCTGGCCGCCGGCAAGGCTGATCTGGCGGCCGACATGCTGGCGATGCTGCTGGCGTCATTGGAAGCCGACCGCGAAGCCATTCGCAGCGCTCGGGAAACCAATGACCAGAACGCCCTGATCGAACGCGTTCATCGTCTGCACGGCGCGACCCGCTATTGCGGCGTGCCGCAACTGCGCGCCGCCTGCCAGCGCAGCGAAACCCTGCTCAAGCAACAGGACCCCAAAGCCCCCCGCGCGCTGGAAGAACTCGACCGGGCGATCAACCGCCTGGCCGCCCATGCCCGTATAAATGCTTGAAGCACGGTCCAGGAGGACAAGATGCGCACCATTCTTTTCAGCAGCCAGACCTACGACCGCGACAGCTTTCTCGCCGCCGCCCTGCCCGCCGGCATCGAGTTGCACTTTCAATCGGCGCGATTGAGCCTCGACACGGTGGCGCTGGCGGAGCAGCACGAGGTGGTCTGCGCGTTCATCAATGACGATCTCAGCGCCCCGGTGCTCGAACGCCTGGCCGCCGGCGGCACCCGTCTGATCGCGCTGCGTTCGGCCGGTTACAACCATGTCGACCTGGCCGTGGCCAAACGGCTGGGACTGACGATCGTACGGGTCCCGGCCTACTCGCCCCATGCGGTGGCCGAACATGCGGTGGCGCTGATCCTGGCGCTCAACCGCCGCCTGCACCGCGCCTACAACCGCACCCGCGAGGGCGATTTCACTCTGCATGGCTTGACCGGTTTCGACCTGGTCGGCAAGACCGTCGGCGTGGTCGGCACCGGGCAGATCGGCGCAACCTTCGCCAAAATCATGCATGGCTTCGGCTGCCGGCTGTTGGCGTACGACCCCTGCCCCAATCCTCAGGTCCAGGCCCTCGGTGCCCGATACTTGAGCTTGCCGCAGTTACTGGCCGAGTCGCAGATCATCAGCCTGCATTGCCCGCTCAACGAGCAGAGCAAACACTTGATCAACGGTGAGTCACTGGCGCACATGCAGGCCGGCGCGATGCTGATCAATACCGGTCGCGGCGGGCTGGTGGATACCCCCGCGCTGATCGATGCGTTGAAAGACGGCCAACTGGGTTATCTGGGGCTGGACGTGTATGAAGAGGAGGCGCAGCTGTTCTTTGAGGATCGCTCCGACCTGCCGCTGCAGGACGATGTGCTGGCGCGCCTGCTGACTTTCCCCAACGTGATCATTACCGCACACCAGGCCTTCCTGACCCACGAAGCCTTGGGTGCGATTGCCGCAACCACCCTGCAGAACATCGCGGCCTGGGCGGTCGGTAATACCCGGAATCAAGTTGCTGCCGACTGAACCAGATCGAAGGTCAGTCGCCCGCGCGGTGCTGTGTTGATGTCCGTGCTAGCATGCCGCGCATATTTGGAGGACCCATGGTCGAACACGATTTTCGCTATAGCCTGATGAACCCGCAACACACCCTCACCGAATGCCGCGCCCTGGTGCCGGGGCGTTATCAAGTCACCGGCAACGGCGGCTCGATTCGCAATAACGACGTGTTGGTCGTGACCCTCAAAGGCAGCAAGGACTTGTCCATGCGCCTGACCGTCGAAACGGTTCGCCACCTGATCAACCCGCCCGGCCAATGGGTCGCGGTGGCCAGTGGTCCGGTGTTCGGCGAACTGGCGATCCACACCTGGAAAGTGAACTGCGACAGCTGCGCCAAAGCGCTGAGCTTCGAGTTTGCGGTCGACGCCAAGCTGGGCATCAAGGCCGAAAAGCCAGCCGCCACGGCGCGGATTGCCGAGTTGGGCTGGACCACTGCTGGCGAAAAGCACCTGTGCCCGACATGCCAGGAGCCTGCGTGATGAAACGCCTTGTTCTGAGCGCCATGCTTGGCGCCAGCCTGCTGGGCTGCGCCGCCGAACCGGTGAAGTTGCAACAGAACCGCAGCTACATACTGGAGTGGATCGGCGAACGTCCGTTGATGGATTACAGCCACCTGACCATCACCCTCGGCGAGGACGGTCGAGCCTACGGTAACGGCGGCTGCAACCATTGGTTCGCGCCCTACACCCTGGACGGCGACAAGCTGAGCTTCGGCAAGGTCGGCAGCACCCGCAAAATGTGCGCACCGGCGTTGATGGAGCAGGAAAAGCGTTTTCTCCAGGCGCTGGAGAATGTGCAGCGCTGGGATGTTTCGCCGATCGAGCAGATGCGTTTCTGGCCGGCCCAGGGCAAGCCGTTGCGCTGGTGGCTGGAAGAGGGTTGATCCGACGCGAACCTGTGTAGGAGCCGGCTTGCTGGCGAATGCGGTGTGTCAGGCAACATGTATGTTGGCTGTTCCACCGCCTTCGCCAGCAAGCCGGCTCCTACAGGGGATCGCAGCTGCGCACAGGTGAGGACGATCAGTTTGTCGCCTGCAACGCCTCCAGCTTCGCCATCACCCCCGCCGCCGTCTGCTCACCCATCAACTGTTCCCGCACCTTGCCCTTGTCATCGATGATGTACGTCACCGGCAACGCCTCACTGCGCGGCAGTTCGAACAGGTCGGCCGGGTCTTGCGCCAGCACCGTGAATTTGATCCCCAACTTCTCACTGGCGCTTCTCAGCTCTTCGCCCTGCACATTGTCGAAGTTGACCCCGAACACATCGATCTGCCGGTCCTTGAGCTGATCAGCCAGCGCATTCAGCTCCGGGATCTCGGTACGGCACGGCCCACACCATTCGGCCCAGTAATTGAGCACCAGCCATTGCTTGTCCAGACGCTCGGCAGCGATTTTCCGACCGTTCTGGTCGATGCCATAATCGTTGCCACAGCCCCCCAGCACCAACGCCCCGATGATCGCCAATGCCGCCGCCAGTCGTCTTGTCATGTCGTGATCCTTGTCAAAAAAAGAATACTGCCCCGACCCATTGCCTCCCAAGGTTCTGGATTACGCGCTGCCCAGTTAGAATAGCCGCCACCTTACGCAAGATGCGACCCGCACATGACCGATCTGACGCTTTATCACAACCCGCGCTGCTCGAAATCCCGCGGTGCGCTCGAACTGCTTGAAGCCCGGGGCCTGGCTCCGACTGTGGTCCGTTATCTGGAAACCCCGCTGGACGCCGGGCAAATCCAGAGCCTGCTGACCAAGCTCGGCATCAGCGCCCGGCAACTGCTGCGCACCGGCGAAGACGAGTACAAAACCCTCAACCTGGCCGATAGCAGCCTCGGCGAGGCGCAATTGATCGCCGCCATCGCCGCGCACCCGAAACTCATGGAGCGACCGATTCTCGAAGTCGGCGACAAAGCCATCATTGGCCGTCCGCCGGAGAATGTGCTGGAGCTGCTGCCGTGAGCGCACCGTATATCCTGGTCCTGTATTACAGCCGCAGCGGTTCGACCAATGAAATGGCCCGGCAGATTGCCCGGGGCGTCGAGCAGGCCGGTCTTGAAGCCCGGTTACGCACGGTGCCGGCGATTTCTACCGAATGCGAAGCCGTGTCGCCGGACATCCCCGACGAGGGCGCACTGTACGCGACCCTCGACGACCTGAAGCACTGCGCGGGCCTGGCCATGGGCAGTCCGACCCGGTTCGGCAACATGGCGGCGCCGCTCAAATACTTCCTCGACGGCACCAGCAACCTGTGGCTGACCGGCGCACTGGTGGGCAAACCGGCCGGGGTGTTCACCTCCACCGCGAGCCTGCACGGTGGCCAGGAAACCACGCTGCTGTCGATGATGTTGCCTCTGCTGCACCACGGCATGCTGATCACCGGCCTGCCTTACAGCGAGTCGGCATTACTGGAAACCCGCGGCGGCGGCACGCCCTATGGCGCAAGTCACCACGCCGGGGCCGATGGCAAAAGCGGCTTGAATGAACATGAAGTGGCGCTGTGCCGAGCCTTGGGTCTGCGCTTGGCGCGGACTGCGCAGAAACTGGAGAGCTGACGTGGCCAGGAAGCCGAAGATTCTGCCCGCCATCGAGTGGCTGGAACCGCGCGTACGGGCGATGCGAGCCATCAGCCTGCTGTGTTTTTTCGCCCTGGTGGGGCTGCTTTGCGCCTACTACCTGGTAGTCGCCGACCTGCACGGCGCACGGCCCTGGGTCATTCTGCTGATCGAACTGGTGCCGCTGCTGTTGCTGGCGCCGGGAATGATCATCGGCAGCCCGCGCGGGCATTCGTGGATGTGCTTTGTCGTGAACCTGTATTTCATCAAGGGCGCATTGGCCGCGTTCGACCCGAACCGGCAGCTGTTCGGTTTGCTGGAGATGGGGGCGAGCCTGGCGGTGTTCTGCTCGGCGCTGTTGTATGTGCGGTGGCGGTTTCAGCTGAATCGCCGGTTGGCGGGTGAAGGCGAGATCCGCGTCGCCTGATCTGACGCCTTCGCGGGCAAGCCTCGCTCCTACAGGGGATTTGCGCCGCTCCCAAATCTCCTGTAGGAGCGAGGCTTGCCCGCGAAGGCCGCGACTCGATCTCAATGATTCACGGTGTAAGCCAGCATCATCGAAATCTGGCTCATCGGCCGCCCGCCACTCTCTTCATGCCACTGGTTGAACACGTTCTGCACCGTGGCCAGGTCCCGCAGACTGGTCGGCACCTTGTCGACGACCTTCTGCGCATTCAACGCCGCCACCACGTCATAGCTCGGCACAAAGGTGTCCTTGCCAACCATGCGCAAGAACCGCGGCGCCGACAACCCGCCCAACTGATGCCCGTGCTTTTTCAGGTAAGTCCACAGGCCGACGATATCGGTCACCGGCCAATCGGCGATCAAGGCGCCGAAGCTGCCCTTCTCATGCGCCACATCCAGGATGAACTGCGCATTGCGCGGCACGCTCTTGAGCTTGCCCAGGTGACGGATAATCCGCGCGTCCTGCATCAACCGCTCCAGGTGTTCGGCACTCATCAGCACGACTTTTTCCGGGTCGAACCTGAAGAACACCTCTTCGAACGACGGCCACTTGGCGTCCACCAGGCTGTGCTTGAGCCCGGCACGGAACACCCGCAACGCCATGGTCGACAGGTAACGGTCATCACTGATCTTGCGCAGTTGCGCCGGGGTCTTGGGGACGGGCAGATGGGCTTCCAGTTCAGCCGCTGAACCGAAACGGTTCAGACAGTATTCGTGCAGCCACTTGTAATCGCGCATGCCCTCTCCTGAGGATTGAAATGAAGCCGACACCTGTAAACAAAAAACCTTGTGGGAGCGGGCTTGCTCGCGAATGCGGTGTGTCATTCAACATTGATGTCGTCTGGCACTACGCATTCGCGAGCAAGTCGGATCGCCGCACCGCCGCTCCCACAGGTTTGCTCAAAGGTTGACGACGTTGACGAACCGCGAAGCTGCGGTTTCGTCGATCTTGAGGCTCGTGAAGTCGAACAGGTTGCGGTCCGCCAATTGCGACGGGATCACGTTCTGCAGGCTGCGGAAAATGCTTTCAGTGCGACCCGGTGTCTTGCGTTCCCACTCCTGGAGCATGTCCTTGACCACCTGACGCTGCAGGTTTTCCTGGGAACCACAGAGGTTGCACGGGATGATCGGGAATTGCTTGAAGTCGGAGTAGGCCTGGATGTCTTTTTCGTTGCAGTAGGCCAGCGGGCGGATCACCACGTTGCGACCGTCGTCGGCCCGCAGCTTCGGCGGCATGGCCTTGAGCGATCCATTGAAGAACATGTTCAGGAAGAAGGTCTCGACGATGTCGTCGCGGTGATGACCGAGGGCCATTTTGGTCGCGCCGATTTCGTCGGCGAAGGTGTAGAGCGTGCCACGACGCAGACGTGAGCACAGCGAACAGGTGGTCTTGCCTTCCGGGATCAGCTCCTTGACCACCGAGTAGGTGTCTTTCTCGACGATGTGGTACTCGATACCCAGCGTCTTGAGGTACGCAGGCAGTACGTGCTCGGGGAAGCCCGGCTGCTTCTGGTCCATGTTCACGGCCACGATCTCGAACCTGATCGGTGCAACCTTCTGCAAGTGCATCAGCACGTCGAGCAGGGTGTAGCTGTCCTTGCCTCCGGACAGGCAGACCATGACCTTGTCGCCGTCTTCAATCATGTTGAAGTCGGCGACAGCCTCACCGGCCTGGCGGCGAAGGCGCTTTTGCAGTTTGTTCTGGTTGACCGTAAGAGTGCCCATGACGCGAAATCCGTGAGGTGTGACGAAAGCCCGCCATTTTACGCAAAAACCCTTCCAGGGCGAAGTGCCCATCATCCCCTGAAATGCCCACAGGGATTGAGGTGACAGACCCTTCAGCGATTACCCTTCGCTTTTACAGCGCGATTTGCTCTAAGCCCTCGGGTTAACTCCTTTCTATACTGCGACATAAGGTCGCACACATATCCAGACCTTTCTTACTCGGCCACTTTGGCCCGTAGGCGCTCCACTGGGGGGCGACGGTAAAACAAGAGGAGTGACTGGCATGATCCATCACGTAGTGGGCCTATTCACCCACCCAGACCAGGAATGGAAAGAAATTCGTGGCGATCAGGAGGAAAGCATCAGCCACATGTACCTGACCCACACGCTCATCCTGGCGGCAATCCCGGCGGTGTCGGCGTTTATCGGTACCACACAGGTCGGCTGGGTCATCGGCAATCGAGCGCCGGTGATGCTGACGACAGAGAGTGCGCTATGGATGACGATCATGTCGTACCTGGCGATGCTCGGTGGCGTTGCGGTGATGGGCGCGTTCATCCACTGGATGGCCCGTACCTATGATGCCAACCCGAGCCTGGCCCGCTGCGTCGCGTTTGCGACCTATACCGCGACTCCGCTGTTCATTGGCGGCCTGGCGGCACTGTACCCGCACATGTGGCTGGGGATGATCGTCGGCACTGCGGCCATCTGCTACACGGTGTACCTGCTCTATGTCGGGCTACCGACGTTCATGAACATTCCGTCGGATGAAGGATTTCTGTTTTCGAGTTCGGTGCTCGCCGTAGGCCTGGTGGTGCTGGTAGCCATCATGGCGTTCACCGTGATTGTCTGGGGACTCGGCGTGGGGCCGGTCTATACCAATTAACAATGCTGCCAACCTAAAAACCAGATCTGCCAATACAGGCCGCCACCAGGCGGCCTTTTAAGGTTTTCAGGATAGTGGGCGGTGAGTCCATTCGGCGCCTCGACGATTCGCAAGTCCTGAGGGTTGCGGCATACTCGACGTCTCTGGAGATCCATCAAGCATGCCCGAGCAACTCAATACCCGCGTCGAAGACTGTTTCCAACAAGCTGAATCCTTTTTCAAACGACCTTTCAAACGCCCCGTGGTGAGTTTCAAGCTGCGCGGGCAAAAAGCCGGTGTCGCGCACTTGCACGAGAATATGCTGCGTTTCAATCCGCAGCTGTACCGGGAAAACACCGAAGATTTTCTTAAACAGACCGTGGCCCACGAGGTTGCCCACCTGGTCGCCCATCAGTTGTTCGGCGACCGCATCCAGCCCCATGGCGAAGAGTGGCAATTGATCATGCGTGGCGTGTACGAACTGCCGCCCAATCGCTGCCATACCTATGACGTCAAACGCCGCCGCATGACCCGCTACATCTACAAATGCCCGTGCGCCGACAGCGATTTTCCGTTTTCGGCGCAGCGCCATGGGTTGGTGCGGCAAGGGCGGCGGTATTTGTGTCGGCGGTGTCGGAGCACCCTGGTGTTCAGTGGGGAAATGCGGGTTGAATAGTTGGATGTGTGGTGCCTCGGCCGGCCTCTTCGCGGGCAAGCCCGCTCCCACAGGATCTGTGTCGTACACAAAATCTGCAAACGACACTGCCTCCTGTGGGAGCGGGCTTGCCCGCGAAGAGGCCAGTACAGGCGCTAGATAATCACCCTGGCACGCCGCAACTCTTCGATCCGCTCAGCGCTATACCCCAACTCCCCCAACACCTGATCGGTATGCTCACCCAGCGCCGCGCCGATATGTCGCGGCTCGGGCAACCCGTGCGAAAACTTCAACGGACAGGCCATCTGCGCTTGGGTCGACCCGTCGTTGCGCGGCACTTCAGTGACCAATTGCCGCGAGCGCAATTGAGGGTGCTGAACCGCTTCGCCCAGATTCAATACCGGTTCGACACAGGCATCGAGCTCGGCAAACAGCGCGCACAATTCACCAAAGTCGTGTTTCTCGAACTCGCTCTTCAGCGCTTCCTTGAGCGTCTTCTGCTGCGCCGGTTCAGGCGACAATCCCAAGGTTGCCAGCTCCTCCAGCCCCAGCGCCGTACACAGTTGTTTCATGAACGCCGGCTCCAGGCTGCCCACCGATAACCAGCGGCCGTCCCGTGAACGGTAATAATCGTAGAAGCTGCCACCATTGAGCATCTGGTCCTCCGAGTGCGGCTCCGCACCACAAGCCAGGTAGCCGGCGCCGGCCATGGCATTCAGACTGAACACGCAATCGGTCATGCTCACATCCAGATATTGCCCTGACCCGCTTTGTTGACGGGCGATCACCGCTGCCAACAGGCCTATCACCCCGTGCAAGGAACCGCCGGCAACATCCGCCACTTGCATGCCCAAGGGCAAGGGTCCGCTGTCGGCGCGACCGGTGTAGCTGGCCAGCCCTGCCAGCGCCAGGTAATTGATGTCATGGCCGGCGCGATCCTTGTAAGGGCCGGTCTGACCGTAACCGGTGATCGAGACGTAGATCAGTTTCGGATTGATCGCCTTCAAGGCTTCATAACCCAGGCCCAGACGCTCCATCACCCCGGGGCGGAACTGTTCCAGCACGATGTCGTAGTCCTGCAGCAACTGCTTGATCACCTCCAGCGCTTGCGGCTGCTTGAGGTCCAGCGCGAGGCTGCGCTTGTTGCGATTGAGGTAGGCGTGGCTGGCCGAGACTCCCTGGTCTTGGGGCGGCAGCACCCGCAACAGGTCCATGCGGTTCGGCGATTCGATACGCAACACCTCGGCGCCCATGTCCGCCAGCAATAACGAGGCAAACGGCCCCGGCAACAATGTCGAGAAATCCAGAACCTTGAGGGATGCCAGTGGACCGAGCATGGGTCTTCTCCGTAAACGATACCCCAGACTAGGCAGCCATCGGCATTGCGGCAATCACCTTTTGCGTCAGTTGCGGTGACCGTTGCGCTCAAATCGCAGCCAACAAAAACCCGCCAAAAGCGGGTTTTTGTTGCAGCCTGAGTCGCAGTGAAGCGAGCGTTACTTGACGCTGTTCGGGGTTGGGCCTTCGGCCACGCCCAGGTCATCCTCTTCACGCTCGTCGGCGATACCGCGACCACCGGAAGCCAGTTCGGCTTGCATCACATCGACATCCAGTTCCTTGACCCACTTGGCCACCACCAGGGTAGCCACGGCATTGCCCACCAGGTTGGTCAGGGCACGGGCTTCGGACATGAAGCGGTCGATACCCAGGATCAGCGCCAGGCCGGCAACCGGCAGATGGCCGACCGCAGACAGGGTCGCCGCCAGCACGATGAAGCCACTACCGGTCACGCCCGCGGCGCCTTTGGAGGACAGCAGCAATACCACCAGCAGCGTGATCTGGTGAGAGAGGTCCATGTGAGTGTCGGTGGCCTGGGCAATAAACACCGCCGCCATGGTCAGGTAGATCGCAGTACCGTCGAGGTTGAACGAGTAACCGGTCGGGATCACCAGGCCTACCACGGATTTCTGCGCGCCCAGACGCTCCATCTTGATCAGCATGCGTGGCAGTACCGATTCCGAGGAGGAAGTACCCAGCACGATCAACAGCTCTTCACGGATATAACGAATCACTTTCAGCACGCTGAAGCCGTGAGCGCGAGCGATACCGCCCAACACCACCAGGACGAACAGCAGGCAAGTGATGTAGAAGCAGGCCATCAACTGACCCAGCTGCACCAGCGAGCCGACACCGTAGGCGCCGATGGTGAACGCCATGGCACCGAAGGCACCGATCGGCGCGAGCTTCATGATCATGTTGATGATGTTGAACATCACGTGGGCGAAGCGATCGATGAAGTCCAGGATCGGCTTGCCGTATGCACCCAGGCGATGCAGGGCGAAACCGAAGATCACCGAGAACATCAGCACTTGCAGGATGTCACCCGTGGCGAACGCGCCGACGATGGTGGACGGAATGACATTCAGGAGGAAGCCGACCACGCTTTGATCGGCACCGGCGGATACGTACTGAGCGACTTTTGAGGCATCCAGGGTGGTGACGTCGATGTGCATGCCGGCACCGGGCTGCACGATATTGACCACCACCAGACCGACCAGCAATGCAATGGTCGAAACGATTTCGAAGTACAGCAGCGCGTAACCGCCGGTCTTGCCGACCGACTTCATGTTCTGCATGCCGGCGATACCGCTGACAACGGTGCAGAAGATGATGGGCGCGATGATCATTTTGATCAGTTTGATGAACCCGTCACCCAGCGGCTTGAGGGCCACACCAGTCTGCGGGTAGAAGTGACCAAGCAGGATGCCGATGGCGATAGCAACGATCACCTGGAAGTACAGGGATTTATACAGTGGCTGACGAGTCGTCATTGCAAAGTTCCTCAAGAGCGTCCGGCGACAACATCCATCTGTTATCGGCGACACCTCATTTGCGAACCCTCCTGCACTGGAGGGATTTGTTTTGTCGAGCTGCGCTTCGGCAGGCATCTGCTGGTTGTATCGCAAAGCCCGTGCCACCTTTGGCGAAATGTCCTACAGCCTTTTCACATCAAGGGTTACAGGTTTTTCTCTGGTCACTGGGCAATCACACTGGCGTGGCGGAATCCCGCCAATCGGCCAAACCCTGTCCTGCAATTTGGCGGATATCCGCCTTGTTGATCTCCCGTGCGCCCGGCTACCATCCGCTGCTCAATGGACGGACCTGCCTCTATGCGCGAACGCACCATCGCCAGTCATTTCGCCCGCGCGGCCTTGGGAGGGGCGCGCCAGCGTGGGTACGACTATTCGAACCTGCTGCAGCGATTGGGGATCAGCGCCGAATTGCTCGACGAGCCGCGTGCACGCATCGCGCCCGAGCAATTCACCCGGTTGATCCAGGGATTGTGGCTGGCACTGGACGACGAGTACCTGGGTTTCGGGGCGACCCCGAGCAAACCAGGCAGCTTCGCGATGATGTGTCATGCGGTGATCCATTGCCGCAACCTGGAAAGCGCGCTCAATCGCGGCTTATTGTTTTATCGCTTATTCTCCGGGGCTCCACGCCTGAGCCTGACCCGCGAAGACGAATGGGTGCGCCTGAGCCTCGACAATGCGCAGCTGTGGGACCCGGACCATTTCCTCAGCGAGAGCCTGCTGATGATCTGGCATCGGCTTGGCAGCTGGATGATCGGCCAGCGCATTCGTCTGGAGCAGGCAACCTTCAGCTATCCGAAGCCCGAACACGGCGCGGAATACGATTTGCTGTTTTCATGCCCGCTGCAGTTCAAGGCGGCACAGAACAGTCTGCTGTTTCACAGCCACTACCTGAGCATGCCGCTGTTGCAGGACGAGCGAACCCTCAAGCATTTCCTCGAACGGTCCCCCGCCGACCTGTTGTCGCGCCCGGATGACGGCGACAGCCTGAGTAGCCAGCTGCGGCGTTTGCTCAGC
This sequence comes from Pseudomonas fluorescens, assembly GCF_902497995.1. GTDB lineage: Bacteria > Pseudomonadota > Gammaproteobacteria > Pseudomonadales > Pseudomonadaceae > Aquipseudomonas > Aquipseudomonas fluorescens_BK. Next base: position 20,754 of record NZ_CABVII010000007.1, on the reverse strand, counting down.
CGCGACAGTTCATGCTGGCCTGACCTGGAAACGGTGGCCGCGCACCTGCACATCAGCCCGCAGACGCTGCGTCGACACTTGCGCGAAGAGGGCTCGAGCTTTCAGGAACTCAAAGACCAGTTGCGCCGGGACATTGCGATTTATCACTTGGGGCGTGCGGATCTGTCGTTGCAACAGATTGCCGAACAGCTGGGGTTTTCCGAGCCTTCGGCGTTTCATCGGGCGTTCAAGAAATGGACCGGGCTTACCCCGGGGGCCTACCGCGCCCGGGAGAACTGAATGTTCAAAGCCTATTTCTTTGGTGTGTTTACCGGCCTCTTCGCGGGCAAGCCCGCTCCCACAGGGTTCATTGCCGTTCACAAATAATGTGTCCAAGGAGATCCCTGTGGGAGCGGGCTTGCCCGCGAAGAGGCCCGAAAGTGCACCAATTAACTCCCAGTCATACCACTGGAATCTGAATCCGGAACGCCGCTCCGCCCAAAGGTGAATCCTCCAGGGTCAGTTTCGCGCTGTAGCTTTCGATGATGTCCTTGACCACCGCCAGACCAATGCCCTGCCCCGGATGCTGGCGGTCCAGTCGTTCGCCGCGTTGCAGAATCCGCGCGCGCTGATCCGGCGGCACCCCGGGGCCGTCATCCTCGACGCACAACTCGATCCCGTCCTGGGCCTCGCTTGCGCTGATGCGCACTTCGCCGAGACACAGGCGATAGGCGTTTTCCAGCAGATTGCCCAACATCTCCAGCAAGGCGCCCTGCTCGATCGGCACGTAACACTGCACCGGGAGATCGATGATCACCCGCACGCGCTTGTCGCGATAGACCTTGTCCAGCGTGTCGCAAAGGCTCTGCAATACCGGACGCAAGCGCACCTGATGTCGCACAAGTCCGCTTTTGCGCAGGCTGGCGCGCTGTAGCTGGTAACCGATCTGCTGGCTCATGCGCTCGATCTGGGTTTGCAGGAGCCAGGCCTGATCGCGATCCGCCGGCCGCAGGGCCATGTCCTCGCTGACGCCTTGCAGCACGGTCAGCGGGGTTTTCAGGCTGTGGGCCAGATCATCCAGGGAATCTCGATAGCGGCTGCGCTGTTCGCGCTCGCCGTGCAGCAAGCGGTTCAGGGAACCGGTCAGGCGCAGCAATTCGCTGGGGTGTTGTTCGCTGAGGCTTTCGCGGGTGCCGCTTTCGATCTCGTCCAGTTCCTGACTCAGCCGGCGCAACGCCTGCAAGCCCCAGGTCAGACCGATCCACAGCAACGCCAGCAACACCAGCAAGGCCGCGCCGAAGCCCAGGTAAAGGTTTTCCCGCAGGCCTTCAAGGGTGATTTCGTAGTCGCGCAGCGGTTGCAGCGCGACAAAGCTGAACGCCGCACTTTTGCCGCCGAGCAGTTTGACCTCGACGTCATAGACGAAGAATTCCTGACCATTGTCTTCGCGAATTCTCGCGAACTCGTTACCGTGCCCGTCGTAACGCGGTGTGTAATTGATGTTCTCTTCAAGGGTGTCTTTCGAGCGCCAGACCAGACGACCTTCACGGTTGTAGATATAACCGAGCAAACGGCCGTCGGCCAGGTTGAAGCGCTCATCGGGCAATTGTGCCGGCATCTGCAAGCGGTTGTTCTCCACCCGTGCCGCGGAGATCAACGTGGTGACATCCGACGCCAGACGCTGCTCGATGGCATCCTGCAGCGCCAGGCTGAACGCGCTCTGCATCGCCGGCAGCAAGGCCAGCATGAACAATACCGCCAGGATCGTGGCGGCGAGCATCAGACGAATTCGAAGAGAACTGATCAAGTGCAGCGCTCATTGAACAGATAGCCGAGGCCACGCACGGTATCGATCGGCTTGAAGCCGGCCGGTCCCTCCAGCTTTCGGCGCAGACGGCCGACCAGCACTTCGATCACGTTCGGATCGCGTTCGTCGTCGTCCGGGTAAAGCTGCTCCATCAAGCGGTCCTTGGGCACCACTTGCTGGTGATGGCGCATCAGGTACTCGAGTATCCGGTACTCATACGCAGTCAGCGCCAGCGGCTGTTCATCGAGGGACGCCTGCTTGCGATTGAGGTCCAGCAGCAGCGGCCCGGCAACAATCGTCGACTGGGTGAAGCCGCTGGAGCGACGGAGCAAGGCATTCAGCCGAGCCTCCAGCTCTTCGAACTGGAATGGCTTGACCACATAGTCGTCCGCACCGGCCGCAAGGCCTTCGACCTTGTCCTGCCAGTTGCCGCGTGCGGTGAGAATCAGTATCGGAAAGGTCTTGCCCTGCGAGCGCAGCTGACGGATCAGGTCCAGCCCGCCCATGCCCGGCAAGCCGAGATCGATCACCGCCAGGTCATGGTTGAATTGCCCGGTCTGATACAGCGCCTCGGTGGCGTTGGCCACGGACTCGACCACATGGCCGCTATCCGTCAGGCGGGTTTGCAGGTGATGGCGCAACAGCGCTTCATCTTCGACGACCAGCAGTTTCATAACGCCCTCCCGGGCCAATCAACATCGTGAGGCATGAACGGCGCACCTCGATAACTGACAGGGCAATGCCGGATCAGCCTCCTGGGTTGATCCGGTACCGGCCTGCCGCGAACGCTTTTTCAGAAAGCGTAGTTAGCGGAAATGTACGTCTGGGCGCTGCTGTTCATGCCCAGCGAACCTTGTTTACCGCCGCCGCGCTCGCTTACCTCGGTGCTGGCATTAGTGCGCAGGTAACGGTAACCCAGTTCAACCGACGTGTTTCGGGAAACCTGTTGCAAAACGCCCACCTGTCCGCCAAAGGTATAACCAACGTTGGTGTCACGGCTGAAGCCTGTCGATTCCTGGGACATTTTGGTCAACCCGGCCGAGACGCCGCCGAACAGCTTGGTGCTGCCGCCGCCCGGGTAGAAAAGATCATAGCTGCCCAGCAGGTTTTCCTGACGCAGTTTAATGCCATTGTGTGAGCCCGAGACGTTGTCGTAAGTGGCGTAGTAACGGCCATCCTTGTTTTGCCGACCCAGGCGCATGCCCCAGGTGTTGTCTTTGTCGATCACGCCGTTGGCGTTCGGGCGATCGAGGTTATCGTTCAGGGCGCGGGACTTGTTGACCTTGTCGCTGGTCTGTCCAAAAGTAAGGCTGGCAAAATTGTCGTCGGAGGCGAACGCTGCCGTGCTCGCGCCCATTACGGTGATTGCCATAAGCAGTTTTTTGAATCCAGTCATGGGTGAAACTCCTGGTGAGTGACGTGTTGTTTGGCTACGGGGCAAGATTACTGACCCCGCCCTGAACTCCCCCTGAACACGCGCTTAACCTGAGCTGAACGAGATCCACCCTGCTGCTTCGATGACTTTCCTGCGCCGGCTCGCGCCCACATTTGATCTCAGGTATTCACAAATATTGTGTTCACAGAAGATCCAGTGTGGGAGCGAGCCTGCTCGCGAATGACCGCACCTCGGTTTTACGGCAGGACTACCCAGCACCCGGGCTACCCGGCAAAATGCCCGACATGAATCCCACCCCCGCCCTACCCGCCTGCTGCACCCCACTCGATGCCGATTGGCCGCTACCCTTCGTGCTGCCCGATACGGTCCTGTTGGCCACTCACTTCGATACCGCGCAATTGGCCAGCGATGATTTTCAACGCAGTGCCATCGAGCCGCCGGCCAGCATCCAGCGCTCGGTCGCCAAGCGCCAGGCGGAGTTTCTCGCTGGACGGGTCTGCGCTCGGGCGGCATTGCAAGCATTGGAAGGACTGAACTTTATCCCGGCCATCGGTGAAGACCGGGCACCGGTGTGGCCGTCACATATCGCCGGCTCGATCACCCACAGCACCGGCCGGGCGGCGGCGATTGTCGCGAAGAAAAGCCACTGGCGAGGGCTGGGCATGGACCTGGAAAACCTGCTCGACCCTGAGCGGGCCGAACGCCTGGCCGGGGAAATCCTCACCGCGCCGGAGTTGCAGCGTATGAGCGCAGGCCGCCGGGATCAGCTGGCGCTGCTGGTGACGCTGACGTTTTCGGTGAAGGAAAGTTTGTTCAAGGCGCTGTACCCGATCGTGCAGCAGCGGTTCTATTTTGAACATGCGCAAGTGCTGGAGTGGAGCGAGAAGGGTGAAGTGCGGCTGCAGTTGCTGACGGATCTGTCCAGTGAATGGCGCAGCGGCACCGAGCTGGATGCGCAGTTTGCGGTGAAGGATGGGCAGTTGTTGAGTCTGGTCAGTTTCAAGGCCTGAGGGTTTTCAGTGCCTGACAGGGCCTCTTCGCGGGCAAGCCTCGCTCCTACGAGTATATTTCCCCTGTAGGAGCGAGGCTTGCCCGCGAAAGCGATAGACCAGGCAACCAAAGATCTCAGCCCTTCTCCTGATTGCGCGGCCAACTCAGGCTGAAACACGCCCCGCCCAGGCTTTTGCTCTTGCTGATCAACGCCCGCCCGCCATGCCAATGGACGATCCGTCGCACGATGGACAACCCCAACCCATGCCCGCCCGAGGCACGGGTGCGGCTGTCATCAAGGCGCAGGAACGGGGTGAAGATCTTCTCCCACGAAGATTCCGGCACGCCCGGCCCGTCATCCTCGACATCCACCCGACAGCGCTGCTGACCCACTTGATAACTGACAGTCACCCGCGATTGAGCGTGGCGCATGGCATTGCTCACCAGATTCTGCAACGCCCGGTGCAGGTAGCGTGGCTCGGCCTCGACCCAGGCGTCGTCGCAATCGGCTGCCGACAGGCACAGACCGCGCCGCACCGTGACTTGCGCTCGCAGCGGTGCCAGTTCCTCGATCACCTGATTGACCAATGCATCCAGATCGATGCGCTGGAAGTTCAACGCCGGCGAGCCCTGCTCCAACCGCGCATACGTCAACATCTCGTCCACCAGCCGATCGAGGTCCTCGATGTCATGGTCCATGCCCTCGCGGTATTTTTCCAACGCTTGTGGGGTGGTGGCCGAGCCGATCATCTCCAGGCCAAAACGCAGGCGTGCCACCGGGGTGCGCAACTCATGGGACACGGCGCGTACCAGTTCGCGCTGAATCGCCAACAACTGCTGCAAATGCTCGGCCATGCCGTTGAACGCCGAGGCCAGGCGCCCTACCGAGTCCGCACCGCGTGCCGGCACCCGGGTTTCCAGGCTGCCCTTGGCGATGCGCGTGGCCGCGGCTTCCAGGCCACGCAAGCGGCGCTCCAGCTGACGCACCAATAAATAGACAATCAAACCGATCAGGCTCAAACCCAGGGCTGCGATCAGCACCAGCCACTCTGGCGGGTAAGGATTCATCTGATACAGCGGGCCGATCTCCAATACCCAGGGCGTGCCGACCATGCCGGCAAACACACGGATCGAATCGCCGCCCTTGCCCAGAGCCATCACCGTATCGCCTTCGGCCACCCGGCGACTCTGGTCTTCGTCCATGTCGGCCTGGTCGACCGTGACCAGCTGCAGATCAAAGCCGAAGCCCTTCTCTTCCTTTAATTGCGCCAGGCGCCCGGGCTGCTCGGCCACCGGGACGCGCACCAGTTCATCCGCCAGCAGGTAAATGGTCGCACGCGCCAATTGCTCGCTGATCTGCTGCACCTCGCCCGTCAGTACCAACTGCTCCTTGTCACTGACCAGGCGGTAAACCTTCGCCGCGTGCGGGCCGGTCTGCTCCACCAGCGCCTGACCACGCAGCACGCGGGTGCGCTGCGTGAGGTCGAGGCCGGTCTGGTCGAAGGTCTTCAACGCCAGGGGAATCCCGAGCAGTCGCTCCCACACCAACAGGGTTCGGTGGCGCTCCGTGGGGTTCATCGGTTGCAGATTGTCGGCCATCAGTGCAAACGTGCCGTGGGCCAGGCGTTCACGGTATTGCTCGCTGCGCACCTGGTTGAGCATGTGCAAGGCCAGTACGCCCAGTACCGCCACCAGAATCAACGCCGCGCACATGCCACCGTAGATGCGCAGGAAGATTGAATTCACAGGGTGCAGGCCTCTGGAACGAACAAATAGCCTTTGCTGCGGATGGTCTTGATCAGCCGCGGATGCTCCGGGTCATCGCCAATCTTGGGGCGAATGCGCGAGATGCGCACGTCGATCGAGCGATCCTGGCCGTCATAGCCGATGCCACGCAGCGCGGTGAATATTTCTTCCCGGGACAGAATGCGCCCGGCATTGGCCACCAGCAGCCAGAGCAGGTCGAACTCGGCGCTGGTCAGCTCGATGCCGTTGTCATTCAGCCAGGCTTCGCGCAACGCATTGTCCACCACCAGCGGACCGAATTGCAGGCGCCGAGGGTTTTGCGGGGTTGCTTCGGGCACTTCACTGCGCCGCAGCAATGCCTGGATGCGCGCCAGCAGCAACCGAGGACGAACCGGTTTGCAGACATAATCGTCGGCACCCAGGTCCAGGCCCATGATTTGATCGGTGTCGTCGCTTCGAGCAGTGAGCATCAGGATCGGGCCATCAAAACGTTCGCGGACCTTGCGGCAGATGCTCAAGCCATCCTCGCCCGGTAGCATCAGGTCGAGGATCACCAGATCCGGTTGCTCATTGATGATGCGGGCCGCGGCCAAGGCGCCATTGCCCTCGATCGACACACGCAGGCCATTGGCCTCGAGGTATTCGCGGGTCAATTCGGCCAGACGCTGGTCATCCTCCACAATCAATACCTGCCAGGCTTCTTGCTCCAAGGTGACCTCTGCTTGCCAACAACACGAAATAAGGAAGGATCCGCCCGTTTTTTTGTAATGACCAGGGGGGATAAGAATGCGTAGGCATTGGCCGATTGTATAAACGCCACTCGCCGAGAACACAAGCCGGCAAATGCGTTCGGCCCAGTCGGTTTTTTGTGGTAGGGTTCGCGCCCTTAAAAATCCAACAGACCGTTTTCAAACATTGAAAATCCGTGAAAAACGGTCCGCTCCAGTGGAGTCGCGGCCTACACGCACGTTCCAACTTTCACACACAATTTACGCACAGGTTTATCCACAGGTAGTACGTTGCAACACCCCCTAAAACGCATTATCTTGTACCCCGGCGCGAAAAAAACCCTACATGTAGGGTTTTGCATAAAAAACCCAACACAAAGCAGACACCGATTTCAAGCGCTTTTATTGCCTCTGTCCGGTTGACCAAACGTATTTTCGAAAGACCAGACCGTGCGTGCGGATGGCTACTGTTCTTGAGCCGAAAACGGCGATAACGGTACGGGTGTTGCAGTCAGTTACTGTCACTCAAAAGAATCCAAACATAGAGAATGTGGAGACAACCCCCCATGCAAACCGACACAACTCGCGAGAACCCGCAGGGTACCTTGCCGCAGGCCGCTGATTCGACTTCGGATCTGTCCGCGACCGCGCCGGGTCAACTGCGCGTGATCAAGCGAAACGGCACTGTCGTTCCTTACACCGATGACAAGATTACCGTCGCGATCACCAAAGCGTTCCTCGCAGTTGAGGGCGGCACCGCTGCCGCTTCGTCGCGAATCCACGACACCGTTGCCCGCCTGACCGAACAGGTCACCGCGACCTTCAAGCGTCGCATGCCATCGGGCGGCACGATCCACATCGAAGAAATCCAGGACCAGGTCGAACTGGCCCTGATGCGTGCCGGCGAGCAGAAAGTGGCTCGCGACTACGTGATCTACCGTGACGGCCGCTCGAAAGAACGCGCCGCCCACGCACCGGCCGAGGCCGCGGTCGATGCTCACCCGTCGATCCGCATCACCCGCGCCGATGGCACGTTTGCACCGCTGGACATGGGTCGCCTGAACACCATCGTCACCGAAGCGTGCGAGGGTCTTGCAGAAGTCGACGGCGACCTGATCCAGCGCGAAACCCTGAAGAACCTGTACGACGGCGTGGCCCTGACCGACGTCAACACCGCCCTGGTGATGACCGCCCGTACGCTGGTCGAGCGTGAGCCGAACTACTCGTTCGTGACCGCCCGCCTGCTGATGGACACCCTGCGTGCCGAAGGCCTGAGCTTCCTGGAAGTGGCCGAAAGCGCGACTCACCACGAAATGGTCGACCTGTACGCCAAGGCGCTTCCAGCCTATGTCGCCAAAGGTATCGAATTCGAATTGCTGAACCCGGTCCTGGCCACCTTTGACCTGGAAAAACTCGGCAAGGCAATCAACCACGAGCGCGACCAGCAGTTCACTTACCTGGGCCTGCAAACCCTGTACGACCGCTACTTCATCCACAAGGATGGCGTGCGTTTCGAACTGCCGCAGATCTTCTTCATGCGCGTGGCCATGGGCCTGGCGATTGAAGAAAAGAACAAGGAAGACCGTGCGATCGAGTTCTACAACCTGTTGTCGTCCTTCGACTACATGTCCTCGACCCCGACCCTGTTCAACGCCGGCACCCTGCGTCCACAGCTGTCGAGCTGCTACCTGACCACCGTGCCGGATGACCTGTCGGGCATTTATCACGCGATCCACGACAACGCCATGTTGTCGAAATTCGCCGGCGGCCTGGGCAACGACTGGACCCCGGTTCGTGCGCTGGGTTCGTACATCAAGGGCACCAACGGCAAGTCCCAGGGCGTTGTACCCTTCCTGAAAGTGGTGAACGACACCGCCGTTGCCGTCAACCAGGGTGGCAAGCGCAAAGGCGCTGTCTGTGCCTACCTGGAAACCTGGCACATGGACATCGAAGAGTTCATCGAGCTGCGCAAGAACACCGGTGATGATCGTCGTCGTACCCACGACATGAACACTGCCAACTGGATCCCTGACCTGTTCATGAAGCGTGTCTTCGATGACGGTCAGTGGACCCTGTTCTCGCCATCCGAAGTGCCGGACCTGCACGACCTGACCGGCAAGGCCTTCGAAGAGCGCTACGAGTACTACGAAGCCCTGTCCCAGTACCCGGGCAAGATCAAGCTGTTCAAGACCATCCAGGCCAAAGACCTGTGGCGCAAGATGCTGTCCATGCTGTTTGAAACCGGCCACCCATGGCTGACCTTCAAGGACCCGTGCAACCTGCGCAGCCCGCAGCAGCACGTCGGCGTGGTTCACAGCTCGAACCTGTGCACCGAGATCACCTTGAACACCAACAAGGACGAAATCGCCGTTTGCAACCTGGGCTCGATCAACCTGCCGAACCACATCGTCAACGGCAAGCTGGACACCGTGAAGCTTGCACGCACCGTGAACACCGCCGTGCGCATGCTCGATAACGTGATCGACATCAATTACTACTCGGTGCCGCAAGCGAAGAACTCCAACTTCAAGCACCGTCCGGTCGGTCTGGGCATCATGGGCTTTCAGGATGCGCTGTACCTGCAGCACATTCCTTACGGCTCCGACGCTGCCGTCGAGTTCGCCGACAAGTCGATGGAAGCGGTCAGCTACTACGCGATCCAGGCTTCCTGCGACCTCGCGGACGAGCGTGGCGCCTATGAGACGTTCCAGGGTTCGCTGTGGTCCAAAGGCATCCTGCCGCTGGATTCGCAACAGATCCTGATCGAGCAACGTGGCCAGCAGTACATCGATGTCGACCTGAAAGAATCCCTGGACTGGGCGCCGGTTCGTGCCCGCGTACAGAAAGGCATTCGTAACTCCAACATCATGGCCATCGCACCGACCGCCACCATCGCCAACATCACCGGCGTGTCGCAGTCGATCGAACCGACCTACCAGAACCTCTATGTGAAATCGAACCTGTCGGGCGAATTCACCGTGATCAACCCGTACCTGGTTCGCGACCTGAAGGCTCGCGGTCTGTGGGACTCGGTCATGATCAACGACCTGAAGTACTACGACGGTTCGGTGCAGCAGATCGAGCGTATCCCGCAAGAACTCAAAGCGCTCTACGCGACCGCCTTCGAAGTGGACACCAAGTGGATCGTCGACGCCGCCAGCCGTCGCCAGAAATGGATCGACCAGGCTCAATCGCTGAACCTGTACATCGCCGGCGCTTCGGGCAAGAAGCTGGACGTGACCTACCGCATGGCCTGGTACCGTGGTCTGAAAACCACCTACTACCTCCGTGCCCTGGCCGCGACCAGCACCGAGAAGTCGACCATCAACACCGGCAAGCTGAACGCGGTTTCCAGCGGCGGCAACTATGGTGACGACTCGGTCCAGGCAGCGCCTGCCGGCCCTGCTCCAGTGCCAAAGGCGTGCGCCATCGACGAGCCGGATTGCGAAGCTTGCCAATAAGCTGAGCCGGTAGGCGCCGAAAGGCGCTTTACCTGGATAACCCCCGATCAGTCCTCTGGATTGTCGGGGGTTTTCTTTTGCCCGGAGGAATGTGGTGGCCGACCTACGCCATCTGAATGATGGTCTGCATGATGGTGCTCTGGGTGGAGATGGTCTTGGCATTCGCCTGGTAGTTGCTCTGCCCCTTGATCAAGTCGACCAGTTCGTTGGTCAGGTTGACGTTGGACTCTTCCAGGGCGTTGGATTCGATCACCCCCAGGGTACCGCTTTGCGCCGAATCAAAGCCGGGAATGCCCGACGCATAGGTTTCTTTCCAGCTGGAGCCGCCCACAGGCTGCAAACCTTGTTCGTTGGTGAAGCTGGCCAGCGAGATCTGACCGATAGCCTTGGTCTGGTAGTTGCTGAAACTGGCCAGCAACACCCCGCTGCCGTCGATGGTCAGGCTGGTGATCTGGCCGGTGGCGTAACCGTCCTGGGCAGGAATCGAACGCGCGGTATCGGCGTTGAACTGCGTGGTGTTGCCCATCGAGATGGTCAAGCCCTCCGGGTTGTCGTCGGCGCCGTTGGCTGCCCACACGCCATCGGTCACCTTGCCGGGAATCCAGCCTGTGATCTTCAGGTCAGGGCTGACGATCGGTGTCGGGGTGGCCGGAGTGGTCACCGAAACCAGCTTGCCTGAGGCATCGAACACCATGGTCGAAGCGACCGGTGGGGAAGCTGCAAGAGCAGGGTCACTGCCATTGGGATTGCGACCATCGATCAGGGTGTAGGTCTTCCAGGTATTTGCGTCAGTCTTGACCATGAATTGATCCATGGTGTGCTGGTTACCCTGACTGTCGAAAATCGGGGTGCTGAACTGCTTTGTGAAGGTTGCCGCCTTGGTCGGATCGAATGTAAGGGTCGGATCGATCACCGGTTCTGTGGAGTTCAGGTTGATTGTCGACGACACGGTGGCGGTAGTTTTCGGCGCCAGGCTCGAGGTGTCGATGCGCAGGTCGGTCAACACACCGTTCTGAATCTTGCCATTGGCATCCACACCGTAGCCCTGCAGACGCGAAGAGCCGTCGGTGTTGGTGACGTACCCTTCCTTGTCGACCTTGAACGTACCGGCACGGGTGTAGGACAGCGAACCGCCGTCATTGAGTACGAAGAAGCCGGAGCCGTTGATGCCCATGTCCAACACGTTACCGGTGTTGCTGATGTCGCCCTGGGTGAACTGCTGGGCAACGTTGGCCAGCCGCACCCCGCTACCGATGGCCTTGCTGCCGGTACCCAGCTTGCTCGCCGAGTAAACGTCCTGGAATTCGGCACGGGACGATTTGAAACCGGTGGTCGCGACGTTGGCGATGTTGTTGCCGGTCACGTCCAGTTGTTTGTTGGCTGCATAGAGACCGCTAAGGCCGATATTGAAAGACATATTCCACTCCTTTGTGCCGTGTTAGTCGGCTCTACATACCAATGGTTTGTACTTTGGACAGGGCGATGCTGCCCAGCCCGGCCAGGTTGAGCATCAACTCACCGCCGGTCTGGCTGATGGTCACGCTGTTGACGGTCGCCGGCAGATGGGTGATCAGCGCCACGGCTTGATCATCGATGGTGGTCGCAGCGGTGAAAGTGTACGTACCCGACTCAACCGTTTTGCCTGCATCGTCCTTGCCGTCCCAAATAAAGCTGGCATTGCCGGCCGACTGACTGCCCAGGTCGATGGTGCGAACGGCTTTGCCGTCCTTGTCGGTAATTCTCAAGGTGGCACCAGCCACTGAATCCGGGATCACCACCGTGCCGGTCATACTCTTCGACGTGTCGACCACGGCTTTGTCGCCCGGCGCGATGACCGAACGCCCCACCAGCGACGAAGCCTGCAATGCCTGGGACGAGTTGTAGTTGCCGGCAATGCCCGTCACTGTGTCGTTGAGCGCGGTGATCCCCTCCAGGCTGCTGAACTGCGCCAACTGAGCGACGAACTCGCCGTTGTCCTGCGGCTCCAGCGGGTTCTGGTTTTTCAGCTGCGTGACCAGCAGCTGCAGGAATGCATCCTTGCCCAGGGCGTTTTTGCCGGTGGCGCTGTTCGTTGCCGACCCCAGGCCGTCGGTGCTGGTGTTTGTCTTGATCGAGGAGTTGGCCAGGATGTCGTTGAGGTTCAAACCACTGGTGGTATCAATCACACTCATCTGAGTCGTCCCTTATCACTGACCGAGGGTCAGGACCTTCTGCATCATGGTCTTGGCGGTGTTCATCATTTCGGCGTTGGTCTGGAACGAACGGCTCGCGGAAATCATGTCGGCCATTTCTTCCACCACATTGACGTTGGGGTAGTAGACATAGCCCTTGGCGTCGGCCGCCGGATGGTTCGGCTCGTAGCGTGCGTCCAGATTGCTCTGGTCTTCGACCACGCCCAGCACTTGCACGCCCTGGCCGGCAGCGTCCTGGTTCTGGAACAGCGAATCGCTGCCGCCACTCTGGGCGCCCTGAAACATGGTGGCGAACACCGGATGACGCGCGCGGTAGGTCTGGTCGATGCTCGACGAGACGGTCTCGGCGTTGGCGATGTTACTGGCGACGGTGTTCAAGCGAGTGGTCTGGGCACTCATGCCGCTGCCGGCAATGTTGAAAACGCTGGCGAGGGACATGAATCATTCTCCACGAAGGGCTGAGATCAACCCTTTGAATTTGCTGTTGAGCAGGGTGAAGCTGGCCTGGAAGTTGACCGAATTTTCCGCATAGGCCGATTGCTCAAGCTGAGCATCCACGGTGTTCTGGTCGATCGACGCTTGCATCGGCGTGCGATACAGCAGCGATTCAGCGCCATTACCCAGGCCTTCGGCTTCGATATGACGGTTGTTGGTCATATTCAAGGCGAAAGAGCCGCCCTTGGTCTTCTCGTTCTGCTCGGCGAGCACTGTCGAGAAGTCCAGGTCCCGAGCCTTGTAGTTCGGGGTGTCGGCGTTGGCGATGTTGTTGGCCAGGACTTCGGCACGCCGGGCGCGAAAGCCCAGGGCCTGTTCGTGGATACCGAGCGCTTTATCGAAGCTGATGCTCATGTCGCGTACCTTCGGGTGACCTGATTTTTCGTAGGATGACTTTTGCAAAAGCAAGCGTCGTGCCAAATCAAGAAGCGCCCGTAAACCGGGGCTTTGCGGGCAGTGGCAAGCCGGCAATGCCAGAAAAGCGGCAACCGGTATCCGCTGCCTGCCGCTTTTCTGCCGCTTGACATGGCTAAAGAACACACATGGCCCTGTAGGAGCGAGGCTTGCCCGCGAAGGCGTCGTGTCAGTCGATATCAACATTGCTGACACACCGCCTTCGCAGGCAAGCCTCGCTCCTACAGGGTCATGTGGTGTTGATGGGATATTGGCAGGCATAAAAAACGGGAGTCGCTGAGGACTCCCGTTTTTTGATGCTGCCAGTCAATCACTTCGCCTGGTAAATGATCCCCGGACTGCACTGGACCATCTGGTAATGATCCGGCAAACCGTTCAGTGCTTCGGAAGCGCCCAGGAACAGATAACCGCCGCGCTTCAAGGTCCCGTGAATCCGCAACAGGATGTCTTTCTTCAACTGGGCGGAGAAGTAGATCAACACATTGCGGCAGAACACAATGTCGAACTTGCCCAGGCTCGCGTAGCTGTCCAGCAGGTTGAACGAGCGGAACTCCGCCCGGCTCTTGATCGGTGCCTTGATGGCCCAGCGCCCCGGCCCTTTGGGGTCGAAATAACGCTGCAGGCGTTCGGGTGACAGACCGCGGCCGATGGCCAGGCTGTCGTACTCGCCGCTCTTGCAATGGGTCAGCATGGTGCCTGACAGGTCGGTGGCAACGATCTGCACCCCCATTTTCAAGTGGCCCATGTTGACCCGCTCGAACTCATCGATCGACATCGACAGCGAATACGGTTCCTGCCCCGACGAGCACGCCGCCGACCAGATCCGCAGGCGCTGGCCAGGGGCGCTCTTGATCGCTTCGGGCAACACCTTGTTCTTCAACACTTCAAACGGATAGGTGTCACGAAACCACAGGGTTTCGTTGGTGGTCATGGCATCCACCACCCTCTCGCGCAAACCGCTGCGCGGCTGGGTCTGGATGCGCTGGACCAGCTCACCCAGGGACTTGATGCCTTGCTGTTCCATCAGTTTGTTGAGACGGCTCGAGACCAGGTACTGCTTGTTTTCACCGAGCAAAATGCCACAGGCTTTTTCCAGGAAGACCCGGAACTGTTCGAAATCCAAATTACCCGTAGACAAAAATGCCGCCTCTTAAATCGTGTTGACCGCCAGGGGCAGAAGGCCCCTAGCGGATGTCTGCTGCTTTGATCCGGTCGACTACCCGGGATGCCAGGTCATCAGGATGGAATTTTGCAAGGAAATCATCGGCACCGACTTTCTTGACCATCGCCTGATTGAACACACCCGACAACGAAGTATGCAGGATGATATGAAGCTTTTGCATGCGCGGGTCGTTGCGGATCTCGGCCGTCAGGGTGTACCCGTCCATTTCCGGCATTTCGATGTCGGAAATCATCATCAGGAACTCTTCCTCCGGCTTCTTGCCCTCCTCGACCAACTTGCGCAGGTAATCCAGCGCTTGCCGGCCGTCGTTCAACGCCACCACTTCGACACCGACCGTTTGCAGGCAACGCGAGACCTGCTTGCGCGCCACCGACGAGTCGTCGACCGTCAACACGCGCAAGGACAACGCCTTGTACCGGGTGTCGACATCCACCACGCCGACGGAAATCGCTTCCGGTGTCGGCGCCACTTCCGCCAGCACCTTTTCGACGTCGATGATTTCGACCAGCTGATTGTCGACCCGGGTCACCGCCGTCAGGTAATGATCGCGCCCCGTGCCCTTGGGCGGCGGATGGATCTCCTCCCAGTTCATGTTGACGATGCGCTCCACCGAGCGCACCAGGAAACCCTGGGTCTTGGTGTTGTACTCCGTAATGATCACGAAGGGATTGCTTTGATCACGCAACCGACCGGAACCGGTCGCCATCGCCAGATCGAGAATCGCAATAGTCGCCCCACGAATACTCGCCACACCGCACACGACAGGATTGGACTTGGGTATCAGGGTCAGTTTGGGGCATTGCAGCACCTCACGAACCTTGAATACGTTGATCCCATACAGCTGCTGGCCGTCGAGACGGAACAACAACAGCTCAAGGCGATTCTGCCCAACCAGTTGCGTGCGTTGATTTACCGAATCCATTACACCAGCCATGCCCAGACTCCTACACCAACGCCAAGTGTGTTGCGACGCGCATTCATCAATAAACGGCACGGCGCTTGCTTTTTAAGGCTTATGAACACAGACCCGACATTTTTCCGACGCCTGACCTCCAACTGCCACCCATGGTGCGGCGTGCTGGCGGCCGTGTGCCTGTTCAACGCCGGCAGCCCTGCCATTGCTGACACGGTTACCTTGCCTGACAGGCTTATCGGCGTCACTCAGGGTTTTCTTGAATTCACCGTTGAAGACTATCTGGCGAGCAGCCAGACGGAAGGCCGTTACGAGATCCAGGTCAACCCGCTCGACCCGCGCCTGCGCATGCCGATGTGCGACAAGGAATTGACAGCCACCCTCGAGAGTCCGGCCAGGCCGCTGGGTCGGGTCACGGTCAAGGTTCGCTGCGAGGGCGCCTCCCCCTGGACAGTCTTCGTGCCCGCTCAAGTACGCCTGTTTCGCGACATTGTGACCACCACCCGCCCCCTGCGTCGCACGGGTATTGTCGAGCCCGAAGACGTGACCTTGCGTGAGCGTGACATCAGTCTGATCAATCAGGGTTACCTGACCTCGGTCGATCAGGCGATCGGGCAGAAACTGACCCGACCCATGGTCGCTGACCAGGTCATTACCCTGGTGCATCTGGAACAGGCTGAAGTCATCAGCAAGGGCGACCAAGTGATGATTACCGCCCGCAGTGGTACGCTCAGCGTGCGCATGCCGGGTGAAGCACTGTCCAACGGCGGCATGCGTGAACAGATCCGAGTGAAAAACCTCAACTCCCAGCGGGTCATCAAGGCGCAAGTCATCGCGCCTGGCCAGGTGGAAGTGGCCATGTAGGGTCCTCTGTCGGTGGACTCCGTGTGGGTGAAGATGTAGCGCGCCACCCGACTGTTCCCTAAACTGTGCGCCATGCAGGGCACGCGCTGACGCGCGCAATCTCATTGAGAAATGGGCCTAAAGTTTTGCCGGGTATGGCCGAAAACATGGCAAGCGTCCAAATACCCAGAGGTTTATGATCATGGTCATCGATATCAACCGATTGAACAGCTCCTCGTTACCGACGGGCAGTACACGTACCAGCGCTGCCAGGGAAACTGCCGAAACCGGCAAATCCGCGCCGCGCAGTACCCCGGCCGAACAGGCCAGTACCGTCAAGAGCGGGGAATCGGTACACATCAGCAACGAGGCTCAACAGTTGCAGAAGGCCACTAACACGCTGCGCGATCAGCCTGCCGTCGACAAAGCCCGAGTGGCCGAGTTGAAAGCAGCGATTGCCGATGGCAGCTACAAAGTCGACAGCAACCGCGTCGCCAGCAAACTGCTCAACTTCGAAGCCCAGCGCTAGGCCACGGCCCGCGCCAGGCTTTTGGACGCTTAAACCCCAAGGCCAGCCATGCACGACACTCATCTGCTGCAATTGATCACCGACGACTTTGCTCCCGCACAACACTTGCTGCAGTTGCTGCAAACCGAATCCGTCGCCTTGCACGGTCGCGACATGCCGCTGCTCGAAGAGATTCTGGCGCAGAAACAGGCATTGATCGTTCTGCTTGAACAGCATGGCCGCAAGCGCAGTGAGATCCTCGCCAGTCTCAACCTTCCCACCAACCGCCAGGGCCTTGAGCAACTGGCCAGCCAGTCGAGCATCGGTGATCAATTGCTGGTGCAAAGCGATGTGCTGACCGACCTTCTGGCCCAATGCCAGGCCGCCAACCTCAACAATGGCCAGTCTATTGTGATGCAGCAGGCTGCCACGGCCACCCAGCTGAAAATCCTCACCGGCGGCGAGCCGCCAGCGCTCTACAATGCCAGCGGATCATTCTCCACGCTTGTGAAGCCGCGCCCGCTCAGTCAGGCTTGAGCCTGCTGCTGAGCACGCCCTATCAAGACGCGAAACACGCTGGCAAAATGATGGCTAGCCGCAGTCATATTTTGTCTGGAGATTGATGAACCGTGCCCAATGCCTTAGCTCCGCAGCCACCCAAGGTGCTTACCACGCCTCTGGAGATCTCCGGCAACCTGGCGATACCCGCTGCTACCGCGATACCTGCACTTCGAAGAAAGAATCTCTACCACCTTCGCCGGTGTACGCTTTCACAACATGAGCGGATTGGTGCAGCGTCAGGTCGAGCGGTTCGTCTATCAGCTTCAGCGCGAAGCGCGGCGCTTCGACAAAGACGATCTTTGACACGGCGCTCCAAAAAAACGGGCAGCCCCTTGCGGTGACTGCCCGTTTTTTGTGCCCGGATGTTAAGGCCTGGCCTCGGAAAAGCTTTGCTCACGGCCCAGGTCAGCGTCATCCGGGGACGAATCGGCTTCAGTCTGCGGTTCACGCTCAGGCGCGGGGTCTGGTTCAGGTTCGACCGGGTTCTGCATCTGCTCCTGCACCACCTGCTCATCGACCCGTGGATCGAGGCACACCACCAGCGGTGAACTCGACATACTGTCCGGCATGGCGACGTGATGCAGCGGCGCATCGTCCACCTGGTGCAGATTGGTGACCGCTTTGGGGCGAATCCGCCATACCAGCACCAACGCGAAGAAACTGAAGAAGGCATACAGCATCTGGCTGCCGAACAGCTTCATCAGCACCCCCGCCACCAGCGGTCCGATACTGGCGCCGACGCCATAGGTCACCAGCAGCATCGCCGTCAGGGATACCCGACGATCACCTTCGACATGGTCATTGGAGAACGCCACCGCCAACGGATACAGGCAGAACTGCACCAACGAGCAAAGGAAACCGGCGAGGAACAGCACCTCCAGCGGCACCTGCTTCATGATCGCCAGCGGCAATGCAGCCAGTGCGAGACTGAAGGCAAAACAGCGGATCAACAGCGCCCGGTCATAACGATCGGACAGCCACCCCAGCGGCCACTGCACCAGCAGGCCGGCGAAAATGCAGCTACCCATGAACAAACCGACTTGCTCCGTGGACAAGCCTTGCTGCGAGGCGTACAGCGGCGCCAGACCGTAGAACGAACCGACGATCAACCCCGCCCCCAGCACCGTGCTCAACGATTGCGGCACGCGCTTGATGAAGAACCGTGGTTCCATCGGCGCCGGGTGCAAGGCCGCCGGGTGAATCCGCTGGGTCAGGGTCACCGGCACCAGGCACAGGGCGAAGCACAGGGCGACCAGCATCAGCAACTCCAGGCCCAGCCCCGGATGCATGACCAGAATCAGCTGGCCCAACACCAGCCCCAGGTATGACGCGATCATGTAGCCGCTGAACACGATGCCGCGTTGCTTGGCTTCCGCCTGCTCGTTGAGCCAGCTTTCGATGACCATGTACTGGCACATCATGCCGAGGCCGACGATGACCCGCAGAAACAGCCATGCGGGCAGCCAGTCCACCAAGCCATGGCCAAGCACCGCCGCACCGACGATCCCGGCACACGCCGAATAGGCTCGAATATGCCCGACCCGCGCAATCAGCCGATGGCCGATCTTGCCACCCAGCACCAGGCCAAAATAGTTGGCCGCCATCAACGCACCGACCCACAGGCTGTCGACATGATCGGCGGCCAGGCGCAAGGCCAGGTAAGTACTCAGCAAGCCCGAGCCGATCAACATCATCAGCGAGGCGAAATATAACGCTCGAAAGGGTTTCCAGATTTGGCGCATCGGCGTTCCGAGCGGCTCCTTGCAGTGAGAAACGGGCTAACCGAAAAGATAGCCCGAAGTCGACGAATCGTCAGGCCTGGGCCGCTAAAACACGCCGTTCCCAGGGAGTAATTTCATCAAGAAAACTGGTCAACTCCAAGGTCTTCGAAGCGATGTAGCCTTCGATGAACTCCTGGCCAAACAGTTCCTTCGCCAATTGACTACGTGTCAGACGCTCGAGGGCGGCATGCAAGGTACACGGCAATAAAAGATTATCCGGCACCTCGAATTCACCCTGAATCGCCTCGCTCGGCTGCAGTCGATTTACGATGCCATATAACCCCGCCGCCAGGCTCGCGGCAATCGCCAGATACGGATTGGCATCCGCCCCCGGCAAACGGTTCTCGACCCGACGGGCGAGCGGCGAACTGGCCGGAATGCGCAAACCGGCCGCCCGGTTGTCGTGGGACCAGCAGGCATTATTCGGTGAGGCGAACGGATGGCACAAGCGCTGATAGGAGTTCACATTCGGCGCGAACAACGCGGTGAAGTCCGCCATGCCCGCCTGCTGACCGGCAATGAAGTGACGGAAGGTCGCGGTCGGCTCACCGCTTTCGTCGCTGAACACGTTACGCCCGGTGCCGATCTCGACGATGCTCTGGTGAATGTGCATCGAACTGCCCGGCGTGTGCGCCAGCGGTTTGGCCATGCAGACCACGATCAAGCCATGCTTGAGCGCGACTTCCTTGAGCAGATGCTTGAACAGGAACGTCTGGTCGGCCAGCAGCAACGGATCGCCGTGCAACAGGTTGATCTCGAACTGGCTGACGCCCATCTCGTGCATGAAGGTATCGCGCGGCAAGCCCAAGGCCGCCATGCATTCATAGACTTCCCTGAAGAACGGCCGCAAGCCATTGTTGGAACTGACGCTGAAGGCCGAATGACCGTCCTCGCGACGACCGTCCAGGCCTACCGGTGGTTGGAAGGGTCGAGTCGGGTCGTTGTTGGGCGCGAAGACAAAAAATTCCAGCTCGGTTGCCACCACCGGTGCCAGGCCGAGGGCTGTGTAACGCGCGATGACGGTCTTCAGCTGGCCGCGGGTCGACAGACTCGAGCGGTCGCCGGTCAACTCATCCGCATCACAAATGGCCAAGGCTCGCGGTTGCTTGCTCCAGGGCAAACGGTGGATCTGCTCAGGATCGGCCACCAACGCCAGGTCGCCGTCATCGCTGCCGTAGAAACGCGCTGGCGGATATCCGCCCATGATGCATTGCAGCAGCACCCCTCGCGCCATCTGCAAACGTCGCCCTTCGAGAAAACCTTCGGCGGTCATTACCTTGCCACGGGGTACGCCATTCAAGTCCGGCGTGACACATTCAATCTCATCAATGCCCGTCAATCGCTGCGCGAGTGAACGCTGGCCATCGGTCGTCATGACGCAATCCTTGTTATTGTGCGAGCCGCGAACGGCGACCCGTACAAAATAGGCTCCGCGTGTTCGGAATATCAAGCACCGGCACACAAATACTTCATGGCGTATACGCAGCCCCCCCTGTAGGAGCCGGCTTGCTGGCGAAAGCGGTGGTTCAGTCGACATCTTGGCTGGATGTGAAGACGCCTTCGCTGCGGTGCGGCGATCCACAAGCCAGCTCCTATGTATGGACTCGCCCCCACTGTCTACCCGCTTTCAAAAAAAACTGCCGCCCCGTTGCATCTATGTATTAGGCCTATTCGAGGAAGCCGTCATCGGCTTCTGGCCAAAATTGGAAGAGCTCGTGGCATGCCGATTACAGTCAGGCCTCGAAGGCCAGTAGGAG
>NZ_CABVII010000006.1 GCF_902497995.1 Pseudomonas fluorescens | reverse complement strand
AGCTCTTCCAATTTTGGCCAGAAGCCGATGACGGCTTCCTCGAATAGGCCTAATACATAGATGCAACGGGGCGGCAGTTTTTTTGAAAGCGGGTAGACAGTGGGGGCGAGTCCATACATAGGAGCTGGCTTGCCAGCGAAGGCGGCGTGTCAGGCGACATCAATGTTGAATGTGATGGCCTCTTCGCTGCGGTGCGGCGATCCGACAAGCCAACTCCTACAGGGGTACGGCGTCGAAGACGGGGCGGGCCCGTCAGAGGGTCTTTTCGAAGATCTTCGAATTACGCTGATAGTTGTACAACGAAGCCCGAGCCGACGGCAGACGCTCGACACTGCTCGGCACAAAACCCCGCTCGCGAAACCAGTGAGCGGTACGGGTAGTCAGTACGAACAAGGTTTTCAGCCCCTGCGCCCGAGCGCGGACTTCGATCCGCTCCAGCAACTCATCCCCGCGCCCGCCATGGCGGTACTCCGGGTTCACCGCCAGGCAGGCCAGTTCCCCGGCATCCGAATCGGCAATTTGATACAGCGCTGCGCAGGCGATGATCATGCCCTCGCGTTCGACCACGCTGAACTGCTCGATCTCGCGCTCCAGCACCTCGCGGGAGCGGCGCACCAGAATCCCCTGCTCTTCCAGCGGGCTGATCAAATCCAGCAAGCCACCGACGTCTTCGATGGCCGCTTCGCGCACCACTTCGAATTGCTCCTGGGCCACCAGCGTACCGCCACCGTCGCGAGTGAAGAGTTCGGTGAGCAGTGCGCCGTCTTCGACATAACTGACGATATGACTGCGGGCCACACCACCGCGACAGGCCTCAGCGGCCGCGTCCAGCAGTTCGCCCTGATAGTTGCTGCCCAGACGCTGCAAATGCGCCGGCACCTGTTGTGGACGCAACTCGCGAACCAGACGCCCGTTTTCGTCGATCAGGCCGAGGTCGGCGCCGAACAACAGTAGTTTGTCCGCCCCGAGGTCGATGGCCGCGCGGGTGGCGACGTCTTCGCAGGCGAGGTTGAAAATCTCTCCGGTCGGCGAGTAGCCCAACGGCGATAGCAGCACGATGGAGCGCTCGTCCAACAGGCGATTGATACCCTTGCGATCGACCCGACGGACCTCACCGGTGTGGTGATAGTCGACGCCTTCCAGCACGCCGATCGGTCGCGCCGTCACCAGGTTGCCGCTGGCCACCCGCAGGCGCGAACCCTGCATCGGTGACGAAGCCATGTCCATCGACAACCGCGCTTCGATGGCGATGCGCAATTGGCCGACCGCATCGATCACGCATTCCAGGGTCGCGGCATCGGTGATGCGCATGCCGTGGTGGTAATGCGGGGTCAGGCCGCGGGTGGCCAGGCGAGTTTCGATTTGCGGACGGGAACCATGAACCAGCACCAGTCGCACGCCCAGGCTGTGCAACAGCACCAGGTCGTGGACGATATTACCGAAGTTCGGGTGCTCCACACCGTCGCCGGGGAGCATGACGACAAAGGTGCAATCGCGGTGGGCGTTGATGTAGGGCGAAGCGTGACGAAGCCAATTGACGTATTCGGGCATGAACCTGGGCCTGTAATAAATAGCAGCCAAAAAATGGACGAAACAGAAAACGCACAGCGGGCTGATGGTTATCGTCGGAACAGGCTTGGCGACACGCGCGCTCTCCTCATGAATACGGGTTGGGGTATCGGTAATTTATACGGTTTGTCAGTCACCGCACGGCCCCTGTGGGAGCGGGCTTGCTCGCGAAAGCGGAGTGTCAGTCGCCATTGGTGCATCTGATACACCGCCTTCGTCGGAACGCCGCCCGGAGCAAGCCCGCTCCCACATGGATTGCGCTCAATTGATTGGCACCGAGGCTTTGGCCGGTGTCAGACAGTAATGTTCAATCAGTTGACGTAATAGATGCACCGTAGGCTGCAAACGTGACATTTCGAGATATTCCCCCGGTTGGTGGGCGCAGGCAATATCGCCAGGGCCGAGCACCAGTGTTTCGCAGCCAAGACGTTGAAGATAAGGCGCTTCGGTGCCGAATGCCACTGCTTCGGCGAGATGACCGGTGAGCTTTTCCGCGACCCGGACCAATTCCGCATCCTCGGCCTGCTCGAAAGGCGGTACTTCGGGAAACAGCGGCGCGTAGTCGATCTTCACCTGATGCCGCTCGGCAATGGGCCTGAGCTTCTGCAATATCTCCGCACGCAGGACCTTGGGGTCCATGCCCGGCAACGGCCGCAGATCGAACTCCAGCGAGCACTGGCCGCAAATGCGGTTGGGGTTGTCGCCGCCATGAATGCAGCCGAAGTTCATGGTCGGCTGCGGCACACTGAACTGCGGGTTACGGTATTCACGCTGCCACAACAGACGCAGCCCGCGCAGTTCGCCGATGGCATCGTGCATGGCTTCGAGGGCGCTGTGGCCCAGGCGTGGATCCGAGGAGTGACCGCTCTGGCCGAGGATATCGATGCGCTCCATCATGATGCCTTTGTGCATCCGGATCGGCTTCAGCCCGGTCGGCTCGCCGATCACGGCGGCACGGCCCAGCGGTCGCCCGGCTTCGGCCAGGGCTCGCGCCCCGGACATCGAGCTTTCTTCATCACAGGTGGCGAGGATCAGCAGGGGCTGTTTGAACGGTTGCTCGAGCAGAGGAATGACCGCTTCGATGACCAGGGCGAAAAAGCCCTTCATGTCGCAACTGCCCAGACCGACCCAGCGGCCGTCGACTTCGGTCAGTTTAAGCGGATCGGTCTGCCACAGCGCGGCGTCGTACGGCACGGTGTCACTGTGACCGGCGAGGACCAGGCCTCCGGGGCCGGAACCGATACTGGCCAGCAGATTGAATTTGCCGGGGCTGACCTGCTGGATATCACAGGCAAAACCCAGATCGCCCAGCCACGTCGCCAGCAAGTCGATCACCGGACGGTTGCTCTGATCGAGGCTGGCCTGGGTACAGCTGACGGACGGTGCAGCGATCAGCGCAGCGAACTGATCTTTCATGGACGGCAAAGGCATCGCTGACTCCAACTCCCGAATTGAAGTCCATCATAGAACCATCTGGCGACAGGAATAAACCATCTCGGCACGGGTAGGGTCAACAGACCCTATCTCGCATCAGTCCTGTACACTGCACGACCTTGGCAGCCACACATTCCCCCCGGCTGCGCTCCCGATCCTGGATTTTCCGGCCATGCAGAAAGAAACCGAAATCAAACTCCGCGTCAGCCGCGAAACCCTCGCCGCCCTGCGCGAGCACCCGCTCCTGAAAAAACGCAACAAAAGTGGCTGGGAACGCCGTGAACTGATGAACCAGTACTTCGACACGCCTGAGCGCGACCTGGCCCGCGCCAAGGTTGCCCTGCGCCTGCGCCGCGATGGCGAAGAAGTGATTCAGACCCTCAAGACCCGTGGCCAGAGTGTTGCCGGTCTGTCCGAGCGTAACGAATACGACTGGAACCTGCCCAAAGCCAAGCTCGACGTGAAGAAACTCGACGGCGAATGCTGGCCTGAAGAGTTGGCCACGCTTGACAAGAAAACCCTGAAGCCGATCTTCACCACCGATTTCGTTCGTGAACGCGCTGAAATCGCCTGGGGCCGCGGCAAGGCCAAAGTGGTCATCGAAGCCGCGCTGGACCTGGGCCACGTCATCGTCGGCAAGCAGAAAGAAGAAATCTGCGAGCTGGAGCTGGAGCTGCGTGAAGGCGAGCCGTCCGCGCTGCTGGAACTGGCCGCCGAACTGGCCGCGACCCTGCCCCTGATGCCATGTGACATCAGCAAGGCCGAGCGCGGTTATCGACTGTACGACGCCCACAGCTACTCGTTGAGCCTGCCAGCACCGCAGATCAGCGCCGAAACCCCGCTGGACGACGCGTTTGCCGCGCTGAGCTGGCACTTGCTCGGCAGCAGCCAGCGCCTGGCCGAGCAGTATCGCTTCAATGGTCACTGGCGCTTGTTGCAGGACTGGGTCGAGAACCTCGCTGAATTGCGCGCGCTGCTGAGCAGCCTGGGCCAAGCCGCCCCGCGTCAGTCGACGCACGATCTGCGGGTCGCGCTGGATGCATTGCTGGAAGACTGGCGCCCATTGGTGCAAGCCGGCCTGGACGACGAAGACGTGCGCAAAGCCGCACCCGAGCAATTTCTCGAAGAACTGGAAGACCCGCGCTGGGGCCTGTTCTCCCTGAACACCTCGCGCTGGTTGCTGGCCCGTACCTGGGCGGCCGATCGCAACGTCCGCGGCAATCGCCAGGGCGCTGCGCAGTTGGGTAGCTGGTTACCGCGTCTGTTGGGCGAAGAAGCCACATCGTTGCAATTGCAGCGTTATCAGCAGCAACCAGAAGATCTGGCCGAACAACTGCCGCGCATCGAACGCATCCAGGCCTGGCTGCACCATGCCCGTGGTGTGCTGGAGATCCCGGAAATGGATCGCCTGTATGGTGAGCTGAAACAGCTTGCTGTGCTCGCAAACGAGCCGATCACCGATGAGTCGCTGGATGCGCGTAAGCAGCAGGCGATTGCGGTGTATCAGAATCGTGCCTGGAAGATGCTTCTGCGCATGTAAGACCGCCTTCGCGGGCAAGCCTCGCTCCTACCGGTTTTGAGTCGTACGCAATATTTGCGGTCGACCCGAATCCCGTAGGAGCGAGGCTTGCCCGCGAAGAGGCCCGCACAAACACTACAAATCTCTATCCCCGCAACACCGGCAAACTCGTCGTGGACTTGATCTCCGACAACGCCACGATCGAATTCACCTCCTGAATCCCCGACACCATCGACAGCTTCTCGAAAAAGAATCGCTCATACGCCTCGATGTCCGCCGTGACGATTCGCAGCAAAAAATCCACCGCCCCCATCAGCACATAACACTCCAGCACTTCGGGAAAACCGCGAATCGCCTCGGTGAACCCGGTGAAGTTCGAACGCCCGTGGGCGTTGAGTGAGTTGGCACCGTGCCCAGGCGATCGCGGAAAAACTGCGTAACCTGATCAGCGTCCGCTCGGTGGATCTGCAAACGGCTGATTCGGCGTGGGTCGCAGCGGCTCAGGCAGTAGGCTGAAAAAACCTGACACGGCTTCGTCGGGTAGTGGCCCAACGGTGTGCGGGTCCGCGACTATCCTTTGCGAACTGTTGTTCACGAGGAGCCCGCATGTCCGTTCAACTTGCCATTCAGGACCGCTGGCTGGATCTCAATGAGTTACTGCGTGAGTTGGTTGCCCAAGGCTTTATCAGCCAGGATTCGGCCGAGCACGCGCTCAATGCCCGACGCCGCCACGCCGCCAACGGCCAGATGCACCCGCTGGAATTCATCGCCAGCCAGCATCTGGATGACCTCAGCCGGCCCGGCAAACACCTGGATCTGGAAAGCCTGACCCTGTGGCTGTCGCAGCAGGCCGGCCAGCCTTACTTGCGCATCGATCCGCTGAAAATCAACGTCGCGGCCGTGACTCCGCTGATGTCCTATGCCTTCGCCCAGCGCCACAAGATTCTCGCCGTCTCCGTCGACCGGGAGGCGGTGACCGTGGCCAGCGCCCAGCCATACGTCAACGGTTGGGAAGCGGACCTGACCCATGTGCTGAAACTGCCCATCAAGCGCGTGGTGGCCAACCCGGTGGACATCCAGCGCTTCAGCGTGGAGTTCTTCCGCCTGGCCAAATCGGTCAGCGGCGCGACCAATGCCGACCAGCAAACGAGCACCCTGGGCAACTTCGAACAGTTGCTCAACCTCGGCGCCAGCGACCAGGAGCCGGACGCCAACGATGCGCACATCGTCAACATCGTCGACTGGCTGTTCCAGTACGCCTTCCAGCAGCGGGCCAGCGATATCCACATCGAACCCCGGCGCGAGCAAGGCACCGTGCGTTTTCGCATCGACGGCGTGCTGCACAACGTCTATCAGTTCCCGCCGCAGGTGACCATGGCCATTGTCAGCCGCCTGAAGAGCCTGGGGCGAATGAACGTCGCGGAAAAACGCAAACCCCAGGACGGCCGGGTGAAAACCAAGACCCCGGACGGCGGCGAAGTCGAGCTGCGTCTGTCGACGTTGCCGACGGCGTTTGGCGAAAAAATGGTCATGCGGATCTTCGACCCGGAAGTGCTGCTCAAGGATTTCGACCAGCTTGGGTTTTCAGTCGACGACCTGCGCCGCTGGCAGGACATGACGAGCCAGCCCAACGGCATCATTCTGGTGACCGGGCCGACCGGTTCGGGCAAAACCACCACGCTCTACACCACCCTGAAGAAACTGGCGACGCCTGAGGTCAACCTCTGCACCATCGAAGACCCGATCGAAATGGTCGAGCCGGCCTTCAACCAGATGCAGGTCCAGCACAACATTGACCTGACGTTCGCCGCCGGTGTGCGCGCGCTGATGCGCCAGGACCCGGACATCATCATGATCGGCGAGATCCGCGATCTGGAAACCGCGGAAATGGCGATCCAGGCGGCCCTCACCGGTCACCTGGTGCTCTCGACGTTGCACACCAACGACGCGCCCAGCGCCATCAGCCGTCTGCTGGAACTCGGCGTGCCCCATTACCTGATCAAGGCCACCGTGCTCGGCGTCATGGCTCAGCGACTGGTCCGGACCTTGTGCCCGCACTGCAAGGCACCGCTGGCATTAAGTGAAGAAGACTGGCAAACCCTGACCCGACCCTGGCAAGCGCCATTACCCGGCAACGCCCAACGCGCCATCGGCTGCCTGGAATGCCGCGACACCGGTTATCGCGGGCGTGCCGGGGTATACGAAATCATGCAGCTGACTGACGGGGTCAAAGCGCTGATCAACCCCGACACCGATCTGATGGCGGTACGACGCCAGGCATTCAAGGAAGGCATGCGCAGCCTGCGGCTGTCGGGGGCGCAGAAAGTGGCCGCGGGTTTGACGACGATCGAAGAAGTGCTGCGGGTGACGCCGCAGAGTGAACAGAAATAGTCTGGAGGGACAAGGGGGGTGATGGAACTCGACAGGGTGATTGGCAATCAAATCCGCCAGTTAACCCAGTGGAGTCACCCAATATGCGTCTCAAACTTGCTGTCGCTACCATCGCATTGCTGTCCCTTCCTGTAGGTTCGGCGATGGCCGATAGCTTTTGGCGTAACGTCATCTCTTCCGGTGCGACCACCGGCTCGACTTACCTGACCTTCAAGGATCACAAGCTGATCATTGCCGCCCAGGACGATGCCGGCAGCTTCGTTGCCAGTGACGGCGGCATCCGCGGCCCGTATCTGGAAGCTGCGATGCAGAAGGTCCGCGCCGACAACCCGGGCCTGCAGGCCACGGACATGGAATTGGCCAATGCGATCCTGGCGAAGAATGCGGTCGCGTCGGAATAAGCTTTACTGCTGAACAAAAAATGCCGCTCACATGTGCGGCATTTTTTTGCCCGACGCAAAACCTTGTGGGAGCGGGCTTGCCCGCGATGGCGATATGTCAGTCACCAGAGATATTGACTGTACCGGCCTCATCGCGGGCAAGCCCGCTCCCACAGAGGTTAGGTGTACCGGAATTTCAGCGGTATTCATCCACCGGCACACACGCACAGAACAGATTGCGGTCGCCATAGACGTTATCGACCCGATTCACCACCGGCCAATACTTGTGCGCCTTGGTGCGCGCATCCGGCGTCACCGCCTGCTCAATGCTGTAAGGCCGCTCCCACACCCCGGTGATGTCAGCCAAGGTGTGCGGCGAACGTTTCAGCGGGTTATCTTCGGCCGACCAGTTGCCGTTCTGCACCTCGGTGATTTCCGCGCGGATGCTCAGCATCGCTGCGATAAAACGGTCCAGCTCGGCCTTCGATTCACTCTCGGTCGGCTCGACCATCAACGTCCCTGGCACCGGGAACGACATGGTCGGCGCGTGGAAACCGTAATCCATCAGGCGCTTGGCCACGTCCTCCTCACTGATCCCGGTCAACACTTTGAGCGGTCGCAGGTCGAGGATGCATTCGTGGGCCACCCGTTCGTTGCGTCCTGTATAGAGCACCGGAAAAGCACCGGACAAATGCTGCGCGAGGTAATTCGCGGCGAGGATCGCCACCTCGCTGGCATCCGCCAGTTGCGGGCCCATCATGGCGATATACATCCAGCTGATCGGCAGAATGCTCGCGCTGCCCCAGGGTGCCGCGCTGACTGCGCCGTTCTCCGGCAGTGGCCCTTCGATCGGTACCACCGGGTGATTGGCCACGAACGGCGCCAGATGTGCGCGCACGCCAATCGGTCCCATTCCGGGCCCGCCTCCACCGTGGGGAATGCAGAAGGTCTTGTGCAGGTTCATGTGGGACACATCGGCGCCAATGTCCGCCGGCCGGGCGAGCCCGACCTGCGCATTGAGGTTGGCGCCATCCATGTACACCTGGCCACCATGACTGTGGATGACTTCGCAGATCTCGCTGATGCCTTCCTCGTACACGCCGTGGGTCGAAGGATACGTCGCCATCAGGCAGGCGAGTTTGTCCCCGGCGTCCGTGGCTTTTGCTTTCAGGTCGTCGAGGTCGACGTTACCCGCCTCGTCGCACTCGACGATCACCACCCGCATCCCGGCCATTTGCGCCGAGGCGGGGTTGGTGCCGTGGGCCGAGGACGGGATCAGGCAGATATCCCGGGCGCCCTGGTGACGGCTCTCATGGTATTTGCGAATCGCCAGCAATCCGGCGTATTCGCCCTGGGCGCCTGAATTGGGTTGCATGCAGATCGCATCGAAACCAGTGATCGCGCAGAGCCAGCGCTCGAGTTCCTCGATCATCAGCAAATAACCGACTGCCTGCTCTTTTGGCACAAACGGGTGCAAATTGGCGAATTGCGGCCAGGTGATGGGGATCATTTCGCTGGTGGCATTGAGCTTCATGGTGCAGGAGCCCAGCGGGATCATCGACTGGTTGAGCGCGAGGTCCTTGTTCTCCAGTTGCTTGAGGTAACGCAGCATCTCGGTTTCGCTGTGATGAGCATTGAATACCGGATGACGCAAATAAGGTGAGGTCCGTAGCAGCCCCGCGGGAATGCCACCGATCAATGTTTCAGCATCCAGTTCCTCGACGTTCAACCCATGATCAGCGCCGAGGAATACATCGAACAACTTCGCCACTGTGCTTTCGTCAGAGGTTTCGTCCAGGCTCAAACCCAGTTGCCCGCGCCCGAGAATGCGCAGGTTGATCTGTGCCGCCTGGGCGCTTTCGATAATCGCCGTCTGGGTTCCGCCGACCTCCAGGGTCAGCGTATCGAAGAAGTGTTGGTTGAGGCGGGTTATGCCGTGTCGCTCCAGGCCGGCAGCCAGGATGCAGGTCAGTCGGTGGACGCGCTGGGCAATCCGTTTCAGCCCTTGGGGACCGTGATAGACCGCATAGAAACTGGCGATGTTGGCCAGCAGCACCTGAGCGGTGCAAATGTTCGAGTTGGCCTTCTCCCGACGGATGTGTTGTTCGCGGGTTTGCAGGGCCATTCGCAACGCCGTGTTGCCGCGAGCATCTTTCGAAACACCAATGATCCGCCCGGGAATCGCCCGCTTGTACTCGTCACGACTGGCAAAAAATGCCGCATGTGGACCGCCGTAACCCATGGGCACACCAAAGCGCTGGGACGAACCGAATACCACGTCGGCGCCCAACTCTCCCGGCGGCGTCAGCAACAGCAGGCTCAGCAGGTCGGTGGCGACGCAGGCCAGGGCTTGCTGGGCATGCAGGTGGTCGATCAACGGCCGAAGGTCGCGAATTTCACCGTGGGTATCGGGGTACTGCAGCAGCGCGCCGAATACCTGGTGCTGTTTCAAGTTATCCACAGTGTCGATGATCAGTTCGAAGCCGAAACCTTCGGCACGGGTCTGCACCACGGAAATCGTCTGTGGATGACAGTTTTCGTCGACGAAGAACAGGTTGCTTCTGGACTTGGCAACACGCTTGGCCAGTGCCATGGCTTCCGCCGCTGCGGTGGCTTCATCCAGCAGCGAGGCATTGGCCAGTTCCAGCCCCGTCAGGTCGATGGTCAACTGCTGGAAATTCAGCAGCGCTTCGAGCCGCCCTTGGGCGATCTCCGGTTGATAGGGCGTGTAGGCGGTGTACCAGCCGGGATTTTCCAGCACGTTGCGCACAATGACGGTGGGCGTGAGCGTGCCGTGGTAACCCATGCCGATCAGACTGGTCCAGACCTGATTCTGCTCGGCGTAACCCCGCAGCTTGGCCAGCGCGGCTTCTTCGTCGAGGGCGGGGGGCAGGTCCAGCGCCCGGTTCAGGCGGATTCCGGGCGGCACCGTCTGCTCGATCAGCTCGACCCGGCTGCCGAGGCCGAGGCTGTCGAGCATTGCCTGCTGCTCGGCGGCATCGGGCCCGAGGTGGCGGCGGAGGAAGGCATTGGGGTCGCGTAACTGGCTCAAGGACGGCAACTGGGACATGACGGGCTCTCTCTTGACTGGCGCTCAACGTCGATGCAACACGGTCAAACCAGCATAGCAGTCACTGCCGACAGCGAACCTGTGGAGGTTGACACTTACTCTGTGGGAGCGGGCTTGCTCGCGAAGGCGGTGTGTCAGTCAACATAAATGCTGCCTGATACACCGCCTTCGCGAGCAAGCCCGCTCCCACACTGGATCTTCAGCGCTCACAAAAAAGCCCCGACGAGTCGGGGCTTTGGGGATGATGCTTGGCGCTTATTCGCCGATGGCAGCCTTGTAGCCAGCCGCATCGAGCAGCGTGTCCAGATCGCCGGCGTTGCTTGGCTTGAGCTTGAAGATCC
The DNA here is from genome assembly GCF_902497995.1 of Pseudomonas fluorescens. Lineage (GTDB taxonomy): Bacteria > Pseudomonadota > Gammaproteobacteria > Pseudomonadales > Pseudomonadaceae > Aquipseudomonas > Aquipseudomonas fluorescens_BK. Next base: position 277,477 of record NZ_CABVII010000006.1, on the reverse strand, counting down.
ACGCGCCGTACGGATCGGAGTTGAGCAGTTCCGGGGAAGCGCTCAGGTCTTCGTTGATCGCGATCACTTCACCGGCAACCGGAGAATAGATATCGGACGCGGCTTTAACCGACTCCACCACACCGGATTGATCACCGGCAGCGAAGACTGTGCCGACTTCGGTCAGCTCAACGAACACCACGTCGCCCAAGGCTTCCTGAGCGTGATCGCTGATGCCCACGGTGACGGTGCCATCGGCTTCCAGGCGGGCCCATTCGTGACTTTCGGCAAAACGCAGGTCGGCAGGGATATCGCTCATATTCTGTGTCCTCAAGAAAAATGTCAGCGGTCGTTGCCCGCCAGAAAAGGTTAGATCAAGGTTTTGCCATGGCGTACGAAGGTCGGTTTGACCACTCGGACCGGGTACCATTTGCCACGGATTTCCACTTCGGCGCGGTCGGCAGTTGCCATCGGCACGCGCGCCAGTGCTATCGACTTGCTTAGCGTAGGAGAGAAACTACCACTGGTGATCTCCCCTTCGCCAACATTGGCGATGCGAACCACCTGATGAGCGCGCAAAACCCCGCGTTCCTCAAGGACCAGACCGACCAGTTTATGCTGTACGCCACCGGCCCGCTCGGCTTCCAGGGCGGTGCGACCAACGAACTGACGTGTGGCCGGCTCCCAGGCAATGCTCCAGGCCATGTTGGAGGCCAGCGGTGAAACGTCTTGATGGATGTCCTGACCGTAAAGGTTCATGCCGGCTTCGACACGCAAGGTATCCCGTGCGCCGAGGCCGATCGGGGAAATGCCCGCACCCACCAGATCGTTGAAGAAGCCTGGCGCCTGGTCGGCCGGCAAAATGATTTCCAGACCATCTTCACCGGTGTAACCGGTGCGCGCGATAAACCAGTCGCCGTCGGACTGGCCTTCGAACGGCTTGAGCAGCTCGATCAGGTTGCCGCGAGACTGGGTCACCAGTTCAGCAATTTTTTGCCGGGCCTGGGGACCTTGAATGGCCAGCATCGCCAACTCCGAGCGCTCATTGAGCTGGACTTCATAGTCGCCGAGGTGGGCTTGCATCCAGGCCAGGTCCTGATTTCGAGTGGAGGCGTTGACCACCAGCCGATAACCGTCCTCGAGGCGATAGACGATCATGTCGTCGACGATGCCCCCGCGCTCATTGAGCATGGTGCTGTACAAGGCACGGCCGGGGCTGTGCAGGCGTTCGACATCGTTGGCCAGCAAATACTGCAGCCAGGCCTTGGCCTGGGGGCCTAGGACATCGATCACGGTCATGTGGGATACATCGAAAACCCCGCAATCGCGGCGCACCTGATGGTGTTCCTCGACCTGCGAGCCGTAATGCAAGGGCATATCCCAACCGCCAAAATCGACCATCTTCGCGCCGAGGGCGAGATGAAGGTCATACAAAGGCGTACGCTGTCCCATGGGTTTCTCCTTCCGGGCGTGGCGAAGGTGCAGACAGGTGCTGCACGGGGTGAATGCCTTGAAATAAAAGGCTTTCAGCCGATTTAAGCTACCGGGTCCGTAGGACGGACCGCACCGAATGCCGCGCATTGTAGCCTCAAGGTGTAGGACTGACACCTAGCTGTTTCGATGTGCCGACCGTCTTATCAATCCGATGACCGGTAACAAGCCGACCAGGACCAGCGTCAGTGCCGGCAACGACGCCCTCGCCCACTCCCCTTCGCTGGTCATTTCGAAGATACGCACCGCCAGCGTGTCCCAGCCAAACGGGCGCATCAGCAGGGTTGCAGGCATTTCCTTGAGCACGTCGACGAACACCAGCAACGCGGCGCTCAAGGTGCCGGGCAGCAATAACGGCAGATACACTTTGAAAAACAGTCGTGGCCCGCTCACGCCTAGGCTACGTGCCGCTTCAGGCAAAGATGGCCGTATTCGCGCCAGGCTGCTTTCCAGCGGTCCGTAAGCCACGGCGATGAAACGCACCAGATAGGCCAGCAATAATGCCGACAGACTGCCGAGCAGCAAGGGTTTACCGGCGCCACCGAGCCAGCTCGAGAGCGGAATCACCAGCTGGCGATCCAGGTAACTGAACGCCAACATGATCGACACTGCCAGCACCGAACCGGGCAAGGCGTAGCCGAGGTTGGCCAGGCTGACGCCGGACCGGATCGCCCGGCTCGGTGCCAGGCGACGGGCAAACGCCAGCACCAAGGCGACACCGACGGTGATCAGCGCCGCCATGCCACCCAGGTACAAGGTATGGACGATCAGCCCGGCGTAACGCTCATCCAGATCGAAGCGCCCGCGCTGCCAGAACCACACCACCAGTTGCAGCATCGGAATCACGAAGGCACAGGCCAATACCAGGCCGCACCAACTCATGGCGGCCAGCGCTTTGAAGCCATGCAGGTGATACAACGCCTTGACCCGAGGTCGCTCGTTGCTCGCCCGGTTCGCCCCGCGAGCACGACGCTCGCCGTACAACACGACCATCACCACCAGCAACAGCAGGCTGGCCAGTTGCGCGGCGGTCGAAAGGCTGAAAAAGCCGTACCAGGTTTTGTAGATGGCGGTCGTGAACGTGTCGAAATTGAACACCGATACGGCGCCGAAATCGGCCAGGGTTTCCATCAGCGCCAACGCGACGCCTGCACCGATGGCCGGGCGAGCCATCGGCAAGGCCACCCGCCAGAATGCCTGCCACGGCGATTGCCCGAGAACCCGCGCCGCCTCCATCAACCCTTTGCCCTGGGCCAGGAATGCGGTCCGCGCCAACAGGTACACATAGGGATAGAAAACCAGCACCAGCACCAGAATCACACCGCCGGTGGAGCGTACCCGCGGCAATCTGATTGCGCTGCCGAACCATTCGCGCAGCAGGGTTTGCACCGGGCCTGCGAAATCCAGCAACCCAACGAAAACGAATGCCAACACATAAGCGGGAATCGCGAACGGCAGCATCAAGGCCCAGTCCAGCCAACGCCGGCCGGGGAATTCGCAGAGGCTGGTGAGCCAGGCCAGGCTCACGCCCACCAGCGTTACGCCGATGCCGACGCCGAGTACCAACGTCAGGGTGTTGCCCAGCAGGCGCGACATCTGGGTATCCCAGAGGTGGGACCAGATCTGTTGGTCGATGGTTTGCCATGACAACAGCAAGACACTGAGGGGCAGCAGGACCAGCGCAGCGATGGCGAAGACCAGGGGATACCAGCGACGTTGGGCGGGGTGGGCCAAGGAAAAGCTCTCGTTTAAATGATTATGCCCACGCTCTGCGTGGGCATACATCTGATGACGCTCTGCGTCACGATTCGACGCGGAGCGTCGGTGGATGCATTCCCACGCGGAACGTGGGAACGATCAGGGTCGCAAAGGCGCGCAGTATAACGGCGGACTCAGTTCCAGCCAGCCCGATCCATCATGCGAATCGCTTCTGCCTGACGCTTGCCGGCAATTTCCACAGGCAAGGTATCGGCGACGAACTTGCCCCAGCTCGCCACTTCAGCGGAAGGCTGCACGGCAGGGTTGGCCGGAAATTCCTGGTTCACGTCGGCGAAGATCTTCTGCGCCTCAGGCGTGGTCATCCACTCGACTAGCGCCTTGGCCGCTTCCGGGTGCGGAGCGTGTTTGGTCAGACCGATGCCCGACAGGTTGACGTGCACGCCGCGATCACCCTGGTTGGGCCAGAACAGCTTCACCGCCAGGTCAGGCTTCTGCTTGTGCAGACGGCCGTAGTAGTAGGTGTTGACGATGCCCACGTCGCACTGGCCCGCATTGATCGCTTCCAGCACCGCAACGTCATCGGAGAACACGTCGGTGGACAGGTTGTTGACCCAGCCCTTGAGGATCTTCTCGGTTTTGTCGGCTCCGTGGACTTCGATCATGGTGGCGGTCAGGGACTGGTTGTAGACCTTTTTCGCCGTGCGCAGGCACAGGCGACCTTCCCAGTTCTTGTCGGCCAGACCTTCGTAGGTGGTCAGCTCGCCGGGTTTCACCCGATCGGTGGAGTAGGCGATGGTCCGCGCCCGCAGGCTCAAGCCGGTCCAGGCGTGGGTGGAAGAGCGGTATTGCAGCGGGATGTTGGCGTCGATGGTTTTCGAAGTGAAGGGCTGCAGGATGCCCATCTGCTCGGCCTGCCAGAGGTTGCCGGCATCGACGGTCAGCAGCAGGTCGGCGGTGGCATTCTCGCCCTCGGCCTTGATCCGCTGCATCAGCGGCGCTTCCTTGTCGGTGATGAACTTCACCTGCACGCCGGTTTTCGCGGTATAGGCATCGAACACCGGCTTGATCAGCTCGTCGATACGCGAGGAGTAAACCACCACCTCGTCGGCGGCCTGGGCAATGGTGCTGCCGATCAGGGTCAGGGCCAGTGCGGTCAATAGACGCTTGGGTGCCAACATGGGGGCGGTCTCTCGATTGAAGAAGTGAGGCCAAATGATAAGGACTCACATTTACCTTCTCAATCGAACAGTTGCTAGAGGAGTTACCAGATGTTGCACGGTTTGAAATTTGTGGTGGATGTGCCGACGCCTTCGCGGGCAAGCCTCGCTCCTACAGGTATTTCCTGCGCAGTGAAAACAGCACATAACCTGTAGGAGCGAGGCTTGCCCGCGAAGAGGCCATCAGCCGCAGCGAAGATCTCAGGCCTTGGCCAACGCCGGCAAATCCCCAATCAACCCCAACGCCTCGCGCACAAACAACGCCTTGGCCTCCGGCATCTGGTCAACCATCTTCAACCCCGCATTACGCAACCAGCGCACCGGCAACGGATCGGCCTGGAACAAGCGCTCGAAACCCTCCATCGCCGCCATCAACGCCAGGTTATGCGGCATGCGCCGACGCTCATAACGACTCAGCACTTTCACATCCGCCAGGCGCTCGCCACGGGCAGCCGCTTGCAACAGCACTTCGGCCAGGACGGCGGCATCAAGGAAACCAAGGTTCACGCCCTGCCCGGCCAACGGATGAATGGTGTGGGCCGCATCGCCGATCAACGCCAGGCCTTCGGCCACATAGCGCTTGGCATGGCGCTGACGTAGCGGCACGCACAGTCGCGGGTCGGCGCTGAGCACCGTGCCAAGCCGGCCTTCGAAGGCGCGCTCCAGTTCCTTGCAGAAGCCTGTGTCGTCCAGCGCCATCAGACGTTCCGCTTCGCTCGGAGTGGTAGACCAGACGATCGAACACCAGTCCTGCTGACCGTCACGCTCCAGCGGCAGAAACGCCAGTGGACCGTCATCGGTGAAACGCTGCCAGGCGGTCATTTGATGAGGTTCGGCGCTGCGCACGCTGGTCACGATCGCGTGGTGCAGGTAATCCCACTCGCGGGTCGCTACGCCGGCCAGGCGCCGCACGGCCGAGTTGGCACCATCGGCGGCGATGACCAACGGCGCGCGCAAGGTGCGGCCATCGGCCAGCGTCAGCAGCCAGTCGTCACCGGAGCGGCGCATCTGCTCCAGGCGCGCATTGGCCAGCATCCCCAGGTCGCAGTCGTGCAGGCGGTCGAGCAAGGCATCCTGCACCACACGGTTCTCGACGATATGCCCGAGCACTGGCGCATGCACGCTGGTCGCCGAGAAATGGATCTGCCCGGTACCGCTGCCATCCCAGACATGCATGTCGGTGTAAGGGCTGCTGCGTCGTTCGGCAATACCGTCCCAGACGCCCAGGCGATCGAGAATCCGCTGGCTGGCGATCGACAACGCGCTCACCCGCGGCTCGAACGGAGCCTGTGCGTCAAAAGGTTTGACGCTCATCGGGCTGCCGTCCAGCAGCAAGACTTCCAGCCCGCTGTCCTGCAACGCCAGCGCCAGGGCGCTGCCAACCATTCCGGCCCCGACAATCAGCAGATCTGCGCGCATTTCCATGCTTTAAGCCTGTCTCGCTTGCGGCTTGAGCCGCACGTAAAGGGTTTTCTCGGCCCGCGCCACCAGAGTGCCGGAGCCGTCGTGAATATCGACCTGCAAATACTTAAACATCAGGACGCGTACCCAGGCCCATGGCCTGTCGCGCGAACCAGCGCTTGGCCGGTGGCAGCAGATCGAGACCGAGCAGGCCGATATTGCGCCCCAGGGAAACCAGCGGCTGGGTGCTGCCGAACAAGCGGGTGACCTGATCGGAGAAGCCCACGGTCAGGCTCTGATCCAGACGCTGGCGTTCCCGATAGGCCTGCAAGGTGGCGAAATCGCCGGGCGGGTTTTCGCTGGTCAGCAGCGCATCGGCCAATGCCTGGGCATCGCGCAGGGATAAATTGAAACCTTGCCCCGCAATCGGGTGCAGGCTGTGAGCGGCGTTGCCCAGAATCGCCAGATGCGGACGCACCTGCTCTTCGGCCTCGATCAATGACAGCGGATACAGATGCCGTACGCCCACCTGCTTCAAGGTACCGAGACGATAACCGAACACGCCCTGCAACTCGCTGAGGAAACTTCGCTCATCCAGCGCCGCCAGCCGTTGCGCGTCCATGCCCAGCCGGGTCCAGACCAAAGCGCAGCGGTTGTCCGGCAATGGCAGCAACGCCATCGGGCCGTCGTCGGTGAAACGCTCGAAGGCCACGCCGTTGTGCGCTTCACTCGTGGTGACGTTGGCGATCAGCGCGCTCTGGTTATAGGGGCGTTTCCTGATGCCGATCCCCAATTGCTCGCGCAGACCGGAACGGCCGCCATCCGCGAGTACTGCAAGGTCGCATTCCAGGATGGTTTCATCATTGAGGACAAGGCGATAGCCATCGGTCAACGGCTCCATGCCCGTGACCTCCGCCGGACAACGCCAGCTGATCACGTCCTTGTCCAGGCCTTGCCAGAGGCATTGGCCGAGCCAGGCGTTTTCTACCACATAGCCCAGCGCCGGCACGCCCTCTTCCATCGCCGACAGGCGCGCGGTGGAGAACCGTCCGCGATCGGAGACATGAATCTGCTTGATCGGCTCGGCGCGGCGGGAAATTTCCTGCCACACGCCCAGCCGTTGATAAATCTGCCGAGCGCCATACGACAGCGCCGAAGAACGGGCATCGTAGCTCGGCTGGTAGGTGTCGCCCGGAGCAAAGGGTTCGATCAGCACGATCTTCCAGCCACGGGCCTTGGCCCCGGCCTGCAAGGCCAACGCCAGGCTGGCGCCGACCAGACCGCCACCGATGATTGCCAGATTGACTCGACTCATGCCGCTCGTGTCCGTGCGGCGGCCATCAAGGCCTCGATCTCGGCGACCGTTTTCGGCACGCCATGGCTCAGGATTTCACAGCCGGTTTTGGTGACCACTACGTCGTCCTCGATGCGCACGCCAATGCCGCGCCATTTCTTCGCCACGTTCTGATTGTCCGGGGCAATGTAGATGCCCGGTTCCACGGTCAGCGCCATGCCGACTTCCAGCACACGCCATTCGCCGCCGACCTTGTACTCGCCGACGTCGTGCACATCCATGCCCAACCAGTGGCCGGCGCGGTGCATGTAAAAAGCTTTATGGGCTTCGCGGGCGATCAATTCGTCGACGTCACCTTGCAACAGGCCCAGCTTGACCAGCCCGGCGGTAATCACCCGGACCGTGGCTTCGTGGGCCTGGTTCCAGTGTTTGTCCGGGGCGATTTCAGCAAAGGCGGCTTCTTGAGCCGCCAGCACCAACTCGTAGATCGCCTTCTGCTCGGGCGAATACTTACCGTTGACCGGCCAGGTGCGAGTGATGTCGCTGGCATAGCAATCGATCTCGCAACCGGCATCGATCAGCACCAGATCGCCGTCCTTGAGCACCGCGTCATTCTGCTGGTAATGCAGGATGCAACTGTTGCGCCCCGAGGCGACGATCGAACCGTAGGCCGGCATTTTCGCTCCGCCCTTGCGGAACTCGTAATCGAGCTCGGCTTCGAGGCTGAACTCATGCAGCCCGGCCCGGCTGGCCTGCATCGCGCGGATGTGGGCCTGGGCGGAAATTCGAGCAGCCTCGCGCATCACCTTCACCTCTGCCGCCGATTTATACAGGCGCATGTCGTGCAGCAGATGATCCAGGGCAACGAATTCGTTCGGCGGCTGGGCGCCGAGGTGCGCTTTAGAGCGGATCACGTTGATCCAGTCCATCAGGTGCCGATCGAATTCAGGATTGCTGCCCATGGCCGAATACACCCGGTCGCGACCTTCGATCAGGCCCGGCAGAATGTCGTCGATGTCGGTGATGGGAAAGGCGTCGTCAGCCCCGAAGTCGCGGATCGCGCCTTCCTGGCCGGCACGCAGGCCGTCCCACAGCTCGCGTTCGGCATTGCGCTCACGGCAGAACAGCACGTATTCGCCATGTTCGCGACCGGGCATCAGCACGATGACGGCTTGCGGCTCGGGGAACCCGCTGAGGTACTGGAAGTCGCTGTCCTGACGGTAGACGTGCTCGACGTCGCGGTTGCGGATGGCTACCGCGGCGGCGGGCAGGATGGCGATGCTGTTGGGTACCATCTGCGCCATCAGGGCCTTGCGGCGCCGGCTGTATTCCGATTTCGGGATATGAATCATGGGCAGATGGCTATTCCTGGCTCGCGATCAATGCAACGACGGTTTGGCGGCAGCCGGCGCGTCCGGCTTCTTGGTTTCGGTGAACAGCAGCAGCGGCGCGACGCGCAGGTATTCCATGACTTCCATGTAGTCGCTCTCGCCATCGTCGGACTCTTCCAGGGCGTCTTGCACCTGAGAAATGGCCGCCAGATCCTGCAACACTTCGGTCGCCTCGGTGCTCAACATGCTGCTGTCACGGCAGTTCAGGCCGAAACCACTGAGGAAGCCCTGGCACCATTGGCCCAGTGCAGCGGCACGGTCAGCCAGCGGCTCGTCGTCGGTCGGCAGCAGCAGAACGACGGTCACGTCGTCGCCAGTGAGCTCGCCTTTGACCATCTCCTGCAAGCCGATCAGGGCGTTGCGGACATTATCCTGCGGCTCGTTTTCGAGCAGTTCGGCAGCATCGATCAGCCAGCCTTCGACATCGAAACCGGCACCGGCGCAACTGCGGCCGAGCAGCAGGCCATGCAGTTCGGCAGGCGAGACGTTATGACCGCTGGAAGTCAGCAGGGTGGCGAAGGCTTGGTACGGGGAATTCTGAATGGGCATATGGGCAGCTAGGCGCCAGACGGCGCTATGTCTAGAATGAAGGCCTTGTATCCTACATCGACTACACCTGTAGGAGCGAGCACGCTCGCGATGGTCGCCAACGATAACGCTGGGTACCTGACACCCCGCGGCGTTCTCGGGCTCATCGTCGGATCGCCGCCCGGAGCAAGCTCGCTCCTACAGTCCAACCCCCATCAGACAGTGAAGACAATGGAAGACACCGACCTGCAAGCGCTGATGGCTAGACTCGAACTGCTGATTACCCGCGTCGAGCAACTAAAGAGTCAAAACGGACTCTTATTAGCTCAGGAAAAGACCTGGCGCGAGGAACGAGCGCACCTCGTTGAAAAAAATGAAATCGCCCGGCGTAAGGTCGAGTCGATGATTTCGCGCCTCAAAGCCCTGGAGCAAGACTCATGAGTTCAAGCAATAGCGTTACCGTGCAGATCCTCGACAAAGAATATTCGATCATTTGCCCCCAGGAAGAGCGTAGCAACCTGGTGAGCGCCGCCCGCTACCTGGACGGCAAGATGCGCGAAATCCGCAGCAGCGGCAAAGTCATCGGCGCCGATCGCATCGCCGTGATGGCTGCGCTGAACATCACTCACGACCTCCTGCACAAGGAAGAACGACCGGATGTGCAGGCCAGCGGCTCGACCCGTGAGCAGGTTCGCGACCTGCTGGATCGCGTCGATCTGGTGCTCGCCACCGATCCGGACGCAACCAAGGGCTGATTCGTCTCACCGCTTGAGGTATACTCGCAACACTCCCTGGGGTGCTTGCCAGTTGACCACGTCCCTGAGCCGATTCGCACTACCCTGGAGGTTGCACGTTGGGCTGGTGTGCATGTCCGCTAGACGGAAAGCCTTAAAGCCTACTGCATCTTCCACCTTGAACTTTCGGGTTCAAGGGCTAAGTCAGCAGCGGTACATCCGGGGAGCCTGATTGCAGTCCGATGCCGGTTTAAATACCGGCATCGGCTTTTTTACGGGTACGCTTTGCATACCCGACCTGTCGAAGCCCGAATCCATGACCGAACCTGCGCTGCTGCCCCGCCCGCAACTTCGACGCATGCTGCGCAAGGCCCGCCGCGCATTGACTCCCGGTCAACAGCGCCAGGCTGCTCGCGGGCTGTACAAGCAATTGGCCCAGCAACCATTGTTCCGGCGCGCCAAACATATCTCCCTGTACCTGCCTACCGACGGTGAAATTGATCCGCGTGTGCTGCTGCGAGCAGCACAGCGTCGAGGCAAGGCCACTTATTTGCCGGTGCTCAGTGCCTGGCCGCGCACCAAAATGGTGTTCCAGCGAATCCGCCCTGGCGAAAAGCTCAAACCCAATCGTTTCCGCATTCTTGAACCCCGGCACAACCTCGCCCGGCAACGCAAAGTCTGGGCGCTGGACCTGGTGCTATTGCCATTGGTCGGGTTTGACGATGTCGGCGGACGCCTGGGCATGGGCGGCGGATTCTACGATCGAAGCCTGGCGTACCTGGCACGGCGCAAAAACTGGCGCAAGCCGACGTTATTGGGGCTGGCCCATGAATGTCAGAAGGTCGAGCGATTGGCTCAGGCGAGCTGGGATGTGTCGTTGCAGGGAACGGTGACGGACAAGGCCTGGTATTACGCAGGCTAGACGCCACTGCTATCAGCGGCGTCGAAAGACAGCTTTAGCGCTTGAAGGCCGACGGCTGTTGCTGCGCGATCTCGATCGGTGCATCGGGCGTGTTGTTCCACAGGCTTTGGGCATAGCCGGTGGTCACCATGCCGAGGCCGAACATAATCACCAAAATCCATAGTAAATCCGGTTTGCGTTTCATCGATTGCCCTCCCAAAGGCACATCAACACGATGACAGCAGCGGTTTCCGTTATGGCCGTGCAGCAGCGTCTAGCTGAGAAGGCGCGCATTCTGCGACAACGTGAACCGACACGCAAACACTGGCGCCAACCGACCGTCGGTTTGTCATAAAATTGCCGGACAACTTGCCAACTCACCTCGCAAGGAGCAAAAACCATGGCCTATTGGCTGATGAAATCCGAGCCCGATGAATTCTCGATCAAGGATCTGGAGAAGCTCGGCACATCGCGCTGGGACGGGGTTCGCAACTATCAGGCGCGTAATTTTTTGCGGGCCATGGCGGTAGGCGATGAGTTTTTCTTCTATCACTCCAGCTGCCCCGAGCCGGGAATTGCCGGGATCGGCAAGATTATCGAAGCCGCGTATCCGGACCCGACGGCGCTGGAGCCGGAAAGTCATTACTACGATCCGAAGGCAACGGCAGAGAAAAACGCCTGGAGCGCGATTGATGTCGCGCATGTGGAGACGTTTACCAGGGTGTTGAAGCTGGATTATCTGAAACAGCAGACGGCGTTGGCCGAGATGCCGCTGGTGCAGAAAGGGTCGCGGTTGTCGGTGATGCCGGTTACCGCTGAGCAATGGGCAGCGGTGATTGCATTACGGCCTTGAATCATGCGGTGACTGCAAGATTGCCTTCGCGAGCAAGCCCGCTCCCACATTAGCTCTGTGCCGGATGCAAAACTTGCAACCACTGGAGACCAAATGTGGGAGCGGGCTTGTTCGCGAAGAGGCCCGCAAGGACAGCGAAAATCTTATTGAATGATGAGGTTGTTGAACAACAAATCCTCAACCACCGGCTTGCCCGTCTCGTCGTTCATTACTTGCTGAGCCTGCTTCAAGGCCTCCTGGCGCAGCTTCTCCTTGGCCTCGACATTGTTCATCGCCTCGGTGGTCTGCTGCGCAAACAGCGCCACCAGCTGATTACGAATCAACGGTTCGTTGGCTTTTACCAGCCTGGTCGCCTCATCCCCGGTCACCCGCAACGCCACATCAGCCTTGTAGACCTTGAGCTTCGGCGTACCGTCCAGCCCATAGTTACCCACGAACGGCGGGCTCAAGGTGATGTAATTGACCTTCGGCGCTTCACCTTCCCCGGCTTCTTCGGCCACCGCTGCCACGGGCAGCGACAGGGCCAGCAACAACATGATCCACGTTTTCACACTTCGCTCCTTATCCGGTTTGCGGCCTAGCATATCGACCCGCCGCACCAGCACAAGCTTATGGCGGCCTATCAGGGCGGGGCATGCTCGTTGACCCTTCGATTCACACACCTACACTTATCGGCCATCACTCCCAAAGGAATAGCCCTGATGAAAGCCGTGCTGTGCAAAGCCTTCGGCCCTGCCGAATCGCTGGTGCTGGAAGACGTCGCCAGCCCTGTCGCGAAGAACAATGAAATCCTGCTGGAGGTGTACGCCGCCGGGGTGAACTTCCCGGACACGCTGATCATCGAGGGCAAATACCAGTTCAAGCCGCCCTTCCCGTTTTCCCCCGGTGGCGAAGCGGCGGGCGTGGTCAGTGCAGTGGGCGAAAAGGTCAGCCACCTGAAAGTCGGCGACCGGGCCATGGCCCTGACCGGCTGGGGCAGCTTTGCCGAAGAAGTCGCGGTGCCGGGCTATAACGTACTGCCGATCCCGTCGTCCATGGACTTCAACACCGCCGCCGCCTTCAGCATGACCTACGGCACCTCGATGCACGCGCTCAAGCAACGGGGCCATCTGCAACCGGGTGAAACCCTGCTGGTACTCGGCGCGTCCGGCGGTGTCGGCCTGGCCGCGGTGGAGATCGGTAAAGCCATGGGCGCCCGGGTGATCGCCGCCGCCAGCAGCGCGGAAAAACTCGCCGTGGCCAAGGCGGCCGGCGCCGATGAGCTGATCAACTACAGCGAAACCAGTCTCAAGGACGAAATCAAGCGGCTGACCGACGGCCAGGGCGCCGACGTAATCTACGATCCGGTTGGCGGCGACCTGTTCGACCAGGCCATCCGCGCCATCGCCTGGAACGGCCGCCTGCTGGTGGTCGGTTTCGCCAGCGGACGCATTCCGGAACTGCCGGTGAACCTCGCCCTGCTTAAAGGTGCCGCGGTGGTCGGCGTGTTCTGGGGTTCCTTTGCCCAGCGTCAGCCACAGGACAATGCAGCGAACTTCCAGCAATTGTTTGGCTGGTTCGCCGAGGGCAAGTTGAAGCCGTTGGTGTCGCAGGTGTATCCGCTGAGTAATGCGGCGCAGGCGATCAATGATCTGGGCCAGCGCAAGGCAGTCGGCAAAGTGGTGGTGCAGGTGCGCTGAATCCAGTGGTGCGGGCTGAACTTCGAAAAGTTGTTCAGACCGCCTCATCACGAACTGGGAGCTACAGCAACTTGCGGATCTCCTCCGGCAGCAAACTCATGTATTTGCGCACCGGGCCGCTGCGGCAACTCCTGACAATGGTCGGCACGCGTTTGTTCAGCTTGGCGATCCATTCCAGGCGTTGTTCCTTCGGCAATTGGGTGATGTGAAACACGTTCGACAGATACGCCCGGGTGTAATGAAACGGCGCGGCATCCACCCATGCATGCTCCGGGACATTCAGCAGTTGCTCATTGACGTCGCTACATTTCAATTTCTTGAGCCACAGGTTGGTGTGGATCGGCGAGTCGAGATCCAGGCGGAATACCATCGGTGCGATAATTTCCTGCTTCGCAGGCTTGTCGTCATCCACCACCCAGGGCTTGAACCGCCACTGCTCTATCGCGACTCTGGACGCTTCGGCCAGATCAGGATGATCGCTTTCCAGGATTCTCACCTTGTTGACCAAACCATCGGCATTCACGGTGAACTCGACTCGGACATTGCCGGTTATGCCAGCCCTCAGAAGCGCCGCGGGATAAATCGGCTTAGGGTTGTTTACCGGTATCAGAAAGAACTCCCCTGCCCTGGCATCAACCGATAAACCCAGCAACAGTACAAACGCAAACCACCGCATAACCCCTTCCCTCCATGATCGAAACACCAGAACTCCCTTAAAAAGCTTACGCAGCAGCGACCTGAAACAGAACGTCGCAACCTCTCCTTTGAACGAAGGACGCTTCCCAAAAACAAGTACGCATCCGGCGCAAAAGATCGGCGTGGTAACCCTTCCTACAACGTCCTTCACCTACATCTGAGCGACATGTTCGCAAAAGAACACACGACCTCCAAAATTTCCACTGTTTGGCCACTGCGAAGCGATGCTATTTTCAGTAACGAAACTGTAACATTCGCATCCGCAGTCAAAACAACAAATCTGGAGCTTTTGAATGTTTGCTTTCTTTCGTCCTGCCGCACATCAGGCTCCATTGCCTGAAGAAAAAATAGACAACACCTACCGACGCCTTCGCTGGCAGATCTTCGCCGGGATTTTTATCGGCTACGCCGGCTATTACCTGCTGCGCAAAAACTTCTCCCTGGCCATGCCCTATCTGATCGAAGAGGGCTATACCCGCGGCGAGCTGGGCCTGGCGCTGTCGGCCATCGCCATTGCCTACGGCCTGTCCAAGTTCCTGATGGGCATCGTGTCCGACCGTTCCAATCCGCGTTTCTTCCTGCCCTTCGGCCTGCTGGTATCGGCCGGTGTGATGTTCATTTTCGGCTTCGCGCCCTGGGCAACCTCCAGCGTGACCATCATGTTCATCCTGCTGTTCATCAACGGCTGGGCCCAAGGCATGGGCTGGCCGCCGAGCGGGCGGACGATGGTGCATTGGTGGTCGCAGAAGGAACGCGGTGGCGTGGTGTCCTTGTGGAACGTGGCGCACAACGTTGGCGGTGGCCTGATCGGCCCGCTGTTCCTGCTCGGCATGGGCCTGTTCAATGACTGGCATGCGGCGTTTTACGTGCCGGCGGCGGTCGCCTTGGCAGTGGCGGTGTTTGCCTTCGTCACCATGCGTGACACCCCGCAATCGGTGGGCCTGCCGCCGATCGAGAAGTACAAGAACGACTACCCGCAAGGCTACGACGCCAGCCACGAAGAAGAATTCAGCGCCAAGGAAATCTTCGTCAAATACGTGCTGCGCAACAAAATGCTCTGGTACATCGCCTTGGCCAACGTCTTCGTCTACCTGTTGCGCTACGGCGTGCTGGACTGGGCACCGACCTACCTCAAGGAAGCCAAGGGCTTTACCGTGGATAAAACCTCGTGGGCGTACTTTTTCTATGAGTGGGCGGGGATTCCGGGCACGCTGCTGTGCGGCTGGATGTCGGACAAGATCTTCCGTGGCAACCGTGGCCTGACCGGCATGGTGTTCATGGCCTTGGTCACCGTGGCGACCCTGGTTTACTGGCTCAACCCGGCCGGCAACCCGACCGTCGACATGATCGCGCTGGTTTCAATCGGCTTTCTGATCTACGGCCCGGTAATGTTGATCGGCCTGCAAGCCCTGGAGTTGGCACCGAAGAAAGCGGCCGGTACCGCGGCGGGCTTCACCGGGCTGTTCGGTTATCTGGGGGGGTCGGTCGCGGCCAGTGCAGCCATGGGCTACACCGTGGACCACTTCGGCTGGGACGGCGGTTTCGTCTTGCTGATCGGCGCGTGCCTGCTGGCGATGGCCTTCCTCGCCCCGACCCTGTGGCACAAACAAGTCGCCAGTCAGAGCCGCGAAGCACTCGCCTGATCGGCCGCTGATTTGCAGCGCTTGAGCCGCGCCTCCAGATTCCGGTCTGGCATGGCGTGGCTACGCAGGGCGCTGGCGGTCTGCTCGACATAATCGCGGGTAGTGCCGTAACGCCCGCAAGCGTTTTCGAACACATGGCTCAGCACATGATCCGGCAAGTTGCCGGCATAGCTGGGCAGGTGCCGCTCCAAAACGAATCCCAATGCCTGAACCTGGTTTCCGTCTTCGAGACGGCAGTTGAGCCAGTGTGGGCGATAGGACGGGAATGGCATCTCGCGTTGCCAAAGTGCGTAAAGAGACGCGTCGAGTTGTTCTTCGGGCAAGCGATAGGCAAACCCGCTGCAAGAACCGCCGCGATCCAGGCCGAACACCAGGCCAGGCACTTCCGGCGTGCCGCGATGCTCGTGGGACCACAGGTACAAACCACGATGGTAGCCATGCACCCGACCGCGTACGCGCTCCACTGCCGGGCATTCAGGGCGCCAGATCAGCGAGCCGTAGGCGAACAGCCACACCGGCCCGCCCTTATGGCGCGCCATGGTCGTTTGCATCGAGCTGAGCAATTGTTCGTGCGTAAGCTGCGGCCCCAGATCGAGCCGCGGAGGGTAAGCCAGATTCAAAAAAGCAGATTCAATGGCGCTCATGGCGAATTGCGTTCAGCTCCCCGCGGGTCAAGATTACTTAATAGAACGCAGCGCTGTAACAATAAGGCACATATGTTTCGAGGCAATTTAAATGCCATGGCACATTTTTTAATAAGTGCCTGTCTGATATATAACCTACCGGTATTTATAAAAATTTATAAATACCGATCGGCTATATAGAAAGGTATAAGGATTAAACACAATCAAGATCGCGGATCAAAATCGCGGATCAAGATCGAGGCGCGTACGCAAACACATCCGCACGCATCTGATGGGCATCCATTCCCGCTTCGACCAAGGCGTCCAGCGTGCCGTAGACCATCGCCGGAGAGCCGCTGGCGTACACATGCAGGGGTTTCAGATCAGGGAAATCCTCACACACCGCTTCATGCAACATGCCGCAGCGCCCCTGCCAGCCGCATTGATCGCTGACGACTTTATGCAGGAACAGATTGGGCAGTTGCAGCCATTCATCCCAATGTTCGATGGCATAAAAATCTTCAGGACGACGCACGCCCCAATACAGGTGCACCGGGTGCTTGAAGCCCGTGGCGCGGCAATGCTCGATCAGGCTATGAATCTGACCCATGCCGGTACCCGCGGCGATCAGCACCAGCGGGCCGTCCGGCAACTCCGCCAGATGGGTATCGCCAAACGGCATCTGGATCCGCACCATCGGGTTACGTTGCAGCTGTTCGATCAGGCTCAGCGCACTGCTTTCGCGCGCCAAGACGTGAATTTCCAGGTCGCGTCCGCCATGGGGGGCCGAGGCCAGGGAGAACGCCGATTTCTCGCCATTCTCGCGCTCGATCATCAGGTACTGGCCGGCGTGATAGCGTGGCGGTTTGCCGGCCGGAGCCCGCAGACTCACGCGAAAGGTATCGCCGCCGACGTCCCTGCATTCAATGACCTGACACGACAAGCTGCGCACCGGCAGTTCTCCCAGCGCGAGCACGCCATCCCACAGCACGATGCAGTCTTCCAGCGGCTCGGCTATGCAAGTGTAGAACTCGCCATGATCGCGCACATTACCGGTCTGTTCGACCCGCCCTTCCACCAGCAGTGCGGCGCACACGTGGCAATTGCCGTTTCGACAGCTTTGCGGGCATTCATAGCCCAGGCGCCGCGCGCCATCGAGAATCCGCTCGCCGGGCAGAATATCCAGCACTGCTCCAGAGGGCTGCAAGGTTACACGCATCAATCTATTCCTAACTGATTCCAGATGGCATCGATCCGCTGGGTCACGGCTTCGTCCTTGACGATCACCCGGCCCCACTCGCGAGTGGTTTCGCCGGGCCATTTATGCGTGGCATCGAGCCCCATCTTCGAACCCAGGCCGGAAACCGGCGAGGCGAAGTCGAGGTAGTCGATCGGCGTGTTGTCGATCATCACCGTGTCGCGCTTGGGGTCCATGCGCGTGGTGATGGCCCAGATCACGTCGTTCCAGTCCCGTGCGTTGATGTCGTCGTCAGTGACGATAACGAACTTGGTGTACATGAACTGTCGCAAAAACGACCAGACACCCAACATTACCCGCTTGGCATGACCGGGATACGACTTTTTCATGGTCACGATGGCCATGCGGTAGGAGCAGCCTTCGGGTGGCAGGTAGAAGTCGGTGATCTCCGGGAACTGCTTCTGCAGGATCGGCACGAATACTTCATTCAGCGCCACGCCGAGGATCGCCGGCTCATCCGGCGGACGGCCGGTATAGGTGCTGTGGTAAATCGGCTTGATCCGGTGCGTGATGCGCTCGACGGTGAACACCGGGAAGCTGTCGACTTCGTTGTAGTAACCGGTGTGGTCGCCGTACGGGCCTTCGTCGGCCATTTCGCCCGGATGGATCACACCTTCGAGGATGATCTCGGCGGTGGCCGGCACTTGCAGGTCGTTGCCACGGCACTTCACCAGCTCGGTGCGATTGCCGCGCAGCAGTCCGGCAAAGGCGTATTCGGAGAGACTGTCCGGCACCGGCGTCACGGCACCGAGAATGGTCGCCGGGTCAGCGCCCAGGGCCACGGACACCGGGAACGGCTGGCCAGGATGCTTCTCGCACCACTCGCGGTAATCCAGCGCGCCGCCACGGTGGCTCAGCCAACGCATGATGACCTTGTTGCGGCCAATCACTTGCTGACGGTAGATGCCGAGGTTCTGGCGATCCTTGTTCGGACCTTTGGTGACGGTCAGGCCCCAGGTGATCAGCGGGCCGACGTCGCCCGGCCAGCAGGTCTGCACCGGCAGCATGGCGAGGTCGACGTCGTCGCCTTCGATGACCACTTCCTGGCACACCGCGTCTTTGACCACCTTCGGCGCCATGGCAATGATCTTGCGGAAGATCGGCAGCTTGGACCAGGCATCTTTCAGGCCTTTCGGTGGCTCGGGTTCCTTGAGGAACGCCAGCAGCTTGCCGATCTCGCGCAATTCGCTGACCGCTTCTGCGCCCATGCCCAGCGCCACGCGCTCAGGGGTGCCGAACAGGTTGCCGAGCACCGGGATGTCATAACCCGTGGGGTTTTCGAAAAGCAGGGCTGGACCTTTGGCGCGCAGGGTGCGGTCGCAGACCTCGGTCATTTCGAGCACTGGGGACACCGGAACCTGGATGCGCTTGAGTTCGCCGCGCTTTTCCAGACCGCTGATAAAGTCGCGCAAGTCGCGATACTGCATGCGTGAGCCTCGTGTTGGCCGTGCCGTTCGGGGGTGGCAGTTTAGCGCCGAACCCCTCTATTCAGAACCACGAACTGCCGGTTCATCAAAAATCAGATAGCAAAAAGCCGGGTTTCCCCGGCTTTTGCTGACTTTCTGCGATTTACTTGCGTTTCATCGACAGGAAGAACTCATCGTTGGTCTTGGTCGTTTTCAGCTTGTCGACCAGGAACTCGATGGCAGCGATTTCGTCCATCGGGTGCAACAGCTTGCGCAGGATCCACATGCGTTGCAGCTCGTCGTCGGCCGTCAGCAACTCTTCGCGGCGGGTGCCGGAACGGTTGATGTTAATGGCCGGGAACACACGTTTTTCAGCGATACGACGATCCAGCGGCAGTTCCATGTTGCCCGTGCCTTTGAATTCTTCGTAGATCACTTCGTCCATCTTCGAGCCGGTTTCAACCAGCGCGGTGGCGATGATGGTCAGCGAGCCGCCTTCTTCGATGTTCCGCGCGGCGCCGAAGAAACGTTTCGGTTTCTCCAGGGCGTGGGCATCGACACCACCGGTGAGCACTTTGCCGGAGCTCGGGATCACGGTGTTGTAGGCACGGGCCAGACGGGTGATGGAGTCGAGCAGGATCACCACGTCTTTCTTGTGTTCGACCAGGCGCTTGGCCTTCTCGATCACCATTTCGGCAACCTGCACGTGGCGGGTCGGCGGCTCGTCGAACGTGGAGGCAACCACTTCGCCGCGCACGGTGCGCTGCATTTCGGTCACTTCTTCCGGACGTTCGTCGATCAGCAAGACGATCAGATGAACTTCAGGATTGTTACGTGCGATGTTCGCTGCGATGTTCTGCAGCATGATGGTTTTACCGGCTTTCGGCGGTGCAACGATCAGACCGCGCTGGCCTTTGCCGATCGGGGCGCACAGGTCGATGACACGACCGGTCAAGTCTTCGGTGGAACCGTTGCCGGCTTCCATCTTCATGCGCACGGTCGGGAACAGCGGGGTCAGGTTCTCGAAGAGAATCTTGTTTTTCGCGTTCTCGGGACGATCGTAGTTGATCGTATCGACCTTGAGCAGTGCGAAATAACGCTCGCCTTCCTTTGGAGGGCGGATCTTGCCAACGATGGTGTCACCGGTGCGCAAGTTGAAGCGACGGATCTGGCTCGGCGAGACGTAAATGTCGTCCGGACCGGCGAGATAGGAAGCGTCAGCGGAGCGCAGGAAGCCGAAGCCGTCCTGGAGAATCTCCAGCACGCCATCACCGGAGATTTCCTCGCCGCTTTTCGCGTGCTTTTTGAGCAGGGAGAAAATCACGTCCTGCTTGCGCGAACGGGCCATATTTTCTATGCCCATCTGTTCGGCCAATTCGAGCAGTTCGGTAATCGGCTTTTGCTTGAGTTCAGTCAGATTCATATAGGAATGACGTAATCATTTATGGAGGGGGGAAATTAAGCTTTTGGCTTAATGAGGCCGCGCCGCAGAGAAGGCGACAGGATCGCGAACTAATTCGAAAAGGAGTGCGTCGGCGACGGCTAGCAGGGGGCATTGGAGAAACCAGTGCGGGGCCGAATGTACCACCTGAGTTTCGGAGCGTCTAGCCCTCAATAACGAAAAAGCCCCGCAAACTGCGGGGCCTTTTTCGGACACTTTATAACGACGCTTAGATGTTGGCGTCGAGGAAAGCCGCCAGCTGCGACTTCGACAGTGCGCCAACCTTGGTCGCTTCGACGTTGCCGTTCTTGAACAGCATCAGGGTCGGGATACCACGTACGCCGTGCTTGGCCGGGGTTTCCTGGTTCTCGTCGATGTTCAGCTTGGCAACGGTCAGCTTGCCAGCGTAGGTGCTGGCGATATCGTCCAGAACCGGAGCGATCATCTTGCAAGGGCCGCACCACTCAGCCCAGTAGTCAACAAGCACAGGGCCAGCAGCCTTCAGTACTTCTTCTTCGAAGTTTGCGTCGGTGACGTGCTTGATAAGATCGCTGCTCATGGATGTCTCCGGGTTATAAGCAATAAAAAACGTGGCCCATCATAGCCGCCCTTCCCCTGTTCAGGAAGCCGCAGATGATTGAGTCTCGCTATGGTGGTGCATGAGTTTGGGTATAGCTCAAGTCATGAGGTGGCGGGAGCGACGAAGGCAATTCCAGTGCGCAGGGCTGCGTTTCGCACATGTTCTTGCATGGCCTTCTGCGCGGCACCGGATGCCCGCCGGGCCAGTGCACGGAGGATTTTACGGTGCTCCTGCCAGGTTTCCATGGCCCGCTCGGCCCGGATGAACGGTAGCTTTTGGCTCTCCAGGAAGATGTCGGCGCTGGCGGTCAGGATGCTCAGCATCGCCTGATTACCGCTGGCCAACAGGATGCGCCGGTGAAATTCGAAATCCAGTCGCGCCGCTGCCTCGAAGTCGCCGGCCTTCAAGTCGATGCGCATGGCGGCGACATTATCGTCCAGCGCATCGAGCTCGTGAGTGCTCAGGGTCACCGCCGCCAAGCCGGCCGCAAAGCCTTCCAGGGCATAGCGCAACTGGAATATATCCAGGGGCGAGGCTTGCGCCGCAAATGGCCAACTCAGCGTCGCATCACCTCGCGGCAAATCAACCGGTGACTGCACGAACACCCCTTTGCCCGGCTGGACGCTGATCACTCCCAGGGCACTCAAGGACGACAATGCCTCGCGCAGCGACGCCCGACTGACCCCCAATTGCAGCGCCAGGTCCCGTTGCGAAGGCAGCGCGTCCCCCGGTCCGAAACCTTGTTCGGTGATCAGTTTGCGGATGGCTTGCAGCGCCACTTCAGGTACGGCTTGGGAGATCGAGTTCATGGTTTTCAGACGAACCAGGCAAATGAGCGGTTAGTTGTAAAGCTATTCGCGACGCCCGGCAAGTCGTGCCCCATGGGGGTTCGGTGCCTTTCACCAATGCGCCAGGAGGGTGCGCAAGGCGCCACAACTGTTCAGACCAGTAAGACCGACAATCCCAGTAAAACCGCGGCCTGGAACCCCTGGAACCCACTCTTGGCACGACCCGTGCTCTGTTGAATCGCAGAAATCACTTCCCGCCAATTCGGAGATTTGTCATGACCCAGCGTTACAGCGCCCTCCTCGCTGTCTTTTTTGCCAGCCTGATGCTGAGTCAGGCCCCCGCCCACGCCGATGGCCTGGAAGATGTGGTCAAACGCGGCGTCCTCAGGGTCGCCGTGCCCCAGGACTTCCCGCCGTTCGGCTCGGTCGGCCCGGACATGAAGCCACGCGGCCTCGATGTCGACACCGCCAGACTGCTGGCCGACCAACTCAAGGTCAAACTCGAACTGACCCCGGTCAACAGCACCAACCGCATCCCGTTCCTGACCACCGGCAAGGTGGATCTGGTGATTTCCAGCCTGGGCAAGAACCCCGAGCGCGAGAAAGTCATCGACTTCTCCAGCGCCTACGCACCCTTCTACCTCGCCGTATTCGGCCCGCCAGACGCCGATATCAAAAGCCTGGACGACCTCAAGGGCAAGACCATCAGCGTCACCCGTGGTGCCATCGAAGACATCGAGCTGAGCAAAGTCGCTCCCGAAGGCGCGATCATCAAGCGCTTCGAAGACAATAACTCGACCATCGCCGCCTACCTCGCCGGGCAAGTCGACCTGATCGCCAGCGGCAACGTGGTGATGGTGGCGATCAGCGAGCGCAACCCGAAACGCGTGCCGGCGCTGAAAGTAAAACTCAAGGATTCGCCGGTGTACGTCGGCGTTAACAAGAACGAGCCCGCGCTGTTGGGCCAGGTCAATCAGATCCTCGCCACCGCCAAAACCGACGGTGCGCTGGAAAAGAACTCCCGGACCTGGCTCAAAGAGCCGCTGCCGGCCGATCTCTGATCGCCGCAGGGGAGACTGAATATGTCCTATCAGTTCGATTTCATTCCAGTGGTGCAAAACACCGATCTGCTGCTGCACGGCGCCCTGTTCACCCTTGAACTGACCGCCATCGGTGCCGTGCTCGGGGTAGGCCTGGGCATTGTCGGGGCGCTGGTGCGGGCGTGGAACATTCGCCCGTTCTCCGCGATTTTCGGCGTCTACGTCGAGTTGATCCGCAACACGCCGTTTCTGGTGCAGTTGTTTTTCATCTTCTTCGGCCTGCCGTCCCTGGGTGTGCAGATTTCCGAATGGCAGGCCGCGGTGCTGGCGATGGTGATCAACCTCGGGGCCTATTCGACCGAGATCATCCGCGCCGGCATTCAAGCGGTCCCCCGCGGTCAGCTGGAGGCCGCCGCCGCACTGGCGATGAGCCGCTTCGAAGCCTTTCGCCACGTGGTGTTGCTGCCGGCGCTGGGCAAGGTCTGGCCGGCCCTGAGCAGCCAGATCATCATCGTCATGCTCGGCTCGGCCGTCTGTTCGCAGATCGCCACCGAAGAGCTGAGCTTCGCTGCCAACTTCATTCAGTCGCGCAACTTCCGCGCCTTCGAAACCTACGCCCTGACCACCCTGCTTTACCTGTGCATGGCTTTATTGATCCGCCAGTTGCTGAACTGGCTCGGTCGCCGGTTTATATCAAGAAGCAGCGCAAGGACCAGCCAATGAGCGATTTCACGTTTTGGGACGTCGTGCGCAACCTGCTCACGGGCCTGCAGTGGACGTTGGCACTGTCGCTGGTGGCGTTTGTCGGCGGCGGGCTGATCGGCTTGCTGATCATGGTGATGCGCATTTCAAAAAAATCCCTGCCAAGCAATTTCGCCCGCACTTACATCGAACTGTTCCAGGGCACGCCGCTGTTGATGCAGCTGTTCCTGGTGTTCTTCGGCGTCGCACTGGCCGGGGTGGAGATTTCGCCGTGGATGGCCGCGGCAATCTCCCTGACGCTGTTCACCAGTGCCTACCTGGCTGAGATCTGGCGCGGTTGTGTCGAGTCGATCCCCAATGGCCAGTGGGAAGCCTCGTCGAGCCTGGCGCTCGACCCGCTGGAGCAACTGCGCCACGTGATCCTGCCACAGGCGCTGCGCATCGCCGTGGCGCCGACCGTGGGTTTCTCGGTGCAGGTGGTCAAAGGCACCGCCGTCACCTCGATCATCGGCTTCACCGAACTGACCAAGACCGGCGGCATGCTCGCCAACGCGACCTTCGAACCCTTCATGGTCTATGGCCTGGTAGCGCTCGGTTACTTCTTGCTCTGCTACCCCTTGTCCCTCAGTGCGCGCTATCTGGAAAGGAGACTGCATGCCTCTGCTTAGAATTTCGGCCCTGCATAAATATTACGGCGACCACCATGTGCTCAAAGGCATCGACCTGAGTGTCGAGGAAGGCCAGGTGGTGGCGATCATCGGTCGCAGCGGCTCGGGCAAGTCCACCTTGTTGCGGACATTGAATGGCCTGGAATCGATCAACGACGGCGTGATCGAAGTCGACGGCGAATACCTCGACGCCGCCCGCGCCGACCTGCGCAGCCTGCGGCAGAAAGTCGGGATGGTGTTCCAGCAGTTCAACCTGTTCCCGCACCTCACCGTGGGCGAAAACGTCATGCTTGCACCGCAAGTGGTGCAGAAAGTGCCAAAAGCCAGGGCCGCTGAACTGGCGCGGGAGATGCTGGAACGGGTTGGACTGGGGGAAAAATTCGATGCGTTTCCGGATCGGCTGTCCGGCGGGCAGCAACAGCGAGTGGCGATTGCCCGGGCGTTGGCGATGTCGCCGAAGGTTTTGCTCTGTGATGAGATTACTTCGGCGCTGGACCCGGAACTGGTCAATGAAGTGCTGAGCGTGGTTCGGCAGCTGGCCAAAGAGGGCATGACGCTGATCATGGTCACCCATGAAATGCGTTTTGCCCGGGAGGTCGGGGATAAGTTGGTGTTCATGCATCTGGGCAAGGTGCATGAGGCTGGGGATCCGAAGATTCTGTTTGCCAATCCGCAGACGGCGGAGCTGGCGAATTTCATCGGGACGGTGGAAGCGGCAGGCTGAAGGATATTTAGTGCCTTTGAGGCCGCCTTCGCGGGCAAGCCCGCTCCCACAGGGTTCTCTGTTGGAACGCAATCATGTGTTCGACGCAAAAACCTGTGGGAGCGGGCTTGCTCGCGAAGAGGCCATCAGCAGCACTGCAAATGCCCCCGTGGTAAAAGATCGCAGCTCTCGGCAGCTCCTACGCGTTGGCGCCAGCGTTTGATCGTGGCACGATGTGAGGGTTATCGACCGAGACCCCCTGACCATGCCGCAATCCCAAGCCAAGAATCTGTCCCTGATCGCCGCAATCGACCTGGGCTCCAACAGCTTTCACATGGTCGTGGCCAAGGCCCAGAACAGCGAAATCCGTATTCTCGAACGTCTCGGGGAGAAGGTTCAGCTGGCCGCCGGCATCGATGAAGAGCGCCAGCTCAGCGAAGAATCCATGCAACGCGGGCTAGATTGCCTCAAGCGTTTTGCCCAACTGATTAACGGTATGCCGACCGGTGCCGTGCGAATCGTGGGGACCAACGCCTTGCGTGAAGCCCGTAACCGCATCGAATTCATCCGCCGCGCCGAAGAAATCCTCGGCCACCCGGTGGAAGTCATCTCCGGCCGTGAAGAAGCGCGCCTGATCTACCTCGGCGTTTCCCACACCCTCGCCGACACGCCGGGCAAGCGCCTGGTGGCCGACATCGGCGGCGGCAGTACCGAGTTCATCATTGGCCAGCGCTTCGAGCCGCTGCTGCGCGAAAGCCTGCAGATGGGCTGCGTCAGTTTTACCCAGCGCTATTTCAAGGATGGCAAGATCACCCCGGCCCGCTACGCCCAGGCGTACACGGCGGCGCGGCTGGAGATCATGAGCATCGAGCACGCCCTGCACCGCCTGACCTGGGATGAAGCCATCGGCTCCTCGGGCACCATTCGCGCCATTGGCCTGGCACTGAAGGCCGGTGGGCATGGTGCGGGCGAAGTGAACGCCGAAGGCCTGTCCTGGCTCAAGCGCAAACTGTTCAAGCTCGGCGACGTCGATAAGATCGACTTCGACGGCATCAAGCCTGACCGTCGGGCGATCTTCCCGGCCGGCCTGGCGATTCTCGAAGCCATCTTCGACGCCCTCGAACTGCAACGCATGGACCACTGCGAAGGCGCCCTGCGCGAAGGTGTGCTCTATGACCTGTTGGGCCGCCATCATCACGAAGACGTCCGTGAGCGCACCCTCAGCTCGCTGATGGAGCGTTATCACGTCGACCTGGAACAAGCGGCGCGGGTCGAACGCAAGGCGTTGCACGCGTTCGATCAGGTGGCCGAGGATTGGGGCCTGGATGACGGCATCTGGCGCGAACTGCTGGGCTGGGCCGCCAAGGTTCATGAAGTGGGCCTGGACATCGCTCACTATCACTACCACAAGCATGGCGCCTACCTGATCGAGCATTCGGACCTGGCGGGATTCTCCCGCGAAGACCAGCTGATGCTCGCATTGCTGGTCCGCGGTCACCGGCGCAATATTCCCCGGGACAAGTTTGCCGAGTTCGGCGATGAAGGCATCAAGCTGATTCGACTGTGCGTGCTGCTGCGCTTTGCGATCCTGTTCCATCACATCCGCGGCACCCAGCAAATGCCTCAGGTCGTGCTGCACGCCAACGGCGACAGCCTTGATGTGCTGTTCCCGGACAACTGGCTGGACGAAAATCAGCTGACCCAGGCCGACTTCGGTCTCGAAGCGGAATGGCTGACCCGGGTGGGCTTTGTGCTGAACGTGCGCTGAAACTAAAAAAGGCCTTCTTCGGAAGGCCTTTTTTTGCCCACGATTCATCAGGCAATGCAATTCAAATGTGGGAGCGGGCTTGCTCGCGAAAGCGGAGTGTCAGTCAATATTGATGTCGACTGACACTCCGCTTTCGCGAGCAAGCCCGCTCCCACAGGTTTTGCGTGTTATCGGACGGCCAGAATCGGGCTGCCCAAACGCTCCAGCAGCGTCGCCTGCGCACTGCGCGGGTTCTGGTTGCCGGTCGGTGTGTTGCGGATGTAGCGACCGTCCGCCTGCAGGCTCCAGCTATGGGTGTTGTCGGTCAGATACAGCTCCAGCTCCTTCTTGACCCGCATGATCAGCTTCTTGCCTTCCACCGGGAAGCAAGTCTCGACGCGCTTGTCGAGGTTGCGCTCCATCCAGTCGGCACTGGACAGGAACATCTGCTCCTCCCCGCCGTTAAGGAAGTAGAAGACCCGGGTGTGTTCCAGGAAACGCCCGATGATCGAGCGTACGTGGATGTTGTGCGAGACCCCGGCGATACCCGGCCGCAGGCAGCACATGCCGCGCACCACCAGATCGATACGCACCCCGGACTGACTGGCCTTGTACAGCGCGCGAATGATCTTCGGATCGGTCAGCGAGTTGAATTTGGCGATGATGTGCGCCGGTTTGCCGTCGAGAGCGAACTGAGTCTCCCGGGCGATCATGTCGAGCATGCCCTTTTTCAAGGTGAACGGCGCGTGCAGCAACTTCTTCATGCGCAGGGTCTTGCCCATGCCGATCAGCTGGCTGAACAGTTTGCCCACGTCTTCGCACAAGGCATCGTCGGACGTCAGCAGGCTATAGTCGGTATACAGACGGGCGTTGGCCGCGTGGTAGTTGCCGGTACCCAGGTGGGCGTAGCGGACAATTTCCCCGGCTTCGCGACGCAGAATCAGCATCATCTTGGCGTGGGTCTTGAAACCGACCACACCATAAATCACCACCGCACCGGCCGCTTGCAGACGACTGGCCAGTTGCAGGTTGGACTCTTCGTCGAAGCGTGCACGCAATTCGATCACCGCGGTGACTTCCTTGCCGTTGCGCGCCGCATCGACCAGTGCATCGACGATTTCCGAGTTGGCGCCGGAGCGGTACAGGGTCTGGCGCACCGCCAGGACGTGCGGGTCCTTGGCAGCCTGGCGCAACAGATCGACCACCGGGGTGAACGACTCGAACGGGTGCAGCAGCAGAATGTCCTGCTTGCTGATCACGCTGAAAATGTTCTCACTGTTCTGCAGCAGTTTCGGGATCTGCGGCGTGAACGGCAGGTACTGCAGCTCGCGCTGGCTGTCCAGGCCGGTGATGCTGAACAGACGGGTCAGGTTGACCGGACCGTTGACCTGATACAACTCGGTCTCGTGCAGGTTGAACTGCTTGAGCAAGTAGTCGGACAGATGTTTCGGGCAGGTGTCGGCGACTTCCAGACGCACCGCGTCACCGTAGCGTCGGGAAAACAACTCGCCGCGCAGGGCGCGAGCCAGGTCTTCGACATCTTCGGTGTCGACGGAAAGGTCGGCGTTTCGGGTCAGGCGGAACTGGTAGCAGCCCTTGACCTTCATGCCTTGGAACAGGTCATCGGCGTGAGCGTGGATCATCGACGACAGGAATACATAATTGTCGCCAGCGCCGCCCACTTCTTCCGGCAACTTGATGACACGCGGCAGCAGACGGGGTGCCGGGATGATCGCCAGACCGGAATCGCGACCAAAGGCGTCGATACCTTCGAGCTCGACGATGAAGTTCAGGCTCTTGTTCACCAGCAACGGGAACGGGTGCGTCGGGTCGAGGCCGATCGGGGTGATGATCGGCGCGATCTCGTCGCGGAAATAGCGACGTACCCAGGTTTTGATCTTGGTGGTCCAGTGACGCCGACGGATGAAGCGGACCTGATGCTTTTCCAGTTCCGGTAACAGAATGTCGTTGAGGATCGCGTACTGGCGGTCGACGTGACCGTGTACCAGTTCGCTGATGCGGGCCAGGGCCTGATGCGGTTGCAGGCCATCGGCGCCAGCCTGCTCACGGGCGAAGGTGATCTGCTTCTTCAGGCCGGCCACACGGATTTCGAAGAACTCGTCCAGGTTGCTGGAGAAGATCAGCAGAAATTTCAGCCGCTCCAGCAACGGGTAGGACACATCCAGCGCCTGTTCCAGCACGCGGATATTGAACTGCAGTTGCGATAGCTCGCGATGGATGTACAGGCTGCTGTCATCCAGACCGGGGATGGCAATCGCCGGCGTCGCCGCGACAGGCTCGGCCACCACCGCGGAGGGAGCAGGCTCCAGTTCCGGCGGGGTTTCGTCGATTTGCTCCACCACAGGTTGAGCCTCTTTTACGGCGACTTCAGTGAGTCCTTCGGTAGTCATGGAATGTTCCTGGGAGGGCTATTGTTGCTCTCGTAACAATTGAGCGGCGCGGACGGCAAAGTAAGTCAGGATGCCATCAGCGCCTGCACGTTTAAAAGCGGTCAGGGATTCGAGGATAACCCCTTCGCTCAACCAGCCATTCTGAATCGCAGCCATGTGCATGGCGTATTCGCCGCTGACTTGATAAACAAAAGTCGGCACTTTGAATTCTTCTTTGACCCGATAGAGGATGTCCAGATACGGCATGCCTGGCTTGACCATGACCATGTCCGCGCCTTCTGACAAGTCCGCCGCGACCTCGTGCAGGGCTTCATTGCTATTGGCCGGGTCCATCTGATAGGAGGCCTTGTTGGCCTTGCCCAGGTTCAGCGCCGAACCGACCGCATCGCGGAACGGGCCGTAATAGGCGCTGGCGTACTTCGCCGAGTAAGCCATG
Source organism: Pseudomonas fluorescens (assembly GCF_902497995.1). Taxonomy (GTDB): domain Bacteria; phylum Pseudomonadota; class Gammaproteobacteria; order Pseudomonadales; family Pseudomonadaceae; genus Aquipseudomonas; species Aquipseudomonas fluorescens_BK. The sequence continues at coordinate 248,148 of NZ_CABVII010000006.1, read as the reverse complement.
ATCCGCACGTTGACGTGATCGGCCAGCTCGAGGGCTTCGCGGATCGCCTGGATGCGACCGTCCATCATGTCCGACGGGGCAACCACCTGAGCGCCGGCCTCGGCGTGGGACAGGGCCTGCCTGACCAGTGCGTCGACAGTAATATCGTTCTGCACGTAGCCTTCTTCGTCGAGAATGCCGTCCTGACCGTGGGTGGTGAACGGGTCCAGGGCAACGTCGGTGATCACCCCCAGCTCAGGGAACTGCGCACGCAGTGCGCGGGTGGCGCGCTGGGCAATGCCTTCGGGGTTCCAGGCCTCGGCGGCGTCCAGGGATTTCAGCTCGGGTGGCGTCACCGGGAACAGGGCCAATGCCGGAATGCCCAGCTCGACCCACTTGGCCGCTTCTTCCAGCAACAAATCGATGGTCAGGCGCTCGACGCCCGGCATTGAGGCCACCGATTCGCGACGGTTTTCACCGTCCAGCACGAACACCGGCAAGATCAGGTCGTCGACGGTCAGAACGTTTTCACGGACCAGGCGACGCGAGAAATCATCACGACGGTTGCGACGCAGACGGGTTGCAGGAAACAAACGGTTGGCGGGGGTAAAGCTCACGGCAGACTCCTGAGCCCGCGCTGGGGGCGAGCGTGACAGTTATAAGCGACCATTATGACCGTCGTATTACAGTTATGTGCACCCTTGACAGGTAGTCGCATTCCATTCTCCTTGTAGGAAATGTTCACGTCGAGACACATTTGGACACTTTCATGAATGTGCACGAAGGGTTAGGCTGCGCGTTCATTTCGCCAGCATCCAGACAATGCTCCAACAATTTCTTCAGGAATTCGGCTACTTCGCCCTTTTTCTCGGCACGTTTTTCGAAGGCGAAACCATTCTGGTGCTCGCAGGCTTCCTCGCGTTCCGCGGATACATGGACCTCAAAGTGGTGATGATCGTGGCGTTCCTCGGCAGTTATGCCGGTGATCAGCTGTGGTATTTCCTGGGGCGCAAACACGGCCGCAAGTTGCTGGCACGCAAACCGCGCTGGCAATTGCTGGGCGACCGCGCGCTGGAACATATCCGCAGGCACCCGGACATCTGGGTGCTGAGTTTCCGCTTTGTTTATGGACTGCGCACGGTGATGCCGGTGGCGATCGGCCTGTCGGGCTATCCGCCGGGACGTTATCTGCTGCTCAACGGGATCGGTGCCGCGATCTGGGCTGCCGCGCTGGCGGCCGCGGCCTATCACTTCGGCGCGGTGCTCGAAGGCATGCTTGGCAGCGTCAAGAAGTACGAACTTTGGGTGCTGGGCGCCCTGCTGGTCGTAGGCTTTTGCCTGTGGCTGCGGCGGCGCTTCAAGAATGCCCGCCTGGCGAAGAAGATCTACGCCGACGAGCAAGCCCTGAAAGCCGAACAAACCAAAGCCGACGGTCCTACGACGCCAGTCGAGTGACGCGGCTTCTGCAGCAGTAGAGCCCGATAACGCTGAGCAGGCTGTAGCTGAGCAGCCCGACCCAGCCCACCGCACTGGCCGGCCACAGCCCGACCCCTGGCGCCAGCCATACCAGCGGCAGGTTCGATGCCAGTCGCAACAGCTCCAGCTTCAACGCCCACGGGCGATTCTCCAGGGCCACGCCCAACACGAACAAACCCAGCGCCACGGCACTCCAGCCGAGCATCAGGGCGGCTGTCGGCAGATGCTGCGCAAGGTTCATCAAGTAGCTGCCCAGCGCGATGTAGACGCAAAACTGCAACGCCACGTAAAGCTGCTGTCGCCCGTCCAGCGGCACCTCGAATTTGCGGAACTGACTCAGGTCCGGCTTGTTCATCGGGTACTTCGCCGCCACATCCACCGGCCGCCAACCGGTGCGCATGAACCAGATCCGCAACTTGTCCCACCCGCTCCCGGCTCGCCGTGCGTCATCCCACAATTGCACGTAGAACTGCACGTTCGCCCACAACGGATTCCAGCTCGCCAGCGGCGTGGTCACGCCGAAAATCACCGGCTCTTTGTCGTCCTCTTCCTGGAACGAGCCAAATAGACGGTCCCAAATAATGAACACGCCGCCGTAGTTGCGATCCATGTAGAGAGCGTTCTGTGCATGGTGAGCCCGATGATTGGACGGTGTGACGAAGAACCACTCGAACCAGCCGAGCTTGGGAATGTGCCGGGTATGCACCCAGAATTGATACAGCAAGTTCAACGCGGCGACGCTGACGAACACCAGCAGCGGCACGCCGAGCACGGCCATGGGCAGGTAGAAGATCCAGCTCAGGAGAAAGCCGGTGCTGGTCTGGCGCAGGGCTGTGGAGAGGTTGTATTCCTCGCTCTGGTGATGCACCGAATGCGCCGCCCAGAGGATATTGCGCTCGTGGCCCAGGCGATGCAGCCAGTAGTAGCAGAAGTCGTAAAGGACAAAGGCGAACACCCAGACCCAGACGCGGTCGGCCGAGAGCTCGAACAGCGCCAGATACTCGAGGGCAAATGCGTAGGTCACCAGCCCCACGCCTTTGGTCAACAGGCCGGTAGTGGTCGACAAGACGCCGGTGCTGATGCTGTTGATCGCATCGGCCACCCGGTAATTGCTCACCCCGCGCCAACGGTCGGCCAGCAGCTCGATGGCGATCAGCACAAAGAAAAACGGCACCGCATACAGAATGAAGTCCATGTCGCGCCCTGATCGGAGTCTTGAGGACAGATCCTATTTGTAGTCGCGAATTATCCCTATGGCAACGAGTGACAAATTAGTGGACATTTAACGCCATGAATCTGGAGAAAAGCCCATGAGCAAAAAAGTTGCAGTGATCCTTTCCGGCTGTGGCGTCTACGACGGCGCCGAGATCCACGAGAGCGTGATTACCCTGCTGCGCCTGGACCAGCGTGGCGCCCAGGTGCAGTGTTTCGCACCGGACATTACGCAGTTGCATGTGATCAACCACCTGACCGGCGAAGAAATGCCCGAGTCGCGCAATGTGCTGGTGGAGTCGGCGCGAATCGCCCGGGGCAAGATCAAGGATATTCGCGAAGCGGACGTTGAAGAATTTGATGCGTTGATCGTGCCTGGCGGTTTCGGAGCGGCCAAGAACCTCTCCAACTTCGCCACCGAAGGCGCGGGCTGCACCGTGCAACCGGAAGTCCTGGCGCTGGCCGAAGCCTTTGCCGAAGCGGGCAAACCGGTCGGGCTGATCTGCATCTCGCCGGCGCTGGCAGCGAAAATCTATGGGCCGGGCGTGACCTGCACCATCGGTAATGATGCCGACACTGCCGCCGCGATGAACAAGATGGGGGCGACACACGCAGACTGCGCGGTGACTGAAATCGTTGAAGACAAGGCGCGCAAGCTGGTCAGTACTCCGGCGTACATGCTGGCGCAATCGATTAGCGAGGCGGCTTCCGGCATCAACAAACTGGTCGACCGCGTGCTCGAACTGACCCACGAAAACGAGGCCTGACACCGCTTAAATGTGGGAGCGGGCTTGCTCGCGAATGCGGTCTAACATTCAACATCTATGTTGTCTGACACACCGCTTTCGCGGGCAAGCCCGCTCCCACATTGATCCAAGCAAGCTCAGGATTTGCGCGATAGCCGGGTGAGAATCCGGTCCAGCGCATTGGCAAACGCCTGTTTCTCACGTTCGCCAAACGGCGCCGGGCCGCCGCTCATCTGCCCCTGCTCGCGCAAATCGGTGAACAGATTGCGCACCGCGAGTCGATCGCCCATGTTCTGTGCATCGAACTCCTTGCCACGTGGATCCAGCGCTGCAACCCCCTTCTTCACCAGCCGGTCCGCCAGCGGTACATCGCTGCAAATCACCAGCTCACCGGGAACCGCGTGTTCCACCAGGTAGTCGTCGGCCGCATCCGGACCACTGGGCACCACGATCAGCTTCACCAGGGCCAGTCCCGGCTTGATCTGCGGCTGCCCGGCCACCAGCACCACTTCGAACCGGCGCTTGAGGGCGAATTTCACCACCAGATCCTTGGCTGCCCGGGGGCAGGCGTCGGCATCGATCCAGACACGCATCATTTTTCTCCGTTAAAAGCTTCGCGGGCAAGCCTCGCTCCTACAGGTCAGCGTGACATACCGAATGTGGGGTGCAACGCTGACCTGTAGGAGCGAGGCTTGCCCGCGAATGTGAGCGCAGCGAATGCCCTTAAGAAACCTGCACCCGCCGCTTCTCAGCCATCCGGCTACGACTGTACAGCACGATGATCGCCAGGATCGCCACCACCTGCGCACTCAGCGAATACGCATCCGCGTGGATTCCCAGCCAGTCGAAGTCAAAGAACGGCACCGGCCGCGTGCCGAAGATCCCGGCTTCCTGCAACGCCTTCACGCCGTGCCCGGCAAACACCACCGATAGCGCGCACAGCAGCCCGGCGTTGATGCTGAAGAACAACGACAGCGGCAGCTTCGCCGAGCCGCGCAGGATCACCCAGGCCAGGCCGACCAGCAACACCAGCGCCGTCGCACCACCGGCCAGCACCGCGTCATGACCTGCCGGGCCGGCCTGCAGCCACAGGGTTTCATAGAACAGGATCACTTCGAACAGTTCGCGATACACCGAGAAGAACGCCAGGGTCGCAAACCCGAAACGCCCGCCGCCGCCCACCAGACTGCTCTTGATGTAATCCTGCCAGGCCGCTGCATGGCGACGGTCGTGCATCCACACGCCGAGCCAGAGCACCATGACGCTGGCAAACAGCGCCGTCGCACCTTCGAGCAACTCCCGTTGCGAGCCGCTGACGTCGATCACGTACGCCGCCAGTGCCCAGGTCCCGAGGCCGGCCAACAAGGCCAGGCCCCAGCCGACGTTGACGCTGCGCACCGCCGATTGCTGGCCGGTATTGCGCAGGAACGCCAGGATCGCCGCCAGCACCAGAATCGCTTCCAGTCCTTCACGCAGCAAAATCAGCAAGCCGGAGATATAACTCAGGGACCAGCTCAAACCATCGCTGCCCAGCAGGCCGGCGGCTTCCTTCAACTTGGCCTTGGCCGCGTCCAGGCGCAGCTGGGCCTGGGCCACGGGCAGTCCGTCCTGCAACGATTGACGGTAAGCCATCAGGGATTTTTCAGTGTCTTTACGCACGTTGGCGTCGACATTGTCCAGGGAACTTTCGACGAGTTCGAAGCCTTCCAGGTACGCCGCCACCGACAGGTCATAGGCCTGATCGTGATCGCCGGCGCGATAAGCCGCGAGGCTCTTGTCCAGGGTCTCGGCGGTGTAGTCGAGCAATTGCGCCGGACCACGCTTGACCTGTGGCGGTTGAGCGCGCTGGGCACGGAAGGTCGCCGCGGCTTGTGGGCCGTCGGCGGCATGCACTTCTGCCGGAGTCTGACGCGCCAGATCCGCGATGTTGTAGGCCTGCACGTTTTTGGCGGCGGCCGGATCGGCACTGAAGCTGGCGATGTAAGTCGCCAGATCCCAACGCTGGCGATCGTCCAGCTGATCGGCGAAGGCTGGCATATCGGTGCCTTCGACACCCAGGCCCAAGGTGTTGTAGATGGCGTAGAGGCTCAGGTGGTCCAGGCGCGCGGCATCACGCAGATTGGCCGGCGGCGGTATCAGGCCGACGCCCGCGGGGCCATCGCCGGCACCCGTATCGCCATGGCAGACCGAACAGTGCTGGGCGTACAGCGACACTGCGCGAGCCGGGTCCGGGGTGATGATCGGGGCCTGGCTGACTTCATAGGCCACCGCCAGCTTCGCGCCGAGTTGCCGTGCCTGGCGGGCGACGTCCGCGCCGTCCTGACGCGCTGTGATCGCACTGCGCAATGAACTGACACCCTGCTCGAGCCCGGACTTCTCCGGCTTGGCCGGCAGCGCGACAATCAAGCCTTGCAGCACCTTGATGAATTCCAGCTGCTCGCGGTATTCAGACTCGTCGATGACCTTGCCCGATTGCACGGTTTGCGGGTAGTCCGCGCCAATGTAATCGAGCAAATGCAGCGCTTGCGGTGCGCCTTCCACGGTGTCGGCCAGCAGCTGGGAACTGCACAAGGCCGCCAGGGGAAATAGCAGCCAGGCCAGGAGTCGGGACGGGGCAATCATGAAATGAATCTCAATTGGAAATACGAAGTTACATATTGTTCACTTCGAATGACATTCACTCAAGCTTTGTTCGCTGATATCGCGACGCCTGCAAAAATTAAACGAATAGAAAAGCGACCCTGTAGGAGCGAGCTTGCTCGCGATGGACGTCAACGATAACGCGCTCGTTCTGAATAAACGCGTTGCCCTTGAGACCATCGCGAGCAAGCTCGCTCCTACAGGGTATTACATCGAAGGTCGGTTTTTTGTGCCTGACAGATTCAGACGGCCACTTTGCGCAGCGTCGCCATGAACGCCGCCGCGCCAATGAACAGCCCGGCAAAAGTGCGGTTCATGCGTCGTTGCTGCTTGGGGGTGCGCAGCATCCGCAACACCTTGGACGCCAGCCCGGTGTAACCGGCCATGACAATCAGGTCAACAAAGACCATGGTCACACCGATGATCAGGTATTGAGCCAGCAGCGGTGCGTGAGGGTCGATGAACTGCGGCAACACCGCCAGCATGAACACCAGCGCCTTGGGGTTGCTGATGTTCACCAGGAAACCACGGAACACCAGGGCCATCGGCTTGCCAATCTGCCGCACGGCCGCGTCATCGCTCATGTCGCTGGGCAGCGCTCGCCATTGCTTGATCGCGAGGAAAACCAGATAGGCCACGCCGAACCATTTGATCGCGTAGAAGGCCGTGGCCGAAGCGGTGAGAATGGCGCCAACACCGGCGCCGACAATCGCGATCTGCACCGCCAGGCCCAATTGCAGGCCCAAGGCGTTCCAGTAACCGCGCCAGAAACCGTATTGCAGGCCGCTGGACATCGACGCAATGGCGCCGGCTCCGGGAGAAAGGCTGATCACCCAGCAGGCGGCAAAAAACGCCAGCCATGTTTGAAGCTCCATTGCACACCTCGACTCGGACTTGTGACAGATGTCTAAGCTAATGCGGCTTTGGGCTGATGACTACCGATTTTTTGCAGGACAGAGCAACTGCCGACCAGCGTTTGCGACTGTGAGGGCCCCTTCGCGAGCAAGCCCGCTCCCACATTGGAACGCGGTCAACTGTGGGAGCGGGCTTGCTCGCGAAAGCGGTGTATCAGACAACAGACGGCCTACTTTTCGAACCCGTTCGAAGGGAATACATCACTGCCACGCCAGCGCCGAACCGAACGCTGGAAGAACAGGCTGTTCGGCACTTGCACCATGGCGCTGCCGGTGCCGAGCTCTTCGGCTTCGATCAATGTGGTGTAGAGCAGATTGATCGCCACCACCCGCCCCTTGACCCCGAGCTTGTCGGTAGTGTCCACCAACTCGACCACGTCACCGATGCGGAAGGGGCCGACGGTAAAGATCAGAATGGCGCAGAGCAGGTTGGAGAGCACGCTCCACATGGCGAAAAATGCCACCGCCGCCACTGCGACAAAGCCGGACAACGCGGTCCAGAGCACCGTGGCCGACACGCCAAGGCGTTCCAGCACGAAGATCAACGCACTGCCCATGATCAGCCAGCGCAGACCACCGCGCAGCGGCATCAGCAACTGCGGCGGCAATGGATAGCGCTCGCCCAGGCGGGTCAGGCACTTGGCGACGAAGCGTTGGGCGAAATAACCCGCCAACAAAATCAGCAGGATTTGTCCGAAGAGCCAGAGCGGCTCGATCCACATTGCCGACAGCGGCAGTTTGAAGGCTTCCATCAGGACAGCGCCTCCAGCTCCGCCTGCATGCTTTCGAGCAACTCCAGGGCTTCCATCCAGGCTTCTTCCAGTTCGGCTTCACGCACTTTCAGCTTGGCCTGTTCAGCCAGCAGATCACGCAAATCGTTCTTGCGCGCCGGTTCGTAGATGTCGCTGTCGCCGAGGCTGGCATCGATCTTCGCCAGTTTTTCGTGCAGTTTGCCCAGCTCGGCTTCGAGCTTGTCAGCCTCACGCTTGTGCGGTGCCAGCTGCTGACGCAGTGCCGCAGCCGCCTGGCGCTGGGCTTTCTTGTCGGTCTTGTCGGGATTGACCGGGGTATTACTGACCGGAGCATTGCGCTGACGGTACTCCACCAGCCACCGGGTGTAGTCTTCGAGGTCGCCGTCGAATTCCTCGACCTTGCCGTCCGCCACCAGGTAGAAATTGTCGGTGGTGCTTTTAAGCAAATGACGATCGTGGGAAACCACCAGTACCGCACCGGTGAACTCCTGCAGCGCCATGGTCAGCGCCAGGCGCATTTCCAGGTCCAGGTGGTTGGTCGGTTCGTCGAGCAGCAACAGGTTCGGCCGGCCCCAGGCGATCAACGCCAAGGCCAGGCGGGCCTTCTCGCCACCGGAGAAATTCAGCACCGGTTCGTCGATCCGCGCGCCACGGAAGTCGAAACCGCCGAGGAAGTCACGCAGGGTCTGCTCGCGCTCGGTCGGCGCCAGACGCTGCAGGTGCAGCAACGGACTGGCCTTGGAATCCAGGGAGTCCAACTGGTGTTGGGCGAAGTAACCGACCACGGTGTTCTCGCCGCGGGTCAGACGACCGGCCAGGGGCTCGAGCTCGCCGGAGAGGTTCTTGATCAGGGTCGATTTACCTGCACCGTTGGGGCCGAGCAAACCGATTCGCGCGCCAGGGGTCAGTTGCAGCTTGACCTTCTCCAGCACGGTTTTGTCGCCGTAACCCAAACGCGCGTCGGACAGGTCGATCAACGGACTGGAGATCTTCGTCGACTCGCGGAAGACAAAGTCGAACGGGGAATCGACGTGGGCGGCGGACAGCTCTTCCATCCGCTCCAGCGCCTTGATCCGGCTCTGGGCCTGTCGGGCCTTGGTGGCCTGGGCCTTGAACCGGGCGATATAGCTTTCCATGTGCGCACGTTGCACCTGCTGCTTCTCGTAGGCCTGCTGTTGCTGGGCCAGACGCTCGGCACGGGCGCGTTCGAATGCGGTATAACCGCCGCGGTACAGGGTGATCTTGCGCTGATCGACGTGGGCCACGTGATCGACCACGGCATCGAGGAAGTCGCGGTCGTGGGAAATCAGCATCAAGGTGCCGGGATAGCTTTTGAGCCACTCTTCGAGCCAGATGATGGCGTCGAGGTCCAGGTGGTTGGTGGGTTCGTCGAGCAGCAACAGGTCCGAGGGGCACATCAAAGCCTGCGCCAGATTCAGACGCATCCGCCAGCCACCGGAGAAATCTCCTACCTGTCGATCCATCTGATCGTTGGTGAACCCCAAACCGGCCAGCAGCTTGCGCGCCCGGGCGTCGGCGGTGTAACCGTCGGCACTGTCGAGTTCAGCGTGCAGGCGGGCCTGAGCGGCACCGTCATGGGCCGCTTCGGCGGCGGCGAGGTCGCGTTGCACCTCGCGCAGGCGCAGGTCGCCATCGAGCACGTAGTCGACCGCGATCCGATCAAGGGTGTCGATCTCCTGGCGCATGTGGGCGATGCGCCAGTCCGCCGGCAAGAAGCAATCACCCGAGTCCGGATGCAGGTCACCCAGGAGCAAGGCGAACAGGCTCGATTTGCCGGCGCCGTTGGCACCGATGAGGCCGGCTTTGTGGCCGGCGTGCAGGGTCAGCTCGGCGTCTTCTAGCAGACGTTGCGGGCCACGCTGTAAAGTCAGGTTCTGAAGTCGAATCATAATGGCGGCGGAGTCTACCAGCTTCGCTCGCAACTGGCGCGAGTAGCACTATGTCCTCTGACCTGTGGAGCTTTTCCCTTGACACTTACGCCCGTCCTGGCGTCGAAGCCGCGTGCCTGAAATTGCAGTCGACGGGTGTCAATGTGTGCCTGCTGCTCTGTGGACTGTGGTTGGCACAGCGGGGTGTCGCCTGTAACGCGCAACGATTGCAGCTGCTTCGCAACGTGGCCGAGCCATGGGACTCAGATGTTGTACAACCGCTACGGACATTGCGCACGCAGTGGAAATCCGCTGCTGCCAAGGACATGGAACTGAATACGTTGCGCGAACAGGTGAAGGCACTGGAGCTCGAAGCCGAGCGACATCTGTTATTGCGGCTGGAGCGATCGGCGCACAGTTGGCCGCAGAATGAGGCGACCGATCTATCGGCCTGGCTGGAAGGTGTGACGGCAGGCGCCGCCCACCTGGGCCGTGACGCGCTGCATCAGCTGCGCGTCGCGGCAACCGGCACTTAGGAAGCGCTGGTTGGGGTGGTGCTGGTGCTCGACGAAGCGGCTGGCGTTGGCGCAGGCGTGGTGGTCGAGGTGGTTGCTGCAGGCGAAGCCGAAGGAGACGGCGCTGGAGTCACTGGCTTGGCAGCGGGCGCAGGGGTCGGCTTGGTAGCGGCGGCCGGTTTTTTCACGGCCGGTTTGGCTGCAGGCTTGGCGGCAGGTTTTGCTGCGGCAGTTTTCGCGGCAGTCGCTGGCTTGGCGGCAGCTGTTTTGGCAGCGGTTTTTGCAGCTGGTTTTGCCGCCGGCTTGGCAGCGGTTTTTGCAGCTGGTTTTGCGGCAGACTTGGCAGCAGGTTTCGCAGCGGCAGTTTTAGCAGCAGGTTTGGCAGCTACGGTTTTCGCCACGGCCGGTTTCGCAGCGGCGGTTTTTGCAGCAGGTTTAGCGGCCGTTGTTTTCGCAGCGGCTGGCTTGGCGGCAGGTTTGGCAGCCGTGGTTGCAGCAGCTGGTTTCGCAGCGCTGGCAGCAACCGGTTTTTTCGCCGCCGGTTTAGCGGCTGGTTTTGCTGCGGCTTTCACCGGTGCCTTGGCGGCGGTTTTTTTAACAGGAGCCGCAGCAGGCTTGGCCGATGCTTTTGCAGCAACCGGTTTGGCAGCGGCTTTCTTGGCAGGTGCCGCAGCAGGTTTGGCTGAGCGCAGGGACAACGCCTTGCCGACAGCTTCTTGTACACGACCGACGCCCTGGGCCAGTTTCAGGCTTTCTTGAGCATCGCGCTTGAGTTGCAGGATGTAGCTGCGGGTTTCGGATTGACGATCCTTGAGGGCGTCGAGCAGGTCCTCAAGCTCCTTCACTGCGTCCTTGGCTTTGGTCTGCGCCTTGGCCTTGCCGGCCGACGCAGCGTCCTGCAATTTGGTGCGGGACTTGTGCAGTTTTTCCTGTGCTTTGCCCCGTTGTTTTTCCAGTTTGGCGAGCAGTTTTTCAGCATCAGCCAAGGCTTGGGAGCAAGCGGTTTCCAAATGCTCGAGCAGGCTGCCCGAGAGTTGTTGGAGTAAGTGCAACGGGGTATTTACAGGCTTCTTGGTGGCCGACATGGTTTACCTCCTGGCGGACGTGGGTGCGGTCATACTAGACCTCTGCTGCTACCGCCGCTAGGGCATGTTGACAGTATCGAAAGCACTGTGTTGCTACGGATGGAAAATGTTCTGCGCTTGCGCAAAACCAGTTCACCGGCAAGCGCATTCACACTGGCATAATCCATCGCATCTCAGGTCGGAGAGTGCCCATGTCGCGTTACCTTTTTTTATCGCTTTGCGTGTTTTTTTCCGTGGCCCAGGCCGCCGAAAAATCTACGGAAAACGACGCCCGCGATCTCGCGTACAGCCTGGGCGCAAGCCTTGGCGAACGCTTGCGCCAAGAGGTCCCCGACCTGCAACTTCAAGCGCTGGTCGAAGGTTTGCAGCAAGCCTATCAAGGCAAACCCCTGGCACTGAAAGACGAGCAAATCGAACAGATTCTTGCCGAGCACGAAGCCCAGGTTGCCGAGCGACCGGCCATACCGCAAAGCGAAGTCGCCCTTGAAAAAGAGCAGCGCTTTCTCGCCGAGGAAAAAGCCAAACCCGGGGTTCGCGAATTGGCAGACGGAATATTGCTGACGGAACTGGCTCCGGGCACGGGCGCAAAAGCCGGCCCGAACGGCAAGGTCCAGGTGGTGTATATCGGTCGCCTTCCCGACGGCTCAGTGTTCGATCAGAACAGTCAGCCGCAATGGTTCAGTCTCGACAGCGTGATCAGCGGATGGCGCAGTGCATTGCAACGAATGCCGGTCGGCGCCAAGTGGCGATTGGTGATTCCATCGGCTCAAGCCTATGGTGCCGACGGGGCTGGCGACCTGATCGCGCCGTTCACGCCGCTGGTGTTCGAAGTCGAATTGCGCGGGGCTACGGGCTGACTGGCACAAACGAAAAACGGCGCGCATAGCGCACCGTTTTCAACTTCTTGCAGGAAGGCAGGTCTTGCCGGAAAAGGGTTCAGGCCTGAACCGGATCCTCTTCCTTGTGAGCCGTGTGCAGTACTTCGATCAGGCAATCTTCCAGTTCGAAGCGTTCGTGCAACAGGCCACCCAGCTCCTTGAACTTCTCTGCGACGCATTTACCCGCATCACACAGGTCGTTGAACGCGAGCAGTTTCTCTGTGATGACGTCGATGCGCGGGTAGATCGTCTCGGCCAGCTCCAGGCCGCGCTTGTCGTTGAAAGCCTTGGCTTCGCCCGTCAGCTGTTCGTAGATCTCGAAATGCCCGGCGGACACATAGTCGACCAGCACTCCGCAGAATTCCTGCAGCGGTTTGCGGTTTTCACCCAGAGCCTCAGGCTTGGCGCCGAGTGCATCATAGGCCCGAACCAGTTCGTGACGCTCCTGCAACCAGCGGTCGATCAGCAGATGAACTCCACCCCAACGTTCCTGAGCATTCTGACAACTTTCGAGCATGGCGGTCTCTCTTCCCTTGTGGGTCATGCTGCCCTACACCTGTCGCACACTTGAACATCAAATATCGGCCAGGCAGAGCGTCATTCGAGCAACATAATTCCAATGACACGTGCGGGCCAGATTATGCCCGCGCGACAATGGCTTCAAGGTACGCAGGAGATAAAGTTCATACAAGTGTTTAATCACCCACCAATGCCCGGTGCGACGACTCGCCGCTGAGCGGTCGCCGACACGCGGCCCAGACCAGCCGCAACAGCTGGCAAACACCCAGGATCATCATCGCGACGAAGAACAGCAGGCTCCACTCCGGAATGCTCAGGTCGAACAATGTCCAGGAAATGTGCGTGCATTCGGCCGTTCCTTCGAACATCTGCTGCACAACGAACAACCAGGGCGTGGTTGCGAACAGGTCCGCCAGATTGGGTATGCAGTTCGAAAGCCGATGCACCGGATCGCCTTGCAACAGCACCTGCCGCAACGCGGCGACCGTACCTGCCAGACTGCAGCAGAGACCGAGCAGCCAATACATGAAAGTACCGAAGCGTCCGGGACCATGCACCGAAGCCATCAGGCAGCCCCCCGTGAGCAGCGCCAGGCAAATCCGTTGCAACAGACACAACCCGCAAGGCTGGAGGCCGACTGCATATTCCAGGTAATAGGAAACACCCAGGGCCAGGGCACCTGCAATGAAAGCCATGAAAAACAAGGAGCGTGAGCAGGCCAAAGACATGGCTTTTCCGTAACAGTGGAGACAGGCGGTTACGGTAGAGTAAAGCGCGTTAGCCTTTCAAGGCAGGCCGGCAGGGACAGTTCAGCAGATGTGTAGGGAATTCCCGACAGAAGCGAGAGGATCAGGTGTAGTCCTTTGTAGGATTATTCCGCTGGCGGACTAAAAGGTAAAAATTCGCTCACCAAAGGCACACTCTGCGATATGGATTTTGCCTGTGGCGAGTTCACCCACCACAGGTTTTCTGTCAGTCATCGCTGCACGATGGTAGGAGCCGGCTTGCTGGCGAAGACGGCGTGTCAGGTAACATCAATGTAGGAGGTGATGGCCTCTTCGCTGCGGTGCGGCGATCCGACAAGCCAGCTCCTACAGGTCCCGGAACGCATCAAGCGTGGGCCGGTACCGGCAACGGCGCCGCCAGCAGGCGCTCATCCAACATGCCCAAGCCCTCCTGGAACAGCTGGTTGCTGCGCTTGGTGTCGCCCAGTTGCGCCAGCAATCGCGCCAGTTCCGCGCAAGCCTCCGGGTTGCGCTGCACGCGCAGGCTGCTCTCCAGATAGTCCCGGGCCTTGCCCCACAGACTGCTTTGCAGACACAAGCGCCCCAGGGTCAACAGCAGGCTCGGGTCGGCGGGATGATCCTTGAGCCAGCTTTCCGCGGTGTGCAGTTGACGCGCTGGATCACTGCCGCGAACCAGCCCGTACAGACGCGCCAGATGACTGTCGTACTGACGCTTGAGCGCCGTGCGCAGGACTTCTTCGGCTTCGACCTGGGCCCCCAGTTGCCGCAGTTGCTCGGCATAGGCGAGTACCAGTTGCGGCTGCTGACGCTGAGCAGAGGTGAGCTGCTGCCAGGCACGGTTGAGCGATTGCAATCCTACCGTTCCGTCCTCTTCCCGATGCGCGGCCAGGGACAGGTTTTCCCCCCAGGCCCGGCGTTCAAGTTCAGCCAGTTCGGCCGGGGGCAGGACTTTGTCCTTGCGCAGTTCCGGCAGCAGGCGAATCAGCGCCGACCAGTCGCCGCGCTGTTGATGCAGGCGCTGCAACTGGCGCAAGGTCTGGACGTTATGCGGATGACGCTCGTGCATGGCCTCCAGAGTCACCAGGGCGCCGTCGGTGTCGCCGCGATCAGTCTGTAATTGAGCGTGACTCAAGGCGATTGCCAGCTCGGCCTGAGGCTGTCGTTCGAGGGCGCGCTCCAGCAGCTTGTCGCATTCCTCATAGTGACCTTGTTCGTTCGCGGCGCGGGCAGCGCCAAGGTAGTAAAGCAGCGGTTGGCGCTCGGCTTCGGCGGCCCGATGCAGATGACGTTGTGCACTGACCCAGCGACCCTCGGCCAGGTCCAGCTGACCGTGTTCGATCGCCACTTGCACCCGGCGACTGCGATTGCGCCGCGACCAGGGATTGACCACGCCGCTGGAGGTCATCACCAATTCGATCAATGCCTTGATCCCCCAGAATACCAGCCAGAGCACAGCGACCAGGGCCAGCGTCGCCCACAGGCTCGATTCGTAGCGAAAGCTCTTGTAGGCGATCAGCACGTAGCCGGAATGCTCGGCAATCGCCAGCCCCAGTGCGGCGGCAGCGGCGATGACCAGGAACACGATCACATAGAGGCGTTTCATGGCGTAGTCTCCGGCTCGATGCGCGCGGCAGGTTTGGCCATCGGCTTGACCGAATCCTCGGCGTTGACATTACGCCGCTCCAGATAACCCTGGACCGCGCTCAGCGTACCGGTCAGATCCGGTGTGACCACGCTCACCGGCTGCTTGCTCAACTCACCCACCTGCTCAAGCATGACTTTGCTCTGAGGGTTGTCCGGGTTGAAGTTGCCCTTGAGCACGTCCCGCGCCTCGGCCATCGCCTGGGTGTAAACGGCGGCCTGGCCATTGAGTGCGGCCCACTGCGCCTGCTCCAGGGCCAGGCTCAGGGCCAGGCGCACCTGGCTCAGGCTTTGCCCTGCCAGCAACGGACGCACATTTTTGTCGGCATTGAAATCGATGCGGATGTAGCGCGAGATCTGATCCCACCATTGCGCCCAGCGACTGGCGCCATCGCCATCGGCGGTCAGGCCCAGCAAGGATTCGCCACGATCCTTGTACTCGGGCGCCAGTTCGGTGAGGCTGATCACCTGATCGCGCAGTGCCCCCAGGCGCAGGAACAGCCCGGTGCGGTCCGGTTGTTCCGTGCTGCGCAACGCCACCAGGGTTTTGGCTACCTGCTCGCGAGCGGCAAAGGAACCCGGATCGTTCTGTTCGCGCAGGATTTCATCGGCACCCTGCACCAGGGCCTGGGCGCTGCTGATGTCCTGCAACGCGGAAAGCCGCAGGCTGGCCAGACGCAACAAATGCTCGGCTTCGGCCAGGCGCCAATCCTTGCGGCTGGCGCCGAGGACGGTTTCCAGTCGCTGGTTCAGGCGTTGCTGATCGCCCTGGAGTTGGACCACCAGACGACTGCGTGCTTCAAGCTCGTCGGCGGCGGGGAGTTGTTCGAGGCGCGCAGTCAGGCGTTGCTCATTGAGCTTCAGGCTCTGCGCCTGATCGTTCAACGCCTGCACCTGATTCAGTTGCTGCTGGTTATTGGCTTGCAGGTGACGCACCTGCCAGACGCCCCATCCCCCCACGGCAACACCGGCGGCGCCCAGCAGCAGCGCGACAATGGCCAGCCCATTGCCTCGGCGCTGCACGTCAGCAGGTGGAGGCGTTTCAACCGGTGCATCAAGCACTGGCCGGATATCATCTTTAGGCAAGGCTGTTTCGCTCACGTATCCATCCTTTGCATTAGAGAACGGGTTCGGGATGCTCCCGCAACGCCGTTACCAAAGCCGCGGCACTGGCGCCACGACAATCCACAACTTTTTCGGCCCCGGCGGCACGTGCCAGCTCGGCAACCCTGGGGCTTGGAACAAACAACGGCAACCGCGCCAATTGCGGCCAGGTATCGCCGGCCAACTGCCGCAGGTGCTCAAAACCCTGTCCACTGCTGACCACCAGCCCGTTCAAGCGTTCCGCCCGGATCCGCCCAGGCAGCGCCGCTGGCGGATAATGCGGCAGTTTTCGCCGGTACAACTCCAGGTACTCGACACTAGCACCTAGCTCACGCAAACGCTCAGCCAGCAGCTCGCGCCCACCCTCCCCGCGCATGATCAGCACCCGTGGATCGGCCCGTGCGATAGCCTCGCGCAGCCTGGGAAGTTCAAGCAAGGCTTCGCTGTCATCGCCCTCGACCGGGAAGCTGACGCCCACCCCGTGAGCCTCGAAGATCTGCGCGGTCGCCGCGCCCACGCTGAACCACTGCAGGCAAGGAGGTTGCGGCCAATACTGCTCGAGCAGGTCCACAGCCATTCTGGCGGCCGGCTTGCTGACCACGATCACCGCGCAATAGCGCTCCAGGCCCTGGATCACCTCACGCATTGTGTCAGAGACAGGAATCGGATCGATCTCCAAAAGCGGCAAGCTGCTGCTGAAAATCCCCACTTGCGCCAAAGCATTGCCCAGCGCCGCTGACTCCTCCGAGGGACGTGTCAGTAACAGGCGCCAGCCAGTCACTCGTGACCTGCCTCGCCGTAGACCGCTTTCAGGATGTCGTTGGCGCCCTGGTTCAGCAGGTCTTCGGCCACTTGCACGCCCAAGGCTTCGGCATCGCTGCGTGGCGCACGGGCTTGCGCACTGAGCAGCAGGCCGCCGCTCGGATCGCCCACCAGGCCACGCAACCAGATCTGCTCGCCTTCAAGGATGGCGTAACAGGCGATCGGCACCTGGCAGCCGCCATTGAGGTGCTTGTTGAGGGCACGTTCGGCGGTGACGCGGGTGGCAGTGTCCTGATGGTGCAGCGGCGCCAGCAAGGCGTGGATGTCGCTGTCGACGCTGCGGCATTCGATGCCCACTGCGCCCTGGCCACCGGCCGGCAGACTGTCGTCGACGCTGATGGCGCAGGTGATGCGATCTTCAAAGCCGAGACGAATCAGGCCGGCGGCAGCCAGGATGATGGCGTCGTATTCGCCGGCATCGAGCTTGGCCAGCCGGGTGTTGACATTGCCGCGCAGGAAGCGGATTTCCAGGTCCGGGCGACGGGTCAGCAACTGGGCCTGGCGGCGCAGGCTGGAGGTACCGACAATGCTGCCTTGGGGCAACTCATCCAGGCTCGCGTAAGTATTGGAGACGAATGCATCGCGCGGGTCTTCGCGTTCGCAGATGCAGAACAGACCGAGGCCTTCGGGGAAGTCCATCGGCACGTCCTTCATGGAGTGCACGGCGATGTCGGCTTCGTTTTCCAGCAGCGCGGTTTCCAGCTCCTTGACGAACAGGCCCTTGCCGCCGATTTTCGACAAGGGCGAGTCGAGCAGTTTATCGCCACGACTGACCATGGGAACCAAGGTCACGAGCAGTCCGGGATGAGCCTCTTCCAGACGGGCTTTGACGTATTCGGCCTGCCACAGGGCGAGAGCACTTTTGCGGGTGGCGATGCGGATTTCGCGAGAGGACATGGATCAATCAATCCGTACTGAATAGATACGGCGGATAATAACAGCTCAGCCAAATCCACTTTGACTTGTATCGGATAATGCCTGCCCTCCCTGGCCCTGGATGTCCGGTAATCGGGTGTGAAATTCGCCTGGGACCGGCGAATTAAAGCTGTTGCATCATTTTGCGAACGCCCGCCACATGGCGGCGGCTGACGATCAGCGCGTCACCGTTCAAGCCTTTGAGGAACAGCTGGAAATGTCCCAGAGGCGTGCGTTGCAGGCGTTCGATACGCTCACGGGCGACCAGCGCATTGCGGTGGATGCGCACGAAACGATCGCCGAACTCATCTTCGAGGGCCTTGAGTGGCTCATCCAGCAGCACCTCGCCGCCTTCATGCCGCAAGGTCACGTATTTATGATCAGCAATAAAGTAGACCACCTGACCCAACGGGATCAGTTCGATACCTTTGCGGGTACGGGCGCTGATATGACTGCGAGGGCCGCTGCCACTCTCGGCAGCCGGGCGGGTCAGGGCGGCGAGCTGGACACGATTGGGGCGTTCGGCTTTCTTTAACGCTTCATGTAACTGTTCTGTACGCACAGGTTTCACCAGATAGCCTACGGCGCTTGCCTGTAAGGCTTCCACGGCAAATTCATCGGGCCCTGTGCAAAACACCACGGCGGGCGGGGTTTCGCGTTCGCACAATCGTGCAGCCACTTGCAGGCCATCGAGGCCCGGCAGGCGGATATCGAGCAACACGATATCCGGTTTGTGGCTGTCGATCAGTGCCAACGCCTCTTCGCCGTTCGTGGCGCTGGGCTCCAGGACACTGTATCCCTCGAGTTCGCCGACCATTCGGCTCAGGCGCTCGCGGGCCAGGGGTTCGTCATCAACGATCAGGACATTCATATTGCGCTGTATTCCTGCGTGAGTCTCGCACAAGGATAGCGTAGACAGGTGAAGTGACGTCCGTCACCGCGATCCACGCTAAGACTAGCGCGAGAGCCAAAAAGTGCCGCCGGTCGGACGGCTAAATTTTCATCTGGCGTGCGTTTGGCGGCCCGGGCCCGCACTGGCGAGGCATCGCCACAGGGTTTTCTGATACACAATATGAATACCCCTCTTTTTATGGTCAGCTGCAGCGCCCGGAAGTGCGCTGATCCTACTGTCCAACTGTAGACGTTTGTCGGGACGATATTGCTCAATTGAAAAATATCGTTGCGCAATTTACGTGTGGCTTGTTTCAAGTATGGACTGACGCTTCAAGAAAAAAACCTGTCGACCAGTGTCAGCGACAGGATTGGCAACCCTGTTATTATCCGCGACAGCTTTCAACGCCATCTTTCTTCAGCCGATACGAGCGAATTCATGAGCACTGACAAGACCAATCAGTCCTGGGGCGGCCGCTTCAGTGAACCCGTCGACGCCTTCGTCGCCCGCTTCACCGCCTCCGTCACCTTCGACCAGCGCCTGTATCGCCACGACATCATGGGTTCGATCGCCCACGCCACCATGCTGGCCAAGGTCGGCGTGCTGACCGATGCCGAGCGCGACAGCATCACCGATGGCCTGAAGACGATCCAGGGTGAAATCGAGGCCGGCCAGTTCGACTGGCGCATCGACCTCGAAGACGTGCACATGAACATCGAGGCGCGCCTGACCGACCGCATCGGCGTGACCGGTAAAAAGCTGCACACCGGTCGCAGCCGCAACGACCAGGTCGCTACCGATATCCGTCTGTGGCTGCGCGACGAGATTGACCTGATCCTTGCCGAAATCACCCGCCTGCAAACCGGCTTGCTGGAACAGGCCGAGCGCGAAGCCGGCAGCATCATGCCCGGTTTCACTCACCTGCAGACCGCGCAGCCCGTGACCTTCGGGCACCACATGCTGGCCTGGTTCGAAATGCTCAGCCGCGACTACGAGCGCCTGGTCGACTGCCGCAAGCGCACCAACCGCATGCCATTGGGCAGCGCCGCGCTGGCCGGCACCACCTACCCGATCGATCGCGAATACACCGCCCAACTGCTGGGCTTTGATGCCGTCGGCGGCAACTCGCTGGACAACGTGTCCGATCGTGACTTCGCCATCGAATTCTGCTCCGCGGCGAGCATCGCGATGATGCACTTGTCGCGTTTCTCCGAAGAACTGGTGCTGTGGACCAGCGCCCAGTTCCAGTTCATCGATCTGCCGGACCGTTTCTGCACCGGCAGCTCGATCATGCCGCAAAAGAAAAACCCGGACGTACCCGAGCTGGTGCGTGGCAAGACCGGCCGCGTGTTCGGCGCGCTGATGGGCCTGCTGACCCTGATGAAAGGCCAGCCTCTGGCCTACAACAAGGACAACCAGGAAGACAAGGAACCGCTGTTCGACGCCGCCGACACGCTGCGCGATTCGCTGCGGGCCTTTGCCGATATGATCCCGGCGATCAAACCCAAGCACGCGATGATGCGCGAAGCGGCCCTGCGCGGGTTCTCCACCGCCACCGACCTGGCCGACTACCTGGTGCGTCGTGGCCTGCCGTTCCGTGACTGCCACGAAATCGTTGGCCATGCGGTGAAGTACGGCGTGGAAAGCGGCAAGGACCTGGCGGAAATGAGCCTGCAGGAGCTGCGCAAGTTCAGTGACCAGATCGATCAGGACGTGTTCGCCGTGTTGACCCTGGAAGGCTCGGTGAACGCCCGCGACCATATCGGCGGGACTGCGCCGGCGCAGGTCACGAAGGCAGTGGCGCGCGGTCACGCATTGCTCGCCAGCCGCTAAAAGCTAAAAGCTTCGCGAGCAAGCCCGCTCCCACATTTGATCTGTGTCGTACACAAAATCTGTGAACAACACGGTCCAATGTGGGAGCGGGCTTGCTCGCGAAAGCGATTTCAAAAACGCTAAAAACCTACCTCTTGGACGCAACCATCGCCATAAACGCTGGCATCGCCGCTTCCTTGTCCGCCGCGATCCGCTGCACGTTCGGATTCTGCTCCAGCCGCTCCAGCAACGCCTTGGCCGCCGGCATCTCAGCCAGCAGATCGATATCGAACAGCTTCTTCCCCACCGCACAGGCCAACGGCACGCTGTACAGGAAATACAAATCCGCAATGCTCAGGCTGTCACCTGCCACGTACGGGGCGAATTTGCCGTGCCTGGCCAGCGAGGCAAAGCCCAGCAGCAACTCGGCTTTGGTCTTGTCCTTGATCGCGTCCGGCACGGTCATGCCAAAGAACGCTTCGCCATAGCAGGCACGCCCCGGCAATTCGATGTACAGCTCGATTTCCTTGGCCAGCGCCAGAATCTGCGCCCGCTCGAAAGGATCGCTCGGCAGCAGCGGCGTGCCTTTCTGGCTCTGCTCGATGTATTCCAGAATCACGCTGGTTTCATTGATAAAACCTTGCTCGTCCCGCAGCACCGGAACCTTTGCGCGCGGACTGATCGTCAGCGCTTCGGGGCTTTGACCGGCATAAAACGGCACCTCTTCAAACGGCAATCCCTTCTCCAGCAACGCCAGCTTGACCATGTTGTAGTAGTTGCTGACACAAAATCCATAAAGCTTGAGCATCACATAGCCTCCAGGCCGTGCAAGGGGTTGGCAACGCCAGTTATAGAACGCCCGGGCGCTTCTTGCCAGCAGCATCACAGCGCTGAATGCAGGTAAACTGGCGGTCTTTCCTTGAGGAGCCTGCCATGAGCGAGCAAAACGATATTGATATCGACGACGAAGAGTTCGCCGAAAACACCCTGATCGAAGCCATCGAAAACCAGATCGAAAGCGACAATCCACCGGCCGCCAAGGCGACCTTCAACAAGCTGACCCTGGTGGGTTACGAGCGTGAGGAAATCCTCAATCTGATGGCCCATGTCCTGGCGGTGGAAATCGATGCGATCCTCGAAGAAGACCGCGCGTTCAACACCGAATGGTACGAAACAGCGCTGCGTGCTCTTCCAGAGCTGCCACCGGAAAAGAAGTAACCCCCGCCCCCCGACCGTAGGAGCGAGGCTTGCCCGCGAAGAACGATAACGCGGTTCCTCAGGCATACCGCGGTGAAGCCTTCGCGGGCAAGCCTCGCTCCTACAGCCCCCCAATCGGGAAATGCCGGCCGAGTTGAAAAAACCCTGTCGCGAGCACTGGACATGCGGCACGAGTGGGCTCACCTTAGGGGCGCTTGTCGTCCAATTCCTAGAAAGTCTGGAGTCCTTATGTCGCTTACCCCTGAGTTGGTTGCCGAACTGGAAATCCTCGCACTCTTCAACCTGGACAGTTCCCAGGAAGGTTTGAAAATTCATCAGACCGCTGCCCCGAAAGCCATTGCCGCCGCCCAACGCCTGTACGAGAAAGACCTGATCGACCAGCCCGATGGCGGATACCTGACCAGCCTGGGCCGTGATGCCGCGCAAAATATACAAACCGTTCTGACTATTCTGAGCGTCCAGGAAACAGCCTGAGTTTCACCGCGTCGCCCACGGAAACCCCTGTTACGGGATTTCCGCGGGCACACCTGCTTACCGGCATGGCTACCTGCCGGCTACCTGCCGCGCTCAACGATAGAAATCTGACGCCAGGAAAACAAAAAAAATCAGCTTAAAAGTCCCGGGGCCGAGGCGCTAAACTGCCCCTCATCCTGAGGCCTTCCACGTCCGGGCCAATCGAGCCGGTTTGAGCTGACATGACCCGCACCCATGAAATCCGCCCCGACCTGGAAGAAGGCATCGACCGTAAGGTTCTGAGCCAACTGCGTGCACGGTTCCTGAAGCTCAATGAGGGCCGCATGGCGCGCGCCATGGGAGGGCTTTCAACCCGCCAGCAAGGCGTGCTGACCCTGCTGCCGCTGTTTTTTCACGTCAATCATCCGCTGCTGCCAGGTTACGTTTCGGGCAGCACGCCGGCCGGATTGTCGAACTACGACCCGGACGCCAACGTCCTCGCCGAAGCCCAGCGCCTCACCCGCTCGTTTTCCTATAAACCGCGCCACGGCAGCAATCCGCCCCGACCGATTCACGGCCTGTTCCTGATGGGCAGCCTCGGTACCCTGGCCCAGGCCGATCAGAGCGACATGGACGTATGGGTCTGTCACGCACCGGATTTGAGCGAAAGCGAACTGACCGAGCTGCGTAAAAAGTGCCAACTGCTCGAAACCTGGGCCATCAGCCAAGGCGCCGAGGCGCATTTTTTCCTGATCGACCCGGCCCGCTTCGTGCTCGGCGAGCGCGACAATCAACTGAGCTCGGAAGACTGCGGCAGCACCCAGCACTATCTGCTGCTGGACGAGTTCTACCGCACCGCGATCTGGTTGGCCGGACGCACGCCCATCTGGTGGCTGGTACCGGTTTACGAAGAGGTCGCCTACGAACGCTACACCCACGCATTGCTGTCCAAACGCTTCATTCGAGCCGACGAAACCCTGGACCTGGGGCCCCTGGCGTACATTCCGCCCGGCGAATTCATCGGCGCCGGGCTGTGGCAGTTATTCAAGGGCATCGAATCGCCGTACAAGTCGGTGCTCAAGCTACTGCTGACCGAGGTCTATGCCAGCGAACACCCCCAAGTCCAGTGCCTCAGCCTGCGCTTCAAACACGCCGTATTCGCCAACCAGCTCGACCTCGATGAGCTGGATCCCTACGTCATGCTTTACCGACGCCTCGAGGAATACCTCAGCGCCCGTGACGAGCCGGAACGGCTGGAGCTGGTGCGGCGCGCGCTGTATTTGAAGGTGAATCGCAAGCTTACCGGCAGCAGCAGTCGCAGCGGGAGCTGGCAACGTTCGCTGCTTGAGCGCCTGGCCCACGAATGGCACTGGGATCAGCGCCAGTTGGCCCTGCTCGATAGCCGCAGCCAGTGGAAGGTTCGTCAAGTCGGCGCTGAGCGCCGAGCCTTGGTCAATGAGCTCACTTACAGCTACCGCTTCCTGACCCGGTTCGCCCGCCATGAACACACCGTCAGCCTGATCAACAAACGCGAGCTCAACGTGCTGGGTCGACGGCTGTATGCGGCCTTCGAGCGCAAGGCGAACAAGGTCGAGTTCATCAACCCGGGCATCGCCCCGGACCTGGCCGAAGACACCCTGACCCTGGTGCAGGCGCCGGACAAGAAAGAGTCCGGACAAACTCAATGGGGTTTGTATAACGGCAGCCTGACCGCCCATGAGTGGGAGCATTTCGCGCCGATCAAGCGCAGCCGCCAACTGCTGGAACTGCTGACCTGGTGCCACCGCAATGGCGTCATCGACAGCAGCACCCGCCTGGCCTTGCATCCCGGCAGCAGCGACCTGAGCGAATTCGAACTGTTCAACCTGCTCGGCTGCCTGCAACAGAGCATCGCCCTGCCCCTGGCGCCCGTCGCCGAAGAACCGCTATTGCGCGCGAGTGTGCCGAACGAAGTGCTGATCCTGGTAAACGTCGGCATCGATCCGCTCAAGCACCACCGCGACCTGAATATCCTGATGACCACCGAGCGTACCGATTCCCTGAGTTATGCCGGGGTTCGGGAAAACCTGGTGCTGACCCTGGACCAGGTCACGCTCAACAGCTGGAACGAGGTACTGATCAGCCGTTTTGATGGCCCCCACGCCTTGCTCGCCTGCGTACGTGATTACCTCAACAACCTGCCGAAGGGGCTGCCACAGCCCAGGCTGCGGGTTCATTGCTTCTGCCACAACCGTGCGCAATTCATCGCCCGGCGGGTCGAAGAAATTATCGACACCGCGCAGAACCTGCTGCTGAGCGAACTCAATCAGCGCTACCTGATTCAGGTCCAGCAGCATTTCCACGTGCTGGAACTGGTGCCCGGCCATGTCAACCACGTCGTCCTCGCCTCGCTGCCGGCGCTGGTCGAATACCTGGGCGCAGACCTCGCCAGCTACAGCCCGTTGCACCTGGACCCGATGGCACTTGAAGACCAGGATCTGGCGCTGGTATTGCCGATGGGGCAGCCCGAATGCGTTCAGGTGTTCTACCGGACCAGCGAGTTCCACGCCCATCTGTACGTACTGGATGAATTCAATGCCCTGTGGCACCAACGTGTGCCCTACCGCGATGAGCAAAGCCTGCTAGTGCCGTTGCACAGATTCCTGCAATCGATCCAATTCCGGCGCGACGCCTTGCTGCCGATGGACGCGGCCCAGCCCCTGAGCCGGGACACCTTGTATTTCCAGCTACTGCCTTCGGGCCCCGTGCGGGCCCGTCGGGTCGAAGCCCGGCCGGCGCCGCAAACCCCGGCCAACGAACCGTTCTACGACGTGCAGGCGATCGTCGGCAAAACCGCACCGGGGCAGGTGCAGGTCACGTTGTATTGCAATCAGCGGGAGTATTCAGAGCTGGAACATGGCGACCAGCTGTTCAGCGTGGTCGTCAGGGAAATCGTCGGGCAGCGTCGCGAGACCGCGCGCTACCGTTGCTACATCACCGACCTGGACCTGTCCGGCCTGCTCGGTGATGGTCAGCATTCAAGCAATCTGTATTTGCGCTACAAGGCCGATCTGGAGCGCGCATTGAACGAAGCGCTCGAGCAGATCTGAGGGGCATGTCATTCCGGGAAGGCGCCGCCATTGGCAGGCTGTGATTCGACTTCCAGCAGGGTCAGCTTGAGGGTCTTGCCGCCCGGAGCCGGCCAATCGATATGCTGGCCAACCTTGAGGCCGAGCAATGCGCTGCCTACCGGCGCCAGAATGGAAATCTTGCCTTCGTCGGCATTGGCATCCTTGGGGTAAACCAGCGTCAGGTGGTAATCCTTGCCGCTGCTCTCTTCACGGCAATGCACACGGGAATTCATGGTCACGACATCGGCGGGCACTTCATCGTGACCGACCAGGGTATCGGCGCGATCCAGTTCGGTTTGCAGCGCGATAACGCCCGGCAGCGTGTCATCCAGGCTGTCGATCAGGCGCTCCAGACGTTGTACGTCCAGACGGGTAAGGGTGATGGAAGGTGCGGTCATGATCAGGGCAGACTCCTTTCTTCTGCACGAAAAAAGCAAAACCCCGCCAGAAAAAGGCGGGGTTTTCACGAGCCTCGATGGGTTGAGGCGTACCCGGACACTACCACAGCTCAATAAATATACAAGTGAGCGGCGACCACGGCCCCGACAGAGGAAATTGCAGGCGGGCGAAGTAGCAACCCTGTGGGAGCGGGCTTGCTCGCGAATGCGGTGTATCAGTCGACATCAATTTTGCCTGTCACACCGCATTCGCGAGCAAGCCCGCTCCCACATGGTTATGCGTCAGGCGCAGGATTTGCGCTGGGCAGCCTGGGCGCAGATAACCCGCCGGCGCTCGTCATCCGCCGAGCGCCATTCGCGGATGTCTTCGACGTGGCGAAAACACCCGAGGCAGACCTTCTGCTCATCCAGCCGACATACACCGCTGCACGGCGAAGGCACCGCCGGGCTGACATTGCTGTAGAGCGGCTTGGGCGGACGAACGAGCGCAGGCTGGGTCACGGTCTCACAGGCCTTCGAAATCGAGTTCGACGTCAGCCTGCAGCTTGACGATGCGCTCGAGCATTTCGCCCAATTGCTCTTCGCTCTTGTCGCACATCCAGCGTTCGCTTTCTTCGTCATAGTCGAAGTGGAAGCCACCGGACACTGCCGCCAGCCACAGCTGACGCAACGGCTCCTGGCGGCTGAAGATCAGCGCCGTGCCGTTTTCGAACTTGACGGTCAGCACACCGGCCGAACTTTCCAGATCGATATCCAGGTCACTCTCGTCAAAAATATCCTCCAACGATTGCTGGGTGGCATCGACCAGATCGTGGAAACGGGCTTCGGTCAAACTCATTGCGGCAACCTCGAAAAAGTGTCTACTCACGCTCAAGCGCCGCAAGATACGGGCGAGCCACGGCGAATGCAAAGGATAACGATCAACAGCCAATATAGGTACATCAAACACGTTCCCTGTGGGAGCGGGCTTGCTCGCGAAGGCGGCGTGTCAGGCAGCATCAATGTCGACTGACACTCCACCTTCGCGAGCAAGCCCGCTCCCACAGGGGATTTCACCTGGCTGGCAGGCAGCAGCCCAAGCCCCGCCAGACGGGAGCCCCGTCGCATAGGCAAGCTGCCGGGTGGCCGGTATACTCCGGCGCAATTAATGCATTTTCAAGGATTTCGCCATGAAGCGCCTGATCTCTTCCCTTGCTGCGCTCGCCGCGGTCGCCTGCCTTGTGTCGGCCTGCGGTCAAAAAGGCCCGCTGTACCTGCCTGATGAGAACCAGGATCCTGTCGAGCAGGCCAAGTCATCGCAACAGCAGCCTGCGTCTAAAGCACACAAGCACGACGTCTACCAATAAGGGAACATCATGAACGCTTTTAACTACCGTGACGGTGAGCTGTTCGCGGAAGGTGTTGCCCTGTCCGCCATCGCCGAACGCTTTGGCACACCGACTTACGTCTACTCTCGCGCACACATCGAAGCCCAGTACCTGGCGTTCGCCGATGCGCTGGCCGGCATGCCGCACCTGGTGTGTTTTGCGGTCAAGGCCAACTCCAACCTGGGTGTACTGAATGTCCTGGCGCGTCTGGGCGCCGGTTTCGACATCGTCTCCCGTGGCGAGCTGGAGCGCGTATTGGCTGCTGGCGGCAGCGCCGACAAGATCGTGTTCTCCGGCGTCGGCAAGACCCGTGACGACATGCGTCGCGCCCTGGAAGTCGGCGTGCATTGCTTCAACGTCGAATCCACCGACGAGCTGGAGCGCCTGCAGGTTGTCGCCGCCGAGCTGGGCGTGCGCGCACCGATCTCGCTGCGTGTGAACCCGGACGTCGATGCCGGCACGCATCCGTACATCTCCACCGGTCTTAAAGAGAACAAGTTCGGCATCGCCATCGCCGACGCCGAAGATGTGTACATCCGCGCCGCGCAGCTGCCCAACCTGGAAGTGGTCGGCGTCGATTGCCACATCGGCTCGCAACTGACCACCCTGCCGCCCTTTATCGATGCCCTCGACCGCCTGCTGGGCCTGGTCGACCGCCTCGGCGAGTGCGGGATCTACCTGCATCACATCGATCTCGGTGGTGGTCTGGGCGTGCGTTATCGCGATGAGGAGCCGCCCTTGGCTGCCGACTACATCAAAGCCGTGCGCGAACGTCTCGACGGTCGTGACCTGGCGCTGGTGTTCGAGCCGGGCCGTTTTGTCGTCGCCAACGCCGGCGTACTGCTGACCCAGGTCGAGTACCTCAAGCACACCGAACACAAAGATTTCGCCATCGTCGACGCGGCCATGAACGACCTGATCCGCCCGGCGCTGTACCAGGCCTGGATGGACGTCACCGCCGTGCGCCCGCGCAATACCGCGGCCCGCGCCTACGACATCGTCGGGCCGATCTGCGAGACCGGCGACTTCCTGGCCAAGGATCGTCAGCTGGCCCTGGAAGAAGGCGACCTGCTGGCCGTGCATTCGGCCGGCGCCTATGGGTTTGTCATGAGTTCCAACTACAACACCCGCGGCCGTGCCGCCGAAGTGTTGGTGGACGGTGATCAGGCATTTGAAGTGCGTCGCCGTGAGACGGTAGCCGAGTTGTTCGCTGGCGAAAGCCTGCTGCCGGAGTAAAACCATGCTGCTGCGTTTTACCAAGATGCACGGCCTGGGCAATGACTTCATGGTCCTCGACCTGGTCAGCCAGCACGCGCATATTTTGCCCAAACATGCAAAGCAATGGGGCGATCGGCACACGGGCATCGGTTTCGACCAGTTGCTGATCGTCGAAGCACCGAGCAACCCGGAGGTGGATTTCCGTTATCGGATCTTCAACTCCGACGGCTCCGAAGTGGAACAGTGCGGCAACGGTGCGCGCTGCTTCGCCCGCTTCGTGCTCGACAAGCGCCTGACCGCGAAACGGCAGATCCGTGTCGAGACCAAAAGCGGCATCATCGAACTGGATATTCGCAGCGACGGCCAGATCAGTGTCAACATGGGCGCGCCGCGCCTGGTGCCGGCCGACATTCCGTTCGACGCGCCGGAACAGGCCCTGAATTATCGGGTTGACGTCGAGGGTACGGCGATCGAATTGGCCGCCGTGTCCATGGGCAATCCCCATGCCGTGCTGCGGGTCAGCGACATCAACAACGCACCGGTGCATGAACTGGGGCCGAAAATCGAACACCATCCGCGCTTTCCGTCGCGGGTCAATGTCGGTTTTCTCCAGGTCATCGACCGCAATCGTGCGCAGTTGCGCGTCTGGGAACGTGGGGCCGGGGAAACCCAGGCTTGCGGAACCGGCGCCTGTGCTGCCGCAGTGGCCGCGATCAGCCAGGGGTGGATGGATTCGCCCCTATTGATCGACCTGCCTGGCGGGCGTCTGTCCATTGAATGGGCAGGCCCAGGCCAACCGGTAATGATGACCGGCCCGGCAGTGCGCGTTTATGAAGGACAAGTGCGTCTTTGAGAGAGTCAAATCCATGAAAGATAAGCCTCAGGTTCCCGCCCTACAGCCCGACGAATCCCCTTCCGAAAGCCTTGAGGCGGCGGCGATTGCCGCGTACCTGGAGGCTCATCCGGATTTCTTCGTCGAGCACGAAGAATTGCTCCCTGCCTTGCGCATTCCGCACCAGCGCGGCGACACCGTGTCCCTGGTCGAACGCCAGATGACCATCCTGCGCGACCGCAACATCGAGTTGCGTCATCGCCTCTCGCATTTGATGGACGTGGCTCGCGACAACGACCGCCTCTTCGACAAGACCCGCCGCCTGATTCTCGCGCTGATGGATGCCACCAGCCTGGAAGACGTGGTGATCAGCGTCGAAGACAGCCTGCGCCAGGACTTCCAGGTGCCCTTTGTCAGCCTGATCCTGCTGGGTGACAACCCGATGCCGGTCGGCCGCTGGGTGACCCATGCCGACGCGCAAACGGCCATTGGCGGCTTGCTCTCGGAAAACAAAAGCGTCAGCGGCAGCCTGCGTGAGCACGAACTGGACTTCCTGTTCGGCGAAGAACAGCGCAAGCAGATCGGCTCCACCGCCGTGGTTGCCATCAACCATCAAGGCATCCATGGCGTACTGGCCATCGCCAGCCGCGATCCGCAACACTACAAGAGTTCGGTGGGCACGCTGTTCCTCAGCTACATCGCCGAAGTCATGGGGCGCGTGCTGCCACGGGTCAACAGCTCCCTGCGCACGGTACGCTGATCGTGGAACGGCAACTGGACGCTTACTGCGAACACCTGCGCAGTGAGCGCCAGGTGTCGCCCCACACGCTGTACGCCTACCGCCGCGACCTCGACAAAGTGCTGGGCTGGTGCGTCAAACAGAACATCGACAGTTGGGCCGCCCTGGACATCCAGCGCCTGCGCAGCCTGATCGCTCGCTTGCACGCCCAAGGCCAATCTTCCCGCAGCCTGGCGCGGCTACTCTCGGCAGTGCGCGGGCTGTATCACTATCTGAACCGAGAAGGTCTTTGTGACCACGATCCGGCCAACGGTCTGGCACCGCCCAAGGGCGAACGCCGCCTGCCGAAAACCCTCGATACCGACCGCGCGCTGCAATTGCTGGAAGGCGCGGTGGAAGATGACTTTCTGGCGCGTCGTGACCAGGCGATTCTGGAGTTGTTCTATTCCTCTGGATTGCGCCTTTCGGAGCTGACCGGGCTCAATCTCGATCAGCTGGACCTGGCGGACGGGATGGTCCAGGTGCTCGGCAAGGGCAGCAAGACGCGGCTGTTGCCCATCGGCAAGAAAGCGCGCGAAGCGCTGGAGCAGTGGCTGCCATTGCGGGCGATGACCAACCCGACGGACGATGCGGTGTTTGTCAGCCAGCAAGGTCGCCGCCTCGGCCCCCGGGCGATTCAGGTGCGGGTCAAGGCCGCTGGCGAACGCGAGCTGGGACAGAACCTGCACCCGCACATGTTGCGGCATTCCTTTGCCAGCCATTTGCTGGAATCCTCACAGGATCTGCGAGCGGTACAAGAGCTGCTCGGCCACTCGGACATCAAGACCACCCAGATCTACACCCACCTGGATTTCCAGCACCTGGCCACGGTTTACGACAGCGCCCACCCACGGGCCAAACGCATTAAAGGCGATGATTCATGACCATCCAATTGATCACCTTCGACCTCGACGACACCCTGTGGGACACCGCCCCGGTGATCGTCAGTGCCGAAGCCGTATTGCGTGAATGGCTGACCGAGCACGCCCCCCATCTGGGTGCGCTGCCGGTGGAGCATTTGTGGACGATTCGCGAACGGATTCTGAGCAGCGAACCGAGCCTCAAGCACCGCATCAGCGCCCTGCGTCGGCGGGTGCTGTTCCACGCGCTGGAAGAAGCCGGCTACGACCATGGCCAGGCGTCGGATCTGGCTGACGAGGGCTTTGAAGTGTTTTTGCATGCACGGCATCAGATCGAAGTTTTCCCTGAAGTCGAACCGACACTGGAGACTTTGGCCAAGCACTACGCCTTGGGCGTGGTCACCAATGGCAACGCCGATGTGCGCCGATTAGGACTGGCGGATTACTTCAAGTTTGCTTTGTGCGCTGAAGACATCGGCATCGCCAAACCCGACGCGCGACTGTTTCATGAGGCGTTGCAGCGTGGCGGGGCAACGGCTGAGACCGCGGTGCATATCGGTGATCATCCTGGGGATGACATTGCCGGTGCCCAGCAGGCGGGGTTACGGGCGATCTGGTTTAACCCGACGGGCAAAGCCTGGGAAGCGGATCGTTTGCCGGACGCGGAGATTCGTAGCCTGCGCGATTTGCCGGCGTTGCTGGCGCGCTGGAACTCGGTTTCGTAGCGTCTTCGAGATCGCCTTCGCGGGCAAGCCTCGCTCCTACAGGATTTTCGCAAATATCGCGCACAACGAAAATCCTGTAGGAGCGAGGCTTGCCCGCGAAGCTTTTCGGCCTCTTTAATCTTCGCCCATGAAAAAGCCCGCAGCGACGGCGGGCTTTTCCAGCAAGCAAGGGCAAAGGCTCAGATAGGCCGGCTGCCGTACTTGTTGTCAGGCTTCTTGGGAGGATCGGCGACCACATTGGCCTCCACTTCCTGCACCTTGCCGCCCCGCGCCAGAAACTCCTCCATGGCCTTGGCCAGGGCATCGCGTTCCTTGTTCTTGGCTTCGACGCTCGGCAGCTCATCGACCGACACCGCAGCCTTGGCCTTGCCTTTGGCAGTCGGAACGGGCGTATCACCGCCGTCGTCTTCAGCGACGTCTTCTGCCGCCGCTTCAAGGCCTTCTTCGGTTTCGTCGTCGTCGCCTACTTCGAGGTCGTCGTTTTCCAGATCATCGTCGCTCATGTTCTACCTCATGACTTGCGAAAAGCAGATTAGTTATAGCCCAGCTTCGCCGTCTGTCGATGGCTGCCGGAAAAATTCAACCGCCGTTGATGACCAACGGCTTATGCCTCTTCACCGTGCACGGTGGCGAGGACTTTACGAGCACCGCCATGATCACGGTGCTCGCCCAGATAAACGCCTTGCCAGGTCCCCAGCGCCAATCGGCCTGCCTGAATCGGCAAACTGAGCTGACAGCCAAGCACGCTGGCCTTGAAGTGCGCCGGGAGGTCGTCCAGGCCTTCGTCGTTATGCTCATAGCCGTCCGTTCCTTGTGGGATCAGACGATTGAAAAATCGTTCGAAGTCGCGACGTACCGCCGGATCGGCGTTCTCGTTGATGGTCAACGACGCCGAGGTATGCTGTAGCCACAAATGCAACAGACCGACCCGACATGCCTTGATTTCAGGCAGGCCGGCGAGTAACTCGTCCGTTACCAGATGAAAGCCCCGGGGCCTCGCCCGCAAGGTAATCAGAGTCTGTTGCCACATACAGTTCTCCGCACGTTCGGGGCGCATTCTAGCGCGCTCTGGGAAAAAACAAAGGCCCTAATATTCCTTCAATCATGTAAGCCATTGGCCGCACAAAAACGCCCTCGGGAAACGCCACTGAACGGGTACGAAAAAACCTTTCAGCAGTTGCTTCACTGACAAACTCCAGACAAAAAAATGCCCGGCAAGCCGGGCACATTTTTATGCGCGTTCTTACAAGTTGTAGCCGCGCTCGTTGTGAAGTGCCAGGTCGATGCCGACTGCCTCTTCTTCTTCGGTGATACGCAGACCCATGACGGCGTCCAGGACCTTGAGGATGATGAAGGTGACGATCGCGGTGTAGATCACGGTGAAACCCACGCCCTTGAGCTGGATCCAGACCTGTGCACCAATATCGGTAACGGTGCCGAAACCACCCAGGGCCGGAGCGGCGAATACACCGGTCAGGATCGCGCCGAGGATACCGCCGATGCCGTGCACGCCGAAGGCGTCCAGGGAATCGTCATAGCCCAGTTTGCGTTTCAGGGTGGTGGCGCAGAAGAAGCACACCACGCCCGCTGCCAGACCGATCACCAGCGCGCCCATCGGGCCCACGGTGCCTGCGGCCGGAGTAATCGCGACCAGACCCGCTACCACACCCGAGGCGATGCCCAGTGCGCTTGGTTTGCCGTGGGTGACCCACTCGGCGAACATCCAGCCCAGTGCCGCAGCGGCGGTTGCGATCTGGGTGACCAGCATCGCCATGCCGGCAGTGCCGTTGGCCGCCGCAGCGGAACCGGCGTTGAAGCCGAACCAGCCGACCCACAGCATCGCAGCGCCCATCAGCGTATAACCGAGGTTATGCGGCGCCATCGGGGTGGTCGGGAAGCCTTTGCGCTTGCCCAGTACCAGGCAGCAGATCAGACCGGCCACACCGGCGTTGATGTGCACCACGGTACCGCCCGCGAAGTCGAGCACGCCCCAGTCCCACATCAGGCCGCCGTTGCCGGACCAGACCATGTGCGCGATCGGTGCATACACCAGGGTGAACCAGATGCCCATGAAGATCAGCATGGCGGAGAACTTCATCCGCTCGGCGAAGGCACCGACGATCAGCGCAGGGGTGATGATGGCGAAGGTCATCTGGAAGGTGATGAACACGGCCTCAGGGAACAGTGCCGCAGGACCGGTCAGGCTCGAAGGCGTGACACCGGCAAGGAATGCCTTGCCCATGCCGCCGAAGAACGAGTTGAAGTTGACGACGCCCTGCTCCATGCCGGTGGTGTCGAACGCGATGCTGTAGCCATAAATGACCCACAGGACGCTGATCAGACCGGTAATGGCGAAGCACTGCATCATCACGGAAAGAATGTTTTTCGACCGGACCATGCCGCCGTAGAACAGCGCGAGGCCGGGAATGGTCATGAACAGCACGAGGGCTGTCGAGGTCAGCATCCAGGCAGTGTCACCCGAATTGAGGACTGGGGCCGCCACTTCGTCTGCCGCCATGACCAGGCTGGGCATTACGAGGGACAACAGGGCTCCTAGCCCTGCGAATTTACGCAGAGTCATATTGTTTTCTCCTGGGGCGTTGGGTGTGTGGCGGCTTAGATCGCGTCGGTATCGGTTTCGCCGGTACGGATGCGAATCGCCTGTTCCAGATTGACCACGAAGATCTTGCCGTCACCGATCTTGCCGGTGTTGGCCGCCTTGGTTATCGCCTCGATAACCCGATCCAGATCCTTGTCGTCAATGGCGACATCGATTTTCACCTTGGGCAGAAAATCGACCACGTATTCCGCGCCGCGATACAGCTCGGTGTGACCCTTCTGCCGCCCGAAGCCTTTGACTTCAGTAACGGTAATACCCTGCACGCCGATCTCGGACAGCGACTCGCGCACGTCGTCCAGTTTGAACGGCTTGATGATGGCAGTGACTAGCTTCATGAAAACTCTCTCCCGAATTGGTGGACTTGCCCCAGGAAAACAAACCCGACTCAAGTCTAAGCGCAGTGCCTGGCTTTGTAACGCATCGTCGGCCTTACCTGCCCGTCCGACGCCAGCTAACCGCTCCTCACGAAACTCCCCGTTCCGCTTGGCGCACTGCATTCGTCACAGCGACTGCATCAGTGCATGGGTCACTACCGCCTAAGCAGAAAGCTTGCCATCTCCACAAAAACCCATGAATTCAATGGCTTGATCGCAACCCGCTGACCCTGCGCCAGAATGGCCCGAGGATTACGCACAACAACAGTGCGCTGCCGTCCGTCCCCATGCGCGAAAAGCGTGCATCCCTGCGGTCGGAATTGACTATAGACACTGCGTGATACACTGCTCGCCATTGTTTCCAGGACCTTTCCCATGCTCGCGCCCAAAGACTTCCTCGACGCCCTGACCGGCACCGCCTCCCGGCTCTTCAGCGGCGACACTCCGCTGCCGAAAAACGAAATCGAAAGCCAGTTCAAGGCTTTGCTGCAAAGCGGCTTCAGCAAACTGGATCTGGTGAGTCGGGAAGAGTTCGATAGCCAGATGGTAGTGCTGGCACGGACCCGGGCACGGCTGGAGAGCCTCGAGGCGAAAGTGGCCGAGCTGGAAGCCAAGCTCAACCCGCCAACCGAATAACCCCACAATCCCTGTGGGAGCGGGCTTGCCCGCGAATAGGGTCACCTCGGTCTTCCGCCACCCCACACTGGCTGGACCACCCCAGTAGGACCTGCCGAAGGTTAGAGCCGCGTTCGGACGATCTCTTGATCTCACGCCCCGCAAACATCTCAGCAACGTCCTACAAACATCACCACCGCCGTCCGATTGCGCCGCGAAGCCCAGGTTCCTAAGCTCACCCAATGCTGAATGTTCAGCACTGGGTTTGGCGACCCGGAAAGCCCCGACGCACCGTGACCACGTTCGAACCAGGAAATTATCCTCATCTCGAATTATGGCGGCTTTGCGTGGGAGACCTTAGGGTCTGCCGGTTTTCGGGGTTCACCGGTTCGCCAACCCGCGCATAGCTGCCACCCTTTTCGTTTGGCGACGATCAGAGGCAGTTTTCTTCATTCGAATCCGAGAACTGCACGATGGACGAAAACTACCTAACCCCCCACATCTTCACCCGTCACAAACTCCCCCTCCACGCCCTCCTCCTGCAAAACCAACCCTGGTTCAGCGCCCGCGACCTCGGCCGACTGCTCCGTCTCTTCCTCGACGAACGCACCCTCCGAAAACTCGACCCCGACCAACGCCAAACCGCAAAAATACTCACCCACGGCCGCATCGAAAACACCCTTCTGATCAGCGAATCCGGCGTCTACGCGCTACTGGTCTATCACTACTGCCCCGAATACCGAGCCCTGCGCGAATGGCTGACCCACGAAGTAGTGCCAGCCCTCAGAGACGCCCAGCAACCCGCCTCAACCGAACGCCCGATTCTGAGCCGGCTGAATTGGCCGCAGATGTCATTGAGTTTGCTGCACTGGAACAACCAGCCGTGGATTCGGCTGCAGGATGTTCCGCACGTAATTCCTGAAGAAGAACAACCACGACGCGCAGTCAGTGCTCCATGGTGGAAACGAGCTTCACGGATGCTGCAATCGCTCTGACCTTTAGCCGTTCAATCATGCTCGATTGGAATGTAAGCAAATCATAGGTCGATTGCAGAGTCCGGCGTCCTTCATCGATCTAGGCACGGTCCTACAACTAGCAGCTCCAT
Organism: Pseudomonas fluorescens; assembly: GCF_902497995.1. GTDB lineage: Bacteria > Pseudomonadota > Gammaproteobacteria > Pseudomonadales > Pseudomonadaceae > Aquipseudomonas > Aquipseudomonas fluorescens_BK. Next base: position 211,938 of record NZ_CABVII010000006.1, on the reverse strand, counting down.
GGCCTGATTTACCAATACGCACCCGTTCCTTTACGCTTTTCGCCTTGATATTCAATGACGCAAGCAATGAGAAGAAAATGCCACTCGCACGAGGTGTGTATGAGCCAAAAAAAACGAAAGGCAAAACTGTTACAAATTGCAGAGTTTCACGCCGAAGCGCTTCGGCTGGCCGGAAGTATATCGGCCAATCAACGCCGCTTTTTTAAAGTCGCTGCCGAGCACGGCAAAGAACTTGAGCCAATTGGTTTACTGGCCGGTAAAAGAAACTGAACCTTGTTGGTGAGTCGTGTGCCCGGGCTGGTATCAACACTGGCAGAAAGCGAGGCGCTGGACGTCGCGACAATTCAACCAGTCGTCAGTCGTGTGCCGTTGAGCCATTGAGCCATTGGCGACAGTGAGCGTTTCGCCAACCCATCACTCCGCCTCAGGACCGGCGCTATACAACCGGTCATTCTGGCTCTGGATTTGTTCTTGTCTGAACTGCTCAAACGTAAAGAAAACGCGTTAGTACCACACCCAGATGGCGGTTTTAGCTTTGGCACCATTCCCGACATGCCGAAATTCGGCTTGCCGGGAGGGGAGATTTATCTGCGTGTAGGTGTTCATCGCCGAGTGAACAGCGGTTTTGGCGTAATACACGTGTGGGAAGCCCATAAGGCCGACTTACTCAAGCATGGCTGTCAGACGATCGACGGGGTAGCAGCTCTTCTGTCGAAAATGATCGTTCCGGGAGCGCAGATCTACTGCGAGTTCAAAGAACAGCGCGGCGGAAATCGGATCGCAGTATTGAGGACATCCATGGGAACACTGATCCTAGAGCCGAGACACGAACGCGTCACTGGCTTTGGTTATTACGTAGTGACTTGGTATCCGCAAAAGCGTGCACATGGAACGCTAGTCGGACAGATACCACGAGTAATACCGAATCAGAAATAAAAAAAAGGCGTCCAACGGACGCCTTTTAGATAATTTTGAGGAGTAGTCGCAGCGATTCTTTAGCTCCCAGCCTTGCGACCTTGGGTTCAGAATCCGACAGGCGAGCCCGTCGTCACTACTTCAGAGAAACCAGCTTTCTCTGCTGCCAAAAATGCGGGGGGGCCTTAGCTGGTGCCCAGTCCCGACGAATGCGCAGTTGCAGTCCTCAAAAATGATGATCCGTTAATGCCAACCTCTAGTCAATATTTCAAGTGTAAATCTTCCTTGAAACGCCCCATTTCGGAGCTTGCCAATCCACCACCCAGTGCCACTGACTGGCCAGCAATACGGAGGACAAATGGAGTTGAGTCCCGAGCAGCTTCAGGTGGTGGTAGTCGGTCTTCCTTGGCAGCGTGTTGGGTCTGACAGAGCAATCCGTATGCTTTAAAGGAAATGCCATACATATAACAATCAGCATTTTTGGACAGAATCGGCGCTAAGACTCAGTGAAACAAATGTAGAATTATCGCACCCACCAGAACCAGGATGATGCCTACCACCTGTATGATGCCAAGACGCTCTTTAAAGAAAAAATAACCCAACACGGCCGCTATCCCACCTGACAATGTGCTGATTACTGTCACTACCGATACAGAACCGCTGATCGCGCCGAACGAAAACGCCGAGAAACCGCCCAAGTTTAATAAGCTAGCACTCGTCAAGGTACCGAAACTTTTCGCAGAAGGTAATTTCACGCCAGCATCGACTTTCAGCACCAGAAAGAACAAAATGAAAAGACCAACCGCGTAGCCAAGCCACAACATGGTAATTGGCCCGAGTAAGGGAAGGGTATATTTCCCCTGAACCCAGAAACTTGCACCATACAAAAGCGCGGCAAGCAGACCATACACTATTGAAACCTTGTTTTTACGTTTAACAGTACCGTCGGCGTTGCTATGCGCACTGGTCAGAAGTACTCCAACAACGCACACGGCTATTCCGGCTAACTGTGTGAGCACAATAATATCCCCACTGACCCACGCTAGCGCCGTGGTAAATACGCCATACGACGTTACAAGTGGTGCAACAATTGCTGCCTTACCTAATGCAAAAGCTTTTGATAGAGCCAAGGCGCCGGCAACCGTTAACACAGCAGCGATGCCTCCCAAAATCCAGACTTCCGCTGGAGCCGACAAAGACTTGGCAAGATAGGCCGGGTATAGGAGCAGAAGAGCACTCATCAAGATAAAACCTAATGCCTGACCGAAAAACACGGCTCTTTTTACCCCGACAGCACGTGCGTTTAATCCTACAAGAAAGTCTGTTCCGCCCCAAAATAATGCAGCAATCAAGCCCATCAATATGTCCAAAGCCACCGCCTTTAATATTGGATCCATTTTATTTTGTCGCAAAATAAACTGACTCCAACAAAAAAGTCAAACCTTGGATTTTTTCCATACTCATATTTACTGCACTTGTAGACTTGTAGGATTTCTTCACCAAAATAATCAATGATAATTAATATTGGATAATTAGTCGTGGATTCGACTGAAAGACGTGCCGCACGCACTAATCGTGAGGAGCCAAGATACTCAATCAATACGTCGTGGTGAAATTGAGCTTAGGGAATGCTGCGATCGCTTTGCCTCTAACCGTCCAACCACGTTCTATCTGGAATGTACGAAAATCATAGGCTGACTGCAGATTAAGCCAGAATTCGGGTGTGGTCTTCAGATGCATGGATAGCTTCTTCGCCAGACCATCACTGACTCCACTCTGCCGCCTTACAACGTCGTTCACTTCAGCCACAGGCTCGTTCAGCGAGCTAGCCAAAGCCGCCGTTGTAATGCCCAGCGGCTTCATAAACTCCTCGCTGAGAATTTCACCAGGATGAATCGGGCGCATTCCAATCCGGACCATTTTCACCTCCTACAAGACGCATTTATCCGTGATCATAAGCAGCAATTGTCAGCAGGCAAGCCCATCCTCGCTCTTTCACCGGGTTCCTTCATCTATTTAGGAACGGTCCTACAAAAACAGCTCCATGGCCTGATTGATAGCACGTGCTCTTTACGCTTTTTTCGCCTTGAAACTCGGGTGCAATGTATTCAGGGCTGGTAGTCGCAGCGCTCGCTTAGCACGTCCGAGAAACGTATCTCGAAAGGGGTCGAAAGCCAACCATTGTTACCGGTTGCCGCTACCACAGGATCCACGAATCCTGCACATCCACAGTATTGAGGCAATATCGTAGTGAACCTCAACACCCCTGCTCTATAAGAGCCCTTGATTGAATTCTATCAATTGCAGACGGAGTAGGTCCATCAACGATACCGGCTTTTCTGGACCTACGTAAAAGCGGAAACAACACTAGGAAATTTCCCGCTGGCCAACTGAGGCATCTTTCAGTTACGTAAGTATGTTCCTACAAAGTCTGTCCCCCTCGCCTGATTACGTAATCCCAGCTTCCTCATCTATCTTCTGCAGTCAGATCCAAACAGAAAAAAACGATGAGAAGAAAAGGGAAAGCAACTGATCATCAAACAAAGCAAACTATCGCACGAGGTGCGTATGAACCAAAAAAAGCGAATAACAAGGGTGCTCCAAATTGTTGAATTTCACGCCGAAGCGTTTCGGTTAGCTGGAAAAGTTTCAGCCAATCAACGGCACTTTCTTGAAGTAGCCGCAACGCATGGTAGAAAACTCGAACAAAGTGGCCTTCTGGCGGGCGGAAAATCCTGAATTCTGCTGGTTGAACGAACCACCATATCCTCAACACAGTTTTTTGACCGGCAATTCCGGAAAAACTAGTCGCAACATCCAGTGAAAACTTCCTCCGGCTCCTCCCGCCAAATACTCCATACCGGACTACCCTTGAAAACACCGCAGGAAGCGGCCCCCGTCATATCAAGGAACGACCATGTCTTTGTCCATCGTCCACAGCCGCGCCCAGATTGGCGTGGATGCACCCGCCGTCACCGTGGAAGTCCATCTGGCCAACGGTTTGCCATCCCTGACGATGGTCGGCTTGCCCGAAACAGCCGTAAGGGAAAGCAAGGACCGCGTGCGCAGTGCGATCATCAATTCGGGCCTGCAATTTCCGGCGCGGCGCATCACGTTGAATCTCGCTCCCGCTGATCTGCCTAAGGATGGCGGCCGATTTGATCTGGCGATTGCCTTGGGGATTCTGTCGGCCAGTGTTCAGGTGCCGACGCTCACCCTGGACGATGTGGAATGCCTTGGGGAATTGGCGCTGTCCGGTGCAGTGCGGGCGGTTCGCGGTGTGCTGCCGGCGGCACTGGCAGCGCGCAAGGCCGGGCGGACATTAGTGGTGCCGCGAGCTAACGCCGAAGAGGCGTGCCTGGCGTCGGGGTTGAAGGTGATTGCGGTGGACCATCTGCTGGAAGCGGTCGCGCATTTCAATGGTCATATGCCCATCGAGCCTTACGTTTCGGATGGCTTGATGCATGCCAGTAAACCCTATCCCGATTTGAACGAGGTGCAGGGCCAACTCGCGGCCAAGCGTGCATTGCTGATTGCGGCGGCGGGCGCGCATAACCTGCTGTTCAGCGGGCCTCCGGGAACGGGGAAAACACTGTTGGCGAGTCGTCTGCCGGGGCTGTTGCCGCCATTGGCAGAAAGCGAGGCGCTGGAAGTCGCGGCGATTCAATCGGTCGCCAGTTGTGTGCCGTTGAGCCATTGGCCGCAGCGACCGTTTCGCCAACCCCATCACTCCGCCTCCGGGCCGGCACTGGTGGGCGGAGGCTCGAAACCTCAACCCGGCGAAATCACCCTCGCCCACCACGGCGTGCTGTTCCTCGATGAACTCCCGGAGTTTGATCGCAAGGTATTGGAGGTACTGAGGGAGCCACTGGAATCCGGCCACATCGTGATCTCCCGCGCCAGGGACCGCGTACGCTTCCCGGCGCGCTTCCAACTGGTCGCCGCGATGAATCCTTGCCCCTGTGGATACCTTGGCGAGCCTAGTGGCCGATGTTCCTGCACACCGGACATGGTCCAGCGATATCGCAACAAACTGTCTGGGCCGCTGCTGGATCGCATCGACCTGCACCTGACAGTCGCCCGCGAAACTACGGCGTTGAATCCCGCGACTAAACCCGGTGACAGTACGGCCGCTGCCGCGGTGCTGGTAGCCAACGCACGAGAACGGCAACAGAAACGCCAAGGTTGTGCGAACGCCTTCCTTGATCTGCCGGGCCTGCGCAAACACTGCAAGCTATCCACAGCCGATGAAAACTGGCTGGAAACCGCTTGCGAGCGTTTGACCTTGTCCTTGCGAGCCGCCCACCGGCTGCTCAAGGTAGCGCGCACATTGGCGGACCTTGAGCAACTCGATGGCATTCGACGCGAACATTTGGCTGAGGCGCTTCAATACAGGCCGTCGAACCCATAGTCGTATAAACGTTTTTTCTGGAAAACCTCATTTCGTAAGCGTTTTTTTGCAGAGATAAGGCTTGTTGTTGAAATTCACCTGATTCTAAGCGCCACTCAATGTCATCCCTTAGTGAGATCCACCAACGGTACTTGCCGCACCTCAGTTTCCCGCCCGGCCTGAATGTCGCTCACCCGCTTCAGCGCCTGATCCACGGCGCCCTTGTCCGCCAACAAGCTGTAGCTGATCAGGAACTGCTTCTGCTCCTTCGGCCCAATCGTCGGCACCAGGCCCAGTGGCCGCTGGTACCGGCGGTTGTAGGAAAAGCTCGTCCCCGGCTCAAGACCCGTGACATAGCCCTGCCCTTGGGTATCGGTGTTTTTCCACAGGGAGAACACGGGCAGTGTTTGAGTGTTGAAGCCGACCGAGACACCCAGGCTGCCCGCCTTGTTATGCAGCACGGTCAGCGTATCGCCCTTGGCGTCGGCATAAGGCACCACGTTGTAAACCGTTTCGTCGTAGTCCTTGGTGGGTGCGCGGTAGGTTTGCCAGTCCGGCAGATCACCCTTGGCTTTGTCGTTGAACGGCGATACCTGTTTCACCGGCGCGACAAAGCGGGCGCCCTGCTCGAGGAATGGGGTGCTGAAGTTGCTGTGGTACAGCGCCTGGTATTCCTTCGAATAGTCGCCGTTATTGGTCAGGGTGTCATTGAGGCTGAAGCTCACACTGCCGGGTTCGGTGACGAGTTCGGTCGCGACAGAGAAGTCGACTTTCTTGAACGCCTGCTCTTTCAGCTCGCCGCGCAGGCTGATGGTGTAAGGCGGTTTTTCGTCGATGTGCAGGGTGACTTTATTGGCCGGGATGTTGGCGGCGCGACCGTGGAGGGTCAGCAGCTCGCCATTGTCGATGCCGGGGTGGCCGACCCATTCGTAGCCGCAGCGGGTGACCAGTTCGTTGAAGCCTTCCAGCCAGCCAAGGCCACCGCGACCGTTAAGTTCGATGAAGGCTGGATTGACTACCTCTTTGACCGGCGAATCCCAACCCATGCGTACAGTGCCGACCGAGGCCTGCAAGACGTTCATCCCTCGTGTCGGCACCACCGAAAGTTTCATGGTGCCGTTATCGATGTCGACGACGCTGACGCCTTCCTGCCGACCGCCGTGCAAGGTGCGCAAGGTCACAGAGAAGGGTTTATCGGTTTTTACCCCGAGTTGCTGGCTGGTGATTTGCCAGTTCTGGGCGGCCTTGTCGGTGTCGAGCAGGACGTAGTCCCAGGCCATCACGTGGGAGGCGGCGGACAGTGCGCCGAGGCTAATGAGGAGTTTGAGCGGAGTCATGGCAGCAGCCTTTCTTGGAGTTGTGCCATTTTTATAGACCTGCTGAAACGATTCATCAAGCCCTACACACAAGATTAAGAACGCCTGTCGATTCGAAGCTTTGAGTTAACCCAGAACGTTGAGGCGATCCCATCGCGAGCAAGCTCCCACAGGGAGGGAATTTGCGGTGAGCTCAAGATGTGTGACCACCAAAACCGCATCGATTCAGCTCAGACGCTCCACCTCCGGTAACTCCATCGCCCGTACTTCGCCCTGCAGGAAATCGCTGAGCCGACGCATACGCTCACCCCCAGGGCGTGTTTTCGGCCAGACCAGGTAATATTTCTCACCGCTGGCGACGGCCGTCGGCCACGGCAGGCTCAGCCGTCCCTGGGCAACGTCCTCCGCCACCATCAGCAGATCACCCATGGATACGCCGTACCCGCGGGCGGCGGCGATCATGCCCAGCTCCAGCGTGTCGAACACCTGCCCGCCCTTGAGCGACACCTGATCGGTCAGGCCCATGCGCTCCAGCCAATTGCGCCAGTCACGACGATCCGGTGTCGGGTGCAGCAGTTCGGCATTGGCCAGGCGCGCTAGGTCCCACGGTTGATCGTTCAGAAGATTCGGCGCACCGACCGGGATCAGCTCCTCCGGGAACAGGAAGCTGGCCTCCCAGTCCGGAGGAAAATTCCCGTTGCTGAGGATGACGGCGCAGTCGAACGGTTCATGATTGAAGTCCACCGAGTCGATGTCCATCCAGGCGCTGGTCAGTTGCACCTCGTTACCCGATTGCAGATGCCGGAATCGGCTGAGCCGCGCCAGCAGCCAACGCATGGTCAGGGTGGACGGGGCTTTCATGCGCAGGATGTCATCTTCGGCACGCAGTGTGTGGCAAGCGCGCTCCAGTGCCGCGAACCCTTCGCGGATGCCGGGCAGGATCAGCCGCGCGGACTCGGTCAATTGCAGATTGCGTCCACTGCGATGGAACAGCCGGCAGGCGAAATGCTCTTCGAGCGTACGAATGTGCCGGCTGACCGCACTTTGAGTGATCGACAATTCTTCGGCGGCGCGGGTAAACGAGCTATGTCGCGCCGCTGCTTCGAATGCGCGAAGGGCATATAAGGGAGGAAGACGACGGGACATCAGGAAGACTCCTACAGCGTAATGAGATGAAGTTAACAGAAACTTCTTAGCATGAGTTTTAATCATGCCACCCATCCTTTTTATCCCTTTGTGAAAACCCAGCAAAGCGCCGAGAATCGACGCTTTCCTGCTTACTTTATCGATCGAGCGTGATGACCATGCAGCATCCAGCGCGCATTGAACTCTGGGCCATCCTGCGGCTGGCGGGGCCGTTGATTGCCTCGCAGTTGGCGCACATGCTGATGGTCCTCACCGACACCTTGATGATGGCGCGCCTGAGTCCCGAGGCACTCGCTGGCGGCGGCCTGGGTGCAGCCAGTTATTCGTTCGTGTCGATCTTCTGCATCGGCGTCATTGCGGCGGTCGGCACCCTGGTTGCGATCCGTCAGGGCGCCGGCGACATCGTCGGCGCGGCGCGGCTGACCCAGGCCGGCTTGTGGCTGGCGTGGTTGATGGCGCTGGTGGCGGGTGTGCTGCTGTGGAACCTCAAGCCGGTGCTGCTGCTGTTCGGCCAGACCGAAACCAACGTCGAGGCGGCCGGGCAGTTCCTGTTGGTCCTGCCGTTCGCCCTGCCCGGCTACCTGAGCTTCATGGCCCTGCGTGGTTTCACCAGCGCCATCGGCCGGGCGACGCCGGTGATGGTCATCAGCCTCGGCGGCACGGTGGCCAACTTCCTGCTCAATTATGCGTTGATCACCGGCATGTTCGGTTTGCCGAAAATGGGCCTGGTGGGCATCGGCCTCGTGACAGCGATCGTTGCCAACTTCATGGCGCTGGCGCTGGCGTTGCACATCCGTCGGCACCCGGCCTACGACGCTTATCCACTGCGCCAGGGCCTGTCGCGGCCCAACCGTCAGTATCTGAAGGAACTGTGGCGCCTCGGCCTGCCCATTGGCGGCACCTACGCGGTGGAAGTCGGATTGTTTGCCTTTGCGGCGCTGTGCATGGGCACCATGGGCAGTACGCAACTGGCGGCGCATCAGATTGCCCTGCAGATCGTCTCGGTGGCGTTCATGATTCCGGCGGGGCTTTCCTATGCGATCACCATGCGCATCGGCCAGCACTACGGTGCGGGGCAACTGTTGGGCGCGCGGCTGGCCGGACGGGTCGGAATTGTTTTCGGGGCGGCGGCGATGCTGGGCTTTGCGATGGTCTTCTGGCTGCTGCCGAATCAGTTGATCGGCCTGTTCCTGGACCACAACGACCCGGCATTCCGCGAGGTTATCAACCTGGCTGTGAGCCTGTTGGCGGTGGCGGCATGGTTCGAGCTGTTCGACGGCACGCAAACCATCGCCATGGGCTGCATTCGCGGGCTCAAGGATGCCAAGACCACGTTCCTGGTCGGGCTGGGCTGCTATTGGCTGATTGGGGCGCCAGCCGCGTGGTGGATGGCCTTCCATTTGGATGGGGGGCCGACTGGCGTCTGGTGGGGCCTGGCGCTGGGGCTGGCGTGCGCGGCGGTGAGCCTGACGCTGGCGTTTGAGTGGAAGATGAAGCGGATGATTCAGCGGGAGCCGGCGCCGCAGCAGCATTTAGAGATCGCATAGACCTGTAGGAGCGAGCGGTGCGGCGATCCGACTTGCCCGCGAAGGCCATTGCACGATGTATCAGGTACACCGCGTAACGGCCTTCGCGGGCAAGTCGGATCGCCGCACCGCTCGCTCCTACAAGGCGTTGTGTTTAGCTCACGCCTTCCAGCATCGGCTGCTGGTTGGCGCCAAACGTCAGATACTCAACCAACTCCACCAACGGCAACGGCTTGCTGATCAGATACCCCTGCACCTGATTGCACCCAAACCCACGCAACAGCTGCAGCTGCTCCGGCGTTTCCACACCCTCGGCGACCACTTCGAGATTGAGGTTGTGTGCCAGGTTGATCATCGCATGCACCAGTTTGCGATTCTCTTCACGCCGTTCCATGCCGCCGACAAAGCTCTTGTCGATCTTCAGCAAGGCAATCGGCAGGCTGTTGAGGTGCACGAACGAAGAGAATCCGGTGCCGAAGTCGTCCAGGGAGAAGCGTACGCCCAGGCGCCCCAGGGCATCCATGGTCTGTTTCACCAGATCACTGCGGCGCATGACCGCAGTTTCGGTCAGTTCGAACTCCAGCCACTGCGCCTCGACGCCGCGCTCGGCAATCAGCCGGCTCAGGGTCGACAGCAATTGGCTGTCCTGAAACTGCCGGAACGACAGGTTGATCGCCATGTGCAGCGCCGGCAAACCCCGTTCGCGCAGCGCCTGCATGTCGCGCAAGGCGCGGGAAATCACCCAGTAACCCAGCGGCACGATCAAACCGCTTTGCTCGGCCAGCGGCACGAACTCGCTCGGTGGCAGCAAGCCGCGTTCAGCATGCCGCCAGCGCACCAAGGCTTCGAGACCGACGATTTGCCCGTCCTCGAGGTTCAGCCGTGGTTGGTAGTGCAACTCCAGTTCATCGCGACGCAAGGCCCGGCGCAGCTCACTTTCCAGGTCAGCCATGCTGCGGGCATTGCGATTGATGCGTTCGTTGAAGATATGAAAGGTGCAGCCCTGTGTGCTCTTGGCCTGCTGCATGGCAATGTGCGCGTGCCACATCAGTGGGTCGGCACCGGCCTGGACCCGGGCGTGGGCAATACCGAGACTGGAACCGATCAACAGGCTTTCGCCGTCGATCCAATAGGGCTCGGCCAGCGCTTCGGTGATGCGCTCGGCCATCCACTCGGCGCGTTCGGGCGCGCGACGGGTGTCGATCAACAAGGCAAATTCATCGCTGCCCAACCGGGCCAGTTGATCGCCGACCTCGAGTTGGCTTTTGAGCCGAGCCACCACTTGCAGGATCAATCGGTCACCGGCCTGATGGCCGAGGGAGTCGTTGGCGTGACGGAAGTTGTCGAGGTCGAGGTGGCCGAGCGCCAGGCCGCGGCCTTCGTTTTCCGCCAGCCGCGCCGCCAGCAAGGTCTGGAACCCCTGACGGTTGGCGATGCCGGTCAGCGGGTCTTGCTCGGCCAGGCGCTGCAGCGTATTTTCCAGCACACCGCGCTCACGCACATGCCGCAGGCAACGGCGCAACATGCCCGGATCAAGCAGATCGCGCACCAACCAGTCACTCACACCATCGGGCGGCGACAGCGGCTCATGTTCGAGCAGCAATACCGTTGGCAGACTGCAACGACCCGGTAGAGGCTGAAGGGCCGGGATCGTCAATAACACCGCGCTGCGGTTGTCATCGAACAGACTGCTGACCGACTCCCAGCTAGGCGCGCTGATCAGCACTGCCGAGCTCCCCATCGGAGCCAGACACTCGCGCAACAACGCTGCCCACGCCGGCTCTTCCGCCAGTAGCAGCAAACGCAAGGGTTCGACAGGCGTAGACAAGCTGGCTCCCTAGACTCTGCAATGATGTAGGCGGCGGGCATTATGCAGCGCCGGTCACCAATGACCAAATGACATCGGTTGTCAAACGCGGCCTTGAATTCGAATGTCGAACATCAGGCGCAAACTCAGTGCGCATCCTGCGTGAAAGTAACAAAACCGGCAATTGAGGAAAGCGCGCTACGTCACAAGTCGGAGAGAGCAGCACAATTCGCTGAGCCTGTTAAAATGCCGGCCCATTTCGCAAACGACTCCCTGATTTCGTATGTCCCGACTCAATCCCCGGCAGCAAGAAGCCGTGAGCTACGTCGGCGGCCCTCTTTTGGTGCTCGCCGGCGCGGGCTCCGGCAAGACCAGCGTGATCACGCGCAAGATCGCGCACTTGATCCAGAACTGCGGCATCCGCGCCCAGTACATTGTCGCCATGACCTTTACCAACAAGGCCGCGCGCGAGATGAAGGAACGGGTCGGCACCCTGCTCAAGGGCGGCGAAGGCCGCGGCCTGACGGTGTGCACCTTTCACAACCTGGGCCTGAACATCATCCGCAAGGAACATGTTCGCCTGGGCTACAAGCCGGGGTTTTCGATCTTTGACGAGACCGACGTCAAAGCCTTGATGACCGACATCATGCAGAAGGAATACTCGGGCGACGACGGTGTCGACGAGATCAAGAACATGATCGGCTCCTGGAAAAACGACCTGATCCTGCCGCCCGAAGCCCTGGAAAATGCGCGCAACCCCAAGGAACAGACCGCCGCCATCGTTTATACCCATTATCAGCGCACGCTCAAGGCGTTCAACGCGGTGGACTTCGACGACCTGATCCTGCTGCCGGTAAAACTCTTCCAGGAACACGCCGACATCCTTGAAAAGTGGCAAAACAAAGTCCGCTACCTGCTGGTGGACGAATACCAGGACACCAACGCCAGCCAATATCTGCTGGTGAAGCTGCTGATCGGCACCCGTAACCAGTTCACCGTGGTCGGCGACGACGACCAGTCGATCTACGCCTGGCGCGGCGCCCGCCCGGAAAACCTGATGTTGCTCAAGGACGATTACCCGTCCCTGAAAGTCGTCATGCTCGAGCAGAACTACCGCTCCACCAGCCGCATCCTGCGCTGCGCCAACGTGCTGATCTCGAATAACCCACACGAATTCGAAAAGCAGCTGTGGAGCGAGATGGGCCACGGCGACGAGATCCGCGTGATCCGCTGCCGCAACGAAGACGCCGAAGCCGAGCGCGTGGCTGTGGAAATCCTCAGCCTGCACCTGCGTACCGACCGGCCGTACAGCGATTTCGCGATTCTGTATCGCGGTAACTACCAGGCCAAGTTGATCGAGCTGAAGCTGCAGCATCACCAGGTTCCTTATCGATTGTCCGGCGGCAACAGTTTTTTCGGACGCCAGGAAGTGAAAGACCTGATGGCTTACTTCCGCCTGATCGTGAACCCGGATGACGACAACGCCTTCCTGCGGGTGATCAACGTCCCACGCCGGGAGATCGGTTCGACCACGCTGGAAAAACTTGGCAATTACGCCACCGGGCGAAAAATCTCGATGTACGCCGCCACCGACGAAATCGGCCTGGGCGAACACCTGGATGCCCGTTTCACCGATCGCCTGTCGCGCTTCAAGCGCTTCATGGACAGGGTCCGCGAGCAGTGCGCCGGCGAAGACCCGATCTCGGCGCTGCGCAGCATGGTCATGGACATCGACTATGAGAATTGGCTGCGCACCAACAGCTCCAGCGACAAGGCCGCCGATTACCGCATGGGTAATGTGTGGTTCCTGATCGAGGCGTTGAAGAACACGCTGGAGAAAGACGAAGAAGGCGAGATGACCGTCGAAGACGCCATCGGCAAACTCGTACTGCGCGACATGCTGGAACGTCAGCAGGAAGAGGAAGACGGCGCCGAAGGTGTGCAGATGATGACCTTGCATGCCTCCAAGGGCCTGGAATTTCCCTACGTGTTCATCATGGGCATGGAAGAGGAAATTCTCCCGCACCGCTCCAGTATCGAAGCCGACACCATCGAGGAAGAACGCCGCCTGGCCTACGTCGGGATTACGCGTGCGCGTCAGACCCTGGCCTTCACCTTCGCCGCCAAGCGCAAGCAATACGGCGAGATCATCGACTGCGCACCAAGCCGTTTCCTCGACGAACTGCCGCCGGACGACCTGGCCTGGGAAGGCAACGATGACACCCCGACCGAAGTCAAAGCCGTGCGCGGCAATTCGGCATTGGCGGATATACGCGCGATGCTAAGGCGCTAGAATCGACTATTTTCAATCTACCTTCGGCGCCCGTAGCGCCAACAGAGGAAGCTATTGTGGAAGCACTGCACAAGAAAATCCGCGAAGAAGGCATCGTGCTTTCCGATCAGGTCCTGAAAGTCGACGCCTTTCTGAACCACCAGATCGACCCGGCCCTGATGAAGCTGATTGGCGATGAATTTGCCACGCTGTTCAAGGACTCGGGCATCACCAAGATCGTCACCATCGAAGCCTCGGGTATTGCCCCGGCGATCATGACCGGTCTGAACCTCGGCGTGCCGGTGATTTTCGCGCGCAAGCATCAGTCCCTGACCCTGACCGAAAACCTGCTGTCGGCGACCGTTTACTCGTTCACCAAGCAGACCGAAAGCACGGTGGCGATCTCCCCGCGCCACCTGACCAGCAGCGACCGCGTGCTGATCATCGATGACTTTTTGGCCAACGGTAAGGCGTCGCAAGCGCTGATTTCGATCATCAAACAGGCCGGCGCTACCGTGGCTGGTTTGGGGATCGTGATCGAGAAGTCGTTCCAGGGGGGGCGTGCGGAGCTGGATGCCCAAGGATATCGCGTTGAATCCCTGGCTCGCGTTCAGTCGCTGGCGGGTGGCGTTGTGACCTTTATCGAGTAAGCCGCCACACCACAGAACTTGTGTGGGAGCGGGCTTGCTCGCGAATGCGTAGTGTCAGTCGACATATTCCCTGACTGATATACCGCTTTCGCGAGCAAGCCCGCTCCCACATTTGATTTATGTTGGCCGCTAAATGGCGGTGGCCTTGAGGCCGGTGAGCAGCAGCCGCTGAAACAGATCCTCTTTCAGCCCTTGCGGGTTGGTCAGTTGCATCCGCTCCAGATGCCCGGGAAACGCCGAAGGCTCTGGCGCATCCAGCGCAGCCTTGCCCAATTCCAAAATCTGCGTGAGCTTGAACTTGCTCTTCAACCAGTTCAGCGCCCGCAACACATCCCGCTCCACCTCGGTGAAATCACACCCCAGCGGATACTCCGGAAACAGATTCGGATGCTGCGCCTGAATCGCCTGCAAACGCTGCGGATTGTTATCCGCAAACCGCGGATCGAGGCGGAAGTTCTTCGGCAACTTGCCAATGTTCTGCGCCTGCTCGATCAACCCCGGCTGAAAGCGTGAGTCGCTGATGCTCAGCAATGCCTCGATCACTGCCGCATCCGTCTTGCCGCGCAAATCGGCGATGCCGTATTCGGTCACCACAATGTCCCGAAGGTGCCGCGGGATCGTGCAATGCCCGTATTCCCAGACAATGTTCGAACTGACTTCACCACCCGACTCGCGCCAACTGCGTAGCAGCAGCACCGAACGCGCGCCTTCCAGCGCATGGCCCTGGACGACAAAGTTGTATTGCCCGCCCACACCGCTGAGTACCCGCCCGTCTTCCAGCTGATCCGCCACCCCGGCACCCAACAGGGTCATGGTGAACACGGTATTGATAAAGCGCGCATCGAGGCGCTGCAGACGCTTGAGCTCTTCCTGACCATAAAGCTCGTTGATGTAGCTGATGCGGGTCATGTTGAATGCGAGCCGCTTGCTCTGGGGCAACTCGCGCAAGCGCTCGTAGAAAGTGCGCGGCCCGAGGAAGAAGCCGCCATGGACGCAGATGCCGTCAGTCTGAGCGGTCTCGTCCAGGGTGCCGGCATTCGCCTGTTGCTGGGTCGGCACATCGGGGTAGACCTTACGCCGCACAATCCCGGCATCAGCCAGCACCAGCAAGCCGTTGACGAACATTTCGCTGCAACCGTAAAGGCCCTTGGCAAAGGGTTCGACGCCGCCTTCACGATCGATTAGTTGCGCCCACTGACTGAGATTGATGTCCGCGAGCAATGCCTTGTAACCGTCATTGTCGGCTTGTCGCGCCAGCAACGCGGCGGTCAGGGCATCACCCATGGCGCCGATACCGATCTGCAAGGTGCCGCCATCGCGCACCAGCGTGCTGGCGTGCAGGCCAATGAAGTGATCCTGAAAACCCACCGGCATGTTCGGCGTGGAGAACAGCGTCGTGCGGTCTTTCTCGTCAATCAACAGGTCGAAGGTATCGATGCCGATTTCCCCGTCGCCGGGCATGTATGGCAAGTCGTTGTGCACCTGCCCTACCAGCAGGATCGTTTCCCCTGCTGCCCGGCGTTTGGCGATCATCGGCAACAGGTCGAGGGTGATGTCCGGGTTGCAGCTCAGGCTCAGGCGGTCGGGATGCTCGCTGTGACTGGCTACCAGCTGCGCCACCAGGTTCAAGCCGGCGGCGTTGATGTCCCGGGCGGCGTGGCTGTAGTTGCTGCTGACGTAATCGCGCTGCGCCGCTGCACTGTTGAGCAGGCTGCCAGGCTGCAGGAAAAATTGCTGAACATGAATGTTGGACGGCAGGTTGTCTTTATGTAGATCTGCCAGGAAATCCAGTTCGGGGTAGTCGCCGAAAACCCGTTCGATGAAGGGTTCGAGGAAGCGCTTTTGCAGACCGTCGCCTAACGAAGGGCGGCCCAGGCACAGGGCGGTGTAGATGGTCAGCTGCCGTTCGGGCCGTTGTGCAATGCGCTGAAACAGCGCGTTGACGAAGTGGTTGGGTTTGCCCAGACCGAGGGGCAAGCCCATGTGGATATGCGCAGGCAACCGTGCCAACACATCATCGACCGCCTGCTCGATAGAACACAGCTGCACCATCTGATCCTCCCTTGCGTTCCGTGAATGGGGATTAGACCGAGCTTGCCATAATGCCGTTCACTGTAGGAGCGAGCTTGCTCGCGATGGTCGTTAACGATAACGCGTATTTACTGGTTAAACGCGGCGCTCTTGAGTCCATCGCGAGCAAGCTCGCTCCTACAGTGGACCGCATTCGCTTGGGCTTGCCGGGCCTTTGCTGCAAAGGATAGTCCCAAGGGCAAATCGCAGGCACAAAAAAGCCGCTCGCAAGCGGCTTTTTCGCGAGAGATGCAGGCGTTTTACAGGCCGGACATCTCTTTGATGGCGCCCTTCAACTCGTCGTCGGAGCAGTCGGCACAGGTGCCTTTAGGCGGCATTGCGTTGATACCGGTAATGGCCTTGGCCAGAATGCCGTCGAGGCCGCCCTGGTGATCAGCGCGCTCTTTCCAGGCAGCCTTGTCACCGATTTTCGGTGCACCCAGCAGGCCGGTGCCGTGGCAAGCATTGCAGTGCTTTGCAATGACATCTTTAGGCGCTTTGGCACCACCACCGCCGCCCGAGGCAGCGGCCACTTCCATGCCCTTGCACTCTTGACCCTGAACACAGACCTGGCCGACTGGCGCAAGGCGCTTGGCAATTTCATCGTTAGTCGCAGCTTGAGCGCTGACTGCCCATAGGGCCAATACGGTTGCTGGTGCAGCCAGCATTTTCATAATTAGATTCACGCGTTCACCCTCAATGGTGGCTAGTCACGCCCACGGCCACGGTTCGCAGGCGGGCGCAAGTATAACGGTAAGCCCGCCACACTGAAACAACCCCAAAGTCGAAGGGGTCTTGTTGTGCAGCGGAAAAACAGTTCGGGTCCCTCCGCCATGCTGGCAGGGCGCCTCTTTTGTTAAAAGTTCGCGGGTGTAGCTGCGCTGATTAGTCGCGCCGGCGCATCGAACGGATTACGAAAACGGTGCGGCTTGGTGCTTTCAAAGTAGTAGCTATCGCCGGCTTCAAGCACAAAAGTTTCAAGCCCGACCACCAGTTCCAGCCTTCCTTCAAGCAGAATCCCGGTTTCCTCGCCCTCGTGGGTGAGCATCTCGTCACCGGTGTCGGCGCCTGGCGGGTAGATTTCATTGAGGAACGCGATAGCCCGGCTCGGGTGTGCCCGGCCGACCAGTTTCATGGTCACGGCGCCATCGGAAATATCGATCAGCTCGTTGGCCTTGTAGACGATCTGAGTCGGTTTTTCCTGCAGGATCTCTTCGGAAAAGAACTCGACCATGGACATGGGAATCCCGCCCAACACTTTCCTCAGCGAACTGATCGAGGGGCTGACGCTATTCTTCTCGATCATCGAAATGGTGCTGTTGGTGACGCCCGCCCGCTTGGCGAGTTCACGCTGGGAAAGGCCTTTGAGCTTACGGATGGATTGCAGTCGTTCACCGACGTCCAAGCTTGCGCCTCCAAGATTCAGGTTGTTGGAATATTGAGCGTTATCATGGCGACAGCGTTCAGTATTTACAACACTTGGGCCTGAATCCTGTTCGGCGAGGCGACTTTCGGTCCGCGGCGCTTTGGGCTAAGCCCCGCAATAGAGCTTCGGCACCCGGTGCAAGTTGCAGAAGATCTGGTAAGGAATCGTGTCGGCGGCCTTGGCCACGTCGCTGGCGAGGATGTTTTTACCCCACAACTCCACGGTCGAACCGAGGCCGGCTTGCGGCACATCGGTCAAATCGATGCACAGCATGTCCATCGACACCCGCCCGATCAGCTGACTGCGCTGCCCGGCGACCATCACCGGGGTACCGGTCGGCGCCTGACGCGGGTATCCATCGGCGTAACCCATGGCCACCACGCCAACGCGCATCGGTTTAGGCGTGATGAATTTCGCGCCATAACCGATCGGCTCGCCGGCTGGCAGTTCACGCACGCCAATCACTTTCGATTCGAGGGTCATCACCGGTTGCAGACGTGACGCCACCGCGTTGGTTTCCTCGAAAGGCGTCGCGCCGTAGAGCATGATGCCCGGACGCACCCAATCACTCGGGATCTGCGGCCAACCCAGCACCGCCGGTGAATTGCGCAGGCTGATCTCGGCGGACAACCCCTGGCGCGCGGCTTCAAAGACTGCCACTTGCTCGGAACTGGCTTGACTGTGCAGCTCATCGGCGCGGGCGAAGTGACTCATCAGCACAATCTTGGCGACCTTGCCGCTGGCCAGCAGTCGTTGATAGGCCGCCTGGTAATCCTTTGGATGCAGACCGACCCGATGCATGCCCGAGTCGAGTTTGAGCCAGACCGTGATCGGCTTGCTCAGTGCTGCCTTCTCGATGGCTTCGAGTTGCCACAGCGAATGCACCACGCACCAGAACTCATGCTCGACGATCAGCGACAGTTCATCGGCTTCGAAAAAACCTTCCAGCAGCACCACCGGCGCACGAATTCCGGCGGCGCGCAGTTCCAGGGCCTCTTCGATGCAGGCCACGGCGAACCCGTCCGCTTCGGCTTCAAGTGCCTGGGCGCAACGCACTGCGCCATGGCCATAGGCATCGGCCTTGATCACGGCGAGGGCACGGGCACCCGTGACTTCACGGGCGATCTGGTAGTTGTGACGCAGGGCTTGAAGGTCGATCAGGGCACGGGCAGGACGCATGGCGGCAGACTTCTGGTCGGTCAATGGGAAGAAAAACCGGCGCTGGCTGAGGGCATAAAACCGCCAGTAGCACCGGGAGAGGGATCGTTCTGAGCTACTTATCCCAGAGCAGTTATTTCAGAGCAGCTATGTCAAAGCAGTTACGGCAGAGCGGCTACAACCGACAGCTCCACCAGGATTTCCGGTTCGCACAGCTTCGACTCAACCGTCGCGCGAGCCGGTGCGACGCCTTTGGGCAGCCACTTGTCCCACACCGCGTTCATGCCTTCGAAGTGCGCGTCGATGTCTTTCAAGTAAATCGTCACCGACAGCAAACGGCTCTTGTCGGTTCCGGCCAGGTCCAGCAAGCGCTCGATGTTGGCGAGGGTTTCACGGGTCTGCTGTTCAATCCCGGCACTCATGTCGTCGCCGACTTGCCCTGCCAGATAGACGGTGCCGCTGTGGACAACGATCTGGCTCATGCGCTCATTGGTGAGCTGGCGCTGGATTGACATGTTTTGCGGACTCCTGGGTTTTGTTGCCATAACGAGAGATATCGAGGCCTTCGGCGCTGATCTGCGGGGTTTTCTTCGCCATCAGGTCAGCCAGCAAGCGACCGGAGCCGCAGGCCATGGTCCAACCGAGCGTGCCGTGACCGGTGTTCAGGAACAGGTTCTTGAACGGGGTGGCGCCAACGATCGGCGTGCCATCCGGCGTGGTCGGACGCAGACCGGTCCAGAAACTCGCCTTGGTCAGATCGCCGCCCTGAGGATAAAGGTCGTTGACGATCATCTCCAGGGTTTCGCGCCGACGCGGGTTCAGCGACAGGTCAAAACCGGCGATTTCAGCCATGCCGCCGACGCGGATGCGGTTGTCGAAACGGGTGATCGCGACCTTGTAGGTCTCGTCGAGGATAGTCGAAGTCGGGGCCATCGCCGGATTGGTGATCGGCACGGTCAGCGAATAACCCTTGAGCGGATACACCGGCGCCTTGATGCCCAGCGGCTTGAGCAGTTGCGGCGAGTAGCTGCCGAGTGCCAGGACGTAGCGGTCAGCGGTTTCCAGCTTGCCGTCGATCCATACACCATTGATGCGGTCGCCGGCGTAGTCGAGGCGCTGAATGTCCTGGTCGAAGCGGAATTCCACACCCAGTTTGGTAGCCATTTCGACCAGGCGGGTGGTGAACATCTGGCAGTCGCCGGTCTGGTCGTTCGGCAGGCGCAGGGCACCGGCGAGGATGTCGGTAACGCTGGCCAGCGCCGGCTCAACCCGGGCAATGCCGGCGCGGTCGAGCAGTTCAAACGGCACGCCGGACTCTTTCAGCACGGCAATGTCTTTCCAGGCGCCGTCGAGTTGAGCCTGGGTACGGAACAGCTGTGTCGTACCGAGGCTGCGGCCTTCGTAGGCAATGCCGGTTTCGGCGCGCAACTCGTCGAGGCAGTCACGGCTGTACTCGGACAGGCGGACCATGCGTTCCTTGTTCACCGCATAGCGGCTGGCGGTGCAGTTGCGCAGCATCTGCGCCATCCACAGGTATTGGTCGATGTCGGCGGTGGCCTTGATTGCCAGCGGTGCGTGGCGCTGCAACAGCCACTTGATGGCCTTGAGCGGCACACCTGGCGCCGCCCACGGCGAGGCATAACCCGGCGAAACCTGCCCGGCGTTGGCGAAACTGGTCTCCATGGCAGCAGCCGGCTGACGGTCCACCACCACCACTTCAAACCCGGCACGCGCCAGATAATAAGCACTGGTGGTACCGATGACGCCGCTACCCAAGACCATAACGCGCATTTTCATATCCCTCATCGCGGCTTGCCGCTGACGTTTGTTGTTCAGACCGTAGATGTGGGCAGTTTAAAAAAGATTAGCCAGTGCTTTTCACTATATAAATGCCTATATTTGGCGACAATTCTCGGCAAGAACCCTTTTCACGGAGGCGCATCCCCTATGCGTACCAACACCCAGACCAAACGTGAGCTGGACAAGATCGACCGCAACATCCTGCGGATCCTGCAAGCGGACGGGCGCATTTCCTTTACCGAGCTGGGGGAAAAGGTCGGGCTCTCGACCACGCCCTGTACCGAGCGGGTCCGGCGGCTGGAGCGCGAAGGGATCATCATGGGCTACAACGCCCGGCTCAATCCGCAGCATCTCAAGGGTAGCCTGCTGGTGTTCGTCGAGATCAGCCTCGACTACAAATCCGGCGATACTTTCGAAGAGTTCCGACGCGCGGTGCTGAAACTGCCCCACGTATTGGAATGCCACTTGGTGTCAGGGGATTTCGACTATTTGGTGAAAGCGCGGATTTCCGAGATGGCTTCGTACCGCAAGTTGCTGGGCGATATCTTGCTCAAGCTGCCCCATGTGCGGGAATCCAAGAGCTATATCGTGATGGAAGAGGTCAAAGAGAGCTTGAATTTGCCGATTCCGGATTGAAGATAGGCGGAACCTGATCGGCCGCTTTCGCGAGCAAGCCCGCTCCCACATTCGATCTTCAGTGGGCATGGATTTGTGTACGGCAAGGACCAAATGTGGGAGCGGGCTTGCTCGCGAAGGCCGCGACTCGGTCCAACTGACGGAACGCAGCCGCTACACCAACACCTGCCGAGTGTTGGCCATGTACTCATGAATCTGCTTCTCCACACGCGGATGAATCAGCTCCACCGGCCCTCGCCCATTGGGGCACGGCAAGGTCTTGGTGGTGCCGAACAGCCGACAGATCAACGGCCGCTCGTCATACACGGTGCAGCCGTCGGGCCCCAGGTGCACGCAATTGAGTTCATCCATCGCTGCATCCTGCTCGGCGCGGGTCTTGCGCGGCAGGCGGGACATTTCTTCCGGCGAGGTGGTCACCGGCCCACAGCAGTCATGGCAACCGGGAACGCACTCGAACGAGGGAATCTGCTGGCGCAGGGTGCGAATTTTCTGACTGTTGCAGCTCATCGAAGCCTTGACCGAATGCGGAATAGACCGGGATTCTGACGCAAAAGCCCCAAATCAGACAGCCACAACCGACCAGTGTTGCCCGTGTCGGAAAGTCCGGCTTATGCTCCGTCAAATTTTCTAAACGCAATAATCAGGAACACGCACATGACTGCACGTGCTCAGCCATCTGCCCCGAGCCATCAGCACACGGGCTCTTATTACGCTGCCAGCAGCCTGCCGCAACCCGATTATCCAGTGCTCGCAGGCGAGCAGGTAGCCGATGTGTGCGTGGTCGGCGGCGGGTTTTCCGGGTTGAACACGGCGCTCGAACTGGCCGAACGCGGCCTTAGCGTGATCCTGCTCGAAGCCCACAAGATCGGCTGGGGCGCGAGCGGCCGTAATGGCGGGCAATTGATTCGCGGCGTTGGCCATGGTCTCGATCAGTTCGCCAACGTGATCGGTGCGGACGGTGTACGTCAGATGAAACTCATGGGGCTGGAAGCGGTGGAAATCGTCCGACAGCGGGTCGAGCGTTTTCAAATTCCCTGCGACCTGACCTGGGGTTACTGCGATCTCGCCAACAAACCTCGTGACCTGGAAGGCTTTGCCGAAGACGCCGAAGAACTGCGCAGCCTCGGCTACCGTTACGAAACCCGGTTGCTGCAAGCCAACGAAATGCACTCGGTAGTGGGTTCCGACCGTTACGTGGGCGGCCTGATCGACATGGGCTCGGGACATTTGCATCCGCTCAATCTGGCCTTGGGCGAAGCTGGCGCCGCACAGCAACTGGGGGCGAAACTGTTCGAACGCTCGGCCGTCACCCGCATCGAATACGGCCCCGAGATCAAGATCCATACCACCCAGGGCTCGGTTCGCGCCAAGACCCTGGTGCTGGGCTGCAACGCCTACCTCAACGATCTCAACCCCGAACTCAGCGGCAAGGTGCTGCCCGCCGGCAGTTACATCATCGCCACCGAACCCTTGAGCGAAGAACTGGCCCACTCACTGCTGCCGCAAAACATGGCGGTCTGTGATCAGCGTGTGGCGCTGGATTACTACCGACTTTCGGCGGATCGACGTTTGCTGTTCGGCGGCGCTTGTCATTATTCAGGACGCGACCCGAAGGACATCGCCGCCTACATGCGGCCGAAGATGCTGAAGGTATTCGCGCAACTGGCCGGGGTGAAGATCGACTATCAATGGGGCGGGATGATCGGCATCGGCGCCAATCGCCTACCGCAGATTGGTCGGCTCAAGGATCAGCCGAATGTGTATTACGCCCAGGCTTATTCGGGTCATGGGGTGAATGCCACGCATTTGGCGGGCAAGTTGTTGGCTGAAGCTATCAGCGGGCAGCACAGTGGTGGGTTCGATCTGTTTGCTCAGGTGCCACACATTACTTTTCCGGGTGGCAAGCATTTGCGGTCGCCGTTGCTGGCGTTGGGGATGTTGTGGCATCGGCTTAAAGAGTTGGTCTGAAAGATTTTGTGTTCTTGAGGACGCCTTCGCGGGCAAGCCTCGCTCCTACAGGGATTGCGGGTGTCCTTGTAGGAGCGAGGCTTGCCCGCGAATGGATCTAAAGACCACCACAGAACTCAGATCCGCCAGAAGGGTTTAAGCCCCTCCTCCCGCGCCTGCTCCCGACTCAACCCCACATCCCTGAGCTGCTCCGGCGTGAGCGAGAGCAACGCCTTGCGCGTGTGAAGACGATGCCAGAACAGTCCCCAGCGACTCAGACCGGACGGTGCGTTGCGCATCAGCGCCTCGCGCGCACCGTTATTTTGTCCTGCCGCCAGTTCCTGACCGTGTAACGTCAGCCGCACATCGCTCAAGCCGTTCATGTTGATCGCTCCTGTTTACTTGGGTAGCCAGAGCTTTCATGATGCGCGGACGGCGAAAAGCATTACAGACGCAACGCAATTGTATTAATTCCATACAGAATCGCTGTATTAACCTCTGAATCGCAATTTTTTGCCTCATCTGTATTGGTCAACCGAACCACCCACACCGAGACAGCGCCATGACCCTTTACGTCAACCTCGCCGAGTTGCTCGGCACGCGTATCGAACAGGGCTTCTATCGCCCCGGCGACCGGCTGCCGTCGGTGCGGGCGTTGAGCGTCGAGCACGGCGTCAGCCTGAGCACCGTGCAACAGGCCTATCGGATGCTGGAAGACAGCGGCCTGGCGATGCCGAAACCCAAGTCGGGCTATTTCGTGCCGGTGAGTCGCGAGCTGCCGGAGCTGCCGGCGATTGGCCGTCCGGCGCAACGACCGGTGGATATTTCCCAGTGGGATCAGGTACTGGAGTTGATTCGCGCGGTGCCACGCAAGGACGTGGTGCAACTGGGTCGCGGCATGCCGGACATCACCACGCCGACCCTGAAACCGCTGCTGCGCGGCCTGGCACGGATCAGCCGGCGGCAGGACATGCCCGGTCTGTATTACGACAACATCCACGGCACCCTCGAACTGCGCGAGCAGATCGCCCGATTGATGCTCGACTCCGGCTGCCAGTTTAGCGCCAGCGACCTGGTGGTCACCACCGGTTGCCACGAAGCGCTGTCCACCAGCATCCGTGCCATCTGCGAGCCGGGAGATATCGTGGCCGTGGATTCGCCAAGCTTTCACGGCGCCATGCAGACCCTCAAGGGGCTGGGCATGAAAGCCCTGGAAATCCCTACCGACCCGCTCACCGGAATCAGCCTCGACGCCCTTGAACTGGCACTGGAACAATGGCCGATCAAGGCCATACAGTTGACCCCCAACTGCAACAATCCGCTGGGCTACATCATGCCCGAATCGCGAAAGCGCGCACTGTTGACACTGGCACAGCGGTTCGACGTGGCGATCATCGAGGATGATGTGTATGGCGAACTGGCCTACACCTATCCGCGACCGCGCACGATCAAATCCTTCGACGAGGACGGCCGCGTCCTGCTGTGCAGTTCCTTTTCCAAGACCCTGGCACCGGGCCTACGCATCGGCTGGGTGGCGCCGGGACGTTATCTGGAACGGGTGCTGCACATGAAGTACATCAGCACCGGTTCCACCGCACCGCAACCGCAGATCGCCATTGCCGAATTCCTCAAGGCCGGGCACTTCGAACCGCATTTGCGGCGGATGCGCAGCCAATACCAGCGCAATCGCGACGCGATGATCGATTGGGTCACCCGCTATTTTCCCGCGGGTACACGGGCCAGTCGCCCCCAAGGCAGCTTCATGCTCTGGGTTGAACTGCCAGAGGGCTTCGACACCTTGAAACTGAATCGCGCCTTGCACGACCAGGGCGTACAGATTGCCGTCGGCAGCATTTTTTCCGCTTCGGGCAAGTACCGCAATTGCCTGCGGATGAACTACGCTGCCAAACCAACACCGCAGATCGAAGAAGCGGTGCGCAAGGTCGGCACCGCCGCCATCAAGCTGCTCGCTGAAACTGACAGCATCACTGACTGACCTTTATCGGGAAACCAGCGTCCATATGCCGACACCTGCCGCCAATCGGAACGTTCCCACGTGAGATTCAGACAGCCCCTGCTCGCTCTTCTGCTACTCGCCTCGTTCCTGGGCGGTTGCGCCAGCTTCGACGTTCAGCGCGAACCGAGCCAGGCGCTGCCTGCCAGCGACTCGGCGTTCGGTCGCTCGATTCAAGCCCAGGCGGCTTCCCATGAAGGCAAATCCGGATTTCGCTTGCTGTCCAACAGCAGTGAAGCCTTCACTGCCCGCGCCGAACTGATTCGCAACGCCCAGAGCAGTCTCGATTTGCAGTACTACATTGTCCATGACGGGATCAGCACCCGGATGCTGGTGGACGAATTGCTCAAGGCTGCCGACCGCGGCGTGCGGGTGAGGATCCTGCTCGACGACACCACCAGCGACGGCCTGGACTGGACCATCGGCACGCTGGCAGCGCATCCGCAAATTGAGATCCGCTTGTTCAATCCGCTGCACCTGGGCCGTGCCACGGGCGTGACGCGGGCCATGGGCCGGCTGTTCGACCTGTCGTTGCAACACCGGCGCATGCACAACAAGTTGTGGCTTGCGGATAACAGCGCGGCGATCGTGGGCGGGCGCAATTTGGGTGACGAGTATTTCGATGCCGAGCCCAACTTGAATTTTACCGACATCGACATGCTCGGCATCGGCCCGGTCGCCGAGCAACTCGGACACAGCTTCGATCAATACTGGAACAGCGCGCTGAGCAAACCGATCGATGAGTTTCTGTCGCACAAACCGACGCAAACGGATCTGCAGAACAGCCGCACCCGCCTGGAAGAATCGCTGGAAGAAACGCGCAAACAGAATCATGCGCTGTATCAACAACTGATGACCTTCACCACCAATCCACGAATGGACATCTGGCGCCGCGAATTGATCTGGGCCTGGAACCAGGCGCTGTGGGATGCCCCCAGCAAAGTACTGTCGAAGGGTGATCCCGATCCGCATTTGCTGCTGACCACCCAATTGGCACCCGCGCTTACGGGTGTCAGCAAAGAATTGATCATGATTTCGGCGTACTTCGTGCCCGGCCAGCCGGGACTGGTTTACCTGACCGGCCGGGCCGATGCCGGGGTGTCGGTGAGCTTGTTGACCAACTCCCTTGAAGCCACCGACGTACCGGCAGTGCATGGCGGCTACGCACCCTATCGCAAGGCGTTGCTGGAGCATGGGGTGAAGCTGTACGAATTGCGACGTCAGCCCGGCGAAGGCGGCGGCAGCGGGCCTGTATTTTACGGCAGCTCTTACCGAGGCTCCGATTCCAGCCTGCACAGCAAGGCGATGATTTTCGACCAGCAGAAGTCTTTTATTGGCTCGTTCAATTTCGACCCGCGCTCGGTATTGTGGAACACCGAAGTCGGCGTGCTGGTGGACAGCCCGGAACTGGCCGCGTATGTGCAAAAAGCGGCGCTGGAGGGTATGGCGCCGCCGCTGAGCTATCAGGTGAAGCTGGAAAATGGCCGGGTCGTCTGGGCGACTGAAGACGACGGCAAAATGCACGTATTGACCAGAGAGCCAGGGAGCTGGTGGCGGCGG
Source organism: Pseudomonas fluorescens (assembly GCF_902497995.1). Classification (GTDB taxonomy): domain Bacteria; phylum Pseudomonadota; class Gammaproteobacteria; order Pseudomonadales; family Pseudomonadaceae; genus Aquipseudomonas; species Aquipseudomonas fluorescens_BK. The sequence goes on along the minus strand of NZ_CABVII010000006.1, from coordinate 185,305 downwards.
TTCAATTCCTGGCTCAGTACGACGGTCGGCCTGGAGCGCATGTTGTAACCCCTGTGGGAGCGGCGGTGCGGCGATCCGACTTGCTCGCGAAAGCGGTGTGTCAGGCGACATCAATATTGACTGGGCCGCCGTCTTCGCGAGCAAGTCGGATCGCCGCACCGCCGCTCCCACAGGGTATAGGGCTGACTGACAGTTTTGCGTCAAGCAGGCTCGGCGACCGCGCCAAACGCCCCTTGCCGCGACAGCAGAATCACCAATCCGAACGCGCCGGCCGCCATCAACAGCGGCAAGGCGTGACCGCTGATCCATTGACTGCCGGCACCTGCCGCCAACGGGCCGATCAGGCAGCCGATCCCCCACAGCTGCGCAATGTGGGCATTGGCCCGCACCAACGCATCGTCGCGATAACGCTCGCCGATCAGGATCAGTGACAAGGTGAACAGACCGCCGGCACTGGCGCCAAACAACACCCACAGGGGCCAGATCAGCAGCGTGTCGATCAGCAGCGGAATCGCCAGGCTCGACACCAGCAAGACAACCGCGCAGCCGGTGAACAGCGTACGCCGCGACAAGCGATCAGCCAGCGCGCCAATCGGCAACTGCAGCAAGGCATCGCCCACCACCACCGTGCTGACCATCGCCAAGGCAATGTCGGTGGTAAAGCCTTGCCGCAGGCAATACACCGGCAACAAGGTCAGGATCATCGCTTCAAACGCCGCAAACAACGACACCGCCCAGGCAATCGCCGGCAGGCCGCGGCAGAAGCCCAGCAAGTCACTGAAGGTCACGCTGCAGGCTTCGCTGGTCGGTGCACCGCTGCGACCCAGCAATAGAAACGGTGCCGCGGTCAGCAAACCGACGCCGACCCAGAAACCGTAATCATGCTCAGTGCCCAGCACGCCCAGCAGCAAGGGGCCGGCCAGCTGACTCAATGCGTAGCTGCTGCCATACAGCGCCACCAATCGGCCGCGCCATTGCTCGACCACCAGTTGGTTGATCCAGCTTTCACCGAGAATGAAGACGAGGGTCAGGATCACCCCGATCATCAGCCGCAGCACCAGCCACACCGGGTAACTCGGCAGCAGCGCCAGCAAACCTATGGACAACGCCCCGGCCCACAGGCACAGGCGCATCAGATTAGCCGTACCGAGATGCGCCGCCAGGTGGCTGGAGATCTTCGCGCCCAGCAGCACGCCAATGGCCGGCATGGACGCCATCACACCAATGGCAAACGAGCCATAACCCCAGCCTTCCAGGCGAAACGACACCAACGGCATGCTGACACCCAGGGCCAGGCCGACACTCAAGACAGACGCCAACACGGCGAAATAAGTCGCCCAACGCATGTTCCACGCTCCTGTGGATATTATTTTTCACAGACGACACAAAACAAATGTGGGAGCGGGCTTGCTCGCGAAGAGGCCATCACATCCAACATCATCGTTGGCTGTTACGGCGCCTTCGCGAGCAAGCCCGCTCCCACAAGGGATCTGCGTTGTTCAGGAGCCCGATTGACTACCGGGCTCCTTCACTGGCTTACAGCTTGATCCAGGTCGCCTTCAGCTCGGTGTACTTGTCGAACGCATGCAGTGATTTGTCGCGGCCGTTTCCGGACTGCTTGAAGCCACCGAACGGCGCGGTCATGTCGCCGCCGTCGTACTGGTTGACCCAAACGCTACCGGCACGCAGCGCCTTGGCGGTCAGGTGAGCCTTGGAAATATCCTTGGTCCACACCGCTGCGGCGAGGCCATATGGGGTGTCGTTGGCAATCTGGATAGCTTCCTCGGCGGTATCGAACGCAATCACCGACAGCACCGGGCCGAAAATTTCTTCCTGAGCGATTTTCATCGCATTGCTGACGCCGTCGAAAATCGTCGGTTCAACGTAGGTGCCACCGGTCTCCTGAAGCATACGTTTGCCGCCAGCCACCAGCTTGGCGCCGTCGGTGTGACCAGACTCGATGTACGACAGCACGGTGTTCATCTGCTGGGTATCCACCAGTGCGCCGACGGTGGTCGCCGGGTCCAGCGGGTTGCCCGGCGTCCAGGCTTTCAGCGCCTCGATCACCAGCGGCAGGAAGGTGTCCTTGATCGAGCGCTCGACCAGCAGGCGCGAACCGGCGGTGCACACCTCGCCCTGATTGAAGGCAATAGCGCTGGCAGCAGATTCGGCGGCCGCTTGCAGGTCCGGCGCATCGGCGAACACGATGTTCGGGCTTTTGCCGCCGGCTTCGAGCCAGACGCGCTTCATATTCGATTCGCCCGAGTAGATCAGCAGTTGCTTGGCGATCTTGGTCGAACCGGTGAACACCAGGGTGTCCACGTCATTGTGCAGCGCCAGGGCCTTGCCGACGGTGTGACCGTAGCCCGGCAGTACGTTCAGCACGCCTTTCGGAATGCCGGCTTCGACGGCCAGCGCAGCGATGCGAATAGCGGTCAGCGGCGATTTTTCGGACGGCTTGAGGATCACCGAGTTACCGGTGGACAGTGCCGGCCCGAGTTTCCAGCAGGCCATCATCAACGGGAAGTTCCACGGCACGATGGCGCCGACCACACCGACCGGCTCGCGAGTGACCAAGCCGAGCTGATCGTGCGGTGTCGCGGCGACCTCGTCGTAGATCTTGTCGATGGCTTCACCGCTCCAGCTCAGGGCTTGGGCCGCGCCGGGAACGTCGATGTACAGGGAGTCACTGATCGGCTTGCCCATGTCCAGGGTTTCAAGCAGCGCCAGTTCTTCGGCATGCTGTTTCAGCAGGCTGGCGAAACGAATCATGGTGGCTTTGCGCTTGGTCGGAGCCAGGCGCGACCAGACGCCGGAACTGAACGTGGCGCGAGCGTTTTCAACAGCGCGCTGGGCGTCGGCGGCGTCACAGCTGGCGATCTTGCCCAGCAGACGGCCATCCACGGGGCTGATGCACTCGAAGGTCTCGCTGGAGACGGCATCGGTGTATTCGCCATTGATGTAGGCGCGGCCTTCGATCTTCAGATCGCGAGCCCGCTGCTCCCAATCGGCACGAGTCAGGGTGGTCATACGAGTGTCCTCCTCTTGTAGGATGCGAACGCCCCGCGTACTTCGCGGGCGATCTCAGGAATGCTGCCTGGCCAGCCTGCACTTTCGGCCCAGGGCAACTGCCACCCTAAACCAGTGGCCGGGGTTGTTTCAATATATTTGACACAAGGTCGGTAAACGGGGTTGCAGTGTTCATTTTAATAAACATAGACTTTGAGCCTTACAGCCACTCGCGCCGCAATCACGGGGGATTACAACAATGAGCATCCAGGACATCGTCGACTTCAGCCAGGCTACCACCCAGCCCGATCGCTATCGGCCGGACCCGGCAAAAGTCCTCAAGGGCGACCCCGAACAAGCAGTGTACAACCACTACAACAGCCCTTGCGGCCAGATGAGTGCAGGCGTTTGGGAGGGAGAAGTCGGGCAGTGGCATGTGAACTACACCGAGCACGAATATTGCGAGATCGTTCAGGGCGTTTCAGTGCTGCGCGATAACGACGGCAACGGCAAGACCTTGCGCGTGGGCGATCGCTTCGTGATCCCTGCCGGGTTCAGGGGCACTTGGGAAGTGCTGGAACCGTGCCGCAAAATCTACGTGGTGTTCGAACAAAAAGCCTGAAACCAGCCATTGCGCTACCGAAAGCCCATCCCTCGTGATGGGCTTTTCAATTGGCCGGGCGGGTGGCAAAACATCGCGACACAGACCGACAGGTGATAAATCATCGGGGCTATTCCACTATTCCCCCACGCCATCCATGACGGATGTCGGGAGCACAATCGCTCATTCCAGCTATCGCAAGGAAGCAATACATGACCATTGATTTGCAACAACACCTGGACACCGCAAACCAGTACCTCGGACGGCAATACTCCGAGGAGCTGCGTGCAGAACTCGCCAACAAGACCGGTCTGGCCGTACGACCGAGAGGCATCGGCTTCATCATGACCAAAGACTACAACCCTGCACGCATCAATCTGCTGGTCGAAAACGAAATCATCACCCATGTCACCATGGGCAATTGATTTGCACAGCACCTTGCACTGCTCAGCCCTGAGGCTGAGTGGGCTGGCCAGTCGCTTATAGCAACACGAAACGCCCGATATCCTGCATCGAGTGTTTCGTTTGGCAAGGAGGCAACATGCCTGACAATCCAGATCAATGCGACGTCACGATCGCTCAATACACCATTGGCCAGATGTACACCCCCGAATTGCTCGAAGAAGTCCGCGCCAGGGCAAATGGCGCACCGGTCCGGGTCACTGGGCCAGGATTTGCATCGGATCGCAAACGGGTCCCCCGTCGTATCAGCCTGCTGACCGATGCCGACAAAATCATCGTCAGCATTCAGTGCGGCTGAAAAAACCGGCAGTTTTTGCGCCCAACAAAAAAGGCCCGTATCTCGCGATACGGGCCTTTTTTGTAAGAGGGAAAAATCAATTACTTGATTTTGCCTTCTTTGTAGATCACGTGCTTGCGAACAACCGGATCAAATTTCTTGATCTCGATTTTGTCCGGAGTAGTGCGCTTGTTCTTGTCGGTAGTGTAGAAGTGACCAGTACCGGCGCTCGAAATCAAACGAATCAATTCACGCATGATTAGCTCCCTTAGATCTTGCCAGCAGCGCGGATTTCGGCCAGCACGACAGTGATGCCACGCTTGTCGATGATACGCATGCCTTTGGCAGATACGCGCAGACGCACGAAACGTTTCTCTTCTTCAACCCAGAAGCGGTGATGCTGCAGGTTCGGCAGGAAACGACGACGGGTTTTGTTGTTTGCGTGGGAAATGTTATTCCCAGTCACCGGACCCTTACCGGTAACTTGACATACTCTCGACATGCCTCAGCCCTCTAAAACCACATGCCCAACCCGGCATGGGTTGGCCGCTTAATCTCTCAGTCATTTGGCGCCAGGCGCCGCGTTTCTTTAGAGGTCTTACCGGCTACACCTACAGTGAAGGAACCGGGCCCCTAGAAAAGAGCGCTGCTTTATACCAGAAAGACTGAAGAGCAACAACATTCCGTGTGCGCCGAGTTGATAAAAACCCGTTTTTTCTGGCTCCGAGTGCCCAAGACAAAGGCTGTCGTCGATAGCGACCACTCGTCGCAGAAAATCGGCAGAGCCACCAATCCAGGGTTTTGCCAACCGCCGCACACCTGAATCAATCGCACATAGTCCCCTTAAAATGAAAAAGGGGATAGTCATTTGCAAAAGAGCCTACTAGGGTAAGCCTTTTCCAGACTGCACTTGCAGATGGGCCTTCGATCTGTAAAGGAATCCGACCATGCGCCTCGCTGCCCTACCGCTGTTGCTTGCCCCGCTGCTGCTGAGCCCACAGGCTATGGCCGCGGCCTTGAGCGTCTGCACCGAGGCCAGCCCTGAAGGCTTCGATGTGGTGCAATACAACTCGCTGACCACCACCAACGCCTCGGCCGATGTGCTGATGAACCGCCTGGTGGACTTCGATACGGCCAGCGGCAAAGTGGTCGCCGGCCTCGCGGACAGCTGGGAAGTTACGCCCGACGGCTTGACCTATGTCTTCAAATTGCACCCGAAGGTCAAGTTCCACCACACCGACTATTTCAACCCGACTCGCGATCTGACCGCCGAAGACGTGAAGTTCAGCTTCGACCGCATGCTCGACCCTGCAAACCCGTGGCACAAAGTGGCCCAGAGTGGCTTCCCGCATGCCCAGTCGATGCAGTTGCCCGCATTGATCAAGAAGATCGACGCGCTGGACCCATTGACCGTGCGCTTCACCCTCGACCATCCCGACTCGACTTTCCTCGCGACCCTGAGCATGGGCTTCGCCTCGATCTATTCCGCCGAATACGCCGACAAACTGATGAAGGCCGGCACCCCGGAGAAACTCAACAGCCAGCCGATCGGTACCGGCCCTTTCATCTTCACGCGCTTCCAGAAAGATGCCTCGATTCGCTACAAGGCCAACCCGGACTACTTCCGTGGCAAGCCGTCGGTGGACCCGCTGATCTTTGCCATCACCCCGGATGCCAACGTGCGCCTGCAGAAGTTGCGCCGCAACGAGTGCCAGATCGCTCTGTCGCCCAAGCCGCTGGACGTACAATCGGCGTTGAAGGAACCCACTTTGAAAGTGGAAAAGACGGACGCGTTCATGACCGCGTTCGTCGCCATCAACAGCCAGCATCCACCGCTGGACAAGCCTGAAGTGCGCCAGGCGATCAACCTCGCGTTCGACAAGGCCAACTACGTCAAGGCCGTGTTCGAAGACACCGCCGAGCCCGCCAATGGCCCATACCCGCCGAACACCTGGAGTTACGCCAAAGGTTTGCCGGGCTACCCGCATGACGTCGAAAAAGCGCGGGCATTGATGGCCAAGGCCGGGCTCAAGGACGGTTTCAACACCACTATCTGGACCCGACCTTCCGGCAGCCTGCTCAACCCGAACCCGAGCCTCAGCGCGCAAATGCTGCAATCGGACCTCGCGCAGATCGGTATTCAAGCCGAGATTCGGGTGATCGAATGGGGCGAGTTGATTCGCCGCGCCAAGGCCGGTGAACACGACCTGCTGTTCATGGGCTGGGCCGGTGACAATGGGGACCCGGACAACTTCCTCACGCCGCAGTTTTCCTGCGCCGCCCTCAAGTCCGGCACCAACTTCGCCCGTTACTGCAATCAGGACCTGGACAAGCAGATCAGTGCCGGCAAGACCACCAGCGAGCAAGGTGTGCGCACCAAGCTCTACGAACAGGCCCAGGCGCAGATCCAGCAGCAGGCGCTTTGGCTGCCACTGGCTCATCCGACTGCGTTCGCACTGACACGCAAGGATGTCGAGGGGTATTCGGTCAGCCCGTTCGGCCGCCAGGATTACTCCAAGGTCAACCTCAAATAATCAGCGTCGCCACAAATCCTGTGGGAGCGGGCTTGCTCGCGAAGACGGCGGCCCAGTCAATGTTGATGTCGCCTGATACACCGCTTTCGCGAGCAAGCCCGCTCCCACATGGGATTCGTATTCCCCTCGCCTACATCCACCCATACTCGGCCATGGACAGCGGCTCGCCGTCACCGATGATGAAATGGTCGAGCACCCGCACATCGATCAACTCCAGCGCCTCCTGCAGGCGCTTGGTCAACGTGCGATCGGCCTGACTGGGGCTGGTATTACCCGACGGGTGATTGTGGCAGAGAATCAACGCTGCGGCGTTGTGGGCCAGGGCCCGCTTGACCACCTGCCGGGGATGGACACTCGTGCTGTCGATCGAGCCGCGAAACAACGCCTCGAAGGACAGCACTTGATGCCTGGAGTCCAGAAACAGACAGCCGAACACCTCATGAGGCTCGTGGCGGAGCATCGACGTCAGGTAATCACGAACCGCCTGCGGATTTTCCAGCGCCGATTTCTGGCGCGCACGTTCGGCCAAATGCCGCCTGCCCATTTCCTGTGCCGCCTGCAACTGAGCGAATTTTGCCGGCCCGAGCCCCAACTGCCTGCTGAACGCTGCCTGATCAGCCTCGAGTAACGAGCGCAGGCTGCCAAACTGATTCAACAAGTGCCGCGCCAGGTCCACTGCGCTTTTGCCGGACACGCCGGTTCGTAAAAAAATGGCCAGCAGTTCGGCGTCCGAAAGACTCGCGGCCCCCAGTTCAAGCAATCTCTCCCGCGGCCGCTCGGCCGCCGGCCAATCGCGAATACTCATAGCACCTCCCTGGAATATGGGCGCCCGCTGTTCCATAGCGGTCGCTGTGATATCGTAGCCCATCTTTTTTGCGGGCGATTTCATCCCTGGGGAGGGGGTATCGCCATGCAGTCATCAACGAACTGAAAGGCAGACCTATGCAGCGGCTGTATCGGAAACGCATCGTTCTGGGCGTCGGCGGCGGCATTGCTGCCTACAAAAGCGCCGATCTGGTTCGTCGCTTGATCGACCAGGGCGCCGAAGTACGCGTGGTCATGACTCGCGGCGGCAGTGAGTTCATCACCCCGCTAACCATGCAGGCCCTCTCCGGGCACCCGGTCCACCTCGACCTGCTGGACCCTGCGGCCGAAGCCGCCATGGGCCACATCGAGCTGGCCAAATGGGCCGACCTGGTGCTGATCGCCCCCGCCACCGCGGACCTGATCGCCCGTCTGGCCCAAGGCATTGCCGATGACCTGCTGACCACGCTGGTGCTGGCCACCGACGCCGTGGTCGCCGTCGCCCCGGCGATGAATCAGGCGATGTGGCGCGATCCGGCCACCCAGGCCAACCTGCAAACCCTCGAAAACCGTGACCTCAAAGTCTTCGGCCCAGCCTCGGGCAGCCAGGCCTGTGGTGACGTCGGCCTGGGCCGCATGCTCGAAGCCATCGAACTCGCCCAGTGCGCGGCGGACTGCTTCCAGCGTCAGGCGCTGACCGGCAAACACGTGCTGATCACCGCCGGCCCGACCCAGGAAAACATCGACCCGGTGCGCTACATCACCAACCACAGTTCCGGCAAAATGGGCTTTGCCCTGGCCGAAGCCGCGGTAGAAGCCGGCGCCCGTGTGACCCTGATCACCGGCCCGGTGCACCTGCCGACGCCGGATCGCGTCACCCGCATCGACGTGGTCAGCGCCCGTGACATGCTCGCCGCGTGTGAAGCCGCGATCCCCTGCGACCTGTTTATCGCCTCGGCAGCAGTCGCAGACTACCGCCCGGAAGTCGTTGCCCCACAGAAACTCAAGAAAGATCCTACGAACGGCGACGGCTTGTTGCTACAGATGGTGCGTAACCCGGACATCCTGGCCTCCATCGCCACCCGCCCTGACCGTCCATTCAGTGTCGGTTTCGCCGCCGAAACCGAACACCTGCTCGACTACGCTGCCCGCAAGTTGAAAGACAAGAACCTCGATTTGATCGTCGCCAATGACGTCGCGAACCCGAGCATTGGTTTCAATAGCGAAGAAAACGCCTGCAGCGTGATCGACCGTCAGTTACATGCCACACTTTTCGCCCAGACCAGCAAGAGCAAGATTGCCCGCCAGCTGATCACTTTTATCGCCGAACGTCTGAACCAGGTTTAATTTACATGCACGCTTTGCAAGCCAAGATCCTCGACCCCCGCATCGGTACCGAATTCCCGCTGCCGCAGTACGCCACCCCTGGCTCCGCCGGCCTCGACCTGCGCGCCATGCTGGAAAAAGACACCGTGATCAAGCCGGGCGAAACCCTGCTGATTCCTACCGGCCTGTCGGTGTACATCGGCGACCCTGGCCTGGCGGCGCTGATTCTGCCGCGTTCCGGCCTGGGTCATAAGCACGGCATCGTGCTGGGCAACCTGGTCGGCTTGATCGATTCCGATTACCAGGGCCCGCTGATGGTGTCGTGCTGGAATCGTGGTCAGACCGATTTCAACATCGTGGTCGGCGAACGCCTGGCTCAACTGGTGTTGGTGCCGGTGGTTCAAGCGCACTTCGAGATGGTCGAAGAGTTCGTCGAAACCCAGCGCGGCACTGGCGGTTTCGGTCATTCCGGCAGCCACTGATTGCCTGTTTTCAGGCCGGGTACCCTGCCCGGTCGAAAACCCGGGCATTAGATTCCGGATGAAAATTGCACAAACCCATCTGGAAGGTTTACCGCTCAAAATCAAGGCTTTGGCCGGCCATTGGCTCGCCGATACGGGTGACATGGCCTTTGCACACCACGAACTCTCTGCCGAAAACGCCGTCATACCCTTCAGTTTGAGCCAGCCGGCGAGTTATTCGCAGGCAGGTCCAGCCACTTTAAAGATGGAGCATTCCCAGTAATGAGCACCCCAGCCCAAGTCGCACCCAAGTTTCCCGACAGCATTTTCCGCGCCTACGACATTCGCGGCACCGTCCCGGAATTCTTGAACGCTGAAACCGCTTATTGGCTTGGTCGCGCCATCGGCTCCCAGAGCCTGGCCCAGGACGAACCCAACGTTTCGGTTGGCCGCGACGGGCGCCTGTCAGGCCCGGAGCTGGTAGAACAACTGATCAAGGGCCTGGCCGACAGCGGCTGCCACGTCAGCGACGTCGGCCTGGTGCCAACGCCTGCGCTGTATTACGCCGCCAACGTACTGGCCGGCAAATCCGGTGTCATGCTGACCGGCAGCCACAACCCGTCGAACTACAACGGCTTCAAGATCGTCATCGCTGGCGACACCCTGGCCAACGAACAGATCCAGGCCTTGCACGAACGCCTCAAGACCAACAACCTGAGCAGTGGCAAGGGCAGCATTACCCAGGTCGAAATCCTCGATCGCTACAACACCGAAATCGTCCAGGACATCAAACTCGCCCGTCGCCTCAAAGTCGTGGTCGACTGCGGCAACGGCGCGGCCGGCGTGATCGCCCCGCAACTGATCGAAGCCCTGAACTGCGAAGTCATCCCGCTGTTCTGCGAAGTCGACGGCAACTTCCCGAACCATCATCCGGATCCGGGCAAGCCAGAAAACCTCGTCGACCTGATTGCCAAGGTCAAGGAAACCAACGCCGACCTGGGCCTGGCCTTCGACGGCGACGGCGACCGCGTTGGCGTGGTGACCAACACCGGCAGCATCGTCTACCCAGACCGCCTGCTGATGCTGTTCGCTCGTGACGTGGTAGCGCGCAACCCGGACGCGGAAATCATTTTCGACGTCAAATGCACCCGCCGCCTGACGCCACTGATCAAGGAATACGGCGGTCGTCCGCTAATGTGGAAGACCGGTCACTCGTTGATCAAAAAGAAAATGAAACAAACCGGCGCCCTGTTGGCCGGCGAAATGAGCGGGCACATCTTCTTCAAGGAACGCTGGTTCGGTTTCGACGACGGCATCTACAGCGCCGCGCGGCTGCTGGAGATCCTCAGCAAGGAAAAATCCACCGCGGAGGAGCTGTTCGAGACCTTCCCGAACGATATTTCTACGCCGGAAATCAATATCCATGTGACCGAAGAGAGCAAATTCAGCATCATTGATGCATTGCACGACGCGAAGTGGGGCGAAGGCGCTGACCTGACCACCATTGACGGCGTGCGAGTCGACTACGCCAAAGGCTGGGGCCTGGTTCGCGCCTCCAACACCACACCGGTGCTGGTGCTGCGCTTCGAGGCCGATGACGAGGCGGAACTGCAACGCATCAAGGACGTGTTCAAAGTCCAGTTGAAGCGTGTTGCACCTGATCTCCAACTACCGTTTTGATTTATTGAAAGCGCCTTTTATCGAAGTGCCGGAGCCCTGAATGACCCTCGAACGCGAAGCCGCCGCCAACACCGCCAAGGTCCTGTCCGAAGCGCTGCCTTACATCCGCCGCTATGTCGGCAAGACGCTGGTGATCAAATACGGCGGCAACGCGATGGAAAGCGAGGAGCTGAAAACCGGCTTCGCCCGCGACATCGTGCTGATGAAAGCCGTCGGCATCAACCCGGTGGTGGTTCACGGTGGCGGCCCACAAATCGGCGACCTGCTCAAGCGCCTGTCGATCGAGAGCCACTTCATCGATGGCATGCGTGTCACTGACGCGCAGACCATGGACGTGGTGGAAATGGTCCTCGGTGGCCAGGTCAACAAGGACATCGTCAACCTGATCAACCGCCATGGCGGCAGCGCCATCGGCCTGACCGGTAAAGACGCCGAGCTGATTCGTGCGAAAAAACTCACCGTGACCCGCCAGACGCCGGAGATGACCCAGCCGGAAATCATCGACATCGGCCAGGTGGGCGAAGTGGTCGGGATCAACACCGACTTGCTGAACCTGCTGGTCAAAGGCGACTTCATCCCGGTGATCGCGCCGATCGGCGTTGGCGCCAACGGCGAGTCCTACAACATCAACGCCGACCTGGTGGCGGGTAAAGTTGCCGAAGCACTGAAAGCCGAAAAGCTGATGCTGCTGACCAACATCGCCGGCCTGATGGACAAATCGGGCACGGTCCTGACCGGCCTGACCACCCAGCAAGTCGACGAACTGATCGCCGACGGCACTATCTACGGTGGCATGCTGCCGAAGATCCGTTGCGCGCTGGAAGCGGTGCAAGGCGGCGTGGGCAGTTCGCTGATCATCGATGGCCGGGTTCCTAACGCGATCTTGCTGGAAATCTTCACCGATACCGGTGTGGGCACCCTGATCAGCAATCGCAAGCGTCCTTAAGCAACACACAAAAAAAGACCCCGCTCAGCCAGACTGAGCGGGGTCTTTTTTTGCCTACGATACCTGTGGTCAGACGCCGAATTGGGCGCGGTAGGCTTCGACTGCCGGCAGGTGTTGCTTGAGCTGCGGATCATCAGCCAGGAATTCCAGCACCTGGTTCAGCGAAACAATGCTGATCACCGGAATGCCGAAGTCACGCTCCACCTCCTGGATCGCCGACAACTCGCCATTGCCCCGCTCCTGACGGTTGAGGGCGATCAACACACCGGCCGCCTTGGCGCCGTCCTGGGAGGCGATGATCTGCATCACCTCACGAATCGCGGTACCCGCGGTGATCACGTCGTCGATGATCAGCACGTCACCGGTCAGCGGCGCGCCGACCAGGCTGCCGCCTTCACCGTGGGCCTTGGCCTCCTTGCGGTTGAAGCACCATGGCAAATCACGCTCATGGTGTTCGGCCAGGGCCACTGCAGTGGTCGCTGCCAAGGGGATGCCTTTGTAGGCCGGACCGAACAGTACGTCGAAGGGAATGCCGCTCTCGACGATGGCTGCCGCATAGAAACGACCCAGCTGCGCCAGGGCCTTCCCTGAATTGAACAGGCCGGCATTGAAGAAGTAAGGACTGGTGCGCCCGGACTTCAGGGTGAACTCGCCGAAGCGCAAAACGCCGCGATCGATGGCAAAACGAATGAAATCGCGTTGATACGCTTGCATGAAAAAAACCCCAAATACCACGGATTTAGCTAATTAGGTTGACGCCGTGTATCATACACGCACGCGATTTTTGGGGCCATTTATGCGGATCATCAGTGTGAACGTCAATGGTATTCAGGCTGCAGTGGAGCGAGGGTTGCTCAGTTGGCTGCAAGCACAGAATGCCGACGTCATCTGCCTGCAGGACACCCGCGCCTCCGCCTTTGAACTGGACGATCCAGCCTTCCAACTGGATGGCTACTTCCTTTATGCCTGCGAAGCCGAAGTTCCCGCCCAAGGTGGCGTGGCTTTGTATTCGCGGTTGCAACCGAAGGCAGTCATCAGCGGTCTCGGCTTCGAGACGGCCGACCGCTACGGGCGCTACCTGCAAGCCGATTTCGACAAGGTCAGCATCGCGACCTTGCTGCTCCCTTCGGGGCAGAACGGCGATGAAGACTTGAACCAGAAGTTCAAGCTAATGGACGATTTCGCCCGTTACCTGGATAAACAGCGGCGCAAACGTCGCGAGTACATTTATTGTGGCTCGCTGTACGTGGCGCAACAGAAGCTGGATATCAAGAACTGGCGCGACAGCCAGCAATCCCCGGGCTTCCTGGCACCTGAACGTGCCTGGATGGACGAGATTGTCGGCAACATGGGGTATGTCGATGCCCTGCGAGAAGTCAGCCGCGAAGGCGACCAGTACAGCTGGTGGCCGGACAACGAACAGGCGGAAATGCTCAACCTCGGTTGGCGTTTCGACTATCAGTTGCTGACCCCGGGCCTGCGCCGCTTTGTACGCAGCGCACGTTTGCCACGTCAGCCGCGGTTCTCGCAGCATGCACCGCTGATCGTGGACTACGACTGGACGCTGACCATCTAAGCGTTTCTTCGCAGACACACAAAAACCGGCATCGCTCAGGCGGTGTGAAACCAGGCGATCTGCTGGCCGGTTAAAGAAAATGCCCGTATCGCAAGATACGGGCATTTTTTATGCGCCAATCCAGGGTAAAAACAGCTCACTTCCTCCGGACCAGACCTGAACGTCACGCCGCGACAAAAAACGGCAGCGCAAGGTACAACTTGATCACGATGACATTAATGATGTCGATGAAGAAAGCCCCCACCATGGGCACCACCAGAAACGCTATCTGCGAAGGGCCATAACGCTGCGTCACCGCTTGCATGTTAGCGATGGCCGTTGGCGTGGCACCCAACCCAAAACCGCAATGACCGGCCGCCAGTACGGCTGCATCGTAGTTACTGCCCATGATTCTAAAGGTCACGAAAATCGCAAACAGCGCCATGACCAGCGTTTGCGCAGCCAGGATGATGAATATCGGCAAAGCCAGTGCAGCCAGATCCCACAGTTTGAGCGACATCAGAGCGATCGCCAGAAACAGCGACAAGCTGACATTCCCCAGCACTGAGACTTCACGCTCAAACACTTGATAAAGGCCAAGTGCTGAAAGACTGTTGCGTAAAACCACACCCACGAACAAGACGCAAACGAAGGTCGGCAACTCAAATGCGGTTCCGAGGAGCAGTTTATTCAGAAGAGAACCTGCCAGTAAGCTGACAGCAATCAGCGCGAGTGTCTCAATAAACGAAAAAGGTGTGATCGAGCGCTCTTTGTTCGGCTGTTCAAAGCCCTTTGGCACCCGTGGCTTTTCTTGCTCAACGCAACCCGGTACTTGTATGCGCTTGATGAGCAGGCGCGCCACCGGTCCACCAATCAAACCACCCAGCACCAATCCAAACGTCGCAGAGGCCATCGCAAGTTCGGAGGCGGAAGCGAGACCGTACTGCTCGCTGAACGTCGCTCCCCATGCGGCGCCCGTACCGTGGCCCCCGGCCAAGGTAACCGAGCCTGTCAGCAGGCCCATCAAAGGATCGAGCCCCAACATCGTTGCGAGACCGATACCCATCGCATTCTGGACCACTAGAAGCCCGGTGACGGCCAGGACAAAGACCCCCACTACGCGCCCGCCTTTCCTCAGGCTGGCGAAATCTGCACTCAAGCCAATGGTGGCGAAAAACGCCAACATCAGGGGCGTCTGCAGCGAAGTATCAAATCGGACTTGAACATCAAAGCTTCGTAAGGCCAAAAGAACCAGGGCAACCACCAGGCCGCCGGCAACCGGCTCGGGGATGTTGTAGGCGCGTAAAAAACCAACACGCATGACGAGCCCGCGACCCAGCAGAAGTACTAAGGAGGCGGCGACTAATGTTCCATAAAAATCGAGCTGAACCATTGGGATTATTCTTGGATATATATATTCAGGGGCGAACTGTTTACCTGGACACGCCTCTTGAACAGGTTGATCGTCTCAACACTGATTGGTTTTAGATTCAAGGACCTTCAATGGTTTGAATATGTCGAAATATTTCTTGAAATATTTCGTGGAAGCAACTTTATCAACCGCCAAGTCTCATTGCCAAGCACATAGGTAGTGCCGGCACTGTGCAGTTGTGACTAAAAGTGTAAGAAAGAGGAATTCAACTAATAGAGCGAAGATATAAAAGACAGCGCACTGAAAAAGAAAATGCCCCCTGTAGGAGCGAGCGGTGCGGCGACCCGACTTGCCCGCGAAGAACGATAACGCGGTGCAAATGACACACCGCGGCGCACCGTTCGCGGGCAAGTCGGGTCGCCGCACTGCTCGCTCCTACAGGGGGGGGCGATCAGTCGGCCAGTGCAGCCTTCTGGAGCTCGAAGATTTCACTCATGCCTTTCTTCGCCAGTTCCAGCATGGCGTTCAACTCTTCAGGCTGGAACGGCGCGCCTTCGGCAGTGCCCTGGACTTCGATGAAGCCGCCGGTGCTGGTCATCACCACGTTCAGGTCGGTTTCGGCAGCCGAGTCTTCCAGGTAGTCGAGGTCGAGTACAGGCTCGCCCTGATACATGCCGACCGAAACGGCAGCGATCATCTGCTTGAGCGGGTCGCCACCTTTCAGGCCGCCGCGCTTCTTGATCACTTTCAAGGCGTCGACCAGTGCAACCATGGCGCCGGTGATGGACGCGGTGCGGGTGCCGCCATCCGCCTGGATCACGTCGCAGTCGACGTACAGGGTGACGTCGCCCAGCTTGGACATGTCCAGGGAAGCGCGCAGGGAGCGACCGATCAGACGCTGGATTTCCAGGGTGCGACCGCCTTGCTTGCCACGGCTCGCTTCACGCTGGTTACGCTCGCCGGTAGCGCGCGGGAGCATGCCGTACTCGGCGGTCAACCAGCCCTGGCCCTGACCTTTGAGGAAGCGCGGTACGCCGTTCTCGACGCTGACCGTGCAGATGACTTTGGTATCACCGAACTCGACCAGTACAGATCCCTCGGCGTGTTTGGTGTAGTTGCGGGTAATGCGGATCGAGCGCAGCTGATCGGCAGCGCGACCACTTGGACGTTTCATAAGGGATACCTGTACGGGGACGGAAAACTGCGGAGCATTATAGAGCCGCCAGCTACGACTGGGCACTTCTAAAAAAATCCTCTGACGAGCGATGGCTCTGAACAGCCCGCTGCCGACGACCAGCAGCCCTTTGTCACATCGTGTGTTTGGGCGCATCCACGCCACTGCGCTACAATCCTGCGCCTTTGCTGCCAGTCGGCGTAAATTCATTGATATCAGATTGCCAGAACGTCAGTTCCGGGCCGATCTGCATTGCGAGGTACCTCCATGGTGCACAGCATGACCGCCTTCGCCCGCGTCGAGAAAGCCGGCGTCCAGGGCACCCTGAGCTGGGAACTGCGCTCGGTCAACAGCCGCTACCTGGAACCGCACTTGCGCCTGCCAGAGTCTTTTCGTGACCTCGAAGGTGCGGTCCGCGAAGCCCTGCGCCAGGGCGTGTCCCGGGGCAAGCTCGAATGCACCCTGCGCTTTACCGAAGAAAACACCGGCAAACCGCTGCAAGTAGACCAGGCGCGCGCCGCGCAATTGGTCGCCGCCGCCGAGACGATCGCCGGCCTCATCAAAAACCCCGCGGCGCTGAACCCGCTCGAAGTCCTGGCCTGGCCTGGCGTACTGGTGGGCGACGCCAGCGATCCGCAAGCCTTGAACGCCGAGGCACTGGTACTGTTCAATCAAGGCCTGAAAGAGCTAAAGGCTGGCCGCGAGCGCGAAGGCGCGGAGCTGGCGCGATTGATCGACGCTCGCCTGACGTCCATCGAAGAAGACGTGGCGACCCTGCGTGAGCGGGTCCCGCAAATGCTCGCCACCCAGCGCCAGAAAGTCCTCGACCGCTTTGCCGACATGAAGGCCGAGATGGACCCGCAACGGCTGGAGCAGGAAATGGTCATGCTCGCGCAAAAAAGCGACGTCGCCGAAGAACTGGATCGCCTGAGCACTCACATCATCGAAGTTCGCCGGGTGCTCAAGTCCGGCGGCGCTGCCGGTCGGCGCCTGGACTTCCTGATGCAGGAGCTCAACCGCGAAGCCAATACATTGGGCTCCAAAGCCTTCGACCCGCGCAGCACCCAGGCGGCGGTCAACCTCAAGGTGTTGATCGAACAGATGCGCGAACAAGTGCAGAATATTGAGTAAGGCAAACCCGACATGACCCACAGCACCGGCACCCTGTACATCATTTCCGCCCCCTCGGGCGCGGGCAAGAGCAGCCTGGTCAAGGCCCTGACCGACGCTGATCAGGAGATCCGCGTTTCGGTCTCCCACACCACCCGCGCCATGCGCCCGGGTGAAGTGAACGGCGTGAACTATCACTTCGTCGAACGCAGCGACTTCGTGAAGATGATCGAACATGGGGATTTCCTCGAGCGCGCCGAAGTGTTCGGCAATCTCTACGGCACTTCGCAAAGCCACCTGCAGCAGACCCTGGACGAAGGCCACGACCTGATTCTGGAAATCGACTGGCAGGGTGCAGAACAAGTGCGCAAGTTGATGCCCCAGGCCCGTTCGATCTTCATTCTGCCGCCTTCCCTGCAGGCCTTGCACCAGCGCCTGACCAATCGCGGCCAGGACAGCGACGAGATCATCGAAGGCCGGATGCGCGAAGCCGTCAGCGAAATGAGCCACTACGTGGATTACGACTACCTGATCATCAACGACAATTTCGCCCACGCGCTGGACGATTTGAAGGCGATTTTCCGTGCCAACCAGCTGCATCAGAAGCGTCAACAGCAGCGTAACGGAAAACTTTTGGCCGAATTGCTCGGTTAACAGCGCTTCCCAAAACCGTTGCAAGGGCTTTACATTGGCACTTGCAGCGCGTTGAAAGTTTGCTCAAAAAATCAGCGCTTCCCTAATCGCTGGTGATTTTTTAAACTGTTGAGTCCGCTCGCCCAACCGGGCAGCGCGCATATTGCATTCGCTCCGAGGAATACCATGGCCCGCGTAACTGTTGAAGATTGCCTGAACCACGTGGAAAACCGCTTTGAGCTGGTCATGCTGTCTACCAAGCGTGCCCGTCAACTGGCCACCGGCGGCAAAGAGCCACTGGTTCAGTGGGAAAACGACAAGCCTACCGTTGTAGCCTTGCGCGAAATCGCTGAAGGCCTGATGAGCTACGAGTTCATCGCCAACGCTGAAATCGTCGAAGACGAACCGCTGTTCGCAGCGTTCGAGGACGAGTCCAACGAGGCCGTCTAAGCCATGCCTGGTCGACGTAGCACGGCGCGGGGTCACAGCGAACGGCAGGATTCATCATGCCGAGCATAGACGCCCTCGCCGAACGCTTATCGGCCTACCTCGGCAAGGACCAGGTCAACCTGGTCCGCCGAGCGTATTTCTACGCCGAACAAGCCCACGACGGCCAGCGCCGCCGTAGCGGTGAGGCGTACGTCACGCATCCTCTTGCGGTGGCGAATATTCTTGCCGACATGCACATGGACCATCAGAGCCTGATGGCGGCGATGCTGCATGACGTGATCGAAGACACCGGGATTGCCAAGGAAGCGCTGCAAGCGCAGTTCGGCGAAACCGTGGCTGAACTGGTCGACGGCGTCAGCAAACTGACCCAGATGAACTTCGAGACCAAAGCCGAAGCCCAGGCGGAAAACTTCCAGAAAATGGCCATGGCGATGGCGCGCGACATTCGCGTGATCCTGGTCAAGCTGGCCGACCGTCTGCACAACATGCGCACCCTGGAAGTGCTGTCCGGCGAAAAGCGCCGGCGGATCGCCAAGGAAACCCTGGAAATCTATGCACCCATCGCCAACCGGCTGGGCATGCACGCCATCCGCATAGAGTTTGAAGACCTTGGCTTCAAGGCCATGCACCCGATGCGTTCCGCGCGGATCTACCAGGCGGTCAAGCGCGCCCGGGGCAACCGCAAGGAAATCGTCAACAAGATCGAAGAATCGCTGAGCCACTGCCTGGCCATCGACGAGATTCAGGGTGAGGTCAGCGGTCGCCAGAAACACCTCTACGGCATCTACAAGAAAATGCGCGGCAAGCGTCGGGCCTTCAACGAGATCATGGACGTATACGCGTTCCGCATCATCGTCGACAAGGTCGATACCTGCTACCGCGTGCTGGGTGCCGTGCATAACTTATATAAGCCACTGCCAGGGCGCTTCAAGGATTACATCGCGATCCCCAAGGCCAACGGCTACCAGTCGCTGCACACCACGTTGTTCGGCATGCACGGGGTTCCGATCGAAATTCAGATCCGCACCCGTGAAATGGAAGAGATGGCCAACAACGGCATCGCCGCCCACTGGCTATACAAATCCAGCGGCGACGAGCAGCCCAAAGGCACTCACGCCCGCGCCCGCCAGTGGGTCAAGGGCGTGCTGGAGATGCAGCAACGGGCCGGCAACTCGCTGGAATTCATCGAAAGCGTGAAGATCGACCTGTTCCCGGACGAGGTCTACGTGTTCACGCCCAAAGGCCGGATCATGGAGCTGCCCAAAGGCTCCACGGCGGTCGATTTCGCTTACGCGGTGCACACCGACGTGGGCAACAGCTGCATTGCCTGTCGGATCAACCGTCGTCTCGCACCGCTGTCCGAACCGCTGCAAAGCGGCTCCACGGTCGAGATCGTCAGCGCTCCCGGCGCACGGCCGAATCCGGCATGGCTGAACTTCGTGGTGACCGGCAAGGCGCGGACCCACATCCGCCATGCGCTGAAACTGCAACGCCGCTCCGAGTCCATCAGCCTTGGCGAACGCCTGCTGAACAAGGTTCTCAACGGTTTCGACAGCTCCCTGGACAAAGTCCCGGCCGAGCGCGTCAAGGCGATGCTCACCGAGTACCGCCTGGAATTGATCGAAGACCTGCTCGAAGACATCGGCCTGGGCAATCGCATGGCCTATGTGGTCGCCCGTCGCCTGCTCGGTGAAGGCGAACAGCTGCCCAGCCCGGAAGGTCCACTGGCGATTCGCGGCACCGAAGGCCTGGTGCTCAGCTACGCCAAGTGTTGCACGCCGATCCCGGGCGACCCGATTGTCGGTCACCTGTCGGCGGGCAAAGGCATGGTCGTGCACCTGGACAACTGCCGCAATATCAGCGAAATCCGTCACAACCCGGAAAAATGCATCCAGCTCTCGTGGGCCAAGGATGTCACCGGCGAATTCAACGTCGAACTGCGCGTCGAGCTGGAACACCAGCGCGGCTTGATCGCCTTGCTGGCCAGCAGCGTCAATGCAGCCGACGGCAATATCGAAAAAATCAGCATGGACGAACGCGATGGTCGCATCAGCGTGGTCCAGCTGGTGGTCAGCGTGCACGACCGCGTGCACCTGGCCCGCGTGATCAAGAAACTGCGCGCACTGATCGGGGTGATTCGCATCACCCGCATGCGTGCATAGCTCGCCCACATAGCCCAGCCATTACAAGGAGTCATTCATGACCAAGACTGTTATCACCAGCGACAAGGCCCCGGCCGCCATCGGTACTTACTCCCAGGCGATCAAGGCTGGCAACACCGTTTACATGTCGGGTCAAATTCCTCTGGACCCAAAAACCATGGAACTGGTCGAAGGCTTCGAAGCCCAGACCGTCCAGGTGTTCGAGAACCTCAAGGCCGTGGCCGAAGCCGCCGGCGGTTCGTTCAAGGACATCGTCAAACTGAACATCTTCCTCACCGACCTGAGCCACTTCGCCAAGGTCAACGAGATCATGGGCAAGTACTTTGACCAGCCTTACCCTGCCCGCGCCGCCATCGGCGTCGCCGCCCTGCCGAAGGGTTCGCAGGTTGAAATGGATGCCATCCTGGTCATCGAGTAAATGCATATGGCGCAGCCCTCCACAGGCTGCGCCGCCGATGCTGTAAAAGAAAGCGTTCTGAAAGGATTCCACCATGCGCCAAGCGCTTGCTCTCTCGCTGCTCGCCCTGTTCATGGGCGGATGTGCCAGCAACCCTGCCGACCGTGACATCAGCGGCACCTGGATCAACCAGGTGGCGATCGATGCTGCATCCAGAGGCGGCCCCCTGCGTGAAGCGCTTCAGGCCTATGGCCCGAACCTGGAGTGGGACGTCAACACCAAGGCCAGTCAGGCCCGCTACACCAACGGTTTTGAAAACGTCGACGGCAAGCTGCTGGGCGAAGAGTCTGGCGCCTGGAAAATCGATTTTTATGGCAGCGCCGGTAGTGAGCTCAAGCGTGATGGCAAGCAACTGAGTCAGGCCGCCAGTGAGAATGAGCCGGAACAGGTCTTCGACCGCGCACAGGTTCAGGTGCCGGACGGCGCACCGCTTGGCGCCAGTTTCGAGCGCGCGCTGTATTCCTCCTATATGGGTGGCAGCTGGAAAGTCATCAATGGGCCCGGCGCAGGCAACACTGTGCAATTCCAGGCCGACGGCCAGGTTGCCGGTTTGCCGGGGGCGGATCGCTATGCGCTGTGCCTGGCCGGTGATTGCGCTTCGATGAGCGGCGGCAACGACAACATGTGGCTGCAACTCAATGGCCAGGGCAATACCTGGATCTTTGCGCGCAAGGGCAAGGAACTGGAAATTCTCCAGGCTGTGAACACGGCGCAGGCGGACGAAATGCCGCAGTTCACGCCAGGTGAGCGCAAGTGGTTGCTCGAAAAACAGTAACCCGGTCTTAAGAACACCGAAAAACTAATGTGGGAGCGGGCTTGCTCGCGAAGGGGCCATAACATTCAACATCATCGTTGACTATTTCACCGCTTTCGCGAGCAAGCCCGCTCCCACATTTTGGTTTGTGGTGACTGAGTCAGCAGCGGCCTTCGAGAATCGCGGCATAACCTTCGCGATAGCTCGGATACGCAGGCTTCCAGCCCAACGCCTTCACCCGGGCATTACTGCACTGCTTGCTGCCAGTGCGCCGCACACTCGCATCCTCAGCCCATTCGGTGACGCCCAGGTATTCGCGCAGCCAGTCCACCACTTGCGCCAGTGGTGCAGGCGCATCGTCCACGCCGATATAAACGTCATCCAGCGCCACGCCGCGTCGATCCGCCTCCAGCAGAAACGCCAACAGCCCTGCCGCGTCATCAACGTGAATCCGGTTGCCGTACAACGGCGGATCGATTGCCACGCGATACCCCCGACGAACCTGGGTCAGCAGCCACTCACGGCCCGGACCATAGATGCCGGTCAAGCGCACGATGCTGGCGGGGATACCGCTCTGGAGCGCCACTCGCTCTGCTTCCAGCATCAAACGACCTGAGTAGCCTGCAGCAATGGTCGGCGAAGTTTCATCAACCCACTCCCCCGCCTGCTGACCGTAAACACTGCTGCTGGACACGAACAGCACCCGCTTGGGCTGCTGGCCATGCTGCTTCAACCAGCCCAGCACGTGCTGCAAACCCTCGACATAGGCAGCCCGGTAGCCCGCCTCGTCGTGCTCGGTCGCGGCAGCGCTGTACACCAGATAATCCAGCGGCCCGCTCGGCCAGTCAGTCGGGCACTGCTCGCGGAACAAGTCACCGGCGACACCGATGACCCCGGCCGGCAGCCGCGAAACACTGCGGCGCAGACCATAAACCTGCCATCGTTCGGCCAGCAATTGCCTGGCCAGACGACTGCCGACATCACCGCAGCCGGCGATCAAAACAGAAGGCGCGGACATCAAAAAACTCCTATCGCAAAGCCACAGACTAGCGCCGGCAATGGACGAGCGGCTAGTAATGCAGGAAAAAAAGATACTCTATTACTTCTGTTAACAAGAATTACTTGCAATAATGCCCGCCACTTTTGTTCTCGGCCTTCGAGGCCTGGAAGAGCATCTACCGTTTTTCTTTTCTCAGGTCCGGCCAGCATGACACGCAATCAATTCCCCGCTTCGCCAACCAAACGACCGCGCGCCTGGAGCGCAGTGGCCGCCCTGCTGCTCAGCCTGATGCTGGCACCGACTGCCGCGTTCGCTGATGCACAAGCGCCAGCCACCCCGGCCACAACGGCTGCAGCCCCCGCCGATCAAACTCCAGCTGCCGCACCTGCCGTCACGCCCGCCGCGACTGACCCGGCCCAGGCTGTAGACACCACCGCCGAAGACGCTCCTGAAGTCCTCGAAGCCGACAACACCCTCGGCATGGCCCACGACCTGTCGCCATGGGGCATGTACCAGAACGCCGACATCATCGTGAAAATCGTGATGATCGGCCTGGCCATCGCTTCGATCATCACCTGGACCATCTGGATCGCCAAGGGCTTTGAGCTGATGGGCGCCAAGCGTCGTCTGCGCAATGAGATCGTCCATCTGAAAAAAGCCACCACCCTTAAAGAAGCCAGCTCGACCGCCACCAAGACTGGCACCCTCGCCAACCTGCTGGTCCACGATGCGCTGGAAGAGATGCGCCTGTCGACCAACAGCCGCGAGAAAGAAGGCATCAAGGAACGCGTCGCCTTCCGCCTCGAGCGCCTGGTTGCCGCCTGCGGTCGCAACATGAGTAGCGGCACCGGCGTGCTCGCCACCATCGGTTCCACCGCGCCGTTCGTCGGCCTGTTCGGTACCGTATGGGGCATCATGAACAGCTTCATCGGCATCGCCAAAACCCAGACCACCAACCTTGCGGTCGTGGCGCCCGGCATTGCCGAAGCGCTGCTGGCGACTGCTCTGGGGCTGGTGGCCGCAATTCCGGCGGTGGTGATCTACAACGTGTTCGCCCGCTCCATTGCCGGTTACAAGGCGCAGGTGTCGGACGCGTCGGCAGAAGTCCTGCTGCTGGTCAGCCGCGACCTCGACCGCCAGCATGAGCGCAGCTCGCAACCGCACATGGTGAAAGTGGGGTAATCGGCCATGGGCCTGCATTTGAAAGAAGGCGCAGACGACGATCTGGCCGAGAACCACGAAATCAACGTCACGCCGTTCATCGACGTGATGCTGGTGCTGTTGATCATCTTCATGGTGGCCGCTCCGCTGGCCACCGTGGACATCAAGGTCGACCTGCCCGCGTCCACCGCCAAACCGGCGCCGCGGCCAGAAAAACCGGTATTCCTCAGCGTGAAAGCTGACCAACGTCTGTTCCTCGGCGAAGAAGAAGTGAAAGCCGAAGCGCTCGGCGCCACGCTGGACGCCAGGACAAAGGGCAAGAAAGACACGACGATCTTCTTCCAGGCCGATAAAGGCGTGGACTACGGCGACCTGATGAGCGTGATGGACAACCTGCGCTCCGCTGGCTACCTGAAGGTCGGCCTGGTCGGACTCGAGACGGCAGCCAAGAAATGATCACGACGCGCCATAAGCTGACGCGTTACAGCGGGAGCCTGGCCGTGGTGCTGGGCGTCCATGCGCTGGCCATTGCGCTGGCACTGAACTGGACGTCCCGCCCACCGATCGAGCTGCCGCCGCAGGCGATGATGGTCGAGCTGGCGCCGGTTCCGGCCCCGCCACCGCCGGCACCGCCCAAGGTGATAACGCCGCCACAGCCACCGGCCCCGGTGGAAGAACTGCCGATCCCGAAACTGGCTGAAGCGCCGAAGGCCGAGATTGCCGTGCCGAAGCCGGTCAAACCCAAGCCCAAGCCTCAACCGCCCAAGCCAGTGGAGAAGAAACCGGAGCCGCCGAAGGAAAAACCGTCCGAGGAAAAACCGAGCGACGCGCAACCGACCCAGGCACCGACGGAGAAATCCGCACAACCGGCTCCGGGACCCTCGGCGGCGCAACAAGCGGCCAAGGCCAGCTGGCAAGGCACCCTGCTCGCTCATTTGGCCAAGTACAAAAAGTACCCGGCCAGTGCTCAGGCGCGGAACAAGGAAGGCTTGAACCGCCTACGTTTTGTCGTGGATGCCGAAGGTAACGTGCTGTCGTACGAATTGGTGAGCCGCTCCGGCAACGCCGATCTGGACCGGGCCACCCTGGAAATGATCAAACGCGCCCAGCCGCTGCCCAAGCCACCGGCCGACATGCTGAACAACGGCTCCATCGAAATCGTTGCACCTTTTGTTTACTCGCTGGAAAAACGCCGACGCTAAACACCGCTGAACCACTGTGGGAGCGGGCTTGCTCGCGAAAGCGGTATGACAGTCAACAACGATGTTGAATGTTATGGCCCCTTCGCGAGCAAGCCCGCTCCCACAGGGATCATCGGCGACAGATATATCTGTGACAAGGCACCGAAAGGTGTCTTTTTGCATATCCGCCAGCGGCAAACCCGCATTGCCCAGTGTCACGCAACACACTCAGTCTGATAACGTGCGTCTATCGATTGCAGCCGGTATGCTTGGCCCGCAACTTCATGGACGCTTGCTATGACCCTGACAGAATTACGCTACATCGTTACCCTCGCCCAAGAGCAGCACTTCGGCCACGCGGCCGAGCGCTGCCATGTCAGCCAGCCGACGCTGTCGGTGGGCGTGAAAAAGCTCGAGGATGAACTCGGTGTGCTGATTTTCGAGCGCAGCAAGAGCGCCGTACGCCTGACCCCGGTCGGCGAAGGCATCGTGGCCCAGGCGCAGAAAGTCCTGGAGCAGGCCCAAGGCATTCGCGAACTGGCCCAGGCCGGCAAGAACCAGCTGACCGCGCCGCTGAAAGTCGGCGCCATCTATACCGTCGGCCCGTACTTGTTTCCGCACCTGATTCCGCAACTGCACCGGGTCGCCCCGCAGATGCCGTTGTACATCGAAGAAAACTTCACCCACGTGTTGCGCGACAAACTGCGCAACGGCGAGCTCGACGCGATCATCATCGCCCTGCCGTTCAACGAAGCCGACGTACTGACCTTGCAGCTCTACGACGAGCCGTTCTATGTCCTGATGCCGGCCCAGCACCCGTGGACGCAAAAGGAATCGATCGACGCCGCCCTGCTCAACGACAAGAGCCTGCTGCTGCTCGGCGAAGGCCACTGCTTCCGCGACCAGGTGCTGGAAGCCTGCCCGACCCTGGCCAAAGGCAACGACGGCGCCAAGCACACCACGGTGGAATCCAGCTCGCTGGAAACCATCCGCCACATGGTCGCTTCCGGCCTGGGCATCTCGATCCTGCCGCTCTCGGCGGTGGACAGCCATCACTACGCCCCCGGCGTGATCGAAGTGCGCCCATTGTCGCCCCCGGTGCCATTCCGTACCGTGGCCATCGCCTGGCGCGCGAGCTTCCCGCGACCCAAAGCCATCGAGATCCTCGCTGACTCCATTCGCCTGTGCTCGGTGGCCAAGCCGCCAGCGCCGGTGGTTGCCGGTTAAGCCGCAGCGATGACCGAGTTGTCACAAGTATCGGTGACGGCACTCAAGGGTGTCGGCGAAGCCATGGCCGAGAAGTTGGCCAAGGTCGGCCTGGAGAATCTCCAGGACGTGCTGTTTCACCTGCCGCTGCGTTATCAGGACCGCACCCGCGTGGTTCCGATCGGCCATTTGCGGCCCGGGCAAGACGCGGTGATCGAAGGTACCGTCAGCGGCGCGGACGTGGTCATGGGCCGACGCCGCAGTCTGGTGGTGCGTTTGCAGGATGGTACCGGCAGCCTTAGCCTGCGCTTCTACCATTTCAGCAACGCCCAGAAAGAAGGCCTGAAGCGCGGCACACGCATTCGCTGCTACGGCGAACCACGGCCCGGGGCGTCGGGGCTGGAGATTTATCACCCGGAATACCGCGCCATCACCGGCGACGAGCCGCCGCCAGTGGATGAAACCCTGACCCCGGTCTACCCGCTCACCGAAGGCCTGACGCAGCAACGTCTGCGCCAGCTGTGCATGCAGACCCTGACGATGCTCGGCCCCACCAGCCTGCCCGACTGGCTGCCGACCGAACTGGCGCGGGACTATCAATTGGCGCCGCTGGCCGATGCGATCCGCTACCTGCATCACCCGCCGGCCGATGCCGATGTCGACGAACTCGCCCTCGGTCATCATTGGGCGCAGCACCGTCTGGCCTTCGAAGAACTGTTGACCCACCAACTGTCCCAGCAGCGCCTGCGCGAGAGCATGCGCGCCTTGCGTGCGCCGGCGATGCCCAAAGCGACGAAACTGCCGGCCAAATACCTGGCCAACCTTGGCTTCACCCCGACCGGTGCCCAACAACGGGTCGGCAATGAAATCGCCTACGACCTCAGTCAGCACGAACCGATGCTGCGGCTGATTCAGGGCGACGTCGGCGCGGGCAAAACCGTGGTCGCCGCCCTCGCCGCTTTACAGGCGCTGGAGGCCGGTTATCAAGTCGCGTTGATGGCGCCCACCGAAATCCTCGCCGAGCAGCACTTCATCACCTTCAAGCGCTGGCTCGAACCGCTGGGCATCGAAGTCGCGTGGCTGGCGGGCAAACTCAAGGGCAAGAACCGCGTGGCCGCGCTGGAACAGATCGCCAGTGGCATACCGATGGTGGTCGGCACCCACGCGCTGTTCCAGGAGGAAGTGCAGTTCAAGAACCTCGCGCTGGCGATCATCGACGAACAGCACCGCTTCGGCGTGCAACAGCGCCTGGCGTTGCGGCAGAAAGGCGTCGGCGGGCGGATGTGTCCGCATCAGTTGATCATGACCGCCACCCCGATTCCACGAACCCTGGCCATGAGCGCCTACGCCGACCTCGACACCTCGATCCTCGACGAACTGCCGCCCGGTCGCACTCCGGTGAACACGGTGCTGGTCACCGACACCCGGCGGGTCGAAGTCATCGAACGCGTGCGCGGCGCTTGTGCCGAGGGGCGGCAGGCCTATTGGGTGTGCACGCTGATCGAAGAGTCGGAAGAGCTGACTTGCCAAGCCGCCGAAACCACTTATGAAGACCTCACCGCCGCCCTTGGCGAGTTGAAGGTCGGGCTGATCCACGGCCGCATGAAGCCCGCCGAGAAAGCCGCCGTGATGGCCGAGTTCAAGGCCGCAAACTTGCAACTGCTGGTCGCCACCACGGTGATTGAAGTCGGCGTCGACGTGCCCAACGCCAGCCTGATGATCATCGAAAACCCCGAACGCCTCGGCCTCGCGCAGCTGCACCAGTTGCGCGGGCGCGTCGGTCGGGGCAGTGCCGCCAGCCATTGCGTATTGCTCTACCATCCACCGCTGTCACAGATCGGTCGTCAGCGCCTGGGCATCATGCGCGAAACCAATGACGGGTTTGTCATCGCCGAAAAAGACCTCGAACTGCGCGGCCCCGGCGAAATGCTCGGCACGCGCCAGACCGGCCTGCTGCAGTTCAAGGTCGCCGACCTGATGCGCGACGCCGACCTGTTGCCCGCCGTGCGCGACGCTGCGCAGGCGTTGC
The DNA here is from genome assembly GCF_902497995.1 of Pseudomonas fluorescens. Taxonomy (GTDB): domain Bacteria; phylum Pseudomonadota; class Gammaproteobacteria; order Pseudomonadales; family Pseudomonadaceae; genus Aquipseudomonas; species Aquipseudomonas fluorescens_BK. Next base: position 156,961 of record NZ_CABVII010000006.1, on the reverse strand, counting down.
TGGAGCGCTGGCCCGATCACGTCAGCCCGCTGCTCGACCGCTGGCTGCGTCACGGTCAGCAATACGGCCAAGTGTGAGCAGCGTCGCAGTTTCCGGACCGCCGTGTTAAACATGATGGTTATACTTTTGCAACTGTTCGAGAACGGATCCACGCCATGACTGACGCTGCCCTTGCCCCCGAAACCCCGCATACTTCGTCTGCAATTCGGCTGCTGCTGGGCAACCTGGGCATTGCCTTTGATGAAGTCTTCGACCACCACGGCCTGAATCCCGCACGCAAACTTCAGGCGGTTCTGGTCGACGATGCGGTCGGCATGCTCATGGTGCTGTTCCCTCAAAGCCAATTGCTGGACCTCAACCGTCTCGCCGAACTTACAGGTCGCCGGATGACCGCCGTGTCCACGGTACGTCTGGTAAAAATGCTCGGCAAACACAACCTGAGCCTGCTGCCTGGCCTGCCGGCGCTGACCCGTTCGCCGTGCCTGTACGAAGAAAGCTTGCTGCGCGAGCCGAAGCTGTTGATCGACTCGGGGGAGCCGGGCGTATTGCTGGAGGTTACCCGCGAAGACTTCAAGATCCTGCTGACCAAAGCCAGCGCCGCTCATTTCGGCGCAACCCTGACCAGCATCCTCCCGAACCTCGATCGGCCCGACGATGACCGCCAGGAAATCACCCTGGCCGTCCAGGCGTTCACTGCGCGGCGCATCCAGCAACGCCTGGAAGAGACCATCGAAATTCCGCCCCTGGCCGCGACCGCGCAGAAAATTATCAAGTTGCGGGTCGACCCCAACGCCACCATTGACGACATCACCGGCGTCGTCGAAACCGACCCGGCCCTGGCCGCGCAAGTCGTCAGCTGGGCGGCGTCAGCGTACTACGCCTCGCCGGGCAAGATTCGCTCAGTGGAAGACGCCATCGTCCGGGTGCTGGGTTTCGACCTGGTGATCAACCTGGCGCTGGGCCTGGCCCTGGGCAAAACCCTGAGCCTGCCCAAGGATTACCCACAACAGACCACGCCGTACTGGCAGCAGTCGATCTACACCGCCGCCGTCATCGAAGGCCTGACCCGCGCCATGCCCCGCGCCCAGCGCCCGGAAGCCGGCCTGACCTACCTCGCCGGCCTGCTGCACAACTTCGGCTACCTGCTGCTGGCCCACGTGTTCCCGCCGCACTTCTCGCTGATCTGCCGCCACCTGGAGGTCAATCCGCACCTGTCCCACAGTTTTGTGGAGCAACACCTGCTGGGCATCAGCCGCGAACAGATCGGAGCGTGGCTGATGCGCTACTGGGACATGCCCGATGAACTGGGCACCGCCCTGCGCTTCCAGCATGACCCGAGCTACGACGGCGCCAACGCCGAATATCCGAACCTGGTTTGTCTGGCAGTACGTCTGCTACGCAGCCGCGGCGTGGGGTCCGGCCCGGTCGAAGATATCCCCGACGCCCTGCTGGAGCGCCTGGGCGTGAGTCGCGACAAAGCCAACGACGTTGTCAGTAAAGTGCTGGAAGCTGAGGTGCTGCTGCGCGAATTGGCCTCGAAATTCAGCCAGCCCTGAAAAGCATCGTCGGATCGCCGCCCGGACCAAGCCTGCTCCCACAGGATTTGCGTCGTTCCAAATGGGTTGAACGACACGATCCGGTGGGAGCGTGGCTTGCCCGCGATGAATCCAACCCGGTCTGACTGACTACCTCAGACCTTGACCTTGGCTTTGGCCTTCGCCTTGCGCGGCTTCAAATACTTGGTCAACCCCTGAAACCAGATCACCAGCGCCGGATTGCCCTTGATCTGAATCGACTTGTCCTGAATCCCCGTCATGAACGCCAACTGCTTGTTCTTCGCCTGCATCGTGGCAAAGCCGTATGCGGCGTCTTCAAAGGCAATCGCAAACGCCGGCTCGGCACACACGCCAGACTTGCTGGTAATGCGCTGATCCTTCACCCGGAAATGCCGCGCCACTTTCCCATCCAGGGTCTGTAGCTGGAACACCAGATCCTTGTCACCCAACTGCTGCTGGAACGCAGGATTGGTGCGACTGGCCTTGCCCATCAACAGACCCAGCATCCACAGAAGAAAACGAAATTTCATGCGCACAGCCTCAAGAAAAAAATGAACGGCCGGCGCAGTGTAGCGACTTCAAGTCAGAACGCCACCATCGTTTGCGATAGAAGAAGATGCACTATTTTTTGACGCAGATGACTACCAAGTCATTGACGAAACGCACCGAAGCAGCGACGAATCGACCTCTCTGTAGGAGATGCCGCAGGCAGCGATCTTTTGATCTTGATCCCCTCAACCTTATCGGAAATTTCCTGCAATACGCGGTGCCCTCCATGAACTATCCGCGCCTCGCCTTTCGCCACTAACCTCTGGCCGTCACCGAAAATTCGGTAACACGGATGTGCAAGTCCGTAAATCGGGAGAACACTTGTTCATCCATGAGGTTCATCACTATGAAAAATCCAGGCTCCCTTCCTGACAAATTCAATCCATCCAGACCCAAAACCCGAAACGGCCAACTCTTCACCGTCTCCCCCGGCATCCATACCGAAGCCCTTCTCGCAAACGCTTCGGAAGACCTGCTGTCCATCAGCGCCATCGCCGCAGACCTGGCCGACGACGTAGAAGGCCGAAGCCGCTCTGTAGCCCTGGCAATCAGCAGAATGGCCGACGGCGTGTATCTACTGGTGGAACGAGCGCTGGATCACATCGCCTCGCCGAATCCGGCGGCGCCTCCGATCAAGACGTAAAGAGATATCAGGGATATCCACTTGTAGGAGCGAGGCTTGCCCGCGAAGAGGCCGTGTCAGCCGACATCAATGCCGGATGCCAGTCCGCCTTCGCGAGCAAGCCCGCTCCCACAGGAATCGCTGCCGTGCACAAATATTGTGTCCAATACAAAACACTGTAGGAGGCCGCCCAGCCTGCGAAGAGGCTGCGCTTTCGCGCAGAGAACATGCCGATAAATCGGCAAATAATTTATCTTAAAAATCAATGAGATAAATTTTGTTCTATAAGAGCTGGCTTGCCAGCGAAGGCGGCATGTCAGTCGACATCGATGCCAAATACCAGTCCGCCTTCGCGAGCAGGCTCGCTCCCACAGGAATCGCTGCCGTGCACAAATATTGTGTCCAACACAAAACACTGTAGGAGCTGGCTTGCCAGCTCCTACAAAGACCAGCGCCGTGCCGCATTAAAAATGGGCACCCAACCTCGTTGGCGTGCCCATCTTATCTCCCGCTCTCCCGCTCTCCCGCTAAGCGGGAAGTCGGTACGGATTACGGATTAACACTATCTTTCAAAAATTTGCCCGGCTTGAACGCAACGGTATTACTGGCCTTGATTTTCACTGGCTCACCGGTTTGCGGGTTCTTGCCCGTGCGTGCACCGCGATGGCGTTGCAGGAAGGTCCCGAAGCCCACCAGCGTGACGCTGTCCTTGCGGTGCAGAGCGGCGGTGATTTCTTCGAGAACGGCGTTGAGGACGCGATTGGCCTGCTCTTTGGTGAGGTCTGCTTTTTCCGCGATTGCGGCGGCGAGTTCTGGTTTACGCATTAGTGAAGCCCCTTTGACGGTTTTTTGTTGTTATGTCCGTGCCGTTCTCGTTGGAACAGCGCCCAAGGCGCCGCAGATGCTCTACTCTGCGGCAGACGGGATTGAGGATGGCACGCACGGCAGGGCCGCGCCAGTCTCGGCGCAACCTTTGTAGGGGCAAAAGCGGGGTGATTCCGACAGAACGACCGGTATTTACGCCAGCAGTGGTGGGAGCACTTTGTTCAGTGCGAGTTTTTCCATTACTGCCGCGCCTGTCAGGGCATAACCCAGCAGCTTTCCATTGGCATCGCGGCATAAAACCTTGATGTCCGCGCCCTGCCCTTCGACCGTCCAGACGCCTTCCGTACCCCGTGGCGGCGGCGATACCACCAAGGGGCAGACCGGGGTTTTCACGGTGATCGGCATCGGCCCGTAGCTCACGGCGGTGAATTTTCCGGCGAGGGTTTGCGCCAGCGCTCTCGCACAGCTCATCAGGGGCATGACGTACAGAAGATTCAGCCCATCGACCTCGGCGCAATCGCCCAGCGCGTAGATATTGGCGTGGGAGGTTTGCAGGTGACGGTCGACCACCACGCCGCGATTGACCTGCACGCCGGCAGCGGCGGCCAGATCGATGCGCGGGCGCAGGCCGATGGCCGACACCACCACATCGCAAGGAATGACCTGGCCATCGGACAGATGCGCTTCGAGCCCGTCAGCGACTCGCTGCAGGCGGTTGAGCACCGGCCCGAGGTGAAAGCGTGCACCGAGGCTTTCCAGCCCGGCCTGGACCGCCGCGGCGGCTGCCGGGTGCAGCAGGGTGGGCATCACCTGCTCGCACGGCGCAACCAGTTGCACCTCATAACCGCCAAGGCTCAGGTCATTGGCGAATTCACAGCCGATCAGGCCGGCGCCGAGCAACAACACCCGACGCTTGCCGGCCGCTGCCGCACGAAAGCGCGCGTAATCTTCCAGGTCGTTGATCGGGAACACGCAATCAGCCGCATCACCTTCGATGGGCACGCGTACGGTTTCTGCACCCCAGGCCAGCACCAGGTCGCGGTAGATCACGGACTCTTCGCCGATCCACAGGCGCTTGTGGCCCGGGTCGATGCCGCTGATACGGGTATGGGTACGCACCTCGGCCTTCAACTGTTCGGCCATGGTGCCCGGCTCGGCCATGCTCAGGCCGTCGGCGTCCTTGTTCTTGCCGAAGCCGGTGGAGAGCATCGGCTTGGAGTAGGAGCGTCCGTCATCGGCGGTAATCAGCAGCAGCGGGGTTTCGCCATCGAGTTTGCGAAACTCCCGGGCCAGGTTGTAGCCAGCCAGCCCGGTGCCTACGATCACGACAGGTGCGTTCATTCCTTACTCCTCTGATGTCTTAATTGATTTCGATCATTTCGAAATCCATCTTGCCCACGCCGCAATCCGGGCACAGCCAGTCTTCCGGCACATCCTGCCACAGGGTGCCCGGCGCAATCCCGTCATCCGGCCAGCCGTCGGCCTCGTTATAAATCAGGCCGCAGACCACACATTGCCACTTTTTCATTCAGGTACATCCTCACATTCAGGCTTTAGCCGGCACGAACGGTCGATGGTGGGAGCGCTGCCGTCCGGCTCAGGGGCGTTTTGTACTGATCGGGCCCGGCAGATGCAAGCCTGTCGGCGCAACGAGGGGCGGATCAATCAAAATCGCCAACCGACATGGTAAGCTCGCCGCCTCATTTGCTGCCAATAATGACTCACTGTGCAACACTCAAAATCCCCCTGCGCGACGCCTCGCTGGCTCTCCCACAGCCAACTGACGCCACTCCCGGACACGTCCACCCTTGACTGGCTGTTCGATGAAGGTTCGCTCACCCGGCGGCTGACCCGCTTGTCGAATGACGCTTTCAGTGTCACGCCGCTGTTCGAAGGCTGGCAGCCACTGCGCGCCGACGAATGTGCCGCGCTGGACCTGGCCGAAGGCAGCGAAGGTTGGGTGCGCGAGGTGTACCTGCGCGGGCATGGCGAAGCCTGGGTATTTGCCCGCAGTGTGGCGTCGCGTAGTGCGTTGCAGGGCGACGGTTTGCATATGGACGAATTGGGCAGCCGTTCCCTGGGTGAATTGCTGTTTTGCGATCATGCGTTCCAGCGCCGGGCCATCGAGGTTTGCCACTATCCTCAGGAGTGGCTGCCGGCCGACTCCCGAGCGCCTGGGTTGTGGGGCCGCCGTTCGCGCTTCGACCGCGGGGCCCTGAGCGTGCTGGTGGCCGAAATCTTCCTGCCGACCTTGTGGCGCGCCACACGCGCCCATCCGGAGAATTGCTGATGTACCAGAGCCTGCTCAAGTCCCTGAATCGCGTGAACCCTCGGGCCTGGGACTTCATTCAGCTGACGCGCATGGACAAGCCGATCGGCATCTATCTGCTGCTGTGGCCGACGTTGTGGGCGCTGTGGATTGCCGGCAAGGGTTCGCCCTCGCTGGCCAACATCGTGATTTTTGTCCTCGGCGTGGTGCTGACTCGGGCCGGTGGGTGCGTGATCAATGACTGGGCGGACCGTAAAGTCGACGGCCATGTGAAACGCACCGAACAGCGACCGTTGGTGAGCGGCAAGATCAGCTCCAGGGAAGCCCTGGTGTTCTTCGCACTGCTGATGAGCGTGAGCTTCCTGCTGGTGCTCTGCACCAACGCGGCCACGGTCTGGCTCTCGTTTGGCGGCTTGGCGCTGGCGTTCAGTTATCCGTTCATGAAGCGCTATACCTATTACCCGCAGGTAGTGCTGGGTGCGGCGTTCTCCTGGGGGATGCCAATGGCGTTCACCGCCGAAACCGGGGAACTGCCTGCCGCGGCGTGGTTGCTGTGGATCGCCAACCTGCTGTGGACCGTGGGCTACGACACTTATTACGCCATGACCGATCGCGATGACGATTTGAAGATCGGGGTGAAATCCACGGCGATTCTGTTCGGCGAGGCGGACCGGGTCATTATCCTGACCCTGCAAGGATTGGCGCTGGGTTGCCTGCTGCTGGCCGGTTCGCAATTCGAGCTGGGCGGCTGGTTCCACCTGGGATTGTTGGCGGCGGCGGGCTGTTTTGCGTGGGAGTTCTGGTACACCCGCGGCAAGGACCGGATGCGTTGCTTCAGGGCGTTTTTGCACAACCACTGGGCGGGGTTGGCGATTTTTGTGGGGATTGTTTTGGATTATGGGTTGCGTTAAGGCGGTTGACGTTTTCGCAGGCAAACCTTAATGCCAGTCAGTTAAGCGCCATTCATGTGGGAGCGGGCTTGCTCGCGAAAGCGGTGTGTCAGGCGACATCAATTTTGACTGAGCCGCCGTCTTCGCGAGCAAGCCCGCTCCCACAGGTTCCGCGTATTAACTGACGAGCAAGCTTGCTCCTACAGGGGACTTACATCTTCGGGCCGGTATTGGTGATGACGTGCCAGACGTCTTTCATCTTGTCGCCTTCCTTGTCTCCTGGCTTTTTATCTTTCATGAAATAGTACAACGGCTTGCCGTCATAGGCCCATTGCATCGTGCCATCGTCACGCTTGACGATCGTCCATTTACCTTCGGCCTTGGCACCCGCTTGCGCCTTGAACGGCGGCCAGTTTTCCGCGCACTGACCGGTGCACACCGACTTGCCGCCAGTGTCCTTGTCGAACGTGTACAGGGTCATGCCCTTATGGTCGGCCATCACACCGTCCTTCATCATGACCGGCTCGGCAGCCCAGGCCATTGTCGGCAACGCCAGGGCAGCGGCCAACAGCAGGGCTTTGAAGGAATGCGGGTATTGTTTCATGAAAACCTTCCTCTTGTGGTTGTCAGGATTCGGACTTAGAGCTTAGTTCAGGATCATGACAATCGCCGGGCGACTAAAATACTGTCACACGACTGCAATAATTCCGTTATCTAATGCGGCGCAAGACAGTTAAATGACAAGAGGATTAACGCATGGTTGGCAGGAGCATTCTGATCGTCGACGACGAAGCACCCATTCGCGAAATGATCGCCGTTGCGTTGGAAATGGCCGGCTACGACTGCATGGAGGCGGAGAACTCGCAGCAGGCCCATGCCATCATCGTCGACCGCAAGCCGGATCTGATTCTGCTGGACTGGATGCTGCCGGGCACGTCCGGTATCGAGCTGGCCCGACGCCTCAAGCGCGATGAGCTGACCGGGGACATCCCGATCATCATGCTCACCGCCAAGGGCGAAGAGGACAACAAGATCCAGGGCCTGGAAGTCGGCGCCGACGACTACATCACCAAACCCTTTTCTCCACGCGAGCTGGTGGCGCGCCTCAAGGCCGTGCTGCGCCGTGCCGGACCTACCGACGGTGAAGGGCCGATCGAAATCGGCGGCCTGCTGCTGGACCCGATCAGCCACCGCGTGACCATCGACGGCAAACCCGCCGAGATGGGCCCGACCGAATACCGCCTGCTGCAGTTTTTCATGACTCACCAGGAACGCGCCTACACCCGTGGTCAGTTGCTGGACCAGGTCTGGGGCGGCAACGTCTATGTCGAAGAGCGCACCGTCGACGTGCATATCCGCCGCCTGCGCAAAGCCCTCGGTGATGCCTATGAAAACCTGGTACAAACCGTGCGCGGCACCGGCTACCGGTTTTCTACCAAAGCCTGATCCTGGACTTTTCCCGCCTCACAAGCTGACAAGGACGTGCTTCAAGTGAACCAAAACTGGCATGGCACCCTTATCCGCCACATGCTGCTGCTGGTCACCGCCTGCCTGGTGATCGGCCTGATATCCGGCTACTACGGCTGGAGCCTCGCCGCGGGCCTGGGCCTGTACCTGGCCTGGACCCTCAAGCAGCTGCTTCGCTTGCACGAATGGCTGCGCCTGCACAAACCCGACGAAGCACCGCCCGACGGCTATGGCCTGTGGGGTGAAGTGTTCGACAGCATCTACCACCTGCAACGCCGCGACCAACGGGTTCGCGGGCGCCTGCAAGCGGTGATCGATCGGGTCCAGGAGTCCACCGCGGCATTGAAAGACGCGGTGATCATGCTCGACAGCGACGGCAACCTCGAATGGTGGAACCGCGCCGCCGAAACCCTGCTCGGTCTCAAGACGCCCCAGGACAGCGGCCAGCCGGTGACCAACCTGGTGCGCCATCCGCGCTTCAAGGAATACTTCGAGCAGGACAGCTACGCCGAGCCATTGGAAATCCCGTCGCCGATCAATGATCGCCTGCGCATTCAGTTGTACATCACCCGCTACGGCAACAATGAACACCTGATGCTGGTGCGTGATGTAACACGCATCCATCAGTTGGAGCAGATGCGCAAAGACTTCATCGCCAACGTCTCCCACGAGCTGCGCACGCCGCTGACGGTGATCTGCGGTTACCTGGAAACCCTGCTCGACAATGTCGAGGAAGTGAACCCGCGCTGGTCCCGCGCCTTGCAGCAAATGCAGCAGCAAGGCGGGCGCATGCAGACCTTGCTCAACGACTTGCTGCTGCTGGCCAAACTGGAAGCCACCGATTACCCGTCGGATAACCAGCCGGTGGTCATCGACGGTTTGCTGCAATCGATCAAGAGTGATGCTCAACAGCTGTCGGGCCAGAAAAACCAAGGGATTACACTGGAAGCCGACCCGACCATTCTGCTCAAGGGCAGCGAAGCCGAATTGCGCAGCGCGTTTTCCAATCTGGTGTTCAACGCGGTGAAATACACCCCGGCCGAAGGCAATATCCGCATTCGCTGGTGGGGCGATGAGCAAGGCGCACACCTGAGCGTGCAGGATTCCGGGATCGGCATCGACAGCAAGCACCTGCCACGCCTGACCGAACGTTTCTACCGCGTCGATTCCAGCCGCAACTCCAACACTGGCGGCACCGGGCTCGGCCTGGCAATCGTCAAACACGTGCTGCTGCGCCACCGTGCGCGGATGGAAATCAGCAGTGTGCCGGGCCATGGCAGCACCTTTACCTGCCATTTTGCGCCAGCCCAGGTCAGCAAATCCCGGGGCATCAGCGCCGCCGACTGATACCGGCCAGCACGCGCCACTAGTCAATCATCCGGTCAGCCGCTACATTGGCTGACTTGTGCCTGCCCTTCAGGCACCGCATCCATCCCCTTTTCGAATACACGGAACCCGCAAAACTCCATCATGGACCCTTCCCCTGGCTTGACCCTCGCGACACTCTTCGCCGATTTCGGCATGATTCTTTTTGCTCTGATCCTGGTTTTGCTCAACGGCTTTTTCGTTGCGGCGGAATTCGCCATGGTCAAATTGCGCTCGACCCGGGTCGAGGCCATCGCTGAAAAGAACGGCTGGCGCGGACACATTCTGCGCACCGTACACAGTCAGCTCGATGCCTACCTCTCGGCTTGCCAGCTGGGTATCACCCTCGCCTCCCTGGGCCTTGGCTGGGTCGGTGAACCCGCGTTCGCACACATTCTCGAGCCGGTACTGGGCGCCGTGGGCGTAGAGTCCGCCGAAGTGGTCAAGGGCGTATCGTTCTTCACGGCGTTCTTTATCATTTCGTACCTGCACATCGTGGTCGGCGAACTGGCTCCGAAATCCTGGGCTATCCGTAAACCCGAGCTGCTGTCGCTGTGGACCGCGGTGCCGCTGTACCTGTTCTACTGGTCCATGTACCCGGCGATTTACCTGCTCAACGCCAGCGCCAACACGATCCTGCGGATCGCCGGCCAGGGTGAGCCCGGCCCGCATCATGAGCACCATTACAGCCGAGAAGAACTCAAGCTGATCCTGCACTCCAGCCGTGGCCAGGACCCGAGCGACCAAGGTATGCGCGTCTTGGCGTCGGCGGTGGAAATGGGCGAGCTGGAAGTGGTCGACTGGGCCAACTCCCGGGAAGACCTGGTGACACTGGAGTTCAACGCACCGCTCAAGGAAATCCTGGCGATGTTCCGTCGCCACAAGTTCAGCCGTTATCCGGTGTACGACAGCGAGCGCCAGGAGTTCGTCGGCCTGCTGCACATCAAGGATCTGCTGCTGGAACTGGCGGCCCTGGACCACATTCCCGAATCGTTCAACCTCGCCGAACTCACTCGGCCACTGGAGCGCGTGTCGCGCCACATGCCGTTGTCGCAGTTGCTGGAGCAGTTCCGCAAGGGGGGCTCGCACTTCGCCGTGGTCGAAGAAGCGGATGGCAACATCATCGGCTACCTGACCATGGAAGACGTGCTGGAAGTGCTGGTGGGCGATATTCAGGACGAACATCGCAAGGCGGAACGCGGGATCCTCGCGTACCAGCCGGGCAAGCTGCTGGTGCGGGGCGATACGCCGCTGTTCAAGGTCGAGCGCCTGCTGGGCATTGACCTGGACCACATCGAAGCTGAAACCCTTGCCGGGTTGGTCTACGAAACCCTGAAACGGGTACCGGAAGAGGAAGAAGTGCTGGAAGTCGAAGGTTTGCGGATCATCATCAAGAAGATGAAAGGGCCGAAGATTGTGTTGGCCAAGGTGTTGATGCTGGATTGATACGCTGATCCGGATCCGCGTCGCGCCATTCGCGGGCAAGCCTCGCTCCTACAGGTTTTAGGTGATCATCATGAATGATACAAAACCCTGTAGGAGCGAGGCTTGCCCGCGAAGGCGTCAGAACAGGCAACACCTCACTGCTTGCCCAACGCAAAGTTGGGCAACGCCCCCACCGGCTGATTGAACTGGTACGGAATCGACACCAGCCCCATCCCGGTATTGCGTTGCACCACAAAATGCAAATGCGGCCCGCTGCTGTTGCCGGTATTGCCCGATAGCGCCAACGCGCTCCCCACCCCGACGCGTTGCCCCTCGCGAACGCTCACCGATCCTTGCTTGAGGTGCAGGTACACGCCCATGGTCCCGTCATCGTGCAGCACCCGCACGAAGTTGCCCGATGGATCGGTGCCGCGCCCGGTCTGCCTGTTCTCGGTTTTCACCACCACCCCGCCCCGGGCCGCAATGATCGGCGTGCCTTCAGGCATGGCGATGTCCATGGCGTAACGGCTCTTGGCACCGAAGTGACTGTATTGACCATTGGCCCCCTGACTCAAGCGAAACGGCCCGCCACGCCAGGGCAACGGATAACGATAGGCCATGGCGGCTCCCGAGGGGTCGCCCAGGGAATACTGGAACCTTGGGGCATACACGAGAGGCTTTCCCGCCCGGGTGGCCGTGAGCAGCGCCAGACGAATGTTGCTGCGCGCCGGCATCACCCGTCGGATCGGCCGGCTCGGTGCGCCGCTGACGTTGTTCAACCCGGCGAAACTCAATTCGATTTCGACCGGGGCATACAGGTCATTGCGCACGTAAACGCTGTCCATGCCCTTCTGCTTCTTGATATCGAGGTACACCTGACGCTCGAGGTGCTCGACCATGCGATCACGAAAAACGAACACCTGGGCGCCCTTCGTGGGGCGGTCGCTGTAGGAGACCACGCCATTGGCGTCTTTGGACTTGTAGATCGTCATGGCCACAGCCGAGGTGGAGGCCAGGAAAAGACCACAGCAAAACAGCAGGCGCGCGAGCATGGGCAAGAATCTGTCGAGTAAGAACTGGGGGATGAGCCTAGCAGTTGCAATGGACCCCGGCAGTGGGCAGATGTTTCAAAATGGGGGTGTTGCACAGATGTGCGGTGAATTTGAGGGCCCCTTCGCTGCGGTGCGGCGATCCGACAAGCCTCGCTCCTACAGGGAGCGCATTTCAGTCACGCCGGGACTTTTCGTTCGTGGGGCGCGGCTTTCAAATAGGTAAACCGCAAACAAAAACGCCCGGCCAAAGGGCCGGGCGCTTTTCTCGGGTCATCTTACTTATCGTCAGCTTTGCCCGGAACATTAGCGGTTTCGCCACTGGTACCTTCAACTTCTTCTTTCATGCGCTTGAGGCCCAGGTGACGCACGTCCGTGCCGCGCACCAGGTAAATCACCAGCTCCGAGATGTTGCGCGCGTGGTCGCCGATCCGCTCCAGCGAGCGCAGCACCCAGATAATGCTCAAGACCCGCGAGATAGAGCGCGGGTCTTCCATCATGTAGGTGGCCAGTTCACGCAGGGCGGTCTTGTATTCGCGGTCGATGATCTTGTCGTACTGCGCCACCGACAACGCCAGGTCGGCGTCGAAACGGGCAAAGGCGTCCAGTGCGTCGCGAACCATGTTGCGCACCTGGTCGCCGATGTGGCGCACCTCGACGTAACCGCGCGGCGCTTCGCCCTCTTCACACAATTGAATGGCGCGACGGGCGATCTTGGTCGCTTCGTCACCGATGCGTTCGAGGTCGATCACCGACTTGGAGATGCTGATGATCAGGCGCAAATCCGACGCCGCCGGCTGACGACGGGCCAGAATGCGCAGGCACTCTTCGTCGATGTTGCGTTCCATCTGGTTGATCTGGTCGTCGATCTCGCGAACTTGCTGGGCCAGACCGGAGTCGGCCTCGATCAGCGCGGTGACCGCGTCATTGACCTGCTTTTCCACCAGCCCGCCCATGGCCAGGAGGTGGCTGCGCACTTCCTCGAGCTCGGCGTTGAACTGCGCAGAGATGTGGTGTGTGAGGCCTTCCTTAGAAATCATTGTGTTCGCTCCGCAAAAGCGTTTAACCAAGAGCTGCAAGCTACAAGCTGCAAGCTGTGTTGTGGTGAACTCGAAACCGCATAGCTTCTGACTTGCCGCTTGAAGCTTGCTGCTTATAGCTGCCTCAACTAGCCATATCGACCGGTAATGTAGTCTTCGGTCTGCTTCTTCGCCGGATTGGTGAACAGCGTGTCGGTGTCGCCGAATTCCACCAGTTTGCCCATGTACATGAACGCCGTGTAGTCGGAAACCCGCGCGGCCTGTTGCATGTTGTGGGTCACGATGACAATGGTGAACTTCGATTTCAGTTCGTAGATCAGCTCTTCGACTTTCAACGTGGATATCGGGTCGAGTGCCGAGCACGGTTCGTCGAGCAGCAGCACTTCCGGCTCCACGGCGATGGTGCGCGCGATCACCAGACGTTGCTGCTGACCACCGGACAGGCCCAGTGCCGATTCGTGCAGGCGGTCTTTGACTTCGTCCCACAACGCCGCGCCTTTCAACGCCCACTCGACGGCTTCGTCAAGAATGCGCTTCTTGTTGATGCCCTGGATGCGCAGGCCGTACACCACGTTTTCGTAGATGGTCTTCGGGAACGGGTTCGGCTTCTGGAACACCATGCCGACGCGACGACGCAACTCGGCCACGTCTTCGCCTTTACGGTAGATGTTGTTGCCGTACAGGTTGATGGCGCCTTCGACGCGGCAGCCGTCGACCAGGTCGTTCATGCGGTTGAAGGTGCGCAGCAGCGTGGATTTGCCGCAGCCGGACGGGCCGATGAAGGCGGTCACGCGCTGTTTCGGAATGTTCATGCTGACGTCGTACAAAGCTTGTTTATCGCCGTAGAACAGGCTCAGGCCCGGCACTTCGATGGCTACGGTTTCCTGCTCGAGGTTCAGGCTCTGCTTGTCGCGGCCCAGGGCAGACATGTTGATGCCGTGGGTATGTGCTTCGTGCTGCATGGGAGGCTCCCTGTGCTGACAAATTCGGTTCGGTTGGCCGCAGGCCTCACAAAAAATGGGCCTGCGGTATCGCCGCCCCTGTGGAGCCAGGCTTGCCGGCGAAGACGTCCATGAAATCGCCTTCGCCGGCAAGCCTGGCTCCTACAGGGAGCGGCGGTGATCAGCTATCCAGCGCTTTGTATTTCTCGCGCAGGTGGTTACGGATGTAGACGGCCGACAGGTTCAATGTCGCGATCACCAGCACCAGCAGCAGCGCCGTGGCGTATACCAGCGGCCGTGCGGCTTCGACGTTCGGGCTCTGGAAGCCGACGTCATAAATATGGAAGCCCAGGTGCATGATCTTCTGGTCAAGGTGCAAGTACGGGTAGTTGCCGTCCAGCGGCAGCGACGGTGCCAGTTTCACCACGCCCACCAGCATCAACGGCGCCACTTCACCGGCGGCGCGCGCCACGGCGAGGATCATCCCGGTCATCATCGCCGGGCTGGCCATCGGCAGCACGATCTTCCACAAGGTTTCAGCCTTGGTCGCGCCCAGGGCCAACGAGCCTTCACGCACGGTGCGGGGAATCCGCGCCAGGCCTTCTTCGGTGGCCACGATCACCACGGGCACCGCCAGCAGCGCCAGGGTCAGGGACGCCCAGAGCAGACCCGGCGTACCGAAGGTCGGCGCCGGCAATGCTTCAGGGAAGAACAACCGGTCGACCGAGCCGCCCAGCACATAGACGAAGAAGCCCAGACCGAACACGCCGTAAACGATGGCCGGAACACCCGCCAGGTTGTTCACCGCGATGCGGATAATCCGGGTCAAGGCGTTCTGCTTGGCATATTCACGCAAGTAAACCGCCGCCAGTACGCCAAACGGCGTCACGATCATCGCCATGATCAGGGTCATCATCACAGTGCCGAAAATCGCCGGGAAGATCCCGCCTTCGGTGTTCGCTTCACGCGGGTCGTCGCTGAGGAATTCCCAGACCTTGCTGAAATAGAAGCCGATCTTGGTGAAGGTACCCATGGCATTCGGTTGATAGGCGCGCACCACTTTGCCGATGCCGATTTCGAGCTCTTTGCCGTTGGCATCGCGAGCCGTCAGGCTGTCGCGGTTGAACTGGGCGTGCAGGTCGGCAAGACGCGCTTCGATGTCCTGATAACGCGCGTTCAGCTCGGCGCGCTCGGACTCCATGTCCGCTTGTGCGGTGGCGTCGAGCTGGCCGGCCAGTTCCAGTTTGCGACTGTGCAGGCGGATACGTTCGAGGCCGGCGTTGATCGCGCCGATATCGGACTTCTCCAGGGTCTTGAGTTGTGCCGCGAGCTGGTTGACGCGAGCGACACGGGTCTGCAACTCAGGCCACGCGGCTTCGCCTTCGGCGATGACCTTGCCGTCCTGCTTGACGTTGACCAGGTAGCCGTAGAAGTTGCCCCACTCGCGACGCTCGATTGCCATCAGCTCCGGCGGCGTCTTCTGGTTCGTCAACCATTCGCCGACGATCCAGGTGAAGTCGCTGCCATTCAGGTCACGGTTGCCGACCTTGATCAGCTCCCGGGTCATGAACTCCGGGCCTTGATCGGGCACCGGCAGGCCGGCACTTTTCAAGCGCTCGCGCGGCACTTCTTCTTTCTGTACCACTTCGCCGATGACCAGGTGATTGGCCTGGCCCGGTACGTCGTAGCTGGCGTGGATCAGGTCCGCCGGCCAGAAGTGACCCAGACCGCGCACGGCAATCACCGCGAGCAGGCCAATGGTCATGATGACCGCGATGGACACCGCGCCACCGCTCATCCAGACGCCAGGGGCGCCGCTCTTGAACCATCCATTCAGGGAGTTCTGTTTCACAGACTTCTACCTTTCTTAAAGCGACGAGTATTTCTTGCGCAGACGCTGACGAATCAGCTCCGCGAGGGTGTTCATGACGAAGGTGAACAGCAGCAGCACCAGCGCCGAGAGGAACAGCACGCGGTAGTGGCTGCCGCCGACTTCCGACTCCGGCATTTCCACCGCGACGTTGGCGGCCAGGGTGCGCAGGCCTTCGAACAGGTTCATTTCCATGACCGGGGTGTTACCCGTAGCCATCAGCACGATCATGGTTTCACCGACCGCACGGCCCATGCCGATCATCAGCGCCGAGAAGATGCCCGGGCTGGCGGTGAGGATCACCACGCGCGTCATGGTCTGCCACGGCGTGGCACCGAGGGCCAGGGAACCCAGGGTCAGGCCGCGCGGCACACTGAACACGGCGTCTTCGGCGATGGAGTAAATGTTCGGGATCACCGCGAAGCCCATGGCCAGGCCCACCACCAGTGCGTTGCGCTGGTCGTAGGTGATGCCCAGGTCGTGGGAGATCCACATGCGCATGTCGCCGCCGAAGAACCAGGCTTCCATGTACGGGCTCATGTACAGCGACAGCCAGCCCACGAACAGGATCACCGGAATCAGAATCGCGCTTTCCCAACCGTCCGGCACCCGCAGGCGCAGCGATTCAGGCAGGCGACTGAAGGTGAAACCGGCGACCAGGATGCCGACCGGCATCAACAGCAGCAGGCTGAAAATCCCCGGCAAATGCCCTTCCACATACGGTGCGAGGAACAGACCGGCGAAGAAACCGAGGATCACCGTCGGCATCGCTTCCATCAGCTCGATCACCGGCTTGACCTTGCGGCGCATGCCCGGGGCCATGAAGTACGCGGTGTAGATCGCCGCGGCAACGGCCAGTGGCGCGGCCAGCAGCATGGCGTAGAACGCAGCTTTCAGGGTGCCGAAGGTCAGCGGCGACAAGCTCAGCTTGGGTTCGAAATCGGTGTTCGCCGCGGTCGATTGCCAGACGTATTTCGGCTCGTCGTAGTTCTCGTACCAGACTTTGCTCCACAGCGCGCTCCAGGAAACTTCCGGGTGCGGATTGTCGAGCAGCAGCGGTTGAATCTTGCCGCCGGCTTCCACGATCACGCGGTTGGCCCGTGGCGACAGACCGAAGATACCTTGGCCTTCGACCACCTGGTCCACCAGCAAGGTGCGGTGGGCGGTGCTGTGGAACACGCCGAGCTTGCCGGAGGCGTCGAGGGCGATGAAGCCTTTGCGACGTTCTTCGGCGGTGATTTCAACGATCGGCGTGGTGCCCATCTGGAAACTGCGGATCTGCTTCAGACGCAGTTCGCCATCCGGGTCGCGAGCCATGAACCATTGGGCAAGACCGCCTTTGGAGTCGCCGAGGATCAGCGAGATACCGCCCACCAACTGGGTGCTGGCAGTAATCTCGGCCTCGCCGTTTTCGAGCAACTTGTAGCGACCGTTGAGGCTCTTGTCGCGCAGGCTGAACACATCGGCTTGCGCCCGACCGTTAATCACATACAGCCACTGCTGACGCGGATCGACGAAGATGTTCTTCACAGGTTCAGTCATCTGCGGCAGATCGATGCGCTTCTGCTCGCTGGTGATCTCGCCGGTCATCATGTTTTCTTCGCTGGTCAGCGACAAGACATTGAGATGCGAACCGGTGGAACCGACCAGGATCAGGGTCGTATCGCTGGCGTTGAGGCTGACGTGCTCCAGCGCACCGCCCGCCTCGTTCAACGTAATCGGAGCTTCGCCATATGGGTACTCGATGGCAGGCGAGAGGGTCTTCTTGCCGTCCGGGTAGCTGACTTTATAGGTGTGACGGAACACCAAGGCCTGGCCGTTGGAAAAACCCACGGCGACCAGCGGATGACCGGGCTGGTCTTCACCGATACTCGTCACTTGGCTACCGGCCGGGACCGGCAGATCGACGCGCTTGAGTTCGGCGCCACTGTCGATGTCGAAGAACAGTGCCTGACCCTTGTCGGAAACCCGCAAGGCGACCTGGTTCTGTTCTTCCAGGGAGATCATCAATGGCTTGCCAGCGTCTTGCATCCAGGCAGGGGTGATGGCGTCCTTGGCGGTCAGGTCGGCGCCCTGGAACAGGGGCATGACGACATAGCCGAGGAAGAAGAAAATCAGTGTGATCGCGCCCAGGACGGCGAGACCGCCAACAAGGACGTACCAGCGGGTCAGGCGATCTTTGAGCGCACGAATACGGCGCTTGCGTTGCAACTCAGGCGTATTGAAGTCAATTCGCTTGGGGGGATTTGTAGTCATGGGGGAATTGGCCAGATCATTCATTCGCACACCCTAGCGATCCTGTATGACAGAAAGATGACAATGCAGTGACGCAACAAATCCGCCGCCTGTGGAAACTGGCAGCGGATAGAAAATTTGGGGGGTGTGGGAGCGGGCTTGCTCGCGAAAAGGTTTTCACATTCAACATCTCTGTTGTTGATCCACCGCTTTCGCGAGCAAGCCCGCTCCCACACTGGAGCCCGGGATCAACCCGGGCTCAAGGTGTTACTTCTTTACGACGCTGCTACCTTCCTGCAGACCCAGGTCAGCCAGTGCTTTTGCAGCAACCTTGGCTGGCAGCGGGATGTAGCCGTCTTTCACCACGACTTCCTGACCCTGTTTGGACAGAATCAGCTTCACGAACTCGGCTTCCAGCGGGGCCAGAGGCTTGTTCGGCGCTTTGTTGACGTAGACGTAGAGGAAGCGCGACAGCGGATACTTGCCGTTCAGGGCGTTTTCTTCAGTGTCTTCAATGAACTCTGTGCTGCCTTTCTTGGCCAGGGCCACTGTCTTCACGCTGGCGGTCTTGTAGCCGATGCCCGAGTAGCCGACACCGTTCAGCGAAGAACTGATCGACTGCACAACCGAAGCCGAGCCAGGCTGTTCGTTAACGTTTGGCTTGAAGTCGCCTTTGCACAGGGCTTCTTCCTTGAAGTAGCCGTACGTGCCCGATACCGAGTTACGACCGAACAGTTGAACCGGCTTATTGGCGAGGTCGCCCGTCACACCCAGGTCGCCCCAGGTTTTCACGTCGGCTTTAGCGCCGCACAGACGTGTCGAAGAGAAAATCGCGTCGACCTGCTCGATGGTCATGTGCTGGATCGGGTTGTCCTTGTGCACGAACACCGCCAAGGCGTCCACGGCAACCGGAATCGCAGTTGGCTTGTAGCCGTATTTGGTTTCGAAGGCTTGCAGCTCGTTGTCCTTCATCTTGCGGCTCATCGGGCCCAGGTTAGCGGTGCCTTCAGTCAGCGCAGGTGGCGCGGTAGACGAACCGGCAGCCTGAATCTGGATGTTGACGTTCGGGTATTCTTTTTTGTAGTTCTCAGCCCACAGGGTCATGAGGTTGGCCAGGGTATCGGAGCCGACGCTGGACAGGTTGCCCGACACACCAGTGGTCTTGGTGTAGCTCGGGATCGCAGGGTCAACAGCGGCAACCGCGTTGGCAGTCGCAACGCCAGCAGCGACAAAAGTCATTGCCGCCATCAAACGCTTCAGTTTCATGCCTTACTCCTAGCAGATAGGTGTGTTAAGTCGGGGCCAAGTATCAGCAGGCCGTGTGAACACTCTATGGCTGAAATATGACAATTGGATGAAAGGCCAGCATTCGGCTTTTTTGAAGGGATACCGCGTTATCGTTTTTCGTCGGAACGCCTTCGCGAGCAAGCCCGCTCCCACACTTGACCGCATCCCTCTGAGAGAACTCGGTCAAATGTGGGAGCGGGCTTGCTCGCGAAGGCGTCAGCGCTGCCGATACAAAGGGCCGGCTTAGCGGCCTTTTTTCCAGAGATACCCGCCCACCACAATCCCCACACCGCACAGCACCGCCACGTAATACGCCGGCCCCATCGGGCTTTCCTTGAGCAGCAGGCTGACGATCATCGGCGTCAGGCCGCCAAAGATGGCGTAGGCGACGTTGTAGGAAAACGACAGGCCACTGAAACGCACCACGGGCGGGAAGGCCTTGACCATCACGTAGGGTACGGCGCCGATGGTGCCGACCAGCAGGCCGGTCAGGGAGTACAGCGGGAACAGCCAGTCGGGATGCGCGGCCAGGTTGTGGTAGAAGGTCCAGGAGCTGAGCAATAGCGCCGTACAGCCGAACACGAAGACCCGGCCTGCGCCGAACCGATCCGACAGTGCGCCGGCAATGATGCAGCCGCAGCTCAGAAACACGATCGCCAGGCTATTGGCCTGCAGCGCCGTGGTCGGCGAGAAGTGGTAGACGGTCTGCAGAACGGTCGGCGTCATCAGGATCAGCACTACGATCGCGGCGGACAACAGCCAGGTCAGCAGCATGGAAATCAGGATCGCCCCGCGATGGTCACGCAACACCGCGCGCAACGGCACTTCTTCAGCCAGCGCCTTGCGCAGCTGCAGCTCGGCGAACACTGGAGTCTCGTGCAGCCAGCGGCGCAGATAAACCGAGAACAGGCCAAACACACCGCCCAGCAGGAACGGAATCCGCCAGGCATAATCCGCGACTTCCACCGGGGTATAGAGGCTGTTGATCGCCGTGGCGACCAACGAGCCCAGCAGAATACCCGCCGTGAGACCGCTGGTCAGCGTGCCGCAAGCGTAACCGATGTGCCGTTGGGGAACGTGTTCGGAAACGAATACCCAGGCGCCCGGCACTTCACCGCCAATGGCCGCGCCCTGAATCACCCGCATCAGCAGCAACAGGATCGGCGCCCACATGCCGATCTGCGCATAAGTCGGCAGCAAACCCATGATCAGGGTCGGTACCGCCATCATGAAAATGCTCAGTGTGAACATCTTCTTGCGACCCAGCAGGTCACCGAAGTGCGCCATGACGATGCCGCCCAGCGGCCGCGCCAGGTAACCGGCGGCAAAAATGCCGAACGTCTGCATCAGGCGCAGCCATTCCGGCATGTCGGCCGGGAAAAACAGCTTGCCCACCACCGTGGCGAAGAACACGAAGATGATGAAGTCGTAGAATTCCAGCGCGCCGCCCAAGGCAGACAGCGATAATGTCTTGTAATCGCTGCGGGTCAACGGACGTGCGGAGGGTGTGGGCTGCGCGATGTTCGAAGGCGCTGTGGTCATGGCAAGGGCTTCTCTTATAGTCGGATCTGCAACCCCAACAACGCTGGCGGAGGCTTGTGCAGGTCCGGCACGATAGCAAATTGTTCGAAAAAGCACATAGATGTGGGTATTTGACGGGCAAAATGAGAACCAGACGGTCGTCTCGGAGTCTACCGACCGATATACTCGCAATCTTGCGACAGCTTGCAAGGGTTGCTGTGCGAAAACGCCTGCCGGGGTTCATAGGCGATTTCGCAGAGTTTCCCTTTAGGCGCCTTACGAAAAACGTGACGAACGTAGTATGTTCGGGGCTGAATCGTTTTTCCTTGAGACGGCTATTCACCTTGAAGTACCAATGAGAGTTACGGGTCAGAGGCACCCCCGGCATGATAGAGCTCGAACAAGAAGATCCAATCCCGCAAGGCGACCTTGCCCTGCAAATCACCGCACTCCCCCGCGAAACCAACGGCTTTGGCGATATTTTCGGCGGCTGGCTGGTGGCGCAGATGGATTTGGCGGGTACTGCCATGGCCAGCAAGGTCGCGGGTGGGCGCGTGGCGACCGTTGCGATCGACCGCATGGCGTTTCTGGTGCCGGTCGCGGTGGGCGCTCAGCTCTCCTTCTATACCCAGGCGCTGGAAATCGGCCGCAGCTCGATCCAGATGATGGTCGAGGTCTGGAGCGACGATCCGTTGTCCAGCGAATGGCGTAAAGTGACTGAAGCGGTATTCGTGTTCGTCGCCATCGATGGCAGCGGCCGCACCCGCTCGGTTCCGCCCAGAGCTCGTTAAACAAGGAGTTCGTAAAACAGGAACCGTTAAACGCGGCGACCGTTTTGCGCTCCATAGCAGTCATTGTTCCTGATCGAGAGCCGTTCCATGACAACGCCCAACGTTGAAGCCGTGAAACTGGATGAACTGAACTGCTGGCGCATCCGCCACGGGCAAGCCGAATTGCTGGTGGCCCAGCAAGGGGGGCACATCCTCAGTTACCAATTGGCCGGCGAGCCGCCGCTGATCTGGCTCAACGACGAGGCCGTGTTCAAGACCGGCAAAAGCATCCGCGCGGGCGTGCCGGTGTGCTGGCCGTGGTTCGGTAATTTTTCGCGCAACCCGCAGAGCGTCCAGGCGATGCGCTTCAGTAGCGAACCGCCGACCGCCCATGGGCTGGTCCGGGCAATGGACTGGGAACTGGGGGGCATCGAAGCTGAAGGCGAAAGCCTGAACGTGGAATTTCTCCTGCCCTGCCCCGAAGGCGGTTTTCCAGGCTGGCCGCATCAGGTGGATTTGAAGCTGAGCATTCGTCTGGATGAGCAGCTGCACATCAGCTTGACCAGCCATAACCAGGGCTTCGGCAAAGTCACCATCAGCCAGGCGTTGCACAGCTATTTCGCGGTCAGCGATGTACGCAACGTGCATGTCGAAGGGTTGGATGGCTTGAGTTACATCGAGACGCTGGACGACTGGAAAACCTTGAGTCAGACCGGTGATTTGCATTTTGCTGGCGAGACCGATCGCATCTACCTGAATACTCCGGCGAAGCTGAGCATTGTCGATCCGGCCTGGGAACGACGCATCGAGCTGACCAGCAGCGGTTCGCGTTCGGCGGTGATCTGGAACCCGTGGATCGATCGCGCCGCAGCGTTCAGCGACATGGCCGACGATGGCTGGCAGCGCATGCTGTGCATTGAAACGGCGAATGTGATGGATGATGTGGTGACGTTGATGCCAGGCGCAAGCCATACCCTTGGCGTGAGCATCTGCAGCAAAACCCTTTAGCACCGTAAAACCAATGTGGGAGCGGGCTTGCTCGCGAAAGCGGTGTGTCAGGCAACGTTGATGTCGACTGACTCGCCCTCTTCGCGAGCAAGCCCGCTCCCACATTTGATTTGTGGCAACCTGACTGGCGCTATTACAAATCTGATTCCTGCACCACCCGCACCTTCGCCGCATCCAGCGCATACGCCGCGTCAGCCAGGTCATTGCTGACCTTCTCGACCTTCAGCGTGCCCGTCACCCACAGCGGCGTGTAGATATCATCCAGCTTCAGGCCTTTCGGATAACGCACCAGCACCAACTGGTTAGGCGGCGGTGGCGGCACGTGGATGCAGGCGCCCGGATACGGCACCAGGAAGAACAGCGTGCTGTGACCCTTGGCGTCGGACTCCAGCGGCACCGGATAACCGCCGAGGCGGATGTTCTTGTCGTTCATCGCGGGTACGGTGTTGGTCGAGTACATCACCGCCGGCAAGCCTTTGCTCTGCTTCATGCCCCCCTTTTCGGTGAAGGTGCCATTGGCTTCGGGGGAGTCGTGGTCGATATCGGGCATGGCCTCGAGGGCTTTCTGGTCCGACTTGGGCATCAGGTCGAGCCAGTCGGTTTCAGGCAGTTCGCCTGCATGGGCAAGGCCCGTACCCAATAACAGGAAAGTCAGCAAAAGACGGCGCATGGAGGTGCTCGGCAAAGGAGTGGACGGTGCAACGCCGAGCATTCTAGCCCTCCCCGCGCGTTTGGCAGAGAGGGCTTTGTCGCTTCAATCAGTTCTTTTTGATCATGCCGTAGATCACCAGCAATATCACGGCACCCACCAGCGCACCAAGGAAGCCTGCGCCTTCGCCGGCCTGGTAGAAGCCCAGGGCCTGGCCGCCATAAGTGGCCGCCAGCGAACCGCCGACACCGAGCAAGATGGTCATGATCCAACCCATGCTGTCATCGCCCGGTTTCAGGAACCGCGCCAGCAGGCCGACAATCAAGCCGATAAAGATGGTTCCGATAATTCCCATGGCATTTCCCTCTGATTGGATTGACTGTGTCCTGTCTCACCAACAGTATTGGTGAGACAGGACACCTAGCGAAAGCCTAGTCAGACTTTGGCATCCTGCCATGAGAGAGCGGCGGCCCCTGGATGGTTCCGCCGGTGCCACATGAAACTATTCGGCGATGAGCGCTTCGACCTTGAGGATCTGCGCAGCCAGGGTCTCGCGGTCCGCGCAACGCAGGTTGGCGTGACCGACCTTGCGACCGACCTTGAACGCCTTGCCATAGTGATGCAGATGGCAATCGGCGATGGCCAGGACTTTCTCGATATCCGGCACTTTGCCAATGAAGTTGAGCATCGCGCTCTCGCCGACCTTGGCCGTCGAACCCAGCGGCAGGCCGGCAACGGCCCGCAGGTGGTTTTCGAACTGGCTGCACTCGGCGCCTTCGGTGGTCCAATGCCCGGAGTTATGTACGCGCGGGGCGATTTCGTTGGCCTTCAGGCCACCGTCGACTTCAAAGAACTCGAACGCCATCACGCCGACGTAATTCAGCTGCTTGAGCACTCGGCTGGAGTAGTCTTCAGCCAGGGCTTGCAACGGGTGATTGGTGCTGGCCACGGACAGCTTGAGAATCCCGCTGTCGTGGGTGTTGTGCACCAGCGGGTAGAACCGGGTTTCGCCATCGCGAGCACGCACGGCGATCAGCGAGACTTCACCGGTGAACGGCACGAAGCCTTCCAGCAGGCAGGACACACTGCCCAGTTCCGCGAAAGTGCCGACCACATCTTCAGGTTTGCGCAAGACTTTCTGGCCCTTGCCGTCGTAACCCAGGGTGCGGGTTTTCAGCACGGCCGGCAGACCGATGGCAGCTACCGCAGCGTCCAGGTCGGCTTGCGACTGAATATCGGCGAACGCCGGGGTTGGAATCCCCAGGTCCTTGAACATGCTCTTCTCGAACCAGCGATCACGCGCGATGCGCAGGGCTTCGGCGCTCGGGTAGACCGGGACGAATTGCGACAGGAACGCCACGGTTTCGGCCGGGACGCTTTCAAATTCGAAGGTCACCAGATCGACTTCATCGGCCAGCTGACGCAGGTGATCCTGATCGCCGTAATCGGCCCGCAGGTGTTCGCCCAACGCGGCTGCGCAAGCATCCGGCGCCGGGTCCAGGAAAGCGAAGTTCATGCCCAGCGGAGTGCCCGCCAGCGCCAACATGCGACCCAACTGGCCGCCACCGATTACACCGATCTTCATCGTCAACAACCTCAGGCGATGCGTGGGTCTGGATTTTCCAGGACGCTGTCTGTCTGCTCAGCGCGGAATTTTTTCAGCACCGCGTGGAACTGCGGGTGCTTGGCGCCCAGGATGCTCGCCGAGAGCAGGGCAGCGTTGATCGCGCCGGCCTTGCCGATGGCCAGGGTCGCGACCGGAATGCCCGCTGGCATCTGCACGATAGACAGCAGCGAGTCGACGCCCGACAGCATCGACGACTGCACCGGCACGCCCAGCACCGGCAGGTGGGTCTTGGCCGCACACATGCCTGGCAAGTGGGCCGCGCCACCGGCACCGGCGATAATCACCTCGATGCCCCGCGCCTCGGCCTCTTCGGCGTACTGGAACAGCAGGTCCGGGGTGCGGTGGGCAGAGACCACTTTCACCTCGTAGGGAATGCCGAGCTTTTCCAGCATATCGGCGGTGTGGCTAAGGGTGGACCAATCGGACTTGGAGCCCATGATCACGCCAACCAGTGCGCTCATCGTCGTGCCTCTTCTCTCTGGGCGCCCGCAGGCGCGTCAAAAAACAACAAGCCACGCGGGAGATCCGGCGTGGCTTGAGTGTACGAATTAGGGCCGGG
Organism: Pseudomonas fluorescens; assembly: GCF_902497995.1. Classification (GTDB taxonomy): domain Bacteria; phylum Pseudomonadota; class Gammaproteobacteria; order Pseudomonadales; family Pseudomonadaceae; genus Aquipseudomonas; species Aquipseudomonas fluorescens_BK. The sequence goes on along the minus strand of NZ_CABVII010000006.1, from coordinate 131,437 downwards.
CGAACCGGCCGAAGGCCGCGCAGTATACCGCAATGAGGCAGATAAACAGCCCCCGGTGTGACCATCTGTCATGCGGTCGGAAAACACACATTTCCTGACTATAAAGTCAGCCATTTGGCATGCCGATATGCCGGGAAGAGTTGGATTTCTTAGTTTGGTAAATTTCGCTATTTTCATAACCATTAATCCCGCTCTCTTCCCTTTCGAAAATACTTAAAACAACTTCTAACTGGCAAAGAGCCTGAACAACATTTAACTTTTAAGCGACAGGGAATTTTAATTGAACAGGGAGTTCAACACACATGAAAAAACATATCACCCTACCGGTCATTATTCACAGTGATCTTCAGGACTATCAAAAAGACAAGTTATATACCGATTATTTTGCCTGGTTGAAAACCGAACTCGAATTCATTTCGGAGCGTGAAGTCAAGATTTTAATGTACCGCCAGGATGAAGCGCCGAAACTGGCAGGCTACAACTACAAGAACGAGGATGGCTCCGCCGCGCTGGTCGGTTGGAGGGACCTGCTCCACGACTGGTATTCGGGTATTTTATCCAGGGATCGTGATGAAGCGAAACTCACCAAAATTCTCTTGCTGACCCGAGACAACATCAATGAAAAGTTAGGCGGACTTCTCGGCGGGTTAGGCGGCATAGCCTTAATAAAAGGCCATTGCGCAATTGCGTCGATCAGCTCTTATCGCGCCCCGGCACATGAAATAGGTCACATGCTTGGAGCGACCCACGAAGACGGTGAAGTGATCTATGACGGCTGGTGGCGCGACACAATCATGCTCGCGGATGAGCTTTCTCATGCGCGTGGAAACGTTTACCGCTTCAGCGACAAGAACAGGCAACACATTCGCGACTATCTCAAACAGTTTCCATAAGTTCAGGGCTGCTTTGCGAAATTAACCGAAAACAGCCTCACGAAGCCGGACTCGCCGCCCCGCCCTCCAGTTTGCGCCACAACAACCGCACATTCGCCTTGCGCACCAGCGCGCAGCGATACAGGCGAATCTCCAGCGGCACATGCCATTGCGGGCCGCCGCAGACCACCAGCTCACCGCGCGCCAGTTCGGCGCGCACGCTGAGCTGCGGCACCCAGGCGATGCCCAGCCCCTCCAGCGCCATGCTTTTCAGGCTATCGGCCATGGCGGTCTCGTAGATGGTGGTAAAGCGCAGCGCGCGCTGACGCAGCAGCAAGTTCACCGAACGCCCCAGAAATGCACCGGCGCTGTAGGCGAGCAGCGGCACACTGCCCTCGCCTTCCAGATCAAACAGCGGTTTACCCTCGGCATCGGCCGCGCAAACCGGCAACATTTCGGTATTACCCAGATGCAGCGACGGGAAAATTTCCGGATCCATCTGCATTGCAGCGTCCGGGTCATAGAACGCCAACATCAGGTCACATCCTCCTTCACGCAGGGCGTGCACCGCGTCACCCACGTTGGTCGCCACCAGCCGCGTGGCAATGTTCAAGCCCTCGTTGCGCAGCTGCGCAATCCACCGCGGGAAAAATCCCAGCGCCAACGAGTGAGCGGCAGCAACCTGCATTACCTCGCCCTGCCCGCCTTCCAGGTGATGGAGATGGCGCAGCACTTCGCCGAGCTGTTCGACCACGGTCCGCGCGGTCACCAGAAATAATTGCCCCGCCGCCGTCAGCTCGACCGGCGTGCGCGAGCGGTTGACCAACGTCAGTCCCAACGCGGCTTCAAGGCTGCGAATTCGCCGACTGAAGGCCGGCTGGGTCACGAAGCGGCGTTCGGCTGCCTGGGAGAAGCTGCGGGTGGCGGCCAAGGCACTGAAGTCCTCGAGCCATTTACTTTCCAGATTCATCACATCCTCCCGGACACGCACCAAAATAGGTCACACGCTCGCCGCACACGCGGCGTCACACCGGCATTATGCCGAATATGCATAGGCCAGTGTTTAACAGCATTGGCCCAAAATTGTTCACAAGCCTAGCATTTGCAGTGTTCCGGCACAGACCGGGTCCTTATCGAGATGATTTCTATCATGTCCTCCGCTGCATCTTTCCGCACCGAAAAAGACCTGCTTGGCGTACTCGAAGTACCTGCTCAAGCGTATTACGGCATCCAGACCCTGCGAGCGGTGAATAACTTCCGTCTCTCCGGCGTTCCGATTTCGCATTACCCGAAGCTGGTTGTCGGCCTGGCAATGGTCAAACAGGCTGCCGCTGACGCCAACCGCGAGCTGGGTCATCTGAGCGAAGCCAAGCACGCCGCCATCAGCGAAGCCTGTGCCCGTTTGATCCGCGGCGACTTCCACGAAGAGTTCGTGGTGGACATGATTCAAGGCGGCGCTGGCACTTCGACCAACATGAATGCCAACGAAGTCATCGCCAACATCGCGCTGGAGGCCATGGGTCACCAGAAGGGCGAATACCAGTACCTGCACCCGAACAACGACGTGAACATGGCGCAGTCGACCAACGACGCCTACCCGACCGCGATCCGCCTGGGTCTGCTGCTGGGTCACGACGCGCTGCTGGCCAGCCTCGACAGCCTGATCCAGGCGTTCGCCGCCAAGGGTCAGGAATTCAGCCACGTATTGAAGATGGGCCGCACCCAGCTGCAAGACGCCGTGCCGATGACCCTGGGTCAAGAATTCCGTGCCTTCGCCACCACATTGGGCGAAGACCTGGCACGCCTGAAAACACTGGCACCTGAACTGCTGACCGAAGTGAACCTGGGCGGCACGGCGATCGGTACCGGCATCAACGCCGACCCGCGTTACCAGCACCTGGCCGTTCAGCGTCTGGCGCTGATCAGCGGTCAACCGCTGGTTCCGGCCGCCGACCTGATCGAAGCCACCTCCGACATGGGCGCCTTCGTGCTGTTCTCCGGCATGCTCAAGCGCACCGCGGTCAAGCTGTCGAAGATCTGCAACGACCTGCGCCTGCTGTCCAGCGGCCCACGCACCGGCATCAATGAGATCAACCTGCCGGCGCGTCAGCCAGGCAGCTCGATCATGCCAGGCAAGGTCAACCCGGTTATCCCGGAAGCCGTCAACCAGGTGGCGTTCCAGATCATCGGCAACGACCTGGCCCTGACCATCGCGGCCGAAGGCGGCCAGCTGCAACTGAACGTGATGGAGCCGCTGATCGCCTTCAAGATCTTCGACTCGATCCGCCTGCTGCAACGCGCCATGGACATGCTGCGCGAGCACTGCATCGTCGGCATCACCGCCAACGAAGAGCGCTGCCGCGAACTGGTCGAGCACTCGATCGGCCTGGTCACCGCGCTGAACCCGTACATCGGCTATGAAAACGCCACCCGCATCGCCCGTATCGCCCTCGAAAGCGGCCGCGGCGTGCTGGAACTGGTGCGCGAAGAAGGCTTGCTCGACGACGAAATGCTCGCCGACATCCTGCGTCCGGAAAACATGATTGCTCCGCGTCTGGTGCCTCTGAAGGCCTGACCAAACGCCCGGCTCCTTTAATCAGGGGCCACGCTCACCAGGTCGAGGGACTAGACACCTCTCACCTTTTGAGGGCTTGGGGATTTATTCCCCAGGCCCTTTTTTTTTACGCGAATTTTGCGGTGCTTTTGCTGGCGTCTTCGCTGGCAAGCCAGCTCCTATGGTTGGCTGGACCGTCAAAAATCTTGCGCCACCCCACCTTTGTAGGCGCTGGCTTGCCAGCGAAGAGGCCCTCAAGGTCACCTCCGACAACGAGTTCGGATTTCGCATGGTAAAAAACCGCCCACGCCCAACGTGACACTCCGTGCAGTCAGCGTCATGCTCGACCGTATGCTGTCATCGCTCTCGGAGAACCCTCATGAATTCCTCGACTTATCCCGCAGCCCAGCACGTCATGGTGCTTTACACCGGCGGCACCATTGGTATGCAAGCCAGTGCCCACGGCCTGGCCCCGGCATCCGGTTTCGAAGCGCGGATGCGCGAGTACCTGGCCAGCCAGCCTGAGCTGGTGGTGCCGCAATGGCGCTTTCGCGAGATGTCACCGCTGATCGACAGCGCCAACATGAGCCCGGCGTACTGGCAGCAACTGCGTGAAGCGGTGGTCGACGCGGTTGATGTACAAGGCTGCGACAGCGTGCTGATCCTGCATGGCACCGACACTTTGGCTTACAGCGCTGCGGCCATGAGTTTTCAGTTGCTCGGGCTGCATGCCCGCGTAGTGTTCACCGGCTCGATGCTGCCAGCCGGTGTGACCGACAGCGATGCCTGGGAAAACCTCAGCGGGGCACTGATTGCTTTGGGCCACGGTTTGGCACCGGGTGTTCATCTGTACTTTCACGGCGAACTACTGGACCCGACCCGTTGCGCGAAGGTTCGCAGTTTCGGGCGTCATCCCTTCAAGCGACTTGAGCGTCAGGGTGGCGGTGTGAAGGTCACTTCGCTGCCAACGGAACTGAATTACCGTCAGAACAGGCAACTGGCAAAAGTCGGCGTGCTGCCGTTGGTTCCCGGTATCGGTGCCGAGCAACTGGATGGCGTGCTGAACAGCGGCATTCAAGGCCTGGTGCTGGAGTGTTACGGCAGCGGCACGGGGCCGAGCGACAATCCGGAGTTTCTCGCCGCCCTTTTGCGAGCACAAGACAACAGTGTGGTGGTGGTTGCAGTTACGCAGTGCCATGAAGGTGGCGTTGAGCTGGACGTTTACGAGGCGGGTAGCCGCTTGCGTGGCGCCGGTGTGCTTTCGGGCGGCGGCATGACCCGTGAAGCCGCGTTCGGCAAATTGCACGGATTGCTGGGTGCCGGACTCGACACCGCTGAAGTACGGCGCCTGGTCGAACTCGACCTCTGCGGCGAACTGTCCTGACCCACCACAAAACCCTGTAGGAGCGAGCTTGCTCGCGAAAAACCTGAGAACGCCGCGGAGTGTCAGGTTCACAGCGTTATCGTTGACGACCATCGCTGCGGTGCAGCGATCCGACAAGCCAGCTCCTACAGTTGTTCGTCATTGGGCATACAAATTGCTGCGTTCCAGCCCTCCCAAGGCTGGAAGCCGCCATGCTTCACTCCCACCTCACCACCCTCAACGCTGTCTCCCTGGTGCTCAACGCCTTTAAGGCCGAAGGCCTGTCCAGCGAAACACTGCTCGCGGGAAGCGGCATCAGCGCGGCGGATCTGAACCGGGCAGACACGCGCATCACAACCAACCAGGAGATGCAGGTCTGCGCCAACGCCGTCGCGCTCAAGCGTGATATCGGCCTGGAACTGGGCCGGCGGATGCACGTTTCCTCCTACGGCATGCTCGGCTATGCCCTGCTCACCAGTGCCACCTTCGGTGACGCATTAAGTCTGGCGATGCGTTATCCGGCGCTATTGGGAACACTTTTCGAGCTGAGCCTTGTGGGCGACGGCGAGCGTATCTGGTTCGTGGCCGCCGACTACCGCGAGAATCCGGCGCTGGCCGTATTCAACGCCGAGTTCTGCCTGGTGTCGTTGAAAATCATCTGCGACGACCTGCTCGGCCATCCGCTGCCATTGCTGGCTGCCCGCTTCGAACATGCCGCGCCCGACTATGAAGCCACCTACGCCGAACACTTCAACTGTCCGCTGCACTTCGAGGCCCGGGACAATGCCTTCGCTTTCGACAAACGCTGGCTCGACCAGCCCCTGCCGCTTGCCGATGTCATCACTCATCAGGCCATGGCCGAACGCTGCCGCAAACAGAACATCGAGTTCACCGGCCGTCAGGCCTGGCTGGGACGGATTCGGCAGTTACTTCGTGCGCAACTGAATGCGGCGCCGGGGCTGGAGGGGCTGGCCGAGCAGATGAATTGTTCGGCGCGCACGTTGCGTCGGCATCTGAAGGATCTTGGCTGCAGCTATCAGGAATTGCTCGACGAATTGCGCTTCGAACAGGCCAAACTCATGCTCTGTGAAGACCAGATGCCGATCTATCAGATTGCCGAGGCGCTGGGCTTCAGCGAGACCGCGAGCTTCCGTCATGCGTTTGTGCGCTGGAGCGGCGTGGCGCCGAGCCAGTTCAGGCCACATCGATAACTTGTGGGAGCGAGCTTGCTCGCGATGATCGCAAACGATAACGCGTGTTTACTGATTAAACGCGGCGCTCTTGAGTCCATCGCGGGCAAGCCCGCTCCCACAGGGTCGGCATTCCAAGCCTCACGGTGGCATTCCTATGCCAATTATAAGGGGCGAATTTCGGTCAACTATTTTGGCCATATCGATCCCCTTTTGGCCTTTCCTGACGTTCTCTGAACTGGCGTCCGCCGCAAGACTGTGTTCAACCAAATCAGCCTGCGGAGAACAAGAAATGCTGACGATCTACTCGGACGATCACCACCTGCACCATGGCCGTTGTGAATTGATAGACGGGCAGCTCAAGCCCTGCTTCGAGATGCCTTCCCGTGCAGACCATGTGCTGCAACGCGTGCAAAACCAGAACCTCGGTTCCGTGGAAGCGCCGAAGGATTTCGGCCTCGACCCGATCGCGCGCATCCACAGTCGCGAATACCTGGACTTCTTCAAAGGTGCGTGGGCGCGCTGGACCGAGTTCAATACCGACGGCGATCTGCTGCCGTACACCTGGCCGGCGCGCACTCTGCGCCCGATCATGCCCGCCAGCCTGCACGGCCAGCTCGGTTACTACAGCTTCGATGCCGGCGCTCCGATCACTGCCGGCACTTGGCAAGCGGCGTATAGCGCTGCGCAAGTCGCGTTGACCGCACAGGCAGAAATCCAGCACGGCGCCCGTAGCGCATTTGCCCTCTGCCGGCCACCGGGACATCACGCGGCCAGCGATTTGATGGGCGGTTATTGCTACCTCAACAACGCCGCCATCGCCGCTCAAGCGTTCCTCGATCAGGGTCACAAAAAAGTCGCGATCCTCGACGTCGACTACCACCACGGCAATGGCACTCAATCGATTTTCTACGAACGCAGCGACGTGCTGTTCACATCGATCCACGGCCACCCGGAAGCCGAGTTTCCCTTCTTCCTCGGTTATGAAGACGAGCTGGGCGAAGGCGCGGGCGAGGGCTTCAACTTCAACTACCCTTTGCCGGCGGGCAGCGATTGGGACAGCTGGAGCGCCGCGCTGGAACAGGCCTGCAAAGAGATCGAAAAATATGGTGCCGACATCGTCGTTGTATCCCTGGGCGTTGACACGTTCAAGGACGATCCTATTTCCCAGTTCAAGCTCGACAGCCCGGACTATCTGGCCATGGGTGAGCGCATCGCCAAACTGGGTAAATCGACGCTGTTCGTGATGGAAGGCGGTTACGCGGTCGAAGAAATCGGCATCAATGCCGTGAACGTTCTCGAAGGTTTTGAAAGCGCTCAATGAGGAATTAGAACAATGAACAGGCTCAAGCGCTTTATTGCACCCGCGCTCTTCCCCACAGTGCTGTGCGCCACAGTGCTCAGTGGCGCCGTTCACGCGCAAGAGCGAACGTTGCGCGTCTACAACTGGTTCGACTACATCACGCCCAAGGCGCTGGAAGATTTCAAGGCCCAGAACGCCCAGACCAAGCTGGTCTACGACATCTTCGACACCAACGAAGCATTGGAAGCCAAGCTGCTGACCGGCAACTCCGGCTACGACGTGGTGGTGCCATCCAACGTGTTCCTCGCCAAACAGATCGAAGCCGGCGTGTTCCAGCCACTGGACCGCAGCAAGCTGCCGAACTGGAACCACCTCGATCCCAAACTGATGAAGCTGATCGAAACCAACGACCCCGGCAATAAATACGCCGTGCCGTACATGTACGGCACCATCCTGATCGGCTTCAACCCGGACAAGGTCAAGGCTGCCCTGGGCGACAACGCCCCGGTGGACAGCTGGGACCTGATCTTCAAGGAAGAGAACATCAGCAAACTCAAGCAGTGCGGGGTCGCCCTGCTCGACTCGCCGTCGGAGATCCTGCCGCTGGCCCTGCAACACCTTGGCCTGGACCCCAATAGCAAGAAGCCGGCGGACTACGCGAAGGCTGAAGCCTTGCTGATGAAGATCCGCCCGTACGTCACTTACTTTCACTCATCCAAATACATGGCCGACATCGCCAACGGCGACATCTGCGTCGCGGTCGGTTACTCCGGCAGTTTCTCCCAGGCCGCCAACCGCGCCAAGGAAGCCAAGAATGGCGTGATCGTCGATATGCGCCTGCCGAAAGAAGGCGCACCGATCTGGTTCGACATGCTTGCCATCCCCAACGGCGCGAAGAACCCGCAAGACGCCTACACCTTCATCAACTATTTGCTGCAACCCCAAGTGATCGCGCCGGTCAGCGATTTCGTCGGCTATCCGAACCCGAACAAGGACGCCACGGAAATGGTCGACCCGGCGATCCGCAACAATCCGAACCTGTATCCGACCGAAACGGCGATGGGCACGCTCTATACCCTGCAACCGCTGCCCCGCGATGCCGAACGTGCGCGGACCCGGGCCTGGACCAAGATCAAATCAGGGACATAAAGCCTTGGAAACCTCCTGCTGTTGCTGGCAGGAGGTTTGTGTTTCAAGTCAGGACAACCGTTGCAAGTTGCCGACCTTGAAACTGGCTTCAGTTATTCCTTGATAAGGTAACCCTTCAACCAAACTTACATTAAATCCAGCCGAAATCTCGCACTTCAGCCATTTTTTTACCTGCGATAATTAGTTACCACACCCCGTTAAACGCAGTCCACTACCTTCGATGCCATCGCCAGGATTGACGCATTCGTCCTGATCCCTGCATTGAAGGAAACAACCATGACAGACACTATCGACAGCGGCAAAACCGAACCTCTGGTGGAAAAAAGCGACCTGGTCAACCAAACCAGCCACGGTCCTACACTGCATGAGGTCGCCTCGCAGTTGCTGCGCCAAATGCTGAAAGAACAATTCACCGACCTGGACATCGACCCTGACAAAGCAGTCGTCGGCAGCCCGCAATGGCAAGTGATCGGCGATGAAGTCGAGAGCGGGCCGATCAGTTACGAATCGCTGACTCATGCGCTGGTTCGTCACGGGCTCTGCGGAACGACTGCGGACTATATCGAAGGGGAACACTTCCTGACGCTTGAGCCGCAGGCCGACGACCCGGTCCAACTCGCGGTCAGCATCGAGGAAGTCGCCCTGACGCTCAATGAAGCGATCGCCTTGTTGTTCATGGAATTCCAGGACCGCCAGCTGAGTTTCTGGAATCAAACAGTGCATGAACTTCCACGTTGGCAAAAACTTTCCGACTCGCTGCGAAAAGCGCTCAATGTCAAACAAGTGAAGGGCTGGAATGCAGACGAGTGCGCCATGGCCCGGGAAGTCTTCGCCGAACCGGACAGAGTTTCGCGGAAAAACACGAATACCGATTTTTCAACCATTCAGGCGTGCCTGATCGATATCGACGTCGTCGAGAATGAAATACCCAGGCATCTTCTGGTCGGCGGAGCACTGGTGATCAAGGCAACTTACCGCCAGCGCCAGCTCATCGTCATGTACACGATCGAGTGTGGCTACGAGTCGTTCGATTCCCTGGAGAAGCTCGCAAGCACCCTGCCTGGGCGGCTCGACGGGCTGCCGACAGGGGGCGCACTGGAATGGCGATTATTCGAGCCCGATGGCAACGTTTTCGATCATATGGCCTGGGCTTTGGTGTCATCGCAACTAGACAGCATTGATCAACTCGGAAATGCCGAGGCCTACACCGAAGTACCGGAGCCCGGAAAGGGGCTGGATACCCTCGATCAATCACGTGTCAAACAACTGGACGCGGCAATCCCTGACTGGCTGCGCAATGCACCCGCCAACGACATGGATGATTACCGTCGTTACATCACCGCCCTGGGGAAACTGTATCGCAAAGCCAAGTACAGGGTCGCCAGATCCGAGATACCTTCCATCAGTCAATTTGCTCACCAATCGATGCGGGACGCGATCATCGCCGATAAAAGTGCAGTGGCTGCCGCGCAACTGCCGTGGGACGCCTTGCAAATCAAGGTGACCAACAGCTTTACCGTCGATAATTTCACCCTGCCCAACCCTCTCGATCAACACACTGAAACCTTGGCCGAGTTCGCGCTGGAGAACGACGCGCCGTATAGGGCGACACTATCATTCAAAAATGGTGCGCAGGTTCCTGACTGGCTGACGCCGCAACTCCTCACCCGCATCGCGGCCAACGTGGACGTCGGCCGTGCCTACCCGGCACTGATCAAGAAAACGCTGATCGATGACCCGGTCACATCCCAACGTCAGGCCCATTTCTATCGTGATCAACTACGCTGGTTGTTACCGCTCAAGGCACTGGAAGAGAAAATCAAACAAGAGTCGGGGGTTACCGAGCAAGGCTATCAGTACATTTGCAAATGGATGAATTCTGCCCCTGGCCCTGTTAACCCCATCGCTATCTACCCCCTGACGCTGAAGCCGCAACATCGTTTGATCAGCGCCAGCGACACCGTGACCAACATGTTCATTATCAGCCCTCGAGACGACACCAAGGGGGCCTGTCTGCTTTATCGGCCGATGCAGGATGTGCCGTTGATGCAGTTTCCCTCGCGGCAGAATCTGCTCTATGCCTTGCACCAGCCCGGAGAATTGCGCGAATCGATACTCGCCTGGCTTGCGACCAAAACACTGAGCTTTGAATATTCCCAGTACGTTTTTCCGGTGGGCTTGCCGTCTCCATGGTTAGCGGCTGAACAGCTGGTAAACCCTTTCCTCAGGGCAGAGCAGTTCGGGCGGGTGGTATTGGAAACCCGGGAAATCACTGGGGACACCCACACTGCGCTGTTCAGAAATAATGCGCAGGCGCTGGTCACCCTCGCGGACCGCCAGTCGCAATCGAATGCCGAACGGCGCTGGACACTGCTCAAAGACAGCGGCCGGGCGTTGTTCGGTGTCGCGACCAACTTCCTCAGTGGCGCCGTCGGCACCGCGGTCTGGGCCTGGCAGGTTATCGAGCAAATTCAACAAGCCCTCGATGCCCATGAAAAAGGCGACAGCTTTAACCAGTGGAGATCCGAGGCAGACATCCTGTTATCCCTGGGCATTCTGCTCAGTCATCACGCGGTGATGCGGCGTAAAGCGCTGTCCAGCAAGCCCCGCATCACTCGCGAACCATTGGAAAAGAGCGCCGCTCCATCACCCGTGACCACCGCTATCACGCTGGACACCATCCCCTTGCTCGGAGAACTGCCATCGGCTCATGATTCTTTGGTAGAGACCGCCGGGTCAGTTCCCCGGCGCACGCCCTCGGCACTCGGCGCCTACCTGGACGCCCTCAAAGTCACGGCGCCAGACTTGAACAACAAGGCGGTCAGCCACACCAACGAGAAGCCACCTCATCTATATCATTTTGATCACAAGACGTACGCCAATGTCGGTACGCGCTGGTTCAACGTCGGAGTCACCGAGGATGGCCAGGTGCAGATCGCTTATCCCGATGACCCTGAAAAATATGGCCCGTTGCTGACCAATGATCGTGACGGCCGATGGGTGCTTGACCTGCGATTGCGCCTGAGGGGCGGCGGACCAAAAAATCGTCTTAAAGCCCTGAAAGCGGCGAATGAACTTCGCAAAAATGAACTGAAAAAAGAATTGGATCTGTTTCAACGCAAGAAGGTCATGGAAGGGGATGCGGAAGGGGGCGAAGAGCAGAAAAAAAACGATGTGATCCAGGCTCAGGCGCAAATGTTTGCTGCCACGGGCGGTGACCATGACCGATTGTCAGCCATTTACGTGGAAAAACTGGAGGTGATGATCGGAGCCTACCGACAAGCCCTTGAGCAGCTGAAGGAATGGCATACGTTGGGCGGCGGTCCGAGTTACATCCATGACGCACTACGAATGCATACCGAGTTGCAGAAACATCTTTCGTTCTGGTTCGTCATAAAAAAAAGTGAATATGCCAAGCTGAGCAGTGTCTTGCGATCTGAAACCGCGATAGAGGAAACGTCGAAGGAAACCCACGTCAGGCACGTGCAACTAGCAACAGATCTGAGCCAGGCAATGGTCGAAAAACTTGTGCTCTCACGCACTGCGCTCGAGTCAATGCAAGCGCTCGGAAGGCCAGGCCTTGAACAAGCACAGGTCATGCGCAAAATGACGCCTTCATTTACCGAATGGGAAATCAAGGCCAATGAAATCGGCATCGCTCAGGAACTGTGCATGGAGGAACAGGCCAGCGTGACGATGCCGCAGGCTCGCGGTGACGTCGGCAAACTGATCGTCAGGGGGGCCAACGCCGCTCACCGGATTGCACAGCTGCTGAAAAAAACACCAGACGATACCAGCCCGAAACAGCAGATCGAAGAGCTGAGTCAGATAATCGAAACCTTTGCCGATATCGATCAGCGACTTCTGGAACTGCCAGAAACCTATCCCGGTCATTTCAAACAGGCGCGACTTGACCATCTACGTGGCCTCATTGGCGGATTTGCAACAAACGCCCAAGTCCTGCGCCTATCACTGGTGGAGCAAGAGAAATCCTTGAACCCGAGAGAGTCTGCCGGGCCATCGAAGCCGACAGTGCCACGCCCCACGGGTAAGGTGAGAAAGACCCGGCCGCGGCAACCGACCAGCAGTGAAGCACCGCCGACTATAGACGAGTCTCTTGGCTTGCTTACTTTGGAAAATACTCAGAGGCCACCCTCGACGCTGGTTGATAGCGAAATCATCAGCAACGGTTTTGACCTGGCCGAGAACGCAAACAGCTTTATCGAGCGCACGAAGAAAGACGCCAATCGACCTTCGCGTATCCCTGCTGAAATGCAGGACATATTCGATTTACAAGCAAACAAACTGGATCATAGCGCTACCAGCGTTGAGCAGATTTTGGCCCGTACGAAGCAATTTCCGGTGCGCAGTTTAGTTCCGCAGTTGCGTGCGGCAGCGGTGACGATGCGCGAAACCGGCAAAAGCATTCGCGCCAGCCTCTACAAATTGAGGAAGCCCACTCAGTCCATATTCAGATGGATGCATGAGAATGCTCAGATCGAATTGCGTCGGGACAAAGGCCGAATCCAGACCAAGCAGCAGGGCGATTATTTTCAGGAGTACCGGATTCTCGACAGGACCAATAATGCTCGGGAACTCTGGGTCGCCCATTTCCACTACCCAAGCCTGAAAAGCCCTCGAGAATATCCCACTGCCGCGCACCTGAAGATCTCGGAAACCTACTTGAAAACGCTTACCGAGGAGCAACAAAAAACATTCGCCACAGTCGAGCCCATTGATGGGGTCTTACGCAAGATCGATGACCCGGCGTTACGAAAACTGTTTTTTGACCTGGAGCCTGAAGTCGAAAACTGACGTGCAACCCTGCCGGTGGTGCAAGACTCATGTGCGCCAGATTTTGTCCAAACGCCGGAGTGCTTCGATGATGGAAACTTCGGGCACCGCCGCAAAACCCAGGACCAGTCCCGCGCGCTGGTCCTCCGGTTGTTGCGAGTCCGGTAACCAGTAGCTGCTCAGCGCATTGATCTCGACATCGACGCTGGCGGCTTTTTCGATCAGCGCCTGCTCGCGGGCCGCAGACGCGACCGCAACCGTCAAGTGCAGCCCTGCCGCGACACTCGGCAGGCTACCGATACCAGGGATACCCTGGGGCCAGCCGGACAGCAATGTGTTACGTCGGCTCAGCGCAGCACGCCGCATACGCCGAATGTGTCGCTGGAAATGCCCGGCGGCCATGAACTCGGCCATCACCGCCTGAGTGCTTACCTCGGAATGCCGTACATCCACCGCACGCCGCTGGGAGAACACGTCCACCAATGCTGGCGGCAACACCAGATAACCCAGGCGCAATGCCGGGAAGGCGACTTTGCCAAAAGTCCCGACGTACAGCACCCGCCCCTGCCGATCGAGTGCAGCCAAGGGTGCCAATGGCGCGCCGCTGTAGCGGTATTCGCCATCGTAGTCGTCCTCGACAATCCAGCCTTGGGTGCGTTCAGCCCAGACCAGCAGTTCCAGGCGACGTGCCAGGCCCATGACCACCCCGGTCGGGTACTGATGCGACGGCGTGACATAAGCCAGACGACAATCACCGAGTCCCGCCAGTTCGGTGCAATCGATACCCTCACTATCTACCGCTATCCCATGCAATCGCGCACCGGCCACTGCGAACGCATGGCCCGCCGCCCGATACCCCGGATTCTCGATTGCGACCCCGTCGCCCGGCTCTACCAGCAGCTGTGCACAAAGGCTGATCCCCTGCTGTGCGCCACTGGTGATCACTATTTGCTCAGCCGTGCATTGCATGCCCCGCGAACTGCGCAGGTACGCGGCAATCAGGCCGCGTAAGCGCGCATCGCCTGCAGGATCGCCATAACAGAGTTGCTGCAAATCCGGTTTACGCCAGAAAGCCGCATTCAGCTTGGCCCATACCTCAAATGGAAACAGATCGAAGGCCGGAACGCCAACCCGAAAAGCCCGGGGAGGACCACTCGGCGGCGTGGGCAAATGATTCCTTTCTACCCTCGCCAAGGCGCCGCTGTGGATAACTTTGCTGGATAAAACCACAGGTAAATCCAGGCAATTTGTGGATAAGGCTGTGGGCAACCCTGTTGACAACCCTGTGGATACTTTTGTGGATAGTTTTTTCGTCGCCAGCATTGCCTGAGGCAGTTGTGCAACATAAGTGCCGTCGCCAACACGCCCTTCGATAAAGCCCTCGGCGTAGAGTTGATCATAGGCCCGGACCACGCTGTTGCGGGATATCGCCAACGCCGCCGCCAGGTCACGACTGGCCGGCAATCGCGTGCCACTGGCCAGCCTGCCGTCGAGCACTCGTACCCGTAGCGCCTGATACAACTGGCGACTCAAGCCCTGACGGCGATCGAGTTCGACACCTGCAGGGTTGAACGACAAGGACAGGGGTTCGCTGGTCATAGTAATGGACCTATGAAATTTGTCGTTAATGGCTCTTACAACAGACCAATAGCCTGCCTAGGATGAAGCCATTCGCCAAGGAAAATCTCCATGTACACGCCAAGCAGCTTTGCCATCGACGATTTGCAAGACCTGCACCAGCAGATACTCGGCACCCGTCTTGCCGTATTGGTTACCCACGGCGACCAAGGTCTGCAAGCCAGTCATCTGCCACTGCTGTTCAGCCCCGATCAAGGTCCGAACGGCACTCTCTACGGCCACTTCGCCCGGGCCAATCCGCAATGGAAAGCGTTGCAGAACGGCGCTGAAGCTTTGGTGGTTTTTGCCGGTGCCGATGCTTACGTCAGCCCGGATTTCTATCCGGGCAAAGCCGAGCACGGCAAAGTCGTGCCGACCTGGAACTACGTCGCCGTGCACGCTTACGGCACGGCCGAAGTGTTCACCGAGGCCGATCGCCTGCGCAATCTGGTCAGCGCTCTGACGGATCGTCATGAAGCAAGTCGCAACAATCCGTGGAAGGTCGCGGATGCGCCCGCGGATTACATTGACGGGATGCTCAAGGCCATCGTCGGTTTTGCCTTGCCGATCCAGCGTCTGCAAGGCAAGCGCAAGCTCAGCCAGAACCGCAGCACCGCAGACGTCGCCGGCGTGCGCGAGGGCCTCGCTGCCAGCCCCGATGTGCACGACCAGGCCCTCGCCCACTTGATGCGTTAAGGAATGAACATGAGTCAGATCGAGATTAGCCAGGTTACCGCTGACGATCACGCCGCGTGGTTGCCGCTGTGGCAAGCCTACCTGCGCTTCTACAACACCGAACTGCCCGACGCCGTTACCCAAAGCACCTGGCAGCGCCTGCTCGACCCGAGCGAACCGACCCACGCTGCACTGGGCTGGGTCGATGGCAAAGCGGTGGGCATGGTGCATTTCATCTACCATCGATCGAACTGGAGCATCGAAAACTCGTGCTACCTGCAAGACTTGTTGGTGACGCCCGAAACCCGAGGCACCGGCGTCGGTCGGCAGCTGATCGAATACGTGTACGCCACAGCCAAGGAAGACGGTTGCTGCAAGGTCCACTGGCTGACCCACGAAACCAACGCCACAGCGATCCAGCTTTATGAGCGCGTCGCCGAACGCCCCGGTTTCATCCAGTTTCGCAAAGCCATTTAAGGTTCAAGGAGAACAACATGTCGACTTCACTCGCGGACTGGAAAGGCGTCCCGGCACCCTCGGTTCAAACGATCGAAGGGCGCTTTATCCGCCTGGAAAAACTCGACCCGGCGCGTCACGGCAACGGCTTGTGGAATGCCCTGCAAGGCCCGGGCTCCGATCCGACGCTTTGGGACTATTTGCCCTATGGGCCATTCCCGGAGCGCAGTGCTTTCAATGACTGGCTGAATAATCATGCGGCCAACAGTGACCCGTATTTCTTCAGCGTGATCGACCGCGCCAGCGGCGAGGTGCAAGGTATCCTCAGCCTGATGTCGATCGTTGCGTCGCAGGGCCGTATCGAGATCGGTCACGTGACCTTCGGCGCACCGATGCAACGTTCGCCCAAAAGCACCGAGGCGGTTTATTTGCTGGCCAAGGCATCCTTCGATCTGGGTTACCGGCGCCTGGAGTGGAAATGCAACAACGGCAACGCTCGTTCCAAGTACGCGGCTGAACGGTTGGGGTTCAGTTTTGAAGGGGTATTCCGCCAGCACATGGTAGTCAAGGGACAGAACCGGGACACGGCCTGGTACTCGATTCTGGATTCGGAATGGCCAGCGATTGGTGCGGGGTTTGAACGGTGGCTGGCCGATGAGAACCAGACGGATTCAGGGCAGGTGAAAACGCTGGCCGAGTGTCGCGCTTAAGATTAAACAGACACCACACCCAACCAATGTGGGAGCGGGCTTGCTCGCGAAAGCGGTTTGACAGTCAACGATGATGCTGAATGTCAGGCCCTCTTCGCGAGCAAGCCCGCTCCCACATTGATGGGTGTGTACACCGCAAATAACGGGCATAAAAAAAAGGGGAGCACATGCTCCCCCGAGGTTTAAAGCGGTGTGATCTCGGCTGTTAACTCAGCCTTCGATCTCGATCAGGATTTCGCCCGGATTCACCCGGTCGCCCTTGGCCACATGGATGGCGGTGACTTTACCGGCGATGGCCGCCTGGACTTCGGTTTCCATCTTCATCGCTTCGGTGATCAATACGGCCTGACCTGCCTTGACGGTATCGCCTTCCTTGACCAGCACGTCGACGATATTGCCCGGCATGGTGGTGCTGACGTGGCCCGGTGCAGTGGCTTGCTTGCGCTTGCTGCTACCGCCGCCGACGAACTCGTTGAGCGGTTCGAACACCACTTCTTCCGGCATGCCGTCGATGGACAGGTAGAAGTGGCGCTTGCCTTCAGCCTTGACGCCGACACCGGTGATGTCCACGCGGTAGGTTTCGCCGTGGACGTCGATAACGAATTCGGTCGGTACGCCTTCGCCACCGGCCGAGGTCACGCCGCCCGCTTCCGGAATCGGCAACAGCGCTTCAGGCGTCAGTGTGCCGGCAGCACGTTCTTCGAGGAATTTGCGGCCGATGTCCGGGAACATGGCGTAGGTCAGCACGTCTTCTTCAGACTTGGCCACGGCGCCGATTTCGGCACGCAGCTTGGTCATTTCCGGTTTGAGCAGGTCAGCTGGACGGACGTCGATCACCTCTTCGCTGCCGATCGCCTGACGACGCAGTTGTTCGTTCACGGTGCCCGGCGCTTTGCCGTAGCCGCCTTGCAGGTAAAGCTTCACTTCGTTGGTGATGGTCTTGTAGCGCTCGCCGGCCAGCACGTTGAAGAACGCCTGGGTGCCGACGATCTGCGAGGTCGGCGTGACCAGCGGCGGGAAGCCGAGGTCTTCGCGAACGCGCGGGATTTCGGCCAGCACTTCGCTCATGCGGTTCAGCGCGCCCTGCTCTTTCAGCTGGTTGGCCAGGTTGGAAATCATCCCGCCCGGTACCTGATTGACTTGAACGCGGGTGTCGACGGCGGTGAACTCGCTTTCGAACTGGTGGTACTTCTTGCGCACGGCGTAGAAGTACAGACCGATCTCTTGCAGCAGTTCCAGGTTCAGGCCGGTGTCGAACTCGCTGCCTTTAAGGGCGGCGACCATCGACTCGGTGCCAGGGTGGCTGGTGCCCCAGGCGAAGCTGGAGATCGCGGTGTCGATGTGGTCGGCACCGTTTTCGATGGCCTTCATTTGGCACATCGCAGCCAGACCAGCGGTGTCGTGGGAATGGATGAAGACCGGCAGCGACTGCTCGGATTTCAATGCCTTGACCAGTTCGCCAGTGGCATATGGCGTCAGCAGGCCGGCCATGTCCTTGATCGCCACCGAGTCGCAACCCATGGCTTCCATTTGCTTGGCCTGGTTCACGAAGGCCTCGATGGTGTGCACCGGGCTGGTGGTGTAAGCGATGGTGCCTTGAGCGTGTTTGCCCGCCGCTTTCACCGCTTCGATGGCGACCCGCAGGTTACGCACGTCGTTCATCGCATCGAAGATACGGAACACGTCGATGCCGTTGACCGCGGCTTTAGCGACGAAGGCTTTGACCACGTCATCGCTGTAGTGGCGGTAGCCGAGCAGGTTCTGGCCACGCAGGAGCATTTGCAGACGCGTGTTAGGCAGTGCCGCACGCAGCTGGCGCAGACGCTCCCACGGGTCTTCTTTCAGGAAACGTACGCAGGCGTCGAAGGTCGCGCCGCCCCAGCATTCCAGCGACCAGTAGCCGACTTTGTCGAGCTTGTCGCAGATCGGCAGCATGTCTTCGGTGCGCATGCGGGTGGCGAGCAGCGATTGGTGGGCGTCGCGCAGGATTGTGTCGGTTACGTGGATTTGCTTGCTCATTGTTATATTCCTCACAGGCCTGCGTGGGCGGCGATGGCGGCGGCGATGGCCAGGGCCAGCTCTTCGGGTTTGCGCTTGATCGAGTAGTTGGTCAGTTCAGGGTGGCTTTCAACGAAGCTGGTGTTGAACTGGCCGCTACGGAATTCCGGGTTACGCAGGATTTCCTGGTAGTACGCGGCGGTGGTCTTGACCCCTTGCAGACGCATGTCGTCCAGGGCTCGCAGGCCACGGTCCATCGCTTCTTCCCAGGTCAGCGCCCACACCACCAGTTTCAGACACATGGAGTCGTAGAACGGTGGAATGGTGTAACCGGTATAGATCGCCGTGTCGGTACGTACACCGGGGCCGCCGGGTGCGTAGTAACGGGTGATCTTGCCGAAGCTCGGCAGGAAGTTGTTTTTCGGGTCTTCGGCGTTGATCCGGAACTGCAGCGCGAAACCGCGGTGCTGGATGTCTTCCTGTTTCACCGAAAGCGGCAGGCCGGACGCAATGCGGATCTGCTCACGCACGATGTCGATGCCGGTGATTTCTTCGGTGATGGTGTGTTCCACCTGCACCCGGGTGTTCATTTCCATGAAGTACACCTCGCCCTCGGCGAGCAGGAACTCCACGGTGCCGGCGTTCTCGTAACCCACGGCCTTGGCTGCGCGCACCGACAGGTCGCCGATATAGGCGCGCTGTTCCGGGGTCAGTTGCGGGCTCGGGGCGATCTCGATCAGCTTCTGGTTACGACGCTGGATCGAGCAGTCACGCTCGAACAGGTGAACCACGTTGCCGAAGCTGTCGCCGAGAATCTGCGCTTCGATGTGCTTTGGATTGACGATGCATTTTTCCAGGAACACTTCCGCCGAACCGAAGGCCTTGGTGGCTTCGGAAATGACGCGCGGGAAGGCCTGTTCGAGTTCTTCGCGGCTGTTGCAGCGACGAATACCGCGACCGCCGCCACCGGAAGTGGCCTTGAGCATGACCGGGTAACCGATGCGCTCGCCTTCGGCCAGGGCTTCTTCGATGCCCGACACGTTGCCTTCTGTGCCTGGGGTCACCGGTACGCCCGCCTTGATCATGCTGCGGCGCGCTTCGGTCTTGTCGCCCATGCGGCGAATGACTTCAGCCGATGGACCAATGAATTTGATGCCGCGTTCGGCGCAGATGTCTGCCAGCTCGGCGTTTTCCGAGAGGAAGCCGTAACCGGGGTGCAACGCATCGCAACCGGTTTCCACCGCCAGGTTCACCAGCTTGCGCGGGTTCAGGTAGCCGGCAAGTGGCTCGGCACCAATGCTGTGGGCTTCATCGGCGCGCTTCACATGCAAGGCATGACGGTCGGCGTCGGAATAGATCGCGACCGAGCGAATGCCCATCTCGGCGCAGGCACGCACGATTCTTACGGCAATCTCACCACGGTTGGCGATCAGGATCTTTTTTATCACTTGGAGGTTCCCTTGAGCCGGTGGTACCCACGACCTGCTAGGCCAGGTCGACGCGTGACCAAATGTTTCGATTTAGTCGCAGCCCCACACTAGCCCCCACAAGGGATTAACAAAAATGATTAATTATTGGGTCATGCATAAGTAAAGACTTATAGTTGACGCACCAGCCTGCCGAGAGAGACCTTAAGTTATGCGTAAGTCTTTGATGCGTTTGACATTGCGTCAATTACAGATCTTCAACGAAGTCTGTGATTTGAGGTCCTACAGCCGTGCAGCCGAAGAAATGTCGCTCACCCAACCTGCCGTCAGCCTGCAGATTCGTCAACTCGAGGAGCTGATTGGTCAACCTTTGTTCGATTACGTCGGTAAAAAACTGTACATGACGGAAGCGGCCGAGGCTTTACAGCGCGCCAGTCTGGACATTTTCGGGCGCCTGGAAAATCTCGATATGCAGCTCTCGGACATGCAAGGCTCGTTGCAGGGCCAACTGAAACTGGCGGTGGAATCCAGCGCCAAGTATTTCGTGCCGCATCTGTTTGCCGCGTTCAAGCGCCAGCATCCGGAGGTGAATCTGCAACTGACGGTGGTCAACCGTGGGCAGGTGATTCGACGGCTTTCCGATAATCGCGATGACCTGGTGATCATGTCCATGGTGCCGCAGGATATGGGATTGGAATTCCTGCCGTTCCTCAACAACCCGATCGTCGCCGTGGCGCCACCGGATCATCCGCTGTGTCACATGGGTCCCCTGCGCTTGCAGGATCTCGAGCCTTACACCCTTCTGCTGCGTGAGAGCGGCTCCGGGACGCGGGTGGCCTGTGAAGAGTATTTCAAGGAGAAACGTGTGCATTTCAACCAGACCCAGGAGGTCTCGTCAGCCGAAGCACAACGGGAATGTGTGTTGGCGGGTCTGGGCCTGGCGCTGTTGACGCGCCACGCCCTGAGCCTTGAGTTGGCGACCGGCGGCCTGATCGAGTTGCCGGTCGAAGAGCTGCCGCTATATCGCAGCTGGTGCCTGGTGCAGGCCAAGGCCAAACGACTATCACCGGTGGCGCACGCATTCCTTGCGTTTATCCGCAGCGAGCGGGTGCAGATCAGCGCCCTGGTTGAGCGTTTCGACGGCAAGCTACGGGAGCTGCCTGCCAATAGTTGAGTTCCAGTTCGTCAGCAAAGTCGCCGATCTCGGCCAGCAGCTGGCGGCGTTCACAGCGATCTTCGATGGCGCGGCGAAATTCCATGCGGCGCTGGTCTTCCTGCTGGCGACGGGTTCTGACGGCGCTGTTGCGTTCTTCGTAGGACTGGGCCATGTCGAGTCTCCCAAGGCGATTACGGGAGTTACAGGATGGGCTTGGGGGATGACGGTTTGGCGGCTTGTGCGTTACAGGCAGATGAAAGTTGTCGTATTCGAGGACGCCTTCGCGGGCAAGCCTCGCTCCTACAAGGTTGCGCAAAATCTGTAGGAGCGAGGCTTGCCCGCGAAGGCGGTCTTAAGACAAACGACGAATCAATCGTCGAGGGCTTTTAGCGACTTGGGCGACAACCGCAAGCTGCGCAGGCTGCGCTTGACGCTCTTGAGATGGTTGACCAGGCTCGGCCCACGCGCCATGGCCACACCCATCGCCAATACGTCGATCACCACCAGGTGGGCAATCCGCGAAGTCAGTGGCGTATAGATTTCAGTGTCTTCGTGCACATCGATCGCCAAATTGACAGTCGACAGCTCAGCCAACGGTGTCTGGCTCGGGCACAGGGTGATCAGCGAGGCGCCGCTTTCGCGCACCAGGTTGGCACTGATCAACAGGTCCTTGGAGCGCCCGGACTGGGAAATGCAGATCGCCACGTCGGTCGGCTTCAGGGTCACTGCCGACATTGCCTGCATGTGCGGGTCGGAATACGCCGCTGCCGTCAGCAGCAAGCGAAAGAATTTGTGCTGGGCGTCTGCCGCCACCGCACCCGACGCCCCAAAACCGTAGAACTCCACACGTTGCGCCTGGGACATGAGCGTCACGGCCCGCTGCAACTCCACCGGATCGAGCTTCTCGCGAACCTCCATCAGGGTGTGCAGGGTGGTGTCGAAAATCTTCAGGCTGTAGTCAGCGACCGAATCGTCCTCATGGATCGCGAACTGCCCGAAGCTCGCACCCGCCGCAAGACTCTGCGCCAGCTTCAGCTTCAAATCCTGAAACCCGGAGCACCCGATGGCGCGGCAGAACCGCACGATCGTCGGCTCGCTGATGCCCACGCTGTGGGCCAGGTCGGCCATGGAACTGTGCATCACCGCCGCCGGGTCAAGCAGGACGTGGTCGGCAACCTTGAGCTCCGACTTGCGTAACAGGTGGCGTGACTGGGCAATATGTTGCAGCAGATTCAAAAGGGTCGACTCTTTGTTATTGGCAGGTGCCGGGGATGTAGCAAGCTTGTAGTTATACTACATGAATCGGCTTTTTGCCTGCTCAATGCGTAACTCGATGTCCCCATTTCACGCCCTATGCGCTCCATGTAGCCCCTTACAAGGGTTTCGCGTCCGCACGTAGCAGTTGCAACAGGGCATCGGCGTCGACTGGCCGACTGATCAAATAGCCCTGCACTTCATCACAGTGCTCGGCCTTCAAAAACTCCAGCTGCTCCGGCTGCTCGACCCCTTCAGCCACGACCTTCAACGACAGTCCATGAGCCATGGCAATAATTGCCCGGGTAATCGCCGCATCCACAGTGCCCTCCCCCAGACCGCGGATAAACGCTTGATCGATCTTCACGTAATCCACCGGGATGCGCTTGAGGTAGCTCAGGGACGAATAGCCGGTACCAAAATCGTCGATCGCCAGTTTTATCCCGAGATTTCGCAACTGCTGGAACGTGGCAATGATGTACTCGACGCTGTCCAGCAAATGACTTTCGGTGAGCTCCAGCTCCAGGTTATGCGGCGCCAGGCCGGTTTCTTCCAGCACCTGACGCACCAGGCTGACCAATTTGCCCTGACGCAGTTGATGCACCGACAGGTTGACCGACACTCGAATCGGCGCCAGCCCCTGACGCTGCCACTCGCAGGCTTGCCAGCAGGCCTGTCGCAACACGAATTCGCCGATAGGGCCAATCAGACCCGTTTCCTCGGCCAGGCCAATGAAAACCCCTGGCGGAACGCTACCCATGGTCGGATGATCCCAACGCACCAGCGCTTCGGCAGCGTTCAACCGGCCCGTGGCGAGGCACAGCTTGGGCTGGTAAAACACCTTCAATTGCTTTTCTTCAATGGCCTTGCGCAGCTGATTTTCCAGCTGCAAGCGCTCCAAAGTGCTGGCTTGCAGACTGTCGGTGTAGAACTGGAAGTTATTGCCGCCCAAGTGCTTGGCATGTTGCATGGCGATGTTCGACTGACTGACCAGCGCGGAAATTTCCCTGGCGTTGTCCGGCAACATACTGATGCCCATTGATGCGCTAATCACCAATTCGTGCCCCTCGACGGTCACCGGCAAACGCAACTTGGTCGACAGGCGCGTCGCCATCCGTGCCAGGGTCGAGAGGTTGCCGTAGGTATTGAACAACACGGCGAACTCATCGCCGGACAAACGCGCAATGGTGTCCGCCTCGGGCAGCGCGTTGACCAGGCGCCGGGCCATTTTCTGCAGTAATTGGTCGGCAATCTCATGGCCGAGGCTGTCGTTGAGCAGTTTGAAGCGATCCAGGTTGATGTGCAGCAACGCCAGGCTGCGGTGGCCCCCCTGACGCACGCGCTGATGCGCCTCGCTCAGCCGCTCACGGAATAGCGAGCGGTTGGCCAGGCCGGTGAGTTCGTCGTAATGGGTCAGGTAGCGCATGCGCTCTTCAGATTGCCGTCGTACTGATAAATCGGCGAAGAAGCCTACAATATGGCTCACGTTTCCCCGAGCATCGCGCACGGTATTCAATTGCAGCCATTGCGGATACAGCTCACCATTCTTGCGGGTTTCCACCAGCTCGCCTTGCCAGGTCCCGTGTTGCTCCAGCGCCTGATGGATCGTCGCATAGTGCCGCCGGGCATCACGACTGCAGGGCAAGTCGACCACGTTGCGCCCGAGCATGTCCTCGATGGCATAGCCGGTGACTCGACTGAACGCCTGATTGACCGCGATCAGCGCGTAATTCGGGTCGAAAATCACGATACCTTCGCTGGCCGCCTCGAACACGGTCGCTGCCAGTTGCCGCTGCCCTTCCAGGCTTTTGCTGACGCTGATGTCGCGGCGGGTGCCGACCATGCGGATCACCCGGCCGTTTTCATTGCGCTCGACCGCTCGACCACGGTCCTCGATCCACACCCAATGGCCATCGCCATGGCGCACACGGTACTCAACCTGATAATCCTCGCTGCGGCCTTTCAAATGCTCGACCAGCGCGCGCTTGAGCGACGGCAAGTCATCGGGGTGCAGGCGCGGCTTGAGGTGGCGAAGCATCGCCGTGACACACTCCGGCTCCAGGCCGAACAGCTCCTGGAGCCGGGTGTGGTGGACTTCATCGGTTTGCAGGTTCCAGTCCCACAACCCCAGCTCACTGGCCTTCAACGCCAGCGCCAGTCGCGCTTCACTCTTGCTCAAGGCCTGGTTGGCGACGTCCAGCTCCAGGCTGCGCTGGGCGATGCGACTTTCCAGCCCGGTTTGAATCGCACGCAGTTCGTCTTCGGCTCGACGGCGCTGGTCGATTTCCTTGGCCAGCGTGTGATTGAGCCGGGCGCTGCCGCTTTGAGCCTGCTGCAAGTGCTCGATCAGTGCCTGATTCTGGAAGCGCCGCAACAGGCCGCTATCGATCAGCCGATTGACCTGCCAGGCGACCACACTCAAGGCGCCGAGCAGAATCAGCCCGAACCAGCCCCAACCCTGTCCCTGCTCATCGCCGCCCCAGAACAAATAGCCGATGGCCGGCAACAGGCAGGGCAAGGTGAAGGACAGGAAGGCGGGCAGGCTGACCGCGTAGGCAACGCTGGCCGAGAGCGCAGCTGCGCCGATCAGACCGAACACCCAGGCTTGCTGCATGAAGTTGTCGGCGGGGACCAGCGCAATGCCGGCACCGGCCAGGGTCAGGCCGGTCAGGGCCGAACCCAGCAAAAACATACGGCGCCAGATCGGATGGGCCTGGCGGTTGGGAATCGCTGAATCGAAGGCCGCGACCTGAATCACCCGTAACGCCACCAACGACAACAACCATACCAGCCAGACGCTGACCAGGACGTAGCGCTGCGGACTCCAGAGCAACCAGGCGCAGACCAGGCCATTGATCAACATGAACAGCGTGGGCAGCAATGAGCCTTGATACAGCAGGCGCGTGCGCTCGACCGCCATTTCCATGGCGTACTGTTTGCGGATAACCCGGGGCTCCACCGAAGGGCCCGACAGGTCGGAGCTGAGGGTCATAGGTAACGTTCTTGTTCTTATAATGATGAGCATGAGCCCGAAACGTGGACGGAGCATACACAAGCAACTGCCCGGACCACACTGCCCCGGGTCATAAAACAGCTAAAAATATCCTCTGCCTTCCCCGCCGTAAAAGCGTCCAGGCGAGTCCCGTCAACGCTTGCAGCCGATGACCGACCGGTCGTCCTGCCCATGACTTTCATCGGCTAAAGCAAAGCGGGGTTTGCCCGGGGTGGCGCCGCCCCCTAGAATGGCCTGATGCGCGATGATCTCTCCCTTCTGCTGAACTCCCTCAACGATGCCCAACGCCAGGCCGTAGCTGCCTCCGTAGGTCGTCAGTTGGTCCTGGCCGGTGCTGGTTCCGGTAAAACCCGAGTGTTGGTGCACCGTATCGCCTGGTTGATCCAGGTCGAAAACGCCTCGCCCCACTCGATCCTGTCGGTAACCTTCACCAACAAGGCCGCTGCCGAGATGCGCCATCGCATCGAGCAGCTGATGGGTATCAACCCGGCCGGCATGTGGGTCGGCACCTTCCACGGCCTGGCGCACCGCTTGTTGCGGGCGCATTGGCAGGAAGCCGGCCTGAGCCAGACCTTCCAGATACTCGACAGCGACGACCAGCAGCGACTGGTCAAGCGGGTGATCCGCGAGCTGGGCCTGGACGAGCAGCGCTGGCCGGCCCGTCAGGCCCAGTGGTTCATCAACGGGCAGAAGGACGAAGGTCTGCGTCCACAACACATCCAAGCCAGCGGCGATTTGTTCCTGGCCACCATGCGCAGCATTTATGAAGCCTATGAGGCCGCGTGCCTGCGCGCTGGCGTCATCGACTTCTCCGAATTGCTGTTGCGCGCCCTGGACCTGTGGCGCGATCACCCGGGCTTGCTCGCGCACTATCAAAAGCGTTTCCGGCACATTCTGGTGGACGAGTTCCAGGATACCAACGCCGTGCAGTACGCCTGGTTGCGTCTGCTGGCCAAGGGCGGTGACAGTCTGATGGTGGTCGGCGATGACGATCAGTCCATCTACGGCTGGCGCGGCGCGAAAATCGAGAACATTTATCAGTATTCGGACGATTTTCCGGATGCCGAGACCATTCGTCTTGAGCAGAACTACCGCTCTACCGCCGGGATCCTCAAAGCTGCCAACGCCCTGATCGCCAATAACACAGGGCGCATGGGCAAGGAACTGTGGACCGACGGCGGCGAAGGCGAAGCGATCAATCTGTATGCCGCGTTCAACGAGCATGATGAAGCGCGCTATGTGGTGGAAACCATCGAAAGCGCGCTGAAAACCGGCCTGGCTCGCAGTGATATCGCGATTTTGTACCGCTCCAACGCCCAATCGCGCGTTTTGGAAGAAGCCTTGTTGCGCGAACGTATTCCCTATCGCATCTATGGCGGCCAGCGCTTCTTCGAACGGGCTGAAATCAAGAACGCCATGGCTTACCTGCGCTTGCTGGAAGGCCGTGGCAACGATGCGGCGCTGGAGCGGGTGATCAACGTTCCGGCCCGTGGCATCGGCGAGAAAACCGTCGAAGCTATCCGCGACCATGCCCGTCACAGCGACGTGTCGATGTGGGAAGCCATGCGACTGCTGGTCGCCAATAAAGGCCTGACCGGGCGCGCTGCCGGCGCTCTCGGGGCATTTATCGAGCTGATCGAGAACCTCGCCGCCAAATGCATGGAGATGCCCCTGCATCTGATGACCCAGACCGTCATCGAGCAGTCGGGGCTGATCGCTTACCACGAAGCGGAAAAAGGCGAGAAAGGTCAGGCCCGAGTAGAAAACCTTGAGGAACTGGTCAGCGCCGCGCGCAACTTCGAAAACGCGGAAGAAGATGAAGACCTGTCGCCACTGGCGGCGTTCCTCGGTCATGCGTCGCTGGAGGCCGGTGATACCCAGGCCGACGAGCACGAAGACAGCATTCAACTGATGACCCTGCACAGCGCCAAAGGCCTGGAATTTCCTTACGTGTTCCTGGTGGGCATGGAAGAAGGCCTGTTCCCGCACAAGATGAGCCTGGAAGAACCCGGCCGTCTCGAGGAAGAGCGCCGCCTGGCCTATGTCGGAATCACCCGGGCGATGCAGAACCTGGTGATGACCTATGCTGAAACCCGACGCCTGTACGGCAGCGAGACCTACAACAAAGTGTCGCGTTTCGTACGGGAAGTACCGAAAGGCCTGATCCAGGAAGTGCGCCTGTCCAACAGCGTCAGCCGTCCGTTCGGCGGCGGCCAGCAGCAGAGCGCCACCAGCCTGTTTGGCGGCAGCGAGATTCCGGACACCGGGTTCAGTCTGGGCCAGGCCGTTCGGCATTCGGTGTTTGGCGACGGCGTGATCCTGAACTTCGAAGGCGCCGGGGCTCAGGCCCGGGTCCAGGTGAACTTCGGCGAAGGCAGCAAGTGGCTGATGCTCGGTTACGCCAAGCTCGAAGCGATTTAAAGCCTGACAGAGTGCCCATGTGGGAGCGGGCTTGCTCGCGAAGGCCATACCGCGGTTTTTCAGAAACACCGCGTTATCGTTCTTCGCGAGCAAGCCCGCTCCCACAGGACTCATCTTCCTACAGAACTAATCCACTGATCCTACAGACCAAAGCTAACGGGCCTTTTTGCACTGATTGAAGCTGAACGAAACCTGTCAGGCAAAAGCCCGAAACACTCTGCCGCTAGCCAGCAACACTTCACCTGTGCAACATGGCGCGCGTGCCTTCCACAAATGGGAATTCCCTTTATGAAACGTTTTCTTAGCATCGCCATGGCGTTGTGCATCGGCCTGACGATGAGCCTCGACGCCAACGCCAAGCGCTTTGGTGGCGGCAAGAGCTCCGGCGCTGCGCCGACTCACCAGACCAGCCAAATGGCTCCTTCTTCTGCCGCGGGCGGTGCTGCCGCCACTGCGGGTGCCGCCGGTGCCGCTGGCGCTGCCGCCAAGGCCGGCGGTGCTTCGCGCTGGCTCGGCCCTCTGGCCGGCATCGCTGCCGGTGGCCTGCTGGCCTCCATGTTCATGGGTGGTGGCTTCGAAGGCATGCAGATCTTCGACATCCTGATCATGGCGGTCATCGCCTTCCTGGTCTTCCGTTTCATCGCCGCCCGTCGCCGCAAGCAGCAGGAGCACCTGGCTCCGGCTGGCGCGCCGATGCAGCGTGAAGCGTTCGAGCAGAAGCCAGCAGCCATGGGCTCGATCTTCGGCGGTTCGGCGGCCCCTGTCGCCGCTCGTCCGGTGATCAATGCCCCGGCCTGGTTCAATGAAAAGAACTTCATTGAAGCCGCGCGCAACCACTTCCAGTCCCTGCAACAGCACTGGGACGCCAACGAAATGGACAAAATCTCCGAGTTCGTGACCCCGCAACTGCTCGAGTTCCTCAAGCGCGAACGTGCCGAGCTGGGCGAAGGTTTCCAGTCCACTTACGTCGACAACCTCAATGTGCAGCTGGATGGCGTGGATGATCGCGCCGACAAGACCATCGCCACCCTGACCTTCACCGGTGTGTCGAAGAACTCGCGCTTCGACCAGGGCGAAGTGTTCAGCGAAAGCTGGAACATGGAGCGTCCGCAGGGCGAGAACCAGCCTTGGCTGGTCGCAGGTATCCGCCAGAACGGCTGATCCTTCCTGCGTTAAGCATGCTGTAATGAAAACCCCGGCCTGGCCGGGGTTTTTCTATTTCGCGGTTGCATCTATAGCAAGCTACTGTATAAACCGCCCCATATAAACCGCGCCAACAGCAAGAGGATCCCGGACGTGGAAGAAATCATTGAACAACTGCGTGAAGCCAACGAACCGGTACCGGTCCCCTTGGAATTGCCCGACGAAGATCAACTGGTGGAAATCGAGGAACAACTGTTCATCGACATTCCGTTTGTCTTCAGAGAATTTTTGCTGACCGTCAGCGACGTGGTCTACGGCAGCCTGGAGCCGGTGACCGTCACCGACCCGCAATCCCACACCTATCTGCCGGACGTTGCCGCCAACGCCTGGGATGCGGGTGTCGATCGCAGCATGATCCCGATCTGCCAGGACGGCGACAACTACTACCTGGTCGAAGAAGACGGCACCGTGGTGCTGTGGCTCGCCGAGGAAGAGCTGATGGCCGAAGAAACCTGGGAATCGGTATGGCACTGGGCGCGGGACGTCTGGCTGGAAAGCTGAGCCGTCCGACGCGCCCCCGGTGGTCAATGCCCGGGCGAATCCTTGTGGTTGTCCAGGGTTTCCAGCAAGGCCACCTGCATGCGCGTATGCACGCGGATGAACCAGCGCCAGAGTAGCGCCGCCACGGCGGCCGCGACGACGACTATCAGTACCAGCAACTTGTTGGTCGGCAAAATACTGGCCGACAAGGCTGCCAACAGCAGGAAGATCACCAGCAGCGAGAGAATCGGGATCACTTCGGCGATCACCCGACGCACTCGCTGTGTGTGACGCCCGGCCATTTCAGGTTTCACGCCCATCTCCGCCAATAGCATCGACAGCGCCTTGAGCTTGCGATAGGCGGCGATCAGAAACGGCAGCGACAACAGCAGTGCCCCACCCCAGATCAACGCTTTCTGCCAGCTCGGGTCACTGATCCAGTCTTGCAGGTAAGCGGACATGCGCTCGGCGAAGTATGCGCCCGAGAAGAAGATCGCAATCACCAGCGCCAGATTGACCCCCACTTGCAACAGGATCCGCCGAATCATCGACGCCAGCAGCGCCCCCTCGCCCTGTGGCTGAATGCTACGCAACCATTCGCCGTACATGCCCAACACCCGACTCAGGCGTTGCGGCATCACCGCCGCCAGCTTGATCGACAAGGGGTCGGCCGCGCGAATCAAGTACGGCGTCATCAGTGTAGTGAGCACCGAAACTGCCACTGCCACCGGATAAAGGAAGTTACTGGTGACCTGCAAGGTCATGCCCAGCGAGGCGATGATGAAGGAAAATTCGCCAATTTGTGAAAGACCCATCCCGACCCGCAGTGAGGTACGTCCGTCATTACCGGCGATGAAAGCGCCGAGGCCGCAGGACAGCATCTTGCCCAGAACCACTGCAACGGTGATTACCGCAATCGGCCAGGCGTACTGCAGCAGAATCATCGGATCCAGCATCAAGCCGATCGCGACAAAGAAGATGGCGCTGAACAGGTCGCGTACCGGCTCGATCAAGCGTTCGATCTTCAGCAATTGCCGTGATTCAGCCATGATCGCGCCAATCAGGAATGCCCCGAGCACCATGCTGTATTCGAGTTTGACCACCAGCAGGCAGAAGCCGAAACACAGGCCCAGCACGGTGATCAGCAGCATCTCGTCGCTTTCGAATTTGGCTACGTAGGCCAGCAGTCGCGGTACAAGAAGGATGCCGATGACCAGCGCGACGATCATGAACAGCGAAAGCTTGCCAACCGTGGAAAAAACTTCACCGGAGCTGACCGTGCCGCTGACCGCGATGCTCGACAACAAAGCGATGATGCCGATGCCGAGGATGTCTTCGACGATTAATACGCCGAAGATCAGCTGGGCAAAGCGCTCGTTCTTCATCTTCAGGTCATTGAGGGCCTTGACGATGATGGTGGTCGAGGAAATCGCCAGGATCGCGCCGAGGAACAGCGAGTCCATGGTGTTCCAGTCGAACCAGCGGCCAATCTCGTAGCCGATCCAGATCATCAGCACGATTTCCAGGAACGCCGCGATGAACGCCGTGGCACCGACCTTGAACAGCTTACGCAGGCTGAACTCCAGGCCCAGGCAGAACATCAGGAAGATTACCCCCAGCTCGGCAAGGGTCTTGATGGTTTCTTCGTCGTGGATCAGGCTGAAAGGCGGCGTGTGCGGGCCGATGATGAAGCCGGCGACGATATAGCCAAGGACCACGGGCTGTTTGAAACGATGGAACAGCACCGTCACCACGCCCGCGACCAGCATGATCACTGCCAGGTCCTGAATAAAACTGATGGCGTGCATGGTGTGGGCTCCTTGGGTAAATTTTGCTCAAGCACCAGCCCGGGAAAGGTCTGAATTGAGCAGAGTAAAAATCCGATTTAGATGTAGGAATTGTCTTCGGGGTGGGCATTTGAAGGGTAACACCGCGACTTCCGGCAGAAAGGCGGTGCAATATATGGAAACAGATCGTTAAGGCGTGACGGCAATCATCCGCCCGGCGTCCCGATAACTGTGGTTTGAAAAAAACCGACCAGGCACCCGCAGAGGTGCGCTCCCCCTCCGAACCTGCCTTGAACCGTGAGAACGCTATGGAACCCGGAAACGCCCAACTGTCGATGACGGTATTGATGACCCCCGACATGGCCAATTTTTCTGGCAATGTTCACGGCGGAACCCTGCTCAAGTACCTCGACGAAGTGGCCTACGCCTGCGCCAGCCGATATGCCGGCCGCTATGTCGTGACTTTGTCGGTGGATCAGGTGATTTTTCGTGAGCCGATTCATGTCGGCGAACTGGTCACCTTCCTGGCCTCGGTCAATTACACCGGCAACACCTCGATGGAGGTGGGCATCAAGGTGGTGACCGAAAACATCCGCGAGCGCTCCGTGCGCCACACCAACAGTTGTTTCTTCACCATGGTCGCGGTGGATGATCAGCGAAAACCGGCCGCAGTCCCGCCGCTGGAACCGCAGAACAGCGAAGACAAGCGTCGTTTCATGCAGGCCCAGCAACGCCGGCAGATCCGGCAGGAACTGGAAAAGCGTTATCAGGAGATCAAGGGCGACGCCTGAACCGTGCCTGATCTTTAAACTGCTTTCGCGGGCAAGTCGGATCGCCGCACCGCTCGCTCCTACAGGTCCGAGTCGCACACATCTGTTGTGAACGACGCCGTCCTGTAGGAGCGAGCGGTGCGGCGATCCGACTTGCCCGCGAAGCTTTTAAAGGCTTATCGCCATCGCCTCGAACCGCACCCGCGGATGGGCAATCCGGTCCTGGGCCCGCACCAGTTCCAGCTCATAGCTGGCACAGGCCTGGGTTTCCAACAGCACTTCATGCACGGCCGACGCAGCGAACTCAAAAGCCGCCACCAAGCTATCGCCCAACAGGACACGCGCCAGAAACAGCCCGGATGTCAGGTCGCCAACCCCCACTGGCTGCCGCGGAAACGCCAGCATTGGACGACGCAGGTGCCAGCTGCCTTCACCTGTCACCAGCAGCATCTCGAAAACGTCCGCCGACTTGCCGGGATAGTCCAGATGCTTGACCAGCACCGCCTTCGGACCGCGCGCCAACAGCACTCGCGCCATGGCCAGGCAATCGAACAGTGACTGCGGCTTGCGTCCCGAGAAGCTGTCCAGCTCGAGCTGGTTCGGGCACATGAAATCCGCCACGGCGGCCGCTTCTTCCAGCAGAAAGTCGCTGACTTCCGCCGGCACGCTGCAGCCCTTCTCCGGATGGCCCATCACCGGGTCGCACAGATACAGTGCCTTGGGGTTTATCGATTTGATTCGCGCCACCCCCGTCAGAATGGCCCGGCCCTGGGCCGCACTGCCGAGGTAACCGGACAACACAGCATCGCAGTTGCCCAGTTCGCCAATCGCGGCGATCCCTTCCACCAACTCGGGAATCTGATGCGGGGCCAGCACGTCGCCGGCCCACTGGCCATATTGGGTGTGGTTGGAGAACTGTACGGTATTGAGCGGCCAGACATTCACCCCGACCCGCTGCATCGGGAAAACAGCGGCGCTGTTGCCAGCGTGGCCGAACACCACGTGGGACTGGATGGCGAGCAGATGGGGCGTACGTTTCATGCACTGAGTTCCGTAAAACGATTGAAATTCGAGCCGCGCAGTATGCGACGAAACACAGCCTATACGACAGACCGCAGACGCAGTTAAGCTGACACCATCTTGTTGGAGCACCCTTTAATGCTGACCCTCGGAAATATCTTCGTGCTAATGCTGCTCGCCACCGGTGGCGCGTGGCTATGGCATAACCATGGCTTGCGCGAGCGGGCACTGGAGCGGGTCATGCAGCATTGCAGCAAACTTGGAATCGAATTGCTGGACGGCAACGTGGCGTTGAAAAAAATCGCCTTCATCAAAGACGCCAACGATCGGCGGCGCCTGGCCCGTGTATATAACTTCGAATTCACCGTGACTGGTGAAACCCGTCACAACGGTACGATCACTCAATTCGGGGCCCACAGCGCACAGATCGAACTGGCGCCCTACCCCATGCCATTCGACGATACACCCGAGGTGGTTGACGCAGTGAAGCCTCGAGCCGAGGTCATCGAGTTGAGTCAGTGGCGGCAGGAACACACCAAGTGGCGCCCATAAATCAAAAGTTCTTCAACTCGAACGACAGTTCGCCAATGCCCTTTGCAGCAAATCAACCTCCTGCGGCTCACTGAAAATCAACTCGATCCGCGAATCCCGCCGCCACTCACTAGTCCGCCATTCCAGCACCGAATTATCCAACGCATTGGCTGAACCCCAACCACCGACGCTGTGGATAACCAGTTTCGCCCGCCGCCAGGCCAAGCTTTCCAGCCACCGGCCAACAAGCGCCGCATCGAATGTCTGACTCGGATGCCAACGCCAGCCAATGCTCCAGCCGCCCTCCTGTTCCTGACTCAGGCATATCGGCAATGCAGGATCACTCCAGATCGCCGGTATCTGCGCCAGTCCCTTGGGCACGCTGAAGTTATCCACACCCGTCATAGCCTGAATTTCACGCCCGGGTAATTCGCTCAACGGCAACACAGCTTGCTGCGTCCAGTACAACCGACGCGCCGGCAGTTGCGCGGCGATACGCTGCCGAACCCCGGCGTCGAGATCTTCTGACTTGTTCAACAGCAACAACCCGGCACTGTTCAGCGCCTCTTGTTGCGTCGCAGGCAGCGGTTTACCGACAGCAAGCGCCTGGGCATCCAGTACCAGTACACAAGGTTGAACGGCCAGCACCCCTTGCCACGGTGTCTCACTCAATTGCCTGAGCAACTGCGCCGGATGCCCCAGCCCCGAAGGTTCGATGAACAGTCGATCCGGCCGCGCCTTGCGCAGCAAGCGCCCGAGCCCGATCTGAAACGGCGCACCATTCACGCAACACAAACAGCCCCCGGCCACTTCACCCAGTGCTATACCTTCGATGTCCCGGGTCAGCAGTGCAGCGTCGAGGCCGATCTGGCCGAACTCGTTGATCAGCACCGCCCAACGCTCGTTTGCGGGGCGTTGCGCCAGCAGGTGCTTGATCAGGCTGGTCTTGCCGGCGCCCAATGGGCCGGCAATGACGTGGGTCGGGATGTTCTGCAACATGGTCGGTATTTTCTAGGAGGTAAAAAATGCGGTTGATGGGGTTGTCGTTGCTGTTGGCACTCACTTCAAGTGATGTGGTGGCGCAGGCATGTGTGGTACATAGTACAGCTGTACGACTCGACGTCAAAGTCTGCCAGCAGAACCGCACCATCCCGCAAAGCCTGTTCGCAGAAGGATTCTGTCAACCAAACCTGCCCGGGCAGAAAGTCGAGGTGCAGTACGTTGACCAATGCCCCGCCGGTGCCTTCGGTGTGTGCAGCAACGCTCAAGTCGCCAATATGCCGTACCGGCAGGACATCCACTATTACGGAGTGGCCACCGATGCGGCGTACTTGCAGCCGTTTTGCGAAGCCCAGAGCCAGGGAACCTGGCTCAAGCCGTGAGCCGCTAGCTCAACCAATCGAGGGTCAGAATCAAGCGGCGCTCTCCCGGCGCGGGTTGGGGCGAGCGGTGAATCAAGCCGCAGCCTTCGTTGCCATGCCATTTCTCGCCCTTGAGCAGCGCCACGTCGCCGCTGGCGATTTGCTGGATCAGCGCATCGCCCTGGGGTTGCGCGTCGGGTTGGCCCAATTGGCCGCGATCCATCACCCCTTCCTTCAGCCACTGACTGCCAATACCAGCATAGGTGGTGATCAACCGCACCGGCACATGATCGACGTGAAAACGCGGGCACATGGCTTTGTCCAGGACCCTGAGGCGCAGACCGATACGTTTGGCGCCCAGTAAACAGGCGAATGCGCTGACCAGCCAGGAAACGTCGGTAATGAAGCCTTCATAGCCTTCGAGGTCGCTGAAGCCTGAGGCCAATCCGTGGAGATCGGGTTCGGCTTCTTCGTCGGCCAGTTCCAGGGACAGTGACTCGGCCAGCGATTCGTCCAGGGACAACAGCAAGCAGGCGAAATCGGCGATATGCACCGGCAATTGCCGCTGCCAAACCGCGAGGTTTACTCCGTCATCGAGGATGCGTGCCAAGGCTTGCGGGGCTTCACCTTGCACCTGATGAATGATTGGCTTCAGATTCAGAGTCGGTGGCAACATCACGCTGCCGCCTCTTCATGCCAAGGGCCGAACGGATCGGACAGCTGCCTCCAGCCCTCGATACCCGCCGCCATTTCATCATCAGTCAGCAGGCAGTCATCGAGTTCCGCGGTGAGTAGCGCGAAGTCGATGTTCTGGCCGATGAACACCAGTTCCTGCCGGCAATCGCCGGTGTCGGCTGTCCAGTTTTGCATGATCGCAGCCGAGCTATCTGCGTCCTGCGGCCACTGGGCTTTTGGCACGAAACGCCACCAGCGCCCGGCGAAACCGTGGCGCATCAAGCCCCCGGCCTGGGACCAGCTACCGGCGTCCATGTGCTTGCTGGCCAGCCAGAAAAAACCCTTGGAGCGCAGCAATTTGCCGTTCACCCAGGGCCGGTCGATGAAGCTGAAAAAGCGCTGCGGGTGAAAGGGTCGACGTGCGCGATAAGTGCTGGAGGCGATGCCGTACTCTTGGGTTTCCGGCACGTGTTCGCCACGCATTTCCTGCAACCAACCGGGCGCCAGAGCGGCCTTTTCGAAGTCGAAGCGACCGGTGTTAAGAATCTTCTCCAAGGGGATTTCACCCATCACCATCGGGATGATTTCCGCCTGTGTATTGAGCCGCTCGAGGATCGCGATCAGCTCTTGGCGCTCGCGACTGCTGATCAGGTCGATCTTGCTGATCAGGATCACATCGGCGAACTCGATCTGCTCGATCAACAGATCAGTGATTGAGCGCTCGTCCTCATCACCCAATGTTTCACCACGGGAAGCGAGGCTTTCGGCAGCCTGGTAGTCGAGCAGGAAATTCATGCCATCGACCACCGTTACCATGGTGTCGAGCCGGGCGATGTCAGCCAGGCTCTGCCCATCTTCGTCGCGGAAGGTGAAGGTTTCCGCCACTGGCAAGGGTTCGGAAATGCCGGTGGACTCGATCAGCAAGTAATCAAACCGACCCTCCCTGGCAAGTTCGCTCACCTCTTCCAACAAGTCTTCGCGCAATGTGCAGCAGATGCAGCCATTGCTCATTTCCACGAGTTTTTCCTCGGTACGGTTCAGGCTGACATCGCGCTGGACTTCGCGGCCGTCGATATTGATTTCGCTCATATCGTTGACGATCACGGCAACCCGCAGGCTGTCGCGGTTACGTAGCACGTAGTTGAGCAAGGTACTTTTGCCGGCACCTAGAAAGCCGGACAGGACGGTGACAGGAAGACGATTGGGCATCAGGAGTTCCTCACAGGGCAGACCGATCAAATCGTCGGGCTTGAAAAAGGCTTGGCGGCACTTAATGTAATAACATAACATACAAAACC
This sequence comes from Pseudomonas fluorescens, assembly GCF_902497995.1. Classification (GTDB taxonomy): domain Bacteria; phylum Pseudomonadota; class Gammaproteobacteria; order Pseudomonadales; family Pseudomonadaceae; genus Aquipseudomonas; species Aquipseudomonas fluorescens_BK. The sequence goes on along the minus strand of NZ_CABVII010000006.1, from coordinate 94,360 downwards.
GAATTCAACGATGGACCTGCTCATGAATGCGCTGACTCTGCCAGATATCGCCGCGCAGGCCTCACGCGAAGCCCTGCCACTGGAGTGGGTGGGCATGTGTGGCATTGCTCTACCTGTTTTACTGAATGGCCAACGCCTGAGTGCAAAGGCCGACACGGGCGTGAGATGTTCCACGTGGAACTAAAAATAGACGTTGCATATTCCTCGACCTGCCCTTGCTCGGCGGCGCTGTCCCGGCAGTTGATTCAGCAGCAATTCGTCGATCGCGACGATCAATGACGAGGAAGCGGCGCTAGGAACCGCCGTACAAACCGCGGTGAAACGCGCCGACGAACAAGCCTTCGCCTTGGCCAATGGTCAGAACCTGATGTTCTGCGAAGATGCTGCCCGACGCTTGAACATCGCCCTGAAACGTTCGCTTGGCATCAACGCGTTTCACATCCCGGTGATCCACGCCGAAAGCCTCCACGCCCACGACGCGGTTGCCGAAAGTCGATGGAATTGGGAAGCAGCATGATCCGCTGCCATGGGTTACGACTAATATCCTAATGACAGCGGCCAGGGTTTGCCCGTAGGGTTTATGCGCGAGCGCATGTGATCGAAAACTTCGAGAACCCTGACCATGATCCAGATCACTTTGACTGATGGTTCATTGCGAGAATACGACCAGCCGTTGTCCGTGTATGAGCTTGCCGCGAGTATCGGCGTAGGGTTGGCCAAGGCGGCTGTCGCAGGGCGAGTAGACGGGGTGCTGGTAGACTGTGCGTTCCTGATCGAGGCGGATGCGCGGGTCAGTATCGTCACACCGCAGGAACCCGATGGCCTGGAGATCCTCCGCCGTTCCTGCGCGCTGATGCTGTCCATGGCGGTCAAACAGCTTTACCCCCGTGCGCAGTTGCAGATTGGATCGGCGCTGGGTGACGGCTTTTTTTATGAGTTTACCTACGAGCGTCCTTTAACCCTGGTCGACCTTGCCATCATCGAAGCACGGATGAAGACGCTGGTGGCGACCAATCATTCGATCCGCCGTCGCGATCCGTCATTGCGATCAACACCTTTCGAGACGCTATCGCCGTACCTGATGGGGAATTTCGAATGTGTGACTGTGGGACCGCACGTTCCCGCAACCAGGGTATTGCAGGCATTCGCCCTGGACCACATCAGCGGTACTTCGTCACAACGGATATATGGCACCTGCTGGTCTTGCCAAAAGGAACTGGAACATTGGCGCGCACCGCCGCATGTGATTGTCGTGAGTATGGATGATCGCCAATTGGCTTATGCCCAGTCGGTGACCGAGGCATTGCGCCGAATTGGCGTGCGTGCCACCGCGGATCTGCGTCACGAAAAGGTTCGCCACAAGATTCGCGAGCACAGTCAAAACGTGCCGTATCTGGTGGTAATCGGGGAAAAAGAAAAGGAAGGCGGGTTTGTCAGTATACGCAGCCGCACCGGGGAGGATTTCGGCAGAATGGCGGTTGAGACGGTGTGTGAGTGGTTGAAGTCAAAAGGGCTTGCAAGGGTCTAAGCGAACTCCATCGCGAGCAGGCTCGCCCCCCACAAGCCATACACGATCCTTGTGGGACCGAGCCTGCTCGCGAAGCTTTTAGGCTCTGGGCTTAACAGTTCCGCAATCCTGCCCCAACCACACGGCGCGGGTATCGAGACTACCCTGCTGCTGAATACCGGTGGCATTGAACGTGCCGTTGACCTTGGTGGTGAACTCACGATCACTGAGGAATGTAGCGATACCCGCACCTTGTGCTTTCGGACAGCTGAAGCGGAATTTCCACTGGTTACCCGTACGCTCGGTAATTTCCTGTTTGCAGCCCGATTGCGGATCCGTCAGCGGAATGTTGTCTGTCTTGACCTGCTCAGGCGTCAGACAAGACCGTATCCCTTTTCCACCCATGGTGATGCCCTGCTTCTCCAGCTGTGCGCGCTGTTCAGGGGTTATCTGGCTCTGTATCTGCCCAAGGATCAATTGCAGATCGGGCAGGTTCTGGTTATCGACTTTCATGTTGCTCGAGGTTAATTCCCACAAACCCGGCTGCAGCATCTGCGCCTGAGCGGCCACAGGAAGAGCCAAACCAAAAGCCACGGCCAAACCCAGCAGACGAACGTTCATCGAGTAACTCCTGATCAGTAGTGGCCGTTAGACGTCAGCCACAGGCTTCGGTTCATGGGCCAATTAATTAGCGACATTTTGCACGGAACATGGTCTTTTAAGTATTGAATCTTCAGGAGCAAGGCTGCCCCATGGATTATTTTGGACCGCATGTTTTCGGTTATCTGATCGCCCTTCTGCACTCGTTAGGCATGATCGCCGCCATCCATGCCGTATTGACCGTTCGGACCGCCCAGGGCTCGATCGCCTGGGCCTTGTCATTGCTGTTCATTCCCTACCTGACGCTCATCCCGTATCTGGTCTTCGGCCGCAGTACCTTCGATGGGTACATCAAGGCCCGGCGTCAGGCCAACGAGGAAATGCGCAAGGCCATCGCCGAGATGAACTGGCGACCCTGGGTCGAAGAGGCGCTGACCGCACGCGCCTCCAAAGCCTACGCGTCACTCCGGGCCATGCCGAAGCTGGGACGTATGCCATGCCTGGCCAACAATGAGGTGCGCTTGCTGATCAACGGCCAGGTTACCTTCGATGCGATTTTTCAAGCCATCAGCCACGCCAGGGAGGCCGTGCTGGTCCAGTTTTTCATCATCCACGACGACTGCCTCGGCCAACGTCTGCACACCTTGCTACTGAAAAAAGCCGCCGAAGGCGTGGCGGTTTATCTGCTGTACGATCGAATTGGCAGCCACTCGTTACCCCACAGCTACGTGCAGCCATTGCGCGATGCCGGCGTCGAGGTCAAAGCGTTTGCGACTCGCAGTGGCTGGCTCAACCGCTTCCAGGTCAACTTCCGCAACCACCGCAAGATAGTGGTGGTAGACGGAATTCTGGGCTTCGTCGGCGGGCACAACGTCGGTGATGAATACATGGGAGAAAAACCGCCCCTGGCACCGTGGCGCGATACCCACGTGCAAGTGCGCGGCCCCGTAGTGGCCTGCATGCAGGAATCCTTCGCTGAAGACTGGTTCTGGGCGGCCCGTTCCCTGCCACCGCTGATCTTGCCCGACGCCTATCCAGACGATGGCGTGCTCTGCCAATTGCTCGCCAGCGGCCCGGCTGATTCCTACGAGACCTGTTCGTTATTCTTCGTCGAAGCTATCCACGCGGCCACGGAACGAATCTGGATCACCAGCCCCTATTTCATCCCTGACGAGGCGGTATTCGCCGCCTTGCGCCTGGCGGTGTTGCGTGGCGTGGATGTGCGAATTCTGCTGCCGTCGCGACCGGATCACCGGATCGTCTACGCCGCCTCCAGCCTTTATGCCTTCGAAGCGGTGCGCGCCGGAGTGCGGGTGTTCCGCTACGAGCCTGGCTTCCTGCATCAGAAAGTGGTGTTGATCGACAGCGAAATCAGCGCCATCGGCAGTGCGAATATGGACAATCGTTCCTTCCGCCTGAATTTCGAAGTGATGCTGCTGACAGTGGACAGCGCATTTGCCCTGGAAGTGGAACAAATGCTCAATGATGACTTTGCCCAGACCCACGAAATCGCCAAAGAAGAAAGCCAGGAGACCCACCGCCTGCAACAGGTTGGCATGCGGGTCGCCCGGCTGATTTCTCCGATTCTCTAGGGGTTGTAAATGTCGTCGCGGGTCCATGGAAGTTCATGGCTGCCATCGGCGTGAGCTTTCACCGCCAGGATCTGGTGCAAGTTGATCCAGCCTCTGGCGAAAGCGTAGGCGCATCCCGCCAGGTACAGCCGCCAGATTCGCAATGCCTGCTCAGGGACCAGTTTGCCAGCGGCCTCCAGATTGTCTTCGAGACGTTCGCTCCAATGATCGAGGGTACGCGCGTAATGCAGGCGCAGACTTTCGACATCGACGATCTCCAACCCTGCTTCGCTGATCTCGGCAGAAATCATCGACAAGTGCGGCAGCTCTCCGTTGGGGAACACGTACTTCTCAATGAAACTGCCGGCGCCGCGTCCCACAGGCCGGCCATCGGTGTACTTGGCGGTGATCCCGTGGTTCATCACCAGGCCGCCCTCCTTCACCGCACCGAACAAGGTTTTGCAGTACTGGGTCAGGTTGGCGTGACCGACGTGCTCGAACATGCCAACGCTGACCACCTTGTCGAAGCGCCCGTCCTGAGGCAAATCGCGATAGTCCAGCAGATGCAATTCGACCAGATCGTCCAAACCCTCGGCGCTCACCCGCTCACAAGCCAGGGCTAACTGCTCTTTACTCAGCGTAATCCCGAATACCTTGGCGCCAAACTCCCGGGCCGCATACCGCGCCAATCCACCCCAGCCGCAACCGACATCCAGCAGATATTCGCCGGGTTGCAGCCGCAACTTGCGACATAAGTGGCGGAATTTGGCTTGCTGGGCTTGCTCAAGGGTTTCGCTACCGGTCTCGAAATAGGCGCAGGAGTACGCCATGTCGCTGTCGAGCCACAGCTGATAAAACGCATTGGAAAGGTCGTAGTGATAGGAAATCGCTTGGGCATCGGTTTCCTTGTCATGGGCAAGGCGAACCGGCTGGCTGTTTTGATCACCGAGTAACGCCTGGCTCCACTCATCGCAGATGCGAATCACGTCACTGATGGAACCTTCAAGCTCCAGTTTACCTTCGACAAACGCCGCTCCAAGCGCGTCGAGGCTGGGATGGGTGAACTGGGTAACCATTTGTGGGTCCTTGACCACAATAGTGACGCTGGGCGTCGGCCCCAGGTTAAATTCATGGCCGTCCCAGAGTCGCAGGCGTAAGGGTAACTGCAGATTCTGTAAGGCCGGTGGAAGCTGCGCGAGCATGGATAGTCCCCCTTGTTTCAGACGTCTGATGAGAGGGTAGACCATCCTGGAAAAATAGCTGGCTATCGATTTAATAGCCGTTGTCTATAACTCACGGCGCTCCAACCAGCCGTCGTGAGTGCATAAAGTGCTATGCCCTCAACCTAAATGACTACGAATTCGGTACACAGTTCTAAAAAGTTACTAACCCTGTTTATAGCCCTGTATAGCGGTACATTCAAATCTCGTCCTTCAGCTTGAGCAATGGCTCCTGAAATCGCAGCAGCCGACCGGCATTGCCCAACACCAATAAGGTGCTGAGGTTGTGCAACAACGCGGCAATCATCGCCCCCGCCGCGCCAAGCCAGCCGAATGCAGCGAATACGACGATCGCGAGCGTCCAGCCCAAACCGATGATCACATTGACCTGCAGGGTCTGCCGGCATTGGCGGCTCAAGCGCACGCAAGTGCCAAGCCGACGCAGGTCGCTGCCGATCAGCACGATGTCGGCCGAGGCCAGCGCGATGTCCGCTCCGCCCGCGCCCATGGCGACACCCACGACACCGGCCTTGAGCGCCAGCGAATCATTGATTCCATCGCCCACCACCATCGGCCGGAAACCCTTACCGATTTCTTTCAACACGCGATTGAGTTTGTCCTCGGGCAAGGCCTGCGCTTCGACATCACTGATGCCAACATCACGAGCCAGCGTGTGTGCGACGCTCTGCCGATCGCCGGTGAGCAATAACTGGCGTCCCAATCCGAGTTCGCGCAACTCACTCAAGGCAAAACGCGCTTCAGGTTTGACGCTGTCGGCCAGCAACAGCCAGGCAAGGAACTCCCCATCAAGCGCCAGACCGGCGATCGGGCCATCGTGGTCGGGAACCGTTGACGTGGAGATGCCCAATTGTGCGAACAGCTCCGGACGACCCAATGCCGCCTCGCCTTGCTCGGTCATCGCCACAACACCCAAGCCCTGACGCTCGCGAATGTCCGAGAGCAAAAGAAAATGCTCCTGCGTGACCAACCCGGCGAGCGCCCGGCTGACCGGGTGACTGCTGGCGGAACCCAGACTGGCGGCAAGTTTCAATACGTGGCTGCGATCCTCGAGCGGGCTGTCGATGGATTGCAAACGCAAGGTGCCAAAGGTCAGGGTCCCGGTCTTGTCGACCACCAGCGAAGTCAGGTCAGCCAACTCTTCAAGAAACGCCGAACTTCGGATCAGAATCCCGTGGCGAGCCGCTACCGCCACCCCGGCAATCGCCGTGGCTGGCGCCGATAGCACCAGCGCACAAGGACAGGCGGCCACCAACACCGCGAGCATCGCCTGAGCATCGTTAGTCACGAACCAGGTTACGGCCGCCAGCAGCAACACCAGCACCATGTAGCTGCCGGCATAGCGCTCCAGCAATCGGGTGATCGGCGGCTTGGATCGCTCGGCGCTTTGCATGAGCGCGATGACTTTGCCAAGGGTCGATTCGGTGCCGGTGCGGGTCACTTCGATGCGCAACAAGCCATCGAGATTGATCGCGCCGCCGAACACCAACATGCCGACAGCCGCTTCCACCGGCACCGACTCACCGGTAATGGACGCCGTATCGAGACTCGCCTGACCGGATAAAACCCGACCGTCCGCCGGCACCCTGTCACCGGCGCGTACTTCGACAATGTCAGCGCTTTTGAGCGTTGCGTTGTCGACTTCGACGATCGAGCCGTCCGCCTGAACCTTGCGCGCATGGCTGCGAGTGAGTTTGCCAAGAGCGTGAATCGCCTCCTGGGAACCGATGACACTGCGCTCTTCCAGCACATGGCCAAAGATCATGATGATTGGCAGCAGTGCAGCGGTGAGCAGATCGCCCGTGGCCCAGGCGCCGAGCATGGCCAGGGCGATCAGCTGATCGGTGATCCCGTGCAGACTGGGGTAACGCAGGCTGTACCACGCCGAGCGCATCACCGGCACGGCCACCAGTAACGAAGCAAAACCCAACAGCAATTGACTGACGCCAGCCTGCTCCGGCATTAGCCAGCGCCAGATCAGTCCGAGTGCCAGCAAGCCAAGAGCAAGCATTGCCAGGGTCAATTGGCGAGCGGCGCTGCGTTGTTCATCCGAGGACAACAGGCTCGATGCGGCGGCAGTTTGGGTGGTCATTGTGCGGCTCCCTGAATGATCAGGTGTGAATCGTCTTTCGGATTGACCGTGGTCACCGAGCCCGCCTGGCCAAGAATTTTCGGCATCCCCTCGCGATAAATGCGCAGCAGCATTTGCGGGTCGCTGCCCCGCTGTTGTGCCGGGGCCAGACTCAACACGGGGGCTGTATCAGCGGAGGCTTTGGCCAGCCGTTCGCTCGCCTGGGCGTGGGCGACCTGAAGCGTGCGATCGGCTTGTTGGTTGGCAGACTGGGTCAATTTCTCGGCCTCCGTGCGCGCGTTTGCCACTGCTTTGTCGGCCTGCTGGCTGGCCGTCAGAACCGCGTTGAAGGCATTGACCGCCGGCCCTGGCAGACTGGATTGCACGTCGACGCGCGTCACTTCGATCCCAAGCCCCTGCCCTGTCGTGGTCAATTGCGCCAAACGCTGATTGATGCCTTGTACCAGATCGCCACGCAGTCGTTCGCGTCTTTCGGCTGCTTTGTTGTCGGCACCGATCAGCTCCGGTCTCGCCACCAGAATGGTGTCCAGATCTCGGGCGGCAGTGAGTGCGACGGCGCTGCGCGTCACCAGTCGGTCCAGGGCCGGCAGCACATGTTCGCCTTGAAGGACGAAGGCGTAGGGTTCGCTGACCTTATAGAACACCCGCACATCCAGTTGCACCACGCCCGCGTCGCCGGTCAAAAGATAACCGGAGCCAGCCAGCGCATCACTCAGAGGGGTGGCGAATGTAGCGACCCTATCCGCCTGCACGGCTGCATCACTGCGCAATAGATTTTCAATTCGACGCTCGATAACCCGATCCGCAGCCGGCAACAGAATTACCTGCTCAAACGGTCGCGGCCAGGCCAACAACAACCCGGCATTCTGGACGCGATCGAGTGCACCGAAGTGCATGACCACCGCACGATTTTGCGGATCGATCTGCCGCACGTTGGAAAATGCCCAAGCCAGTGCGGCGAGAACCGTCACCGCATACAGGGCAAGGAACGCTAATCGCCCAGCCTGAATCCAGGGGCTATTCAGTTCATTTGTTCCACGTGGAACCAAACTCATGGCTGCGACCCGGTTTTGTTATCAAGGGTCGGCGGGCCGTCTACCAGCACCCTGAAGGGCGCGGCGTCGGTGCGTAAAATCAGTTTGGTACCGGGCGTGACGATAGTGCCCAAGGTGTCCAGGGAGCGCAGCAGGTTGTACAGCTGCGGCGAGGCGGCATACGCACGGCCGTAAATCTGAGCGGCTTCGACGCGTGATTCGGCTTCAATCTCGGCCGCCTTGACGGTGGCATCGGCCTGGACGATTCGCGCATCCCGTTCCGCCGCGGAACGGATTTGAGCCGCTTCACGCTTGCCAATGGCCGTGCGTTCAGTGGCAATTGTTTCACGCTCGGCGCGCATGCGATCGACTGTGGCGGTGAGGGTTACCGAGGGCAAGGTCAGGCGTTCGATGCCGACTTGCACAACCCGCACGCCATATGTCGTCAGTAACTGTTGATCGATTTGCTGACGCAGCTGCGTTTCGAAGTCGGCAATGTGCACCTGCTTCGCGTCGGTGTTCACCAGGTTGGCCAGATCAAAACTGCTGGCCGTGGTTTCCAGCGCCGAACCGACGAAGGTGCGTATCTGCCGCGCGGCCTCGTCCGGCTGATTCTGCACAGCGCGCATGAAACGCTGAACATTCTCCGGATCACCTTGCACCTGCCACGCCACGTAAGCCTGAACGATGATGCGCAAACCGTCCCGCGTGCCCACATCCTGCAAGCCGCTGGAGGTGGTGCGCAACCGCAGATCGACCGGGATTGCCGCTTCGAACGGCGCCGGCCAACGCCAGCCGAGACCAGGCTCCAGCAACACGCGCGACGGATTGCCAAAGCGCGTGATCACCGTAGCTTCTCCGGATCGCACTTGCACCAGGCTCGCTGCGGCGATGGCGAACGCCACCAGCAGCGCAGCCCAGCCCATGCGTCGCCACGGGAACGGGCCAGCTTGTTGTGGATCACCGTGGTGGTGGTGATGTCCATGGTGATGCCCGCCATGGCCGTGATCATGGCCGCTGTGGTCATCGTGTGCGTGCGACTGGCTCAATGGGCAGCTCCTGGTTGAGCGGATTGACTCGGCGGCGCAGGGTCAGCCGGCAGGGTGAAGGTACGCAGGTCGATGGTCGGCGCATTGCTGCTGCCGCCTATACGATGATCGAGCACCAGTAGTTTGGCGGTGGCCAGGCCTTTGGAAAGTTGGCTAAAGTACTGTTCCAGCACAAAGGCCTGGCCGGCGCTGGCATAAGCCTTTTGTTCGGCGCTGAATTTCAGATCCGCCGCCCGGGCGATGGAATTGATTTCACGAGCGTTGGCTGTCGCCTGGTCGCGGGCGATGCTGGCCTGCAACTGCGCCTGATGGGTGGCCTCCGCTGCCGCACCGCGTTCGCGCGCGATCAACGCCTGGACACCAATTTGCGCCGCTTGCACCCCGTGATAGGCGTTAGCTGCTCCCGCCGGTGGATGAATCGCCTCGACCACGGTGGCGAGAATTTCCACCCCGCTGTGGGGTTTCTGCAGATCAGCCTGCACCGCCCGGCCAATTTCTTCGGCGAGCCCTACCCGGTCCTCGCCGAGCAAACCGTCGAGGGTGCGTGACGCGAAGTCGTGAACCAGAATCCGGCTGGCGGTGCTGCGGATCAGGGTTGGTACATCGGCACTGTTGTAGGTCGCCGCCAACGCCGCCTGATCGCTCAGGCCGATGCGGTAGACGAAACGTACATCCATGTTGACGATCTGGAAGCTCTGTTTATCGGCTCGGCTGCTGGCGATGACCTGGGATTTGTCATTCACGTGGCTCGCATCCCACAAGCGATTGGCAATCGCCGGCGCCGGACCTTCGGCGGGTTCGGCGATGATCGGTGGCGCTGCTTCGCCCACGCTGGTGGCCAACTCGTGGACCACACCGTTCTCGACGTTCAGCACTCGGCCCAGCGGCCAGGGCAAACCCGCGTGCAGACCAGGACCGAAGACCTCGACCGGCTTGCCGAATCGCTCGTAGATGCCTCGTCCTTGCAGGGGGATTTCGTGAATGCCGGTGAGCGACCAACCCACAAGTGAGACCACCGCCAACACAGGCAAAAATGCCCGGCGCATGTAGGTAAAGGCCCAGATCTGCCGCAGGTCTATACCAAAGCGGTTGTGCAGTTCGTGTTGTAACGCCAGCAACGGCTGTGGTGGCCAGCGCAGCATGTCGGCAACGAAGCTTCGCGCGAGCATCGCCGGTTCGAGACGCTCCCGCCGGGGACTGAACAACGACAATACGGCGCGTAACAGCATTTCGAGCGCGACCAGCCCCGGCAGCAGGCCGATCAGGACGGCGAGCCGCACCGGCCAGACCGAGGTCTCGCTGGCGAACAACAGGCACAGGGCGCTCAGCACCAGACAGATGATTGCGACACGCGCCAGCTGCGCCAATGACCCTGCTTCGGGCCACTGGGCCAGGTTTTCCTGGGCCAGTTGACGCTCTAGCACCAGCAAACCGAAGGCCAGCAATAATGACAATGCAGCACCGACATTGGCCGAGAAGCCCAGCGCGGCAGACGGCAGTGTAAGGTTCCAGGCCTGGTCAATGCTGAACAGTGTCAACAGCGCCCACCCGCCAAGCCACAACGTCGGCGCGCCAATCTGCAACAGCATCCTCAGCCATTGTTGATTGATACGATCCAGCAACCGTTCGTACCAGCCATCCGCGGTAGCCACTTGATCAGTAACGACCACCGGCACAGAGGGATTCATCGCCTGGGCGCGCCACTGTGTCACCCACCAGGCCGACTGCAGACCGGCAAGCAGCACCAGTAAACCGGCACTTTGATTGGTCAGTACTGCCAACCAAAGAGACTGGGGCGCAAATACCCCGACGAAAAATGCCAGTACCAGACCTGTCGCCGCCAGCACTCCCAGGCCGATTGCGAATTGGCGCAACCGCCGTGCTTGGAAGACCGCCTGCTGAAAGCGCGGCAACCCGGCTACCCCTGCTCCATCACCATCGAGATCGACTTGCATACCACCCCAGTGTTCAGCTCTGCTGACGTCATCGTTCGTTACGATATAACGAAATGGGTGAAAATTTTCGTATTGTTTCGACAGATTCAAAAATCCCTTCCGCCGGGTGTCGGCCTTTCATACAAGGACTTGGACTGGAAAACTGGCATTGCGCCAAGCGGCGATGAATGTGGAGGGGATGTCGACGCAGCTGTAGAAAGTTCCAAAGATCGTCCGAAGGCTCGGGCCGCGTTCGGACGATTTTTTCGCTTTTCAGCCCGGCAAATGCCCCAACGGCAACGCTCCCGGCGTCTTCACTGTGTGAATCGCAAAGTTGCTGCGGATGTCACTCACGCCTGGCAACTTCAACAGCCTCTCGGTGAGAAAACGGTCATAGGCGCGCAGATCCGGCACCACCACTTGCAGCAGAAAATCCGATTCACCTGATACCAGAAATGCCGAAATCACCTCAGGCAATGCCGTCACGGCCAGACGAAAGGACTCCGCCTGTTCATCGTTGTGGCGCTCGACCTTGACCCCGACGAACACTGTCAGCCCCAGCCCTACTTCATCACGATCGAGATTGGCCTGATAGCCGCGAATCACCCCGGCTTCTTCGAGCATCCGTACCCGGCGTAAACAGGGCGACGCGGACAGTCCGATCTCGTCAGCCAGTTGCACATTGCTCAGGCGACCATCCCGTTGCAGCGCGGCGAGAATTTTGCGGTCGTAGGCGTCAAGTTTCATGGTTTGGCAGATCCTGATGGCTCTTGCGTAGTTTAGTAGCAGGTTATGCCAACCGAAGACGAGTTAGAAGCAAACTACGCAACCACCTGCCCGGCTCTTCAGCCCTAGACTGCGCGTACCGAATCGATAATGAATGGGGTGCAAGGTGGTAGGACTCTGGCTGTTTTTCATGGCGCTGGCTGTGGTTTATCTGCTACCGGGCCCGGACATGATTCTGCTTTTGCAGACCGGTGCCCGTCAGGGCAAAGGTGCCGCGCTGGCGACTGCGGTGGGCTTGGGCGTTGCCCGGGGTTGCCATGTGGCGTTGGCGGCGCTGGGGCTGGCGACGCTGTTCAAAGCTGCGCCTTGGACCTTCGGCGTCGTCCGTCTAGTCGGGGCTACGTATTTACTGTGGATCGGCATTCAGTGCCTGCGAACCACACTGCTGCCAAACTTGAACGGTGCACAAGCCGTCTGCGGGAAAGCTCATTGGCGCGCAGCGATCCAGCGCGGTTTGCTCACCAACCTGCTCAACCCTAAAGCGCTGCTGTTCTGCTCGGTGCTGTTGCCCCAATTCATCAATCCTGATGGCGGGCCGGTACTCGCGCAGTTTGCGACCTTGGGCGTAGCGCTGGTCAGCGTCGGTTTTTTGTTCGACAGTGCTTACGCACTGGTCGGCGCCGCGCTGGGCCGTTGGCTGCAACGCAGTCCATCGGCCCAGCGTTTGCAGCAGTGGCTGTTCGGCAGCCTGCTGATCGGTTTCGCCGTGCGGTTGACGTTCCTGCAACAGGCCTGATTACGTCAGCGCTTTGCGCTTGCGACGATTGATCAGTACCCGCCGCCACCAAATGCGAAAAGGGCCATTCATGGCCCCTTGTCAACGAGCCCTGGCCTGCTCCCAGGTACCGGTGAGCAAACTGGTGGGTGAAACGCCATCGAAGCGCCAGCGCAAAGCCAGTGCTGCCGGACGACGGACGACGCTTTCGACGTCGACTGTCCACAGCCGCTCGGCCCCTTGAAAAGCTTCGATTTGCGGGCCTTCAAGGATGATTTCGGTGCGCCCGCTGAGCTGCAACAGATCACCGGAGTTGAAATCGATAAACAGCAAACCGGCGCGAGGGTTGAGCAGCAGATTGCCTAAGGTGTTGAAGAACCGATTGCCGGCGAAATCCGGAATGGTCAGGCGATTGCCTTTCACTTGCACGAACCCGGACTGACCGCCGCGGTGCGAAATATCAATCGAACGCTGATCATCGACGTCCACATAACTGGCGACGAAAAAGGTATCGGCACCGGCGATCATGACTCGAGCCGCGTCATCCAGTCCGTCGCGATGTTGGACGATGCGGGTCGAAGGATCCGCCAGCGGCACCGAGCGAAACTGCCGCAACTGAATGTATTGCGGGCAATTGCCAAAGGACTGCTCCACGCTCACACCGAAGCCGCTCACCGTCATTGCGCGAATGCGACCGTTGATGCGGTTGCGCCGTTGAGTGTGCAGTTCGATGCCCAGCAGGCCGATCGCCGCGCCATCGCTCAATTGCGCAGGATCATCGGCACTTGGCAGGCTATCCAAGTGCAGCACACCGGGTTCGGGCGAGTGAGCGAAGCCCGGCTCACCTTCGAGAATGCTGGCCCATGGGTTGCCATCGGCATCCACCGCGCCGTACAGCATGAACGGCAATTGTTGATAGAACGTGCGGTGCTGGTCCGGCATCTCGGTGCGAATCACCCTGCGACCGAACGCCTCCATTCGCTCGGCAACACCAACGTGAGCCTGCAACTGTTTCTCGCCAGCGTGCCAGGGCGAACGGTCCATAACGGCTTCTCCCCTGCGCCATCGACGCAGCGTGAACGGCCCGTCAGTGTCGGGCCACAGGCATCAGGCGGTTTTTTGCAGGCCGGCGACGGTGCGCGGCATGCCGACAAAACCTGGCAAGGCTTCGACGCGCGCCAGCCAGGCCCGCACGTTGCCGTAGTCTTCGAGGGAGACATTACCTTCGGGTGCGTGGGCGATGTAGCTATACGCCGCGACGTCGGCAATGGTCGGCTCGCTACCTGCCAGATAAGTCGTATGGCCTAGTTCCTGATCGATAACTTTGAGCAAGTCATGTGAACGGGTAATCGCTTCTTCAGCGTTGTGAGGCGCACCAAACACTGTGATCAACCTGGCCCGGGCAGGGCCGAAGGCAATCGGTCCGGCAGCGACCGACAACCAACGCTGTACCTTGGCGGCACCGACCGGGTCGGTGGGCAGCCAGCGGCCTTCGCCGTACTTTTGCGCCAGATAAACCAGAATGGCGTTGGAGTCCGCCAGTACCACCCCTTGATCATCAATGACCGGAACCTGACCGAAAGCATTGAGCGTCAGGAACTCCGGCTGCTTGTGTGCGCCCTTGGCCAGATCGACGAAGACCAACTCGGTCGGCAGTTGCAGCAGGGATAGCATCAACTCCACGCGGTGAGCATGGCCGGAACGGGGGAAGTTGTAGAGCTTGATCGCTTGCATGGTCGACTCCGCAGGGTAGTGGCGCTCTTCAGGAAAGATCAGTGGCGATGACCGCTATCTTGCCCTCGGGACCAAAACAACAGAATAACCAGCAAACACAATCCATTATTTCAACCAGAGCAATAATGAATCAGCTTTGCAAGGCCGGATGCTCCCGCAACGCGCTCACTGCAAAATCCACGAAACTGCGAATCCGCGCCGGGGCGTTGCGTCCACCCTGGTACACCACATGGATCGGCAATGGCGGCAGTTCAAAATCCGCCAAGACGATTTCCAACTCACCCGCCGCGACTTTGCTCGCGACCTGATAAGACAAGACCCGGGTGAAACCCAAACCCAGACACGCCGCAATAATGGCCGCCTGGTTCGCCGTCACCACTAGCCGCGGTTCCGGACGAACACTCAGGGGTTCACCTGCGTCAAGAAAAGGCCAGCTTCTCAGCTGACCGATAGCGGACGTTGCAATAACCGGCGCCTGAGCCAGATCGTGAGGATGTCGAGGTCGACCATGGGCCGTCAGAAACTGTGGCGAACCGCAAATCACTCTCCGCACTTCACCCACGCGAATCGCGTGCTGATTACTGTCGGGTAACTCACCGATGCGCACGGCGACATCAACGCCCTCCTCGACCATGCTCACCACCCGGTCGACCAGCAAGCCATTGATGCTGACTTCAGGAAACCGGGTCAGATATTCCACCATCAATGGCGTGACAAACAGCTCACCAAACAACACCGGCGCGGTGATCGTCAATTGCCCACGAGGCTGGGCGTGGCTGCCTGCCGCCGAGTCCTCGGCTTCCTGCACCTCGGCGAGAATTCTGCGACAGTCTTCCAGATAACGCTGACCGGCCTCGCTCAAATGTACGCTACGCGTCGTGCGGGTGAGCAACAGCGTGCCAATGCGTTTCTCCAGCGCAGCCACCGCTCGGGTGACGCTGGCGGCCGACATGCCCAAACGCCGCGCCGCCGCCGAGAAGCCCTGATCCTGGGCGACAGCGGCAAAGACCTGCATTTCCTGGAATCGGTCCATAGGACATGTCCTTTTAAAATCAAAAGATCGCAGCCTTCGACAGCTCCAACAGGTGTGTTTCCTGTGGGCGCTGCGAAAAGTGCGATCTTTTTTGCTCTACCGCGACTTGTGGATAACTTATTCCACCGTCACCGACTTCGCCAGGTTGCGTGGCTGATCGACGTCAGTGCCTTTCAATACCGCCACGTAGTACGAGAGCAACTGCAGTGGGATGGTATAGAGGATTGGCGACAGGATGTTGTGGATGTGCGGCATATGCACCACGTGAGTGCCTTCGCCATTGGTCATGCCGGCCTCTTCGTCTGCGAAGACGATCAACTCGCCACCACGGGCGCGAACTTCCTGGAGGTTGGATTTCAACTTCTCCAGCAGTTCGTTGTTCGGAGCTACGGTGACTACCGGCATGTCGTTATCCACAAGCGCCAACGGACCGTGTTTCAGCTCGCCGGCCGGATAGGCTTCGGCATGGATATAGGAAATTTCCTTGAGCTTGAGGGCTCCTTCCATTGCCACCGGGAATTGCGCGCCACGACCGAGGAACAGGGTGTGGTTCTTCTCGGCGAACAACTCGGCCACTTTCTCCACAATGCTGTCCATGGCCAGGGCTTTTTCCAGGCGGGCCGGCAGGCGACGTAACTCTTCGACCAGGGTGGCCTCGACGCCATTGGCCAGCGTGCCGCGAACCTGGCCCAGGGACAGGGTCAGCAACAACAAGCCTACCAACTGAGTGGTGAAGGCTTTGGTGGAGGCCACGCCGATTTCGCGACCGGCCTGGGTCAACAGTGTCAGGTCCGATTCACGTACCAACGAGCTGATACCGACGTTGCAGATCGCCAGGCTCGCCAGGTAGCCCAGCTCTTTGGCGTTGCGCAGAGCGGCCAGGGTGTCGGCGGTTTCACCGGACTGGGAAATGGTCACGAACAAGGTGTCAGCCTGCACCACTACCTTGCGATAACGGAATTCGCTGGCGACTTCGACCTGGCAAGGGATACCCGCCAGCTCTTCGAGCCAGTAGCGGGCAACCATGCCGGCGTGGTAGCTGGTACCGCATGCGACGATCTGCACATTACGCACTTTGGCGAACAGCTCGGCTGCCTGTGGGCCAAACGCCTCGACCAACACCTGGTTCTGACTCAGGCGACCTTCCAGGGTGCGCTGCACCACGGCCGGTTGCTCATGGATTTCCTTGAGCATGTAATGGCGGAATTCGCCCTTGTCGGCGGCTTCTGCTCCGTCACGATACTGCACGGATTCGCGCTCGACGACCTGGCCGTTAACGTCCCAGATCTGCACGCTCTCGCGGCGAATTTCGGCGATATCACCTTCTTCAAGGTACATGAATCGATCCGTGACCTGACGCAGTGCCAATTGGTCGGAGGCCAGGAAGTTTTCCCCCATGCCCAGACCGATCACCAACGGGCTGCCGCTACGGGCTGCGACCAGACGATCCGGTTGCCGGGCACTGATCACCGCCAGGCCATAAGCGCCATGCAGCTCTTTGACAGTCGCCTTGAGAGCCACGGTCAGATCGCGCAAGTCCTTGAGCTTGTGCGCCAGCAGGTGGGCGATGACTTCGGTGTCGGTGTCCGAGGTAAAGACGTAACCCAAGTCTTTGAGTTGTTCGCGCAAAGCTTCGTGGTTTTCGATGATGCCGTTGTGCACCACCGCCAGATCACCAGAGAAATGCGGGTGAGCGTTACGTTCGCAAGGCGCACCGTGAGTAGCCCAGCGAGTGTGGGCGATGCCCAGCCGACCGATCAGCGGTTCGCTTTCGAGGGCCTGTTCCAACTCACTGACCTTACCCGGGCGACGCGTGCGCTCAAGGGTCTCGTTGTTAGTGAAGACCGCCACACCGGCACTGTCATAACCACGGTATTCCAGGCGTTTGAGGCCTTCGAGCAAAATGGCGGTAATGTTACGTTCTGCGACTGCGCCGACAATTCCACACATGCTATTTCTCCTGACTGGCAGCCGCGCAGATCAAAGTGATACCGCGGGCCTGAATCTGATCCCGTGCCTCGAGTGGCAGTCGATCATCGGTAATTAGGGTATGGATGCTGCTCCATGGCAGCTCCAGGTTGGGAATCTTGCGACCGATCTTGTCAGCCTCCACCATCACCACCACTTCACGGGCGACCTCCGCCATGACCCGGCTCAGTCCCAGCAATTCGTTAAAAGTAGTCGTGCCGCGCACCAGGTCAATGCCATCGGCCCCGATGAATAACTGGTCGAAGTCGTAAGAGCGTAGTACCTGTTCGGCAACCTGCCCCTGAAAGGATTCGGAATGCGGGTCCCAGGTACCACCGGTCATCAACAGCACCGGCTCGTGTTCGAGTTCGCTCAAGGCATTGGCGACATGCAGCGAATTGGTCATCACCACCAGGCCCGGTTGTTGGCCGAGTTCCGGAATCATTGCCGCCGTCGTGCTGCCGCTGTCGATGATGATTCGCGCATGCTCGCGAATCCGCAAAACGGCGGCGCGAGCGATTGCCTGCTTGTATCTGGAAATCGGTTGACCGATATCGGCGACCAATTCCTGAGGCATGGTGACGGCGCCGCCATAACGGCGCAGCAGCAGCCCATTGCTTTCGAGCGCCGCCAGATCCTTGCGTATCGTAACTTCCGACGTTTCGAAGCGTTTGGCCAGCTCATCCACAGTGACTTCGCCCTGCTCATTGAGCAAGGCGAGGATGTTATGACGGCGTTGAGGTGTATTGCGCTTCGACATGATTTGGTAAGTTTCGATTCGAAAGATAACGGAAGCAATCAAAACCTATAAGTGAAACCTCGTCAAGCGGAAAACGATGGAACGATCTGTGGATAAAAGTGCCTGTGGATAAAAAGCTTCGTGGCAAGCCTCGTCCTGCAGACCAGGGCCGTACACACATTGTGTGGATAACCTGCATGTGGATATCCAAAACTGGATGTGGATAACCAAGCCTGCAAGAGCGAGCCGGTGGCGCACCGGCTTGCCCGCGAAGGCGATCTCAAGACCGCCACGAAGCGCTGTGGATAACTCAGCTCTTCTTGATCTTCTCCGGCCGCTTCCAGCCGTCGATATTCTTTTGGCGCGCTCTACCCACAGCCAGTTGCGCGTTATCCACATCCTGCGTAATGGTCGAACCGGCCGCCGTGGTTGCACCGGTAGAGATATCCACAGGCGCCACCAACGAGTTATTGGAACCGATGAACACATCCTCGCCCAATACGGTTTTCCACTTATTGGCGCCGTCATAGTTGCAGGTGATGGTGCCCGCGCCGATATTAGTGCGCGCGCCGACCTCGGCATCGCCCAGGTAAGTCAAATGACCCGCCTTGGCGCCTTCACCCAGATGAGCATTTTTCAGCTCGACAAAGTTACCCACATGGGCCCGTGCCTCCAGCACCGTACCTGGACGAAGACGAGCGAACGGACCGGCATCGCTGCCTTCACCAAGAATAGCGCCTTCGATATGGCTGTTGGCCTTGATCACAGCGCCTTTGCGCAGGGTACTGTCCTTGATCACGCAGTTCGGACCGATCACGACGTCGTCTTCGATGACGACCTTGCCTTCAAGGATCACGTTGATATCGATCAGCACGTCGCGACCGACGGTCACTTCACCGCGCACATCGAAACGTGCCGGGTCTCGCAGCGTCACACCCTGAGCCATCAAACGGCGACCCGCGCGCAATTGATAGTGACGCTCAAGCTCGGAGAGCTGCTTGCGATCGTTGGCACCCTGCACTTCCATCGCGTCGTGAGGCTGTTCGGTAGCCACCACGAGACCATCGCTGACTGCCATGGCGATCACGTCGGTCAGGTAGTACTCGCCCTGGGCATTGTTATTCGAGAGACGGCTCATCCAGGCGCCCAGTTTTGCGAAAGGCAGGGCCAGGATGCCGGTGTTGCCTTCGGTGATCGCTCGCTCGGCTTCGTTGGCATCTTTCTGCTCGACGATGGCCGTCACCTTGCCAGCGGCATCGCGGATGATACGGCCGTAACCGGTAGGATCCTCCAGTTCAACGGTGAGCAAGCCCAGCTGTTGAGGGGCTACTTTCTTGAGCAGGCGCTGAAGTGTTTCGACCTCAATCAGCGGCACATCACCGTAAAGAATCAGAACAGTGTCGGATTCGATGAACGGTACGGCCTGAGCCACGGCATGGCCGGTGCCGAGCTGTTTGTCCTGAAGGACGAAATTCAAATCATCGGCGGCCAGGCGTTCACGCACCGCTTCAGCGCCATGGCCGATCACGACGTGGATGCGCTGCGGATCAAGTTGCCGGGCGCTGTGGATAACATGGCCGAGCATCGAATTGCCGGCAATCGGGTGCAGAACCTTTGGCAACGCCGAACGCATGCGAGTGCCTTGACCGGCAGCGAGGATAACGATTTCTAGAGACATGACTGGCTACCAATCCTGGGTGGTCAGCGGATGCGACCAACGTGATGAATATCGGAAAAGAAAAAAGGGTAGCCGAGGCTACCCTTTTTTATCAATCACACAACAAGCGCTGCCTTAATGGCCGAACTTCTTGCGGATCTGCTGGACGGTGCGCAGCTGAGCTGCAGCCTCGGCCAGTCGAGCAGCAGCAGAACCGTAATCGAATTCTGCACCACGGTCATGCAAGGCCTTCTCGGCAGCCTTGACGGCTTCCTGAGCGGAGGCTTCGTCCAGGTCGGCAGCCCGTTGCACGGTGTCGGCAAGAACCTTGACCATGTTCGGCTGAACCTCGAGGAAACCGCCGGAGATGTAATACACCTCCTCTTCCCCGCCCTGCTTGATCAGGCGGATCGGGCCTGGCTTCAGATTAGTGATCAGCGGCGCGTGGCCCAGGGCGATACCAAGATCACCCAGTGCACCGTGCGCAATCACCATCTCGACCAGACCGGAAAAGATTTCTCCTTCCGCGCTGACGATATCGCAATGGACTGTCATAGCCATCTGATTGCCTCAACCTAAATGAGCGCCCGTTGCCGGGCGCCGGGATTACAGTTTCTTGGCTTTCTCGATCGCTTCTTCGATGCCGCCGACCATGTAGAACGCTTGTTCTGGCAGGTGGTCGTAGTCACCGTTGAGGATGCCTTTGAAGCCAGCAATGGTGTCTTTCAGGGAAACGTATTTACCCGAAGCACCGGTGAAGACTTCAGCCACGAAGAACGGCTGCGACAAGAAACGCTGGATCTTACGAGCACGGTTTACCAACTGCTTGTCGGCTTCCGACAGCTCGTCCATACCCAGGATCGCAATGATGTCCTTCAGTTCTTTGTAACGCTGCAGAACGTACTGTACACCGCGAGCGGTATCGTAGTGGTCCTGGCCGATCACGTTCGGGTCCAGCTGGCGCGAAGTCGAGTCGAGTGGATCGACCGCCGGGTAGATACCCAGGGAAGCGATGTCACGGGACAGAACGACGGTGGCGTCCAAGTGGGCGAAGGTGGTCGCTGGCGATGGGTCGGTCAAGTCATCCGCAGGTACGTATACCGCTTGGATCGAAGTGATCGAGCCTTCCTTGGTCGAAGTGATACGTTCTTGCAGAACGCCCATCTCTTCAGCCAGGGTCGGCTGGTAACCTACTGCCGAAGGCATACGGCCCAGCAGTGCGGATACTTCAGTACCGGCCAGGGTGTAACGATAGATGTTGTCGACGAACAGCAGAACGTCGTTACCTTCGTCACGGAACTTCTCGGCCATGGTCAGGCCGGTCAGTGCTACGCGCAGACGGTTACCCGGCGGCTCGTTCATCTGACCGTAAACCAGTGCCACTTTGTCCAGAACGTTGGAATCCTTCATCTCGTGGTAGAAGTCGTTACCCTCACGAGTACGCTCACCCACACCGGCGAACACGGAATAACCGCTGTGCTCGATGGCGATGTTACGGATCAGTTCCATCATGTTTACGGTTTTGCCTACACCGGCACCACCGAACAGACCGACTTTACCACCCTTGGCGAACGGGCAAACCAGGTCGATAACCTTGATGCCGGTTTCCAGCAGGTCGTTGCCGCCCGCTTGTTCAGCGAAGGATGGCGCAGGACGGTGAATGCCCCAGCGCTCTTCGGTGTCGATCGGGCCAGCTTCGTCGATCGGGTTGCCCAGAACGTCCATGATCCGGCCCAGGGTCGCTTTACCGACTGGTACGGAGATGGCTGCGCCGGAGTCGATGACGTCCAGACCGCGCTTCAAGCCTTCGGTGGAACCCATCGCAATGGTGCGAACCACGCCGTCGCCCAGCTGTTGCTGAACTTCCAGGGTGGTCCCGGCCGCGCTTTGAACTGTCAGCGCGTTGTAGATGCTCGGTACGCTGTCGCGTGGAAATTCCACGTCGATAACGGCGCCGATGATTTGAACGATACGTCCGCTACTCATAGCTGGATCCTCTGAATATTTGAACCGTTAAACCGCGGCAGCGCCGCCGACGATTTCCGAGATCTCTTGGGTGATCGCAGCCTGACGCGCCTTGTTGTAGACCAGCTGCAAATCGCTGATCAAATCACCGGCGTTGTCGGTAGCGTTCTTCATCGCGATCATCCGCGCAGCTTGTTCAGCCGCGTTGTTCTCGACCACCGCCTGGTAGACCTGCGACTCCACGTAGCGGACCATCAAGCCGTCAAGCAGCTCTTTGGCATCCGGTTCGTACAGATAATCCCAGTGGTGCTTGAGTTCCTGTTCCGGGGTTGCCACCAGTGGAATCAACTGCTCCACGGTAGGCTGTTGCGTCATGGTGTTGATGAACTTGTTGGACACCACGGACAGGCGGTCAATACGGCCGTCCAGGTAAGCGTCCAGCATCACCTTGACGCTGCCGATCAAATCATTGATCGACGGCTCTTCACCCAGGTGGCTGATAGCTGCTACGACGTTACCGCCGAAGTTGCGGAAGAAAGCCGCACCCTTGCTACCAACGACACACAGATCGATCTCGACGCCGTTTTCGCGGTTTACCGCCATGTCCTTGACCAGGGCCTTGAACAGGTTGGTGTTCAAGCCACCACACAGACCACGGTCACTGCTCACCACGACGTAACCGACGCGCTTTACTTCACGGTCGATCATGAACGGGTGGCGATATTCCGGGTTCGCGTTGGCCAGATGGCCAATAACCTGGCGGATGCGCTCCGCGTAAGGACGGCTAGCAGCCATGCGCATTTGTGCCTTGCGCATTTTACTGACCGCCACTTTTTCCATGGCGCTGGTAATCTTTTGCGTGCTTTTGATGCTCGCAATCTTACTGCGAATCTCTTTTGCGCCTGCCATGTAACACCTATCAGGTTAGCAAGCGGGAGCCTTGCGACTCCCGCTGCGGCTTACCAGGTTTGGGTGGCCTTGAACTTCACGATACCGGCTTTCATGCCAGCGTCGATTTCGTCATTGAAGTCACCCTTCACGTTGATCTTCGCCATCAATTCGGCGTGATCGCGGTTGAAGAAAGCAATCAGCGCTTGTTCGAAGCTGCCGATCTTGGCGATTTCAACGTCAGTCAGGAACCCACGCTCAGCGGCATACAGCGACAGCGCCATGTCAGCGATCGACATTGGTGCGTATTGCTTCTGCTTCATCAGCTCGGTAACGCGCTGACCATGCTCAAGTTGCTTACGGGTCGCTTCGTCCAGGTCAGAAGCGAACTGGGCGAATGCCGCCAGTTCACGGTACTGAGCCAGAGCGGTACGGATACCACCGGAGAGCTTCTTGATGATCTTGGTCTGAGCGGCACCACCCACACGGGATACCGAAACACCGGCGTTCACAGCAGGACGGATCCCGGAGTTGAACATGGCCGATTCCAGGAAGATCTGACCGTCGGTGATGGAAATCACGTTGGTCGGAACGAACGCGGAAACGTCGCCAGCCTGGGTTTCGATGATCGGCAGTGCGGTCAGGGAACCGGTTTTGCCGGTCACTGCGCCGTTGGTGAACTTCTCTACGTATTCTTCCGAAACGCGGGATGCGCGCTCCAGCAGACGGGAGTGGAGATAGAACACGTCGCCTGGGTAAGCTTCACGGCCTGGTGGACGGCGCAGCAGCAGGGAAATCTGGCGGTAAGCCACTGCTTGCTTGGACAGATCGTCATAAACGATCAGCGCGTCTTCACCGCGGTCGCGGAAGAATTCACCCATGGTGCAACCGGAGTACGGTGCCAGGAACTGCAGCGCAGGAGATTCCGAAGCACTGGCAGCCACGATGATCGTGTTGGCCAGGGCGCCGTTTTCTTCCAGCTTGCGAACCACGTTGGCGATGGTCGATTGCTTCTGACCGATCGCTACGTAGACGCAGTAAATGCCGCTGTTCTTCTGGTTGATGATCGCGTCGATCGCCAGAGCGGTTTTACCGATCTGACGGTCACCGATGATCAGCTCACGCTGGCCACGGCCGACAGGGATCATGGCATCGACAGCCTTGTAGCCAGTCTGTACAGGCTGGTCTACCGACTTACGCCAGATCACGCCTGGAGCAACTTTCTCGACCGCATCGGTCAAGGTGTTGTTCAGCGGACCTTTGCCATCAACAGGGTTACCCAGTGCGTCGACTACGCGACCCAGCAGTTCCTTACCAACAGGAACTTCGAGGATGCGGCCGGTGCACTTGGCGCTCATGCCTTCAGCCAGAGACTGGTAAGCGCCCAATACAACGGCACCTACGGAGTCTTGCTCCAGGTTGAGAGCCATACCGAAGACGCCGCCCGGAAACTCGATCATCTCGCCGTACATGACGTCGGCCAGACCGTGAATCCGCACGATACCGTCAGATACGCTGACGACTGTGCCTTCGTTACGGGCTTGGGAGGTCACATCGAGCTTGTCGATGCGGCCCTTGATAATTTCACTTATTTCGGAAGGATTGAGTTGCTGCATTGCTCTGCTGCCCCTTCAAACTCAAGATTTCAATGCTTCGGCCAGATTCGCGAGTTTGCCGCGAATCGAACCATCGATTACCAGGTCGCCGGCGCGAATGATGACACCACCAATAAGGGCGGCATCCTCCGCAACTTGCAGGCGCACTTCCCGGTTGAGTCGTGCACTGAGAACCTTGGCGAGTTTGTCTTGCTGTTCTTGGTTCAATGCAAAAGCACTGGTCACTTCAACGTCTACCGATTTCTCTTGTTCGGCCTTGTACAGGTCGAACAGAGCGGCGATCTCCGGCAACAGCGGGAGACGGTCGTTTTCGGCAACGACGTTGATGAAGTTCTGTGCCTTGGCATCAAACTTGTCGCCGCACACGTCAATAAACGTGGCGGCCTTGTCTGCGCTCGTCAGTCGCGGGGCCTTGAGCACGCGCTGCATGGTGTCGTCTTGCGACACTGCTGCAGCCAGGCCGAGCATGGCTGACCAAGAGGCCAGTTGCTGGTGGGCCTGGGCGTGCTCGAAGGCTGCCTTAGCGTAAGGTCGGGCCAACGTGGTCAATTCTGCCATGATCGCCCTCGCTTAAATTTCAGCAGCCAGTTTGTTTACCAGCTCCGCGTGCGCGTTTTGATCGATTGTGGCACCCAGGATCTTCTCGGCGCCGCCAACGGCCAGCGCACCCAGTTGGGCACGCAGCGCGTCTTTGACACTGTTCAGTTCCTGCTCGATCTCGGCCTGAGCCTGAACCTTCACACGGTCAGCGTCGATACGGGCTTTTTCAACAGCCTCTTCAACGATCTGGTTACCGCGTTTCTTGGCTTGCTCAATGATTTCCGCTGCCTGAGCTTTCGCTTCGCGCAGTTGCTGACCCGCTTTATCTTGGGCCAACTCCAGGTCGCGAGCTGCTCGGGCGGCAGCGTCCAGTCCATCCGCGATCTTCTTCTGACGTTCGTGCAAAGCCGCGATGACCGGAGGCCATACGAACTTCATGCAAAAAAGTACAAAAATTAAGAACGCAACGGACTGGCCAATCAGGGTTGCATTAATGTTCACGCCAACACCTCGCTCGTTCGTTGCACAACACACCAATCACTCGACGATTCGAGTGATTAGCCAGCGAGTTGACCAACGAATGGGTTCGCGAAGGTGAAGAACAGAGCGATACCAACACCGATCATGGTTACGGCGTCGAGCAGACCGGCAACGATGAACATTTTGACTTGCAGCATTGGAACCATTTCTGGCTGACGCGCGGCGCCTTCCAGGAACTTGCCGCCCAACAGGCCGAAACCAATTGCGGTACCCAGTGCGCCCAGGCCGATCAACAGTGCAACAGCGATAGCGGTTAGACCAACTACAGTTTCCATCTTTCCTCCCGACTTTTACGTCGTATGGTTTAGGTTTTTTAGATTTTAAAGCGGTAAAACAAATCGTTTCATAGCCCTGTTCGGGCACCCACCCGTTTGACCGGGTGGGACATCAGACCAGTCGAGACTGGTCTTAATGGTTCTCTTCGTGCGCCATCGACAGATAGACGATGGTCAACATCATGAAGATAAACGCCTGCAGGGTGATGATCAGGATGTGGAACACAGCCCACGCCCACTGCAGAACAATGCCCAGGCCGCTAAGCCAGAGCAGACCGCTGCCGAACATCACAGCAATCAGAATGAAGACCAGCTCGCCGGCGTACATGTTGCCGAACAGACGCAGTGCCAGGGAGATAGGCTTGGCGATCAGCGTCACGAACTCCAGCAGGAAGTTCACCGGAATCAGCAGGGCTTGAACGAAAATGTTCTTGCTGCCGAACGGGTGCAGGGTCAATTCGCCGATGAAACCGCCGATGCCCTTGACCTTGATGCTGTAGAAAATGATCAACGCGAACACCGACAGGGCCATGCCCAGGGTAGCGTTCGGGTCAGTGGTCGATACGGCGCGGAACGGAATGTGCGGATCGCCGGAGATCGCCATGGCCACTTGAGGAATCCAGTCAACCGGAATCAGGTCGACGGCGTTCATCAGGAAGACCCAGACGAAGATGGTCAGTGCCAGCGGTGCAATCACCGGGCTACGGCCATGGAAGCTGTCTTTCACGCTGCCATCGACGAATTCGACCAATACTTCAACGAAGTTCTGCAAAGCACCAGGCTGACCGGAAGTCGCTTTCTTTGCCGCCATGCGGAAAAGAAGAACGAAGATCAGACCCAACGCGACCGACCAGCCGAGGGTATCGACGTGGAAAGCCCAGAAGCCCATTTCCTTGGCCTCTGCTGCGGTGTGGGCAAAACCCCAGCCGCCGTTAGGTAGCTGCCCGAAGGTCAGGTTCTGCAAGTGGTGCTGGATATAGCCCGAAGCGGTTGTCTCTGCCATGGTTGCCTCAAACGCCCTAAGGTCTCGAAAGTCTTGTTCTCATCAGCAGGGGCGCGAACCAGCTGACCAGTTGGGTCAACACGAAGACGCCGAATACAGCTAGCGGCGCCAATGGCTTCACTCCTGCGAACGTCAATGCAAAGAGCACTGCCGTCAAAATCAGTTTGCCCGCCTCGCCGGCATAAAAAGACCGGACGATGGCTTGAGCTGCTCGGGCGCCGGAAAACCGAAATGCCCTGTGAGCGAAATAAACATTGGGCAGCAAGGCTATCAGGCCTCCGCAAAGTCCCGAGTACCCGGCTACGACTCCATGCCAGTACCAAAGCGCCAAAGCGGCCAGTACCAAAACGACAAATTGAGCCAGTAAGACCGGAAAAACTGCCAGGCGATGGAACGGCAAGCGGTTTGGCGTGCGGCTTTCCATCGTATTTGCTCCCCAATGATCGGCTGCCAGAACTCAATAACCTGGCATAATTTGTGCCGACAAAATGCGCGCAGAGTATAGGGGCGGTTCTGCCCCTATTCAACTGTCAGGTAGTGATTTCCACCTGCACGCTACATGAGGAAATGTTTCAGCGAATGTGTGCAAGCACACCTTGAAGCTCATCGAGGGAGTTGTAACCGATCACCAACTGCCCCTTCCCCTTTTTCCCGTGCCGGATCTGCACCGCAGAGCCCAAGCGCTCGGCCAGACGCTGTTCGAGTCGGGCGATATCCGGGTCCGGCTTTACCGGTTCAGCAGGCTCCGGTTTGCCATTCAACCACTGGCGAACCAGTGCTTCAGTCTGGCGTACGGTCAGCCCTCGTGCGACAACGTGTCGCGCCCCCTCAACCTGTTGATTCTCCGGTAAACCGAGCAAAGCGCGGGCATGACCCATTTCCAGGTCGCCGTGGGACAGCATGGTTTTGATGACTTCCGGCAACGCGATCAAGCGTAGCAGGTTGGCCACGGTCACGCGGGATTTGCCCACCGCTTCGGCAACCTGTTGCTGAGTCAGCTGGAATTCCTGCTGCAAACGCTGCAAGGCTACCGCTTCTTCGATCGGATTGAGGTCTTCGCGCTGGATGTTCTCGATCAGCGCCATGGCGATCGCGGTTTCATCCGGTACATCGCGAACCATCGCCGGGATGGTTTCCTGGCCGGCTTGCTGACTGGCGCGCCAGCGGCGTTCGCCGGCAATGATTTCGTAGCGGCCGCTGCCGATGGGACGAACCACGATCGGCTGCATCACGCCCTGGGCCTTGATCGACTGCGCGAGCTCTTCCAGCGCCTGAGGATCCATGTCCCGCCGTGGCTGGTACTTGCCGCGCTGGATCAGGTCCAGGGGCAGGTGCTGCAGCTCACGAAGATCCGCCTGCACCGCCTGTTCTTCAAGCGAACTGACAGTCGGACCACTCAGCAGTGCATCCAGTCCTCGTCCGAGACCTCGTTTCTTGACGGCCATGGGGATTCCTTAAGTTGCCTGAGCGGCGGCGGTGCGTGAGTTTTTGCGTTGACGGCGAACCATCTCGCCCGCCAATGCCAGATAGGCAATCGCGCCTCGCGAAGTCTTGTCGTACACCAGCGCCGGCATGCCATAGCTTGGCGCTTCGGCCAGGCGGATATTGCG
Source organism: Pseudomonas fluorescens (assembly GCF_902497995.1). Lineage (GTDB taxonomy): Bacteria > Pseudomonadota > Gammaproteobacteria > Pseudomonadales > Pseudomonadaceae > Aquipseudomonas > Aquipseudomonas fluorescens_BK. The sequence continues at coordinate 66,266 of NZ_CABVII010000006.1, read as the reverse complement.
CGGAATGACCGTGTCGTAAAGCTGTTCGCCGAAGTGTTCCTTGAGCTGGGCCGAAACATCATTCATCAGGCTCAGGCGCGGGTCGTACATGGTCCGCAACAGGCCTTCGACCTTCAGGTTCGGGTTGAGCAGCTCGGCGATGCGCTTGATGTTATCCACAAGGTCGCTCAAGCCTTCGAGTGCGAAGTACTCGCACTGCATGGGGATAATCACCCCGTCGGCAGCGACCAGGGCGTTAAGCGTGAGCATCGACAGCGACGGCGGGCAATCGATCAGAATGTAATCGTAGTTCTCACGGATCGGCGCCAACGCACTGCGCAGGCGACTCTCCTTCATCTGCATTTCCAGCAGAACCACTTCCGCGGCGGTCAGGTCGCGGTTAGCCGGCAAAAGCTGGTAACCACCGTGCTCGGAGTAGTGCATGGCCTGAGCCAGATCACATTCGCCGATCAGCAGGTCGTAGACCGAGTTTTCCAGGCCGTGTTTATCCACACCGCTACCCATGGTGGCGTTGCCCTGTGGATCGAGATCGATCAACAACACCCGGCGCTTGGTAGCGACCAGGGAAGCTGCGAGGTTGATACAGGTGGTGGTTTTGCCCACACCACCCTTTTGGTTCGCAATCGCGAATACCTTAGCCATTCTTGCTTGTGTTCCCAATCATGCCGTGCGGCGCAGTATCAGCAGATGGCGTTGGCCTTGGCAACCAGGTACGGCCAGGGCGTGTTCGCTATCGAGGTGGAAGTCCGCCGGCAATGCTACCAGCTCATCAGCCGGATGGACGCCCTTCATTGCCAGCCAACGTGTGTCCGTGTCGCCGAGGTGGCGAGTCCAGTTGCTGAAGTTCTCCATACTGCTGAACGCCCGGGAGATGATCCCGTTGAAGGCTTGAGCAGGCTGAAATTCTTCGACGCGACTGTGGATAACTTGAAGGTTATCCAGTTTGAGTTCGAGTTTGACCTGGGTCAGGAAGCGGGTTTTCTTGCCATTGCTGTCCAGGCAAGTCACTGAAGACTCGGGGAACAGGATGGCCAACGGAATACCCGGCATGCCGCCGCCGCTGCCAACGTCCAGCCAGCGGCCGTTTTCGACGAACGACATCACGCTCAGACTATCGAGCAGGTGGCGGGACACCATTTCGTCCGGATCGCGTACGGCGGTCAGGTTGTAAGCCTTGTTCCATTTTATCAACAGGGCCAGATAACCCAGCAGCTGCGCGTGCTGGGTTTCTGTCAGTGTGACACCGAGCTGGTGAGCACCTGTTGATAACTCTTCTGCGTGTTGCGAGGTGACCGAGGAACTCAAGCGCTTTGCTCCAACTGACGGCCAGCGCCGCGTTTTTTCAAATGAATCATCAACAGCGAAATCGCTGCCGGAGTAACGCCCGGAATACGTGACGCCTGGCCCAGGGTCTCTGGACGGGTCGCACCGAGCTTGCTCTGGATCTCTTTGGAGAGACCGGAAATGTTGGTGTAATCGATATCCACAGGCAGTTTCGTGTCTTCACTGGCCCGCAGGCGTGCGATTTCATCCTGCTGCCGATCGATGTAACCGGCGTATTTGGTCTTGATTTCGACCTGTTCCGCCACTTGTGGATCTTCTGCGCCACCACCGGTCACGGCGATCAGACCAGCGTAGTCGATTTCCGGACGGCTCAACAGGTTGAGCAAATTGTATTCGTGGGTCAGAGGCGTGCCGAATTTCTCCGAGATTGCATCGCCTTGCTCAGTGCCCGGGCGAACCCAGGTACTTTTCAAGCGTTGTTCTTCCAGGGCAATGCTTTCGCGTTTGGTGCAGAACGCCGCCCAACGGGCGTCATCCACCAGACCCAATTCGCGACCTTTCTCGGTCAGGCGCAGGTCGGCGTTGTCTTCGCGCAGGATCAGGCGGTACTCGGCGCGGGAGGTAAACATCCGATACGGTTCCTGAGTACCCAGGGTAATCAGGTCGTCGACCAATACCCCGATGTACGCCTCGTCGCGACGCGGGCACCAGGCCTCTTTGCCCTGGGCACGCAATGCGGCGTTGGCCCCGGCCAGCAAACCCTGGGCGCCGGCTTCTTCGTAACCGGTGGTGCCGTTGATTTGCCCGGCGAAGAACAGACCGCCGATGACTTTGGTTTCCAGGCTGTACTTCAGGTCACGCGGGTCGAAGTAGTCGTACTCGATGGCATAGCCCGGACGCACGATGTGCGCGTTTTCCATGCCACGGATCGATTGCACGATCTGCAATTGCACGTCGAACGGCAGGGATGTGGATATTCCGTTCGGGTACAGCTCGTTGGTCGTCAGGCCTTCGGGTTCGATGAAGACCTGATGGCTTTCCTTGTCGGCAAAGCGGTGGATCTTGTCTTCGATCGACGGGCAATAACGCGGGCCGATGCCTTCGATCGACCCTGCATCGGAATACATCGGCGAACGGTCGAGGTTCGCGGCGATGATCTCGTGGGTGCGGGCGTTGGTATGGGTAATCCAGCAGCTGACCTGTTTCGGGTGCTGCTCTTTGGAGCCCATGAACGACATCACCGGAATCGGTGTATCGCCTGCTTGCTCGGTCATCACCGAGAAATCCACAGAGCGACCGTCGATGCGTGGTGGTGTACCGGTTTTCAGGCGACCGACACGCAGCGGCAATTCACGCAGACGATGGGCCAGGGCAATCGATGGCGGATCACCGGCGCGACCGCCGGAAAAATTCTGCATGCCGATGTGGATAAGTCCACCGAGGAAGGTGCCAGTGGTCAACACCACGGAATCGGCGAGGAAACGCAGACCCATTTGGGTGACTACACCGCGCACCTGGTCCTGTTCGACGATCAGGTCATCGGCTGCTTGTTGAAATATCCACAGGTTCGGCTGGTTTTCCAGGGCTTCGCGGACAGCGGCCTTGTACAGAACCCGATCCGCCTGAGCGCGAGTCGCTCGCACGGCCGGGCCTTTGCGGCTGTTCAACACGCGAAACTGAATACCACCCTTATCGGTAGCCATGGCCATCGCGCCGCCGAGGGCATCGATTTCCTTGACCAAGTGGCTTTTGCCGATCCCGCCAATGGCAGGGTTGCAACTCATGGCACCGAGGGTTTCCACGTTATGCGTCAGCAACAGGGTTTTTGCCCCCATGCGTGCTGACGCCAGTGCTGCCTCGGTACCGGCATGACCGCCGCCGATGACGATCACTTCAAAACGGGAAGGGAAATCCACCACGCACCTCGTGCCTGCTTCAGTCAGGTAATCAGAAATAGTTTGACCACAGGTTTTTGGACCTGGTCGGCAAGTATAGGGACTTCGCCCTTCCTAAAGAACCCTTTGCACAAAATTTAACCAGCTGTGGAAAAGTCGGCTTAACAGAAATTAAAAAGAAAGAAATATATTAAATCTTTGTTTTTATGTTTATTTCTACTGAGGTGCATTTCTGTGGATAGATTACTACAGGCCTTTATATTCAATGCGTACAGAGAATCAAAACCCTGTGATCATGTGCCAATGAGGCCCTTGGATAACCGCTATAAGCCTGTGAGTAAAACGCAGTGTTATCCACAGGGGTAGTTACCGCCAGTTTTCTGACGCTGTTATCCACTGCCCTTAGTGGCAGTTATTCACAGGGCTTAATCCACAGGAAAGCGCCAATTGGGCAAATTCCGTGCACAGAAGATCCGCTCAAGCAGAAGAAACTCTGCTCGGCACTGGAGGAGGCGTCGGGGAAAGGAGGTAACAGACAGGCGAGGTGACCTGTCTGTGGACAAGGGAAGGGCTTTTTAGATCGCTTACGCTTGAAAACAGAATGGATGTCAATCCATCAATCTAACCGTGGGTTGGCACCAGCGTGGTCGTCAGGAACTGACGTCACGTCCGCAGATAGATGAAGCGCAAAAATGGTGTCATCAGGTCCCCCAAGCAGGGCCCTTATATAGAATCGTCCCCCTTCGAGAACCCGGACAATGTCCAGACTTTCGGCATCCAAAACCCAAATGGTGGTCTGGTCAGTTTCAGTTACATAAACGTGTCTACCGTCGGCGCTGACCCCCAAGCGGTAGGGGCGTCTCACACTCTTGGAGACCTTGATAGTTTGGTGGTTTGCAGTAGTGATCAGCGAAATTTTACCGTTCCATTCATCAGCCACATAAAGACGAGCTCCATCGGGGCTTATGGCTATCCCCTCTACAAATCCACTAATCAGATTTCTTCTGACCCATTCAAAACTTTGAGTGTCATAGGCGTGAATCCAAGTATAAACGGTGCTTCCTTCGCCGATCAAAGTGAATACATACAGGTGCCGACCGTCGGGATGGATAGCGAGGCCTATTATATTTTTAATCGGCAGCCTCCTGATAACTCCCTGACTAGGCGTATCGATTACTTCAAGGTCCGAACTGGTGGCGACGTAGAGACGTTCACCGGATTTGCTCAGCACCATCTCTCTAGGGATGTCGATGGTGATGGCGATGTCATGGGCCTCACCTGTGACAGTGTTGAGTTTCAGTATGTTTTTGTTAACGCGATCATGGATATAGGCATACACGCCGTCTGGGGACAATCCACCTATCTTGGCGCCACTAAATGAAGTTTGGTGGCGTCGAACAATTGTCCCGGTACGTGTATCTATTGCGCAAATCTCGCTTCTGTTTATCGCAACGAAATGCAAGAAAGGATTAACCTGATCGAGTACGAGACTATTGAGACCTTGGACCAACACTATTTTTTCGTTCGCCAGTGTCGTCGGGGGAGAGGCGTATTGTTCGTCTTGTGGGTAGCTAATATGGATTCGTGCAAATGAACCTCGGTAGCGGGAAGTCACCTCGTCCAGTCCTAGGTCGGTCATGGATTTTATTACAATATGAACTGTTGCGGGTTGATCGCATGTTTGAAATGGTTGATTATTTCTCTTCACTCGATAGTTCAATTCATGCAGGTCTTTAGTAAGATTTTCAGGACCCACCTGAACTGTTAAAGGCGTATGCAGCTCTGCGGCCGTGACGATGTGTCGAACAATGACCTGATCGTCGAGCAGCAGCTCCAGCTCGGTGCCTGGCGACATACAAGGGTCATCAATCGTTACATTCAATCCTTTGTGAGGAAGGAAACCTTCGCAGGACGCAAGCCTGACCCGGTAGTCATCCTGGTCGACGGTATCGCGTATGACTACCACTGCAGGAGCCGTCAGTATTGGGTTTGGCAATTGTGTGTTCATGGAGCAATTCCTTTCTCTATGATGGAGCGCTCATTGAAGGGGAAATCGCTGCGAACGACTACTGTCAGATATGACAGAGGTGAGCTCTTTTCCGACCGATGGGGGCGAGGACTTTGCGCGCGTTATTTCAACGTTCGGACGATGACGTGACGATCCTCGCTGACTTCCAGTGGAAATGGTTTAATCAGTTTATGTTCATGAGGTAGAGATGTTCCTGTTCGGAACATTTTTACTTTGCGTTCATCGCCGAATCGCTAGTGAAGATAAAAAACACGTAGTCCAGAATAATATATTAGGCCAAAATCATCAGTGCGGGAGAGCCGCAAGTGGCACGGCTTAAATGGATAGTCAGTACCATTGCTTCCTACCCTCTATGTTCAGTTGCGACTAAGGTTAAACCGTGGGAATAGAATGATAGCCTGCAAAGTTGAATGGGAGTTCAATCGCAATTAATCTGACCAAAAATTAGTTGATTTAAGTTATGGTCTTGCTGATTGCAGGCCAATAAACGCACTGTAAGCTCTGGCCAATATCACAGCGCCTAATTTTCGTGACTATATAGATGGTATGCTTCACAGTGGATATGAGCCGCCGCCTCTCCGACACTTAGCTGTCGCGCACATAACCCCTGTAGGATCCCGTCTTACCGGCGATGGCGTCTTTGAGATCGCTATCGCCAGCAAGCTTGGCTCCTACAGGTTTTCATCATTCCGTAACAAAGTGATGTTTGGTTATTTACCAATGCAGAAGCTGGAGAAAATCCGCCCCAACAGGTCATCGGAGCTGAAAGCACCAGTGATCTCACCCAAAGCGTGTTGGGCTTGGCGCAAATCTTCGGCCAGCAGCTCACCGGCACCTGCCAATGTCAGCTGCGCACGGCCGTGCTCAAGGGAAGCACTGGCATGGCGCAACGCTTCGAGGTGACGCCTGCGAGCGCTGAAGCTGCTCTCGGAGGTCTGTTCATAGCCCATGCAGGCCTTGAGATGGTCTCGTAGCAGTTCCAGGCCATCGCCGGCGGACTTGGCGCTGAGGCTGATGGTGACGTGGCCATCCTCGCTGACTTCAAGGGCAATGGCTTCGCCGGTGAGGTCCGCCTTGTTACGGATCAACGTGACTTTCGCCGGGTCCGGACGGATTTCCAGGAATTCAGGCCACAACGCGAATGGATCAAGTGCTTCGGGAGCGGTGGCATCGACCACCAGTAATACCCGATCTGCTTCGCCGATGGCTTTCAACGCCCGTTCAACGCCGATTTTTTCCACTTGATCATCGGTATCCCGCAAGCCTGCGGTATCGACCACATGCAGCGGCATGCCATCGATGTGGATATGTTCGCGAAGAATGTCCCGGGTGGTGCCGGCAATTTCGGTGACGATCGCCGCCTCACGACCGGCCAATGCGTTCAGCAGGCTGGATTTACCCGCATTCGGTCGCCCGGCGATCACCACTGTCATGCCATCGCGCAGCAATGCACCCTGCCCGGCTTCGCGCAATACGGTGGATAACTCATCACGTACCTTGTCGAGCATGCTCAGTACATGGCCATCGGCAAGGAAGTCGATTTCTTCTTCCGGGAAGTCGATGGCCGCTTCGACGTAGATCCGCAGGCCAATCAATTGCTCGGTGAGGTTATGCACACGTTCGGAAAATGCGCCCTGCAACGATCGCAGTGCATTGCGTGCCGCCTGGGCCGAGCTTGCCTCGATCAAGTCTGCGATGGCTTCAGCCTGGGCCAGGTCGAGTTTGTCGTTGAGGAAGGCGCGTTCGCTGAATTCGCCGGGGCGGGCCAGTCGGCAGCCCAGTTCCAGGCAACGCTTGAGCAGCATATCCAGAACAATCGGACCACCATGACCCTGGAGTTCCAGCACATCTTCGCCGGTGAACGAGTTCGGTCCAGGGAAATACAGGGCAATGCCTTGGTCCAGGACCTCATCGTTTCCACTGAGAAAGGGGCCGTAGTGGGCGAATCGGGGTTTGAGTTCACGACCGCTGAAGGCCTTGGCCGCCACACTCGCCAGCGGCCCGGAAATACGGACGATGCCGACACCGCCACGACCTTGGGCAGTGGCGACGGCAGCGATGGTTTCACGAGGAACGCTCATAAACCGGTATCCAGACAAAAGTGACAGATAGCAAAACGCCCCACTAGGGGGCGTTTTGAGTGGTTATCCACAGAGCAAGTTACGCCTCGGCTTTTTTCACAGCCGCTTCGATCTTACGCGTGATGTACCACTGTTGGGCGATCGACAACACGTTGTTCACTACCCAGTACAGTACCAGACCAGCCGGGAACCACAGGAAGAAGAAGGTGAAGATGATTGGCATCAGCTTCATCACCTTGGCCTGCATCGGATCCGGAGGAGTCGGGTTCAACTGCTGCTGGATAAACATGGTTACACCCATGATGATCGGCAGAATGAAGAACGGATCCTTGATCGACAGGTCGGTAATCCACAGCATGAACGGCGCCTGGCGCATCTCGACGCTTTCCAGCAGAACCCAGTACAGCGAAAGGAAAACCGGCATCTGCACGAGGATTGGCAAGCAACCACCCAGTGGATTGATCTTCTCTTTCTTGTACAGCTCCATCATGGCTTGCGACATTTTCTGCCGGTCGTCGCCATGCTGCTCTTTCAGCGCAGCCAGTTTCGGTGCCACTGCACGCATGCGCGCCATGGATTTGTAGCTGGCCGCCGACAGCGGGAAGAAAATCCCCTTGATCAGCATGGTCAGGAAAATGATCGACCAGCCCCAGTTACCGACGATTGCGTGGATGTGTCCCAGCAACCAGAAGATTGGCTGGGCGATGAACCACAGAATGCCGTAGTCGACGGTCAGTTCCAGACCTGGGGACAACTCTTTGAGTACTGCCTGGCTTTTCGGACCAGCGTACAGAACGGCGCTGGTTTCGGCTTTTGCACCTGGCGCGACGCTCATTGCCGGGCCGGTATAACCGATGATGTAGTTGCCCTTGCTGTCTTTACGGGTCTGGACGACGTTGTTTTCGCCCTTGGCCGGAATCCATGCGGTGACGAAGTAATGTTGCAACCACGCAACCCAACCACCACTGACCGTTTCCTTCAACTGCGCCTTGTCCATGTCCTTCATGGACACTTTCTTGTACGGCTCGTTACTTGTCCACAGGGCAGCGCCCAGGTAAGTCGCGGTACCGGTAGCGGTGGTTGAGGAAGGATCGCCGCTGGCGTCACGCTTCAGTTGCGCGAACATCGCACCGGACCAGGGTTGTGCGCTCTGGTTATCGATCAGGTAGGAAACGGTTACGTCATACAGGCCACGTTTCAGGGTGAAACGTTTGATGTAATTGACGCCATCCTTGCTGAACTTCAGGTCCACGACCAATTGGTCCTGACCGTCAGCCAGTTGATAAGTCTTCTTCTCCGAGGAGTAAACCGGACGACCGGCCGGGCTTGCGTCCGGGCCGTTGCTACCAATCAGACCGCTTTGCGCCAGGTAAGTCAGTTCACCGCCGTTATCGAACAGCTGGAACGGAATTTCCGGATGGTCCTGGCGACGTGGATACAACGGCAATTTCAGCTGGGCGACATCGCCACCTTGTGGATCGACTGCCAGGTCGAGCACATCCGTTTTGATCTGGATGAGGTCTTTGCTTGCCGCTACTGGTGTTTCAGCAGGTGCAGTTGCACTGGTATCGCTTGCGGCGCGGGGAATGTCGTCACTGACAGAAGCATTTTTGCCAGTCGCCGTATCCGGTAGGCCCGGTGCGGTAGTACTGGAAGCAACATTCTGAGTCGGCAGGGCAGCCTGGCCATAGTCCTGGTTCCATTTAAGAACCATAACGTAGGACACGATTGCCAGGGCGACGATCAGGATCGTGCGTTTGATATCCATGATTACTCGGCCATCGAAGAAGAACGGGAGGTAGGGATAGATGGAACCGGGTCATAACCACCGGGATTCCACGGATGACAGCGACCTAAACGACGAAAGGCCAGCCAGCCACCGCGCAGAAGGCCATGATTTTCTATGGCTTCATACGCGTAGCAGGAACAACTGGGGTAGAAACGACAGTGACTGGCCATCAAAGGACTAATGGCATAGCGATAAAACTGGATCGGAACGAGTGCCAGTTTACGCATCGGGACTGTCTACCCCTACAGTTTCGGTTTTGACTGCTGGTACCGGCTTGCTGCGTGCCAGACGCTTCCAGAGTTTGCCGAAATGCTGAATCAATTCGGGGTTTTCTACATCACCCAAACCTTTGCGCGCGACGATAACGATGTCCCAGCCGACCAGTGAATCCTGGTGCAGACGGAACGATTCGCGCATCAGACGTTTGAGGCGATTGCGCTCGACGGAGAGCTTTACGCTCTTTTTCCCGATAACCAGCCCGAGACGGGGGTGATCAAGATCGTTGTTGCGCGCAAGGAGCAGGAGATTTTTCCCCGGAACCTTGCCGGTAGGGGAGTCAAAGACTGCCTTGAAATGCCGGGGGGTAAGCAGACGCTTTTCCCGACTGAAGTCCTGACTCACCTCCAGTGCCGGATTATCAAACTGCCAGACGCGCACGACCTTTGGCGCGACGACGCGACAGGACGGCACGACCGTTCTTGGTAGCCATGCGAGCACGGAAACCGTGGGTACGAGCGCGTTTGATGGTGCTTGGTTGGAAAGTACGTTTCATTGTCGTGTTACCTGATTCGTCCACAACGGGCCGGAATGGCCCCCGTTTTAAGAGACCGGGGATTCTAGAGAAAGCAAGCCTCTAGGTCAATTTCCAACCAGCGTTTCCTTATAAATAGATCTCCAGAGGTTTCGTCGGTGCCTGCCCTTCGCTAGATATAGAAATAAAGAAGGAAAGTATTTAAAGCTTTTCTGTAAAGCTTATAAAAGCTAGGCCCACGATCATCTGTGGATAACTGGCTTTAGCCCTTCTATTCCGTGCTGTACAGAGAATGACAACCACAGGGGAAAACGGTGGTCAGCCTGTGCTGCGCTGTCGGATAAGCTGTGGGTGAAAGGTGCTGTTATCCACAGGCTGGTTATCCACCGGGTTTCGCCCCCACTTGTACAACGACCTTACGGGGGGTTATCCACAAGGCTTATGCACAGACCATTGGTCGTATTTTTTACGTGTAAAACCTTGATTCTTATTCGGCAGCGCACAACCTACGTGTGGATAAGTAGGCGTCTGGTCGCTACAATGGCCGCTTGTTTTTGCCTCACCGGCTTTCAACTTAGGGGATATCCGTGTCAGTGGAACTATGGCAGCAGTGCGTGGAGCTTTTGCGCGATGAGCTGCCAGCCCAACAATTCAACACTTGGATCCGTCCACTACAGGTCGAAGCCGAAGGCGACGAGTTGCGTGTCTACGCACCGAATCGTTTTGTTCTCGACTGGGTTAACGAAAAGTACCTGGGCCGCGTCCTCGAACTGCTGGATGAGCATGGCAATGGCATGGCGCCTGCGCTCTCCCTATTAATAGGCAGCAAGCGCAGTTCAGCTCCACGTGCCGCTCCTAATGCGCCACTGGCTGCTGCCGCGTCCCAGGCACAGGCGGCTCAAGCGCCTGTCAGCGCTCCGGCCCCCGCCCCGGCAGCCATGCCGACCAAGCGATCGACGCAGAAAGTTGCCGAAGTCAGTGAAGAACCATCCCGCGACAGTTTCGACCCGATGGCGGGTGCGAGTTCTCAACAGGCCCCGGTGCGCTCCGAACAGCGCACGGTGCAGGTCGAAGGCGCGCTCAAGCACACCAGCTACCTGAACCGCACCTTTACTTTCGAGAACTTCGTCGAAGGTAAGTCCAACCAACTGGCCCGGGCAGCGGCCTGGCAAGTAGCGGATAACCCCAAGCACGGTTACAACCCGCTCTTCCTTTATGGTGGCGTTGGCCTGGGTAAAACCCACTTGATGCACGCTGTGGGTAACCACCTATTAAAGAAGAACCCGAATGCCAAGGTCGTGTACCTGCATTCCGAGCGTTTCGTGGCCGACATGGTCAAGGCGCTGCAATTGAACGCGATCAACGAATTCAAGCGCTTCTACCGTTCGGTGGACGCGCTGTTGATCGATGACATTCAGTTCTTCGCCCGCAAGGAACGTTCCCAGGAAGAGTTTTTCCACACCTTCAATGCCCTGCTTGAAGGCGGGCAGCAGGTCATTCTTACCAGTGACCGCTATCCTAAAGAAATCGAAGGCCTCGAAGAGCGTCTCAAGTCCCGCTTCGGCTGGGGCTTGACGGTGGCCGTCGAGCCGCCGGAGCTGGAAACCCGCGTAGCGATCCTGATGAAAAAGGCCGATCAGGCCAAAGTCGATCTGCCACACGACGCGGCGTTCTTCATAGCCCAGCGTATTCGCTCCAACGTCCGCGAACTGGAAGGCGCGCTTAAACGCGTGATCGCCCACTCGCACTTCATGGGCCGCGACATCACCATCGAGCTGATTCGCGAATCCCTGAAAGATCTGTTGGCGCTGCAAGACAAACTGGTCTCTGTGGATAACATTCAGCGCACCGTCGCCGAGTACTACAAGATCAAGATCTCCGACCTGCTGTCCAAGCGTCGTTCACGCTCGGTCGCTCGTCCGCGTCAGGTTGCCATGGCGTTGTCCAAAGAGTTGACTAACCACAGCCTGCCGGAAATCGGCGACGTGTTTGGTGGTCGCGATCACACGACTGTTTTGCACGCCTGCCGCAAGATCAACGAACTCAAGGAATCCGACGCGGACATCCGCGAGGACTACAAGAACCTGCTGCGTACACTGACCACTTGATGAACACCAGCGCAGCTTATTAAGGCAAGGGACTAGACCATGCATTTCACCATTCAACGCGAAGCCCTGTTGAAACCCCTGCAACTGGTCGCAGGCGTCGTCGAGCGCCGACAGACCTTGCCGGTGCTTTCCAACGTGCTGCTGGTTGTCGAAGGCCAGCAACTGTCGCTGACCGGTACCGACCTGGAAGTCGAGCTGGTCGGTCGTGTAACACTCGAAGAACCTGCCGATCCGGGTTCCATCACTGTGCCTGCGCGCAAGCTGATGGACATCTGCAAAAGCTTGCCGAACGACGCGCTGATCGACATTAAGCTCGACGAGCAGAAGCTTGTGGTAAAGGCCGGCCGTAGCCGCTTTACCTTGTCGACGCTGCCGGCCAACGATTTCCCGACGGTGGAAGAAGGCCCTGGCTCGCTGACCTGCAGCCTGGAGCAAAGCAAATTGCGTCGCCTGATCGAACGCACCAGCTTTGCCATGGCCCAGCAGGACGTGCGTTACTATCTGAACGGCATGCTGCTGGAGGTCTCGGCCGGGATCATCCGCGCCGTGGCCACTGATGGCCACCGTCTGGCAATGTGCTCGATGCAGGCCGATATCGGTCAACCGGATCGTCATCAGGTCATCGTACCGCGCAAGGGTATCCTTGAGCTGGCGCGCTTGCTGACCGAACCGGACGGCATCGTCAGCATCGTCCTGGGTCAACACCACATCCGCGCCACCACCGGCGAGTTTACCTTCACCTCAAAACTGGTCGACGGCAAATTCCCTGACTACGAGCGCGTTCTGCCCAAAGGCGGCGACAAGCTGGTGCTGGGTGATCGTCAGGCCCTGCGTGAAGCCTTCAGCCGCACCGCGATTCTGTCCAACGAGAAGTACCGTGGTATTCGCCTGCAACTGGCTAATGGCCAGCTAAAGATCCAGGCCAACAACCCGGAGCAGGAAGAAGCGGAAGAAGAAGTGGGTGTTGAGTACAACGGCGGCCCCCTGGAAATCGGCTTCAACGTGAGCTATCTGCTCGACGTGCTGGGCGTGATGACCACTGAGCAAGTTCGACTGATCCTGTCCGACTCCAACAGCAGCGCGCTGGTGCAAGAGTCCGACAACGACGACTCGGCCTACGTTGTCATGCCGATGCGTCTGTAATCATGCTCAGCAGAAGCTAGATGTCCTTAAGTCGCGTCTCGGTCACCGCGGTGCGCAATCTGCACCCGGTGACCTTCTCCCCCTCTCCCCGAATCAACATTCTTTACGGCGCCAACGGCAGCGGCAAAACCAGTGTTCTGGAAGCCATTCACCTGCTGGGGCTTGCCCGTTCGTTTCGTAGCAGCCGTTTATTACCGGTCATCCAGTATGAGCAGCTCGCTTGCACGGTGTTTGGGCAGGTGGAGTTGGCCGAGGGCGGGCACAGTGCTTTGGGCATCTCTCGCGACCGGCAAGGTGAGTTCCAGATCCGTATCGATGGACAGAACGCCCGCAGCGCGGCGCAGCTGGCGGAGATCCTGCCGTTGCAGCTGATCAACCCCGACAGCTTCCGGCTGTTGGAGGGGGCGCCGAAGATTCGGAGGCAGTTTCTCGACTGGGGAGTGTTCCACGTGGAACCGCGCTTCATGTCCACTTGGCAGCGCTTGCAGAAGGCCCTGCGCCAGAGAAACTCTTGGCTGCGGCATGGTACACTTGACGCCGTTTCGCAAGCGGTTTGGGACAGGGAACTGTGCCAGGCCAGCGCTGAAATTGATGAATACCGCCGCGCTTATATCAAAGCCTTGAAACCAGTCTTTGAACAGACCTTGAGCGAACTGGTTGAGCTTGAGGGCTTAACGCTCAGCTATTACCGAGGTTGGGATAAAGACCGTGAGCTGAGTGCCGTACTCGCCGGATCCCTTCAACGGGATCAGCAAATGGGTCATACCCAAGCCGGACCACAACGCGCTGATTTGCGCCTTCGATTGGGCGCCCATAACGCCGCAGACATCTTGTCCCGCGGTCAGCAGAAGTTGGTGGTCTGTGCATTGCGGATTGCCCAAGGGCACTTGGTCAGCCAGGCCCGACGCGGTCAGTGTATTTATCTGGTGGATGACCTGCCGTCCGAATTGGACGAGCACCACCGTCGCGCGCTTTGCCGCTTGCTGGAAGACTTACGCTGCCAGGTCTTTATCACCTGTGTAGATCACGAATTATTGAGGGAAGGCTGGCAGACGGAAACGCCAGTCGCTTTGTTCCACGTGGAACAGGGCCGTATCACCCAGACCCACGACCATCGGGAGTGAAGGCATTGAGCGAAGAAAATACGTACGACTCAACGAGCATTAAAGTGCTGAAAGGCCTGGATGCCGTACGCAAACGTCCCGGTATGTACATTGGTGACACCGACGATGGCAGCGGTCTGCACCACATGGTGTTCGAAGTGGTCGATAACTCGATCGACGAAGCTCTCGCCGGCCACTGCGACGACATCAGCATCATTATTCACCCGGACGAATCCATCACCGTTCGCGACAACGGTCGTGGCATCCCGGTGGACGTGCACAAAGAAGAAGGCGTTTCGGCAGCCGAGGTCATCATGACCGTACTGCACGCCGGCGGTAAGTTCGATGACAACTCTTACAAAGTATCCGGCGGCCTGCACGGTGTAGGTGTGTCGGTTGTGAACGCCCTGTCCGAAGAGCTGGTCTTGACCGTTCGCCGCAGCGGCAAGATCTGGGAACAGACCTACATTCACGGTGTTCCAAAAGAACCGATGAAAATCGTCGGTGAGAGTGAAACCACCGGCACCCAGATCCACTTCAAACCGTCCGACCTGACGTTCAAGAACATCCACTTCAGCTGGGACATCCTGGCCAAGCGTATTCGTGAACTGTCCTTCCTCAACTCCGGTGTCGGCATCGTCCTCAAGGACGAGCGTAGCGGCAAGGAAGAACTGTTCAAGTACGAAGGCGGCCTGCGTGCGTTCGTTGAATACCTGAACACCAACAAGACCCCGGTCAACCAGGTGTTCCACTTCAACATCCAGCGTGAAGACGGCATCGGCGTGGAAATCGCCCTGCAGTGGAACGACAGCTTCAACGAGAACTTGTTGTGCTTCACCAACAACATTCCGCAGCGCGACGGCGGTACTCACCTGGTGGGCTTCCGTTCGGCCCTGACGCGTAACCTGAACACCTACATCGAAGCAGAAGGCCTGGCGAAGAAGCACAAAGTCGCGACCACCGGCGACGATGCCCGTGAAGGTCTGACCGCGATCATCTCGGTAAAAGTGCCGGATCCGAAGTTCAGCTCCCAGACCAAAGACAAGCTGGTTTCTTCCGAAGTGAAGACCGCGGTCGAACAGGAAATGGGCAAGTACTTCTCCGACTTCCTGCTGGAAAACCCGAACGAAGCCAAGCTGGTCGTCGGCAAGATGATCGACGCGGCTCGCGCTCGTGAAGCGGCGCGTAAAGCCCGTGAGATGACCCGTCGCAAAGGCGCGCTGGATATCGCTGGCCTGCCGGGCAAACTGGCTGACTGCCAGGAAAAAGACCCTGCCCTTTCCGAACTGTACCTCGTGGAAGGTGACTCTGCTGGCGGCTCCGCCAAGCAGGGACGCAATCGTCGGACCCAGGCTATCCTGCCATTGAAGGGCAAGATCCTCAACGTTGAGAAGGCGCGCTTCGACAAGATGATCTCTTCGCAAGAAGTGGGCACCTTGATCACTGCGCTGGGCTGCGGCATCGGCCGCGATGAGTACAACATCGCGAAGCTGCGTTACCACAACATCATCATCATGACCGATGCTGACGTCGACGGTTCGCACATCCGTACCCTGCTGCTGACCTTCTTCTTCCGTCAGTTGCCGGAGCTGATCGAGCGCGGCTACATCTACATCGCCCAGCCGCCGCTGTACAAGGTCAAGAAAGGCAAGCAAGAGCAATACATCAAAGACGACGACGCCATGGAAGAGTACATGACGCAGTCGGCCCTGGAAGATGCGAGCCTGCACTTGAACGAGGAAGCTCCGGGTATTTCCGGACCGGCTCTTGAGCGTCTGGTGAATGACTTCCGTCTGGTGATGAAGACCCTCAAGCGTCTGTCGCGCCTGTACCCACAGGAACTGACCGAGCACTTCATCTACCTGCCAGCAGTGAGCATGGAGCAACTGTCCGATCATGCCGCCATGCAGGATTGGCTGGCCCAGTACGAAGTTCGCCTGCGCACCGTCGAGAAGTCTGGCCTGGTCTACAAAGCCAGCTTGCGTGAAGACCGTGAACGTAACGTCTGGCTGCCTGAGGTCGAACTGATCTCCCACGGCCTGTCGAACTACGTCACGTTCAACCGCGACTTCTTCGGCAGTAACGATTACAAGACGGTTGTTTCTCTGGGCGCTCAACTGAGCACCTTGCTGGACGACGGTGCGTATATCCAGCGTGGCGAGCGCAAGAAGCCGGTCACCGAGTTCAAGGAAGCCCTTGAATGGCTGATGGCTGAAAGCACCAAGCGTCACACCATCCAGCGATACAAAGGTCTGGGTGAAATGAACCCGGATCAGCTGTGGGAAACCACCATGGACCCAAGCCAGCGCCGGATGCTCAAAGTGACCATCGAAGATGCCATTGGCGCGGATCAGATCTTCAACACCCTGATGGGTGATGCGGTCGAACCACGTCGTGACTTCATCGAAAGCAACGCCCTGGCGGTATCCAACCTGGATTTCTGATCCAGCGTACTTGCCAAATAAGGCCAACGTTCACGCGTTGGCCTTTTTATTTGCCCGTCGAAATGTTTGTCTGATTACAGATCGCAGCCTTCGCAGCTCAGGTAATCGCGTTTCAAATGAGTTGCCGAAGGCTGCGATCTTTTGATTCATTCGCTTGCCGCCCCCACACTTTCCAGTCGATACCCGTACCCGTAAATCGTCAGCAGTTGCCAACCGCGATCAGCCGTCAGCCCAAGCTTGTTGCGCAGCCGATAGATGTGGGTGTCCAGAGGTCGGGAAGACACCATCTCTTCATGGCTCCAGAACCGCTCATAGAGATAATCCCGAGACAGCGGTCGTCCCAGGTTACTGAACAGGCAACGCGCCAGTCGATATTCCCGCTCAGTCATCCCGATAGGTTTTCCGGCGCGGTTAACAGTCAATTCGGCATCGTCGAACACCAGGTCATTGAAACTCAGTACTTCGGTGGCTGCCGCACGTTGCAGGCTATGCCGGCGTAACACTGCAGCCACTCTGGCTTTCAGTTCATTGGGTCGAAACGGCTTGCTGACGTAATCGTCGGCGCCTGCATTCAACGCCTGGACGATATCACTTTCAGCGTCGCGGCTGGTCAGCATGATCGCGGCGGGTGGTGCGTCCATGTGCTCGCGGGTCCAGCGCAACAGAGACAGGCCGCTGAAGCCTGGCAACTGCCAGTCGAGGATCAGCAGGTCGAACGTTTCCCGTCGCAAATGGCGTAACAGGTCCTCTCCCTGCTCGAAGCTGTGCAGTGACCAGGCAGGCTCACCCGGCTCGGCCATTTGCCGCAAGGTCTGTTCAACCCTGCGCAGTTCTGCCGGTTCATCATCCAGTATCGCGACACGCATGTACGTTATTCCTTTGGCGGCCAGCATGTTATTTGACAATAGACGTTCGGCTGAAGAGTGTAAGTAAGCAGCTTCCCATTGGTCGCGTCCGCTATGATTCTTCAAGCGCCCTTCCCTGAAAACTGTGACCCATGAACCAAATTCCCTACAACCCTTACGTCAGTATTGCCTATGAATTATGAGCGCCGCCGGGAAAGTCGCGAGCCGACTCAGGTTCAAAGGTTGTTCCGGCAATTGGTCCGCGAATGGCTGTGGATAAGCTTGCTTTTGTTACCCCTGACGGGCCTTCTTTCATTCAATGCCGAGACCAGCCATCGAAATGGGTCGGGTGCGTGGGGCGCGTTGTTCTCTGTTTGCCTGGTCGCCTGTGTCTTGGGTTTGTTATTGCTACGTCCGAGACTGGCGCTCTGGTTGACCTTGGCGGGCATGAGTTGTGCACTGCTGGCGAGCGCAGGATTAGCGAGACTGGGCTGGTGGTGGTCCCCTACAGCGAGTCTGTTGGGCATGCTGTTCGGTTACCTGATCTGGAGCTGGCGGCGCTTGAGTGTGGTACTGACCTATTTTGGATGGGAGCTGGCGCGGTTGGATAGCGAGCCAAAGGTCTTTCCGGAGCGCCGTCGTGCACACTTTCCGACTGGAGACCATTTACAGGGTCAGATCATGGCTCTGGAACAAGCGATGGGTCGGACCCGGGATACCCGTCGTTTTATCGCCGATGGCCTGGAGTGTTTGCCTGTCGCCACCTTGATCAGTGATCCCCATGGCCGGATTTTGCTGGGTAACCGTAAGGCCAGGGATCTGTTCGGCGCCGATCTGGTGGGCGATGACGTTCTGGAGCAATTGGCCAAACTTGGCTATCCGGAACTGGTCGAAGGCCCTCGGCCGCTCTTATCGACTTTGCCGCTGGTGGAGTTCAGGGACGTCAAGGAACGCAGTCTGCGTCTGGAGCGCGCTGCTTTGCTGCCAGTGGACGGAGAAACGCCTATCGGCTGGTTATTGAGCCTGACCGACCTCAGCGTTGAGCGTGATGCCGAGGAGCAGCGTGGCGTACTGTTGCGCTTCTTGTCCCATGATCTGCGGGCGCCTCACTCGGCGATTCTCGCCCTGCTCGACGTGCACCGACATCAATCCGTCGGGGACACGTATCTGTTCGACCAGATCGAGTGCCAGGTGCGTCGAGCCCTGGAATTGACTGACGGTTTCGTACAATTGGCCAAGGCCGAGTCAGAGGCTTATCAGTTTCAGCCGAGCCTGTTTGCGATGATGGTGCTGGATGTGTTCGATCAAACATTGACCATTGCGCAGTTGAAGCAGATCGAAATGGTCCATCACCTGGATGATGTAGCGCAGGAAAGCTTGATCATGGCCGATCAGGCGCTGCTGACCCGAGCGTTGTTCAATCTGCTGGAGAACGCAATCAAGTACAGCGGCTGCGGCACTCGAATCATTGTGCAAGTCAATTGCGCTGAAGGCTGGCTGACGTGCGAGATCGTTGATCAAGGTAAAGGCATTGCTGCAGAGGAATTGCCCGAACTGTTCAGCCAGTATCGGCGTCTTTCTTCAGCCCAAGGCATCGATGGCGTGGGTTTGGGCCTGTCGATGGTGAAGGCGGTGATAGATCGACATGGCGCAAGGATCGAGTGCCAAAGTGTGGTGGGTCAAGGCACACGCTTCAGGTTGCATTTTCCCCTGTTAAAGGACTGAAACACGTCTGGTTCAGACCGAAAAAAACCGGCTATATCAGCCGGTTTTTTTGCGCCCAAAAAAAACTTATGCACCATTTTCGGAATTTTATGAGTTTATGAAATATGTATATAAATCATCAAGCTACAACTCAAATATGGCACTTGTAAGCAAAATGGTACACAGGTTATCCACAGAATCTCAGACAGCCATTCGATCACTGTCAGCCGGGGCTTGCGGGGCAGGTGGGAGCGAGCCCATTTCCCGTTGCATCTGTTCGTTCCAGGCCTGGACCCGATCGTTCAGCTCGGCAATGGCGCGCGGCCCGCTGCCGTCGGCGTACATGGGTTCACCGATAATCACGGTGATGACGCCCTGCTTTTTCGCCCAACCGGTTTTCGGCCAGAATTTACCTGCGTTGTGCGCAATCGGGAGCACCGGAAGCGAAGCATTGACCGCCAAAGCGGTGCCACCCCGAGAGAATTTGCCGATGGTGCCGTAAGGGACCCGCGTTCCTTCCGGGAAGATCAGCACCCATACGCCATCTTTGAGCAGCTCATCGCCCTTCTTCGCCACGTGTTTGAGCGCAGCTTTAGGGTTGTCGCGGTCGATGGCAATCGGTCGCAGCATGGCCATCGCCCAACCGAAGAATGGAACGTAGAGCAGTTCACGCTTCAGCACTTGGCTCAGTGGCTCGAAATAGGCCGAGAGAAAGAAAGTCTCCCAGGTGCTCTGGTGATTGGATTGAATCACGCAGGGCTGGTCAGGCACATTCTCTGCGCCTCTGATCTCATAGCTGATACCCAGAAAGACCTTGCTCAGCCATAAGGCGCAGTGGCACCAGTACACATTGATAAAGCGATAGCGCGCCTTGAACGGCAGAAAAGGTGCGATAAAAAAGCTCAGGCTGCACCAGAGCAAAGAGCTGGTGCCCAGCAGCAGGTAAAAGAGGAAGGTTCTGATGGCCTGCAGTATCGACATGGCGACGTTTACCGTGCGGGCTCTGCCCGTCTATATAAAGCGCACTTCCCTTTCATCCTTGGTCAGAAAAAATCGAAGCACGCGACGTATTTAAGTGCAGTTGTGCATAAGCTCTGCGGCAATTGCCGCAAGATCGTCAAAAATCAAGGTGCCCACCGGCAACGCCTTGCCCAACGTCTTTTCGCCTTTGCCGGTCTTTACCAAAACGGGCTGAGAATCGACGGCTCTGGCGGCTTCCAGGTCACCAAGGGTGTCGCCAACGAACCAAATATCAGTCAGCGCTACGTTGTAATGCGTGGCAATGGTTTTCAACATCCCCGGTTTTGGTTTGCGGCAATCGCAACCGTCGTCAGGCCCGTGCGGGCAGTAGACGATCAGCCCGACCTCACCGCCCTGCTCCGCCACCAGCGAGCGCAAGCGCTCGTGCATGGCGTCCAGGGTGGCGATGTCGTAATAGCCACGAGCGATGCCCGACTGGTTGGTAGCCACGGCCACCGTCCAGCCGGCCTTGCTCAACTGCGCGATGGCTTCGATTGAACCGGGGAGTGGAATCCACTCCTCCACCGACTTGATGTAAGCGTCGGAGTCGTAATTGATCACCCCGTCCCGATCGAGAATCAGCAGTTTCAACAGCAATCCCTCAGCCCAGCAGCGAAATGTCGGCGACACCAAGGAACAGTCCACGCAGACGCGCCAGCAACGCATAGCGGTTGGCGCGCACTTTGGCATCTTCGGCATTGACCATCACGGCTTCGAAGAACGCATCCACCGGCTCGCGCAAGGCAGCCAGACGCGCCAGGGATTCGCTGTATTGACGCGCCGCAGCCATCGGCTGGACAGCCTGGTCAGCCTGCTGGATTGCCGAATACAGGGAGAACTCGTTGGCGTTGTCGAAGTACTTGGCTTCCACGACCGAAGGAATAGAGCCCTCTACCTTGCTCAGCAAGTTCGAAACGCGCTTGTTCACCGCAGCCAGGGCAGCGGCTTGCGGCAATTTGCGGAACGCCTCTACCGCTTGGACGCGCTGATCGAAGTCCAGCGCCGAACCCGGCTTCAGGGCACGCACCGACAGATAAGTCCCGACATCGACACCTTCGTCTTCGTAACGGGCACGCAGACGGTCGAAGATAAACTCCAGCACCGACTCATTGAGCCCGGCAGCCTTGACCTTGGTACCGAACGCACTCACAGCGAATGCCACCGCGTCGTTCAGGTCGAGCTCGAGCTTCTTGTCGATCAGGATGCGCAAAACGCCCAGGGCTGCACGACGCAAGGCGTACGGATCTTTGCTACCGGTAGGCAGCATGCCGATGCCGAAAATACCGACCAGGGTGTCGAGCTTATCAGCGATGGCCACGGCCGCACCGGTCAAGGTGGTAGGCAGTTCGGCGCCAGCACCGCGGGGCATGTACTGCTCGTTCAGCGCCAGGGCGACTTCTTCGGGCTCGCCGTCGTTGAGGGCGTAGTAGTAACCGGCGACACCTTGCATCTCCGGGAACTCACCGACCATTTCGGTCGACAGGTCGCACTTGGACAGCAGGCCGGCGCGGGAAGCCCAGGCTGCGTTACCGCCAATGCGCTGAGCGATGTACGCAGCCAGTTTGGAAATGCGCTCGGCCTTGTCGTAGACGCTGCCGAGCTTTTCCTGGAACACCACGTTTTGCAGGCGCAGGTTGAAGTCTTCGAGTTTCTGCTTCTTGTCTTGCTTGAAGAAGAACTCGGCGTCGGTCAGGCGCGGGCGAACCACTTTTTCGTTACCGGCGATGATCTGCTGCGGGTCTTTGCTTTCGACGTTGGCCACGGTAATGAAGCGTGGCAGCAACTTGCCGTCGGCGTCCAACAGGCAGAAGTACTTCTGGTTGTCCTGCATGGTGGTGATCAGCGCTTCCTGCGGTACGTCGAGGAAACGTTCCTCGAACGAGCACACCAGCGGCACCGGCCATTCCACCAGTGCGGTCACTTCGTCGAGCAGGGCTGGTGGAACGATCGCCGTCCCTTCCTGCATCGTCGCCAGTTCTTCGGTGCGCTTGCTGATCAGCTCGCGCCGCTCATTGGCATCGGCCAGTACATAAGCGGCTCGCAGGTCGCTCAAATAGTTGGCTGGCGAGGTGATGCGCACACTTTCCGGGTGATGGAAGCGATGTCCCCGGGAGTCGCGGCCGGCTTTCTGGGCGAGGATCGTGCAATCGATGACCTGGTCACCGAGCAACATCACCAGCCACTGGGTCGGACGCACGAACTCTTCCTTGCGGGCGCCCCAGCGCATGCGCTTTGGAATCGGCAGGTCGTTCAGGGAATCTTCGACGATGGTCGGCATCAGGCTCGTGGTCGGTTTGCCGGCGATGCTTTGGCTGTAACGCAGTTTCGGGCCGCTCTGATCGATTTCGCTCAGGTCGACGCCGCACTTCTTGGCGAAACCCAATGCCGCTTGAGTCGGGTTGCCATCGGCATCGAACGCGGCCTGGCGTGGCGGGCCATCGAGGTTGATGCTGCGATCCGGCTGCTGGGTCGCCAGCGAGGTGATCAGCACAGCCAGACGGCGCGGTGCGGCGTAGACGGTTTTGGTCTCGTAGTTCAGGCCAGCGGCTTGCAGGCCCTTGTCGATACCGGCCAGGAACGCGTCGGCCAGGGTGTTCAGGGCTTTGGGTGGCAGTTCTTCGGTGCCCAGTTCAACCAGAAAATCTTGAGCACTCATTGTGCAGCCTCCAGCTTGGCCAGTACTTCATCACGCAGGTCCGGGGTCGCCATCGGGAAGCCCAGCTTGGCGCGAGCCAGCAGGTAGGCTTGCGCAACGGAACGCGCCAGGGTGCGTACGCGCAAAATGTATTGCTGACGCGCGGTCACCGAGATCGCCCGGCGCGCATCCAGCAGGTTGAAGGTATGGGACGCCTTCAACACCATTTCATAACTCGGCAACGGCAGCGGCTGCTCGAGTTCGATCAGGCGCTTGGCTTCGCTTTCGTAGAAATCGAACAGTTCGAACAGCTTCTCGACGTTGGCGTGTTCGAAGTTGTAGGTCGACTGCTCCACTTCGTTCTGGTGGAACACGTCGCCGTAGGTCACTTTGCCCATCGGGCCGTCAGCCCAGACCAGGTCGTAGACCGAGTCCACGCCTTGCAGGTACATGGCCAGGCGCTCGAGACCGTAGGTGATCTCGCCGGTCACCGGGTAGCACTCGATGCCGCCCGCTTGCTGGAAGTAAGTGAACTGCGTCACTTCCATGCCGTTGAGCCAGACTTCCCAGCCCAGACCCCAGGCGCCCAGGGTTGGCGACTCCCAGTTGTCTTCGACGAAGCGAATGTCGTGGACCAACGGGTCCAGGCCGACGTGCTTGAGGGAGCCCAGGTACAGTTCCTGGAAGTTGTCCGGGTTCGGCTTCAGGACTACCTGGAACTGGTAGTAGTGCTGCAGACGGTTCGGGTTTTCGCCGTAGCGGCCGTCAGTCGGGCGACGACTGGGCTGCACATAAGCGGCGTTCCAGGTTTCCGGGCCAATGGCACGCAGGAACGTGGCAGTGTGGAAAGTCCCGGCGCCTACTTCCATATCGTAGGGCTGAAGTACCACGCAACCTTGCTCGGCCCAGTATTGCTGGAGGGCGAGGATCAAGTCTTGGAAGGTACGCACGGCTGGCGTAGGCTGGCTCACGAAATTCACCTGTTTCTTGGGCTGCGATTTAAAGAGCGGGAGTATACCCGATTCGGTCCTGCGCACGCCCCCTGGAGCCTTATGCCACGCTGCTTTTGGTGTTCCGAAGATCCGCTATACATGGCTTATCACGATCAGGAGTGGGGTACGCCGCTACGCGATGCGCAGGGATTGTTCGAGTTGCTTTTGCTCGAAGGGTTCCAGGCCGGCCTGTCCTGGATCACTGTACTGCGTAAACGCGAGCGTTATCGCGAGGTGTTGTTCGGCTTCGACGTCCAGCGCGTCGCGCAGATGAGCGATGCGGAAATCGATCAATTGATGCTCGATCCGGGGATTATCCGCAATCGGCTCAAACTCAACGCGGCCCGGCGTAATGCCCAGGCCTGGCTGGCGTTGGAGGACCCGGTGGCCTTTCTATGGTCGTTCGTCGGTGGCAAGCCTGTGATCAATCATTTCAAGGATCGAACCGAAGTGCCGGCCGTGACGCCGACCGCCGTGGAGATGAGCAAAGGCCTGAAAAAGGCCGGTTTCACCTTCGTCGGCCCGACCATTTGCTACGCGTTGATGCAGGCCTCGGGCATGGTCATGGACCACACCCGGGATTGCGATCGCTACGCGACTCTGGTGAACGGCGGTTAGAATGGCCGCCTCGCGCACAGCACAAGATCAGGAGTGACCTGTGGAAAAGTTTAAAGGCGCCATGCTGGTAGGCGCTCTGCGGTTGTTTGCCCTGCTCCCGTGGCGGGCAGTGCAGGCCGTCGGCTCGGCCATTGGCTGGGTCATGTGGAAAATCCCCAACCGTTCCCGCGATGTGGTGCGGATCAACCTCGCCAAGTGCTTCCCGGAAATGGATCCCGCTGAACGCGAACGTCTCGTAGGCGCGAGCCTCAAAGATATCGGCAAGTCCCTGACCGAAAGCGCCTGCGCCTGGATCTGGCCGGCTCAGCGCTCGATCGATCTGGTGCGTGAAGTCGAGGGTCTCGACGTATTGAAGGACGCCCTCGCCTCCGGCAAAGGCGTCGTCGGTATCACCAGCCACCTGGGCAACTGGGAAGTGTTGAACCACTTTTATTGCAGCCAATGCAAACCGATCATTTTCTATCGTCCGCCCAAGTTGAGGGCGGTGGATGATTTGCTGCGCAAGCAGCGGGTACAACTGGGCAATCGGGTCGCCGCATCCACCAAGGAAGGCATTCTCAGTGTGATCAAGGAAGTGCGCAAAGGGGGGGCAGTAGGGATTCCCGCCGACCCTGAACCCGCCGAATCCGCCGGGATCTTCGTGCCATTTTTCGCCACCCAGGCGCTGACCAGCAAATTCGTACCGAACATGCTCGCAGGCGGCAAAGCGGTCGGCGTGTTCCTGCATGCCCTGCGGCTGCCGGACGGTTCGGGTTACAAAGTGATCCTCGAAGCTGCGCCAGAGGCCATGTACAGCACCGATACCGAGACATCCTGTGCGGCCATGAGCCAGGTGGTCGAACGCTATGTTCGGGCCTATCCGAGCCAATACATGTGGAGCATGAAGCGCTTCAAGAAGCGCCCGCCGGGTGAAGAGCGTTGGTATTGACCTCTGATCAGTGCGCCTGACGGTCGAGTTTCTTCAGAAACACCGTCATTTCCTTTTCCGCCTGCTTGTCGCCATGGACGCGGGCGGCTTCCAGACCTTGTTCCCAGGCCTGGCGCGCAGCCGAATAATCCGTCAGCGCCAGATGCGCCTTGCCCAACAGTTTCCAGGCTGCCGAATACTTTGGATCGAACTCGACGCAGCGTTGGAAATGCTCTGCGGCCTTGGCGTTTTCCCCAAGATCCAGGTAACCCTTGCCGAGGCCGAAGCGTAGCAAGGCGTTATCCACACCCTTGGCGAGCATTTTTTCCAGGGATTCGAGCATGGTGGATTCCTTATTGAGGTTATTCAGGGATGCCTATGTGTTGTTGAGATCGTTTCGCGGGCAAGCCCGCTCCCACAGTGTTTTGCATTGAACACATATCTTGTGTTCGGCCGAGATCCCTGTGGGAGCGGGCTTGCCCGCGAAGAGGCCCGTCCAGCCACTGCAACTACAGGATCAGAAGAAGCTCAACCCCACATGAAACAGCTTCTCCACATCCCGAATATGCTTTTTATCCACAAGGAACAGAATCACATGATCGCCTGCCGCGATCACGGTGTCGTCGTGGGCGATGATCACCTCTTCATCGCGAATGATCGCGCCGATGGTGGTGCCTGGCGGCAGGCCGATGTTCTCGATGGATTTACCGATGACCTTGCTCGACTTCGCATCGCCGTGGGCAATGGCCTCGATGGCCTCCGCCGCGCCGCGGCGCAATGAGTGCACGCTAACAATATCGCCGCGACGCACATGGGCCAGCAACGTGCCAATGGTCGCCAGTTGCGGGCTGATGGCGATGTCGATGTCGCCGCCCTGGATCAGATCGACATAGGCCGGGTTGTTGATGATGGTCATCACCTTCTTCGCGCCCAGACGCTTGGCCAGCAATGACGACATGATGTTGGCCTCGTCGTCGTTGGTCAGGGCGAGAAAAAGGTCGGCGTCGGCGATGTTCTCTTCCAGCAGCAAATCCCGATCCGAAGCGCTGCCCTGCAGCACCACGGTGCTGTCGAGGGTGTCCGAGAGATGACGGCAGCGAGCCGGGTTCATCTCGATGATCTTCACCTGGTAACGGCTCTCAATGGCCTCGGCCAGGCGTTCACCGATCTGCCCGCCGCCAGCGATGACAATGCGCTTGTAGCTTTCATCGAGACGGCGCATTTCACTCATCACCGCGCGAATATTCGCCTTGGCCGCGATGAAAAAGACTTCGTCGTCCGCCTCGATCACCGTGTCGCCCTGAGGCAGGATGGGTCGGTCACGGCGGAAAATCGCCGCAACCCGGGTTTCGACATTCGGCATGTGCTCGCGCAATTGCCGCAGTTGCTGGCCCACCAATAGACCACCGTAATAGGCCTTGACCGCCACCAACTGGGCTTTGCCCTCGGCGAAATCGATCACCTGCAACGCACCCGGATGCTGGATCAGGCGCTTGATGTAGTTGGTGACCACTTGCTCCGGGCTGATCAATACGTCCACCGGAATCGCTTCGTTGTCGAACAGATCGTTGCGCGTGAGGTAGGCCGCTTCGCGGACCCGGGCGATTTTGGTTGGCGTGTGGAACAGGGTGTGGGCGACCTGACAGGCCACCATGTTAGTTTCATCACTGTTGGTCACGGCCACCAACATGTCGGCGTCGTCCGCGCCAGCCTGGCGCAGCACGGTCGGGAGCGAGCCGCGCCCTTGTACCGTGCGGATGTCCAGCCGGTCGCCGAGGTCGCGCAGTCGATCGCCATCGGTGTCGACTACCGTGATGTCATTGGCCTCGCTGGCCAAGTGTTCCGCCAGCGAACCGCCGACCTGCCCTGCGCCGAGGATGATGATTTTCATCCAGTTACTCCCTTAAACCCGTTTAACCGCGCGCGGCGGCGATCTTGATCAGCTTGGCGTAGTAGAACCCGTCGTGGCCGCCTTCCTGGGCCAGCAACTGGCGACCATGGGGCTGCTTGATGCCGGCCTGACTGGCGATATCCAGTTCACGGGCGCCCGGTGTACGAGCGAGGAAGGCCTCGATGACTTCGGTGTTCTCGGTCGGCAGTGTGGAGCAGGTGGCGTAAAGCAGAATGCCGCCCACTTCCAGCGTTATCCACATGGCGTCCAGCAACTCACCCTGAAGCACCGCCAATGCGGCGATATCATCGGGCTGGCGGGTCAGCTTGATGTCCGGGTGACGCCGGATCACACCGGTGGCCGAGCACGGTGCATCCAACAGAATGCGTTGAAACGGCTTGCCGTCCCACCAGGTCACGGTGTCGCGACCGTCGGCAGCGATCAATTCAGCGCTCAGGCCCAGGCGTGCAAGGTTCTCACGCACCCGCACCAGGCGCTTGGCTTCCAGATCCACGCCCACTACGCTGGCCAGTTCTGGCTCGGCTTCAAGGATGTGGCAGGTCTTGCCGCCGGGTGCGCAGCAAGCGTCCAGCACTCGTTGCCCCGGTGCCAGATCGAGCAGATCGGCCGCCAGTTGCGCCGCCTCGTCCTGCACGCTGATCCAGCCTTCGGCGAAGCCCGGCAGGCTGCGCACGTCAGCTGCGGCGTCGAGGATGATGCCATCCTGACTGTAAACACAGGGTGTGGCGGCGATGCCGGCTTCGCTCAGCAACCCAAGGTAGGCGTCGCGCGCGTGATGGCGACGGTTGACCCGCAGAATCATCGGCGGATGCGCATTGTTCGCCGCGCAAATGGCTTCCCATTGTTCAGGCCAGAAGGCCTTGAGGGATTTTTGCAACCAGCGTGGGTGAGCGGTGCGCACTACCGGGTCGTGTTCCAGTTCGGCAAGCAACGCTTCGCTTTCCCTTTGGGCGCGGCGTAAAACAGCATTCAGCAACGCCTTGGCCCAGGGCTTTTTCAGCTTGTCGGCGCAACCGACGGTTTCGCCGATGGCGGCGTGGGCCGGAACCCGGGTGTAGAGCAACTGATAGAGGCCGACCAGCAACAGCGCCTCGACATCGGCATCCGCTGCCTTGAATGGTTTCTGTAACAACTTCGCCGCCAGCGCCGACAAGCGCGGCTGCCAGCGAGCGGTGCCGAACGCCAGGTCCTGGGTGAAGCCGCGATCACGGTCTTCGACCTTGTCCATTTGTGTTGGCAGAGAACTGTTGAGTGAGGCTTTTCCGTTAAGAACTGCAGCAAGTGCCTTGGCGGCGGCCAGACGTGGATTCATTGAGCGTCCGCCGTTTGACCGAGGACAGTGCCGACGGCGAATTTCTCACGACGGCTGTTGAACAGGTCGCTGAAGTTCAGCGCCTTGCCACCGGGCAATTGCATACGGGTCAGACACAGGGCCTGTTCGCCACAGGCGACAATCAAGCCGTCCTTGCTGGCGCCGAGGATTTCACCGGGAGCGCCCTGCCCTTCAGTCAGGCTCGCAGCCAGGACTTTCAGTGCCTCACCATTGAGCGTGCTGTGGCAGATCGGCCACGGATTGAAGGCGCGGACCAGGCGTTCCAGTTCAACCGCGGGGCGACTCCAGTCGATGCGCGCTTCGTCCTTGTTCAGTTTGTGCGCATAGGTCGCGAGGCTGTCGTCCTGCACCTCGCCTTCCAGCGTGCCGGCGGCGAGGCCGGCAATCGCCTGGACCACAGCGGGTGGGCCCATTTCTGCCAGACGGTCGTGCAAGCTGCCGCCAGTGTCTTCACCGGTGATCGGCGTAGTGACTTTGAGCAGCATCGGCCCGGTATCGAGGCCGGCTTCCATGCGCATCACGGTCACGCCGCTTTCACTGTCGCCGGCTTCGACGGCGCGCTGGATCGGCGCCGCACCGCGCCAGCGTGGCAGCAGGGAGGCGTGGCTGTTGATGCAACCCAGGCGCGGAATATCCAGCACCACTTGTGGCAGGATCAGGCCGTAGGCGACCACCACCAGCAAGTCCGGCTTCAACGCGGCCAGTTCGGCCTGGGCGTCTTCGTTGCGCAGGGTTGGCGGTTGCAGCACCGGGATATTGTTTTCCAGAGCCAGCAGTTTGACCGGGCTTGGCATCAACTTTTGCCCACGGCCCGCCGGACGGTCCGGTTGGGTGTAGACCGCGACAATCTCGTAAGAGCTGTCAAGCAAGGCCTTGAGGTGTTCGGCGGCGAATTCCGGGGTGCCGGCAAAGACAATGCGCAGTGGCTCAGTCATGGGAGCGATCTCTGAAAAGAAAAAGGCTTGCCGCAGCAAGCCTTTGAAAGAAGGGCATCAAGCGTTCTGGCGATGGAGCTTTTCCAGTTTCTTCTTGATTCGGTCGCGTTTGAGACTGGACAGGTAGTCGACGAACAATTTGCCGTTAAGGTGGTCGCATTCGTGCTGGATGCACACGGCGAGCAGGCCTTCGGCGATCAGTTCGTATGGCTGGCCGTCGCGGTCCAGGGCCTTGACCTTGACCTTCTGCGGGCGATCGACGTTTTCGTAGAAGCCCGGCACCGAAAGGCAGCCTTCCTGGTATTGCTCCATCTCGTCGGTCAGGGGTTCGAACTCGGGGTTGATGAACACCCGGGGTTCGCTGCGGTCTTCGGAGAGGTCCATCACGACGATACGTTTGTGCACGTTGACCTGGGTCGCGGCGAGGCCGATGCCTGGCGCTTCATACATTGTTTCAAACATATCGTCGACCAACCGACGCACTTCGTCGTCCACTACGGCCACAGGTTTGGCGATAGTGCGCAGGCGCGAATCGGGAAATTCGAGGATGTCTAAAATGGCCATAAGCTTAATTGCTGCACATGTGAGGTAAAGTCGGGTCGATGGCCTGGCGGGTCCGAAGATGCCGGCTACCGTTGTGAAACGTAGCTCCTTTCTTTTCAGAGTAGCCCCCTTCTTTTCAGGAGTGAGCAGGAGCGAGCCACGAGGGCTCTGGCGTTTCACGCGAACGCACATAATAAAGGGATTCACTGCATGAGGAAATCACTACTCGCCCTGCTCCTTCTGGCCTCGGCCGGTTTTGCGCACGGGCAAGTGCAGCTAAGGGAAGGTTTTCCACAGCAATACACGGTGGTCACGGGGGACACACTCTGGGACATATCGGGAAAATACCTGCGTGAGCCGTGGAAGTGGCCCGAGCTCTGGCAAGCCAATCCGCAAATCGAGAACCCCAATCTTATCTACCCCGGCGATACGCTGTCGCTGGTCTACGTCAACGGTCAGCCGCGGCTGACCCTCAAGCGCGGCGCTTCCAGGGGCACCATCAAGCTCTCGCCCCGCATCCGCAGCAGCCCCGTGGCCGAGGCCATCCCGAGCATTCCTCTGCAGTCGATCAACAGCTTTCTGCTGAGCAACCGCATCGTCGACAAGGTCGAGGACTTCGACAAGGCGCCGT
Organism: Pseudomonas fluorescens; assembly: GCF_902497995.1. GTDB lineage: Bacteria > Pseudomonadota > Gammaproteobacteria > Pseudomonadales > Pseudomonadaceae > Aquipseudomonas > Aquipseudomonas fluorescens_BK. The sequence goes on along the minus strand of NZ_CABVII010000006.1, from coordinate 35,564 downwards.
ATATCGTCGCAGGCGATGCCGAGCGGGTGCTCAGTGGCACCGGTGATCGCATCTTCGCCCGCGGCCACTTCGACCCGGATCAGCCGGTCTATGGCATCTTCCGCCAGGGCAAGGTCTACACCGACCCTGAGACCAAGGAGTTCCTCGGTATCAATGCCGACGATATCGGCGGTGGCGAGATTGTGGCCACCGAAGGCGAGGTCGCTACCCTGGCACTGCAACGCACTACGCAGGAAGTGCGTCTCGGCGATCGCTTGTTCAGCAGCGAGGAGCGATCCATCAACTCGACCTTCATGCCCGGTCCCCCTAAAACCGAAATCAACGGCTTGATCATCGACGTGCCGCGCGGGGTTACCCAGATCGGCGCCCTGGATGTGGTCACGCTGAACAAGGGCCAACGCGACGGCCTCGCCGAAGGCAACGTGCTGGTGGTGATGAAAACCGGCGAAACGGTACGGGACCGGATCACCGGTCAACCGCTGAAGATTCCTGATGAGCGTGCGGGTCTGCTGATGGTGTTCCGCACCTACGACAAGCTCAGCTACGGTCTGGTGCTCAGCGCTTCCCGCTCGTTGGCGGTGATGGACAAGGTGCGAAATCCGTAAGCAGGCTCCACAAGTTACCAACAGAGTTATCCACAGCTTGTTCCCGTTTTAACGGGGCTCATAACGATCAAGGATGATCCATGTCGCTACCTGGTGTTTCACCGGTTTCCCCTGCGGAACTGGAAGCTCGTTTACGTCTGCACCGTTTGCCGGAACTCGGTCCTGCCCGCTTCAAGAAATTGCTTGAGGCGTTCGGTTCGGCGTCTAAAGCCATCAGCGCGCCGGCGAGTGCCTGGCGTGCACTGGGCCTGCCCCTTGCTTGCTCGGAGGCCAGGCGCGTCAGTGAAATTCGCGACGGTGCCAGCCACGCATTGGCCTGGCTAGAGCATCCGGGCCAGCATTTACTGATGTGGGACCAGCCCGACTATCCGGCGTTGCTCGCTGAAATCAGCGATGCGCCGCCGCTGTTATTCGTGGCGGGCGATCCGGATATTCTGGAAAAACCGCAGCTGGCGATGGTCGGCAGCCGTCGTGCTTCCCGGCCGGGCATGGACACCGACGCCGCGTTTTCCCGAAGCTTGGCGAGCGCCGGTTTTGTCATCACCAGCGGCTTGGCCCTCGGCATCGATGCCGCTGCGCACCAGGCAGCGTTGGATGTGGGCGGGCGAACGGTGGGGGTACTTGGCACGGGACTTGAAAAGTTTTATCCACAGCGCAATCGACGACTGGCCGAGGCCATGATTGCCTCGGGCAGCGCGGTGCTTTCGGAGTTCCCGCTGGATGCCGGCCCTAGGGCCAGCAACTTTCCGCGGCGCAACCGGATCATCAGCGGTTTGTCACTCGGGGTACTGGTGGTCGAGGCGAGTGTCGCCAGCGGTTCGCTGATCACCGCGAGGCTGGCGGCAGAGCAAGGTCGAGAGGTTTATGCGATTCCCGGATCGATTCATCATCCCGGCGCCCGCGGTTGTCATCAATTGATCCGCGACGGGGCGGTGTTGGTGGAAACCATCGAGCATATCCTCGAAGCCTTGCGCGGCTGGCAACGGTTGCCGTTATCCATCGATGCACCGTCGACTGCTGCAATCCATCCACTGCTTATGCTGCTCCACGCGGCGCCCCATACCAGTGAGGCGCTGGCAGACGCCAGCGGCTGGGCCTTGCCGAAAGTTCTGGTCGCGCTGACGGAACTGGAAATGGATGGCCGTGCGGTTTGCGAAAGCGGGCGCTGGTTTGCGCGGGTGAGCTAGGTTTTACGAGGAAGAAAGGTAAACTGCGCAGAGCCTTATTCCGGAGAGTTTTTCATGGTCAACAGTTGGCGTGTGCAACAAGCCGCACGAGCCATTCGCGCAGGCGCGGTGATTGCCTACCCAACCGAAGCGGTCTGGGGCCTGGGTTGCGACCCTTGGGACGAAGAAGCGGTGGATCGTCTGCTGCTGATCAAGGGACGGTCTGTGGAAAAAGGCCTGATTCTGGTCGCCGACAATATCCGCCAGTTCGACTTCCTCTTCGAAGATTTCCCTGAACTGTGGATGGACCGCATGGCCAGCACCTGGCCGGGGCCGAATACCTGGCTGGTGCCGCACCAGAATTTGTTGCCACAGTGGATCACTGGCGTGCACGAGACTGTGGCGCTGCGGGTGAGCGATCATCCGCAGGTGCGGGATTTGTGCGCGTTGGTGGGGCCGTTGGTATCGACTTCAGCCAACCCTCAGGGACGGCCGGCGGCGCGCTCGCGGATTCGCGTGGAGCAGTATTTTCGTGGACAGTTGGATTTGGTGATGGGCGGCAACCTCGGGGGGCGCAAGAATCCGAGCGTTATCCGAGACGTGGCGACCGGCAACGTAATCCGCCCGGATTGAGACCGTGCGCGGCCATTCGCGAGCAAGCCCGCTCCCACATCAGATCTTCAGTGAACACAGATTTTGTGTACGACAACGATCAAATGTGGGAGCGGGCTTGCTCGCGAAGGGGCCAATGCAGACGCCAAAAATCCTAGGGCAACAGTACTGTTGAACCTGTGGTACGCCGCGCCGACAACTCGGTCTGCGCCTTCGCCGCTTCCGCCAATGGATACTTCTGGCTGATGTCCACCTTCAGCTTCCCGCTGATGATCATCTCAAACAGTTCATCCGCCATACGCTGCAGGTTTTCCGCATTGTTGGCGTAGGTCGCCAAGGTAGGCCGGGTCACGTACAGCGAGCCCTTCGCCGACAAAATCCCCAGGTTCACCCCGTCTACCGCGCCTGACGCATTGCCAAAACTCACCACCAGGCCACGTGGAGAAACGCTGTCGAGCGAGGTCAGCCAAGTGTCCTTGCCGACGCCGTCGTACACCACCGGGACTTTTTTGCCGTCAGTCAGTTCGAGTACGCGCTGTGCGACGTTTTCGTGGCTGTAATCGATAGTGGCCCAGGCACCGTTGGCCTTGGCCAATGCGGCTTTCTCCGGTGAGCTGACCGTGCCGATCAACTTCACACCCAAGGCCTTGGCCCATTGGCAGGCCAGCGAACCGACACCACCGGCCGCAGCGTGGAACAGAATGGTTTCGCCAGCCTTGAGTTCATACGTCTGACGCAGCAGGTATTGCACGGTCAGACCCTTGAGCATCACCCCTGCGGCCTGTTCAAAGCTGATCGCGTCCGGCAGATGCACCAGATTGGCTTGCGGCAATACATGAACGTCGCTGTAGGCCCCCAGCGGGCCGCTCCCGTAAGCCACGCGATCACCGACTTTGAAACGGGTGACTTCGCTGCCCACTGCCTCGACCACGCCCGCGCCTTCCGAGCCCAGGCCCGATGGCAGGGCCGGCGGCGGATAAAGACCACTGCGGTAATAGGTGTCGATGAAGTTCAGGCCAACGGCCTTGTTGGCCACACGGACCTGCTGCGGACCGGGCTCGGCGGGTTGGTAATCGACATACTCGAGCACTTCGGGGCCGCCATGGGCGCGGAACTGGATACGCTTTGCCATCAGAACTCTCCTTAGGGTTTGGCTTCTAGAGTTGTAGTGCCAAGCGCCCTATCGAACTCCCAAGCTTGATCTTCGTCAACTGCGAAGGTGCACCTGCGATGTTATGCTACGCGCCCATTTGCGCCGGCCCCCGCTCCGATGGAGCGCCGCGTAGCTTTGCCCGATTCAAGGTGATGACATGACGACCCGCACCGAGGCCGTAAAAGCCTACCTGCTCGACCTGCAAGACCGCATTTGCGCTGCTCTGGAAGCTGAAGACGGCGGTGCGCATTTCGTCGAAGATGCCTGGACCCGGCCTGCCGGCGGCGGCGGTCGCACCCGGGTCATCGAAAACGGCACGGTCATCGAAAAAGGCGGCGTAAACTTTTCCCACGTCTTCGGTAGCGGTCTCCCACCGTCCGCCAGCGCCCATCGACCAGAACTGGCCGGCCGTGGCTTCGAAGCCCTGGGCGTGTCGCTGGTGATTCACCCGCACAACCCGCATGTGCCGACTTCCCACGCCAATGTGCGCTTTTTCATCGCGGAAAAAGCAGGTGAAGAGCCGGTCTGGTGGTTCGGTGGCGGCTTCGACCTGACCCCGTATTACGGCAACATCGATGACTGCGTGCATTGGCACCGCGTCGCCGAGCAGGCTTGTGCGCCGTTCGGTCCGGACGTTTATCCGCGCTACAAGGCCTGGTGTGACAGCTACTTCCATATCAAGCATCGCCACGAGCCACGGGGCATCGGTGGTCTGTTCTTCGATGACCTGAACGAGTGGGACTTCGACACCACCTTTGCCTTCATGCGCGCCATTGGCGATGCCTTCATCGACGCGTACCTGCCGATCGTGCAGCGCCGCAAAAACGATGCGTTCAGCGCGAAACAGCGCGAATTCCAGGAGTTCCGGCGTGGCCGTTACGTCGAATTCAACCTGGTCTATGACCGCGGTACGCTCTTCGGCCTGCAATCGGGCGGGCGCACCGAGTCGATCCTGATGTCACTGCCACCACAGGTTCGCTGGGCTTATGACTGGAAAGCCGAGCCGGGCAGCGAAGAAGCGCGCCTGACCGAATACTTTCTGCAAGACCGCGATTGGTTGGCCGAGGCCTGAACGAGGAATCCTGATGGATCGTTACGTCGTATTTGGTAACCCGATTGGCCACAGCAAGTCGCCACTGATCCACCGTCTGTTTGCCGAGCAAACCGCGCAAAAACTCGACTACAGCATCTTGCTGGCGCCGCTCGACGACTTTTCCGGCTGCGCCCGGGCGTTTTTCCGCGAAGGTCGCGGGGCGAATGTGACAGTGCCGTTCAAGGAAGACGCCTACCGCCTGGCGAACAGTCTGACGGAGCGGGCGCAACGGGCCGGCGCGGTGAACACCCTGAGCAAACTTGCCGATGGCAGTCTGTTGGGCGACAACACCGATGGCGCCGGACTGGTGCGGGACCTGACGGTCAATGCCGGGTTCAGCCTCAAGGGCAAACGCATCCTGCTGCTGGGTGCCGGCGGCGCGGTGCGCGGTGCGCTGGAGCCGTTGCTGGCCGAACAGCCCGCGTCGGTGATCATCGCCAACCGCACGGTGGAAAAAGCCGAGTTGCTGGCGGAGTTGTTCGCGGACCTCGGACCGGTGTCGGCCAGCGGTTTCGATTGGTTGCAGGAGCCGGTGGACCTGATCATCAACGCGACATCTGCGAGCCTGAGCGGTGATGTACCACCGATTGCCAGCAGTCTTATCGAACCGGGCAAGACGGTTTGCTACGACATGATGTATGGCAAGGAGCCGACTTCGTTTTGCCGCTGGGCCGGCGAGCATGGCGCCGCAGTGGCGATGGATGGCTTGGGGATGCTCGCCGAACAAGCGGCGGAAGCGTTCTTCCTGTGGCGCGGTGTGCGGCCCGATACCGCGCCAGTGCTGGCTGAACTCCGCCGCCAACTGGCGCTGTAATTACCTGTAGGAGCGAGGCTTGCCCGCGAATGGGACGCCGCGATGCATCAGGTACACCGCATTATCGTTCTTCGCGGGCAAGCCTCGCTCCTACAGGGGCGGGGGGTGTGTTCAGTCTTCAAACCGGATCGGGCATTTCTCCGCACCTTCCAGCTTTCTCAACTCCTCCACCACCGGCGGTCTCGCCCCGCGCAGGGTCAGGCTGCGATCCTGTTGCAACAGTCGCCGCGCTTCCTGGTGCAGCATTTCCACACCTGAATAGTCGATGAAGTTGATCTGCTGCGCCTCGATCACCACGCGTGCGCCGTGCAGCCGTTGCAAGCGCACTTGCAGGTAATGGCTGGCACCGAAAAAGATCGATCCGCCGACTCGCAGGATGTCTTCATCCCCGTCACGCCAATGCTGCACCCGCGGTTGCGAAGTACGTTTGAGGTAGAAGAACAGCGAAGCCAACACCCCGGCATAGATCGCCGTCTGCAGTTCCAGCAGCAGCGTGGCGATGCAGGTCAGCGCCATGACCAGAAACTCGGCGCGGCTGACCCGCAACAACGCACGGATCCCGCGATGGTCCACCAGTCCCCAGGCAATCAACAGAATACTGCCGGCCATGGCCGGGATGGGGATGTGCGCAATCAAGTTCGCGCCGAAGATGGCAAACAGCGCCACCCATAACGCCGAAAAAACCCCGGCCAGCGGCGAGCAGGCGCCGGCTTCGTAGCTCAGGCCCGAGCGGGTGAAGGAGCCGGCCGACAGCGAGCCGGAGAAGAACGCACCCACCATGTTCGATAAACCCTGGGCGCGGACTTCCTGATTGGCATCGAGCAGTTGCTGCGAGCGGGCCGACAAGGAACGGGCAATCGACAGACTCGTCACCAGCCCGAGCATCCCGACCGCTACGGCGCTGGGCAGCAGGCGCAGGATCAAGTCCAGATCCAGCGGCAACGGGCTGAAGGGTGGCAGACGCCCGACAAACGCGCTGACCAGCTTCACGTGACCGAACATCGCTGGCCAGAGCCAGACCAGCAGCCCACTCAGGATCAGGGTGATCAATAAGGTCGGCCAGCGTGGCAGCAACCGTTTCAGAATCACCCCTGCCCCTACCGTCGCCAATCCCAGTACCAGTGAGGGTTTATCCACTTCGCCGAAATGCTTGAACACCAGCAAAAAGCTGTCCAGCGCCGTAGCCTGGTTGGGCAAGTCCAGCCCCAGCAGGTTCGGCATTTGACCGATGGCAATCACCACCGCCGCGCCGAGGGTGAAGCCCAGCACCACCGAGTGCGAGACGAAATTCACCAAGGCGCCAAAACGCAGCAATCCCAGCAGCCACTGGAAAATGCCGGCGAGCAGCGTCAGTAACAGGATCAAGGTGACGTAGTCCTCTGACGCGGGAACGGCCAGAGGACTGACGCTGGCGTACAGGACGATGGAGATGGCCGCCGTAGGGCCGCAGATCAGATGCCAGGACGAACCCCACAGACAGGCGATCAGCACCGGGATGATTGCGGCGTACAGGCCATACTCCGGTGGGAGGCCGGCAATCAGGGCGTAGGCGATGGATTGCGGCAAGGCGAGAATTGCACCGCTGAGGCCGACGATCAAGTCACGGCCGACGCTGGCACGGGTCTGCCGCGGCAGCCAGGTAAGGAAGGGAAAGAGTGAATGGCGGCTGGGGAAGGCCATGGGTCCTCTCGGTGGATAACTGCAAAAAGCGTCAGGGTGGTGTTTCAGTTGCCATGGCGCAAGGGCAAAAATCGATTCGTCGGAACGCCGCCCGAAGCCGGCTCCGGGCGGCGTTCCGACGATGGCGTCGTCGAACCTTACAGCTTGGCTTTGACCGCCGGCAACGCATCCTTGCCATCCACGGTCTTCACCCCGTCCAGCCATTTATCCAGCACCGCCGGATTGGCCTTGATCCAGGCCTTGGCCGCATCGGTATTGCTGATTTTCCTGTTCACCACCTCGGCCATGATGCTGTTCTCCATCTCCTGGGTGAAACTCAGGTTGGTGAGCAATTTGCCAACGTTCGGGCAGGCCTGTGCATAACCTTTGCGGGTCAGGGTATGGACACTACCGGTATCGCCGAAATACTTCTCGCCGCCCTTCAGGTAATGCATTTTCAATTGCACGTTCATCGGGTGCGGTGTCCAGCCGAGGAAGGTCACGAACTTCTGTTTTTTCACCGCTCGGGATACTTCGGCCAGCATTGCCTGCTCACTGGACTCGACCAGTTTCCACTGACCCATGTCGAAGTCGTTCTTCTTGATCATTTCCTGCAAGGAAATATTTGCCGGGGCACCCGAGCCGATGCCATAGATCTTCTTGTCGAACTTGTCGGCGTACTTGTTCAGGTCGGCAAAGTCATGCACACCCGCGTTCCAGACGTAATCCGGGACGGCGAGCGTGAATTCGGTGCCTTCGAGGTTTTTCGCCAATTGAGTGACATCGCCGGTGGCCACGAACTTATCGTAAAAGCCCTGCTGCGCTGGCATCCAGTTACCCAAAAACACGTCCACCTGGCCATCCTTGAGTCCGCCAAAGGTGATCGGCACCGCCAGGGTGTCAACCTTGGCCTTGTAGCCCATGCCGTCCAGCAGAAAACCGGTGATGGCGTTGGTCGCGGCAATGTCGCTCCAGCCGGGGTCGGCCATCTTCACGGTGTCGCAGCTTTGCTCGGCGAACGCCGATGCGCTGCCCAGAGCCAGAAGCCCTGCCGTCAGTACTGTGGATAACCTTTGCATGGACTTCCCCTTGACGTTATTGGTTTTGGCAGGGTTGTGGATAACGGGCTTTGCGCTCCAGATCATCAAGGTCGATGTGGTTGCGCATGTATTGCTGACTGGCGTCCACCAGCGGCTGGTGATCCCAGCTCTTGAGCTTGCCTATGGTCAGCGCTTGGGCAACAAAACGCCGACGACGCTGGCTCGCGAGCACCTGTTGGTGGATCGCCGGAATATTCCATTTGGCCCGCGCTTCAGCGAGGAATTCCTCGAACAGCTGCAGATGTTGCGGCGACCGGCTGAGTTCTTCCTGTTCACGCGGGTCGTTGTGCACGTCGAAGAGTAGGCAAGGGTCGTCTTCGCTGTAGATAAATTTATAGGCGCCGCGGCGAATCATCATCAGCGGGCTGATGGTGCCCTCAGCCATGTATTCGCCAAAGACTTCATCGTGACCGCCCTGCCCTTGCAGGTGCGAAACCAGAGAGCGACCGTCCAGTGGCAAGCCTGGCTCCAGGGAGCCGCCGGCCAGTTCGACGAAGGTCGGCAGCAGATCGGCGGTGGACACCGCTGCGCTGACCCGGCCAGCGCCGAATTGCCCAGGTGCACTGATCAGCAACGGTACCCGTGCAGCCATCTCGAACCAGTGCATTTTGTACCAGAGCCCACGTTCGCCGAGCATGTCACCGTGGTCGCCCGAGAACACAATGATGGTGTCATCGATCAGGCCAGTATCTTCCAGGGTTTGCAGGAGTTTGCCGACGTTACTGTCGATATAGCTGCAAGCACCGAAGTATGCACGGCGCGCGTCGCGGATTTTATCCACAGGCAGCGGTTTGTCCCACAGGTCGTAAACCTTGAGCAAGCGCTGTGAATGCGGATCGAGTTCGGTCTGGGCTGGAGTTTCCGGTAAAGGGATGTCGGCGTCGTCATACATATCCCAAAACGCCTTGGGGATGGTGTATGGATCATGCGGATGGGTCATTGAAACGGTGAGGCAGAACGGCTGATCGCCATCCTCACGGATGTGGTCAAACAGGTATTGCTGGGCCTTGAACACGACCTCTTCATCAAAATCCAGCTGATTGGTGCGCACGCACGGCCCGGCTTGCAGTACCGAAGACATGTTGTGGAACCAGGTCGGACGCACGTCCGGTTCATCCCAGTTCACCGACCAGCCATAGTCGGCGGGGTAAATATCACTGGTCAGGCGTTCTTCATAACCGTGCAACTGATCGGGGCCGCAGAAGTGCATCTTGCCGGACAAGGCAGTGCGGTAACCGAGGCGACGCAAGTAGTGTGCATAAGTCGGTACATCGGCGGGAAAATCGGCCGCGTTGTCGTAGGCGCCGATCTTGCTCGGCAACTGACCGCTGACCAGGGTAAATCGCGACGGCGCGCACAGTGGACTGTTGCAATAAGCGGCATCGAACACCACGCCTTCGGCGGCGAGGCGACTCAGATTGGGCAATTTGATGGGCGAAGGGCCGTAGAACGGCAACATTGGCGCGGCCATCTGATCGGCCATGATGAAAAGAATATTCTTGCGCTTCATGTGATCGCGGCATTCCATAGTGAATATTTATGCGAGAGTGCTGCGATTGAGCATGGAGTCCGCCTGCTTTGTGGTAAAGCCCATGCGCGGCAATGACTAGGATAAGCACAGCTTATGTATGACGCCCTTGGTGATTTGTCTCTGGATCTGCTGCGGGCCTTCGAAGCAGCAGCCCGTCAGCATAGCTTCACCGCCGCGGCGGTGGAGCTCGGCACTACGCAGCCGGCTATCAGCCAACAGATCAAACGTTTGGAAGAACAGCTTGGGACGCGGCTGTTCGATCGGATCTATCGCGGCATCGAATTGACCGAGGCCGGGTCGATACTTTTTCAGCAGGTTCAGGCAGGTTTGCAGAATATCGACGCAGGATTGAGTGCGATCAGTGCGCAGCATCAACATGAGGTGTTGCAGGTAGCCACCGATTTTGCCTTTGCCGCCTATTGGCTGATGCCACGACTGCATCGATTTCACGCCGCCAACCCTCAGGTCGATGTCAGCCTCGTCACCAGCGAACGCAGCCTCAATATGCTGCGCACCGATATCGATGTGGCGGTGTTGTTCGGAGATGGCCGATTCAAACAGGGTGACAGCCATTGGCTGTTCAGCGAGGAAGTGTTTCCCGTGTGCAGTCCGCTGCTATTGAAGGATCGCCCCCTGCCCTTGCCGGTTCAGACGCTGCTGGAGTTCCCTCTGCTGCACCTGCGCGGAGAAAACAGCAGCAACTGGTTCGACTGGAGCGGCGTATTTCGCGAGCTGGGTATCTCGTCGGCGCCAGCGCCGGGGCAATTGCGCTTCGACAATTACACCTTGTTGATTCAAGCGGCGATTGGCGGACAAGGCGTGGCGATCGGGTGGCGGCACCTTGTGGATAACTTGCTGGCGCAAGGCTTGTTGTGCCGGCCGATTGCTGAAACGGTGATTTCCAGGCTGGGTTATTACGTGGTCCTGCCACAGCGCAAACGGCGTGGGCCGTTGATTCAACAATTCGTGGACTGGTTGATGGCCGAGCAGGCAAGCAGTGCGCAATCGCTCAATGGCCTGCCTTTACCTTCGATTGCCGTGTGAAGGCGAAAAGATCGCAGCCTGCGGCTCCTGCACCACCTGCGAGTACCGCTGGATTGTGGAAAACGCCACCCCCCCTGTAGGAGCCAGGCTTGCCGGCGAAGGCGGCCTCATGGGCGCGGCAAGGCTTGAAGCCGCCTTCGCCGGCAAGCCTGGCTCCTACGGGGGCTCGCATTTTAAGGTAGAAGGTGGCGAAGGCTGCGATCTTTCAGGGTTCTGAAGTTGCGATGAAATTCACATGCTCACCAACATGCAAATTCAGGTGCAGCTCATCGGCAATCCCGACCGCTACGCGGTTCAACCGGGCCAGCGGTTCGGCCAGACCGGGTTCCATGTTGGTGCTGACGTGGCTGAAATGTTCAATCGTCAGCCCTGGCACCCCCCGTGGAGCATTGACCAGCGTCCAGCGCAAGGAACTGCTTTGCAGCGCCTCGCGGATTTCTTCGGCGGCATGGCGTTCCAGGTGATCCTCGATCTCCGGATCATCCAGCACCTCGAAATCGCCCACCAGAAACAGCCGGGCAATACCGGCAGCCTGCATACCGGCGATCAATGCATCCACTGCCAGCACTTGTTCGACGGGGCCCGGCACGATGGTTTTTTCCACATGCTCGCTGTTGAACGGCAAACCCGGTGCATCCAACAGGCAAATGACCGCCGAACTCCCGGCCACGCTTTGCTTCACGCGTTCGGCATCGAACAAATCCCCGGGCTTGGCGCGTAAACCCGGACGCGGCGCGAGCGCTGTCAGTTCATCGAGAATGGCGATCACTTCATGCTGGCGCCGCAGCATTTCAGCCATCAGCGCACTGCCCAGACTACTCATGGCACCATAAAGCACCACTTTCACCACGGGGGTCTCGGCATTTTTCATGGCTACGGTCCTTGTTTCCTACGTATATGGCGTGTGACCTGTAAGAATCGGTGAGGGTTCGAACGGGTTTTCAGAGGGTTCCAGATGCAACAGATCAAGGGTTACCACGCCCATGTCTATTTTAACGCTAGCACTATCGAACAGGCGCGCACGTTGTGTGAGCAAGCGGCGACGTTATTCCCGTTGAAGATGGGGCGAGTCCACGAACGCCCGGTCGGCCCGCACCCGGACTGGAGTTGCCAGTTGGCTTTCGAGCCGCAGTACCTTGGCGACGTACTGCCGTGGTTGGCACTCAACCGCAAGGGGTTGGTAGTGTTTCTGCACCCGGACACCGGCAACGATCTGCTCGACCACACTGAGCATGCGATCTGGATGGGCGCGATTCGTCCGCTGGACCTGTCTATTTTTTGATCAGAGGGTTTCTTCCGGCTCCGACGGCAAGTGCTCGTCCAGATGCAGCCACGGTAGACGGCTGTCAGTCCAGATATGGCGCTCGGCCGGGGCCTGCTCGCGAAGGCCTCGACTCGGTCTCCCGCCCTGCCCCGCTCCGACGACCGGTTGCACATCCGGTCAATGCTTTCATCCGCGAAAGCTGGGTGAAAGCTTGCGCGATTAGGATCGCCTCACTACCGGCAACAGACCGGTTGGCCAATGCCAGTGTTTTATCGCTCGCACAGCCCATTAAACAACAACAATGGTGATCCTGATGTCCTTTGCTACTCGCCGCTTCGCCGCCACTCCACCCGTACGTCTCGTGCTTCCCGTTCTGCGCTGACCCCACCCGGTTCGCCCATTCCCTAGCCGCGCCACGCCTGGAGTATTCCCATGCTGACTTTCCTTGGCTTTGCCATGGTCATCACGTTCATGTTCCTGATCATGACCAAGCGCCTGTCCGCGCTGATCGCGTTGATCATCATCCCGATTCTGTTCGCCCTGTTCGGTGGGTTCGCGCCGAAGATCGGCCCGATGATGCTCGAAGGCATCACCAAGCTGGCGCCGACCGGCGTGATGCTGATGTTCGCCATTCTCTACTTTGCCCTGATGATCGACTCCGGCCTGTTCGACCCGGCCGTGCGCAAGATCCTCAAGCTGGTCAAGGGCGACCCGCTGAAAGTGTCGGTCGGCACCGCCGTACTGGCGCTCGTGGTTTCCCTCGATGGTGACGGCGCCACCACTTATATGATCTGCGTGGCCGCCATGCTGCCGCTCTACAGCCGCATCGGTATGAGCCCGCGGATTATGGCCGGTCTGATCATTCTCGCCGGCGGCGTCATGAACATGACCCCATGGGGTGGCCCGACCGCTCGTGCAGCCAGTGCGCTGCACGTCGATCCGTCCGACATCTTTGTGCCGATGGTGCCCGCGATGTTGGCCGGCGTCGTCGCGATCCTGGCGATTGCCTACTTCTACGGTAAGCGTGAACGTGCCCGTCTGGGTGAATTGCACCTGGTGGGCGATGAAATCGACCACAGTGAAATCAGCGTTTCCCAGTTCCCGGATGCCCGCCGTCCGAAGCTGATCTGGTTCAACGGCGCCCTGACGCTGGGCCTGATGTGCACCCTGGTCGCCGGCCTGTTGCCGCTGCCCGTGTTGTTCATGGTGGCCTTCAGTATCGCGATGATCGTCAATTACCCGTGCCTGCAACAGCAGAAGGACCGCGTCTCGGCCCACGCTGGTAGCGTGCTGGCCGTGGTCGGGTTGATCTTTGCCGCGGGCATCTTCACCGGTATCCTCTCGGGCACCGGCATGGTCGACGCGATGTCCAAAAGCCTGCTGGCGGTAATCCCGGACTTCCTTGGCCCGTACCTGGCCGTAATCACCGCGTTGGTGAGCATGCCGTTCACGTTCTTCATGTCCAACGACGCATTTTATTACGGCGTGTTACCGGTGCTTGCCGAGGCCGCGAGTCACTACGGAATTACCGCGGTGGAAATGGCACGTGCCTCGATCGTCGGTCAGCCCGTCCACTTGTTGAGCCCGCTGGTACCATCGACTTATCTGTTGGTGGCGCTGGCCGGTATCGATTTCGGTGATCATCAGCGGTTCACCTTGAAGTGGGCAGTGCTGGTTTGCCTGTGCATACTGGTCGCCGCATTGCTGATGGGGATTTTTCCGCTGTTCAGCACTCTATAAGCCCAAGACTCACCAAGGCGGGTCCGGCTTCGTGGTTTTGAAGTCCGGGCCCGTCCTGGTTTAACACTCGCTCAAAGGAATACACATGGAATGGCTGACCAACCCTGAAATCTGGGTTGCCTTCTTTACCCTGACCGCCCTGGAAATCGTCCTGGGTATCGATAACATCATCATGATTTCGATCCTGGTCAGCCGCATGCCCAAACACATGCAGCAACGCACCCGGATTTTCGGCCTGGCCCTGGCCATGATCACGCGGATTCTGTTGTTGCTGTCGATCACCTGGGTCATGCGCCTCACCGCCGACCTGTTCGAAGTGTTCGGCCAGGGAATCTCCGGGCGTGACCTGATCCTGTTCTTCGGTGGTCTGTTTCTGTTGTGGAAGAGCTCCCAGGAGATGTACCACGCGCTGGAAGGCGAAGATGAAAGCGGCGACGAACCTTCGGGCAAGGGCGGCAACTTCCTCTACACCATCATCCAGATCGCGATCATCGACATCGTGTTCTCGCTGGACTCCGTGATCACCGCGGTGGGCATGGTGTCCCACGTACCGGTCATGGTTGCAGCGATCGTCGTTGCGGTGCTGGTGATGATGGTCGCCTCGCGCACCATCAGCGAGTTCATCGACAAGCACCCTTCGCTGAAAATGCTGGCGCTGTCGTTCCTGCTGCTGGTCGGTACCGTGTTGATTGCCGAGTCTCTGGATGTGCACCTGCCTAAAGGCTACGTCTACTTCGCCATGGCGTTCTCGCTGGCGGTGGAGGCGATCAACATCAAGATGCGCACCGCGATGATGAGAAAGCGCAAACAGCAGGATCCCGTGAAACTGCGCAAGGATGTTCCGGGTCAGTAACTCCGGGCTTTCCTGAACACGCAAAACCTGTGGGAGCGGGCTTGCTCGCGAAGGCGGAGTATCAGTCGACATCAATGTTGCCTGATACTCCGCCTTCGCGAGCAAGCCCGCTCCCACATTTGTTTTGCGTGATGGCATCAAACTGTTTTTATGACAGTTTTGTTTCAATCACTTCTTTAGCTATGCGATGCTGGCGCCCAGACCGTTAGCCAACTACAGCTTAAGTACAGAACGTAGAAAAACGCGCGGCACCGTCAACTTGCCCCATTGGGGCGCTACCACCACAGGGGGCCTGCATGCTCACCCTGCTCAATTTGTTATCTGCCGTGGCCTTGTTGATCTGGGGCACGCACATCGTCCGAACCGGCATCCTGCGGGTCTACGGTTCCAACCTGCGCCATGTGATTGGCCGTAACATGTCCAAGCGCTGGCTGGCGTTCATCTCGGGGATCGTCGTGACGGCGATGGTCCAGAGCAGCAACGCCACCGCCATGCTCGTCACCTCCTTTGTCGGTCAGGGCTTGATGGCGCTGACCCCGGCCCTGGCGACCATGCTCGGAGCCGACGTCGGTACCGCATTGATGGCGCGAGTGCTGACCCTGGACCTGTCGTGGCTGTCGCCGCTGCTGATCTTCCTCGGGGTGATTTTCTTCCTGTCCCGCAAACAGACGCGACTGGGGCAGATGGGCCGCGTCAGTATCGGTTTGGGGCTGATCATTCTGGCGCTGCAACTGATCGTCGAGTCCGCCGCGCCGATCACCCAGGCCCAGGGTGTGAAAGTGATCTTCGCCTCGCTGACCGGCGACATCCTGCTCGATGCCCTGGTGGGCGCGCTGTTCGCAATGATTTCCTATTCCAGCCTGGCCGCCGTCCTGCTGACGGCGACCCTGGCCGGTGCCGGGGTGATCAGTCTGCCCGTGGCCATCGGCCTGGTGATCGGCGCCAACATCGGCAGCGGCATCCTCGCCTTCCTCAGCACCAGCATGCAGAACGCGGCTGGCCGTCAGGTTGCGTTGGGCAGCCTGCTGTACAAGTTGATCGGACTGCTGCTGATCATTCCGGTACTCGATCCCTTGGCGCACTGGATGGATGGCTTGGACTTCAGCTCTCAGGAAATGGTCATCGGCTTCCACCTGCTCTACAACACTGCCCGCTGTCTGATCCTGCTGCCCAGTGTCGGGCCGATGGCCAGGTTCTGTGCGTGGGTGCTGCCGGAGCGGCCGCAAGTCAACGGCACCGCCAAACCGCGTCATCTTGACCCGACCGCGTTGGTCACCCCCAGCCTGGCGCTGGCCAACGCTGCCCGCGAAACCCTGCGCATCGGCGATCTGATCGACAACATGCTTGAAGCCATGCTCGACGTGCTGCGCGGCAAGCAAACCGCCGTCACCCAGGAAATGCGTCGCCTGACCGATGATGTGGAGTCGCTCTACGGCGCCATCAAGCTCTATCTGGCGCAAATGCCCCGGGAAGACCTCAGTGACCAGGACAGTCGGCGCTGGGCGGAAATCATCGAGCTGGCGATCAATCTCAAACTCGCCAGCGACCTGATCGAGCGCATGTTGCGCAAGGTCCAGCAGCAGAAAACCTCGCAGCGCCGGTCTTTTTCCGAGGTCGGGCTGGAAGAGTTGGCGGGGCTGCACCACCAGTTGATAGCCAACTTGCGTCTCGGTTTGTCGGTGTTCCTCAGTGCCGATAAGGAAAGTGCCCGCCAGTTGCTGCGTGAGAAACGTCGCTTTCGTGCACAGGAGCGCCGTCTGGCCCATGCTCACGTCAGTCGATTGCAACGCAAGATCGTGCAGAGTATCGAGACCAGTTCGCTGCACCTGGAGCTGATCGCGGACATGAAACGTCTGAACTCGCTGTTTTGCAGCAGTGCTTATGTGGTGCTGGAGACCTCGGACACCGGCGCGCTGGTCGTCGATGATTTGGCTGACATCACGCATTCGCCTTGAACGTCTGGCACAGTGGTCAGTCAGTAACCTGTATTCAGCCTCAAGGCCGTCTTCGCGGGCAAGCCCGCTCCCACAGTAGTCGACTGTATTGCACAAAATGAGTGAGCACCACCGAACCCTGTGGGAGCGGGCTTGCTCGCGAAGGCGGCCTGAAGGGCGACACGGATTTCCAACCAGCCGTATGGAAGCTAGCTATGCGTTGCCTGTTGTTCGCCTGCCTGTTGCTGGGCTCATTCCCTTCATTTGCCCTGGATCGCTTCCAGGTTGAAGGCTATACCCTGCCCAACGGCTTGCAATTGCTGCTCAAGCCCGGCACCGAGCGCGGGCATGTGGCGATTCGTCTGGTGGTCGGCGTCGGTATCGATGATTTCAGCTGTGCCGACAAGGAGCTGCCGCATCTGCTCGAGCACTTGCTGTTCAGCGGCATCGATGCCACGGGCGAAGGCGGTCTGGAGGAACGCATGCAGGCCCTGGGCGGCGAGTGGAACGCTTTCACCAGCAATGCCGACACGACCTTCGTCATCGAGGCCCCGGCGAAAAACCAGCGTAAGGTCCTCGACCTGCTGTTGGCGCTGCTGACCCAGACCCGAATCGACGACAACGCGATCAATGCCGCCAAACAAGTGGTCGAGCGCGAAGACGGTGGCCATTACACTCACCTGCAACGCTGGCTGGATCGCCAGGACCTGGGCCATACGGCGAGTAATCAGCTGGCCGTGGAACTGGGCCTCAAATGCGCCGAGCGGCCCGAGGTCGATTACCTGACCCGCGAACAACTGGAGTCGGTGCGCAAGGCCTGGTATGCGCCCAACAACATGACCCTGATCGTGGTCGGCGACCTCGATCGCTTGCTGCCGGCTTATCTGGAGCGGTCCTATGGTGCGCTTGAGGCGGTCGACCCTACCGATCACCCGCCCCTGCCGGAAATCAAGGCCAGCGCCGCCCATGAGCGCACGCTGAATCATGGTTTCGTCGGCGGTGCTGCGAAGTTGCACTGGCTGGTACCGGAACCGGTGCAGGAGGATCAGCACGATCAGACCTTCGACTTGCTCAAGGACTATCTGGACTGGGCGCTCTATCGCCAATTGCGCCTGACCCATGGTTTGTCCTACGGCCCCTCGGCCGAGCGTGAGGTGTTTGGCGGAGTTGGCTTCATGAGCCTGAACGCGGACCTCGACCGCGATGACGTGCCCGAGGCCCAACAGGTGCTGGATGAGTTGAAGGCCGGGTTGCTCAATGACGGTCTGGATGCCGACACCTTCAACCGTCTCAAGCAGGCCGCCATCGCCCGACAGGCCTGGGCCGTGCAAGGCAACAGCGCACTGGCCGATTATTATTGGAGTGCCCTCGGGAGCTACGAGGACGGCCGTTTCGCCGACCCGGCCAAGGAACTGCGAGGGGTGACGCTGGCAGAGGTAAACAAGGCCATGCGTGAATTGTTGCTGCAACCGGGCTATCTGCGGATCGAAAAACCGTTGATGAGCGATGACCAGTTGATGTGGGCGATGGCCGGGGTGTTCGGGTTACTGGTTCTTGGGATAGTGGGGTTGCGCCTTCATCGCAGAAAGTAACCATTTCCCTGTGGCGAGCGGGTACCCTATCGAGGATTTTCCCACGACTATTGCGAACCGCCGAATGCCTACCCTGACCCTTTTCGTACAGCGCATCCTGGAATTGATGAAGCGCTACCCAGGGGTCATTGCGCTCGGCGGTTTCATTTCCGGGGTCGGCAGCTTCATGCTGGTGGATCGTCAGCAAGGCCTGGCGACGTGGATCACCATCATCATGCTGATCAGCTGGATCTGGCTGATGCTGGAAAACAGCCTGACCAAGCTGTTCAGCAGGATCTTCAACCGCGAAATCCCCCAGCCGTTGCTGCGTTACGCCACGCAGATGATTCACCAGGAAAGCCTGTTCTTCGTCCTGCCATTCTTTTTTATCACCACCACCTGGAACAGCGGCCAGTTGTTCTTCACCGGGATGCTGTGCCTGGCCGCACTGATTTCCATCATCGACCCGCTCTACTACAAATGGCTGGCACCGCGCCGCTGGGCGTTCCTGGCGCTGCATACACTAACGTTGTTCGCGGCACTGCTGACCGCCCTGCCCGTCATCCTGCACCTGACCACCTCCCAAAGTTTCAAACTGGCCCTGGGTACCGCAGTCGTACTGTCTTTCCCGAGCCTGGCGTCGATCTTCCCGATCAAAACCGTGCGCAACGCGTTGGCAATCCTGAGTATCACCGTGGGCATCGGCGGCGTCGGTTGGGTGCTACGGTCGTGGGTGCCGCCGGCAACGCTGTGGATGACCGATGTGGCCATCAGCACGCAAATGCAGGACCGCACCCCTGGCGCCAGTCTCGATGAAGTCAGTGCCGAGCAGATTCGCGGCGGCGGTCTGTACGCCTACACCGCGATCAATGCCCCGCGTGGTCTGGACGAGCGGATTTATCACGTCTGGCAGTTCAACGGCAAAGAGGTCGACCGCATCGCCCTGGACATCCACGGCGGGCGCAAGGAAGGCTATCGGGCCTGGACCCACAAGCAGAACTTCCCCGGCAACCCCGCGGGCAAGTGGCAAGTCCGGGTGTTGACCGAAGACGGCCAACTGATCGGCGTGCTGCGTTTCGAGATCACGGACAGCACATCGGTCAAACAAAAGTAAGGCGGTAACCGCCGAAGCCGTGAAGATTTGCACATACCCCTTGTGGGAGCGGGCTTGCTCGCGAAAGCGGTGTGTCATTCAGTATTGATGTCGACTGACACTACGCCTTCGCGAGCAAGCCCGCTCCCACAAGGGGGTCGTGGTTAGCCGAAGAACCAGTAGCAAACCCCGATGGCACCCAGAACGCCGGCCAGTTCCGCCAGCAACGCACACCCCACCGCATGCCGCGCCCGCTGGATGCCCACTGCACCGAAGTACACCGCCAACACATAAAAAGTCGTTTCAGTACTGCCTTGAATCGTCGCCGCCACCAGCGCCGGGAAGCTGTCTACCCCGGAGGTCTTCATGGTCTCGATCAGCATCGCCCGGGCCGCGCTGCCGGAAAATGGTTTGACCATCGCCGTCGGCAAGGCATCGACGAAGCGCGTGTCCCAACCGGCCCACTCCACCAGATGCCGAATCCCGTCCAGACCAAAATCCAGCGCCCCGGACGCCCGAAGCACGCCGACAGCACAGAGCATCGCCACCAGATACGGCAGCAGATTCTTCGCCACATCGAAGCCTTCTTTGGCGCCTTCGATGAACGCCTCGTAGACCTTCACCTTGCGCAACGCGCCGATCACCAGAAACAGCATGATCAGCCCGAACAGCGTCAGGTTGCCGAGGATCGATGACAGGCCGGCCAGAGCGGTCGCCGAGAGCGTCGCCAGCAGCGCCATGAAGCCACCCAGTATCAGGGCGCCGGGAATCATGTACGCGAGCACCACCGGGTCCCACAGGCGCAGACGTTGCATGACCGCCACTGACAACAGGCCTACCAGCGTCGAGCAACTGGTCGCCAGCAGGATCGGCAGGAACACCAGTGTCGGATCAGGCGCACCCTGCTGGGCGCGGTACATGAAGATCGTCACCGGCAACAGGGTCAGGGAGGAGGCGTTGAGCACCAGGAACAGGATCTGTGCGTTGCTGGCGATGGTGGCGCTGGGGTTGAGCTCTTGCAGCGCCTTCATGGCCTTGAGGCCGATCGGCGTGGCGGCGTTGTCCAGGCCCAGGCCGTTGGCGGCAAAGTTCAGCGTGATCAGGCCGATGGCGGGGTGACCGGCCGGCACTTCCGGCATCAGGCGCAGGAACAATGGCCCCAGCGCCTTGGCCAGCCACTCGACGATCCCGGCTTTCTCGGCAATCCGCAGAAAGCCCAGCCAGAGGGTGAGGGTGCCGAACAACAAGACCATGACCTCGACCGACAGTTTGGCCATGGCGAAAATGCTTTCCACCATCGCCGCGAAGATCCCGGCGTTGCCACCGATCAGCCACTGCGCCAGCGCCGATACGGCTGCCACGATGAAGAAGCCGAGCCACAGGCCATTGAGCATCAGTTAAATCCCCCAAAGAATGCGGCAAATGATAGCGGGGTAGCCAGAAACGACAAACCCCGGATTTCTCCGGGGTTTGGTAAGCGTTATGTCTGCGCGGTCAACTCCGTACTGTAGGAGCGAGCGGTGCGGCGATCCGACTTGCCCGCGAATGGGACGCCGCGGTGTATCAGGTCCACCGCGTTATCGTTCTTCGCGGGCAAGCCTCGCTCCTACGGGAGCAGATTGATCAGTTGTTGGAAATCTCGCCAGCCGGCAGCTTTTCCTTGCTGCGCCAGTGCGGCAGGGAGTTCCAGTAGCGCTGGCCCTTGGCGTCGTCGTACATGCCTTCCCAACGGGAGATGACCAATACGGCCAACGCGTTGCCGATCACGTTCAGTGCGGTGCGGGCCATGTCCATGATGCGGTCGACACCGGCGATGAAGGCCAGGCCTTCCAATGGAATGCCGACGCTACCCAGAGTGGCCAGCAGTACCACGAAGGACACACCCGGCACACCGGCGATGCCTTTGGAGGTCACCATCAACGTCAGCACCAGCAGCAATTGCTGGCTGATGGACAGGTCGATGCCGTACAGCTGGGCAATGAAGATTGCCGCAATGCTCTGGTACAGCGTCGAACCGTCGAGGTTGAACGAGTAACCGGTCGGCACCACGAAGCTGCAGATGGCTTTCGGTGCGCCGTAGGCTTCCATCTTCTCGATCACCCGCGGCAGCACGGTTTCCGAACTGGCGGTGGAGTAGGCCAGTACCAGCTCATCCTTGAAGATGCGCATCAGCTTGATCACCGAGAAACCGAACAGGCGAGCGATCAGGCCTAGCACCATGAAGGCGAAGAAGGCGATGGCGAAGTAAACCAGGAGCACCAGTTTGGCCAGCGGCAGCAGGGAGGCGAAGCCGAAGTTGGCCACGGTTACCGCGATCAGGGCGAAAACGCCGATCGGGGCGTAGTTCATGATCATGTGCGTGACTTTGAACATGCTTTCCGACACGCCCTGGAACATCTTCACCAGCGGGTCGCGCAAGTCGGGTTTCAGGCTCGACAAGCCAAGGCCGAACAACACCGAGAAGAAGATGATCGGCAGCATCTCGCCACGGGCGACAGCCGCGAAGATGTTCGACGGGATCAGGTTGAGGATGGTTTCGATGAACGCGTGTTCATGCTGCACCTCGGCGGCCGTGGCCTGGTACTTGGAAATATCGACGGTACCCAGCGTGCTCATGTCGATGCCGGTACCCGGGTGGAACAGGTTGGCCAGGACCAGGCCGACGACGATGGCAATCGTGGTGACGATTTCGAAGTAGATGATGGTCTTCAGGCCGATGCTGCCGAGCTTCTTCGCATCGCCGACACCCGCGATACCGACGATCAACGAGGAGATCACGATCGGGATCACGATCATCTTGATCAGACGGATAAAGATATCGCCTGCCGGTTGCAGAACGTTACTGATCCACCAGGCCTTTTCGGCACTGAAATGGTTGAGCAGCGCACCGATTGCAATCCCCAATACCAGACCGATGAGGATCTGCCAGGCGAGGCTAAGCTTTGCCTTCTTCATATCTTTACCCTTACTTGCGTTTGACTCAGGCCGATGCAGGAACTGGAACGCTTGTGGCGAAAAAGTCTTGTGCATCTGCCCCCGTATAAGGCACCCCGGAGCGCTGGATAGTGGCTCTCTGGTAGGCGAAAAAAGGCGCAACTATTCCGATGCAAGGGAGCGACGTCTAATGCCGTAAACGCCTACCCTATGCCGAATCGGCATGAGCTTTTTCGAGTGAAACTCTCGTCCCAACCGGTTCGAATACGACATTTCGGCAGGCATAAGTGCCGTGAACCGGCCATCTCAGGGAAGATCGAATGTTTTTTGATCAGTCAGGCGAGGGGGGTTTTTCAGGAAAAACCGGCAATCCGTGGCGTAAATTTATCGCAAAAGGGGGGTAATATTTCTCGATGTACGGTCGTATATGAACCGCGGGAAAAAGAATTTCCCGGGCGCACGTCGATAATTTGCAGGTGACGCGACGAAATGGGGAGGATCGCTCCAAGACAACGCTTTGCGCGCATAAGCTCTTCGCAAGTTCGTCGAACATCAGTGATCGGCGAACCTGCGTCGCAGCTTTATGCCTGACCCGGCCCTTGCGCAGGCACCCCATGTACCCGTAGGTCACTCCGCCCCTGATACAGGCAGAACATCCCGACCCCTTGGTCATGCGTCTACCTTTCTCAGGTAGCGCATTTGGAAAGAAGCAGTGTGGCTTCTTTCGTATTTCAAAATCAGTACCAGTCTGGATCTTTCTTCAACTGGTCCATCAACATGTCCTGCATACCCTGGTCTGGTTTTCCCAGAAAGCGATAGTTGGCATGGCGCGTCGGCGACTTGTCAGCCGGCAATCCCGCAGGCACTTCAACCAGCATAGCGTAGGCATGCTTTTTGTCGAAGCTGACGGCGACAATCAATCGATTATTCAGGCATCTGCCCATCATTGGCGACCATGGCCATGGCACTACCGCCCAGGAGCAGGGCGGCTGCCAGTGTCTTGAAGGAAACGCTCATCTTCAGCCTCGACCGCGACGGCCAAAAAAGAACGAAGCAATGAACATCACCAGGAACACGACAAAGAGAATCTTGGCGATACCCGTGGCGGTGCCCGCGATACCACCGAAGCCCAGTACTGCAGCGATGATGGCAATGATCAAGAATGTAATTGCCCAGCTCAACATGGTGATTCTCCTTACGCTTCTATTTTAGAGGTGATGCTTGTGGTGCTTTTCCCAGCGCAGAGCGCGCCAAGTTCATGTAGTCAGAACACCCAACGTTCCTGACGGGGCATCTCATCCACAGGCTGTGCCTGGTCGACGTCCATCATTCGCATCGGCGCGAGGTCAGCCTGGTTGCTGCTGGCGGCGCTGAAATGGGTCTGGACCGAATGCTGAATCGACACGCGCGACGCTTCCTGCTGCGAGTTCTGCTCCCAACGCTGAAACTGCTGACCGCCGATCAAAGTGACCAACAGCGCCAGAACAGCAAATAGACCTTGCTGGACATGCAGTGGCGAGATACGCATTTGGGCGGCACGTTGGCGACTCATCCTGAAGCTCCTCCCACACTGTGGTGATCTTGTAGGGGCAAATTCGAATGCCCTGGTCAACCAAGGCATTGCAGCCTGCATGCCAGCTTTTTGATAGAAAAAAAGTGAATAAAATCAACTAGTTAGTGATGGTGTGAAAGCCGGATCGGACGCATCCTGCACGATGGTCCGCTAGCGGTCGTGCGTAATGCACGATCGGTAGGGCCCAGTGCTTTCAAGTTTTTTGAATTGCGAGGAGGGCGCGGATGTCACACAGGAGATCGGTAATCCGTGTGTAGACCGGCTATCTGATAAAAACACAGCTAAATCAGGTAATTAGCCGTAGGGGCAGGAGAGAGCTACTCTGTTGTGGCCAAAATCGACCAGAATCAACCATGCAACTTGCCCGATTTTTCCGGGACTAACTAAGATGATTCATTAAGGAGCGTAGGAAAATGGAATCAGCCACTGAGCATCAAGGCCGCATTCTGCTGGTGGACGATGAATCCGCCATCCTGCGTACTTTTCGCTATTGCCTTGAAGATGAAGGCTACAGCGTTGCTACTGCCAACAGTGCTGCACAGGCCGAAGCGTTGTTGCAGCGTCAGGTCTTCGACTTGTGCTTCCTCGATTTGCGCCTGGGTGAAGACAACGGTCTCGATGTGTTGGCGCAAATGCGCATTCAAGCGCCATGGATGCGTGTAGTCATCGTCACTGCGCACTCGGCAGTCGACACTGCTGTGGATGCGATCCAGGCCGGTGCCGCCGATTACCTGGTCAAACCTTGCAGCCCCGACCAACTGCGCCTGGCCACCGCCAAGCAACTGGAAGTGCGACAGCTGTCGGCCCGTCTGGAAGCCCTGGAAGGTGAAGTGCGCAAACCCAAGGATGGCCTGGACTCCCACAGCCCGGCGATGAAAGTGGTGCTCGAAACCGCCCGCCAGGTCGCCAGCACCGATGCCAATATTTTGATTCTTGGCGAGTCCGGTACCGGTAAAGGTGAGCTGTCTCAGGCCATACACGGCTGGAGCAAGCGCGCAAAGAAATCCTGCGTCACGATCAACTGCCCATCCCTGACCGCCGAACTCATGGAAAGTGAACTCTTCGGTCACAGCCGTGGTGCCTTCACCGGGGCCAGCGAAAGTACCTTGGGACGTGTCAATCAGGCCGATGGCGGAACGCTGTTTCTTGACGAGATCGGCGACTTTCCCCTGACACTGCAGCCAAAGTTGCTGCGTTTTATCCAGGACAAGGAATACGAACGCGTCGGCGACCCGGTCACCCGCCGAGCCGATGTCCGAATTCTCGCGGCCACCAACCTCAATCTGGAGGACATGGTGCGTGACGGTCGTTTCCGTGAAGACCTCCTCTATCGTCTGAACGTGATCACCTTGCACCTGCCACCTTTACGCGAACGCAGAGAAGACATCCTGAACCTGGCTGATCGTTTTCTGGCTCGTTTCGTCAAGGAATACGCGCGTCCGGCACGGGGTTTCAGCGACGCCGCTCGAGAAGCACTGCTCAGCTACCGCTGGCCGGGCAACATCCGCGAACTGCGCAACGTCGTGGAGAGGGCGAGCATTATCTGTTCGCAAGAGCGAGTAGAGATCAGCCACCTGGGCATGGCTGAAACCCCGGTCAACAACGCGCCCCGCATCGGCGCCGCGTTGAGTCTGGATGAGTTGGAGAAGGCTCACATCGGCGCCGTTCTCGCCACCGCCGACACGCTGGACCAAGCCGCCAAGACGTTGGGCATCGACGCCTCGACGCTGTACCGCAAACGCAAGCAGTACAACCTGTGACCCCCGCCCGATGAAGCTGGCGATGAAGTTGCGGACGCGGCTGTTTCTGAGCATTTCCGCACTGATCACCGTAGCGCTGCTCGGGCTCTTGCTCGGGCTGGTCAGCGTGATGCAGATGGCGGGAACTCAGGAAGCGCTGATCCGAAACAACTTCGTTACCCTCGACCTGGGGCTGAAATTGCGCCAGACCCTTGGCGACCAGTTGATCATCATGCTCAGCGAGCGGCCGGATCCCGCTGCACTCGAGCAGTCCAGGCAGCATTATTTCCGGTTGCTCGATGAAGGCATTGCCCTTGCCGATTCCGGCAAGGACGTTCAGTACGGTTTTGCCCAGGCCAAGGCTGACTACCAGAGCTTCATGCAGGCGTACGACCAGTCACCTGACACATCGCGCGTGTTGAGTGGTACCAGTGAATTCACCGAAAAATTCAATAAGCTGCGCAATGGCTTGATCGCCGAACACAAGCATGCGCTGGATTACATCAATGTCATCGAGCGCCAGACTCGGGAGCAGGCGCTGCTGGTGGCTGGCCTGCTCGGGCTGGTGGGGTTGGCGGTGCTGATCATTGGCTTCGTGACCGCACACGCCATCGCCCGGCGTTTCGGCGAACCGATAGAGGCTTTGGTCCAGGCGGCGGATAACATCGGGCAGGGCAATTTCGAAGTGACCTTGCCTATTTCTTCGGCAGTGGAAATGAACCAGCTGACCAAACGCTTCGGGATCATGGCCGAGGCCCTGCGCGAGCACCAAGCGACCAACATCGACGAGCTGCTCGCCGGCCAGCAGCGTTTGCAGGCGGTACTCGACAGCATCGACGACGGGTTGTTGATGATCGACCGCGAAGGTCATCTGGAACACCTCAATCCCGTGGCACAGCGTCAATTGGGTTGGGACACCGTTCGACTTGGCCAGGGGTTGGGCACCGCGCTGGAGCGCCCCGAGCTTGATGGACAGCTGCAACTGGTGCTGCGCGGCGGGACCCTGGAGCGGGCGCCGGAAGACTTGAGCATCGAGGTCGATGGTGAGTCGCGATTGTTGACCTATAGCCTGACGCCTGTCAGCCACACACAGGGCCATATTCTCGGCGCCGTGATGGTGTTGCATGACGTCACCGAGCAGCGTGCATTTGAACGGGTGCGCAGCGAGTTCGTGTTGCGCGCCTCCCATGAATTGCGCACACCGGTCACCGGCATGCATATGGCGTTCGGCCTGTTCCGCGAGCGCGCGCATTTCGCCCAGGACTCCCGGGAAGCCGATCTCCTGGACACCGTGAATGAAGAGATGCAGCGCTTGATGCAGTTGATCAACGACCTGCTGAACTTCTCCCGCTATCAGAACGGCTTGCAGAAACTCACCCTGGCGCCATGTTCGATCGACAGTTTGCTGGAGCAGGCTCGGGAGCGTTATGCCGGCGTCGCGGTGGAGAAGGGCATCAGTCTGTTGGTGGAAGTGCAGGGACCATTGCCATGGCTACAGGCCGATCAGCCTCAGCTGGACCGGGTGCTCGATAACCTGATCGACAACGCGTTGCGCCATACCGGCACCGACGGGCAGATACGCTTGCAGGCTCGGCGTCATGGTGAGCGGGTAATTATCAGTGTTGAAGACAACGGTGAAGGCATTGCCTACGGCCAGCAGGGGCGGATCTTCGAACCCTTTGTCCAGGTCGGCCGTAAAAAGGGCGGTGCAGGGCTCGGCCTGGCGTTGTGCAAGGAAATCGTGCAATTGCATGGCGGACGGATGGGCGTCTATTCGCGGCCGGGGCAGGGGTCTCAGTTCTATATGGCGCTGGCGGTGTAAGCGGCTTTCACGCTTCGTCATCCAGACGTCTGCCCGCTAGCCGGCGGCCACGGGTAATCAGTTCAATGAACTGCACTGCACTCAACGCATGGGCGAACAGCCAGCCCTGACCGTATTTCACGCCTTCGCTGCTCAGAAACGCCGCTTGCGCTTCATGTTCGATGCCCTCGGCAATCACTTTCAGTTGCAGGGCCTGGGCCATGCGAATGATGTGCGGTGCTACGCCACTGCTGGCGGCGTCATGGCCCAGCGCATCGATAAAGGCCTTGTCGATTTTCAGGCAATCCACCGGCAGGGTTTGCAGGTAGGCGAGGCTGCAATAGCCAGTGCCAAAGTCGTCGATCAGCACCTGATGCCCGACATCGCGCAAGGCCTGCAGATTTTCCCGAGCCACCACCACATCGATCAATCCGCGCTCGGTGACCTCGAAGGCGATCTGCTTGGCCGCGACCCGATGCAACGTCAGCAAGCGCGCCATCACTTCGCCTATACGCGGCACCATGACGTCGCAGGCTGCGAGGTTGACCGAGATGTATAACTGCGGATTGGCCCGCAATAGATGACCAAGCTGCTCAAGCAGGCGTTGCAGGACGAAGTCAGTCATCTGGCGGATCTGCCCGGTGTTTTCTGCCATCGGGATGAACAGGTCGGGGCTGGTCAGGGTGCCATCCGGCCTGCGCCAGCGGAGCAAGGCCTCTGCCCCGACACAGTTGCGGCTGTCGAGGTCGAAAATCGGTTGATACAGAACCTGCAACTCGCCTCGCCGAATTGCGCCAGTCAGTTCGGCATCCATCGACTGTCGCTGCTTGACCAGCAGAAACACCAGAAAACCCACGCAAATGCCCAGCGCCAGGCTGGCTGGCAGCAGCCACCACCAGACCGCAGGCACATGCATGCCGGTACGCGGCGTTATAAGTACAAGCTGGTATTCCGGATTGTTGGTGGGCATACGGTAAATCAAGCGTTTGTGCGTGACTTGCAGCGCATCGCGACTTTTCGGAGGCCAGGGTTCGGACGGAGGCCAGGCCTGCGACACACCCAGTACCGGAATCGCCCGCGTGCCGTGGTCGAGTACCACCAGCAGGCTGCTCCCGGGCGACAGGTCGACCATATCGGTCAAATGCCCGCGAGAGGTCGCGACGCGGAAATTACCGCGCCCGAGCATCAGCGCGGCACGGTTTTCATCGGGTTCGGTGGTGGTGTTCAGCCAATAGCTATAAGTGGGGCCCTTGATATCCGGCGGCCGTATCAGCGACAGCCCTTCCTGGCGGGGTCGGTTGGAGCAAATCCGCGAATCGTCCCTATAAGCAGCTTCGTAGACGAAACGGTAATTGAAACTGACTTGCTGCAAGGTCGCGATCATTTCGTCATCGCAGCCCCGCAGCGGCTGCGCTTCGAGGTCGTCGAGGCTTTCACGCAATTGGCCGAAGAGCTGCTCCAGACGGGCCAGGAAGCGCTCGCCCTGGGCGTTCATCTCCTCGCTTTCGCTCTGCTCGACCTGATGCATGGCCACGATCAGGCTGCCTGTCATTAACAGGGTTGCGCTCAAGACAGCAGCTAGCATCGCCAAAAACCAAGGGCGATAGAACCAACTACGTAATGTCTCTCGAGCAGCAGGCATTGGGTATATCCGAAGAATTACCAATGAGTTATAGCTGCTGATTGAGAAAAAGCCCTTACCGTCGGGCGGGCGTCATTATTTTGTCTGATTCAAAACTTGTAAAAGTGCCGCGGTTTGCGCGTCCGGGGTGCCGTCGAAGCGGGTCGGTCGGAAATGCATCTGGAAGGCCGCAATCACATGGCGCGTCGCGACATCCAGTTCACCTGTTTGCGGTGTGGGATAACCCAGGCGGGCCAGCTGCGCCTGATACCAACCGATGCTCGGCAACTGAACGGCGAACTGCACTTGCTGGCGTGCCACGGCCTGCTCGTTCGGCCAGACTCCCAGGCCTTCGGCCGCCAGGCGTTTCCAGGGGAACAGCGGCCCTGGATCAAGCTTGCGCAACGGTGCGATGTCGCTATGACCGATAATGTTGCGCGGGCTGATGGCGTAGCGCTTGTTGATGTCCTTGAGCAACACAATCAGCGACTGGACCTGGGCTTCGCTGTAGGGGTACCACAGACGCTCCCCATTCGGGGCGTCCTTGAAACCCGGGTTGACGATTTCGATGCCCAGGGAACTGGAGTTCAACCAGGTTCGGCCTTGCCACTCGCTCTCGCCGGCATGCCATGCCCGCATGTTTTCATCCATCAGCTTATAGATGGTGGCTTTTTTGTCGTCGCCGACCAGGTAATGGCTGCTGACTTCGCCATGGGTCAGCAACTGCAGCGAGCGCTCCTGCGATGCGGAGGTGTAATGCAGCACGACGAACTGGATGCGGCTGTCGTGGTTGACTGAGACATGACTGGTGTCGAACCGGGGGCCACTGGCACAACCGGCCAACAGAGCCAGCGAAGCGAGGAGAGCAAAAAGTTTCATGGCAGGAGGCAATACACGTAGGACAATAATGCAACAGTGTAACGTACTGCTTTATGCACAGACGGACGGCGCGGTAATTTAAACAAAATGGAACAATTGGTTTCTAGCCGATTTGCACACGGTTCCGTCCAGCGTGTTTCGCCCTGTATAGCGCCTGATCGGCTCTCTTCAATACCAGATCGCTGTGTTCGCCGGCGTTGAACTCGGTCAGGCCGATGGAAAGGGTGATAGTCACTGGCTCGCCCTTGAAGTGGAAAGGGCAGGCTTCGATGGCGGTTCGCAGATTTTCCAGCAGTTTCGCACCGACCCCCGCAACGGTTGCGGGCATCAGCAGTACAAACTCTTCACCACCGAACCGTGCAATGAAATCTGTTCCGCGAAGGCGCTTGCGCAGCACGCCGGCGATGATTTTCAACACCTTGTCGCCCGCCAGATGGCCGTAGTTGTCGTTGATGCGTTTGAAATGATCGAGGTCGAGCATTGCCAGCAACAAGGTATTGCCCTGTTGCTGCCATTGGCTGATTTCATGGTCGAGCCGTTCGCTCCAGGCCGCCCGGTTGGGCAGGCCGGTCAGCGGGTCGATCAAGGCTTTCTGGCGCTGCTCTTCGAGGTGTTCGCGAACGCCCAGGGCTTCCTGCTCCATATGGGCAACCCGTTCGGCCAGGCTGTGCAGGCGGCCCGCCATCTCTTGCTCACGCTCGTCGCGCTGCTTGCGGTGCTGTTCCATGGTATCGAGCAGGCCTTCGAGATGGTTTTCCAGAACGAACTTGAGATCGCCCAGGTCGGCCGCTTCGTGCAGGCTGCTCTGCAAACCGTCGACCTGTTCGCGGATTTGCGTGTGCATTGCCTGCGCGGCAAAACGGCTGTCGGCATGGCCGGCGCTGGCGGCTTGCAGACTGCTCTGGAACGACTCCAGACGCTCGTTGAGGCGCTGCAAGTACGCTTCGAATTCGTGTTGGCCGCTGTCGGAAATCGCCAACATCAAGGTCGCCAGATCGTCGAGGATCGGCAGCAGTTCGTACCAGTTAAAACCGTTTTTCAGACGTTCACGCATCGATTCGGCTTGCGGGCGGTGACGCTCGGGCAGCGTCAGATCGTCGAACAAGCCCAGCAGCGTGTCTTCGATATGCCTGGCCACCGAGCTGTAGGACGGCTCCGGGGAGTCCGGCAGAGCGTAGAGCATGTCGTGCTGCACCTCGCCGGCAATCGGCGCCGAGACGGCTTCGGCATGCTGCACGGTGGGAGCTTGCTCTGTGAGAGCGACGAGGGGCGCTGCGTCATCGGCCTCACGGTGACCGAACAGCCGCTGCAACAGGCCGGGGCGACCGGGCTCTGCCGGGCTTTCAAGCTGACTCAAGGCCTTGCCTTGCAGGCTGCTCAGTTCGCTGAGCAGCAACGGGATCTCACGGGCCTGACTGACGCGTGTGTCCAACCGCTTGGCAAAATCCTTGAGTGGGCGCCTGACTTCCCGGGGCAGCGGCAATGTTTGCAGTTGCGCAACCAGCGCGGTCAGTGCGGCACTGGTCTGATTGACCCGGGTTTCGCGACGTTGTTCAGAGTCGAGCACGGCTTTTTCCAGCCGTGGCAGCAGGGCAGCCAGGCCGGCGTCCATGTCATTGGTGCGTATGACTTCGCGCATTTCCTTCATGCACTGGTCAACCGCGCGGTCGGTGCCCTCGGCCGCCAACGTGCTGCGCACCAGTCCACGGCGCAACAAGTCGAGCCGGGCGTCCCATTGGCGCTCGAGCTTTTCCTGTTGTTCGATGTTTTTAAGGTACTTCTCTTTCCAGCGCTGTGTTTCGTCGCTCATTCATGGGGTCCGCGATGGGCAGAACTCAACACGGGCAATGCATCGGCGGTGAGCGAACCCGGCAGACGGATCTCTACCGCGACCGGCAGGTGATCGGAAATGGGTTGTGCCAGCACTTCGACCTTTTCCAGGGTCAGGGTCGGGCTCAGCAGAATATGGTCCAGGCAGCGTTGCGGGCGCCAGCTGGGGAAGGTCGCTTCCAGTTGCGGTGCGAGCAGACCGAGGTCTCGCAACGGCGAGTTTTGCAGCAAGTCACTGGCATGGGTATTCATGTCGCCCATCAGCACCTGGTGTTTATAACCCCCGATCAACTCGCGGATGTAAGCCAGTTGCATGCTGCGTGCGCGGGCGCCCAGCGCCAGGTGCATCATGACCACCACCAGCGCTTCAGGGCCTTCACCGAAGCGCACCAGGATAGCTCCGCGCCCCTTGGGCCCCGGCAGTGGGTGATCTTCAATCGCCCAGGGGCGCAGGCGGCTGAGCACACCATTGCTGTGCTGGCCGAGGCGACCGAGATTGCGATTGAGTTGTTGATACCAGTAAGGGAAGGCGCCGAGTTGGGCCAGGTGCTCGACCTGATTGACATAGCCTGATCGCAGGCTGCCGCCATCGGCTTCCTGCAGGGCGACCAAGTCGAAGTCGCCCAGCAGATTGCCGATCTTTTGCAGATTGTCGGCACGCCCGGTGTGCGGCAACAGGTGTTGCCAGCCTCGGGTCAGATAGTGCCGATACCGCTCGGTACTGATACCGACCTGGATATTGAAGCTGAGCAAGCGCAGGCGGCTGTCTGCGGGCAGCCCCGTCGATTCCAGGTGATGTTCGTTGACCCGCGGATCATGCAGGCCAACGACGCGTTCAGTACCCCAGCGGCGCATGGCAGGCCCCGCGCTTAGTTGGCGGCAGCCTTGGTTGCCGCCCGCTCTTTGTCTATCAGCTTGTCGGCCAGTTGCAAGGCTTGCTCGGCGCCGCCGGCAGAGCCTACGTCGAAGCGATACTTGCCGTTGACGATCATGGTCGGAACGCCGGTGATTTCATACTTCTTGGCCAGGTCAGTGGCCTTGACGATCTGGCCCTTGATGGCGAAAGAGTCGAAGGTGGCCAGGAACTTGTCCTTGTCTACGCCCTGGGTGGCCAGGAAGTCTGCCATTTCATTCTTGTCGACCAGCTTCTTGTGTTCCTTCTGGATGGCTTCGAAAACCGCCGCGTGAACCTTGCTCTCGACGCCCATGGCTTCAAGGGTCAGGAACATCTGGCCGTGTGCGTTCCACGGGCCACCGAACATGGCTGGAATGCGCACGAAGTTCACGTCTGAAGGCAATTTCTCAACCCAGGGATTGATCACAGGCTCGAACGAGTAGCAATGCGGGCAGCCGTACCAGAACAGCTCCACCACTTCGATCTTGCCAGGCACGGCAACCGGAACTGGATTGCTCAGTTCTACATAGGGTGCTGCGGGTGCTTCGGCAGCCTGGGCGGTCATGCCGAACAGGCTGGCAGCGACCAGTGCGGCGCTGATGATCAGATTACGCATGCTTTACTCCTGGACAATTTGGGTCGCCTCGCGCGACCTGTTTTCAGACAGGTCATGGCGGGCTTGAGTTCTGTAGTGTAACGGCAGCGGCCACAAAAAAGGGCGGCCAAAGCCACCCTTTTTATGCTTGCATCGACAGATTAATCGAGCGTTAACATGGCGAGAGATAGGCATCCCTCGCGACGTCCGCCTGGCGGTCTTAGTGCAGGCCTTGAATATAGCTGGAGACTGCAGCGATATCTTCGTCGCTCAACTTTTTGGCGATGCTTTGCATCGGTTTGGTATCGCCATCGTTGGCGCGACCGCCTTCTTCCTTGCGGAAATCGGTCAGTTGCTTGGCAATATACTGAGCATGTTGACCGCCCAGATGCGGGAAGCCGGCAGCCGCGTTGCCCTTGCCGTCTGGAGCGTGGCAGCCGGTGCAGGAGGGCAGGCCCTTGGCCAGGTCCCCGCCACGGAACAAGGCTTCACCGCGAGACACGACTTTCGGGTCGGCGGCGCCAACGCTGCCTTTCTGGCTGGCGAAGTAGGCGGAGATATCGGCCAGGTCCTGATCGCTCAGGTTGGTCAGCAGGCCGGTCATTTCCAGTACCGTGCGTTTGCCGGACTTGATGTCGTGCAACTGCTTGTTCAGATAACGTTCGCCCTGGCCTGCCAGTTTCGGAAAGTTAGGCGCCATGCTGTTGCCATCCGGGCCATGACAGGCGCCACATACTGCGGCTTTCGCCTGACCAGCAGTTGCATCACCTGCAGCATGGGCTACGCCGGAGATCCCCACGGTCAACAGCAGACTCACGATCAATTTGTTCATCAGCTAATCCAACTACGGCTAAGGGTTAAAGAGTTATGGACCGGAATCACTCGCTCATCCACTGGATGATGGCTCGGTAATCCTCGGCACTGCAGTCCATGCACAAACCACGCGGCGGCATCGCCTTGAAACCCTGGGTCACGTGTTGCACCAGCGTCTCCATACCTTTCGCCAACCTCGGCGTCCAAGCTTCCTGATCGCCCTTTCTGGGCGCCATGGGTAGTTGGCCGGAATGACAGGCACCACAAACACGGTTGTACACAGCTTCCGGATCCTGTGTAGCCTGAGCGCTGTAAAGCGGCATCAAGACACCGGCAGCTAGCAGCCATTTCGTCATAAAACGACCTTTTCAGGGTTGAGAGCGTTCTGCGTTCTAATGCGCAATCAAGGTCAATCGCTCTCGTGAACTTCATCCTGCGCTGGGACAAAGCGCACACAAAATCTGCGGCATTATATACTGGCGTCACTGAAACGGAAACGACACCGCTTGCCGCGTCCATTCCCGGCGCCGCCCACATCGGAAATCCCATGCAATTCAAGAACCCCATCCTCGGCCTGTGCCAACAGTCCACCTTCATGCTCAGCGCTGCCAAAGTCGATCAATGTCCCGACGACGAAGGCTTTGAAGTGGCTTTCGCCGGGCGTTCCAACGCCGGCAAGTCCAGTGCGCTGAACACCCTGACCCATGCCAGCCTGGCGCGAACCTCGAAAACCCCGGGGCGCACGCAGCTGTTGAACTTCTTCAAGCTAGACGATGAACGCCGTCTGGTCGACCTGCCGGGTTACGGTTATGCAAAAGTACCGATCCCGTTGAAGATGCACTGGCAGCGTCACCTGGAAGCCTATCTGGGCGGCCGCGAAAGTTTGAAGGGGCTGATTCTGATGATGGATATCCGTCATCCAATGACCGATTTCGACCTGCTGATGCTCGACTGGGCTGTCGCCGCCGGCATGCCGATGCACATTTTGCTGACCAAGGCGGACAAGCTGACCTACGGCGCAGCGAAAAACACCTTGCTCAAGGTTCAGGCCGAGATCCGTAAAGGCTGGGGCGACGCCGTGACGATTCAGCTGTTTTCCGCACCGAAACGCATGGGCCTGGAAGACGCCTACACTGTGTTGGCAGACTGGATGGAACTGGCGGACAAGGGCGCCGAGGTTACCGAGTAAAGGTTGACAGATAAAATCGCGGGCAAAAAAAACCCCGGACTTCTATGGGGAGGGGGAAGTTCCGGGGTTCAAGCTCCGGACCGTTAGGGCGGGGTCCAGATATCTGCCAACACTTAACACAACATAGGAGCATCGAAGGGCTTCACCAGCCATTCAGTAACTCTGAGTGGCGTTTCACGGGTTTAGTTCCTGAAGGGACAAAAAACCATTTGAAATAAGCCCACGTGTTTTCCGGACTATGGTGCCCCTGTAGGAGCCGGCTTGCTGGCGAAGGCGTTTTCATTGGCGCTGCAAGACTCGAGGCCGCCTTCGCTGCGGTGCGGCGATCCGACAAGCCAGCTCCTATGTATGGACTCGCCCCCACTGTCTACCCGCTTTCAAAAAAACTGCCGCCCCGTTGCATCTATGTATTAGGCCTATTCGAGGAAGCCGTCATCGGCTTCTGGCCAAAATTGGAAGAGCT
>NZ_CABVII010000005.1 GCF_902497995.1 Pseudomonas fluorescens | reverse complement strand
TACCACGCAAGCACTGGTGATACTGGCTCGCAAACTCGCTCGAATCGTATTCGCCCTACTGAAAGGGCAGAGCGAATACCAACCGAAAGCAGGTTGAGGCTTCCCCTCAACCATAGAATCTCCCACAGTTGATCGGCGTTGGTTCAGATGAATACGATTTCATAGGGCAAGCGTATCCGCTCCAGCAATACCCGGGGCAGCAGCGGGGCGAGGCCGATCGCCGGTTCGCCGTCGAGCTGGCTGGCATAGGCATGGGTGGCGTGGCTTTTGCGCGCGACGGTCCAGGTGTCGAGCCGGATCTTGCGCGCCCGATGCCAGGGAATCAGCCCACGATCACGGGATGGCCAGTGCCAGGCCCATAGCGGCACTTCGTGAAACGTCGCACCGACCAGGTCGGCCGCCTTGGCGCTGGCCCGGCCGACGGCATCATGGTCATCATTGCCGTCCTCGCCCCAGGTGCTGAACACCACGTCGCCGGGCCGCAAGTAACGGGCAATGAATTGGGTCAACTGAAGTTCGCGCTCGGCCAGGGCGTTGTCGGTGAAGCCGCCGCGAATCCACTTCAGGCTGTGCATCGGTAACCCGAGCCGGCGCAAGGCTTCGACGCTTTCCTGAGGGCGAAACACACTCAGGCGTTTTTCCGACCACAGTTGCGAGCCCGGATGGCTGGCGCTGCCGTCACTCATCGAGATCAATTGCAAGGGATGACCCAAGGCGCTGAGCAACTGCAGCAAGCCGCCGCAGGTCACTACTTCATCACCGGGATGCGGTGCGATCACCACGGCACGCGCACCGGGAGGGACCAGGGTTTCGGTGTTGATGAAGGGGATGGTGTCCAGCTGAGGGGCGCTGTTCCAGATCTGCGCGCACTGGCTGCTTTCATTGATGGAAACAGGTTTCATCGGGGCTACATCCTTGTTTGATTGCAAAGTGCAGCGCTCCAAACCCTGGATTGCCGCGAGCAGAGTATTGCTCATGTCAGGCCATTCGTCGCGTCGATACTCCATCTGGTACGTTTTTTATCTTCCTGGCCAGGAGGCAATTCGGTGGTCTCGGCGTAGCCGAAGGGTTGCAGCAACCGGTCCAGTACGTAAGGCGCCAGGACCGGCGGCACGCCGATTTGCGGGTCGCCTTCCAACAGCGGCCCCTTTCATTCGTCAGCCTCACGCTGCAATTCGAACAGCAGCAGCGAACGCCCGGTGACCGAGTACTCGTGGCCGAACTCGAAGCGTTCCTGACCGCGAATGGAGGGTTGATTGGTGTCGATCATGCAGGTCCAGAAACCGCCATCGGGTACTTCCGGGAGCAGGAAATTGACCACGTCATGATGGGCATTGACCACCAGCAGCAGGGTTGCGTCGGCACCTTTGCGGCGGATCCCGGTCTCCTGGGCGCGGCCGTCGAGCAGCATGCCCAGGCAGCGGCCATGGGCTTCCTCCCATTGTTCGATGGTCATCTCGCTGCCATCCGGCGCCAGCCAGGTAACGTCCTTGACCCCGATGTCTTCGTTGTAGTTGCCCACCAGGAAACGCCCGCGACGCAGGATCGGGTACGCCAGGCGCAGCTTGATCAGGCGTTTGACGAACTTGAGCAGGGCCTTGCCGTCTTCGCTCAGGTCCCAATTGACCCAGCCGATCTCGCTGTCCTGGCAATAGGCGTTGTTGTTGCCTTCCTGGGTGCGGGCGAATTCGTCGCCGGCCACCAGCATCGGCGTGCCCTGGGACAGCAGCAGCGTGGCGAAGAAGTTGCGCATCTGCCGCTGGCGCAGTTCATTGATCTCGGGATCGTCGGTGGGGCCTTCGACGCCGTGGTTCCAGGACAGGTTGTTGTTGCTGCCATCCTGGTTGTTCTCGTCGTTGGCTTCGTTGTGCTTGTCGTTGTACGACACCAGGTCGTTGAGGGTGAAGCCGTCGTGGGCGGTGATGAAGTTCAGCGAGGCATAAGGCCGCCGCCCACGCTGGTTGAACATTTCGCCGGACGCGGTCATGCGGTGGGCAAAGTCTGCCAATTGGCCATCGTCGCCTTTCCAGAACGCGCGCACAGTGTCGCGGAATTTGTCGTTCCACTCGACCCAGCCCGGCGGAAAACCACCGACCTGATAACCGCCGGGGCCGCAATCCCAGGGCTCGGCAATCATCTTCACCTGACGCAGCACCGGGTCCTGGCGGCAGGCCACGAGGAAACTGTGACGTTCGTCGAAACCGTCGTGGTAACGGCCGAGAATGGTCGCCAGATCGAAACGGAAACCGTCCACATGCATTTCCGTGGCCCAGTAGCGCAGGGAGTCGGTGACCATCTGCAGCACACAGGGGTGACTCAGGTCCAGGGTATTGCCGGTGCCGGAATCGTTGATGTAGTAGCGTTTGTCGTCGGGCATCAAGCGGTAATACGAGGCGTTGTCGATGCCACGCATGGACAGGGTCGGGCCCTGTTCATTGCCCTCGGCGGTGTGGTTGTAGACCACGTCGAGGATCACTTCGAGATTGGCTTCGTGCAGGTGCGCGACCATCTCCTTGAATTCGGCGATCTTGCCGCTGGCCAGATAACGCGGATCCGGGGCGAAAAACGCGATGCTGTTGTAGCCCCAGTAATTGGTCATGCCTTTGTGCAGCAGGTGCTGGTCATTGACGAAGGCATGGATAGGCAGCAATTCCACGGTCGACACACCGAGCTTGCGGATGTGTTCCATCACGTCATCGACCATCAACCCGGCGAAGGTGCCACGCTGGCTCTCGGGGACGGAGGGGTGACGCATGCTGATGCCGCGTACGTGAGTCTCATAAATGATCGTCTTGTCCCACGGCACGCTGACACGATGGTCGTGCCCCCAGGTGTGGGCCGGGTCGATCACCTTGCATTTGGGCACGAAGGGCGCGCTGTCGCGCTCATCGAAGCTGAGGTCGGCGTCGGGGTGGCCGATGGTGTAGCCGAACAACGCTTCGGACCATTTCAAACCGCCCACCAGTTGTTTGGCATAGGGGTCGATCAGCAATTTGTTGTGGTTGAAGCGATGACCGTTGGCCGGATCGTACGGACCATGGACGCGGTAGCCGTAGATCAGCCCCGGATGCGCATCCGGCAGGTAGCCGTGATAGATCTCGTCGGTGTACTCCGGCAACTCGATGCGTTCCAGCTCGACTTCGCCGGCATCATCGAAGATGCACAATTCAACCTTGGTGGCGTTGGCGGAAAACAAGGCAAAGTTGACCCCCAAGCCATCCCAGGTCGCGCCCAGCGGAAAGGGCAAACCTTCACGGATTCGAGAAGGCGTCTCGACGTGAGGTTCTGGCGCGGATTTCTTTGGACTGCTCATAGAGGCTCCTGCAAAGGGGGGTAATGCTTGGCTCTGGTATTTTTTCGAGGACGAGCGAGCCCCGCGGTGGCGAGGGAGCTCGCCACACATTTATTCAGGACCGGTAGGGAAGCGTTAGACCGCGGGTGGTTTACGCGCGGTGCGAGGCTTCTTCGCGGCAGCTTTTTCACCGGGCGGGACCACCGATGACGCTGCGGCCGGCTTGGCCTTCGCCTTGGTTTTCGGCTCGGCGCCCTTGCCGTCTAGCGACTTGTCATTGACTGGCTTGCCGTCGGGCTTTTTCGTCGCCGGTTTAGTCGCGGCAGTTTTACTGCCAGCGGCTTTCGACGACTTGTTCGGCGACAGGGCTTCGGCCTCAGCCAGTTTGCGGGCCATTTCCCAGTGACGGGCTTCGTGGCCCTCGGGTTTACCTTCAGATTCCCAGATCTGATAGGCAAACTCGCGGATGCGTTTATCTTCGGTACTCATCGCTATGCTCCTGAACTGCACTCAAGTGTCGGTAGTTTGGATAAAGAGATTGACCGGGAAATCCCCCAGCGCAGCGCTGATCATCAGTTCCCCTTGGGTTGTGACTGCTCCGCTGGCAAAAAGTCCCTTCAAATGTACATCAGTGGTGGCGACCGGTAATTTGACTCGCGTATCGCCCCACAGCCGCGCGTCAATTCGCGGTTCGGTACTGTTTTTCAGCAGTTCGGCGCAGCGAATCGGTACGATCACGATCGCCCGTTTGCCTTCCAGCGAGCGGGCAAACGCCAGCACCCGCTGCGCCTGGCCGCCGATAACTTCCAGGGCTTGATACGCCCCTCGCCGAAACAGCTCGGCGTGTTCGGCCCGCAGGTTCAACACCTGGGCGATCAGGCTTTGCTTGATGCGCCCGTCCCGCCAGGTCGTCAGCAGCTCGGGTAAGCCCGAGCAGGCGTGCAAGGCCTGTTGCCGATCAGCGTAATCCACCGGCCGCCGGTTGTCCGGATCCACTAGCGAGAAATCCCAGTACTCGTTGCCCTGATAAAGATCCGGTATGCCCGGCACGGTCATGCGCAGCAAGGTTTGCGCCATGCCGTTGAGTGCGCCGGGAGCGGCGAGGGTGTTGACCGCCTTGCCCAGGGCTGCGCGCAACAGTTCACCTTCGGGACTTAGCATCAGTCGTTGCAGGAACTGCTCAACCGCTTGTTCGTAAGCGTCGTTGGGCGCGCTCCAGCTGCTTTGCAACTTGGCTTCGCGCAAGGCTTTCTGTTGCCACTGCCAGAGACGGTGAGCGTACGCCTCGATCGCTAGTGGATCTTCACTGCGCAAGTCGAGCGGCCAGCTGCCGAGGATCGCTTGATACAGGATCAACTCGTCACCCGTCGATGGCATCTGGTCGTCATTGCGCAGAGGTCGGGCCAGGGCTTGCCAGAGCGGCACTTGCTCGGCGTACCAGGCACTGCGTTCGCTCAACACCGCCAACCGCGCACGGGTGTCTTCCCCGCGTTTGTGGTCGTGGGTGGCGGTCGCCAGCAAATTATCGGGAAACGTTTCGAGACGGTTGATGCAAACGGCATGGAAATCGGCGACCGGCGCACTGAACTGCTCGGTGCTGAAACCCACGTCATTGCGCGACAGCAACACTGCCGAGCGATAGAACGCGGTGTCTTCCACGGCCTTGGCGGCGGCCGGCGAGGTCAATTGCTGAAAGCGTACGCAGGCGTGCTTGAGCATCTTGCGCTGGCGACCCGCCGGGCGTTTGCGCCACGGTTCACCGCCGAGCCAGCGGGCCAGGCAATCGAGCACCGGCCAGTCGGCCTCGCTGAGCGATTGCCGGGCACCGTCCATGGCCTGCTGGAAAAACACATCGTCTTCAGCGCTGCGGCCACGGGGGCTGATGTAGGTGCGATACGCCGGGAAGTGCACGATCAGTTCCTGCAATGCCCGCCGGATCGCGCCGAGGGTCAGGTCGCGGGTCATCAGGTCGTCCCGGGCGACTTGCAGCAACGCCTGGGCGACACTCTCGAAGTCCCCGGCGAGGGAACCGTTGAGGATTTGCTGGCGGGCCAGTTGCGCTTCCTGGCGAAAATCGGCGGGCCGTTGGCTGTATCGGCTCCAGAGTGTGCCTAAGGTCCGGGCACCTTGAGGGTCGTGTTGCAGCAGCGACAACTGGTTCATGAATTCATAACCGGTGGTGCCATCGACGGACCAGTCGCGGTGCAGGGTTTCGCCTTCGCCGAGGATCTTCTCGACGTAGATCGGCAGGTGCCGGTCCGGTGACAGCCGATCGACCCTGCGCCGCAATTTGCGGCAGTAACCCCGTGGATCGGCAAGGCCGTCGATGTGGTCGATGCGCAGACCGTCGACCAGGCCTTCGGCCACCAGCTCGAAGATTTTCGCGTGGGTCGCTTCAAACACCGCCGGCCGCTCGACCCGCAGTCCGCCCAGCTCGTTGATATCGAAAAAGCGCCGCCAATTGATATCGTCCGCCGCCGTGCGCCAACTGGCCAGGCGATAGCTTTGGCGCTCGAGCAAGTCGTGCAGACGCTCGAATCCCTCGCGAGTGAGCGAATCACACGCATCCAGGTTGCGCTGGATCGCTTGCGCAATGGCCGGATCAGCGGCGAGTTCGCGCAGTTCTGCCTTGAGCGGGATCGCCAGGCTGTGCGCGTCCGTCTGGTAGCTCAAGGTGCTGAAACGGTCTGCCAGGGATTTGAGTTGCCCGGCTTGCTCGGCACTCAGCTGATCGTCAGCCTTGAGCAATTCGCCGTAACTCGTCGGGCAGATCGGGAAGTGATGCTCGTAGTGTTCGACATGAAACGCGCCGTGCCGGGCATCGAAGCGCAAGGGCAGGGTGCCGTCCTGCAGGGCGACGCCGTAATCGCTGCCGAGAAAGGGCAGCAGCAGCTGGCCTGCCATCAACGGATCGGGCGAATGCCACTGGATATCGAAGAACTCGCCGTAGGGACTCAGGCGGCCCCATTCCAGCAAGTCCAGCCACCAGGGATTGTCGCCGCCGCCGACCGCCATGTGGTTGGAAACGATGTCGAGGATCAGCCCCATCCGGTGCTCACGCAAGGTGTTGACCAGGCGGCGCAATGCCGCTTCGCCGCCCAGCTCGGGGTTGACCGTGGTCGGGTCCACCACGTCGTAGCCATGCATGGAGCCGGGGCGCGCGCTCAGCAGGGGTGAAGCGTAGAGGTGGCTGATGCCCAGGCTGGCGAAATAGGGTATTAGCGGCACCGCCTGATCCAGGGTGAAGCCTTTATGAAACTGCAGTCGCAGGGTGGCCCCCAACGGTTGGATAAGCGCTTGATTCATTGGTCACGCTCGGCCGCCTGAAGTCGCGCGCAGGCGAGCAGCTCCAGACGCCGGGCGGCGTCCGGGGCATCGAGTAAGGTTTCGCTGTCACCGGGCAAGCGTCGGGACCAGTTGGGATGGGCGTCGGTGGTGCCGGGCAGGTTGGCCTGCTGTTCGATGCCCAGGGCATCTTCCAGCGGCAGCAGCACCAGCGGCGCCGGAGTATGCCCGAGGAAACGGATCGCGGCGTCCAGCACCTGATCGGTTTCATGGGACTCCTCGCGAAAGTTCTGTGGATCCTCGCACAACACCCGGCGCAAGCCCTCGCGCTCGCGTTCGCGGTGCTGGCGCCATTCGATTTCACCCGGGGCGTCGACCAGGCCGAGACGGGCATTCCAGTCGATATCGTGGCCATGCCACCAGCCATTGAGGGTCGGCAAGTCATGGGTGCTGGTGGTGGCCAGTGCGTTGTCCGGCCAGTCGAGCATTGGCTTGAAGTGCGCGTTGTCCTGTTCAAACAGCAACACGCGCATGCCGAGGATCGAGCGGGCGATGAGTTTTTCCCGCAGGCCGTCCGGCACCGTCCCGAGGTCTTCGCCCAGCACGACGGCCTGATGGCGATGGGATTCGAGGGCCAGCAAGCGCAGCAGATCGTCCACCGGGTAATACAGGTAGGCGCCGTCAGCGGGTGGTGCGCCATTGGGAATCACCCACAGCCGTTGCAGGCCCATGATGTGGTCGATGCGCAGGCCACCGGCATGGGCGAAGTTGTCCCGGAGCATTTCAATGAAAGCACGAAAACCGTTGCGTACCAGGCCTTCGGGGGAGAACGCGGAAATACCCCAGCCTTGGCCGGTGCGGTTGAGAATGTCCGGTGGTGCGCCCACGGTCAGGGAGGCGAGCAATTCGTCCTGGCGACTCCAGGCCTGGCTGCCGCCGCCGTCGGCACCCACCGCCAGATCGGCGATCAGTCCGATGCTCATGCCGCTGCTGCGGGCGGCCGTTTGTGCGCGCTCCAGGCAGCGGGTGATCAGCCATTGGCAGAAGGCAAAGAAGCCGATGCGGGCGGCGTTCTCTTCGGCAAACCCGGCGAGGGCGGCGCTGCGCGGGTCGCGCCATTGTTCGGGCCACTCGCGCCAGTCGAGACCTTCACCCTTGTCGGCGCGGTTTTCCTGAATGGCTTCGAAGCGACAGTGGTTTTCCAGAGCTTCGCCACCGGCGTGGCGAAAGCTGCAGAAGTCTGCATGCAGCGGGTGTTCGCCCTGGACAAACCCTTCGTACAGCGCCTGCAGCAGACGATGCTTGGCCTCGGCGGCCATCGGCCAATCGATCAGTGGCAGTTGTTCAAGGTGCTTGAGTTCGGCGGCGAGCCCCGTGGTATCGATCGCCGCCCGTAAGGCGCGCTCGCCGAGAATCAGGCCCGGTGCGGCGTAGAGGCTGTTGAGGAACAGCCGGCTGGACGGCGAATAAGGGCTGTAGCGATGGGTATCGCTGGCAAACATCGCATGCAAGGGGCTGATCGCCAGCGCTTCGGCACCGCGCTCGCCAGCGACCCGGGCAAGATCTTCCAGGGCCTGGGTGTCGCCGAATCCGCCGTCGCCTGGACGACGTAGCGAGTACAGCTGAACGCTGAGGCCCCAGGCCCGCGGGATCGGGCTGCCGACCGCGTCGCCGACGCTGTAGCAGCGAGCCGGCGCAACGGCCAGGGTAAATGATTGCCCGTCGATGCTGACGTGCTGGTAACCGACTGGAACCAGGCCGGGCAGAATCGCCTCGGCGTCCAGTGTCAGGTTGAGCCGCGAGCCATCTTCAAGGTGGATCTCGCAGGGCGTTTGCGGCTCGAAGTAATGCGCCAGATTCAGGCCGACTCCGACGTCTGCGGTCATCAGCGGCGGCAGGTGGCGGGTCTGTTGCACTTCCAGCAATTGCAGCAGGCTGGCGTCGATTTCCTGTGCGGTGCCGGCGGGGTGGCCGAGCCCGGTGAGGACGTTGCGCAAAACCGATGGGGCGACTTTCTGTGGGCGGCCGTTGGCGTCGATCCAGTCGACTGCCAAACCAGCACGGCTGGCCAGTATTTCCAGTTGCGCATCACTCATTGGCGCTCTCCATCCAGGGGTAGCAAAGGGGCTGCGGCCGTGAGGCTGACTAGCGCGCAATACGGGGCAAGCGTGCCCTGGTCCAACAGGCCCGCCGACTGTGGTGGGTGTTCGAACAGCAGCGAAGCGTCGGCCTGTGGTGAGTGGACCACTGGCGTGTCGCTCAGGTTCAGATCAATACGCAGCTGACTGCCATCACCCAATTGCCAGCGTGCCGTCACCGCGCCCTCGGCCAGCACCTCGGCGCCCAAGGCAACAGTACCGGGCAGATGGGGAATGATGTGCTGATGGCGCAGCCGCAACAGTTGGCGATACAGGCCCACCATGGCCGATTGGCCGGTGGCGGTCAGTCTGGGCCGGGAGGCTTCGAAGGTCTGTCGTGCGTTCGGATCGGGAATCTGTTCGCGTTTATGCGGATCGGTAAACGCGCTGAACGCGGCAAATTCGTTGCGTCGTCCTTCGCGCACCAGTTGCGCCAGCTCACCGTGGTGGCTGGTGAAAAACAGGAACGGTTCTTCGGCGGCGAACTCGTCGCCCATGAACATCAGGGGGATCATCGGTGACAGCAGCAGCAGCGCTGTAGCTGCTTTCAACGCGTCGCGGTGGGTCAACTGATGCAGGCGTTCGCCAAAGGCGCGATTGCCGATCTGGTCGTGGTTTTGCAGAAAAAGCACAAAAGCACTG
Organism: Pseudomonas fluorescens; assembly: GCF_902497995.1. Classification (GTDB taxonomy): domain Bacteria; phylum Pseudomonadota; class Gammaproteobacteria; order Pseudomonadales; family Pseudomonadaceae; genus Aquipseudomonas; species Aquipseudomonas fluorescens_BK. The sequence goes on along the minus strand of NZ_CABVII010000005.1, from coordinate 299,393 downwards.
GGCGGCAAGTGACCGCTGGGTTCTCCGCGGGTCGTACCGTGGCGGGTGACATGGCCCTGAAACACGAAACCCTGGCTCAGGCAGCGAGCCAGTTGCTCGGTGGGGTGGTCGGCATAGTCGGCGTAATAGGCGTCGGTTTCGCCGGTCAGCAACACATGCAGGGCGTTATGGCCGTCATCGTTCCACTGCGCGTCGAAGCCTTCCTGCAGCAGGCTGGCCTGGTTGTGCTCGTTCTCCACCGTCAGCCACACATGCCGCGCCGGATCTACCTGCTGGCGAACCCGATGCGCCAGTTCCTGGAGGAAGTCGGGGCTTTCAATGGCGTGGACCGCGTCCAGGCGCAAACCGTCGAAGCGGTATTCGAGCAGCCACATCAGAGCGTTTTCGATGAAGAAGTCCCGCACCTCGCGCCGCCGGAAATCGATGGCCGCACCCCAGGGCGTGTGCTTGTCTTCGCGGAAAAAGCCCTTGGCGTAGCGATGCAGGTAATTGCCGTCCGGGCCGAAGTGGTTGTAGACCACGTCGAGAATCACCGCCAGGCCGTGGCCGTGGGCGGTGTCGATCAGGTGCTTGAGTTGTTCGGGGGTGCCATAGGAGGATTGGGGCGCATAGGGCAGGACGCCGTCATAGCCCCAATTGCGGTCACCGGGAAACTGCGCCAGGGGCATCAGCTCGATCGCGCTAACCCCCAGTTCGACAAGGCGCGCCAGGTGCTTCTCGACTTCACTGAAACCACCGAGGGCACCGACGTGCAATTCATAAATCACCGCCTCGTTCCATGGCCGGCCCGACCAGGTGCTGTGTTGCCAGCGATAGGCCAGGGGATCGACCACCACGCTGTGCAGGTGTATGTCACCGGCCTGGGCGCGGGAGGCCGGGTCGGGCACCTCCAGCTCACCGTCGATGTTGTAGCGGTAACGCGTGCCGGCCGGACAGCGGGTGTTGATCACGAACCAGCCATCGGCCTGAGGCAATAGTGGCAAGGATCGTCCATCTTCCAGTTCGACACTGACGAAAAGCGCATCGGGCGCCCACAAGGCAAAACGCGTGTGTTCTGCGTCCAGCATAATTGCGCCGTGGGGCCAGGTCTCGTGGGTCCGTAGCGGCATCTATGCAAACCTCTTACTGTCTGTGCGATTTACCCAGTGCTCTAGCCACCAGCTGTTCGTAAAGTTCGGCATAGGGTTCGACCGCCTTGCACCAGTTGAATGGCGCGGCCATGGCGCGGCAGCGCATGGCGTTGAGCAGGTCGGGGTAGGCGAATACCTTGAAGGCACGGCGCAGGGCTTCCTGATAGCTTTCAACCGTGGATTCGTCGAACAGGAAGCCGGTCATGCCGTTTTCGATGGTGTCGGCCAGGCCACCGGTATTGCGTGCCACCGGCAATGAACCGAAGCGCTGGGCATACATCTGGCTCAGGCCGCAAGGCTCGTATCGCGACGGCATCAGCAGGAAGTCGCTGCCGGCGAACATGCGCCGGGCGTCGGTTTCATTGAAGCCGATGCGCACCCCGATTTGCCCGGGGAAACGCAGGGCCAGTTCACGCATGGCTTGTTCTTCTTCCGGCTCGCCACGCCCGATGATCGCGATCTGGCCGCCGGATTCGACGATGTATTCGGAGACGGCTTCGGTGAGGTCCAGGCCTTTTTGATAAACCAGGCGCGAGACCACGGCGAACAGCGGACCTTCGGATTCATCCAGGCCGAACAGCTCACGAACGTGGGCGGCGTTGACGGCTTTGCCCTCCCAATCGCCGATCTCGAACGGGCAGAACAGGTGTGGATCAGTGGCCGCATCCCAGCTTTCATCGATGCCGTTGGGAATACCACTGAGCAGGCCTTGCTGGGTCTTGGCGGCAAGAAAACCGTCGAGGCCGCAGCCGAAGGCCGGGGTGGTGATTTCCTGGGCGTAGGTCGCGCTGACCGTGGTGATGTGGCTCGAATAGGCCATGCCGGCCTTGAGGAACGACATCTTGCCGTAGAACTCCATGCCGTCCTGCTGCAGTGCATGGGCAGGAATACCCAGTTCCGGGCATGATCCCAGACTGGTCACGCCCTGATAAGCCAGGTTGTGGATGGTGAACAGGGTCGGGGTGCGCTGTCCACGCCAGTGCATATAAGCAGGCGCCAGACCGGCCGGCCAGTCATGGGCGTGCACCAGGTCCGGGCACCAGTGGATTTGTGCGAGGTTGGCAGCGATATCGGCGGCCGCCAGGCCCAGTCGGGCGAAACGGATATGGTTGTCCGGCCAGTCGCGACCGTTGTTGGCGCCGTAGGGCGAACCTTCGCGCTCGTAGAGTTCGGGGCAGATCAACACGTAAATGACCAGGCCGTCCGGCATGTCCATGCGCCCGATCTTGCAGGGGGGCAGGGCGGCGTGGCCACCCAGCTCGCCAATGATATGAATAGGGTTTTCGCTGTGCAGTACCTGCGGGTATCCGGGAATCAGTACACGAACATCGTGGAGCAGAGCCATGGCCCGGGGCAACGCTGCGGAAACATCACCCAGTCCTCCGGTCTTCACCAGATCGGCAATTTCGGAGGTGACGAACAAGACTTTCTTTCTATTGGGATTGTGCCTGGCAACTGGTGCCAGCGCCTTGGTGCCCGGGACGCTGATCGATTGGGCACTGCCGGCATTCACCACGCTCGATTCGCCGACCTGCTGATAAGCACGTTCTGCCTGAATATCTAAAGCTCCACTGATCATATGACTCTCCCGTATTGTTGATCTAATTCTTAGGTTTGGCAGACGATGTTCCGTGGCCAATTCATATGGCCGGGCGCAAACGCGCTACGCATCGGTCAGCAAACGCTGGCCATGCGCTGAAGCAGTAACGCTTGAAATGGACATTGCAAGGATTGCACCAGTCGCAACACTCCTCCCTTTCAGGTGACCGGTCGCGGCGGGTAAAAGTTTCGACTTTTTTTCACTTTATGACCGACCGGTTTCGCCTCGCGGGAAGGAGTCTAGGCCAGAAGTTAGAGCGTGGGAGGTCTAATGGCAAAATTGTTCGACAATCGGTTCAAAGAGGTACGGGCGTCCCGTTTGGCGGGCGTGACGCACCGACGAAGGGCGGCGTTTTCGAGGATTTGGCGTCAAAAAACCTGCGAAACGTCACATGATTGTGCAGCGCCTGGCGAGATGGGTGCACTGTTGTGGTGCGCGCTGGGTGCATGGCGCCTTTGGCCGGACCGCTGCCTTACGGCCTTGCTATAGTTCAGGCCTGGTTCTGGCCGCCGACGTCGGCACCTTGCAACGCTTGCCGAGGATCATCGGTGACGGCATGCTGCGTGAACCGGCTACGCCACCTGGAACGACGCCATGCTGCAATCCACCGATCTGCGCGTGGCCATGGCCGCCCATATGCGCAAACAGAAACCCGAATTTCTGGATTGATTAAAATGACTTCACGCTGGACCACTGCAGTACTGGACACCGATCAACCCGGCGGCTGGGCCGTGGCGCGCAGCCCTGAGGGGTTTATGTACGACGACAATGGCGCGCTGTTTCCACGGGAATGGCTCAAACGCCAGGACCTGTCGATCCTCGCCGAGCACGGCATCGGTCATCTGGACGGTGAACCGGTCTATTTGCTGGAGTTGCGCAGTCACAGCGAAGTGCCGGGTTGCAACTGGAAAGGCTTGCGCGCCTTCATGCTCGAAGGTGACCACGCTCTGTTCAAAGTGCTCGGTTATGCCGCGCAGATCGGCACCTGGGCTCGCGAGCACCGATTCTGCGGCAATTGCGGGCAGGCCACCCGACAGGTGGTGCGCGAACGGGCGATGTACTGCGAGCCTTGCGATTTACGCTATTACCCGCGCATCTCGCCGAGCATGATCGTGCTGATCACCCGTGGTGACGAAATCCTGCTGGCGCGCTCACCGCGGTTTGTCAGCGGGGTCTATAGCACGTTGGCAGGGTTTGCCGAGCCGGGCGAGTCGGCCGAGGACTGCCTGATTCGCGAGGTGCGTGAAGAGGTGCAGCTCGAGGTCAGGAACATCCAGTACATGGGCAGCCAGTGCTGGCCGTTCCCGCATTCGATGATGCTCGGCTTCCATGCCGAATACGCGGGAGGCGAGATCGTGTGCCAGGAAGACGAGATCGAAGACGCCCAGTGGTTCAACGTCAACGTGCTGCCGCCGTTGCCAGCGTCACGCTCGATTGCCCGTTACCTGATCGACGTCTATGTGGCGCGGCGTCTAGGCCACGCTGAACCAGTGCTGCCAGGCTAACCGCACGGTCAGGCCCAACACCACGGTGATGAACACCGGGCGAATGAATTTCGCACCGCCGCTGATGGCGGTGCGCGCGCCGAAGAAAGCGCCGACCATCACCGACAGGCCCATGCTCAGGCCGATGATCCAGTCCACTTGCCCGGAAAACACGAACACCGACAGCGCCGCAATGTTGCTGACGAAGTTCATGCTGCGCGCCACGCCGCTGGCCTTTACCAGGTCAATGGGGTACATCAGCAGGCTGCTGACGGTCCAGAACGCCCCGGTGCCGGGGCCGGCCACGCCATCGTAGAAGCCGAGGCTGAAACCCTGGCTCGATTGCCACTTTTTCCTGATCGGTGCATCGCTGTCCAGCGGCGCCTTCGGCGTGCCGCCGAACAACAAGTAGAGGCCGCAGGCAAAGACGATCACCGGGAGCATCTTGTTCAGCCATTCCGCGGGCAGGTAATGCGCGACCACGGCACCGGTCAGCGCCCCGACCAGCGTGCCGACGATGGCATGCGTCCACTGCCTGGGGTGGAACAACTTGCGGCGGTAGAAGGTGAGGCTGGCGGTGGCCGAGCCGAAGGTCGAACTGAGTTTGTTGGTGCCCAGCACCAGGTGCGGTGGCAGGCCGGCGGTCAAGAGTGCCGGGGTAGTCAACAGCCCACCGCCGCCGGCGATGGCGTCGATGAAACCGGCAACAAATGCGACAAGGACGAGGATGGCCAGGGTGGTGAGGTCAACGCTGAGTTCGAAAGGCATGGAATCGGCTTAATTTCGGCAGGACGCAGAACAGGGCTGCGAGGAAGGGCCGGTATCTTACCTGCATCCATTCTTGTGGGCGACCGCGATTGCTTGTGCAGGAGCTGGCTTGTCGGATCGCCGCACCGTAGCGAAGGCGTCCTCAAGTTCGGCGCAGGACTTGGCGGCCTCTTCGCGGGCAAGCCTCGCTCCTACAGGGGACTGCGATCACCGTAGGAGCGAGGCTTGCCCGCGAAGAGGCCATCACAGACACCGACAAGACCCAAACCGATCCATGGTGTAAGCTCTCGAACTCTTCGGATTCGACCCACTGCGAGCCCTATGCCGTCGCTTTTCAAACGCTCCCTGCTGCCCAAACTGCGCAGTTTTCCGCTGACCGCCGATGCCGTCACCATTCTTTCCGGCGCTGCCGAATTCCGCCGTTGCCTGCTGGAAAAAATCGCCCAGGCGACCCAGCGCATCTATATCGTCGCGCTCTACCTGCAGCAGGATGACGCCGGCCAGGAAATCCTCGATGCCTTGCACGCCGCCAAACTGGCGCGTCCGGAACTGGACGTGGTGGTGGTCGTCGACTGGCTGCGGGCCCAGCGTGGCTTGATTGGCGCCGGCAAGCAGCCGGGCAACTCGGCCTGGTATCAGGAAACCACCCGTACTCGCGACAGCGCGGTCCCGGTGTACGGCGTTCCGGTACAGACCCGAGAGCTGTTCGGCGTCCTGCATTTGAAGGGTTTTGTGATCGACGACTGCGTGATCTACAGCGGCGCCAGTCTGAACAACGTCTATCTGCACAAGTTCGACAAATACCGCTACGACCGTTATCACCTGCTGCAGAACAGCGCGCTGGCCGATTCGATGCAGCACCTGATCCAGCACGGCCTGATCGCTTCCAAGGCGGTGCATCGCCTGGACCTGCCGAACCTGCCGACTACCCGCAGCCTGCGCAACGACATCGGTGACCTGCGCAGCCGCCTCAAGCACGCGGCGTACGACACCACGACGGGCACTATCGCCAAAGACGGCTTGACCGTCAGCCCGTTGCTCGGCGTGGGCAAGAACAATCCGCTGAGCCGGGTGATTTGCGAGTTGATCGCCAGTGCCCGGGAGCAACTGACGATCTGCACGCCGTATTTCAACCTGCCACTGGCGGTCACCCGGGAAATCAACCGAGCGCTGGCGCGAGGGGTGAAGATCGATATCGTGGTCGGGGACAAGACGGCGAACGACTTCTACATCCCGCCGAGTGAACCGTTCAAGGTGATCGCGGCGTTGCCGTATCTGTATGAGATCAGCCTGCGGCGCTTTGCCAAGCGCCATCATCGCAGCATCGACAGCGGTCAGCTGAACCTGCACCTGTGGAAAGACGGTGACAACACGTATCATCTCAAGGGCATGTGGATCGACCAGCGCTACACCTTGCTGACCGGCAACAACCTCAACCCGCGGGCATTCCGTCTGGATCTGGAAAACGCACTGCTGATCGATGACCCCAAAGGTGAGTTGCTTGAGCCGCGGCGCAAAGAGCTGGACGAGATTTTCCAGCACACCCGCCGCATCGAGCGTTACCAGGAACTGGACACGCTGCTGGAATACCCGCCGGCGGTGGCCAAATTTCTCAAGCGCGTGAGTCGCGTGCGGATCGAGCGGTTGTTGTACCGGATTCTCTAATGTCGGAAAAAGACACCATTTCCATTCAACTGGTGCGTGAAGCGCTGTTGCAAAGTTGCGCCCCGGGAGCGGCCACCGAAGAGGTGTTGAACAAGGTCGGCGTCGATCCGGCACTGCTGCAGACCGCCGACGCCCGTGTCCCGGCCACTGCGTATGCGCGCCTGTGGCGATTGCTGGCCCGGCGCCGGGACGACGAGTTTTTTGGCATGGACCCGCGCAAGCTCAAATCCGGCAGCCTGGAATTTTTCTGTCGTTGTTCCATGGTGCAGCCGAGCCTGGCCGCCGGCCTGACCTCGGGCCTGGGTTTTCTGTCGCTGATGCTGGAACACATGCCCGCACAGCTGGTTCGCCAGCAAAGCCTGGCGGAGATCGTGCTGCTGGAGGACGACCAGGACCCGCGTCGGGCCTTCACCTATTTCACCTACTGGATGATCGTTCACGGCGTGGCCTGTTGGCTGGCGGGACGGCGGATTCCGATCCTGGCCATTGAATTGCGCTGTCCGGAACCGGACTTCTGCGATGACTATCGGGTGATGTTCTCCGAAAACCTGCGCTTCGACCGGCCGCGCACGCGAATGATCTTCTCCGCCGAGTGCCTGGATGTGCCGATCAAGCGCACGGCTGAAGAACTCAAGCGTTTCCTGGCCCATGCACCGGCGAATATTCTGGTGAAGTACCGCGACCCGCAAAGCCTGGCCAGCCGGATCAAGCATGATTTGCGGCAATTGCCCGCCGAACGCTGGCCGGAGACCGAGGCGTTGGCGCAACGGCTGTGCATGTCGGCCTCGACCTTGCGCCGGCGCCTGGCCGAAGAAGGGCAGACCTATCAGGGACTCAAGGACAGCGTGCGCAAGGAGTTGGCGATTGTATGGCTGGCCGAGCCGGCCATCAGTTTTGCCGAGATTGCCACGCGCCTGGGGTTTGCCGATGCCAGCTCGTTCTACAAGGCGTTTCGCAAGTGGTCGGGGTCCAATCCGGGGCATTATCGCAGTTTGATTTTGAATGAGGCTGATTGAACCGGATTTTGTGGTGCCTGATCTGGCGCCTTCGCGGGCAAGCGTCGCTCCTACAGATTCGGTTCGTTCATAACAATTGTGGTTCACCACCGGACCCTGTAGGAGCGAGGCTTGCCCGCGAAGGCGGCCGCCCAGGCGCCACATGTCTTGAACCTTGGCCAAACCAGTCACACAACTTGATAGCTTTGACCATTGTCCCGCCCCCCGTGTAGAGCGAGTATTTCCCTGTTACTTACGGTTCCCCCAAACCTAATAAGAAGACACAGGGATTCTGGCAATGCGCGATTACTTGTCTGCCACGTCACAGTTCGATTATCAGCACACCGTCGACGCCGCACTCGCGGGCGATTTGACGGCCCTCAACGCCTGTGTCGAGTGTTGCGACCGGCATGCCTTGCCGGGGCGCATCGCGCTGTTCTGGGAAGGCCGGGACGGCGCCAGCGCGACCTACACCTTTACCGACCTGCAGGATAAAGCGGCAAGGTTTGCCAATTTCCTCCTCGCCCAGGGTGTGAAGAAGGGCGACAAGGTTGCAGGCCTGTTGCCCCGCAACATCGAATTGCTGATTACCGTGTTCGCCACCTGGCGCATAGGCGCGGTCTACCAACCGCTGTTCACCGCCTTCGGCCCCAAAGCCATAGAGCATCGCTTGAGCAGCTCCGGGGCCAAGGTAGTGGTCACCGACGCGGTCAATCGCTCGAAACTGAGTGAAGTGGCCGACTGCCCGACCATCGTCACCGTCGCCGGTCCCAAGGGGCAGGGCATCGTTCGGGGCGACTACAGTTTCTGGGCCGAACTGGCCAATTATCCGGCCGAGTGCAAACCGGTGCTGCTGACCGGCGAAGATCCGTTCCTGCTGATGTTCACCTCGGGTACCACCGGTCCGTCAAAAGCGCTGTCGGTACCGCTCAAGGCCATTGTGGCCTTCCAGAGCTACACCCGCGACGCCGTGGACCTGCGCCCGGAAGACGCGTTCTGGAACGTGGCCGATCCGGGCTGGGCCTATGGCATCTATTTCGGCGTCACCGGGCCCATGGCCATGGGGCATCCGATCACGTTCTACGATGGCCCGTTCACCCTCGAGAGCACCTGCCGGGTGATCAACAAATACGGGATCACCAACCTCACCGGTTCACCCACCGCCTATCGCCTGCTGATTGCCGGTGGCGACGAGTTCGCGCGCTCGATCAAGGGCAAGCTGCGCATCGTCAGCAGCGCCGGCGAGCCGTTGAACCCGGAAGTGATCCGCTGGTTCGCCGATAACCTGGGCGTGGTGATTCATGACCATTACGGCCAGACGGAGCTGGGCATGGTCCTGTGCAACCACCATGGTCTCGATCATCCGATCCACATGGGGGCCGCCGGTTTCGCCTCGCCAGGCCACCGTATCGTGGTACTGGACGATGAGTACAAGGAACTCGGCGTCGGTCAGCCAGGCATCCTGGCCATTGATCGCACGCAATCGCCGATGTGCTGGTTCGCCGGTTACGAAGGCGCGCCGACCAAGGCCTTCGTCGGCAACTATTACCTGAGCGGCGATACCGTCGAGTGGAATCCGGATGGCAGCATCAGTTTCGTTGGCCGCAGTGACGATGTGATCACCACCTCCGGCTATCGTGTGGGGCCGTTCGACGTCGAAAGCGCGCTGATCGAGCACCCGGCGGTGGTCGAAGCCGCCGTGGTCGGCAAGCCCGACCCGGAACGTACCGAGCTGGTGAAAGCCTTCGTCGTGCTCAACCCGCAGTACCGCGCAGAACCCGCACTCGCCGAAGAACTGCGCCAACACGTGCGCAAGCGTCTGGCGGCGCACTCGTATCCCCGCGAAATCGAATTTGTCAGCGAGTTGCCGAAAACCCCAAGCGGCAAGTTGCAGCGCTTTATCTTGCGCAACCAGGAAATCGCCAAGGCTCAAGAGGCCGCGGCGAAGAACGTTTCAGCTTGAATCCAAGGAAACAATGATGCAGATCGCAAACAAGGTTTTTCTCGTCACCGGCGGTGCTTCCGGTCTCGGTGCTGCCACCGCTGAAATGCTGGTCGCGGCGGGCGCCAAGGTCATGCTGGTGGACATGAACGCCGACGCCGTTGCGGCCCAGGCTGAACGCCTCGGTGCACAAAGCGTGGTGGCCGATATCAGCAACGAAGCCGCGGCCGAAGCCGCGGTGCAGGCGACAGTCAAAGCTTTCGGCGGCCTCAATGGCCTGGTCAACTGCGCCGGCATCGTGCGCGGCGAGAAAATCCTCGGCAAGACCGGCCCCCACGTGCTGGCCAACTTCAGCCAGGTGATCAACGTCAACCTGATCGGCAGCTTCAACATGCTGCGCCTGGCCGCAGCGGCAATTGCCGAGACCGAAGCGGATACCGATGGCGAGCGCGGGGTCATCATCAATACGGCCTCGGCGGCGGCTTACGACGGCCAGATCGGCCAGGCAGCCTACGCGGCCTCCAAAGGCGCGATCGTCAGCCTGACCTTGCCCGCCGCCCGTGAACTGGCGCGCTTCGGCATCCGCGTGATGACCATCGCGCCGGGCATTTTCGAAACGCCGATGATGGCTGGCATGACCCCCGAAGTCCGCGCATCCCTGGCCGCCGGCGTGCCGTTTCCGCCGCGCCTGGGCAAACCAGGTGAGTATGCCGGCCTGGTCAGGCATATCATTGAAAACAGCATGCTCAATGGCGAGGTGATCCGTCTCGACGGTGCCTTGCGCATGGCCGCCAAGTAAAGAGGATTTGTCATGACTATTGCCAACGATCCAATTGTTATCGTCAGCGCCGTCCGCACCCCGATGGGCGGTTTCCAGGGCGAACTGAAAAACCTGACAGCGCCGCAACTCGGTGCTGCCGCGATTCGTGCGGCCGTCGAACGCGCCGGGGTAGCATCGGATGCCGTCGAAGAAGTGCTGTTCGGCTGCGTACTGTCCGCCGGTCTCGGCCAGGCCCCGGCGCGCCAGGCCGCGCTGGGCGCCGGGCTGGATAAATCGACCCGTTGCACCACCCTGAACAAGATGTGCGGTTCGGGCATGGAAGCGGCCATTCTCGCGCATGACATGCTAGTGGCCGGCAGCGCCGACGTGATCGTCGCGGGCGGCATGGAAAGCATGTCCAACGCGCCGTACCTGCTCGACCGCGCGCGCAGCGGTTACCGCATGGGCCATGGCCGCGTACTCGACCACATGTTCCTCGACGGTCTGGAAGACGCTTACGACAAGGGCCGCTTGATGGGCACCTTCGCTGAGGATTGCGCTGAAACCAACGGTTTCACCCGTGAAGCCCAGGATGCGTTTGCCATTGCTTCGACCACCCGCGCACAGCAGGCAATCAAGGACGGCAGCTTCAAGGACGAGATCGTGCCGCTCACCGTGACCGTGGGTAAAGAGCAGGTGTTGATCAGCCACGACGAACAGCCGCCGAAAGCCAGACTGGACAAGATCGCCTCGCTGAAACCGGCGTTCCGCGAGGGTGGCACCGTCACTGCAGCGAACTCCAGTTCGATCTCCGATGGCGCGGCGGCACTGGTGCTGATGCGCCGCTCCGAAGCCGGGAAACGCGGCCTGAAACCGCTGGCGGTGATCCATGGTCACGCCGCGTTTGCCGATACCCCGGGCTTGTTCCCGGTGGCTCCGGTGGGCGCGATCAAGAAACTGATGAAGAAAACCGGCTGGTCCCTGGACGAAGTCGATCTGGTGGAAGTCAACGAAGCCTTCGCCGTGGTCAGTCTGGTGACCATGACCCAACTGGAAATTCCCCACGAGAAGATCAACGTCCACGGCGGCGCTTGCGCCCTGGGTCACCCGATCGGTGCGTCCGGTGCGCGGATCCTCGTGACCTTGCTCTCGGCCCTGCGCCAGAAAGGCCTGAAGCGTGGTGTTGCGGCGATTTGCATCGGCGGCGGTGAAGCGACGGCCATGGCCGTTGAATGCCTCTACTGAAACTGACACCAGTCACATGTGGGAGCGGGCTTGCTCGCGAAGGGGCCGTGACAGTCAACATTGATGTCGCCTGATACTCCGTTTTCGCGAGCAAGTCGGATCGCCGCACCGCCGCTCCCACAGGTCCAGTGTTTCAACCAGGCATTTTGTACAAACGGTTTTTAAGGATTTGGCATGATTCCCAATGACGAACAACTTCAGATCAGCGACGCGGCCCGGCAGTTTGCCCAGGAACGGCTGAAACCGTTCGCCGCAGCATGGGACCGCGAACACCGCTTTCCCAAGGAAGCCATCGGCGAGATGGCGCAGCTGGGTTTCTTCGGCATGCTGGTGCCGGAAGAGTGGGGCGGTTGCGACACCGGTTACCTGGCCTACGCCATGGCCCTGGAGGAAATCGCCGCCGGTGACGGTTCCTGCTCGACCATCATGAGCGTGCACAACTCGGTGGGTTGTGTGCCGATCCTCAAGTACGGCAACGACGACCAGAAAGAGCGCTTCCTCAAACCCCTGGCCAGCGGCGCGATGCTGGGTGCCTTCGCCCTGACCGAACCCCAGGCCGGCTCCGATGCCAGTGGCCTGAAAACCCGCGCCCGCCTCGAAGGCGATCACTACGTACTGAACGGCTGCAAGCAATTCATCACCTCCGGGCAAAACGCCGGGGTGGTGATCGTGTTCGCAGTGACGGACCCGAGCGCCGGCAAACGCGGGATCACCGCACTGATCGTGCCTACCGATTCGCCGGGCTATAAAGTCGCCCGCGTCGAAGACAAGCTCGGCCAGCACGCTTCCGACACGTGCCAGATTCTGTTCGAAGACGTGAAAGTGCCGCTGGCCAACCGTCTGGGTGAAGAGGGCGAAGGTTACCGGATCGCCCTGGCCAACCTTGAAGGCGGCCGTGTCGGCATCGCCTCGCAATCGGTGGGCATGGCCCGTGCCGCGTTCGAAGCGGCCCGTGACTACGCCCGTGAGCGTGAGAGCTTCGGCAAACCGATCATTGAACATCAGGCAGTAGCGTTCCGTCTGGCCGATATGGCAACCCAGATCGCCGTGGCCCGGCAAATGGTTCATTACGCTGCGGCCCTGCGTGACAGCGGCAAACCGGCCTTGGTCGAAGCCTCGATGGCCAAGCTGTTCGCCTCGGAAATGGCCGAGAAGGTATGCTCTTCGGCATTGCAAACCCTCGGCGGTTACGGTTACCTGAACGATTTCCCGCTGGAGCGGATCTACCGCGACGTACGGGTCTGCCAGATCTACGAAGGCACCAGCGATATTCAGCGCATGGTCATTTCGCGCAATCTTTAATTGGAACCTGCAGGCGCTGTCGAGTGAAACGAGACTGCGATCTTTAGATGTTATTTTCAATGGCAAGATCAAAGGATCGCAACCTCGTTCACTCGACAGCTCTTATAGAACAAAATTTATCTTATTGATTTTTTTAAGATAAATTATTTGCCGATTATCGGCATGTTCTCTGCGCGAACGCGCAGCCTCTTCGCAGGCTGGGCGGCCTCCTACGGAGATCGAGCCTTATGCAAAACAGGAGTTATTTATGAGTTACGAAACGATTTTGCTGGAAATCCACGGTCGCGTGGGCCTGATTACCCTCAATCGTCCGCAAGCGCTGAACGCGTTGAATGCGCAGATCGTCAGCGAATTGAACCTTGCCCTCGACGGCCTGGAGGCCGATTCGAATATCGGCTGCATCGTACTGACCGGCTCGAAAAAAGCCTTCGCCGCCGGCGCCGATATCAAGGAAATGGCCGACCTGACCTACCCCCAGATCTACCTCGACGACCTGTTCAGAGAAAGCGACCGCGTGGCCAACCGCCGCAAGCCGATCATCGCCGCCGTCAACGGTTTCGCCTTGGGCGGTGGGTGTGAGTTGGCGTTGATGTGCGATTTCATCCTGGCGGGTGACAACGCGAAGTTCGGTCAACCGGAAATCAACCTTGGCGTGCTCCCGGGCATGGGCGGCACCCAGCGCCTGACCCGCGCCGTGGGCAAGGCCAAGGCCATGGAAATGTGCCTCAGCGGCCGCCTGATCGACGCGGTGGAAGCAGAGCGTTGCGGGATCGTCGCACGGATCGTGCCGGCGGATGAACTGCTGGAAGAAGCGCTGAAGGTTGCGGCCTCTATTGCGAAGAAGTCGCTGCCGATTGCGATGATGGTCAAGGAAAGCGTCAACCGCGCGTTTGAAGTGAGCCTGGCGGAAGGTGTGCGCTTTGAGCGTCGGGTGTTCCATGCGGCGTTTGCGACGCAGGATCAGAAGGAAGGGATGGCAGCGTTTATTGCCAAGCGTGAGGCCGAATTCAAAGGGAAGTGATGTAGGGTCTTAGCGGACGTCTTCGCGGGCAAGCCTCGCTCCTACAGGTTATGAGTTGTTCATGCGAACACCGATAACCTGTAGGAGCGAGGCTTGCCCGCGAAGCTTTTAGGGCATTACGCCAGATAGTGCTTCAGTTCGCGGGCAATCACCATCCGCTGAATCTCGCTCGACCCTTCATAAATCTGCGTAATCCGCGCATCCCGGTAATAACGCTCCACCGGGTAATCCTCCAGATACCCATACCCGCCATGAATCTGCATCGCCGACGAACAGACCTTCTCGGCCATCTCCGAGGCAAACAGCTTGGCCTGTGAAGCCTCCGACAGGCAAGGCTTGCCGGCACTGCGCAAGCGCGCAGCATGCAGAATCAGCAACCGCGCCGCGTTCAGGCGTGTGTGCATATCGGCCAGCATATTGGCGATGCTTTGGTGCTCGATGATCGGTTTGTCGAACTGGACCCGATCCCGCGAATAGGCCAGCGCCGCTTCGAATGCCGCACGCGCGATACCCAATGCCTGGGCCGCGATACCGATGCGACCACCTTCGAGGTTCGACAGGGCGATGGCCAGGCCTTTGCCGCGTTCGCCGAGCAGGTTGGCTTCGGGGATCGTGCAGTCGCTCAGGGTCACCGCGCAGGTATCGGAAGCCCGGATGCCCATCTTGTGTTCGGTGCGATCGACGATGAAACCTGCAGTGTCCGTGGGTACCAGGAACGCCGAGATGCCGCGCTTGCCCAGATCCGGATCGGTCACCGCGAAGACGATCGCCAGTTTCGCCCGTTTGCCGTTGCTGACGAATTGCTTGGCACCGTTGATCACCCACTGGCCATCGCGCAATTCGGCGCGGGTGCGCAGGTTGTGGGCTTCGGAACCGGCCTGGGGTTCGGTCAGGCAGAAGCAGCCGATGGCCTGGCCGCTGGCCAGATCCGGCAACCAGGTCTGTTTCTGCTCTTCGGTGCCGTAGTTCAACACCGGCCCGCAGCCTACGGAGTTGTGGATACTCATCAGCGCGCCGGTGGCGCCGTCGCCGGCGGAAATTTCTTCCACGGCCAGGGCATAGGCGACGTAGTCGACATAGGTGCCGCCCCATTCCTCGGGCACCACCATGCCCAGCAGGCCCAGTTCGCCCATTTTCGCCACCAGGCCATCATCGATCCAGCCGGCCTTTTCCCAGGCCTGGGCGTGGGGCGCGATTTCGCCGCGGGCAAAGTCCCGGGCCATGTCGCGGATCATGACTTGTTCTTCGCTCAATTCGATATCGTGCATGGCTCAGCTCCAGCTTGGGTCAAAGCCGCTGAAAAAACTCGCGACGTGCCCGGCGTCCAGCGCCTGCAAGTTCGGTGGGTTCCAGCGCGGGCTCTTGTCTTTGTCGATCAGCAAGGCGCGCACGCCTTCGATCAGGTCGCCGCGCTCGAACCACTGACGGTCCAGGTGCAGCTCAAGGGCAAAGCAGTCTTCCAGGCTCAACTGCCGACCGCGGTGCAGCATTTCCAGAGTAACACCCATGGCCAGCGGCGAACGGCTTTGCAGCAGGTCGGCGGTGGCCACGGCCCACTCATGGCTGTCGGCGACCGTTACTTCACGCAGTTGCTCAACAATACTCGGCACATCGGGCAGGGCGAAGAAGTGATCGATGGCCGGGCGCAACACGCTCAGTGGCGCGTCGGGCAGTTGTTGCACCGCAAGTGTTGCCAGCAGGCCTTGCAGGTCCTTGAGCGGCGTGTCGTGCCATTGCAGCCGATCGAGTTGCTCGTCCAGGGTGCCTAGCTTGCTGCTGTCCAGATACCAGTCGGCCAAGCCGCAATAGAGCGCGTCGGCCGCGCGAATCTGCACGCCGCTGACGCCGAGGTAGATCCCCAGTTCACCGGGAACCCGCGACAGGAAGTAGCTGCCGCCGACGTCCGGGAAATAACCGATCCCGACTTCCGGCATCGCCAGACGGCTTTTCTCGGTGACCAACCGCAAGTCTGCGCCTTGTACCAGGCCCATGCCACCCCCCAGGACGAAACCGTCCATCAAGGCCAGGACCGGTTTACAGTAGTGGTGAATCGCCAGATCGAGAGCGTATTCCTCGACGAAGAAATCCTCGTGCAGGGTGTCGCCGTTGTTGAAGCTGTCGTACAGCGAGCGAATATCGCCGCCGGCACAGAAAGCCTTCTCGCCGGCACCGCGCAATACCACCGCATGCACCTGCGGGTCCTGCGCCCAGGCGTCGAGCTGACGCTGCAGATTGCGCACCATGTCCAGGGTAAGGGCATTGAGGCCGGCGGGGCGATTGAGGGTCAGGTGACCGATATGGTTGCGGACCTCGGCCAGCACTTCGTTTTGCGTGGCATCCATGGACGAAGTCCCCGGAGAAGAAACCTGAGCAGTCATCAGTAACTCCCTGCTTTTATTGTTCTTTATAGACAAGCTCACGTGCGAGCGATGCAGGATCGTAACAGTGCAAATTTGTGATGTACAAGCGGGATATGTGCAGGTGCTTCCTGCATATTTGCATGACTCTAAATGTGGGAGCGGGCTTGCTCGCGAAAGGTATGTGTCATTCAACACAGAGGTTGACTGACACGGCCTCATCGTCGGAACGCCGCCCGGAGCAAGCTCGCTCCCACTGGGATTCCATGCGAGTCTGGATATTTTGTATCCACCACAAGTCACTGTGGGAGCGGGCTTGCCCCGGGCGGCGTTCCGACGAAGGGGCCATCACCTTCAATATCGATGGCGACTGAGCCACCGCTTTCGCGAGCAAGCCCGCTCCCACAGGGGGATGTGTGCTGTCAGTAACTCTGGTTCAGAACTTCACCAATACTGCGACGTTTGGCGTGTAACTCACTGATATGGATCAGTTGTTCCAGGTCTTCGGGGGTGACATCAAAGAACGCCTCCATCTCTGCCAAGGCCAGTTTGAGATCCTGGGCGGTGATAGCCTGATTGTCGATCGGCGGGTGATCGGCCGGCACTACGGCAACCGGTTCGCTGGCACGTTTGGGGTAACGGATGCGTGTCAGGTTGTTGTAGGCCAGGGCGCTGAGCAGCATGGTCGATGCGCTGAGCATCACCGGACCCAGGGCTTTCCAGTCCAGGGCGATGGTCGCCGGGTCCGCTAGCACCAACAGCAACGCCAATGCTCCAGCAGGTGGATGCAGGCAACGCAGCCAGCACATCAGAATCAGCGCCATGCCCGCTGCCAGGCAAGCGCTGCCGAGGGTTCGTCCGAGCACATGAGCGACCAGCAACGAGACCACCCCGGCGCTCAAATACCCGCCAAGAATCGACCAAGGCTGGGCCAGCGCGCCGGAGGACACGGCGAACAGCAACACGGCCGATGCACCCAGCGGGCCGATCAGATGCTGCGCCACTTGCAGGCCGAAGACCTGGCTGCAGAGCCAGACGCTAAACATCGTGCCCAGGGACATGCCAATGGCGGCGCGGCTCCATTCCGAAGGACGGGTATTGATGGCGGCAGGTAACCAGCGAGCAAGCATGAGGCACAGGATCCATAGAAAAAATCGAGGCAAAAAAAAGGCTTAGCTGGGATACCCAGAAAGCCCTTGAAGGTGTTCCAACTATTGGGGGAGGAACCGGCACAGTGTGCCGTTCAATCCTGATGCTGACAAATTCATATTAATGAAGCTTCAGTTCATTATTTTTGAAGTAGGGCCACCCGACGCCCACTCATGAAACACAGGAAACCACCCATGGCCGTCAGCGCGCTCAAGGCATAAAACATGGTAGGCGCAGGGGAATGCAGCAGCAGGAAGCCGCAGATCACCGGGCTCAAGGCCCCGCCCAGGGCTGCGAGGTTCTGCGCGCCGTAGTAACTGCCGCGCAGTTCCTCTGGCGCCAGGGTATCGACGAAGAGGAATTCGGCGGGGTAAATGATCATTTCACCGAGGGTGAAGATGAACATCGCTACGCACCAGGACACCAGGCTGTCGGCCAGGCTGAAGCCGATCAGCCCGACGATGAACAGACTGGTACCGCCGGCGATCCAGTAGCGCAATTGTTCGCGCTTGAGGAAACGGCCGATCTGGTATTGCAGCAGGATCACGCTGATGGCGTTGCAGGCGAGCAGGGCGGCCATGGTTTCCAGGGCACGCTTGGCATCCTGGGTCACCAGCAAGTATTGCGACAAGTACAGGGTGTAACGGCCGTGGACCACGGTGCTGAGCAGGCAGCCGCAGGTGAACATGATCAGCGTGCGGTCGTTTTTCAGGGTGACCAGGGTCTTGAGAAAACTCTGGGGTTGGCCGATTGCGGGTGCCAGGGCCGTGTCCTTCGGTATCCCGATCATCAGGAAAATACTGAAGAACGCGATACCGCCGGCGATCAGGAACGGTGCAATCGGATACACGCCGGCAATCACCACGCCCAGCATCGGGCCGGTGGCGTAGCCGATGTTGGTCAGGGTGTAGCGCAAGGAAAAGGCCTTGGCGCGCTGACCCATGGGCAGGTTTTCGCTGAGGATCGCCTTTGAGCCGATCAGGAATAGTGCCGAGGCGGTTTCGGTGATCACCAGGGTGGCGGTGGTCAGGTAGAGGTTGTCGGCGAAGGTCAGCAGCACGAAACCGATGGCGCTGGAGAGCATCGCGAGGATCAGCAGCCGGCGCTTCTCGAGACGGTCGATGATGTAACCGCCGTAGAGCGCGAGGAGGGTGGCGATGAACACCGCGATGCCCAGCAGCAAGCCGACGTCCTGTTGGTTGAGGTCGAGTTTGTTGCTCAGGAACAGCGTGAGCAGCGGGCTGGTGATGGCGCGGCTGACGACGATGGTCAGCGAGCAGATCATCAGCCGGCGGATGACGAGTGAGTAAGTGGCCACGGGGGGGCAAATATCCTTATTCAGATGTTGTGATGTTTTGCTTGATACCGAGTCGCTGCCCTTCGCGAGCAAGCCCGCTCCCACAGGGGAATGCATTTCAACTGTGGGAGCGGGCTTGCTCGCGAAGGGGCCGGGTCAGGCAATGCCATAGTCAATTCAGCCATCGGTCCAGCGACCCGACCGATTCCAGTTCATCCAGCGCCAGTCGTTGCATGGGTTCCGTCATAGGAGGTAATCCCGGTAATGCCGCTCATACACTGAAGCGGGATGGTCCTCGGTCACCGGCAGCGCCGACTCGGCCCACCATCGAGTGACGTCGGCGCCCGTGGCAATCCACACGTCATCGTGCTGTTGAATCCCCTCAAGCAACTCGCGCAACACACCAATCCGCCCCGGGGTCGCAATGATCTCCGGGTGCAGCCGCAGCACATAACACAAGCCAAACCGATGAAATCCGGCGAAGTCCATTTGCAGGTTGCCCAAGGTGTGGCTGTAAGACGCGATCCGCGATTGCGCCGGTGGCACGGCGGGGCTGAGGTTGAAGGCGAAGTAGGGTTCGTCTTCCAGTTCGTAGTGCAGCGGCAGCTCGATGACTTCGGGCGCGGTCGGGTGAGGGAATGGCAAGTCATCGCCACGCCATGACGACGACCAGCGTATGCCATGGTCTTTCAAAGCCTCGATGAAACCCGGCGCGCCATTGCCGGCCGGGATACGAAACCCGGTAGGACGCTGGCCGGTCAGCGCAGTCAACGCCGCGCAACCCTTGGCGATCTCGGCGCTCTGCGCGGCCAGGTCCAGCGTGTCGTAGTTTTGATGGCGATAGCCGGCGCAGGCAATCTCATGCCCACCGGCCTGGATCGACCGAATATGTTCGGGGTTTTCCTCGGCGACGATGCCGGGAACAAACCAGCTGCTGGAAATCCCGAGTTCTGCGAACAAACCGAGCAAACGATCGACACCACGCTGGGTGCCATAACGCCAGACCGATAGCGTCTTGTCGCGCCCGGCGACTTCCGGGGCCTGGGTGAGAATGCCGTGGATGTCGTTGTAATCGACGGTCAGCACCACGGCGCAGCGATAGCCGTTGGGCCAGACAGTGGAATCAGCCATGGTGATGCTCCTTCAGCCACCACCGGGCGACATCGCGGCAGGTGGCGAACCAGACGTCGTCGCGCTGGCGCATGTGTTCGAACAGTTTCTCCAGCAGCAGGATGCGCCCCGGCTTGCCGGTGATCTTGGGGTGGAACAAGGTGGTCAGGCACAGGCCTTCGTTCATGGCGCCGTCGTATTCGCGGCACCAGTTGTCCAGCGTCAGCTCGTAGCTGGCGGTGCGGTCGAGTCCCGAAGGGAAATCCGGCGCACGGGTGTAGGCGAGGGAGGCGTAGTCATCCATTTCCCAGCGCCCGGGGATCTCCACCAACGGCGTGTCAAAGCCCGGCACTGTCACCAGGTACGGCCGGTCATCGCCGCGCATGCTGCTGGAGTAGGTCACACCGGCCTCGACCAGCATCGCCGGCGTCTCGGCTCGCCAGTCGCCGGACGGGGTGCGGAAACCTTCGGCGCGGATGTGCAGGTGTTGCCAGAACACCTCGCGGGATGTGTTCATCACGTCCTTTTGCTGCTCCAGCGTCAGGGCGTAGAAGGATTCGTGTTTGTAGCCGTGGTAGGCCACCTCATGTCCGCGCTCGATAATGGCCTGGCACTGTCTTGGCCAGTTCTCCACCACCCAGGCGGGGACGAAAAACGTCGTCGGGATCCGGAACTCGTCGAGCAGGTCGAGGATCCTCGGCAGCGCCCGATAGGGGCCGTAACCACCGAAACCGAAGTAGTCGGGCTTGCGCCAGATCGAGCCATTGAGCATGGCATCGCCGGTGGGGCCATCGAGGTCGAAAGCCAGGGCGAGGCAGCCCTTGTGCTGGTCGGGCCAGGTGGGTTGGGGTGAGGAGGACATCAGTGGCACTCCATTCTTCTATAGGTAAAACACCGCCCCTGTAGGAGCGAAGCTTGCTCGCGAAGAGGCCAGCACATTCAATATCTCTGCTGACTGAAACACCGCCTTCGCGGGCAAGCCTCGCTCCTACAGGGCAAGCATTACTTGCCGGCGTTGATGGTCACCGTCTTGATCGCGCCCAATTCCAGGTCCCACTTCTTCAGAATCGCCTGGTAGGTGCCGTCATCGATCATGCTCTGCAACGCCACCTTCACCGCTTCACTCAGCTCAGGCTTTTTCTTGCTCACGCCCAACCCGGTAAACTGCTCGGAGATCGGCAGGCCCACGGTCTTGTACATGTCCTTTTCCTGAGTCTTCAGGTACGACAAGGTCTCGCTGCCCTGCATCGCCGCATCGATACGGCTCTGGCGCAGTTGCGCGCGGGCGTCGGCCGAGCCTTCGGTGCCGATCACATTGATTGCAGGCTTGCCTGCGGCTTCGCAATTGGCCTTGCTCCATTCGGCGATTTCCGTCGGGAAAGTCGTGCGGCGGCTGGTGCCGACCTTCTTGCCGCACAGGTCGATGATCTCGTTGGTGTCCTTGTTTTTCTGCAAGGTGTAGAACTGCGGCCCACTGGTGAAATAGTCGACGAAGGTCACGCTGGCCTGGCGTTCGGCAGTGTCGGTCATGCCCGACATCACCATGTCCACCCGGTCGGTGGTCAGGGCGTTGATCATTTGCTCGAAGCCGGTTTCCTGCCATTTGATCTTCACGCCCAGGCGTTCGGCCAGGGCATTGCCCAAGTCATAGTCGAGGCCGGTGAGGGTGTTGGTGGCCGGGTCCTTGAAGTCCATCGGCGGGTAGTTCGGCATGATCGCGACCACGACCTCGCCCTTGGCCTTGATGCTGGCCGGTAATTCGGCGGCGAAAGTGAAGCCGGAGGCCATGACGCTGGCGAGTACTGCTGGAATAACGAAGTTCTTCATGGTCGTTCTCTTATGAGTGTTGTGAGGCTGCTCTTGTTTTCCAAGCACGGCACTTAGGATCGAACGGCAGAAATGAAGCTTTGGGTGCGCGGGTTTTGCGGACTTATTAGTATTTCTTCGGGGCTTCCAGCCTCCACGATCTGCCCGCCGTCCATGAACACCATGCGGTTGGACACTTCGCGAGCGAAGCCCAGCTCATGGGTGACGACGATCATGGTCATGCCGGTCTGCGCCAGATCGCGCATCACCGACAGCACCTCACCGACCAGTTCCGGGTCGAGTGCCGAAGTGGGTTCATCGAACAACATCAGCTTGGGGCGCATGGCCAAAGCACGGGCAATGGCAACACGTTGTTGCTGGCCACCCGACAGTTCGATCGGGTAGCTGTTGCGCTTGTCCGCCAGGCCTACGCGGGCGAGCAGTTCCACGGCTTCTTCGTGCGCCTCCTTGGGCGAACGCTTGAGCACCTGGCACGGCCCTTCGATGATGTTTTGCAACACAGTCATGTGCGGGAACAGGTTGAAGCGCTGGAACACCATGCCGGTGGACAGGCGTTGACGGGCGATCTGCGACTCGTTGAGCTCGTGCAGTTTGTTGCCGACGATGCGGTAACCCACCAGTTCGCCGTCGACCCACAGCCCACCCTTGTCGATTTTTTCCAGCTGGTTGATGCAACGCAGCAAGGTGCTTTTGCCGGAGCCGGAAGGGCCGATGATGCACAGCACTTCGCCTTGCTCGACTTCGATGTTGACGTCCTTGAGTGCGTGGAAATGGTCGTAGTACTTGTTCAGGCTCACGGCCTTGACGATGCTTCTCATGTCGGACTCCTCAAGAACGCTTGCCGGCGCCGCGAGCGAAACGACGCTCCAGACGACTTTGACCGAAGGACAGTACGGTGACGGTGGCCAGGTACCAGATACCGGCGACGATCAGCAGCTCCATGACCCGGGCGTTGGCGTAGTAGATATTCTGGGCGTTGTAGAGCAATTCCGAGTACTGGATGACGCTCGCCAGGGACGTCATTTTGACCATGCCGATGAATTCGTTGCCGACTGGCGGAATGATGACCCGCATGGCCTGGGGCAGGATGATCCGGCGTAGCGCTTGCAGGCGCGGCATGCCGATCGACTTGGCGGCTTCGTACTGGCCGGTGTCCACCGACAACAGGCCGGCACGTACCACTTCGGCGGTGTAGGCGCCCTGGTTGATGCTCAAGCCGAGCAGGGCCGCCACAAATGGCGTCATCAGGCTCACGGTGTCCATTTCGAACAGGCCGGGGATGCCGATGGTGGGGAAGATCAGCGCCAGGTTGAACCACAACAGCAGTTGCAGGATCAGCGGCGTACCGCGAAACAGCCAGGTGTAGGTCACTGCCACATAACGCAGGATCGGGTTGGCCGACATGCGCATGATCGCCGTGATCACCCCGAAGACGATGCCCAGGGCCATTGCCAGCACCGCCATGACGATGGTGTTGAGCAAGCCCCACATGATCGCCTGGGAGGTAAGGAACTGGCCGATGTACGACCATTCGATCTTGCCTTCGGCGAAGGCGCGGACCAGGCCGAGAATGGCAATGACGATCACGGTGGCGAAGAAAATCCGCCCGTAATAACGCCGTGGCACATGGTGATACTGGGTGATATCGAACTGGTTTTCCGCCAGTTTGCGCTCCGCCTGGAGTCGTTCTGCCTGAGTCTGGCTCATCTTGCTTCTCCGTACACTTGGTAATTCAGGCCAACCACAATCCACTGTAGGAGCGAAGCTTGCTCGCGAAGGCGGCGTGTGAGTCAACGCTGATGACAACTGCCCCACCGCTTTCGCGAGCAAGCTTCGCTCCTACAGGTTTTGTGTCCTGCTTCAGAGCCGGAAACCCTGATAGTTCTCGGTCCACGCGTGCTGCGCGGCGAGGGCGGTCTTCAAGCGGCCGATCTGCTCGCGCACCTGTTGCGGCGCCGTGCCCCCCCAACCACTGCGCGCCGCGATGGCCGCTTCAAGGGTCAGGCTGTCGCGTACCTCAGGCGTCAAACGCGGATCGATCTCCGCCAACAGTGCCGGGGAAGCTTCCCACAGCTCGATGTCGTGTTTCTCGCAGGCCTGGACCAGCGCACCGGTAATTTCGTGGGCCTCCTTGAACGGCACACCGCGCATCGCCAGCCAGTCGGCCACTTCGGTGGCGAGGGTGAAGCCCAGCGGAGCCTGACGTCGCAGCTCTTCGACATTGACCGTCATGGTCGCGACCATGCCGGCCATGGCCGGCAGCACCAGCAGCAAGGTGTCGACACTGTCGAGCACGCCGTGCTTGTCCTCGCTCAAGTCGCGGTTGTACGACAGCGGCAGGGATTTGAGGGTGGACAGCAGGCCGGTCAGATTACCAATCAGGCGGCCAGCCTTGCCCCGGGCCAGTTCGGCAATGTCCGGGTTCTTCTTCTGCGGCATGATCGAACTGCCGGTGGCGTAGGCATCGTCCAGGTCGACCCAGCGAAATTGCCGGGACGACCACAGGCAGAATTCTTCCGCGAGGCGGGAAATATTGATCCCGAGCATGCTGGCGATAAACAGGAATTCGGCGACGTGATCGCGGCTGGCCACGGCGTCGATGGAATTTTCGCAGACACCGCTGTAGCCCATTTCCCTGGCCGACTGCTGCGGCAGGCGAGCAATGGCGGAGCCGGCCATGGCCGCCGCGCCCAGTGGCGACAGCGAGGTGCGCACGTCCCAGTCCACCAGGCGCTGCACATCGCGCAGCATGGATTGGGCGTGGGCCAGCAAGTGGTGCGCGAAGACGATCGGCTGGGCCTGTTGCAGGTGAGTGAAACCCGGGCAGATGCTTTCGACGTGTTGCTCGGCCTGATCCACCAGGGCGTGCTGCAAAGCCAGGACTTCAACGGTCAGGGTGCGCACGTGATCACGCAGGAACAGACGCAGGTCATTGGCGGTCTGGTCATTGCGCGAACGACCGGCGCGCAGCTTGCCACCGAGGGCGCCGAGGCGTTCGGTCAACAGGCGTTCGATGAAGGTGTGGACGTCTTCGTCGTCCAGGGTAGGGGCGATGCTGCCGGCGCGGAAGTCATCACCGATACGCTCCAGGGCGTCGAGCATGGTCCGGGTTTCTTGCTCGCTCAACAGCCCGGCACGTTGCAGTTCACGGGCATGCGCCTTGGAACCGGCGAGGTCGTACGGGGTGAGCCGGAAATAGCGTTCAGGGCAACGGGACAGGGTCGCCAGGGCTTCGGACGGGCCGCTTTTGAAGCGGGCACCCCAGAGACGGTCGATGGGTTGAGACATTTGTTGTTTTCCTCGTCGTTGCTCGGAGGTAAATGGTGTTGTGGCCAAGAGCTTCGCTGGCAAGCCAGTTCCTACACCAGCCAGCGCCTACGGATCGGGGTGCCGGGCTGGGAATACGCGCCGGAAATTATTCGGGGCGTGGTTCGGTCCAAGCAGTTTTCATAAGGGCAGTTGCGCAGTGGCGAGAGTTGATCGAAATGTCAGCTTTAACAGTTCGAAATCAGTGAGTTGGCACTGATGGGCGAAATTTTTTAGCGGTTGCCAAGCCTGGTTTTCTGTGTTCATTATTATTGGCCAGCTATGTTTTTGTTGTTGTGCACAGAGTGTTGAAAAGGGCGCCAGAGGTAAATAAGCATTATGGAAACCCCACTTTCCAATTCCGGAAACCCGCCGCCAAAAACGCCGCATCGGGCACCGCTGACCCTCAGTGGCCTGGACTTCAAATTGCTCAAAGTGTTCAAGGCCGTGGTTGAGGCCGGTGGGTTCAGTGCGGCCCAGAACGAGCTGAATGTGGGGCTGGCAGCCATCAGCAAACAGATCTCCGACCTTGAAATTCGCATCGGCATGCGCCTGTGCACTCGGGGGCGGGAAGGCTTTCACCTGACCGAAGAAGGCAGCCTGGTGTATCAGGCATCCATTGACCTGTTTGCCTCGGTCGATAACTTTCGTGATCGTCTTAGTTCAGCGCAAAATGAACTTGTCGGCGATCTTGGCGTGGGGATTATTGACAATACGATTTCCGACGCCCATTCGCCGTTAGTTGCTGCACTAAGACGAATTAACGAAGCGTCGCCCAAAGTAAGATTCCAACTTCAGACCTCTCAACTGGACGAGGTGGAAAGGGGCGTGGTAGAGGGGCGATTGCTGGCGGGGATTGTCCCGGTCTATCAACGACGGGAAGAGTTCGATTATTACGCGCTGTATGAGGAGCGCTCGCAAGTCTACTGCGCTGTCGGCCACCCGTTGTTCACCCTGCCGGAGGCGGAAATGGGGAGCAATGTGCTCAAGGACCACGAGTGCATCAACCACCGCTATGCGATTCATCGCGACAAACTGAATTTCGCCCACTTCGACAGCTTCTCGGCCTCGGCGACCCAGGTCGAAGCCGTGGCGTTGTTGATCAAGACCGGGCGTTTCGTAGGCTTTCTACCCCAGCATTACGCTGCCTCGCTGGTGGCCCAGGGGCAATTTCGAGCCGTGCGTCCGGACCTGATCCACATCGATACGCCGTTCAACCTGATCCTGCGCCACAACACCGTGCGCAGTCCGCTGGTGAAGGCGTTTGCCCAGGCGTTGGGTGTCGACTTGAAGGTGCCAGCTTGATTTTTCATGAATGTTTGGCCCAACTCCGTAGGAGCCAGGCTTGCCGGCGAAGGCGTCTGCATGGGCGACGCAAGGCCCAAGGCCGCTTTCGCTGCGGTGCGGCGATCCGACAAGCCAGCTGCTACAGGGGGGCGCATTTGTTATTGGGCGATGACGTGTGCAGTCCCTGCTCAGCCGGGCAAACCAATTGACTTTCCCGACCATGACCGGCAGCGTAACCGCCAGTTCTTTACCTATCGTTGCGCTTTTCCCCTGGACTTTTCATTCAAGGCCGTTTCGTTTGACTGACTTACCCGCTGTTGTGGCCAATACGCCAAAAATCAATCCGCTGACCCTGTACCTGGCGCGCCTGGCACCGTCCAGCCAGCTGACCATGCGCTACGTCTTGCAGGATGCGGCCGACCGCCTGGGTTTCGAAGACATGAATGTCGAGGAGATTCCCTGGCATGAGTTGCAGCCCGAAGACGTCATTGCGCTGGTGGCCACCTTGCGCGCGGATGGCTACGCGCCAAACACCTCTTCGCTGTACGTCAACGCCGTGCGCGGGGTGATGAACGAAGCGTGGCGCATGAGCCTGATCAGTCAGGAGCACCTGCTGAAAATGCGCTCGGTCAAGGGAATATCCGGTACACGGCTGTCCCAGGGACGCAATCTCAGGCGCTCGCTGATCCAGGAGATGATGGAGGTCTGCGCCGCCGATCCTCGACCACAAGGCCTGCGGGACGCGGCGATCATCGGGATTCTGTACGGTTCGGGGATGCGCAAGTCGGAATCGGTGAACCTGGACCTGAATCAGGTCGATTTCGCCGAACGCAGCCTGCGGGTCACCGCCAAGGGCAACAAGCAGTTGATCAAGTACGCACCGGCCTGGGCCTTCGCCAAACTGGATGCCTGGCTGGAGCTGCGCCGGTCGCAACTCAAGGAAGGCGAAGAGGACGATCCATTCCTGTTCAATCGCATCCGCCGCGGCAGTCACATCACTCGCGAGCGCATCACCAAGCACGCGATCTATTACATTGCCCGCCAGCGTGGCGCGCAAGTCGGGGTAAAGATCATGCCCCATGACTTTCGGCGCTCGTTCATTACCCGAGTGATCGAAGAGCATGACTTGTCGATCGCCCAGAAGCTGGCGCATCACAGCAACATTCAGACCACCGCCAACTACGATGTGCGCGATGACAACGAGCGGCGTCGGGCGGTTGACCGCTTCGATCTGTGAGGAGCGGGGTTCAGGCTTAGCTCAGAACGTGGGCGTGGCCGATCATCGAGACCTGAACGGCGCTACCCATGGGTGGCGCATACAACCCCGAACTGCGCACCATCAAGGATCGGCCTGGCTGTTGCGCGCAATTGTGCGACTGCAACTCCACCGTCAAGGTGCAGGTATTGCCGCTGAAATCGCGCTCGGTCACCACTGCACGGCAGCCGACGGCCTTTGTCGGATTCGGCTGGATGCTGACCAGGTGCAATTGCTCGGGCCGCAGCATGATCTGCGCGCATTTGTTGTTCCTGTGATTGTTGACCGGTATCCGCCCCAGGTCGCAATGGGCCCAGCCCGCTTCGATCCGTGCCGGCATGACCACCGCATCGCCGAGAAACAGGGCGGTTTGTTCATCGTCGGGATAGCGGTACAGGTCCAGCGGATGGCCTGACTGCACCAGTCGGCCCTGACGCATCACCGCCAGCTGATCGGCAAACGACAACGCTTCACTCTGGTCATGGGTGACCAGAATGGTGGTGACGCCGGCATCGGCCAGCAGCCGTGCGACCAATTTGCGCATGGCGGCGCGCAAGCCGGTATCCAGTGCCGAAAACGGTTCGTCCAGCAGCATCAGGCGCGGCTGCTGGGCCAGGGCGCGCGCCAGGGCCACACGTTGCTGCTGGCCGCCGGATAGTTCATGGGGCCAACGCTTGGCCATGCTGGCGTCCAGCGCCACGCTGTCCATCAGTTCGGCGATACGCTGCTGTTTTTCAAGGCCCCTGGTCGACAGCCCGAAGCCGATGTTGGCGGCGACGGTCATGTGCGGGAACAGGGCTCCATCCTGGGGAACATAGCCAATCAATCGTTGGTGGGCCGGCACCTCATGGGTGTTGTCGACCAGCGTCAGACCATTGAGTAGAAGGCGGCCTGAATCCGGGAATTCGAAGCCGGCGATCATGCGCAGCAAGGTGGTCTTGCCCGAGCCCGAAGGGCCGACAATCACCGTGCGACTGCCGGCGGGCACCGACAGGCTGAGGTTTTCCAGGGCGGTCTGGGCACCGTAGGACTTGCAGATCGAGTGCAGTTCGAGCGTGTTCATCGGCCTGCCGTCCGTTTGGATTGATGGTAAAGAATCGCGGTCAACGGCAGCGACAGGACGATCATCAGCAGGGCATAGGGCGCTGCGGCGGCATAATCGATTTCGCTGGTCAACGCCCAGAACCCGGTCGCCAGGGTGCGCGTACCGTTCGGCGCGAGCAGCAGGGTGGCCGTCAGTTCATTGGTAATCGCCAGAAACACCAGCGCGGCCCCCGCGGCAACGCCCGGAGCGGCCAGACGCAAGGTGATCAGCCACAGCGCCCGGGCGGGCGAGCGTCCTAGGCTGCGGGCCATGTTTTCCAACTCGATCGGTGCCTGGGCAATCCCCGCGCGCAAACTCACCAGCGCCCGGGGCAAGAACATCAGCAGATAAGCCAGCAGCACCGTGATCGTGGTCTGGTAAATCGGCCGGGCGAAATGAATCGTGATGGTCACCAGGGCCAGGGCCACGACAATCCCCGGCAACGAGCTGGTGATGTAGTTACAGCTTTCCAGCACCCGCTGCAGTCGCCCGGGCGAGCGAATCGACAGCCAGGCAATCGGAATGGCCGCCAAGGTGGTCAATATCGCCCCGCTGATGCCCAACAGCACGGTCTGTTCCAGCGCCGGCAGCAGTTCGGACAATTGCCAGACTTGCGTGCCGCCAGCGATCAACCATTTACCCAAGGTGATCAACGGCACACCCAGCGCCAGTGCGCAGGTCAGGATCTGCAAGGCCAGCGCCAGTACGGTTGGCCCGGTAGACAGGCGCACGATCCGCTGTTCGCGGGCGCTGCCCGACCCGACGCGGGCATAGCGTGCATGGCCCCGGGCGGCGGATTCGACGGTCAGCATCGCCAGGCAACACAAGGCGAGCACCCCGGCCAGCATGTGGGCGGCGGGGCCGTTGAAGGTTGACTTGAACTGATCGAAGATCGCCGTGGTAAAGGTGTCGAAGCGGATCATCGCGTACAGGCCATATTCGGCCAGCAAATGCAGGCCCACCAGCAAGGCACCGCCGCAGATGGCCAGGCGCAATTGCGGCAGCACCACCCGGAAAAATACCGCCCAGGGCTTGAGCCCCAGTGACTCGGCGACATCTTCGATGGTCGGGTCGATCCGCCGCAGGGATGCGGCAATTGGCAGGTACAGGAACGGGAAGTAGGCGATGACTGAAACCAGAACTGCAGCAAACAGCCCATGAATCGGTGGCACCAGGCTGACCCAGGCATAGCTGTGGACGAAGGCGGGGACTGCCAGCGGTGCCGTGGCCAACAACGACCACCAGCGTCGCCCCGGCATATCGGTACGCTCGGTGAGCCAGGCCAGGGCCACCCCGAGCAGCACACACAAGGGAATCGTGATCACCACCAGCAACAGGGTGTTGATCAATAACTCGCCGACCCGTGGCCGGAAAATCAGCGGCACCAGGCTCGCCCAGCCGGTCTCGAAGGACACGCCGATGACGAAAGCGATCGGCAGCAGTGCCAGCAGCGACACCAGCACCGACAAACCGATCACCCACGCACCGCCGCGGCCCGCAAAGAGGCCGCGGGAGCGTCGGCGCAAGTTGGGCGGGATCGCCTCAGCGACATCCGCCGGTAGCGTTTCAGGCATCAATCAGAGCAGTCCGGCCTGAGTCATCAGCTCCACGGCTTTTTTACTGTCGAGTGTTGAAGCGTCGACTTTCGGCGCGTCAAGCTGCTGCAAAGGCACCAGTTCAGGGTTGGATTCGGCGTTTTTGCCCACCGCGTATTCGAACGAGTTACCGGTCTTGAGGATGGCCTGGCCGTCTTTGCCGGTCACCCATTTCACAAACGCCTGGGCCTGATCCTTGTGTTTGCTGGAAGCCAGGACGCCGCCACCGGAAAGGCTGACAAAGGCACCGGGATCCTGGTGCTTGAAGTAGTGCAGGGCGGTGTTCTTGCTGTTTTCACCGGTCTTGGCCTGATCGCCGAAGCGGTAATAGTGGTAGATCACGCCGCTATCGATCTGGCCGGCATTGACCGCCTTGAGTACGGCGCTGTTGCCCCGGTACGCGGTGAAGTTGTTTTTCATCCCTTTCAACCACTCCAGGGTCGCGGCTTCTCCCTTGAGGGCCAACACGGCGGCGACGATCGCCTGGAAGTCGGCGCCGGCGGGCGACGCGCCCCAGCGGCCTTTCCAGTTCGGGCCGGCTAGGTCCATCAGCGACTTGGGCAGCTCGGCTTCGGGCAGTTTGCCCGGGTTGTAGACGAATACCGTGGAGCGCGCGGCAATGCCCACCCATTTGCCATGGGCCGGACGGTAGGTCGCGTCGACCTGTTCAAGAGTGGCCGGGGCCACCGGCGCAAACAGCCCGGCGTTGTCGACCAGCACCATGGCCGGGGAGTTCTCGGTCAGGAATACATCCGCCGGGGAAGCTGCGCCTTCCTGCACGATCTGGTTGCCCATCTCGGTGTCGTCACCATTGCGCAGGGTAACCTTGATCCCGGTGTCCTTGGTAAAACCTTCAATCCAGGCTTTGGTCAGGCTTTCGTGCTGGGCGTTGTAGACCACGATGCCCTCGGTATCAGCGGCATACCCGTGACCGGCGCTCAACAGCGCGGCCGTCAGCACTGCGTATTTAAGATAAGACGGGATAGGGGGGATCATGCTGGGGCCGCTCCTGTTCTTTTAGAATCGTGCACGCAGACTTGACCGGGGTGGTCGTCAATTATTGTAGGCCAATACGAATCATTTGCAGGTTAAGCCTGGCAAATGTAATGCGCAGAATGAGAAAAATCGTCAAGTCACTGGGCTGACGGGCAACCTCTTTGTGTTCCATTCGCTGCCTGGGTGATTAGCGCGGCCAGGCGTTTGACGTTGTTCTGCTGGGCCGCCACCAGATCATCGATATTCGGTCCCGAAGGCGTTTGCAAGATGCTGCGGCACGTGACCAGGGTGTTATCGCTTTCGCCCAGATTGCGCAGGCGCCATTTGACGTCGATCAGGCCGTACTGGCCGGGAATCGAGTCAAAGCGCTGCACGTCGAGCCGCACTGACATCCTGCGTTGAGCATTGCTGTTGACCAGTTGATCCTTCAACGCGCTGCTCAACTCGTCCACCAGGCTCGCGGCCCACCACTGGGTTTCCAGAATCGCCAGGCCACTGTTGCCCTGGCGGATGACGATCTGCGGACGATCGACCTGGGGCGGTACGCTGATCGCTTCGATCTGGATCTCCGCAACAGCGGACTTCCCATGGCTGCCCAACTGGGTCGGGACCAGGGTGTGAAATTGAATCGGATCACTGCGGCAAGCAGTGAGCATCAACAGCACAGTGACCAAGGTTATCTTCAGCGCAAAAGCCATGGTATTGCTCCTGTAGTCAGTTGCGCGGTGGCGCTTGCAAATCCAGCGGCGCGGCATTGTTGGGGCGACCGCGAATCAGTGACTCCGGATGCCGTCCCAGGTAATCCGAAAGCTCGCGCAAGGAGCGTGACATGCGTCCGAGTTCGTCCAGGGTCTGGCTCAGCTGTTCCCGTTGCGGTGAGTCTTCGGCCAGGGTCGAGCTGGCCGATTGCAGGGTCTTGCTGACGTCCGCCAGGGTGGTCTGCACGCCGGGCAGGGTCTTGGCATTGAATTGGACCAGGCCTTTGCGCAGCTCGACCAGGTTACTGTCGAGGTTGCCGGCGATGCGCTCGATCGGCAGTTGGTTGATCTTGTTGACCATGCCCTCCAGTTTTTCCTGCAACTGTTCGAGGCTGCCAGGAATGGTGGGTATAGAGACGGGACGGGCGGTTGGATCGAACGCCACTTTCTCCGCCTTGGGGTAAAAATCGAGGGCGATGTACAGCTGGCCGGTCAACAGATTGCCGCTACGGGCCTGGGCCCGCAGCCCGTTTTCGATGAAGCTGCCTATCAGCCGCACGCCCGCCGCTTCGTCATTGGGATCATGATTCAAGGCCTTGAGCATTTTGACGTGAGCCGTACCGAGGCGTTGCGGGTAGATGACAATGCCGACATTGACCGGGAAACTGCGCTTTGTCGCGTCGTAATCAAGGTTGATCGACACCACTCTGCCGAATTCGATGCCGAGGAATTCCACCGGTGCCCCGACCCTGAGCCCACGTAGCGCCTGGTCGAAACGCAAGCTCAGGTATTGCCCCTTGCCGTGGGGCGGGGCGAGGGCGGTTTGCTGATCTTCGAACAGGTCGAAGGCTTGATCCTCGCTGGCCGGTTGATCGTCGGGGCTGTATTCCGGGGCGCGGAAGGCAATGCCGCCCACCAGGATGGATGACAGCGACTCGGTCTTGACCGCAAAGCCGTTGGCGCCAACGTTCACGTCGATGCCGCTGGCGTTCCAGAACCTTGTGTTCTCGGTGACGTAGGCATCGTTGGGCTCATGGATAAACACTTCGATGTTCACCCCTTTGCCGTCGGCGTCCAGGGCATAGGCCACCACCTGTCCGACCGGAATCTTGCGGTAGTAGACCGGCGAGCCGATGTCCAGCGAACCGAGGTCCTGGGTATTGAGCGTGAAGCGCTTGCCCGGTTCGCCATAGGTGATGGGCGGCGGGTTTTCCAGCCCGGTGAAGTTCTTCGCACGGGTGTTGGACTGGCCGATATCGGCGCCGATGTAGTCCCCGGACAGCAAGGTATCGATACCCGAAACCCCGCCGGCACCGATACGCGGGCGCACCACCCAGAATTGCGAGTCCTGGCGGGTGAAACTTTCTGCCTGCTTGGACAGTTTGACGGTGGCGTTGACACTCTTCTGGTCGTCGCTCAGTTCCACGTCCGAGACATGCCCGATCACCACATTGCGGTATTTGACCTCGGTCTTGTTGGCCGTCAGGCCGCTGCCGGTCTTGAAGGTAATGGTGATGGTCGGCCCCTCCTGCATGAGGCTGTGCACCACCAGCGAAATCCCCACCAGTACGGCGACGATCGGCACGATCCATACCAGCGAAATGCTGAAACGGCGGGTCTTGACCGGGGCCGGGCCGGGGGCTTGCGGCCCGTCAGTGGCTTGCGACTTCATCCATGACCTCCTCGTTGGGCGGGTTATTGCGTGCATCATCGCGCTGATCCCAGATCAGGCGCGGGTCGAAACTCATCGCCGACAGCATGGTGAACACCACCACCAGGCCAAAGAACAAGATGCCCGGGCGCGGTTCGATATCGCCCAGGGCCTGGAACTTCACCAGCGCCGCTACCAGGGCGACGACAATCACGTCGAGCATCGACCAGTAACCGATGAGTTCGACGAATCGGTAAAGCTTCGAGCGTTCCTTGCGCGCCCATGAACTCCCGCGCTGGGCAGTCACCAGCAGCATCGTCAGGGCGACGAACTTGATGCCTGGCACCGCGATGCTGGCGATGAAGATAATCAGGGCGATGTCCCAGGCGCCGTGCTGCCAGAACTCCAGCACACCGCCCATGATGGTGCTTTCGGAACCGGAGCCGAGCATGGTGGTGTTCATCACCGGCAGCAGGTTGGCCGGCACATAAAATATCAGCGACGCCAGCAGAAAAGCCCAGGTCCGGGCCAGCGAGTCGGTCTTGCGCCGGTGCAGCGGTGCGCCGCAGCGTTCGCATTCATGGGGGTCATGGGTGATGTCACAGGCCAGGCCGCAGCTGTGGCACAGGCACAGATTGAGTTCGCTGGCGAGCGGTGGCGTCGTCATAAGGTGTCCCACAGTTCGCGGATATCGCGTCCGGCAATGCGGATCATCATCAAACTGAGCACCGCCAGGGCGAACAGACCGATACCGGGCAACACATCGAGCAAGCCGGCGAGCTTGAACACCGCGACCATGGCCCCCAGCAGACAGACTTCCAGCATGCTCCAGGGCCTCAGGGTTTCCAGCCAGCGCATGCAGAACCTGAAGCCGGGCGAGCGCTGGTTCGCGAGGGCGTAACTCAGGACCCAGATCAGCAACAACAGTTGGAACACCGGTGCGATGATCATCGCAATCGCCGCCACCAGGGCAATGAAGGTGATCGGCCCGTGACTGAGGGCCAGCACCGAATCCCAGAGCGTTGCGCTGTTTTTCAGGCCTTTGAGGCTGATGCTCATGACCGGATAGAAATTGGCGAAAGTCCACAACACAGCCGCCGTGAAGGTCAATGCCAGGCGCTGTTCCACCGAAAGACCGTTATAGCGCTCAAGCACGCCGCCACAGCGCGTACACAGGGTTTTCTGATGTTTGGCGAGCGTGACTTTTTCATACACGCAGTCGCAGTGCTCGCAGATGATCAGGTGGTCAGTAGTAGCCATAGGCCGCACTCGCCAGGACACAGGAAAGTCAGAGCACCCCCTCAATATAGAAGTGCCTTGCGATTGAGCAAATCTAAAGGCGCAATTGCCCCTTAGACCGCGTCATCGTTCTTCGCGAGCAAGCCCGCTCCCACCGGGATCTCTGTCGTTCACTAATGCTGTGTTCAATGAGGATCAATGTGGGAGCGGGCTTGCTCGCGAAGGCGGCCTGTCAGGCAACCAATGGCTTCTTCGTCAACCGAGCAACTCGCGCAGCCGATACCAGAACATACCGAGGGCGAGCAGGGGCGAGCGCAGCATCGGCCCGCCAGGAAAAGTCATGTGCGGCACGGCGCTGAACACATCGAACCCCTGGCTGTGTCCGGCATGGATCGCTTCGGCCAATAACCTGGCGCACCAGTGGGTCACATTCAGGCCATGGCCCGAATAACCCTGGGCGTAAAACACGTTGGGATGCTGGCGCAAGCGCCCGACCTGGGGGAAACGGTTGGCGGTGATGCCAATCTTGCCGCCCCATTGATAGTCGATGCGCACGTCGGCCAATTGCGGGAACACCTTGAGCATGTGCGGCCGCATATAAGCCTCGATGTCTGCCGGATCGCGCCCGGAATAATGGCAGGCCCCGCCAAACAGCAGGCGTCGGTCCGCCGAGAGCCGGTAATAATCAAGGCCGACTTTCTGGTCGCACAACGCCAGGTTCTGCGGGATCAACTGCGCTGCAACCTCGGGCGCCAAAGGCTCGGTGGCGATGATGTAGCTGCCCGCCGGGAGCACCTTGCCACTCAGTTTCGGTTCGAGTTCTTCCAGGTGCGCGTTGCACGCCAGCACCAGTGTGCCGGCGCGTACCGTGCCAGCGGCACAGCGCGCCTGTACGGTACTGCCATGAATCAACTCCAGTACCGGGCTTTGCTCGAAAATCTGCACGCCGAGGGTTTGTGCCAGTCGCGCTTCACCGAGGACCAGGTTGAGCGGGTGCAAGTGCCCCGAGCCCATGTCGACCAGACCGCCGGCATACACCCCGGAGTCCACCACCTGCTGTCGGATCTGCTCCGGCCCCACGAGGCAGGTTTGATGGGCGTAACCCGACTCGGCCAGACTTTGTTGCTCTGCCTCGAACGCGGCGAACTGTGCCTTGGTATTGGCCAGCTCACAGAAGCCCCAGCGCAGGTCGCAGTCAATCCGGTGTTCGCGGATGCGGTTGCCCACCAGTTCCACCGACTCGATCCCGGCGCGCTCGAGATAACGCACGCCTTCTTCACCGACATACCGGGCAAAACCGCTGACGTCATGGCCGACCCCGCGGATCAACTGACCGCCGTTGCGCCCGCTGGCGCCCCAGCCGATCCGTCGGGCTTCCAGCACAATCACCGAGAGTCCGCGCTGCGCCAGTTCGATTGCCGTGTTGACCCCGGTGAAACCGCCGCCGATCACGCACACATCGGCGACCAGATCCTCGTCCAGCGTGGGGTAGGGCGCCATGCTTGTCGCTGTCGCCGCGTAATAGGACTGCGCGTGTTGGTTGTTCATTGGTTGGACTTCACTTTGCTCCAGGAACGGGTCATCAGTCGCATGATCGGCTGGGGCGGGGTGGTCGAGATGTAGAGCTTGTCGAGGACTGCCTGGGGCGGATACACCTCTGGATTATTCACCAGTGCGGCGTCCATGTAGGGCTGGGCAGCCGGGTTCGGGTTGGCGTAACCGACCGAAGCACTGACGTTGGCGATCACGTGCGGGTCCAGCAGGTTGTTGATGAACGCATGGGCTTGTTTCTGGTTGCCGGCATCGGCGGGAATCGCCAGCAAGTCGAACCACAGGTTGCTGCCTTCCTTGGGTATCGCGTAAGCGATGTTCACCCCGTTGTTCGCTTCCTTGGCCCGGTTGGCGGCCTGGAACACGTCCCCCGAGTAACCGAAGGCTACGCAAATGTCGCCATTGGCCAGGTCCGACACGTACTTGGAGGAATGGAAATAGGTGATGTAAGGGCGAATGGTCAACAGTTTGGCTTCGGCTTTTTTGTAGTCCTCAGGGTTCTCGCTGCGCGGGTCCATGCCCATGTAATTGAGGACCGCAGGGAACACTTCATCGGCCGAATCCATCATCGACACGCCGCACTGGCTGAGCTTCTTCAGGTTTTGCGGTTCGAAAAACACCGCCCAGGAATCGATGCGGTCAATGCCCAGCACCTGCTTGACCTTCTCGACGTTGTAGCCGATGCCGTTGGTGCCCCACAGATAGGGTACCGAATGCGCGTTGCCCGGATCGTTTTGCTCCAGCAACGCCAGCAGTTTGGGGTCGAGATGCTTGAAGTTGGGCAACTGCGAGCGATCCAGCTCGAGGAAGGCACCGGCCTTCACCTGGCGGGCGAGGAAGTGGTTGGACGGCACCACCACGTCGTACCCGGTGCGACCGGCGAGCAACTTGCCCTCCAGGGTCTCGTTGGAATCGAATACGTCGTAGATGACCTTGATCCCGGTCTTGGCCTGGAAATCGGCGAGGGTGGTCTCGCCGATGTAATCGGTCCAGTTGTAGACGCTGACGCTTTGCCCGGCCTGCACTGCGGTACTGAACAGCATGGCCAGCGCGACCGGGAGCATGGATTTCAATAGATGCATGGCGACACCTCTTATAGTTGTTGAATTTTTATTCAGGTGTTTCTCTGGTGTTCTCTACCCCATGTGGGAGCGGGCTTGCTCGCGAAAGCGGCGTGTCAGGCGACATCATTAGTGACTATGGCGCCGCCTTCGCGAGCAAGCCCGCTCCCACAGGGGACTGTGATCTAATCGGGGAGTGAGGTCTCAGACACTAAGCAACAGAAACTCCCGCTCCCAGGAACTGATCACCCGCTTGAAGTTCTCGTGTTCGGCGCGCTTGACCGCGACGTAACCGCGCACGAACTTGCTGCCCAGGTAGCGGCCGACGGTTTCGCATTCCTCCATCTGCGTCAGGGCGTCTTCGATGGTGATCGGCAGGCGCAGATTGCGCCGTTCGTAGGCACGGCCCTGGACCGCAGCGCTTGGTTCAATGCGTTCGACCATGCCGAGGTAGCCGCACAACAAACTCGCCGCAATCGCCAGGTAAGGGTTGGCATCAGCGCCCGGCAAGCGGTTCTCCACGCGCATCGAATCCGGCGTGGAGGTCGGTACACGCAGGCCGACGGTGCGGTTTTCTTCGCCCCATTCGACGTTGACCGGGGCCGAGGTGTCCGGCAGGAAGCGGCGGAAGGAGTTCACGTTGGGCGCGAACATCGGCAGCACTTTGGGGATGTACTTTTGCAGGCCGCCGATATGGTGCAGGAACAGCTCGCTCATGTTGCCTTCGGCATCGGCGAAGATCGGCCGGCCGCTGGCGATATCGACCACGCTCTGGTGAATGTGCATGGCGCTGCCAGGCTCATCGCCGATCGGCTTGGCCATGAAGGTCGCGGTGACGTTGTGCTTGAGCGCCGCCTCGCGCAAGGTGCGCTTGAACACGGTGATCTGGTCGGCCAGGTCCAGCGCGTCGCCGTGACGGAAGTTGATTTCCATCTGCGCCGGGCCGTCTTCGTGGATCAAGGTGTCGAGGTCCAGGCCCTGCAGTTCGCACCAGTCGTAGACGTCCTCGAACAGCGGATCGAATTCGTTGGCGGCGTCGATGGAAAACGACTGCCGGCCACTTTCCGCACGGCCCGAACGGCCCAGCGGCGCCTTGAGCGGCAAGTCCGGATCTTCGCAGCGCTGGGTCAGGTAGAACTCCATTTCCGGCGCGACAATCGGCTTCCAGCCTTTGTCGGTGTACAGCTGCAGGACTTTCTTCAGCACGTTGCGCGGCGACAGTTCGACCGGGTTGCCGAACTTGTCGAAGGTATCGTGGATCACGATGGCGGTCGGCTCGATGGCCCACGGAATCACGTAAACCGCATCGGAAACGGGCTTGCACACCATGTCGATGTCGGCCGGATCGAGCAGGTCGTAGTAGATGTCATCGTCGACAAAGTCCCCGGTTACCGTTTGCAACAGCACACTTTCCGGCAAGCGCATGCCTCGCTCATGCAGGAACTTGTTGGTGGGTGCGATTTTGCCGCGTGCAATGCCCGTCAGGTCGCTGACGACGCACTCGACTTCGGTAATCTTGTGATCTTTCAGCCAAGTGAACAGCTGATCGAAAGGGACATTCATAAAGACCTCGTCATTGGTTTCATTAACGCCGGGGAGGGTGGTTTCATCCACCACACACTTCCCCTGTGGCGCGTTGACGACTATCTTGGGCGAGCCTTGCCGATCCATCTATCCACTTTCAGCAGCACCAAAACGCACCAAACGAGTGCGTAAGGTCTCCCATGACAGCGTCCAGTCCGTTACAGGTCCAAGCCTTCAACACCGAAGATGTCGCCGAACAGATCCGCGCCACACCCGGTTGGGTCCAGCACTACCAGCAGATGTCGCCGGGTCATTTCGCCGGACGGGTGCGCTACCTGGACCTGCAAGGCGTGGAGATCTACGAGGAACACATGAACACCCGGGTCGAGCAGAATTTCAGCGCGCCCGAAGGCTCACTGGCGTTCTGTTTCGATCGCAGCGATAACGCGCTGTACGTGTTGAATGAAGAAAGCCGCAACATCTGGATCACCCCGCAGAACTACCAGGAAATCGCCGTGGTGTTCGGTCCGGCGTTCGTTCAGCGTCACGGCCTGGATGTCGAGCGGCTTGAAGGGCTGTTCATGGCGCCGCTGAACTCGGGGCAAAACGCGCTGTTCAGCCGCTGGTTGAGCGGGACCCTGACCCGGCTGGCGCAGACACTCGATCCGCCGAGCAAGGAGGCATTGACCCAGCAGCTGCTGGAGGACTGCCTGTACATCCTCGATAATGCCTGCGTCTGCCTCGATCGCGGAGGTCTGCGGCGCCGCGCCGAAGAACGCGCGGTCATGAAGCGTATCGGTGAATGGGCGGCCGACGTTCCGGAAGAAACCCTGAACCTGCTGGCGCTTTCTCGGGCAGCCGGGGTGTCCCTGCGCCAGTTGCAGCAGGCGTTCAAGGCCTACACCGGCATGACGCCCAGCCATTGGCTACGCTTGCGCCGGCTCAACAGCGCGCACCGTGAACTGCTAAAGCGCTCGCCCATGGAGACCACGGTGGCCGAAGTGGCGATGCAGTGGTCGTTCTGGCACCTGGGCAGGTTTTCCAGCAGCTATCGGGCGTTGTTTCAAGAGTTGCCAAGTGAAACGCTCAAGCGTAGCTGTCACGGGGCCCGGGTTGGGTAGGGCGTTGATAATTTGATACAGCGGAATTAACGAGCGGATATATATAACTCAACTAAATAGATTTTTAGTTTAGTTATAATATTTGGTTATTTAAAGAGAAGGTGTCAGGCCCTGGCGATGGCATTAGCGGTCGCCATCAGGTATTCGGTCTGTCCTGTTTGAGCGTCAATTTGCTCTTGAACCACGACACAACCTTGCGATAGGTAAAAGGCGCAACCCGGGGTGTTTTCCTTGTAAACCGTCAGGGTCAATTGATTGCGCAAGGCTTTTGCATGCTTGAGTAACTGCTTACCCAGGCCCTTGCCTTGAAATGCGGGGTCTATGAACAGCGCCGCAAGCTGGTTGTCCA
This sequence comes from Pseudomonas fluorescens, assembly GCF_902497995.1. Lineage (GTDB taxonomy): Bacteria > Pseudomonadota > Gammaproteobacteria > Pseudomonadales > Pseudomonadaceae > Aquipseudomonas > Aquipseudomonas fluorescens_BK. Next base: position 259,024 of record NZ_CABVII010000005.1, on the reverse strand, counting down.
GCAACGAGCAAAACCCTAAAACCCTGGATTGCTCCTCGATCACATAAGACTCTGATGCCGGGATATAGATGTTACGCAGCGTCTCCACATGGGATTGCCAGTGCGCAGCCTCTATAAAGTCATGGGCTTTTAGCGAAGCGCTGAGCCAGATGTCCAGAATGCGTTCCATATCATGCTGCTCAAATGCTCTTATCATTTCGGATTCCTGTGCGGAGTGTCTGCCTGCAGATTCGATCAATGCCAAGTTCGCGAGTATGAGCAACGTCATCGACGCTAGCAACAAAGCGTCTTCAGTGAAGTCATGGAACAGAATGGGAAATAGCGTGGAGCAGATGTCATCAGAGCATCGACAATTTACAGGGTCGGCCAGAGAGGGATTGCCAGCCTTGAAATCTGACCTCATCGACCCTGATGCACCAATCCTTTGGTTCGCATAATGTATATTATGTTAAATCGCGTATTGAGTGGCGGGTGCTCATGCTGATTAACGCCCGCTTCGTCCAAACCTCCGCTCTTAAATGAATACACCGTGATCACATCAACAATCGAGATTTTTCTAATGCGCTCCTACGTGAAATCTGCAGCAACGCGCGGGCCGTTGCCCTCAACATTTCACGCAGGCTTACGCCCGTAGCCGCTGCCGAAGGCTGCGCTGGCCCTCAAGCACACCGCATCATCATGGATTCACCCAAGCATCCCGCGCGCTGAAGAGCCTGCGCTGAAAACACACGGACGGACCTAATTCAGGATGAACAGGTCCCCTTCCACATCCGTAGCGCCGTGTTTACGACACTTCGCCGCGGAGTCGTAGAGGATCAGCAGAACCTCCCCAAGCTGCTCTCCCGATTCGAACAGACACATGCCCTCAGCGTGATCATTGCCTTGCCCGAAAGGCACCTTCAGCACTTCCTCCAATTGATCCGTAAAGACCACGCTTTCCTCGTCGGACGCGAAACCGCCGCGCCAGCGGAAGACCGTTACCGGACCGTCCAGGTCCATGGTGGGACCCGCCAGGATCAGCAGATCGTCGCCGCTCGTGCACAGGTCACGCACTCCCAGGCCGTTTAGTGCGAAAAAGTGCTTCCGGTAGCGGCGCCCATCCGGGCTGATCTTCTTAAGCACCAGCGTGTCAGTCGAGTCGTCGCTCAGCTCGGGCTCGATCTCCAGCAGCACAGCCCAACCGCGAAGGACCGGTCCACGCAGCCCCAGCAAAAGGCGTGAGCCGATCACCGCCAACCCTTCGATATCGAAGCCGTTGTCTTTACCCGGGATACGCAGGAAGTCGCATAGCTGATCATCTCCAGCAATTTCCGTGGTCAGGTCGTTACCGACCTTGTTGCCATGTAGCTGCGCCGCCGTACGTCCATCGGTGTCCACCTTCCTGGCGAGTACATAGCCGTCGTTCTGCTGTACCACAGGGATGCGGGCCAGCAGAAAGCGATTGCCGTCGGCCTCTACCGTCGATAGTCGCTTGATATTTCTCTGCGCAGGGTTGTCGACCTCGGCCTTCTTTCGCTTCAGGCTATGGGAGCCCACCACCCAGAGGTAACCACTGTCCTGGGCATAGGCCAAGCCCTCGATATCGATCTCGGCGTCTTGATTCGGTAGGGGCAGGTCCAGATAGTCCAAGAGCTGGAACGATTGGTGCTCATCGCACCTCACGACGTCGCCGGGTGCAGCATCCTGGATTTTCAGGCGTTCCAGGTTCGTGGTTTCGTCGTTGGCCACCCAAAGTGAGTCGCCAATCTGCTGAGCGACCGAAAGGCCATCGCGCAACGACGCAAACGCCGGATCAAATCTCAACTTCGCAGCATTGCTTCGGACGCTCATAAGCCTCTCCTGTCCACATGGCGCCGCGCGCCGAACATTCAGAACCAGATTTTCCGCGCCTTCTTCGTCCAGTCCTTGCGCTCTTCCAAGCCGACCTGTTCACCGTTGATGGCTTTGGTTACTCCCATGACGCTGTCCCGGTCCGCGTACTTGTTGCAACCAATCCTGCGGTTACAGTTAGCGCGTTTGGTTACGGTAGTAGAAGAAGGTGACGTTGACCAATCTGTCTGTCGGGCCCAATCCCAAACCACCAGAGTTTGTGGTCGAAGCCCTTCTGACCGAACTGCAGGCAGCCAGCTGGCGACGGATCGAGAGATAGCAAGCGGCAAGCGTGTCTACGTGATCGCATCAAGGCCGGCGCCGCGAACTTCGCCTACGGGGCATCGAAGCACTCTATAGATCTCAGAAATCACCTGCATCGTTGCGTCTTCGATCGTTCCTTCATTACGGCATAAAACCCAGCCGTGATCTGCAATCGCTCGCTCGAACGCCTTGGTACAAGCGACATGCTCTTCCAGGTTATGGATCACAGTACTGCCCAACCCGCGAGATCGTGCCTCTGCCCTCGCCCATGAAACATCAGGGGCGGTGACAACCCCGACATGCAGGTCTGGCACTCGCACGTTTCGATCGATGTTCAACTGTAGAATCTCTGCAAACGGGACTAGCCGGCGAAACGCGGCATCAGACGGGTACCAGCGATCGATCAAGATGATGCTGCCCGGTGGCTGTTTAGTCAGCACGTGCTGGGAAATCCAGGTACGGCTATCAGCAAAGCGCTCACAAACCCCCAACTCCAAATCCCGGGTGGGATTTCTGACGAGTTTGTTAACGAGGGCCATTGTTTCACCCCTATAGGGATCGCTTTTTTTCTCGCAAAGTCGGATCACCTTCTTGTTGTCTGCCCTCAGTACTTTCGTAACGGCCTCCAACAGTGTGGTTTTGCCGGTTCCCTTGGGCCCATCTAGAGAAACAAACAGCGGGCGATTCATTCTTCAAATAACGATTGGTATACGGCTGTTCCAAGACTCAAATCGTGTAATAACATCTTGTGTCCTTAACTATATAATATAAGCAGTGAGTGCGTAGCAACGCGCTTTCAAGCCCTGAAAGCTTTTTCCGTTGTGCCACATAAACCGTATGAGCAGCTGGTCGCCCGGCTACCGCTTGGCGCGACTACGCGAAGCGAGTGGAGGGTTCTTACGAACAGACATTGATGAACATTCTAACCTGAAGGCACGTCCTTCCAGCAATTGCTGGATGAGTCGTGCGTATAATGCGTTTCCTTTCAATTGCTTAAGCTGTCCAATGAAAAAACTGCTTTCCGTAGTAGCACTGGCCCTCTCGGTAATCACCCCCGCTTTTTCAAGCCCTCCATCGACCTTTTCCGAAGCCAAGGTCATCGCAAAGCAAAAAATCTACCTCGACCAGGCGAACAGTGCCTTTGGCGAGTTGTATTGTGGTTGCAAGTGGACATGGGTAGGTAAGTCGGGTGGCCGGATTGACGCTGAATCTTGCGGCTATCAAACCAGGAAACAACAGAACCGTGCTGAACGGACTGAGTGGGAACACATCGTTCCTGCCTGGACATTCGGTAATCAACGCCAATGCTGGCAGAACGGTGGTCGAGAGCACTGCGTAGACGATGATCCAGTTTTTCGAGCAATGGAAGCAGACCTGTTCAACCTCTACCCATCCGTTGGAGAGGTGAACGGCGACCGTAGCAATTTCAACTACGGTATGGCTTCCGGAGTGGCGCCGCAGTATGGGCAGTGCAAAACGCGAGTCGATTTCGATCAACGATCGGCGGAACCGCGTGACGAGGTTAAGGGGCTAGTCGCCAGGACAACCTTTTACATGTTCGACCGATACAATCTGAACATGTCTCGTCAGCAGCAACAGCTCCTGATGGCCTGGGACAAACAGCACCCCGTTTCGGCTTGGGAGAAAGAGCGTGATAGGCGCATTGCGACAATCATGGGGTATTCCAACCCGTTCGTAACCGGTGACCGTCGATGGACGCAAGGATACAAGGCGGTTGGTGATGGAGTGGGTAGCGCCATTCCTGTGAATCCCCCGCGAGCAGCAGCCCAGCCGTCCCTGGCAAGCACAAGCGGAGCAGGTTCGATCATTGGCAACCGGAAAAGCCAGATCTATCACCTGTCAATGGGGTGCCCTGGTTATGGTCAGGTGTCGGCGAAAAACCAGATAACTTTTGATTCTGAATCTGGAGCCCAGGCGGCGGGATATCGGAAAGCGGGCAACTGTAAGTAGCATCTTTCCAGCTCTACTGAGAGAAGTCGGTTTGCATCTTGCGCAGTTTGGCGGGGCCTCCGAGGAAGTCACGGGGCGATTGCGGCAGGCAGCGTAGTCGCCTATTTCGAATTTTGAAGGCTCTCGCTCTGTCCGTAGGTTGATGCAATACCGTCGAGATGTGCACCTTCCTCCGCTGGTGGTGTTTTAGGCTCATCACTGGGTAGAAAAAATCTTCCTCCTGGTAGGGCTGCTCGGCGATTCTTTTGATCTGGCCGCTTGGCTGTGCGCGCCTGGCTGTCGAAGTCTTTCAGGCCAACCACTTTGGGTTCTACGTTGCCCTGGAGTACGAAAATTGGAAGGTTTGCGTGAACCATAGCGTCGTATCGGCTACTTCCCGAGAACCAAAGCATGCACCGAGGGTGAGGTGCTACCTGCTTGGGATAGTCAAGCATATCGTCATCACTCAGATTGGATAGGGCTCGTAAGTCCATCCATTCGGGCGTTTGCTCAATGGCAATACCTTCACGCTGGGCGCGACCTTGAGCCTCGGCAAGCAAGTACTCGCGTAGCCCCCCTACCCCAACTTTCTCCTTCCCGGAAGTGTGCCCGGCCCATGTAAACGTAATCTGTCGCGGGGTGGCGTCGAAGACTTGAATGCACCGTTTGAGTTGATTCAGGGAAAAATCTTTACCCAGGGAGCGGCGCATAATGTGCGATCGGCGACTTATCGAGACATTTTGGGCGACTCGCTCGGCTTCGATAGCAGCCTGGAGGGCTGCTTTGCAGCGGTTGACTGCCCTGCCCTGTTCAAGGACAGAACTGCTAAGGATGAAGTATCCCGGCAACCGCATGACCGTTCCTGGTGCTTGGCCAATATCACGCTCGAACTCACGGAACGCTGCCCGACTGGCATTCACTGCCGCAAGGCCAGTCAGGTGTTTGACAGGAATATACGATGGAGTTTTCTGGGTATTCAAGATTGGAAGCTGCCAAACATGTCCGGCGCAAACCAAGGGTGGCCACGCAGCGTCAAAAATGGCGAGAGAACTCAATAGTTCCTGATATGCGGCTTTGACGGTGTCGGGCATTGGGAAACCTGCGCAATAATACCACCCCATCACTTAGGGTGGCTCATAGCGTCCACCTTACCTTATAACCCTGCCCCGCCGCTCTGGCGCTGCGCGCCGTGATCAACAAAACATACGACGGATATCGAAACACGGGCGAGGAGTGAAGGGGTGGTATTATCGAATGCCCAATTGATATCGACGGCTACGCGGTGATAAAGGCCCTCGCCGGAACACCGCGACCCACCCTATAATCTGTCTATAGTCACTCTATAATCGGCCATAAAAACTCACAGCCCTCCTGTAAGCCCTGATTATAATTGGTCTATAATCACTCTATAATCAACTATAGACTTGAATGTGAGGCCTGCAATGACTGAAACCCTCTTTCACCGTCCGGCCTTGGCTGCGCGGCTTTCGAAGCTGATCATGCAGGTCGCCGTGGGCAGTTCGGCCAGTTCCGGTGTCTTTCTGGCAGCGCCACGACGCACCGGCAAATCCACTTTTGCCCGTGAAGACCTGCGGCCCGCCCTGGAAGCAGCAGGGGCGATTGTGCTGTATGCCGACCTGTGGAAAGACCTGACGAAAGACCCCGGCCTGGTCATCGTAGAAGCCGTCCGCGAAGCGGTTGGGCGTAACGATGGGTTCATCACACGGCTGGCAAAGTCATCCGGCATGGAGAAGGTCACTGTCGGTGGCTTGAATTTCAGCCTGGACAAGATCGGGCTCGGAAAAGACATCGATCTGACGACTGCGCTGGTGGCGCTCTCCGATGAATCGCGAAAGATCATCGTCCTGATGATCGATGAAGCGCAGCACGCGATAACAACGAGCGAAGGTGTAGCGGCCCTGTTCGCCCTCAAGGCGGCAAGGGACGAACTCAACAGTTCGAAGCATCATGGCCTTCGCATCGTCTGCACCGGATCGAACAGGGACAAGCTGGCCATGCTGCGCAACAGTAAGGATCAGGCCTTCTTTGGCGCTTCCATGGTGCAGTTCCCCACCCTGGATCAAGACTTCATCGATTGGTTGTGTGCCAACCTTGATCTTCCCTGCGCGCTCGATCCAGCAGAGGTGTTCCAGCTATTCAAGGAAAGTGGCTACCGCCCTGAACTGCTCGGCGCGGCGGCTGACGAAATCCGCTTTGACTTCACCATTGACCCTGAATCCATACCGGCACGGTTCACTGAGCTGGTTCGAGCGCAAGCTGATGAGTTGTACGCGAACCTCAAGAAGGTGATCCATGGCCTCACCCCTATCCAGTCTGCCGTTATTCGCGTCATGAGCGTGAAGGGCGATCACTACGCACCCTTCGAGGCTCCGACCATGGCGCTGTACGCCAAAGCGCTGGAGCAGGCGGGGATTGCCGCCAGCGAAATAAAGGTTGAAGTACCGGGTGTACAGCAAGCACTCATTGCCTTGCAGGAGAAGAAGTTGGTTTGGAAGGCTTCGCGAGGTGTGTATGCAGTCGATGAACATGTGATTGTCGATCTGCTTCGTGCCGATGGCCTGCTGGGAGGTTTGTCCTGACTCAAGTGTTTTCGCGTACGATAATCCGGTTGTTCCTCTGACACCATGAAAGGAGAAGCCAACGTGAGCACCTTGAAACTTCACCCTGCACTGGACAACGGTATCCAGCCCGCCGCCGCGAATTTCACCGGTGGCACCCTGCAATGCCTGTGTGCGACCGACAAGGTCGAGGTCAAGATCGACGCACAAACCCTGCATAACCACGCGTGCGGCTGCAGCAAATGCTGGAAACCGCAAAACGCGATATTCTCCGTCGTTGCCGTGGTCCCTCGGGACAAGGTCAGCGTCACTGCCCACGGTGAAAAACTGGCCATTGTCGACGAAACCGCCACCATCCAGCGGCACGCCTGCAAGCAGTGCCACGCCCATCTCTTCGGGCGCATCGAGAACAAGGACCATGGGTTTTATGGCCTGGACTTCGTCCACACCGAGCTCTCGCCCCAAAGTGGATGGGCAGCGCCGAGCTTCGCAGCGTTCGTGTCCTCCATCATCGAAACCGGCACACCGCCAGCGCAAATGAAGGCCATCCGTGAGCGCCTGCGCTCGATCGGCCTGGAGCCCTATGACTGCCTGTCGCCGGACTTGATGGACGCACTGGCGACTCATGTCGCCAGACAGAAAGGCCTGCTCCCCGCCGCCTGATTGATCGGCCGCCGCGGTTTCTTCGCCGGACCGCGGCCCCGAGTACCGGTGTTCAACCAGAGCTTTGTGCCGCGGGCGTTTTCCGTGCACGCGCTTTTCGCTTGGCGGGCGGCGCTTCGCGCACCTGCATCAGTTGCTGCTCCAGGGTATCGGCACGGGCCTGCTGTGCCGCGGCACGTTGTTGGGTTTGGCTGAGCTCGGTTTGGATCGACTCCAGCCGCCGTTGCAATTGCTCGACTTGCCGTCCGACGGTCTTGAATTGGGCGGAAATGGCTTTGCCCTGCTCCCGGGCATGGTCGACCTCGCGGTGCGCACGATCCTCGACCCCGCGTATATAGGCTTCTTGCGCAACGCGCTCCTGCTCGGACTTGAGCCGCAGCGCCTGTAGATCCTGCTGTGTTGCCTGGACGTGCTGCTGCGCCTCGCTACGCTCGTACAGCAAACCTTCACGCTGTTGCTGCAAGTCCTCGATCTGCGTCTGGCGCTGCGCCAGCAGCAATTCCAAATCAGCCAGGCGCGACTCGGCCGCCTGACAACCGGCCACAGCCTCCGCCGCGTGCTGGCGAAACTGCGCCGCATCCTGACGCGCCTGGTCCTCGACCGCCGCTACTCGTTCGCGCTCTGCCTCCAGCACTTGGCGCTGCGATTCTACAGCGAGTTCGGCAGCGCCCTGCGCCAGATGAATCGCCTGCTGCCAGACCATCACGAACGCCTGTGCCACCTCACCCGGCAACGCCGGCAAGCGGCTCTCGCCACTCAGGCGATGCGCCAGCCGATCCCACCAGACGTCAAGTAGTCCACCCACCCGTGCTGGACTGCCGCGCCCCAGTTCCAGACGCACACGCTCCACCGTTGGCCGTTCGCCCCGCGCCAATACCGCATCCGCGGCGGCAAACACGTCGTTTTCGGGAACCCCTACTGCCATGACTCATCTCCGGCTATATTAGGTCTGATAATAAAATGTTATCCGACGTTATTTTTTGATTATTGGATTTATCATACGTTGAACGTATTAAATATTACAGATCAGTTGACCTTGGTCGACGAAACGCCGTTAGACCTGCATTTCCTCGCGAACAACGCCCAGGAAGCGGCGGCGGCCTTTATTGCCGCGGGCACCGCGGCGAATACGGTGCGCAGCTACCGCAGCGCCCTCGCCTACTGGTCGGCCTGGTTGCAGTTGCGGTACGGCCAGGCGCTCGGGGATGCACCCTTACCGGCCACGGTGGCCGTGCAGTTCGTCCTCGATCACCTCGCCCGCCCGCTGGCCGATGGCGGTTGGGCGCATCTGCTGCCACCGGCGATCGACGCCGCGTTGGTCAAGGCGCGGGTCAAGGCCAAACCGGGTCCGTTGGCATTCAACACGGTCAGCCACCGCCTGGCCGTGCTGGGCAAATGGCACCGCTTGCAGGGCTGGGACAACCCGAGTGAAGCGTCGGCGTTGAAGAGCCTGCTGCGCGAAGCGCGCAAGGCACAGTCGCGCCAGGGGGTGAGCGTGCGCAAGAAAACGGCCCTGGTGCTCGAGCCGCTGCAAGCGCTGCTCGCCACCTGCACCGACGGCGTGCGCGGGACCCGTGATCGCGCCCTGCTCTTGCTGACCTGGAGTGGTGGCGGCCGGCGGCGTTCCGAGGTGGTCGCCCTGCAGGTCGGCGATGTGCGAGCGCTGGATGCCGACACTTGGTTGTACGCCCTGGGCTCGACCAAGACGGACACCGGCGGCACCCGTCGCGAGAAGCCGCTGCGCGGACCGGCAGCCCAGGCGCTTGCGGCGTGGCTGGCCGTCGCGCCGGCCGAAGCCGGCCCGCTGTTTCGCCGCTTGTACAAGGGCGGCAAGGTCGGCACCACGGCTTTGTCGGCGGACCAAGTCGCCCGCATCGTCCAGCGTCGCGCTCAGCTCGCGGGGCTGGAGGGGGATTGGGCCGCGCACAGTTTGAGGTCGGGGTTTGTCACCGAAGCCGGTCGCCAAGGGGTGCCGCTGGGTGAGGTGATGGCCATGACCGAACACCGCAGCGTCGCCACCGTCATGGGCTATTTCCAGGCAGGTAGCTTGCTTGATAGCCGGGCGACCGATCTGCTTACCCGCCCTGCCGCGGGGGCAGATGCCACGCAGGCGGTGATGAGCGCCCTACGCACAGCTACCATCAAGCGCAGGTAGGTTACTTTCTGCTCATCCGCCGAGCGCGATGATCGCGGTGATGAGAACGGCCCCGGTGACTGCCATCGCAAGACCGCCTTGCAAGGGTTTTGCGCCGGCATACTTCGAGAGTATCCAACCGGCGATGAACAGTATCCCGAGTCCGACCAGATTAGACACGCGCACGGCGAGCGCCGTCTGGTCGAGCAACAGAAACGGCACTACAAGCGGGAATGTCGAGAACACCACCAACATGAAAACGCCGACAGCTCCCCTGAAATCATCCCAACCGAGACGCGGCTGTACCGGCATGGATGAATACTCGACCACGCGGTGGCGCAGGAATTCCAGCTCCTCAGGGCGGACCACTGCCGCGATATGCGTAGGTAACGCCTCGGCAATGAGCGCTTGGCCGGCAGCTGCATCCGTCGCACCGAGCAGGTTGGTACGAAGCGTACGGTTGCGTGTGCGCTCGATCAGGGTTCGCAACAAATACATCGCGGCGTCCGCGAGTCCCCAGGCGAGGTTGCAACCCAGCGCGGCGATCATCATCGTGCGCTCTGCCTCCTGGCCAGACGTGGCCACGCTGATTGTTCCGGTGAAGGTCATTGCCATGAGCAGGCCGAAGATGACCTCCGTGACACGATCGACCGGATCAAGTACACGGGCCCGCTTTTGCTCTCCAGTGCTTTGCATGCGCTCATCCTCGCCACGGCGTCAGCGTGATGCTCTTTGCATCAGGTCACAGGCCAGGGCACGGGTGTTTTTTCCAGGGCAGTTTCAACTCACTTCATTGTAGTTTTAAAAGATTTTTTCGCCTCTGTGGCCACATTGATCAGTCAAGGCGCCTCTTTGCTGTGGTCTTTGAGCTTCTGCACTGCCTCGTCTTTCGCCGCATTGGCTTGCATGATCAATTGATAGGCTCACACGACGGAAGTTTTAGCTTCTTGTCGCTTAAAAAAGCTCGCCTGCATACAATCCCCGCATCTAAAAATAATAGGCATCCACGTCATGAAAAATGCCGTTCGTCTTAACGGATGGGAACAAAGCTCGCCGGGCATTGCAGAGGTTGCTTCCCGTCTTCGCTTTTCTTTCCAGACTGGCCAGATTTGGCTTGATGAAGAACGCATGGTTTTGATGCACTCCTCCGCTCTTTCCGCGCTGCGCAAGGAGCTGATCGATTCGCTGGGTGTCGAACGCGCACGCGGGATTCTCACCCGGGTCGGCTATGCCGCGGGTTTGCGTGATGCGAAAATCGTACGAAGCAGTTACCAAGGTCTGTCCGATCTGGAACTCCTGCACAAAGGGCCATTGCTCCACGCCCTGGAAGGCATCGTCAAGGTCGAACTGCAGGCTGTGGAGATCGACATCAAGGGTGGCCTGTACTATATCGACGCGCTATGGCGCAATTCGATCGAGAACGAGATTCACCATACCCTCTACGGCGCCAGCGACCAGCCTGTCTGCTGGAGTGAACTGGGCCATGCGACAGGTTACGTCAGCGGGCTGATGGGCCGATTCATTCTGCACAAGGAAGTCGAAACCGGCCTGAACAGCTGCCGCTTCATTGGCAAGCCGGTCGAAGACTGGGACGACGTCGAGGACGAGCTGCGTTATTACCAGACCGACTCGGTGGTCGAGCAACTGCTTTCCCTGCAGAGTCAGGTGGATGACTTGCGATCGACACTGCCCGAACACGTCCTTCCCGGTGACCTGATCGGCGAAGCACCTTGTTTCAAACAGGCCTGGTCCCTAGCCCAGAAAGCCGCCGCCAGCCCGGTGACTGTGCTGCTGTTGGGTGAAACCGGGGTGGGCAAGGATGTATTCGCCCGCGCGATCCACAATGCCAGCCCACGCGCCGACAAGGCATTCGTTGCCGTCAACTGTGGGGCGTTACCCGGCGAGTTGATCGAGTCCGAGCTGTTTGGCATCGAAAAAGGTGCGTACACCGGGGCGCAATCGTCACGCGCAGGGCGCTTCGAGCGGGCCGACGGCGGAACTCTGTTCCTGGACGAAGTCGGCGAGCTCAGCATGGGTGCCCAGACCCGCATGCTGCGTGCACTGCAGTCTGGCGAAATCGACCGGCTCGGCGACACTACTACCCGTAAAGTAAACGTGAGAGTCATCGCCGCAACCAACGTCGACCTTGCCGACGCCGTCAGCAAGGGTACCTTTCGCAAGGATCTCTTCTACCGGTTGAATGTTTTCCCTGTATCGATACCGCCGCTGCGTGATCGCAAGGAAGACGTGTATTTGCTGGCGGAGCGCTTCCTCGACAAGTTCTCCGCGCGCGAGGGTAAACGCGTACGCGGGCTGACCGACAAGGCTCGCCACGCCCTGCTGGCCCATGATTGGCCGGGCAATGTGCGGGAGCTGGAGAATGTGATCGAACGCGGCATGATCCTGGCGCAGCACGATAGCCTGATCGATGCATCGACCCTGTTCATGTCGCCCATTGATCCGCTGCACAACGAAGTCACCACCGGACTCAACCGTGACGGGCACGTCGGGAATGAGCAGCGAGAAAGCCGGGCCGTGGACATTTTCCTGGACCACCTTCTCGACCAACGCATCACTTTGGAGAATCTGGAGGCCGTGGTAGTGAAGGCGGCCATCGAACGCTGCGACGGCAATCTCAGTGCCGCCGCGAGGTTGTTGGGCTTGAGCCGTGCGCAGATTGGCTACAAGCAGAAGAAGTTCGACCTGGAATGAAACGGCGGACAACCTGTCCGCCGTGAAGGGGAAAGGTTTTTATCCTGTGCGCAGCATATCCAGCGCGACATCGACAATCATGTCTTCCTGGCCCCCGACCATCCGCCGCTTGCCCAGTTCGACAAGGATATCGAAGGCCGACAGCCCATACTTCTGTGCCGCCGCTTCGGCATGCCTGAGAAAGCTCGAGTACACGCCGGCGTAACCCAGCGCCAGCGTCTCGCGATCGACCCGAACCGGCCGTTCCTGCAGCGGCCGAACAATGTCCTCGGCGGCATCGATCAAGCGTTTTACCTCACAACCGTGATTGAGTCCCATGCGTTCGGCGGCGGCGATAAAAACCTCAAGCGGCGCATTGCCCGCACCCGCCCCCATGCCGGACAGACTGGCATCGATACGATTGCAGCCGTGCTCCAGCGCCACCAGACTATTGGCCACACCCAGGCCCAGGTTATGGTGTGCGTGCATCCCGGTCTCGGTGCGAGGATCCAGTACATCCTTCATTGCCTTGAAGCGTTCGGCAATGTCGTACATGTTCATGGCCCCGCCGGAATCCACCACGTAGATGCACTGGGCGCCATAACTCTCCATCAACCGGCCCTGCTCGGCCAGCTCCTGGGGCGTGCTCATATGGCTCATCATCAAAAAGCCGACGGCGTTCATGCCCAGGTGGCGCGCGTACTCCAGATGTTGCCGGGCAACGTCCGCCTCGGTGCAGTGAGTGGCGACGCGCACGATCCGGGCCCCGGCATCGTAGGCAGCCTTGAGGTCATGCACAGTGCCAATACCCGGCAGCAGCAAGGTGGCCAGCTGAGCATGCTTTAGCTCATCGGCGACGGCCTCGATCCACTCCAGGTCGGTATGGGCGCCAAACCCGTAATTGAAGCTTGAACCCTGCAGGCCATCGCCGTGGGCCACTTCGATGCTGTCCACCCCGGCGGCATCCAGCGCGCGAGCAATGGTGCGCACCTGATCAAGGCTGTATTGGTGGCGCACGGCATGCATGCCGTCGCGCAAGGTCACGTCGCAGACGTAGACTTTCCGGTTTTTGTCGATCATTGCTGGTCTCCCGTCGCAGCACGCTGCGCTATTCGGACTTCGGCAAACCGCTCAGCCGCCGACAGTGCGGCGCTGGTCATGATGTCCAGGTTACCGGCATACGCCGGCAGATAGTGGGCTGCACCTTCGACCTCGAGGAAGATCGACACTTTGAGCCCCGCGATTTTTCCCAATCCGGGAATATTCAACGGACGATCGGCACCGAAGTGCTCGAATTGCACTGCCTGCTTGAGACGATAGCCGGGAACATAGGCTTGCACGGCGCTGGCCATTTCGGCCACCGATGCACGAATCGCCGATTGGTCGGCCCCCTCCTCGACCAGGCAATACACGGTGTCGCGCATCATCAGCGGTGGCTCGGCCGGGTTCAGCACGATGATCGCCTTGCCACGCTGGGCACCGCCGACTTCGACAATGGCCCGGGACGTCGTCTCGGTGAACTCGTCGATGTTGGCCCGGGTGCCCGGGCCGGCGGATTTACTGGCGATGGACGCCACGATCTCGGCGTAATACACCGTCGCTACCTGCGACACCGCGCGCACCATGGGAATGGTGGCCTGGCCGCCGCACGTTACCATGTTGATATTCGGCGCATTCAGATGATCATCCAGGTTGACCACTGGCACGACGTAGGGGCCGATCGCAGCCGGCGTGAGGTCGATGACCTGCACGCCATGGGCCTGCAAGCGTTCGTTGTGGCAAGCGTGGGCGCCCGCCGAGGTCGCATCGAAAGCAATGCGGATGTCCTTGAAATTGGGCAGCGCCAGCAGGCCTTCAATACCTTCGGCGGTTGTCGGCACCCCGAGGCGGGCGGCACGGGCCAGCCCATCGGAGGCCGGGTCGATACCGACCATGGCGCCCATTTCAAGATACCGGGAGTTGCGCATGACCTTGATCATCAGGTCGGTGCCGATGTTGCCCGAGCCAATGATGGCGACGGGAATACGCGGTTGGCTCATGACTTGGCCTCCAGTGATGAAAAGCTGGCGCGCACGCGCCCCAGTCCTTCGATTTCTGCAAAATAATCAGCGCCGGCACGCACTGGACGCATCGGTCCCAGCGCACCCGTGAGCAGGATGTCGCCGGCGCGCAAGGGCGTGCCGAGCTTAACCATGCGATCGGCCAGCCAGCAGGCGGCATTCAGCGGATTGCCCAGGCAGGCGCTGCCCTGGCCATGGGAAACCTCGACGCCGTTTTCGGTCAGGCGCATTGCGCAGTCCACCAGATCGAAGCGGCTCAGGGACGTTGGCGAGTTACCCAGCACGAACACACCGCACGAGGCGTTGTCAGCGATGGTGTCGGTGAGGCCGATGTTCCAATCGGCTATGCGGCTGTCGACGATTTCCAGTGCCGGCAAGGCATAAGCGGTAGCGCTGATCAAATCGGCGAGGGTATGTCGCTCGAAAGTCAGGTCGCGCTCCAGGACCAGCACGATCTCCGCCTCGACCTTCGGTTGCAGCAGGCGGTCAATGGGAATCTGTTCGTTGTCGCCAAAAGCCATGTCGGCGAACAGGCATCCATAATCGGGCGAATCAACGCCCAGCTGACGTTGGACCGCGACGGACGTCAGGCCGATTTTACGACCGACGATACGTGCGCCTGCGTCCAGCCGCCGCTGCACGTTCAACTGCTGGATGGCGTAGGCGGTCTCGACAGGATTATCACTGTACCTTGCGATGTCCTCACGCAATGGCTCGCAGGGTTGGCGCGCACATTCGGCGGTTATCAGGCTCTCGGCCAGCATTTCCAGGTGGGATTGAGTCATCACGATGTCCTTTGCAGAGGCTAGAAAGCCCAGACGAATTTGAGCCAGGTGGCATTGCCCTGGGGACGGTTTTCAACAGCGGTTTCCTGGAGGTATTTGGCTTCCAATGACCATCCTTGGCCCTGGTAGTGCACGCCGGGACCATAGGCCACGGCCTGGCCGCGAAAGCCGATGTCATCACCGCTCACTTGGTCGGATTCAAGCTGTTTGAAGACGTAGCCTTCCAGGGCCAGCGTCAACTTGGGCGCCACTTTGTAGCCCATGCTGTAGTCCCCAGCGATGTAGTCGCCAGAGTGGTAATCGGTGGCGTCGTTCTTCGAGTTGATGCTGTAGGAGATCTTGGTGGAGAGATCCCACCCATCAGGCTGGCTGTAGCTATAGGCGAAGATCGGTCGCGCGGTGTAGTAATTCTTGCCGGCATTGGCCATGTGATCGCGGTCGTAATCACCGGTGGGCAACACCGCTTCTACGGCCGCGACCCAGTGGTGATTGCCGTTGTGCCAAGCCAGCAGCGAGGCGACGATAGAATCGCCCATTGCCCGCCGGGAGTCCCGTTCCCCCGCCATGCTTACGCGCAGATCCACCAGCGGCAGTGCAGCATAGAAGCCCAGCTGACCACCCAGGATCTGCTGATTGGTCATCCAGACCGGCCGTGGCACGAGGGCATCAACGTTGAGCCCGAAGCCCGGAATCAGGGAATTTCCGTTTTTATCGACAAAGCGCGAAGCGTGATAGTTCTCGTAGTAGCTCAGCAGGTAGACCCCGGCCGGAGGCAAAGCCCCGGCCATGACGCCTTCTGCGCCCAACGCGTAGGAATCGGCACCGTTTTCGGTGGCCCAGACGCCGCCGGCGCACAAGCAACCTGATAAAGCCAAGGCCAGGCGGTAGCGATTACAGTTCATGGTCAGTCCCGTTTTTATTGTTGTGGACAGGGTCGTGGAGCGCATCGGTCACTCTGAGAGGAAGTCACCTACCAGGCGCGCAAAGCGGGAGGCATGCTCGATCTGCGCCCAATGGCCACATTCGCCAAACACATGCAGCTGCGAATGTTCGAGCCAGTCGAGCAGGGTCAACGAGGTCTGCAGGGGAATCACCTGGTCGTCGCGACCATGAATGATCAGCGCCTGCTGCTGCAGGCCGCGAATGGCTGCCTCAGGGCTGGCCAGCGCATCGATCCAGCGCTGGCGCGGTGCAGGAAACAGTTGCGAGAAGGACTCCTGGAAGCCCGGGCGGATACTCGCCTCATAGCGCAACTGCGCGAGTTCATCGGTCACCAGCGCCCGGCTGTAGGCGAAGATGTCCAACAGCCCGCGCATAGTGTCCAGAGAGGGGGTGTAACCCCAGACAGCGTCGAGCCCCTTGGTCAACTCGAACGGCACGCCCACGCTGCCCATCAACACCAAACGACGCACCCGCTGGGGGTAGGCAATGGCAAAGGCCAGGGCAATCCCTCCACCGAAGGAGTTGCCGACCAGGTCAACTTGTTCAAGGTCGAGGGTGTCGAGCAAGTCATTGATCTGGCGCACCCAGACCTCCTTGCTGTACTCGATGCCTTCGGGGCGCTCGGTGTAACCGAAACCCACCATGTCGGGGGCGATCACCCGGCGCTGTCTGGCCAGCTCGGGCATGATCAGGCGCCAATTGGCCCACGCGGTAACGCCTGGGCCGGAACCGTGGATCATGACGACAGGGTCACCCGTTCCGACGTCGTGGCAATTGGTAGTGAAGTTGCCTGTAGTCAGGCTGTGGGCCAGTTCAGGATTGCTGCTCATGATGGGGGTTCTCCATGATGGGGTCGAAAGGTTGATGACGTTCAGGTCACGACATTGAGGAAGGTTTCGTTGAGCTTGCGCTCGTGAAAGAACAGCGCCCTTGGCAGTTCATCGGCCGTCCAGGTCAGCACAGGTCGGTCCGGGTACCAGATGTAGCCGCCGCTGAAGACTTCGTTGCGATTGCCTGAGGGGTCGAAGAAGTACAAGGTTTCGCCACGGGTGATGCCATGGCGGGTTGGACCGATCTCGTGGGCCACGTCGTGGTCGGCAATGGTGTCCGCCGCATCAAGCACCTGCGCCCAGGATTCGACGAAAAAAGACATGTGGTGGAGCTTGCCCTTCACAGGCCCGTGGATGAATGCGACATCGTGAGGTTTATTGCTGCAGGACAGAAATACCGCCACCTTGTCATCACCCGCCACGATCTGTTCGGTCAGTTCAAAGCCCAGGACCTCGGTGAATAACCGGTAGCTGCCCAAGACATCGTCACCGATCAGTGCGCAGTGGTCGAAGCGGCTGGGATGGATGCCTTTCAGGTTGGCGGCCTTGATGCCGGGATTGGTCGTCGGCATCCCATTGCCCTGCAATACCTTGTGCGCATACAGCTCGAAGACATGGCCGGTGGGTGCCGTGAAGCGCAGTCGCTGTCCAGTCCCCGGATGTTCGCCGGCGGCAATCCATTGGCTGTCCAGGCCAAACTCGGTAATGGCCTGCTCCAGTTGATGCAGCGTTGTCTCATCCGCCACCTTGAACGCCATGTAGTCCATGCCTGGAGCGTCGGCTTCGCGCAGTACCAGGCTATGGTGGTCGTGCTCATCCCAAGCCTTGAGGAACACCCTGCCCTGCTCATCGCGAGCGGTTTCCAGCAAGCCCAGCACGTTCACGTAATGATGCACCGCAGCGTTCAGGTCGAGCACCCGTATGGCAACGTGGCCAGGGCGCAGAACGGCTTTCCTATTCATGGCGTCTACCTCTTGTTGTTTTGTGGGTGGGCCTGTTCTCGGCCCTTCAAACCAAGCACGCAAATCTGCAGATCACTCTCCGGGTAGAGCCGACACGCCAACGCAATACCCATGCCCTCCTCGGCCTCGCTGATCTGCTCGCGACTCATTCGCTGGCAGTGGTAGCGCCCGCTGAGTACCTGCACGCGACAAACACCGCAACCACCCCCTCGACAACCCAGCGGGATGCCTTTGCGGGCCAGCCGTTGCATGCCCTGAAGCAAGTTGCGCTGGCCATCGCAGTAAAATTGCTCCTGTCCATCGCACAGTTGTATGAGGTGCATGCCGGCCTCCTCAGATGTTGCGGAACAACGGGCTGCGGGTTGACTGATTGGCGTCGGCCGCGCTCAGGAACTTCTCCAGGTGGATATCGCGTTCGAACAGTCGTCCACGCATCAGGCTGCGGATGGCCGACTCGATCATCGGAGGAGGACCGCACAGATAAGCTTTGTGATCGCGAAAATCGTTGGCGAAGGTGAGCTCGGCCGCCTCGTGTACGAAGCCTCGCGCACCGCTCCAGTCGCTGTGTTCAGGCTCGTCGGAGAGCACCGGTATGTAGCGCAACTGTGGATAGCTTTGAGCCAGTTGCTCAAATAGCTCGGCGTAGTACAGCTCTGCCCGATTGCGCGCACCGTGGAACAGGGAAATGGCTCTCGTATCTCCGGCTTCCAGCAACTGGAGGATCATCGATTTGGGGCTGGATAGCCCCGAACCACCGGCCATGAAAATCACCGGATTGGGATCGGAGTGGCGGGTAAAGAAACGACCCAGCGGACCGCTGAACTTCAACGTCTGTCCGACCTGCAGTTGCTCATGCAACCAAGTGGTGCCAACGCCGCCCGGGACCTTGCGCACATTCAACTCGATCAGGCTCGATTGCGAAGGAACGCTGGCAATCGAAAACGCCCTCGGCTCGGCCAGGCCGGGCACATACAGATTGATGTACTGGCCGGCCTGAAATTCGATCTCGTCGTTGTCGACCTTCAGGAAAATGCCGCGGATGGTCGGCGTCAGCTCCACGATCGAATGCACCGTCGCTTCAAAGTCGCGCAAGGCGATCGCCTTGGCATCCGGTTCCTCGTCGATCTCTACCTCAATAGTCAGATCGGACTGCGGGATGGCACAACAGACCAGCGCCTTGCCTTCACTGCGTTCCATGTCCATCAAGGCAAAGGGTGATGCTTCGCCAAGCTCAACTGCACCTTCGAGCACCTGCACTTTGCAGGTCGCGCAGAGGCCGTGACAGCAGGCGTGGGGAAGCCAGATGCCGGCGCGTAACGCCGCGTCAAGGAGGGTCTGACCCTCCTCCACCTCGATGACCTGGCCAAGCGGTTCGATAGTCAATTCGTAGCTCATGACGACCTCTCAGATTCCATCCAGGTTGGGGGTGCGCAACGTAATGAACGCCTTGTGACCGATGCCCAGACTGGCAAAGGTGGCGTCGGGCTGCGGATTCAACGGCTGACGCTCGAAGCCCCATTGCACCTGTTGCCAGTCGATGACGGCCCAGTCGGGATGAGAGGCGAAAACGCTCTGCTGGAGGGTTTTTTCGATGAAGTCGCCAAAGCCTTGCTCAGGGTCGACCAGCACCGCGATGGGCGCACAAATACTCAGGTGGCCGATCCACTCGACAAAAATCAATTGCTGTCCGTTGAACTGATCTACGGCGTCGCGAGCTTCACCACGGTAATCGGGTTTGAGCGCTATAACAGGCATGAGAGTCTCCTTGACGGTGCTCGCAAGCACCGCCTTATTGTTATTTCGGGGAGTCTTTTTTGGGTAGGTACCCGGTTTACAGACCTTTCCAGAGTTTCCAGTTGCGTGCGTCGGCCGAGGCCTCGAAAGCACCTGTGTCACTGCCCGGATCCAGGTAGGACCAACGAATCACATCATCGATGCCCGGGCCGCCAGCCTTGCCCTTGAGGATCTGCTGCACCGGCATCCAGGCCTGGATATACTTCTCGGGTTCGTCGTCGAAGATGTCCTTGCAGCCGTCAGAACAGAATTGATAGCGCTCATCCTTGTACTTGCTCTCACGCTGACGGCGGATCAGAGGCGCATCGGGCTCAGTGAATACCATCGGAATCTGACAAACCTGGCACAGACAAGGCAGGCTGGTGTTGAACCAGCGCTCGCCAGCGTCTTCCTGTTTTTTCCATTGCTCGAAGCGCGGGCGGTAAATCTTGTCGAAACTGTCGGGATACTGTTCGGCAAGCCAATCCATTTCCTCTTGCTTGGGCAGCCAGCCGTGTACGCCGGTGCCCCAGCAGTATTGGTAGAACATGCTCCAGGCCTGATGCGTGATGTGATCCTTTTCCTTGACCGAATCTTCCCAGTACTTGGGCTTGCGAATGCCATAGCGCTCGAGGTCGGCAAACAGGGCACCGCCACTCTGCTCGAAATAGATCTCCCAACCTTCGCGCCAGGACATGATTTTCTTCGGCAGCATGTAGTCCATCATCATGCCGACCAGCGTCAGCAACCGGTAGCCACGCCAGAACCACTTATCGATCCACTTCTGTACGATCGGTACGTTGGCCGGATCCTGCTCGAGGATGAACTTGATCACCTCCAGCCCCAGGGTCATGTGCCGCGCTTCATCGGACTGGGCGGAGAAACCGAAGGTCACTGTCGCCATGTCACCGTTGTAGGCCGCACCAGACATGAACGGCATGAACAGAAGATTGGTCAGCACGTACTCGAACGAGAACGATATCGACACCAGGTATTCGAAAGGTCCCGCCGACATGGCATCGTTGATGAACGACTTGGGCACCGAGAGATACCACAGCCGATCGAAATTCTGCGGCCAGGAATGGAAGCCGTTGAAGTAGCGGTTGTAGTGGCTCAGCGTATGAACCTGGGTCTGGCAATGCCGCAGTTCGTCGATGGCCTGCATCTGGCAGGCGACCCGTGGTCCTACGCCACGCAATTGCCGACCGACCATGGCAAAGCCGCGATGGGCGTTGTATTCGATGGGCGTGACGCCGGTCAGAAAAAGTTTGAGGGCGTTGATATAGCGCGCATCGGTCACATTCAAGTGGCCGTTGTTTTGCGCGAAGGCATCGATGATCGCGTAGAGCTTGCGCTCTTTTTCGGACTGGTATTTCCAGTAGGCATCCATAGTCAGGCGGAAGGGATCTTCCCATTTGTCCCAATCGTGAATCTTGATGCCTTCGAACTTGTCGTGCGGGAAAACCTCGTCCATCGGTACATAGCTGGTTTCCCAGCCCAGGTCACGGGTCATCAGGCCGTATTTGTCTTTCAGGCTGAGTTTGCGCGCAGCACCGACATTAGCTTGCGAGTTCATGGTTTCTCTCCGTTGTTGTTCTTATGGATCGGGATACCTTCGCGCTTAGCGAAACCATCCCACCGTGAAGCTTTCGTCGGTTTCCTCAATGTTTCCGGAGATGCTGATGAGGTTGATATGGATCTCCTGCAGGTTCCAGGAACGGCCAAGCAGTCCTTCCACCGTGTCCTTGCAAATCGTCAGGCGGCCCGGTGCATCGATCTTCACCATCGCTGGCATGTGGGTAATGGTGGCGTGTGGATTGTCTTGCTCGATGGCCTCGATAATCGGCCGGGTTTCATCGTTGGCCTGGAAGGCGATAAAGACATTGGCGTTCATGCCGCCACCTCCATGCCAATCAGGCCAAGCTTGGTCAGGCGTTTAGTGAAGGCCTCATCGAGGTGTGCCAGTTGCTGCGGGTCACTCCCTAATTCAGTAAGCAGCGCAGCAATAGCTTCCCGCGCCGGTACTTGCCAGGTAGCGATCCAGCCCACCAGCAGTTCACGGTTTGCCGGGGACTCTGCCGCCGCTGTTTTCAATACCGAGTTCACCCATGGCTGCGTCTCGTCGTACCACTCGCTCATGAATGCCGTGAGCATGCCGAGGGCCGAAGCGCCCTTGCCCACTAACTCACGGTCGACAATCTCCTTGACCAAGGGATAGAGGTAGCCGTCGAACACCAGGTTCTGGGCGACAAACAACTCGAACCAATCCTGGACCACAAACATACGCTCGACGCTTTGGCGCAGCGGCTGCCAACAAGCGGCATCGAGCCATTCCTGTTTGCCCAGCTCCAGACACTCGGGCTGATTGCCGTCCACGAGCAGGCCGATACGGGTCAGGTACTGCGCGGTGCCCAGGCGATCCATGGTGGCGAACATGGTGGCATTGGTCAGCGTCGCACCATAGCCATAGCCGGTGATGAAGCTGTTGTTCATGTTGGCGCCCCACTCGTAGTGGCGAAGCGGAACAAGCAGCTTGCGGGCCTTTTCCAGGAGGTCGACGGGAATGCTGGCGAACAGTGCATTCTTCTCGACGAACGCGAAATTGCTTTCCATCACTTCCTGTTGCCGGGCACGGATCAATGTGTACGTCGCATAGTAGAGCTGACGCGGGTCCTTGAGTGCGTACCAGTCCTGCATGGTGACCTGGGTTCGAGAGCTGTCGAAGATCTCATGGGTCGGCTGCCACAGCGGACGGTAATGGAAGTTGATTTCTTCCTGGATGTCATAGCTCGCTTCCTGATAGCGGGAAGCCGGTTTGTCACCAAAGCGTTTTTGCACGTAGGCGTAGGTATTACGAATCGGTTTGACGGACGACGTCTTGATATCGACATGCATTTTAAGGTCTCCCTTGTTGTTCTTGTGGAGATGGGGGGGTCACTCAGTGATACCGGGCTCACCGAAGCGCCACTTCAGTCGTTCGTACTCGACTTGTGCCACTTGTTCAGCACTCAACTGCCGGGCATCGTGGCGAGCACAAAACTCCTCGAACGCCTGGACGGGCATGATCATTTCGACGGATAGCTCAGGATCGCCGACGGAAAACTCGAACTCGATGAAGCGCTGGCGTTGAGTACCCGTAATGCGGACGAAGCAGGGATTTGGTTCGGGATTGGCTTGGAAGGCGTGCATGGCTCTTTCCTCTTGTTTGATTTCAAAGAGAGCAAAAGCAATGCCAATATTATTATTTGTTATAAATCAATAACTTGAAAAATTTCGGAAATGATTTTTTTCTTTTTACTGCGGAAAATTCGAAAGCGGCCAAACAACTTTTTGGAAAAATCGCAAGCCAGCACCCTCTTTGCATACAGGTTGACTTGGGAGCACGATGGCGCGGCCCCACTTCTCCAGCGAGATCATGATGTACCGCCAGAAAAGGCAGGATCGTGAACGCACCCCCAACAGCCGCGACATCCTTCATTGCGTTCAAGGTGTCGACCTCGATAGCCACGTTCAAAGAGACCTGATGTTTACGCGCCAGTTGATCGAGTGTTGTCCGCAACCCACGAGACAACGGATGCGCAGGCTTTGCGTGCCGGCGAAAGAGAAGTCGAGCTTGCGGGCGATGCCGCGCTCGAACAGGTCCAGGTGCTCGGAGCGGCCGACACTGGGCATGATCATGTGCAGGTCATGCAGCGTGCCCGGGTCGGCCTTGGCCAGGGAGCGCGAGCCTGGTGCCCGATAATCGACCAGCTAACGCTACGGCATCGCCGACGCCAACCATCTTTCCCGTCTCATGGCGGCGTTCAAAGAAATTCCTTTCGGATGTCGATACTCGACCGTTCGCCAATGTGTCGATAATTTTCCGTGAGCCATGCCTCGGCCTCGCGTCGTCCGTTGTCGCGCAGTTTGCAAAGGAAATTCCAGTCCGCGTTGTACTTGCTGGATACGCTGAGCGCGCACATCGCCGCGTCGGACTTAATGGAGTGGATAAGCATCTCCTTCGTTTCATTGCGATCGATCTTGCCTTGCTGAATGAGGTCGGTGACAAAGGCGATCGTGCGCATCTCGCGCATCAGCGACGAGTTGAAGCTGATTTCACTGATGCGATTGAGGATATCGGCGGCTGTAATGGGCACTCCCGGGCGGACGAGTGGGTTGATGTGGACAATTACCACATCGCGCGTATGGCAGTGGTAGATCAACGGGAAAATGGCCGGGTTGCCCATGTAACCGCCATCCCAGTAGTGCTGCCCATCGATTGTTATCGCCTGGAACAAGGTCGGCACACAGGCCGAAGCAAGCACCGCTTCGGGGCAGACGTCCTCGCCCGTGAAAATGCGTATTTTCCCCGTCTCGACATTGGTCGCGCATAGATAGAGGTGGAACGGGCACTGGCTTCGCAAGGCTGCGAAATCTACCTGCTTATCCAGCACCTCTCGCAATGGACTCAAGTTGCGGCTATTGAACTGGTACGGCGAGAACATCCGAAGAGCCATGTCCGCGAACGTATACATGGGTGAATAGTCCAGACCGAAGCTGTGTGTCCCTTTCAGCCATGGCATCCAGCGCAACGGATTATGACGCTCGGCGGACTGCGCCACGGCGGACCAGAAATCGTGCAGCGCCTGGCGCGCGCCGGCCTCGCCACCTTGCAGCATACCGTAGGCCAGCACGACGGCATTCATCGCGCCGGCACTGGTTGCGCTAACTCCTTCAATGGTTAGCCTGCCGTCTTCGAGTAACCGATCGAGAACGCCCCAGGTGAATGCACCGTGCATTCCGCCACCCTGCAAAGCCAGCGCGACCGCCTTTCGCTCGTCACTGCTCCGACGCTTTCCATTCTTTGTGGTCATTCTTGGTCGTTCACCCCGCCGCTTGGTGCCCATGCATCGAGCAGCGCCTTGGCTTGTAGCAAATCAACGCTGTCGAAGCCTTCGGTGAAGAAACCATAGATGCCGGCCAGCATCTGCCTGGCCGCCTCCTTGTCCCGTGTTTCCCATAGCTGAGCAAGGCTCACTGTGGCTCGTAGCTCGAATGACTTTGCCCCTTGCTGTCGAGCGACCGCGATCGCCTTTTGAAAGCATGCTTGCGCTTGCTGCTGCACGGAAGAATCCTGTTTGTCTTCACCCGGACATTGGAGGGTAAGCATTCCCTTGAGCCGGTGCAGTTCTGCTTCGTAAAAGTGCTCGCCTGTTCTGTCCACCATAGCCAGAGCGTCGGTCACGGCATCCAGTCCTGCCTGCGGTTGCCCGGCGCGCCCGTGAGCTGCGGCCAGCAGGGCCAGAAAATAAGAGCATCCAAGCTCTGCTCCGGCTGCCTGGTAAGTGGCGATACCCTTGGTTATCTGAGCGATACCCTCGTCCAGGTTTCCCTGCTCGGCGCGAGCCCAACCCTGGAGAATAGTCCCCCACGCCAAATAAAACGGAAACCCTTGTTCGAGTGAAAGCTTGATGGCGGCATCAGCACACTCTTCGGCAAGTTGTACATCGTGCCGAAACTGTCCCAGTATCGACGTAGCCGACAGGGTGAAGGCCAGGCTGAACGGGTCGAAAATCTTATTGGCCAGAGCAAGGGCATCCCGGCTGCGCGTGCTTGCCTGATCGGGGAAACCCAAGAACCAAAGGCTCCAGGCAGAATGTGTCAGGGCGTAGCCCGGGTCTATGCCGTACGAAATGGCATGTGTGCGATGACGGTTCGGGTTGTAGAGGACACGCACCCGCTCCTGGTGTTCAAGGGCATTGCGCAGATCCCCCTGTAAAAGCAATGTCGCCCCGAGTGCCGCATGGGCTCCCACGAGCAAGTCCGGATCCTGCACAGTTTGCGCAACACTAAGCAATCGTTCACCCAGTTCGCATGCAGTTGAGTATTGCGCACGCAACTGGTAGTACATCCGCAGCCCCATCAGCGCAGGGAAAAGCGAGTCGTCGCCTACTTGCTCGCATAGCGCCAGTGCACGGGTGTAGGTGGCCGCCACCTCGGGCACACCATAGCCTCGCACGGCCATCAAGGCCGGCCCCAGGCAGAGCAGCAACGTCAGTTCCTGATGAGCACGCGCGGGCGTGTCGGGCAAATGCTCGAGCAATTCCAGCGCCGCGCCGAGGTGACGCATTGCATCGAGATGGGCGCAATGCTGGAGGGCTTGTTGCCCGGTACGGTACAGGTATTCCACGGCCTTCGGGACATTGCCGCTCAGCCTGTAGTGGTGCGCCAGTTCGCTGCAATAATCCGCGATACGGCTGGGAAACAGTGCCTCGATGGCCTGCGCCGTGCGTTCATGCAGTGCGCTACGCCGCTCCGTGAGTAGCGAGTGGCCCGCGACCTCCTGGGTCAGCGCATGCTTGAACGAATACTCCACCTCCGGAAATGCGGGTCGCTGGTAAATGAACTCCGCGGCCTCCAGGCGGGCCAGCAGATCGCGCAAATCGTCGTCCATCCGAGCGCCCCGTCCATCATAGATGCGCTGGATCAGACTGAACACAAACTCCTTGCCGATGACGGCGAGCGTCTGCAGCAATTCCTTCTGCGCAACGGGGAGTCGGTCGATACGGGCGGCGAGCACACCCTGCACGGTGGTGGGGATATGCAGCGCAGCCGGAGTTTGCTCGATCCGGTAACGGCCGGGTTCGCCGAGCAGCGATTTCTCCTCGACCAGCGTTTGCACCACTTCCTCCATGAAGAACGGGTTGCCCTCCGTTTTCTCCAGGATGAGCTGTTTGAGGGGGACGAGGGTTGAATCATCCCCAAGCAGGGCCGCGAGCAGTCCCTGGGCTTCGGCCGGGCCCAGCGGTTCGAGCCGCAGCTGGCTGCAATGACCCGCGCGCGTCCACGCAGGCTGATACTCGGGCCGATAGTTCACGAGGAGCAGGATCGGCGCGCTCGCCACGCGGTCAATGAGGCACACGAGGAATGCTTCGGTCTCGCGGTCCAGCCATTGCAGGTCCTCGAACAGCAGTTCGATCGGCTGATCGCGACTCTCGCGCGCCAGAAGTTGCGTAATCGCGTCGAAGATACGATCGCGCCGGATCTGCGGATCCATTTCAGCGAGCGCCGAACTGCGTTCGCCGACACCCAGCAGATAGAGCAGGTAGGGCACGAGATCCTCGAAGCTACGCTCGAGCGTCAGGGTCTTGCCCATGACCTTTTCCCGGCACCGCCGCTCGTCGTCCAGGGCCGTGATCTGAAAATAGTTTTTCAGCAGCTCGATGAGCGGAAAATAGGCAAAGGCCTTGCCGTGCGACACCGAGAACGTCTCCAGCACCAGACAGCCGCGCCGCGAGCGTTCCTTGAACTCATGGAACAGCCGCGATTTCCCGACCCCGGCCTCGCCTGCCACCGCGACAACCTGCCCGTGGCCCGCCTTGGCCTGATCGAGCGCCTGATGCAGGTGGTCGAGCTCGACCTGGCGGCCGACGAACCTGGCCAGCCCGCGATGTGCCGCCAGTTGCAGGCGCGTGCGCAGAGCGCCGATACCCTGCACCTCATACACGACGAGCGGCTCGGGGATGCCTTTGACCTGGGTGGCTCCCAGAGTCCTGAACTCGAAATAGCCCTCCGCCAGCTTGTGGGTGGACTCGCTCACCAGGATCGACGATGGCGCGGCGATTCCCTCCATCCGGGACGCAATATGGATCGTGTGCCCGACCGGATCGTAATCGGTGTGCAAATTGTCCGTGCGGATCGAACGCACGACGACCTCTCCGGTGTGGATGCCGACGCGGATTTGCAGCGGAATGCCTTTCTCGAGACGAATACGGTCGCCATGTCGGTGTATCGCCTCCTGCATACGCAGTGCCGCATACAGCGCCCGCTGCGGATGGTCTTCATGGGCGATGGGTGCGCCGAATAGCGCGAGGATGCCATCGCCCAGCGTCTTGGCCACGTAGCCTTCGTAGTAGTGGACGGCTTCCATCATCAACGCGATGACGGGCTCGATCAGGCGCTGGGCCTCTTCCGGATCGAGGTCGTGGATCAGCGCCATGGAGCCGGCCATGTCGGCAAACAGCGCCGTGATGGTCTTGCGTTCGCCGGCGCTCTCCCCCCGGGCTTCCATGGCCGCCTGTTCGGCGCGGATGCGCTCGGCAAGGTAGTGGGGCGTGTAATGAATGGGCGCTGGAGAAGGCCCTGAAACAGGCCGGGGGCGCGGTGATGGCGCAGCAGGCGCATCGGTCAGCGGCGCGCCGCACTCACTGCAGTATTTGGCGCAAAGGTCCGCCTCGTGACCACAGCGCGGACAGCTGCGAGACAGCCTGGCACCACACGCTTCACAGCAGCTGGCCCCGGAGGGGTTTTCGAATTCGCAGTTTACGCAGCGCATACGACCTCCTCCCTTAACTGGCGCCTGCTTCTTAACACTAGGCCCCGATCCCACTGGCTGCAAGATGCGAGCGGATGAGGCACTCTCCCCTGGATTTGCGGCGCTCGCATTCGCTCTTTTCGCCGGCCCGATCCATGCCGCAACCGAAGCGATGGTATCCCCAGAGTCAGCGCCGCGTGAGCGACTGACCCTCTCGACCGAAAGTGCAATGAAACCGTGGACCGGTGATCTCGACGGGATGATCGATCGACAGGTCACCCGAGTCCTGACGGTTTACAGCAAGACTTTTTATTTTGTCGACAGAGGTGTCCAGCGCGGTACGACTTACGAATTCTTTCGGGTATTCGAGGAGGACCTGAACAAGAAACAAGTACTACATTGCCTACCAATTGATCACGCAAGCCAATGCGGCGAAAGACGAGGCTACGCAGAAGCTCAACGACCAGAGCAAAGAGGCGCCTTGACTTATTAGTGTGCACCAAAGAAATCTGCTTTGAAAAGGCCCGCTACCGACCTCTAACCATAGGCATCACGCGGCCTGGCAGACATCCGATACGCATTAAGAAAACTTTGCAAGGTGGCTGCCGAAGCGGAGTGGGCAGCCTCTTGCTTTTTTGTTTTTGTCGACTTGACTCATTGGAGAACACTTGAACCGCACGCTGTCGACGCCGCTCCCCGCTACCTGGTGGTGACGGACGCTTTCTTTATCAGGCGATCCTCGCCAAGTCACTGGGTGCCAAGCTGGCTTCTCCCGAGTACGCCACCGCGCGTCAGAACATTACGGGCAACTCCACCTTCAAACTGATCGGTGTCTATGTGGGCTGGCGGGGTAAGTCACTTCCCGGCGTGCTCGATTATGCAACCATGTGGTGGCGCAAAACGGCCGCCGAACGGGTGGGTGATGGTGACATTAGTGAATTTATCGAGCGCCTGCACCGCATCTACTTAAGAACCAACGCCCTGGGCGTGCGTTCGAACATCCCTGAGCCAGAAACCCGCAAGCCCTACATGGGGCTGGTGAGTATCGGGCATAGTTTCGGTGGACAGGTCCTGATGAAATCGATCGCACGCCCCCTGGAGTATTACCTCACCGAACGCGCACCGAGATTGGCCACTACCCTGCAAGATCCTTCGCAGACGACTCCGGCCGAGATGGCTGACCAGATCGTGCCGATCGACAGCTTTGGCGATGTCAATATTTTGATCAACCCTGCGCTCGAAGCCTACCAGTACGCCAAGATCGACAGCCTTTACCGCCAGATCCGGTTTTCTTATAAACAGGCGCCGCAACTCGTGGTTTTTTCCGCAGAGAACGACTCGGCGAGACAGTTCTTCTTTCCCATTGCACGTGGGCTGACGCGTCCGTTCCGCCCCTCCTTCAGCAACGACTATCAAGGCAACCTCTACGGTGAAGCATTGGGCGAGTTCGAACCCCAGCGCACGCATACGATAGAGTTGACGCCTGGCACCCCGGATTCGTTAGTGGCTGCGGACTACAACAATAGAGAAGTCATTTCCCATTTCGACTTCACCGGTAACCTGTCATTTGCCGGGATAAGCCTGCAGCGGCTACCGAAAACCAAGGTACCCAATAGCCCCGTTGCCGTGGTCTACACCAAGGCTGAGATCATCGATGGACACAATGGGATATTCAAACCCCAGTTCATCGAATTCCTCACCAAGTACATTGATTTCATTGAAGGTAAAAACCTTGCCTTGAGGAAAGAACGTTGGGAGCAACGACGTGACAAGGCACGCTCTCAACTGGAGGGGGCAGCAATAAAGCAGAACGCCACCTTGCCCGATGGCACGCTTGCACCTTCTCCTTGAGGTTCGGGCCAGTTGGGCCCAGCAAAACAAGTGACATTGGCTTGCTGCCGCCGCCCAGGCGCGAAGGCAAATATCGGGTTTACAGCCAGCAAAGCGTTGAACTGCTGACGTTCATCAAATGCGCGCTTTCAGCATAGGGTGGCCCCTGACGGGAGAGTCAACGGAGCCAAGATCTTGACGCTCACTTCTGCGCATGCTGGCGGGTGCTATACTTCTTTCGGATTGCATCAAGTGTGCAACGTTCCCCACGGGTACAGATACCGACGGCAAATCTCGGTTAAAGGCTGCAGGACAGAGGAGGTCTACAGCAAACGCGAGATGGGAGGTGTGGCATGAACCGACACTATTACATCAGTGACAATCTCGACGATCTTGAAACCGTTGAAAATGAATTGGAAGCCAGCGGCATCAATTCCGAACAAATTCACGTGCTCAGTGAAGAAGTTGCTGATGTTGAACAACATCACCTTCACGAGGTTAACTCGTTAATGAAGCAAGATGCTGTTCACTCCGGGGAGATTGGTGCGGTGATCGGTGTGGCACTCGCGGCGCTGGTCCTGGGTGGCGCCTATTGGATGGGCTGGAGCGAATCCGCCGCTGGCTGGGTGCCTTTTATCTTCCTTGCCGTTGTTATATTCGGCTTCTGCATCTGGGAAGGCGGTTTTTTGGGGTTCCAGGTGCCGAACGCTCATTTCCGCAGTTTTAAACAGGTGGTAGACGAGGGTAAATATATCTTCTTCGTGGATGTCGATCCGAATCAGGAATCGGTATTGGACCAGGTAATCGGACATCATCCAACGCTGAAGATCGCTGGCACGGGAGCGGCAGCCCCCCACTGGACAGTAGCCTGGCAGCACAAATGGCATCAGTTCAAGCGAGTGATATCGGGTTAGCCCTGGAGACTCAAGGTCACCGAAAGTCGATTATTGACCGAAGGAAATGACGCGGCTGAGGAAAACATAGTCCGCCTCGGTGGCCATCAGTCCGACGAGTACCAGCAAACACAAAGGTGGTACCAATATGGCGTAGACCATGGCCAACCGTTCCCAGGCCATGTGCATGAAGATGGAGACAATTAAACCTGCTTTCAACAACATGAAAGTGATAATCAGGGACCACCGAAGGTAACCATGGAAGTGGAAATAGTCGACAAGGTACGACAGCGTGCTGAGGACGAATAACAGCCCCCAGATCTTTAGGTACAAACTGATTGGATGTTGCTGACCCTGAGCCTGTGCCATCACCAGTGCTCCTCTACCATAAATAGAAGAAAGCAAAAATAAACACCCACACCAAGTCCACGAAGTGCCAGTAAAGCCCGGCTATCTCGACGTTCTGATAGTTTCCGGAGCGCTCATAATCACCCCGGAATACTTTCAGCGCCACAATGCTCAGGTAGATAGCACCGATTGACACATGCAGTCCGTGGAACCCGGTAATCATGAAAAAGCTGGCACCAAACTGCGCCGCCCCCATGGGGTTCCCCCAGGGACGCACCCCTTCTGCGATGAGCTTGCTCCATTCAAATGCCTGCATGCCGACGAAGGTCACCCCCAAGGCCGCGGTCGCCAGCATCAGGACAGTGGTTTTCACGCGATCACGGCGATAGGCGAAATTGACGGCCATGGCCATGGTGCCGCTGCTACTGATCAGCACAAAGGTCATGATGGCGATCAGAATAAGCGGGATCGCCTGACCGCCGATCGTCAATGCGAACACTTCACTGGGGTTCGGCCAGGCGGTGGTGATGGTCATGCGTACCGACATGTAGCCGGTTAAAAAACAGGTGAATATAAACGTATCGCTGAGCAGGAATATCCACATCATCGCCTTGCCCCAGGGGACCTGCTTGAAGGCCTCCTTATCCGAGGACCAGTCGCTGGCGATGCCCTGCCATCCCGGTGCAGGCGGTGAGTCTGGTGGATTGGATGAACGGGTCTCGCCTGGGGCAAGTGGGTGCGATGCCATGGCTTTTCACCTCAGGCCGCAGAATCTGGCGATCGCTTCATAGGTTTGCGGCGTGCTGGCCAGCAAAGCGAATAGCACGAACCAAAGACCCAGTAAGTAATGCCAATAGATGGTACAGAGCTCTACGCTGACGCTGAGTTGCGGCAACGGCAAGCGATGCAGGAACTTAGCGGCGATTATGCCCCAGGCTATCAGCCCGCCCAGCAGGTGGAGCCCATGCAGGCCGGTCAACAGGTAGAAGAAACTGTTGGCCGGATTGCTGGCGACAAAGTAGCCCCAGGCGACAAACTGCTGCCAGACCCAGAGTTGCCCCACCAGAAAGGCCATGGCAAATGCGCCCCCCAATGCAAAACCTATGACCGTTGCGCCCAGTCGAGCCTGCCGGGCGGCCATACGCGACCCCTGCAGCGCGATGCAACTCAATACCAGGAAAGCGGAATTCAGCCATAACTGCCAGAGATTGGCTAACGGCGCCAAGGGGTCTGTCAGGGGCAGCCAGTCGGCCATTTGTGAACGGGCAATAAAGGCGATCAGGAAGAGAAAGAATAACGAACTCACCACGACCAGAAACAGGCGCAAGCCCACTCTTGCGATTTGGCTTCTATCGGCACCCTCGGCGGACTGAACATCCCCGGGATCGCGACTCCAACTGCCGCCGGGGTCAGAACCGTCGGCGTTTCTCAATAGCAACCTGCTCATGTTTTAACGTCCGCTATCTTGGTGCCGGCACTGAGTTGCCGCATGTGCTCCAGCTCCTCGGCGGAGACCGTTTGCGCAACGAAATCCTGTTCTATCCCCGGCACACTGTAGTCATAGGCCCAACGATGCACGACCGGCAACTTCTCTCCCCAGTTTCCGTGTTTCGGCGGGGTGTCCGGCGTTTGCCATTCCAGACTGGCCGCGCCCCAGGGATTACTGCCTGCGGGCTTGCCTTTAAACACACTCCAGGCCAGGTTGAACAGAAACAGCAGTTGGGAAACGCCGACGAACAATGCGATCACCGTAATGAAAGCATTCAAATCTTGCGCCGACTGCGGGATGAACGCGTAGTTTTCATAGGCGTAGTAGCGGCGTGGCATGCCCTGGAATCCCAGGTAGTGCATGGGGAAGAAGATGGCGTAGGTGCCCAGAAAGGTAATCCAGAAATGCAGCTTGCCCAGGGTATCGTTCAACATGCGCCCGGTTACTTTCGGGAACCAATGATAAATACCGCCGAACACCACCAGTACCGGTGCAACCCCCATGACCATATGAAAATGGGCGACGACGAAATAGGTGTCCGAGAGCGGGATATCCACGATCACATTGCCGAGAAACAAGCCGGTCAGACCGCCGACCAGGAAGGTGACGATAAAGGCCAGGGCAAACAGCATCGGCACGGTCAGATGGATGTCGCCGCGCCACAGGGTCAGCACCCAGTTGTAGACTTTCAGTGCGGTCGGCACCGCGATGATCAAGGTGGTGACGGCGAAGAAAAAGCCAAAGTACGGGTTCATTCCGCTGACATACATATGGTGCGCCCAGACCACAAAGCTGAGTACGCCAATTGCAATAATGGCCCACACCATCATTCGGTAGCCGAAGATATTTTTACGCGCATGGGTGCTGATCAGGTCGGAGACCAGACCAAACGCAGGGAGTGCAACGATGTAGACCTCCGGGTGGCCGAAGAACCAGAACAGGTGCTGGAATAATATCGGGCTGCCACCCTGGTGATCGAGCTGCTGCCCCAGCGAGATCATCGCCGGCATAAAGAAGCTGGTGCCCAGCAGCTTGTCAAACAGCATCATGACCGCACTGACGAACAACGCAGGGAACGCCAGCAAGGCCATGATCGAGGCCATGAAGATTCCCCATACGGAGAGCGGCATGCGAAACAATGTCATGCCGTGCGTGCGCGCCTGCAATACCGTGGTGACGTAGTTCAACCCGCCCATGGTGGCCGCGACAATAAAAATCGCCAGTGAGACGAGCATCAGGACGATGCCCCACTCGACCCCCGGTGTCCCCTGAGAAATGGACTGTGGCGGGTAGAGCGTCCAGCCCGAACCGGTGGGGCCGCCCGGGACAAAGAAACTGGAGAGCAACACCAGTACCGCCAGCAGGTAGAACCAGTAACTCAGCATGTTGACATAGGGGAAGACCATGTCGCGGGCGCCCACCATCAGTGGGATCAGATAGTTGCCGAAGCCACCCAGAAACAAGGCCGTCAGTAAGTAAATGACCATGATCATGCCGTGCATGGTCATCGCCTGATAGTAAGCACTGGCGTCCATGAACGCCAAACTGCCGGGGAAGCCGATCTGCATGCGCATCAAGCCGGACAACACTACGGCGATAACGCCCACGAATAAAGCCGTCAAGGAATATTGAATGGCGATGACCTTGTGGTCCTGACTCCAGATATATTTGGTCAGGAAACTCTTGGGTTCGTGCAGTGCTTCTGTTTCGGCGTGCTCCGCATAGGCCATCACGTCATCCTCCTGTCGAAGTTTCGGTGCATTCCTGGCTGCTTTACGGCTACTTCCCTGGCTCCGCCTTGTTCGCATCGGCGTCGGCATTCGCTTTGGATTTGATAAAAGCGATCAGTGCGTTCAACTCCTTATCGCTCGGAGCAAAGGCCGGCATGATGGCTGCATAGCCCTTGACGATTTTGGCACCGGGATTAAGAACCGAATCCTTTATATAGCCCTCATCGGCCTTTATCGTCGTACCGTCGGCAAGGGTTACTGTCTTGTCATACAGCCCCTGCCAGGTGGGGCCGACGCCCTGACTGCCATCGACACTGTGGCAGGCCAGACAGCCGAGCGACTGAGCCAACCGCTGTCCCTGCGCCGCCAAGTCGTCACCTGGGCCCGACGCTTCGCTGGCAGAAGGTTCATTGTCTTGCTGCGCGGCACCCAGTGATTTGATCAGGGCGACGAGTGCGCCCAATTCATCGTCATTGAGAGTATAGGCCACCATGACTGGCGGGTAGCCTTGTACCAATCGGGCCTTCGGATCGAGGATCGACTCTTTCAGGTAGGCCTCATCGACCTGCACACCGGTGCCATCGGCAAGCTGTTCGGTGCGGCCGTACAGCCCCTTCCATCCCGGGCCGAGACTGGCACTGCCGTCCTGGCTATGGCAGGCACTGCAGCCGAGCTGTTCGACCAACTGGCGACCTTTTTCCAGCACGCTGTCCCGACTGGGGCTGGCCGCTGTCGTTAATGTTTGCGCAAAAGTCGGTTGGCTGCTCAGCCATCGATCGAAGGCGTCCCGTTCTTCCACGATCATCTGACCGCGCATGTTGTAATGACCCAGGCCGCAATATTCAGCGCAAAGGATTTCATATTTTCCGGTTTTAGTCGGCGTAAACCAAAAGTACGACACCATCCCCGGCACCATGTCCATCTTGCTTCGAATTTGCGGCACATAAAAATTGTGCAGCACATCTTTAGAGCGCAGTAAAACTTTTACTGGCTGATCGAGCGGAAGGCGAATTTCATTGTTTCTTATAAGCACATCGTCTTGCCCGACAGGATCCTTGGGGTCAAGGCCGAAGGGATTGGCGGAATCAACAAACTTGATATCCGACTTGCCCAGCTTCCCGTCCTGGCCGGGAAAACGAAAGGCCCACTGCCATTGCTGGGCGACCACTTCAAGCTCATAAGCATTTTTCGGCACCCGGATGAAGTCACTGTAAACAACCAGGCCTGGCGCCAACATCGCGGCAATGCCTATCGAGGTCACGATAATCAACCATGTTTCCAACTTTTTACTTTCTGGCTGGTAGTGCGCCCTGGAACCCTCCTTGTGACGATAACGCATCACAGCTACCGCCATGAAAACCGTGATGGCGATGAAGAATATTCCGCTGATGATCAGGGTGATGAACAGGGTGGTGTCTATGGATCCCCAGTTGGACGCTGCCGGTGTCGCATGCCAAGGCGCTAATATATGGAACAGCACTGATGCAATAACGATTAGTACAAGAATAATTGCCATTGCCATTTTGCTTTCATCCTATTCCTGTTACTCATCGGCATGCATAAGCATCGCCACAGAACAACATCGTCAAATCAATACTAATCTGACGCCAAAACAGGCTAGACAGATACCACCTGTGTTCGTGGCAAAGTCCGCAGGAAGTATAGTTCATGGCCGGAACAAGCGCTTTTCCTGAAAAGCCTTGCCCCTTGGATATTCCAACTTCAGCATCAACTTGATCACTTGAAACCTATTCGCTATATATAACTGTAACTATTAAGCAACACACCTCGCCTGGACGACACGTCGAGCAAGCGAGGTCCTGTTGCCAGCTATAATCAAAGTCGGATTACGGAAGGCAAAGATCGGTTAACAGCGCCCGCAAAGATCTTCGCCTATGCATAGCGGTCAGACCAGTGACGGCCAATAGCGATAGCGTCCAGCCGTCCACAACGGAGATTTCGCCATGAGTGCCTTGACGATCGAAGGCTGGTGCAAAGTCAACGGAGAACAAAAGTCGACCCCGATGGGTGAAATCCATTTTTACGTCGATGGCCCCCTCCATCTGGGTCTGGAGCAAGCTGAAGAACGCCTGCAGAAGACCCATGAGCGTGAAGCCATGGTCGATGTCGACATGAACACACTGGAATTGATCTTGCCAGAGGGATACGGACCTTTGTCCGACTGCCAGATGCGCGTCTATATCCACAACGAGCGCGGTCAGTACCATTTGGTCGGGCATCGAGCGAGCGATGGAAGCTTGATCTATAGCAACGCGGTTTTGATTGATCAGCAGCTTTAGAAACTACTGCAGAAGCTACTGCGTGATGCTCCGTATCGGTTTTGCCCTGTGGGGGTAGCCGTGCTAAAAAATCACCTTTTAAACAGAAGAACGGGCTCGGTGCCTCGTCGCGCTACTGATCCAGCCGCAGATTCGCTACTATGTTTACCCGCCTTTCTTGTCTGCGGATTTCTTCATTCTGGAGCCCGAATGCCTAGTCAAAAGGACATCGCCGTCGAAAGCGGCGCACCGATGATCCCTGAACAGCGCCGTGAATTGATGCTGCGACAGTTGCGCAAGCATCAGGTGCTGAGCGTTCATCAATTGATGGATATGTTCGACTGTTCGCACATGACCATACGCCGCGACATCGCGTTGCTGGAACAGGAAGGTCGTGCTTATTCGGTAACGGGTGGGGTGCGGATCGCCAGCCAGCTGCACAGTGAGCCCAGCCATCAGCTCAAGGCGGTGGTCGAGTTACCGCAGAAACAGGCCATGGCCAGGCTCGCCGCCCGGCTATTGCATGCCGACATGACGATTTACCTGGATGCGGGAACCAGCACGCTGGAAATCGTCCCCTTTATCAAGGCGCTGTCCGGCATGACCGTGGTGACTAACGACTTCGGCATTGTCCAGGCACTGATCGAAGCCCCCCATGTCACGGTGATTCATACCGGCGGGCAGCTGGATCACTCCAATCAATCGTGTGTAGGCGGCCTGGCGGTTGCCACCCTGCGTCAGGTGGTCACCGATATCGCGTTCATATCGACCAGTTCCTGGGATTTGCGTCGTGGCCTCACCACGCCTTCGGCGCTGAAGGTGGAGGTCAAGCAAGCCGCGATGCAATCGGCGTCGCAAGTGGTGCTGGTGGCCAGCAGTTCGAAATACGGCACATTCAGTATGTACAGGATCGCCGGGCTCGAGCAGTTCGACATCATCCTCAGCGACGACGCATTGACCCACGCTGCGGCCGATGGCATCCGCAAGCAGGGTGTCGAACTGTTGCTGCCGGCTGACAATACACCGGCCTGAGACGACGGGCTCCTGCATCCAGCGGAGCCCGTCACCGCCCTCCTCTATTGCATCTGGCGCGCCTTCCAGTCGCGCCACCACTGTAAGCCGGCAGACGTGTTGCCTCGTGGCCGGTATTCGCACCCTACCCAGCCGTCATAACCCAACTGGTCGATCAGCTCGAACAGATAGGGATAATTGACTTCCCCCAGGTCCGGTTCATGCCGATCCGGCACGCCGGCAATCTGGATGTGACCGATACCATCGAAGTCCCGACGCAGTTTGGTGGCCAGGTCGCCCTCGACGATTTGGCAGTGGTAGCAGTCGAACTGAACCTTCAGGTTACTGGCACCCACTTCCTTGCAGATGGCCTGGGCCTGGTCCTGGCGGTTGAGGAAAAAGCCCGGCATGTCCCGCGTATTGATCGGTTCGAGTAATACCGTTATCCCGGCCTTGTCCGCCTGAGCGGTGGCGTAGGCCAGGTTTTCCAGGTACACGCCGTGATGCCGTGGGCGATCGCTCTCCGACGGCAACAGCCCGGCCATCACATGGATGCGCGAATTGCCCAGCACGCTGGCGTAATCCAGGGCGCGATCAAACCCGCTACGAAATTCACTCTCCCGGCCCGGCAACGACACCGTGCCCCGCTCCCCCGCCGCCCAATCACCGGGTGGCGCGTTGAACAGTGCCTGCACCAGGCCATTGTCGCTCAAGCGTTGCCTGAGTTCTTCAGCGCTGTAATCGTAGGGAAACAGATACTCCACCGCTTCGAAACCATCGGCAGCCGCGGCGGCGAAGCGATCCAGAAACTCATGTTCCGGGTAGAGCATGCTGAGGTTTGCAGCAAAACGAGGCATGGTAGCTCCTGAGAAAAAGGGTTAGACAAAGGGCCAGATCAGCAGGGTAATACAGAAACCCAAGGTGCCGAGCAAGGTGGTCAATACCGTCCAGGTGCGCAGACCGTCGGCCACATTCAGCCCGGCCAGCTTGGTGAAGATCCAGTAGCCGGCGTCATTGATATGGGACATGGCC
Source organism: Pseudomonas fluorescens (assembly GCF_902497995.1). Lineage (GTDB taxonomy): Bacteria > Pseudomonadota > Gammaproteobacteria > Pseudomonadales > Pseudomonadaceae > Aquipseudomonas > Aquipseudomonas fluorescens_BK. Next base: position 220,617 of record NZ_CABVII010000005.1, on the reverse strand, counting down.
AAGCCGCCACCACCCATGGCCAGGCACAGCAGGGCCATGTGGTTGGGGGTGAGATCGAGGGTCGCAATCAGCGGGCTGATGATGCCGGCAGTGGTCACCAGCGCCACGGTGGTCGAGCCCTGCACCGCGCGCAACAGCATGGTCAGCAGAAAACCCAGCGCCAGCACCGGCAGACCGGTAGTGCGCAGCATATCGGAGACCACGGCACCGATCCCGGTATCCACCAGCACCTTGCCGAACACACCGCCGGCACCGGCAATCAGAATCACCATGGCCACACCGGGCAAGGCCGAACCGATCACGTCAGACACCTGGGTGCGGCTCCAGCCCCGACGCGAACCCAGCAGCCAGGCACACAGCAAGGTGTCGATCAACAGCGCCACCAGCGGCGCGCCGAGCACGGTCATGATGCCGCGCAGGATCGATTCGGCAGGCAACAACGAGGTGGACAGCGTCCCCAGCAGAATCAGAATGATCGGTAGTGCGATCAGGCTGACGATCAGGCCAAACCCTGGTGCTGGCGCCGGCGGCAACTTGGAAACGATGCTGCTGGTAGCCTCTTCCAGGCCCATGTGCGACACGGCCACAGCCGCTCGTTCAGGGCTCTTGTCGTTGCCATTGGACCACGCGGCCAGATCCTCGTTGGTCACATGCGGACCATAGACCTCGGCACGGATATCGTCGGTCATCGGGTACGCCCGACGGGTCATGCGCCCGGCCACGCGGTAGCCGACATAGCAAAGGAATGCGGTGATTGGCAGACCGAACATCAGCACGCGGCCCAGGTCCGCACCCAATTGACTGGCAGCGGCCACTGCGCCCGGGTGTGGCGGCAGGAAGGCATGGACGGTCAACAACGCGGCGCACATCGGCAGCGCAAACACCAACAATGGCTTACGCGCACTGCGTGCCACACCATAGGCCAGCGGCATCAGGATGATCACGCCGACCTCGAAGAACACCGGCACCCCGACCATGAAGCCGGCAATCGTCAACGCCAGGGGCGTACGCCGGTTGCCGAAACGAGTGATCAGCGTCTTGGCCAGCGCCTCGGCACCGCCGGAAAGCTCGATGATCCGCCCGATCATCGCGCCCAGGGCAATGATGATCGCGATATGGCCCAAGGTCTTGCCCATGCCGCCTTCGATGGTAGCGACCAGATCGGCCGGTTTCACCCCGGCCACCAGCGCCACCAGAATGCTCACCAGCATCAAGGCCACGAAGGGTTGAAACTTGTACTTGAGCACCAGGAACAACAACAGCGCGATGCCCACCCCTGCGGTAATCAACAGGACTAACGGGCTCATTTCACAAACCCTCCACGCCGGGTAAATGAAACGGGTCTGCCACTGGATCTGAACATGCCGCAGTGAAGGTGAGTCATGTTGGATTTCCTGTTGTTATTGTTTTTTCAGGCAAGCCGGGTCCGTCGAGAGTCGCTGTGCGTTTCCCGGACAGGGCCTGCAGTATCGTTTTAGGTCGTGTTACGCCCGCGCTTTACCAGTGCGCACCGAAGGTGTCTCGCAGTTCGTTCAGCGCCGCCTGATCGAGCGGTTCAGGTTTTGGATTGCTCATCAACCAGAGCCGCGCGGTTTCCTCAAGCTCTTCCAGGGCGTAGCTGGCCCTGGATACCGAACTCTCCCAGACCACCGGGCCAAGTCGTTCGAGCATTACGCCGCGAACGCTATTGGCCAGCAGGGCGACCTGTTCGGCAACCTTCGGCGAACCGGGTCGCTGGTAGCCAATCAACGGGATATGCCCGACTTTCATGACCTGATACGGCGTCAGCGGCGGCAGAATGTCGTCCGCCTGCCAGACACCGGCCAGCGTCAACGCCACCAGATGGGTGGAGTGGGTATGCACCACGCCGCCGACATTCGGGTTGCGGTCGTAGACCTGGCGATGCAGCGCCAGGGTCTTTGAAGGCTTGTCCCCGGACACCCATTCGCCGGCCAGGTTGACCTTGGCGATGGTCGCCGGATCGAGACGCCCGAGGCAGACATCCGTCGGCGTGATCAACCAACCATCGTCCAGGCGCGCGCTGATATTGCCGGCGCTGCCGACGGTGTATCCACGCTGGTAAAGGCTGCGGCCAACCTCACAGATTTCTTCGCGCAGGGCGTTCTCGTTACTCATTGCGCACCCCCGGCCTGGGCGAGTTGGTTCAAGGCTTTACTGAAGAAATCCCGGGCACCGAAGTTGCCCGACTTGAGTGCCAACGCCAAAGGTTCGTCAGTACTGCTGACGGTCGCCGGTACACCTGGATCAATCTGCGCGCCAATCTGTAGCAACTGCACGCCCAACGCCTGGACCACAGCACCCGAGGTTTCTCCGCCAGCGATCACGAAGCGGCGCACGCCGCTCTGGCGCAGGCCTTGGGCAATTTCGCCAAAGGCGTTTTCCACCAGGCTACCGGCCTGCTCGACACCCAGTTGCTGTTGCACCAACTTGACCTCTTCCGGGGAGCTGGTGGCGTAGATCAATACGGTTTGGTCGTTATCGCGGGCGAAGGCCAAGGCTTGCGCCACCACCGGCTCGCCAGCCGCCAAGGCCAACGGGTCAATGCGCAGGGCTGGCCGGCCAGCTTCGAGCCAGGCGGCCACTTGCCCATTGGTGGCGATCGAAGCACTGCCCGCCAACACCACTTCCCCGCCGGACACCACCGGGAGTCTGGAGGCATCGAGGTCGCGCAGCTTGCCGGCACGACGGAAATTATCCGGCAGGCCCAGGGCCAGCCCCGAACCACCCGTCAACAACGGCAAATCAGCACAAGCGGTACCCAGGGTATATAGATCGCTATCCGACAAGGCATCAGCGATGGCCATGCCGACACCCTGAGCCCTCAGTTCAGCGATTTGCGCCCGCACCTGCTCAGCGCCGCGGGCAATGGTGTCATAGCGCAACAGGCCGACGTTCAGGCGGGTCTGCGCTTGCAGCACCCGAACCAGATTGGCATCGGTCATCGGGGTCAACGGGTGATGCTGCATGCCCGACTCGCTGAGCAACTGATCCTGCACAAACAAGTGACCGCGAAAGATCGTCCGGCCATTCTCCGGGAATGCCGGGCAAGCCAGGGTGAAGTCGCTACCCAGTGCGGCCAGCAGTGCTTCGCTGACCTGGCCGATATTGCCGGCCGCGGTGGAGTCGAACGTCGAGCAATACTTGAAAAAAATCTGCTCGCAGCCTTGTTCGCGCAACCAGGCCAGCGCGGCGAGGGACTGTTCGACCGCTTCGACCACTGGCGTGGTACGCGACTTCAGGGCAATGACGATCGCATCGGCATCAAGCCCGGCAGCCACTTGCGCGCTCGGGATGCCGATGCTTTGCACGGTGCGCATACCGCCACGCACCAGCATGTTGGCCAGGTCCGTGGCCCCGGTGAAATCGTCGGCTATGCAGCCCAGCAGCGGGCGTGCGGTGGATGTTGTCATGGGGTGTTCCTCAAACGGACTCAGGACTTGGCAGTCGGCAATTCGATGCCCGGGAAAATTTTGATCACCGCCGAGTCGTCCTCACGGCCGAAGCCTGCACTGGACGCCTGCATGAACATCTGGTGAGCGGTGGCCGACAGTGGCAGAGGGAATTTGCTGGCCCGGGCGGTATCCAGCACCAGGCCCAGGTCCTTGACGAAAATATCCACCGCGGACAACGGCGTGTAGTCAGCCTTGAGAATGTGCGGAACGCGGTTTTCGAACATCCAGGAATTACCGGCGCTATGGGTAATCACTTCGTACAGCGCATCGGCATCGACCCCTTCACGCAAGCCCAGTGCCATGGCTTCGGCAGACGCGGCAATATGTACCCCGGCGAGCAGCTGGTTGATGATTTTGACCTTCGACCCCAGGCCATGAACGTCACCCAGGCGATACACCTTGCCGGCCATGCCCGCCAGGATCGACTCAGCCTTGGAATAGGCGTCGGCCGGGCCCGAGGTCATCATGGTCATCTCGCCAGCGGCAGCCTTGGCGGCGCCACCGGAAATCGGTGCATCCAGATAGAGCAGGCCCACCGCGGCCAGGCGCTGGCCAAGATCCACGGCGTAAGTCGGAGCGACTGTGGCGCAGCCGATCACCAGGCTGCCCGGCCGCAGAGAGGCCACGGCCCCACCCTCACCAAACAATACGGTCTCGGTCTGCTCGGCGTTGACCACCACGGTAATGATCACGTCACACTCAGCGGCCATGTGCGACGGTGACAGGCAAGCCACACCGCCCTCCCCGGCAAACTGCTCCGTTACGGCAGCGCGCACATCACAGGCATGCACATTGAAACCGCTGCGCAACAACGAGCGGGCGATGCCCAGCCCCATCGCGCCCAGACCGACTACACCGACATTCTTGTTATTCATGGGGTACTCCAGAGGAAAGCAGCGACTGCTTCAGCGTCAGCAAGGTGCAGACGTTGGCCGCGTTGTAGATAGGGCTTCGGCAGACAGGATCAGCACCGAGCGGATATACCCGATGAGAGGAGCTGTCGTTCAGCACGTGAGTCGGAATCTCATCGAACATCAAGGCGGTCCTGTTGTTGTCGTGTTATCCGGTTGTCATACCGGCTGGGCAGATAATCCACCAATGAACGGATTATGTGAAGTATTTTTTCGGAATAACATATTTTAACATCATCCCGTCACACAGAAAGAACAGGCACCGCTCTCCCTGCGGAAAATACGCATCTGATTCTGGAAACCCGTTTACGGAACTGTGAATGACGATGGTCGCGACTGATTACAATCGGCCAAAAGCAGGCGGGACGCAGAGAGTGACTCGCCCTAAGGGATGTGGGGCTCGGCAAACGGGCGGTTACGGATCAGGTAAGTCGCCGCTTGCTGCCCCGGTGTGCCAATGCTCAGTTGCAGCACCTGGCTGTCGCGCACCGCAGGGATGGCCGCGGTGGCGGATTCGATCTGCGGGCCACCGTCGAAGATGTCGATGCCATCCCGGTGTTCGCAGCCTTCAGCCTTGACGGCGATGAAGGTCTTGTTGCTCATCAGGCGTTGCAGGACGAACGATCATCGCAGTTGCTCCCTGGCATCCTGCTGTCTGGGCAAAAACACCTCGGCCAGCATGCAGCGCGCGCTGCCGCCACCGATGCGCTCAATGGTGTCGATGTTCACCGGCAACGGCGTGGTGTGCGTTTCGATCAAGCGACGCTGATCGGCGTCCAGGGATTGCCAGGCTGTGCGCGACATCACCAGCAGCGGCTCGCCCGCCGCGTTGTGCACTTGCAGCATGTTGCCGGCGAAGGATTCCAGCTGCGCCCAGTTCAAGGTGATGACCTGTTTGCCGCTGGTTTCGAGCCGTTTACGCAGCGCCTCACGTTCGTCCGGTTGGGGCACGGACGCCAGGCAAACCACCGCCAGGCGGGTGCCGACACTCATCATCACGTTGGTGTGATAAATCGCCACGCCTTGGCGGTCCACCGCGTTGAACGCGCACAGTTCATAGCCCAAATGGCTGACCAACCGATCCAGGGCCCGGGCGTGGGTGCGGGTTGAATACCCGGCGTAGCAAATCCGCTGCTGGCGATCCAGCACCATGCTGCCGGTGCCCTCCAGGAAAACCTCCTGCTCTTCGAGGCTGGACAGGTCCAGTACCTGCTCGACCCGGAATTGGTCCAACAATCCGTCGAGTACACCTTTGTCCCGCTCCAGACGCCGGTTGTGGCCCTGCATCGGGTACAGCACCAGGGTGCCGTCCGGGTGGCTGCTCCACCAGTTGTTGGGGAAGATCGAGTCCGGGGTATGCGGCGCTTCGCGGTCGTTATGCACCAGGACCTCGACGCCGTGCCGACGCAACGCGTCAACATAGCCATCGAACTCGGCAAGGGCCTTGAGTTGCACGTCTTCAGCAACGGTTGCCGGACGCTGGAAACGGTTGTTCGCCGCTGTGTCCTGATTGAAGGAGAAACGTGTCGGGCGAATCATTAGAACCGTATTGGTGGTTTGCATGGGCACAGACTCAATGAGGGTCGAGAGAGGCTCATTGTCTGTTTTGAAGTGGGAAAAACCCGGTTGATAACGGCTTTGGCGGTGATGAAAACGGCTGAAGATTCTGACCCTTCAGCCGATTCGGTGAACAACACAAATCAAATGTGGGAGCGGGCTTGCTCGCGAAAGCGTCGTGTCATCCACCATCAATGTGGACTGACACGACGCTTTCGCGAGCAAGCCCGCTCCCACAGGTTCTATTGCGTTTGATGCTTACTCCATGGTGGTCTTGACCATCGCCAGCTCCGGGTGGCTGACCAGTTTGTCGATGTGCAAATCCGGGTCGTCAAACCAGACTTCGGTCAACACCCGGTAATGCTCCATGTCACGGCAGCGCATGCGCAGGCTGTAGTCGAACGCGCCGCTGATCAGGCGACATTCCAGCACCTGCGGGCAGGCACGGACCTTGGCCTCGAAGGCCTTTTGCGCCGCGCGTCCGCTCTGGTTCGACAACGCCACCAGCACCAGCAATGACAAGCCCGGTGTCAGTTTCTTCTCATCGAGAATCGCACCATAGCCGCGAATGACCCCAAGCTGTTCCAGCTTGCGTACCCGTTCCAGACAAGGCCTGGGGGTCAGGTGCACGCGCTCGGAAAGCTTTTGATAAGTGATGCGCCCTTCGTGGCGCAACACTTCAATGATTGCCTGATCGATACGATCAAGCACGATCGACAGATCGCGGATATCCGCCATGTACGCCTTGCCTCACTTCAAACGACCCGATAGAAATTGCTGCAAACGTTCACTGTTTGGCCGGTCGAGTATCGTAGCATCACCCTGCTCCTCGACCCGCCCCTGATGCAAGAACAACACCTGGCTGGAGACCTGCCGGGCAAAGCCCATTTCGTGGGTCACCATCAACATCGTCCGGCCTTCTTCGGCCAGCGCCTGAATCACCTTCAGGACTTCGCCGACCAGTTCCGGGTCGAGCGCCGAGGTGGGCTCGTCGAACAACAGGATTTCCGGTTCCACCGCCAGGGCACGGGCGATCGCCACCCGTTGTTGCTGCCCGCCCGACAGAAACGCCGGGTACTGATCGGCCACCCGTTGCGGCAGGCCGACCTTGTCCAGGTACGCCCGTGCGCTCTCTTCGGCGGCCTTGCGACTCATGCCCAGGACTCGACACGGCGCCAGCACGATGTTCTCCAGCACGGTCAGGTGACTCCACAAGTTGAAATGCTGGAACACCATCGCCAGTCGCGTGCGCAAACGCTGCAACTGCTTCGGGTTAGCAACGCGCATGCCACCGACGCCCTGACGGGTGAGGACTCGCTCGCCATCCAAGGCAATAGCGCCTTCGTCCGCCCGCTCCAGAAAGTTGATGCAGCGCAGCATGGTGCTTTTGCCCGAACCGCTGGCACCGATCATGCTCACCACGTCCCCTGCCCGTGCGTTCAACGAGACGCCCTTGAGCACTTCGTTGTCACCAAAACGTTTATACAGATTTTCAACCGTGAGTTTGTACATGCGAGTACTCCTGGAGCGGCACGCTTATCGGCACCGCTCTGGATGAATGATGAAAGTCAGTGGGCCGGGCCCAGAAAGTTCAGCCAGCGTTTCTCCGCCAGGCGAAACGCCCCGACCAGCCCGAACGAGAGCGTGAGGTACAGCAGACCGGCAATGCCGAATGCCTGGAACGTCATGAAGGTCGCCGCATTGGCGTCTCGGGCGATTTTCAGGATGTCCGGAATCGTTGCGGTAAAGGCCACCGACGTCGCGTGCAACATCAGGATCACTTCGTTGCTGTAGTACGGCAGCGCACGGCGCAGCGCCGAAGGCAGGATCAGTTGCAGATACAGGCGCCAGCCACTGAGGCCATAGGCATGTGCCGCTTCGATTTCACCGTAGGGAATACTGCGGATCGCTCCGGCGAAAATTTCCACGGTGTAAGCGCAGGTGTTGAGGGTGAACGCCAGCAGGGTGCAATTCATTGCATCGCGGAAAAACGCTTCGAGCAATGGCTGCGAACGGACCACAGCGATGCCGTAGATCCCGCTGTAGCAAATCAGCAACTGGATATACAACGGCGTGCCGCGAAAGATGTAGGTAAACAGCTGGACCGGCCAACGCAAAACACCCCAGCGCGAGACGCGCAAGATCGCCAGGGGCAGCGACAGGAAGAACCCCATGGTAATGCTCGCCACCAGCAACCACAGGGTCATCGCCAATCCGGTGAAGCTTTCACCGTCGCTGAACAGAAAGGGTTTCCAGTATTCGGCAATCAACTCGATCATCGCGCCATCCCCCGTACACCCTGGTTGTAGCGCCGTTCCAGCACGCGCAAAACATAGTTCGAAGCGCTGGTGATCAGCAGGTAAAGCGCTGCGGCCAGCAGCAGGAAATCAAGCATATTGAACGTGCTTTTGCCGGCCTCCTGCGCGACTTTGACCAGGTCCGACAAACCGATGATCGATACCAGCGCCGTGGCCTTGAGCAGCACCAGCCAGTTGTTGCCAAGGCTCGGCAAGGCAAAACGCATCATTTGCGGGAACACCACGAAACGAAAGCGCTGCCAACGGTTCAGGCCAAAGCACGCCGCGGCTTCCTGTTGCCCGCGCGGCACACTCAGAATCGCCCCGCGAAAGGTCTCGGTGAAATACGCACCGTAGATGAAACCCAGGGTGATGATGCCGGCCACAAACGGGTCGATTTCCATGTAGGGCCAGCCCATGGCCTCGGTCAGGCTGCTGAGCCAGCCTTGCAGGCTGTAGAAAATCAGCAGCATCAACACCAGGTCCGGCACGCCTCGGATCAGCGTCGTGTAAAAAGTCGCCGGTAGATTGAACAGCTTCAGCGGCGACAGCTTGGCCGCCGCGCCGAGCAGCCCCAACGCCATGCTCACCAAAAGCGCGAGCGCCGACAGTTTGAGGGTGACCCAGGTGCCGTGCAGCAACAAAGGGCCATAGCCTTGCAGGGCCGAAAGGTCGACCCCCAGAACATTCAGGAAGGAATTCACGCCAGTCACCTGTCTTGATGCGCCCCGGTTGCTGCTACACATCGATCGGGGCGCGAGGATCAGTTGTTGTAGAGGTCCAGATCACCGAAGTGTTTCTGCTGGATCTGCGCGTAGATGCCCTTGTCGTGCAGGGCCTTGATGGCGGCATTGAGCATGCCTTTGAGCTCTTCGTTGTCCTTGCGCACACCAATGGCGATTTCTGACGGCACCAGTGGGTCGCTGATGCCTTCACTGTTGTGGAAGTCCGCCCCTTGTGGCGAGGTCAGGAAACTCATCTGCGCTTGCAGCTTGTCCTGGATCGACGCATCGAGACGGCCATAAACCAGGTCGGCATAGACCTGGTCCTGATTCTGATAGGCCCGCAGTTTCACCCCGCCCGGACCCAGTTTGGCCTTGGCGTAGGTTTCCTGAATCGTGCCCTGCATGTAACCGATGGTTTTTCCGCGCAGCGATTCGGCGGTAGGCAGCAGTCCGGAGTCTTTGCGGGTGACGATGGCGGTCGGTCCGGCGTACAGTCGATCGGTAAAGTCGATCTGTTTTTTGCGCGCGTCGGTAACGGTCATCGAAGATTCGATCGCATCGAACTTACCGGCTTTGAGTCCCGGAATCAGCCCATCGAAGTCATTGCTGACCCATACGCAGGTCAGCTTCAACTCGGCACATATCGCATTGCCCAGATCCACGCCGAAGCCCTGAACCCCGCCATCGGCCGTGGTGGATTCAAAGGGTGGGTAGCTTGGGTTGACGCCAAATCGCAGCTCCTTCCATTCCTTGGCGCTTGCGCCCGTGGTGCAGCACACCAAAGCGAGTGCCGGCAAAGTCAGCCATTTGATGTTCATCTTCTTGAGTCCCGGATTATCTGGATTTATCGCGATCCGGCGCTGGCGTCGGACCACACTTTTTTGACAGGGGCAGAGAGTCGATGCGGTCTTCACCGCAGCCGTTTTTGTTGTTGTTTTCGACCGTAAGCAGCCAGTCGCCGGAGTTGCATTCCATCTCAGGCAGCGAGCGACAAGCGCTTGAAACGGACCGTCAGAATGCCAATTTCCGGGGTGGCGCTGGTGTCGTAACGCCTCGCTCAAACAGCGTAACTGCGCTGAACGAAGGGCTTTCACAGCCGATTCTGTCGTCTGCCGTAAGTCACTGTTTCTCCACGGGATGGGAGCGGCACAGGACATGTGAGGGTCTTGGAGGCCTTCTTCATCTGCGCAACTGATGCTTCGTGAAGCACATGGCGTTTGCGCCGTGCGAGCGAGGTCCGAGCGGTCACTTTGTCACCCGGCCGATTCCGCTGTGCACGCTCTGTTTTTCGACTTCTCGCGCTGTATCCAGGGTCAGTATTGGCCGAAATCTTCTCTCCATTGCCTCGACAATAGATCCGTTGCAAATACATGGACCACCTCCTGAGTTTCAGTCGCCAAAGCGAAAGGTAGTCCAGACCGGCACACCCAAAAACGCCCAAAGGAACCCAATATGACCCGTTACATTGACGTCAATGATCTGAGCCGTCTGGTGCAGGAAAAAGGCTTGCCGCGTTGCCTGATCGAAATGGCCGAGTACATCCGTCAAGACTACGTACGCTGGCCGGATTTCGAAAAATGCGCGCGCCTGGCGAACCACTCACCCGAGGGCGTCATCGAGCTGATGCCAGTGTCTGATGCAGCGCTCTACGCCTTCAAGTATGTCAACGGACATCCGAAGAACACGCACAATGGCATGCTGACGGTCATGGCGTTTGGTGCACTGGGAGACGTCAATACCGGCAAGCCTGTTTTACTGAGTGAAATGACGCTGACTACCGCCATTCGCACCGCTGCCACTTCTGCACTCGCGGCCCGCTACCTCGCCCGACCGGACAGTCGCCGCATGGCACTCATCGGCAACGGCTCACAAAGCGAATTCCAGGCCCTGGCCTTTCATACATTGTCAGGCATTAATGAAATCAGCCTCTACGACATCGATCCTGCCGCGACGGCGAAGCTGGTAGCCAACCTGCGGGCCTACCCCGCCATACAGGTGACCGTTGCCAAATCCGTCGCGGAAGCGGTACGTGGTGCCGATATCGTGACCACGGTCACGGCCGACAAGGCATACGCAACTATCTTGACGCCGGAGATGATCGAGCCTGGGATGCACCTCAACGCTGTGGGCGGTGACTGTCCCGGCAAGACCGAGCTGCACCGGGACATCGTGGAGCGTGCGCGGGTCATGGTTGAGTACGAACCGCAAAGCCGCATTGAAGGCGAAATACAGCAGATGCCCGTCGACTCACCGGTCATCGAGTTCTGGAAAGTCATCAATGGCCAGACTCAAGGTCGCCAGCACGCCGAGGAAGTCACCTTGTTCGACTCGGTCGGCTTCGCCATCGAGGACTACTCCGCCTTGCGCTATGTGTTGGATGTTGCAAGAACACTCGACATTGGCAGCGACATCCAACTGGTGCCGGAGCTGCAAGATCCCAAGGACCTGTTCTCGCTGCTGCAGCCTTCAGCACCAGCCGACGTAAGGCTTCGGGCTTAATACCTTATCCAGTATGGAAGACTCGATATGCCACGTTTCATGCTCAGCACGCTGACGCTCGCCCTGGCCTTGACGACAATGATGCCGGTGGTCAATGCCGCCCCTTTGCTCGACCCCACACCTGAACATCCTCGCGCCGACAATCAATCAGGCCAGGCCAACACTTGGCTGGAGATAGATCAAGCGGCCTTCGAAGGGAACATCACCAAGCTCCAGCAACGGCTGGCGGGTAAAAGCCAGATGTGTGCGGTGATGAAAGCCGACGCTTATGGAAACGGCATTGGTTTACTGATCCCTTCCGCCATCCGGATGGGGATCAACTGTATCGGCGTGGCGAGCAACGAGGAGGCGCGTGTTGCACGGGAAAAAGGCTTCAAGGGACGCCTGATGCGTTTGCGCAGCGCTACCGTTGAAGAGGTCGGGAATGCACTGCGCTACAACATCGAAGAACTGGTCGGCAACCTGGAGGTTGCACGTCAGCTCAATGAACTGGCCACCCGCAAGGGCGTGAAGCTGCCTGTTCACCTGGCGCTGAATTCGGCGGGCATGAGCCGCAACGGTCTGGAAATGAGCACGGCCGAAGGAAAACAACAGGCGGTGGATCTGACCCGGCTGGATCACCTGAACATCGTCGGAATCATGACCCACTTCCCGGTCGAAGAACGAGAAGATGTGCTTCAGGGACTGGCCAAATTCAAGGAACAGTCCGGCTGGCTGATCGAGCACGCCAAACTGGACCGCAGCCGGATCACCCTGCACTGCGCCAATACCTTCACCACCCTTGAGGTGCCGGAAGGTTGGCTGGACATGGTTCGCCCAGGGGCTGCGCTCTATGGTTACCCAGTGGGTGGGCATAACGAATTCCAGCGGGTGATGCAGTTCAAATCCCGGGTCGCGGCAGTCAACGCCTACTCGGCGGGCAGTTCGATCAGCTACGACCGCACCTTTACCCTGGGCAAAGACTCGTTGATCGCCAACATCCCGGCCGGTTACTCCGACGGTTATCGAAGAGCGTTCTCCAATAAAGCCTCAGTGCTGATCCACGGCCAACGCGCGCCGGTGATCGGCAAGGTCACCATGAACACGCTGATGGTTGACGTCAGTGGCATCAAGGGCGTGCAGCCGGGAGACGAGGTCGTTCTGTACGGTAAACAGGGCAATGACGAGATTACCCAGACGGAGCTTGAGACCATCAACGGCGCATTGTTGGCGGATCTCTACACGATCTGGGGCAACTCCAATCCGAAAGTATTGAAGTCCAGATAAGGAGAAAAAAAGAAGGTGCGCAGGCTAAACGCTGCGCCCCTGTGGGAGCGAGCCTGCTCGCGATGGACGTTAACGATAACGCGTGTTTTCTGAATAAACGCGCCGTCCTCGAGTCCATCGTCGGAACGCCGCCCGAAGCAATCGAGTGTCGACCGGCTGCTCCTACACCTCAAAGTGGTCCTTCAGGTACTCAGCCGCCTCATCCGATGCTTGCTTGAGATGCGTTGTCATCAACGCAACGGCCGCCTCCACGTCTTTTGCCCGGTACGCCGCGAGGATCGCACGGTGCTCGTCCTGGCTATCAATCCCTGCGGATCGCAACTGCATATAGATGTGCGTATAGCGCTGCGCAATGGTGTGCGCACGGGTGATCATATTTTCCAGGTGTTTCATTTGCGCAGGTGCATAAAGCGCCGTATGCAGCGAAAGGTTCCATTGACTGCTCAGGAGAGGATCCTGAACTTTCTCGAACTCATCGATGATGCGTTCGACAGCATCGAGTTGCTCCGGTGTCGAGAGCGGTACCGAATGGCGGACGGCCAGCGGCTCTAAAACCGCTCTTAACTCAAAGCACTCATTCATTTCATTCAGGGACGGCGGTGTCACCATGAAGCCCCGATTCGGCATGAACTGGACCAGTCCCTGACCTTCAAGCTCGCGCAGCGCCTCGCGAACCGGCACCTTGCTGGTGTTGAGTTCGGTAGCGATCAGGTCCTGACGAAGCGGTTCGCTGCCGGAAAGCGCGCCGGTGACAATCGCTTCCCTGATGACAGCAGCCACAAACTGGGGCGCGGACACACGTGCCAGCGGAATCAGACCTGCAATGTATTTCAGTGGTGATTGGTTAGACATATGACACTAAGTGGCCAGGAGCGATTTAAAGGCGTGTCTGGGGTTGGCAGATACGAGTAACAACTACATCATTATGTACAACCGTATACGATTATACGAAAACGAACAAGGACGGCATCCTCAGCCCTGCCCCTCGAACGGCAATCCAGTCCCTCTCCCCATTCATCTGAAATACGAGCCTGATTCATCGCTTTGTTGTTGTTGTTGGCGAATCAGTAATCGTATACTTTCTACAGTAGGAAGGAGTTGGAGACACCCTGGTTAGCCGGTTGCGATCAGGTCCTCGTCCCTCTTGCGCCATCTGCAACCACATCAGGACAACCACCGTGATCAACATAAAAAATGTTTCCAAGTGGTACGGCAACTTTCAGGTACTGAGCGACTGCTCGACCGCCATACAAAAGAGTGAAGTCGTCGTGGTGTGCGGCCCTTCCGGTTCTGGCAAATCAACGCTGATCAAAACGGTCAATGCACTGGAGCCCTTCCAGAAAGGCGAAATTGTCGTCGACGGCATCAGCCTCTCGGACCCGAAAACCAACCTGCCCAAGCTACGCAGCCGCGTCGGCATGGTGTTTCAACACTTCGAGTTGTTTCCGCACCTGTCCGTGACGCAAAACCTGACACTCGCCCAGATGAAGGTGCTGGGCCGTGGCCAGGACGAGGCGCTCAAACGGGGTTTGAAGATGCTCGATCGTGTTGGCCTGAGCGCCCACAAAGACAAGTTTCCAGGGCAACTTTCAGGTGGCCAGCAGCAGCGCGTGGCCATTGCTCGTGCGTTATCGATGGACCCGATCGTGATGCTGTTTGACGAACCCACCTCGGCCCTGGACCCGGAAATGGTCGGCGAGGTTCTGGACGTCATGATCAAGCTGGCAGACGAGGGCATGACCATGATGTGCGTCACCCACGAAATGGGCTTTGCCAGGAAGGTCAGTGATCGCGTGATTTTCATGGACGCGGGAAAAATCATTGAAGACTGTAAAAAGGAAGCGTTCTTCGGCACCCCCGAAGCACGCTCCCCGCGTGCCAAGGACTTCCTCTCCAAGATCCTGCAACATTGATCACTCGGAGTTGCCAGGGACTCCTACCAAAGCAACTCGAAGGCATTTTTCGCGCCCGGCTGGATGCTGCTGCCTAGGCGTGCGCACTCCCGAGAAAGGGTGTCATGCAGCCATTGACGGTCATCCCCTTCGGCGCGACAGAGGCGAAAGCGCCGCAGGCGGGTGGGTATCAGCTCCAGCGACTGCAGGTGCCCGCCCGGCTCCAGCGAGGCAAAGTATAGAAGCCCCAGGTCGCCGCGAAAGGCTGTGTGGCCCTCGATGCCTTCGTAATCGTCCAGAAGATCACCGCAGCCATAGAGAATCAGGCGTTCGCGGTACACCTCGATGCCCTTGACGTGGTGCGAGGAGTGCCCGTGCACCACGTCAACTCCGGCCTCGTCGATCAAGGCATGGGCGAACCGGACTTGCTCGCGCGGGATATCGAACCCCCAGTTACCGCCCCAGTGAATGGAGGCGACCACCAGATCCCCCGGCTTTTTGCCCTCGAGAATCCGTTTGGCCACCGGGCGCAGGCTTTGCATCGACAGATCCTCCAGCCGCGCGACGCCCGCGCGCCTCTCCGTGGCGACCCAGTCCGGCGCGATGCCGCTGTCGGGTGCGCCGAGGCCAAACACCAGCAAGCGCCGCCGGCCAGGCTGCGACAGCACGGCGGGCGCTTCGGCAGATTGCCGGTCGTGCCCGGCGCCGGCGCTGCAGATACCGTTGCTCGCCAGGGTCTCCAGCGTGTCGGCCAGGCCGGCTGCGCCCCAGTCCAGCACATGGTTGTTGGCCAGCACGCAGCAGTCGATGCCGGCTGCGCTGATCGCCGGGAAGTTCTCCGGGCTCATGCGGTAATTGATGCCCTTTGGCTCCGGCCGTCCGCGGCGGGACACTGCAGTTTCCAGATTGATGATACGTGCGTGTGGCTGGCGAAGTTCGAACTCATCCAGCGCAGCACCCCAGACATAGGGGAAATCGACTGGACGGGGAATCGGGCCATTGCGTCGTTCTGCCAGCCGGACATAATCGTCGGCATCCTTGACGTAAGCTTCGTACAGCCGCGGATCGCCAGGATGCGGCAATACTGCGTCGATGCCGCGGGCGGTCATGACGTCGCCGGCGAGAAACAGCTTCAGCGTATCGGTAACGGCGGCCATGGCAGCCTCCCAAATAATAAGCCGGGGGATGTTTCCATCCCCCGGCTTATTATTACGCTGAAATAGGCAGAACGACTTTCCAAACCTCTACTCAGTTGTTCTTCATATGCAACTGATAAAGCTCATTGGCAATGGCGATATCCTCCAGCCCCAATCCGATCGAGCGAAAGAAGGTATGGCGCTCGGGATCGGGAAGTCGGGCGACTCCCGTCATCAGCTCCGGCAAATCTCCGCAAATACTCTCGGGCAACCAGCCATGCTGGTCTTTTGCCAGGAGCATCTCCCCTGCACTGTCGGGCGTCGTAGCCCGGTAATCGCAATAGACATTCATGTTCAGCAAGGACTCAGGCGGCACTTCATGTGCCAGGGGCGCATTGGTACAAATGGACGTGATCAGCGCCGGCTTTTTCAGCATGGCGGGGTCAAGCACCGTTCGACCGGCCGAGGTGCACAGCATGATGACATCCGCATCATCGACAGCACTGGCGAGTTCGGCATGAATACTGACGCGCGGATCGATGTCCCGGAGTGCCTGTTGCTCGGACGCTGGTAGAGAGCCAATATTCGGTGAGTACAACCTGATATCCCCCCACTCGCGCAGTGCCAGGACATGCCGGGCATGAGCCTGACCCAGCCGCCCTGCTCCCACCACGGCCAGTTTGCTGACATGCGCGGGCGCGAGCAAATCGACGGCGAGTGCTGTGGTTCCCGCCGTTCGCTCAACCGTCAGTTGTCCCGAATCACAGAGCAAGCGAGGTTGACCGTCATCCATCGACATCATCAACGTCCAGGCCGTCACCAGGGCCCCTTCCGGACGCGGGATGTAGGGCGAGAGCTTTGCGCCAAAGACCCGCTCTTCGCCAAGCGTTCCCAGATAGCTGATAAAGTTGCCTTGCCCATTGGGAAACGGATTGCGCAGTTGTGGCGGTTGCACCGCCTTTTCCTGTGCCAACGCCAGGAACATGCGACGCAATGCGGACAGCACATCAATCTGACCGATGAGTTTGGCCACTTGAGTTGCATCAAATACGGCAATGTCATTTTTCATCGAATACATTCCTTCATCGAGCATCTGACAGAAAATCCGATCTCTAAAGATGGGCGACCACATCGATTTCAATATCAAACGGAAACGGCCAAGGCTTGACTGCAACGAATGAGCGGACGGGTGGATTCTCAGGGAAATACTTGCGGTACACGGCGTTCACCTCGTCCATCATCGATGGATCCGTCACGAAGATCGTGGTTTTCACCACGTTATCGAGGCAGGACCCTGCCGATTCAAGAACAACTTTCATCACCTGCAATACCGCGTGAGTCTGTTCAACAATCGTGCCTCGAACAATATTCCCGGTCAACGGATCGAGCGGCGGCAGGCCACAGGTATAGAGCATCGAACCCGAGCGAATCAGCAAAGAGGTCGGAGTATTCAAACGTCTGAGCGCGTCAGATAAAAACGGTACTTCTATTATTTCTTTCATGGATTTATCCATTATTGATACAGGCGGGCCCTACGCTCACGTTCAATCGACGCGACGTAGTGTTGGATATACATGCAGATAACGAAGTAGATGACGCCGACAAACAGATAGAGCTCCTTGTAGAACCCTTGCCAGTTTTCGTCATAGAGGCTTGATCTTGCCGATCCAAGCAAATCGAAAAGTCCGATGATCATCAACAGCGAGCTGTTCTTGACGAACGCGATGGCGATGTTGGCGATCGGTTGCAGCGAATGGGCGATGACTTGCGGCAAGATGACGTAGGCATGACTGCCCCAATAGCCGAACCCCAGGCTTGCCGACGCTTGGCGCTGGCCGACTGAAAGTGCTTGCAGGGCACCGCGCAAGGCTTCGGAAAAGTAAGCGGCGGTAAACAGCGAGAGACCGATACCTGCCCGAAAAAGCTTGTCGAAAATAAGCTCGTCCGGAAGTATCAACGGAATGATCGCAAAGGTCATGAAGACAATGGTGATTGCCGGAACACTGCGGATGAGATCCACATAAAGCCGGCACGGAACAGAGACCAGCGGCATCTGCGACCGACAACCCAACGCCAGCAGCACACCCAGAGGGAACGCACACACAAGGCCGGCAATGCTGATCAGCAGGGTAATCGGCAGTCCGCCCCAACGCGCACGATCCACTGATTCAAGACCGAACACTCCGCCACTCATCAATAGATAACCAATCAACGCGGCCAATACCCACAGCACAATGGACACTGTGTGATGGCGGACTCGAAACAAACACCAGAGCGCAACCGCCGCGATCAATGCAACGAAGGTGATCGGACGCCAAAGCGATTCCGGAGGATAGGCCCCGAACAGGATGAGATTGAGCTTGGTGCCGATGAACGCCCAGCAAGCGCCTCCGTTCTGGTGGCATAGCGCGGCATCGCCGCTAAAGGTTGCATCAAGCAACAACCATTTGAAGATACCCGGGCCCACCAAAACCACGCCCCAAAGAAACAGGGCGCCGAGCACAATCCGGCTTGGCATACCTGCGCCCAGGCCTTTGAGGCGCTGGATCAGCGTTAGGGGTGCGGGAATCGACACTTGGGCACCATTATTCAGATCACCAGGCATAATGTTTCTCCCAAAGACCGATTATCCGCGTGGTAATGATGTTTACCGTGACGTAAACCAGCATGAATATGCTGATCAATTCGATGGCCTGGCCCGTTTGATTCATGGCGGTATTTCCCGCCGAGACCAGTTCCGGGTATCCAACGGCGACACCGAGCGAACTGTTTTTCATCAGGTTCAGCAGTTCACTGACCACCGCCGGCATCGCGATCCGGAACGCTTGTGGCATCACGATGTAACGCAGCACGCCAAAGTGCGTCAGGCCCAGTGCATAACCTGCTGCAACCTGTCCCTGAGCAATGGACTGCACGGCCCCACGGATCGCTTCGGCTATATAGGTGCCCGTGTACACCGAGAGCCCGATGAACATACTCATGAACTCGGGTGAAAAGTGCCCACCGCCGCCGATTGAAAACTTGCTTGCTGCGGGCCATTCAAATGTCATTTGCCCGGACCACAGGGCATAGGCCGTGGACACAAACGCAATCAGGCTCAGGAGTATCAGCAAGGCTCCCGGGTTTTTCAGTGTGCTGCCACCGGTCCGCACGCTTCTGAGGACAAACGCTACGACGGTGCAAAAGATCGCAACGATCGCTGTCAATGCGAAGGGAGACGGCCATGGGAAATTGATCCCACGATTACTGATGAACACACCCGGTACTGGTTCCAGAGCCTCCCGGACTACCGGTAGACCGTAAGTAAAAACAGCGAACCAGAAGAACAGCTGCAACAGTAGCGGTGTATTGCGGATTGTCGAGACATACACTTTGGCAATGCGTCTGGCCAGGCCGAATTTTGACAACTGCGCCAGCGCCGCCAATACCCCGAGCAGCACGGAGAACACAATGGCGCAAAACGCCACTTTGAGCGTGTTCGAAAACCCCGCAAGCAAGGCGTACGCATAGGACTTGTCACCGCTGAAAGCAATCATGCTTTCGCTGAGGTCGAAGCCGGCGCGAGTCCACAGAAAGCCGAACCCGGTATTGATCCCTTTCTGTGTAAGGCGCTCGTTGATCACGTGCCCGAAATACCAAACCGCAATCACGACAGCCGTGAGTACTACAAGCTGGACCAACAACGTGACTGCCCGGTGCTGGTGTTTAACTGCGCCATCTCTTGCCGACATGACCTTCACCTCTCGTTTCTGATTCGCCATCTATGCGGCGTTTGAGCCATTCACATCACGGATCAGAAAAGCGGGGCGTACAGCAGACCACCGTCCGACCACAGGGAATTCTGGCCACGCTTCATCTGCAAGGGCGTATTTGCACCCACGTTGCGCTCGAAGATTTCCTTGTAGTTGCCTACCGCGGAGATGACATTGATCACCCAGTCATCCTTGAGACCCAGCCCTGCCCCAACGCCAGGTGTTACACCCAACAGGCGCCGGACGTCTTCGTTGTTACTGGTGAGCATTTGTTTGACGTTTTCTTTGGTGATACCCAGTTCTTCTGCGGTAAAGGTCGCAAAAACTGTCCACTTGATGAGGTCTGCAAAGTGCTTGTCATCGCCTCGCACGACCGGACCCATTGGCGACTTGGAGATCACATCAGGAAGGATGGCGTAGTTCTCAGGGTTGCCCGAGTTGAGCCGGATAACCGCCAGCTGCGACACATCGCTGGTGATCACATCACAGCGGCTTGCGAAAAAGGCGGAGAAGAATTCAGTCCCGCTTTCGATCACCACAGGTTTGAACGAGATCTTCAGCTTGTCGAAGAAATTGCGCACCACATACTCGCTGGTGGTGCCCTGCTGAATGCAGACCGTAGCGCCATCGAGCTCCGCCGCCTTGGTGACGCCCAGTTTCTTGTTGATCAGAAAGCCCTGGCCATCGAAGAAATCCACCACCGGAAATTGCAGGCCCATCGTGGTATCGCGCGTCAGGGTCCAGGTGGTGTTTCGGGAGAGAACATCGACTTCGCCGTTCTGCAGCGCCGTGAAACGTGCCTGATCGGACAGCGGGACAAACTTGACTTTCGGCTTCCCGAAAATCGCCGCCGCAAATGCTTTGCAGAAATCCGCATCAAACCCCTGCCAATCACCTGCACTGTTGGGCGCACCAAAGCCGACCAGGCCAGGGTGCACACCACAGACAAGCACTCCACGCTCGCGAACTTTCGACAAGGTATCGGCCTGTACCGGTGCAGAAATTGCCAATGAGAGCCCCAGGGCCGCTGCGGTAGATGCGAAAAAAACTCTTAGACGTGTCATCAGCTTCTCCACTCGGTAGAAAGTATACGATTTCAAGCTATATGACTTTAAGAGCGGCTGTCAAGCCGCAAGAAGGGGCACGTCGGTCAATATTTGGAGTGTAGATCGGGTGTGTTGCGAGGTGACTGATCACCGGCGTATGCCGCGAAGGCTCAAGCAGCCTTGCGGGAATGCGCAGACCACCCGTCACCGATGATGCCAATCAATACGTCAGTCTTGCTTGCCGACTTCCTGATCAACGGATTGTTCTGCGACTGCAATGGCATGCTGGAAACTTTCAAGAAATACAGTTTCTGCATGGGTCATTTTTTGCTCGCGGTTCCATAACAAGTGAATGTCTACATCCGAAACACCATCCCTGGGCGGCAGGCGCCAGAGCATGCCGTTGTACAGGTCTACATCGAGTAAGTGCTCTGGCAAACAGCCGATACCAAACCCTGCGATCACCAACCTGCGGATTTCTTCAAAGTTTGATGACGAAGCGACGATCCTGCCGGTGAAGCCCTGTTGGTCGCGAAACACGGTAAGCGGCGAAAGATTGCCGCCAATCTGATCGCTTGTGAAGCTGACAAAATTTTCCCCTTGCAACTCAGCCAGATCGAGGCCCCGCTTGCCGAAAAAACGATGGCGTTTGCCGCAAAAAAAGGCATATCGCTGACGTATCAGGCAACGCTGCTCAAGCTTGGGTTGAGCAATGCGACATAGACCGACACCGGCGGTGGCGGTCTTCTGCATCAGCGAACTGAGAATGTCGGAGCTGCGCAGAACCTCTATTTCCAACTCCACACGCGGGTGGTTGAGATGAAAACTCGCAAGAAAATCATCATAGACCGTCGATTGCACCCGGCTGATCGAGAGCAGGCGAACCTTGCCCACCACATCATCCTGGGGGCCTTCGATGGCCGAGCCGATGCGCGACACGTTGCCGTACATCTCTTCGGCAATTCGCAGCACTTCCTCTCCCGCCTCGGTGAGATCGAAGCGTGGCCCCTTGCGCGAAATCAAGGCGCACTCCAACTGCTCTTCCAGCCGCTTGAGCGATTGACTGACAGCCGATTGGGTAATGAACAGCCGCGCTGCAGCGCGACTGATGCTCCCTTCCTGACCAATGGCCAGATACGTGCGCAACAAGTTCCAGTCCAGACGATCATTGAGGAAACGCCGCCCTCCCCATCTCGCCTGCATCAGCTCTTCATTGGTGTTTTTGCTGCTCATCTTGACGTCCATTATTAGCACGACTTAATCGGCGATTAAGAATTAGCAAATTGCTTAATTATGGAGGCTACGAGATAAAGCACGGAAGCGCCAGAGGGACAGAGCGTTACCGTGATCCGATTGATCCCTGTCGGAATAATAATTAAAGAAGGGCCTTGCATGCGTACTCACACCAACCAGCCACGTCGCGCAGCGGCTGCAGCCTTCATTGGCACGACCATCGAATTCTACGACTTCTACATCTATGCCACCGCGGCGGCACTGATCCTGGGGCAAGTGTTTTTCCCCAGTTCGGACTCCATGCTCAGTACCCTGGCCGCATTCGGCACCTTTGCGGTGGGCTTTATTGCCAGACCCATGGCCGGCATGGTCTTCGGCCATCTGGGCGACCGCCTGGGACGCAAAAAAATGCTGCTGTTCACCATGCTGCTGATGGGCCTGGCAACCACCGCCATCGGCTTGTTGCCCAGCTATGCCAGCATCGGCATCTGGGCCCCGATCGGTTTGATCGCACTGCGCATCATCCAGGGCATTTCGGTGGGCGGTGAATGGGGCGGTGCCGTGCTGATGGCCAGTGAGCACGCCCCGGCCAAGCGTAAGACCTTCTACGCATCCTTCGCCCAATTGGGCAGCCCGGCGGGTTTGTTGTTGGCATTGATCGCCTTCCGCCTGGTGACCTCGCTTTCACCTGAGGAATTCGCCGAATGGGGCTGGCGCCTGCCGTTCCTGTTCAGTGGTGTGCTGATGATGATTGGCCTGGCGATTCGTTTTGGCGTGCAAGAGTCTCCGGAGTTCAAGGCAATCGCCGACAAGGGCGAAACCGTACAGTATCCGGTACTTGAGGTGATTCGCACCTGCTGGCGGCAGATTCTGTTCGCGGCGGCTGCAGTGACCATCGGCTCGGCCGGGTTCTTCTTCACCAACACGTTCATGATCACCTATGTCACGCAGTACCAGGGCATTGCGCGCTCGACGATTCTCGACTGCCTGTTCCTGGTCACAGTGATCCAGTTCATCTCCCAACCCATCAGCGCACTGCTGGCCGAGCGCATCGGTGAGGGCCGCTTCCTGAAGTTGGCCGCCCTGCTGTCCATGCTGGTCCCCTACCCCATGTTCCTGCTGGTCGGCACTCAGAACATCGTCCTGATGACCCTCGGCATTGCCATGGCCGTGGTCGTTCTGTCTGGCCTCTATGCGGTGATCGCCGGTTACATGGCCCAGGCGTTTCCAGCGCATTTGCGCTACTCGGGAATCTCCATCGCCTATCAACTGATCTGCGCCATCGCCGGGGGATCCACCCCCATTATCGGCACCCTCTTGGCCAGCCACTATGCCGGCCAGTGGATGCCATTGGCGATCTTCTTCAGTTTACTGGCTGCCCTGTCGCTGATCGGCGTTTGCGGCCTGGCCCGGCTGCGCGGCGAATCCACCACCACTGTCGCCGCCACCCAATTTGCGCATTAACAAGGAGCTCACATGTACACACCCGACAACATTGCCCCCGCCGAGTGGAAAGCCCGCTGCGAACTGGCCGCACTGTATCGACTGGTCGCTTACTTTCGCATGACCGACCTGATCGACACCCACATCACCCTGCGCATTCCAGGCCCTGAACACCACTTCCTGATCAACCGCTACGGCGTGATCTTCGATCGCATGAAAGCCAGCGACCTGGTGCGCATCGACCAGTATGGTCAGGTGGTGGGCGGTGCGAACGAGCGTACCCGTGTCAATGCCGCAGGCTTCGTGATTCATTCGGCGATCCACATGGCCCGCCCGGATCTCAATTGCGTGGTGCATACCCACACCGCAGCCGGTATGGCCGTGGCTGCCCAGGAGCAAGGCCTGTTACCGATCAGCCAGCATGCACTGAAGTTCTACGGCAAATTGGCTTATCACACCTATGAAGGCATTGCGCTGTCGCTGTCCGAACGCGAACGACTGGTTGCCGATCTGGGACCACACAAGGCCATGATCCTGCGTAACCATGGCCTGCTGGCGGCCGGAGGAAACGTGGCTGAAGCCTTCCACGAAATTCACTTCCTGGAGCGCGCCTGCCAGGCGCAGGTCGCGGCGCTGGCCGGTGGCAGCCAACTGGTCTACCCCAGCGAAGAAGTCTGTCGACACACTGCAGAACAGTTCGGCCGCGACGAAGCCGAGGAGATCATGGGGCTGAGCTGGAATGCCGCCTTGACCTTGATTGAAGATCAGCGCGAGTCCTATTGCTCATGAACACCATCGTACTGCTGTCGCGCGACAGCATCCTGCTCGGCCAGCTCCAGGCGGCCTTTGCCCGTCAGGCGCCGGATATACGGGTGGTGCTGGCCGATGACCCGGTCGCTAGTGAAGCCCAGGTCGCGGCATGCTGGTTCCCGCCGGCCAACAGTCTGGGCGCGCTGCCCAACCTGCAACTGGTGCATTCGGTCGCCGCGGGCGTCGATCACTTGCACACCGATCCCAGCTGCCCAGACTTGCCCGTGTGCCGAGTGGTCGATCCCGCGCACCGCCAAGGCATGACCGAGTACGTACGCTGGGCGGTGATTCACTATCACCGACGCTTCGATCAGGTCTTGCAGCAACAGCCGGACCAGCTCTGGCAGCGCCCGGTACAGATTCAGGCAAAGGACTTCAAGGTCGGTGTGATGGGCCTGGGTTCGTTGGGCGCAGCCATTGCCGAAGACCTGGCCAGCGCCGGCTACAGCGTTCGCGGCTGGGCGCGCGGCGTGAAAAACCTACCCAACGTGGTCTGCCACAGCGGCCAACAGGCGTTCAGCGGCTTTCTCGAAGGCCTCGATCTTTTGATCAACCTGCTGCCGTTGACCTCGGCTACCCGAGGCATTCTCTGCACTGAAACCTTCCAGGCCCTGGCGCCAGGTGCGGTGGTCGTCAACTGCGGTCGCGGCCAGCACGTACGCATCGACGATCTTCAACAGGCATTGAGCAGCGGTCAGTTGCGCGGTGCGGTGCTCGACGTCTTCGAGCGTGAACCCCTGCCGGTCGACGATCGCCTGTGGCGCATGCCCGGGGTGATCGTCACCCCGCACATGGCCTCGGCGGCGTCCCACGACTGCATCGCCAGCCAGATTGCCGAAAACACCCGGCGGCTGGCCCGTGGTGAACCCCTGAACAACCCGGTCGATACGTCCCTGGGCTACTAAGACACGCGACAAGAGGTGAATGATGAAAGTATCCAACGTCAACGGTGAGCGCCTGTGGGGCAGCCTGATGGACATGGCCGAAATTGGCGCCACCGAGCGCGGTGGCAATTGTCGCCTGGCGCTGTCCAGGGAAGACCTGGCCGGTCGCGAGTTGTTCATGGGCTGGTGCCGTGAGGCGGGTCTGAGTATTGCGTTCGACGCCATCGGCAACCTTTTCGCCCGTCGTGAAGGCCTGGACAACAGCCTGCCGCCGATCGTCATGGGCAGCCACTTGGACACCCAACCCAAAGGTGGGCGCTTCGATGGTATCTACGGCGTGCTGAGCGGCCTGGAAGTGGTGCGTTGCCTGAACGATCAAGGCATCGAAACCCGCCAGCCCATCGAGATCGCCGTGTGGACCAACGAGGAAGGCGCGCGCTTTACCCCGGCCATGTTCGGTTCGGCGGTGTTCACCGGCATTCTGCCATTGCAAACCGCATTGGATGCCCGTGATGCCCAGGGCATCAGCGTCGCTGAAGCCTTGGCCGATATCGGCCATGGCGCAGACCTGCCCCTGCAGCGGGCCTTCGATTCTTACTTCGAGGCCCATATCGAACAAGGTCCGATCCTGGAGGACAACGGCCTGCCGGTAGGCGTTGTCACGGGTGGCCAGGCGATCTGCTGGCTGGATGTGCAGGTTGACGGTGTCAGTGCCCACGCCGGCACCACACCCATGCCGTTGCGCAAGGATGCCCTGTTCGGCGTCGCGCAAATGGCCAGCGTGCTGGAAGCCCTCGCCCGAGACTTCGCGCCCAAGGGGCTGGTCACCGTGGGCCAGCTGGAGATCGCCAAGTCATCGCGCAATACCATCCCCGGCCGGATCAATTTTACCGTCGACCTGCGCCACCACGAAGACCAACAGATCGCCGCAATGGAGCAAGCCGTATACGAGCACCTGCAATTCGTTGCAGACAAGCGCGGTCTGAGCCTGTCGATCGGTCGTCACTGGCTCAGCCCGGCGACGCCCTTCGATGCCGACTGCGTGGCTGCCGTGCGTTCGGCGGTCCAGATGCTGGGTTACCCCCACCAGGACATCGTCAGCGGCGCTGGCCATGACGCCATCCACCTCGCCGGGCATTGCCCGACCACTATGGTCTTCATTCCCTGTGTCGGCGGCCTGAGCCACAACGAAGCCGAAGACGCCCTGCCTGACGATGTCCGCATGGGCTGCGACGTGCTGCTCAATGCGGTGCTGCAGCGAGCCCGGCACCTGAGCGACTGATTGTGCAAGCAACACCGAACCTCTGAGGTCGCGTCATCCACACGACCTCAGAGGCAGGGCCCGCTTGCGCCTGAAAAACAACAAAAACCGATTTCCAGCCACAACATCACCGTTACCCACACTGCCAACCAATAAATCAATCCGCTGAGCCCGACGCTCAATTTGGAGATAAAAGGCATGAACAGCCCCACGTACATCCCGACCGCTACCTCGACGGTCGAACCCAGCGTCAACATGAGAAAAGTCGCCGTCGCCAGCGTCATCGGCACCACGGTGGAATGGTACGACCTGTTTGTTTTCGCCACGGCTTCGGCCCTGGTGTTCAACAAGATTTTCTTCCCGGAGTTCGATGCCTTGATCGGCACCCTCCTGGCGTTCGGCACCTTTGCTTCGGCTTATGGTGCGCGCATCGTCGGGGCGGCCTTGTTCGGCCACTACGGCGACAAGCTTGGGCGCAAATCGATGCTGCTGATTTCGCTCTTGACCATGGGCGCGGCAACCTTCGCCATCGGTCTATTACCGGATTACGCCAGCATTGGCATCTGGGCACCGATCCTGCTGTTGACCCTGCGGATCATCCAGGGCCTGGCCCTGGGCGGTGAATGGGGTGGTGCGGTGTTGATGGCCGTCGAGCATGCCCCCGCTCACCAGCGTGGCTTGTATGGTTCATGGGTACAGATCGGCGTGCCGGCCGGTACCATGATTGCGAACCTGGCCTTCCTGGCGATCGCCTGGCTGCTGCCGGCTGAAGACATGCTTGCCTGGGGCTGGCGCATCCCGTTCCTGGCCAGCGCGCTGCTGATTGCCGTGGGCCTTTACATCCGCCTCAACATCACCGAGACCCCTGCGTTCCACAAGGCTCAAACCAGCGAGCCGCAAATCAAGCTGCCGCTGGCCGAAGTCTTCAGCAAATACTGGAAGCAAGTCCTGCTCGGCGGCGTGGCGACCATGTCGACCGGCGCGTCTTTCAACATCATCGTCGCCTTCGGCCTGACCTATGGAACCCAGACCCTGGGCTTCAGCCGCACCATCATGCTCAGCGTGGTACTGGCCTCCTGTGCGCTGTGCATCGTGCTCTTACCAGCCTTCGGCGCACTATCCGACCGCTTCGGCCGCAAGCCGGTGATCATCGCCGGTATCGTCGGTGAAGCGCTGGTCGCCTTCCCGATGTTCTGGCTGATGGATACTCGCGAGCTGCCGCTGGTGTTTCTCGGCTATGGCCTGTTGATGACCGCGTTCGCCGCCAACTACGGGCCCATCGCAACCTTCCTCGCCGAGCTGTTCGGCACCCGTGTGCGTTATTCCGGCCTATCGGTGGCTTACATGCTCTCCGGGCTGCTGGGCAGCGCGGCCACGCCAATCGTGACCACGGCCCTGCTGGCGATGACCGGCAAAGGCTCGTCAGTGGCCTGGTACCTGATCGGCTCTGCGGTCATCTCCCTGATTGCCCTGTTGCTGCTGACCGAAACCTTCAAGCGCGACTTGAGCGCCGGGCGGGCTGAATAGCACCAAGTGACCCACAACAAAAATAAATCCACCTGCACTTGATCCTGCTGCCATTCACGCACCCTCCGGATTCGTACACCATGGAAAAAACCCTGCACCTGTTTTGCGTGAGCGCCGGCGCTTGCCTTTTGACCCTGAGCCAGGTCGCTTCAGCCGATTTCATCAGCGACAGCAAGGCCACACTGGGCTTGCGTAACTTCTACTTCAACAACGACTACCGCGACCGGCCCGGCAGTGCCGGCCAGAGCAAGACAGAGGAATGGGCGCAGGGGCTCATGCTCAATTACGCCTCCGGTTTCACCGACGGCACCCTGGGGTTTGGCGTCGATGCGCTGGGGCTGATGGGCCTGACCCTGGACAGCGGCCAGGGCCGCCATCGCGGCAGCTCGATGATCCCGACTGAGGGTGATGGCGCTGCCGATGAATGGAGCCGCCTGGGCTTGACCGCAAAAGCCCGTTTGAACAAGACCGAAATGCGTTACGGCACGCTGATGCCCAAGCTGCCGATCTTGCTGGCGAACGACGGTCGCCTGCTGCCACAGACCTTTGAAGGCGGCCAGATTACCAGCAGCGACCTCGACCAGCTGACCTTGACCGCCGGCCGTCTGGAGCACGCTACCGGGCGTGGCTCCAGTGATCGCACCGGTTTGGCGGTCAGCGGTGGGCGTCAGGAGAGCAACGAGTTTCTGTTCGCCGGTGCCGACTACAAAGTCACTAAAGATCTGACCGCCCAGTATTACCTGGCCAATCTCGAGGATTACTACACCCAGCACTTTTTCGGGCTGCAGCATGTGCTCGCACTGGGCGAAGGCCAGTCGTTGAAGACTGACCTGCGCTACTTCGATACATCCTCCGACGGCGCCAACGGCTCGGCCAGCGGGCGGGCTGACGGTTACCGGGTGGGCGGCTATAGCCGAAACGGTGCCGGTGAAATCGACAACCGCACCTGGAGCGCCCTCTTCACCTACAGCCTTGGTGGTCACGGGTTGACCGGCGGTTACCAGAGCGTTTCCGATGGCAGCAACTTCGTCCAGCTCAACCAGGGTTCCCTGGCGGACAAAGGGGCCGGTGGCGCAAGCCTGTATCTGTTCACCGACCGCATGCTCGCCAGCTTCAACCGGGCCGGCGAACGCACCTGGTTCGGCCAGTACGCCTATGACTTCGCTGCTTCGGGGGTGCCGGGCCTTCGCGCGTCGCTGGTTTATCTCAAAGGCAGCCAGATCAAGACCACTAGCGGCAGCGATCAGCAGGAATGGGAGCGTGACCTGGCCCTGGATTACGTCATCCAGGACGGCTCGTTCAAAGGCCTGGGTTTCGGTTGGCGCTATGGCGTTCTGCACTCCGAGGCCGACGCCAATCAGGACCAGAACCGCCTGATCGTCAGCTACACCCTGGCATTGTTCTGATTCACCGGCCCGCCGCCCATGTCGGGTCGGCGGGCCTCTATTCTCAGCGAGGCTCACTCATGAAACGCATCCAGGCAGCACCCGGCACAATCGGCCCGGTCGGTCCTTACTCCCAGGCGGTGGTCAGCGGCCATCTGGTATTCACTGCCGGTCAAATACCCGCCGTGGGCGGACTGGACCAGCAACCCGAAGGCTTCGAAGAACAAGTGCGCCAGACCTTGCGTAACCTGGAAGCCATCCTGATCGCGGCGGGCTCGGACTTCGATCACGTGATCAAGGTTAACGGCTATCTCACCGATCCAGCTCAACTGGAACCCTTCAACCGGGTCTATACCGAGGTGCTCGGCCATGCGCCACCGGCACGCACCACGGTCTGCGTGGCACTCTGGGGGGTGGCACTGGAAATTGACTGTGTGGCCGAACTCATTGATTGCGCAACGCGGAGGTAACCCATGAACGCCGATACTCAATTGCTTGAAAAGCTCCATCAGGTCAGCTTCGCCACCCTCGGCCATCTGCTCGAGGACGGCTTTGTCAGTACCGACATTCGTTCGATGCTGAGTGCCGTCAAAGTGGTAGGTCGGGCCGTCACACTGAGCGTGATCGACGCCGATGCCATTGCCGTCAACCGCGCCCTGGCAAGCCTGCAAGACGGCGACGTGCTGGTGATTGACATGAACGGTGATCGACGTCACGCCTGTGTCGGCACGGTCACCGCCTGTGCGGCTCGAGCGCGAGGCGCCAGGGCCATCGTGGTCGATGGCCTGGTGACCGATATCCTTGAACTGCGCGAAGCCGGACTGCCCGTGTTCGCCCGTGGCACCAGCCTGCTGACCACCAAACTGCACGGCAACGCCGAGAGCCAGTTGAATGTACCGGTGCAGTGCGGAGGGGTTCAGGTGTACCCGGGCGATCTGGTGCTGGGTGACGATAACGGTTTACTGATTCTCGACAGCCAGGCGCTTGCCGCAGTCATCGACCAGGCACTGGCCAGTGATCGTGCAGAACCCGGCCTGCTGGAACGTCTTGAAGCAGGAGAGTCAATAGCGTCCGTGCTGCGTGTCGAATGATTGATCGCTTGAAATGTAGTCAACGGTTCCGGCGCCTCGCGTCATCATGGAGCGGGCGCCTGGACTCGTTTCGCGAAGCCCTTCATACGCATAAAACAGGTGTAGCACTCGACTACCTCTGGGGGGCTTCTGCCGACTGTTTGCTACGGTTCTAACATTTCAGGCCGTAGGCAGGCGGCTTTCCATGTGGGTCGCCTGCCACACCGGATCGGCGTCGATATCAATGGCATTAGCCGAGAACTTTCCAACCCAGTTGATTGCGAGCCTCTTGCAGGTCGGACTGCATGTCGTGATCCCACAGCCACTCGAAACGCTCTGCGAGGGTTTTACCCAGCATCTGCTCGTTGTCGGCTACAACAGGATCGCGCAGTTCGTAGAGTTCGCCGGCTTCCCAGGATGTGCGCTGCACACGACAGGCACGTGGACGGCGGATGGCGTCATAGGCCTCCAGCACAGCCTGTGGCCGGCTCGCCAGCACTTGTGGCTCAGCCAGCAAGCGGGCCAGGAGCCAGGCGTCTTCCAACCCCTGTCCTGCACCGGCCCCCTGATGCGGCAACATCGCGTGGGCCGCATCGCCGATCAGCCCTACGCGGCCGTGTACGTAACCTGGCAGCTCTTCGAGTTCATGCAGAGCCCAAAGGGTGGGGGACGGAATGCATTCGAGCAGCACGCGCGCGGCATCACCCCAGTCGGTGAAGGCCGCAAGCATCTCTTCCTGGGTGGCATTGCGAACCCATGGGGAATCGCTCGGCCAGGTCGGGTCAGGCCGACTGCGGTCGGAAGTGAAGGCCACTACATTGATCAGTCGGCCTTGTTTGACCGGGAATGTGAGGATGTGGGCATCACGCCCCAAGTACATCTGCGGGACGTCGACCAGGTGCTCATCGACACCCCGAGCCCGGTAGGCCGCGCGCAACTGTTGACTGTCGATCATCCCGCGGTAGGCACAGGTGCCGCTGAAGCGGGGTGCCGCGAGGGGGTGGCCAAGGCCTTGAAGAACATGATCGCGAATCGAAGACTTGATGCCGTCAGCGGCGATCAATAGATCGCAATGATGTTCGCTGCCATCGGTGAATAACACGCGGGCCTGTTTGTCATCCTGCTCTACGCTAACCGCGCGCTTGCCGAATTGTGCGATGCCTTCTGGCAGTTGGCTGGCCAACGCGTCGAGAAAATCCGCACGGTGCACCGAAGACTGCCCTACCCCTTCGGCCAGGCTGGCGCCAAGGTAGCCGGCATCCTCGCCACGGCGCCATTCGAACCAGATATCCTGCCATGGATCAAGCGTGCGGTCGGCGATCTGCCGATAGGGTTCGGCAATGCCCAGACCCGCGATGGCGCGTACGGCATTGGCGCCGAAGGAGACACCTGCACCGACCTCGCCAAAGGCCGATGCAGCTTCGAACAACTGCACGCTGAGATGGGAGTGACGGCACAGATCCAGGGCCAAGGCAACGCCGGCGATACCACCGCCGACAATACCGATGTGCAAGGTAGATTGAGAAGTATGCATAGCAAGGCACCCATGAGACTGATTGTTATTGGAGTCACCCAATCATCGCCAGCTGAGTGCTATTGATAAATACCGCAACTCCAATACATAGCATCATCAATGTGAATATTGCCTGGACGCTGTGCCCTGACGACTCGAAGCGTTTTGTATCAGAAAGACCAGAATGGCTATGGCCCCGACCAATCCCGGAATGGCGAAGATGAGGAAGCTCGCCTGTAACGGCAGCGAAGAGGCATGCAAGGCGCCACCCAGCAATGGACCAATGATTGCACCGGTGCGACCCACGCCCATTGCCCAACCGAGGCCGGTAGCCCGTATCTGCGGCGGGTAATATTGGACGGTACAGGCGTTGGCCAGGATTTGCGTGCCTATGGTGCACGCACCGGCTACGGCAATGAGCAAATAGAGCACAGGTAATGGCGCTTTGAGCGCCAGTAGACTCAGGGCCAACGCCCCGCAGCAGAAGAAGACGAACAAGACCTTGGCAATGCCGATTCGATCGCCCAGCCATCCACCGGCTACCGCGCCGATGATCGCACCAAGATTGAGCACCACCAGAAACGCCAGGCTCGAGTTCAATCCGTACCCTGCGGCACTCATGAGTTTTGGCAACCAGGAGCTCAATGCATAGACCATCAGCAGGCAACAGAAAAACGCCAGCCAGAGCATGAAGGTGCTCAACTTGCGCCCCTCTTGAAACAACTGTGCAATTGACACGCTCGAGCCTTTAGCGGCTATACGGTTCAACTGATCGGCTGAACTTGGCACATAACTCGGTACGGCCTGCGCCAATAGCGACTGGGCCTTGATCGTCTGCCCGGTGCGCAGAAGAAAATCCATCGACTCGGGCAACTGTCGTATTAAAAATGGCAATGCCAACAGTGGAATCAAGGCTACATAGAACACAGCTTGCCATCCCCACAGGGGAATCAGCACCATGCCCAGGCCGGCAGACAACATTCCGCCCAAAGAGTAGCCACTGAACATGAGGGCAACCAAGGTACTGCGCGATTGCTTGGGCGCATACTCGTTCATCAACGCGACAACGTTCGGCATGACCCCGCCAATACCCAGGCCGGCAACAAACCGGCACAGCGCAAACGCCTCTGGGGTCTGCGTCAGGCCGTTGATTGCTGTAACTCCACTGAAAAGGGTTACGCAGATCATGATGGTTTTACGTCGGCCTATCCGGTCAGACAATGATCCGAAAAACAGCGCACCCAACATCATGCCTACCAGCGCACAGCTACCCAACGCTCCAGCTTGCAATGAGCTCAGGCCCCACTCGGCCATCAGTGAGGGCAACACAACGCCATAGATGACCAGGTCATAGCCGTCGAAGATGATAATCAGTGCGCACCAGAACAGTACGCGCGCGTGGAAGGCATTGAAACGAGCCCCGTCAATCAGGGCCGATACATCGATCGTACGCATGGCATCGCTCTTTTTGTCATTGTTATAGAGGTGCAGGTTCAGAGGCCTGCGCAGGTTGCGCGGTGCCCAACTGGCTGATCGGTATGCGTGTCGTTCTTGCGTGACGTAAACCGTTCAGGATTTGGGCATTGCAGTGATCATGGCCAAGGCGTCAGGCGTGATAAATGCAGTGATCCACATACCTGTTATTTCGAGTGTGAATAAACATCAGGGACGAGCAAAAGCCACGCAGCCATTGAGATGGACGCGACGCCATGGCAATTGATAGGCTTGCGGCTCTTGCAGCGGCCATCTCAGAGCGGTGCAGACCCAACGAGGGGCGACGGGTTTATTGCCCTGGCATGAGCCAACCTGCACGAGGCGTTATGGAATTACGGGAGCTCGATCTCAATCTTCTTTTGGTGTTCAACCAACTGCTGATCGACCGCAGGGTATCGACTGCGGCGGATAATCTTGAACTGACCCAGCCTGCTGTGAGCAACGCGCTCAAGCGGTTGCGCACCACCTTGAACGACGAACTTTTCGTGCGCACCTACCAGGGGATGGAACCCACTCCCTATGCCCGGCAACTGGCCGAACCGGTTGCGCAAGCCATTCAAACGTTACGCGATGCACTGAGCCGGCAGGACACGTTTGATCCGCTGCACTGCAAACGCAGATTCACCATGGCAATGACGGATATCGGCGAAATCTACTTCATGCCGAGACTGATGGATGCCTTGGCTGAACGCGCTCCGGGTTGCTCGATCAGTACGCTGCGCAACAATGTCGATACCTTGGCCGAAGGGTTGCAAAATGGTGCGATTGACCTTGCAGTCGGCTTGCTTCCTCACCTTCAAGCGGGTTTTTTTCAACAACGCTTGTTCCACCATCGCTACGTCTGCTTGTGCCGTAAGGGCCATCCAGCCACCCGGGAGCCGCTGACACTTGAGCGCTTTTGCAGCTATGACCACGTTCGTGTGGTAGCAGCGAACACCGGACACGGCGTCGTTGATACCTTCCTCGCACGTGAAGGCATCGAACGAAACATACGGTTGGAGGTGCCGCATTTCGTCGCGATAGGCCACATACTTCAACGCACGGATTTGCTGGCGACAGTGCCCGAACGATTTGCTATCAGTTGCGAACAACCCTTCGGACTCGCTGTACTTGCGCCGCCCATGGAGTTGCCGAACATCGAGATCAATCTGTTCTGGCATGCGCGATACAACAAGGACCCGGCCAATCGCTGGTTGCGTCAGCTGATGTTTGAGTTGTTCTCTGATTGAATGGACCCCATTCAAGAAGCTCGTGGCCTGCCACAGCACCTCGCGCCAAGTAGAAAGCCCGTAAATTCCACCGCACCTGGCTGAGTCCCTTGTATAACAGTGGGCCAGGAAATCAGAACAGCGCCAGCGTATAGCTGACCACCAGACGATTCAGGTCTTGAGCGGGAGCAACCTGCGAGCGCAGTGTGCTATGGCGCCAACCCAGGGCCACTCCGTTGAACAGGCCACTCTGGATGACGTAGTCCAGCGCCAGGTCGCGCTCCCATTCCTGCTGCTCGACGTTGGTGGCGCTCTTGATGTGATCGCCCTTGAAATAGCTCACTGAACCACGCAGCCCTGGCACGCCCAACGGAGCGAAGTCATAGGCGTACTGACCGAACCAGGTGCGTTCGCCGGCACGGTTGAAGCTGGCGAGCAGGCGATCGGTAAACAGATAGAGACTCGCGCCCTGGGCACCTTTGCCGGGCAGCGTGCCCTGATTGAGCTGGACAAAGTTGCTGCCATCGGAAATCTGCTGGTAGCCCCCCGTCAGCGCATGGCCACCCACGGAGTAGGTGAACATCGCACTCCAGGTACGGTTATCGATTTCGCCGGAATTATCCTGGGTATAGCCCCCGACGCGGTAACCGTCGGCGCGGCCGCGGGCTGAGCCGTTGGCACCGCTTGCGCCGGTATCGAAGTAACGCAGGTCGGTCTTGATCGACTGGCCTTCACCCAGCACGAGCGTATGCTGCAAGCCGAAAAACTGCTGGGTGTAATAATCCTCGAGGTTGGCC
The DNA here is from genome assembly GCF_902497995.1 of Pseudomonas fluorescens. Lineage (GTDB taxonomy): Bacteria > Pseudomonadota > Gammaproteobacteria > Pseudomonadales > Pseudomonadaceae > Aquipseudomonas > Aquipseudomonas fluorescens_BK. Next base: position 185,438 of record NZ_CABVII010000005.1, on the reverse strand, counting down.
GCATAGTATTGTGCGGTCAGGTTTTTGCTGAGTTTGTAGTCGGCGCCGGCGAACAGGAATTCATCGCTTTCCCGGGTGCCGCCACTGACCGCCAGGCCGGTACGGTCACTGGACGCCCGTGACGTGGCCTGCTCCAGGCGGCCAGCGGTGAGGGTCAGGTTATCGATGTCTTGGCTGGTGAGTTGTGCCCCTTCGAACGTCTGCGGCAGCAGGCGACCGTCGTTCGACTGCAGGATCGGCAACTTGGGCATCAGTGTGCCCAGCCGCGCCTCGGTCTTGCCCAGGCGCGATTTGCCGGTCACGCCCAGACGGCTCCATGCATTGGCGGCGCCATTGCCGTCGCTTGGAATCATCGAGCTGCCGCGATGATCACCCGCGCCGCTGTCCAGCGTCACGCCCTGCAGAACCATGGCATCCACGCCGAAACCCAGGGCCCCGGCCGTGAAGCCGGAGGTGTAATTGAGCAGGAACCCCTGGGCCCACTCCTCGGTCTTGCTCTGTCCGGCCGGGCCCGGCTGATCGCGGTAGTCATGGTTGAGGTACATGTTGCGCAAGCCCAGGCTGGCATGGCTGTCCTTGATGAAGTCGGCGTGGGCGAGCTGGCCGACGGAACAGGTGAAGATGCCCAGTGCCAGGCGTGTCAGGGTTGAATTCTGATTCATGACAAAGCTATCCCATGGGCGCTTGAGCGCCCTTTTTTATTGTTGATATAAGGGGTTGCGCAGAGCTCCAGGCTCAGACGCGCTCGATGACCATGGCCACGCCCTGGCCCACCCCGACGCAGAGGCTGACGACGGCGTAACGCAGGTTGTTGCGTTGCAAGGTGCGACAGGCACTCAGCACCAGCCGGGCGCCGGAGGCACCCAATGGATGGCCGATGGCGATGGCGCCGCCGTTGGGATTGACCCGCGGGTCGTCGAAACTCAGCTCCAGTGCCTTGAGGCAGGACAACACCTGTGGGGCGAACGCCTCGTTGATCTCGATCAAGTCGACCTGTTCAAGACTGATACCGGCGCGCTGCAACGCCCGCAGAATCGCCTGGTGCGGCCCGATACCCATGATTCGGGGCTCCACCCCGACCGTTGCCGAGGAGAGAATCCGCGCCATGGGTTGTACCCCATGGGCGATGCCAATCTCGCGGTTGCCCAGCAGCACGGCGGCGGCACCATCGTTGATTCCCGAGGCGTTGCCTGCCGTGACGACACCACCGGCAAACAGCGGCTTCAACCGTGACAAAGCGGCCAGGTCGGACTGCGGTCGCGGATGTTCATCGTGACTGATGCGCTGGGTCTGGCCCTTGGGCCCGACCGGTACGTCGATGGCGAGGATTTCATCGTCCAGCACGCCAGCCTGCAAGGCGGCCTGGTAGCGTGCTTGAGAGGCGGCGGCAAAACGGTCGGCGTCCTCGCGCGTGATGGAAAACACCTCGGCCAGGTTGTCGCCGGTCTGCGGCATGCTGTCGTTGCCGTAGCGCTGCACCAGCTTCGGGTTGGCAAAGCGTGCACCAATAGTGCTGTCAGCCATTTCCTGGGTCCGGCTGAACGGGCTTTCGGCCTTGGCGATCACCAGGGGCGCCCGGGACATGCTCTCGACGCCGCCAGCCAGGTACAGCCGGCCTTCGCCGCAGGTGATCGCCCGCGCCGCATCGATCACTGCCGACAGACCACTGGCGCACAATCGGTTGACGGTCTGCCCCGGCACGCTCATCGGCAACCCCGCACTGAGCAAGGCATTGCGCGCCAGATTGCGGCTGTCTTCGCCGGCCTGATTGGTGCAGCCGAGAATCACATCTTCCAGCGCTTGTGCAGGGAAACTCGACGCTTCCATGATCCGGGCCAACAGGCCCCCGACCAAATCATCCGGGCGCACCCCGGACAGGCTCCCGGCATGTCGACCGAAAGGCGTACGCAAACCGCTGTAAACATAGGCATCAAGCATGGCAATGCTTCCGATAAAAAAGGGTTGAGTCAAATCAGGCCGGCATCAGGTTTTCTGGCTGGCACAGGGACATTCCCAGGCGCGCCCGTCTGCGTAGCCAACCGCTGGGGCGGTAACGCGGGTCACCGGTGAGGTCATGCATGCGTTGCAGGATCTGCAGCAGGCGCGTAGCGCCCAACTGGTCGCCCCATGCCAGCGGCCCCTGCGGATAACCCAGGCCCAGGCGCACCGCCATGTCGATGTCGGCGACCGAGGCGATGCCCTGCTGCGCGATATCGCAGGCCAGGTTGACGATCGAGGCCAGGGTGCGCTGGACGATGAAACCGCAGCTGTCACGGATCATCGCCACCGTGCCGCCATCGGCGCTGAACAGCGCATGGGCGGCATTCTGCATGTCCATCCGGGTCGCCGGGCTGACCATCAGGCAACGCAGGCTATCGAGTTCCAGCAAGGTATCGATCGCCACCGTGCGCGCGGGGTCTGTGTCGTGCCGCAGGGCCGATTCGGCGGTGTCGTCACCCAGCGAGGCCAGCACGCACAAGGCCTCGGCGGACGGGTGCGGGCCGCGCTCGATCTCGGCGCCCAGGTGCTCAAGCAAGGCCAACAGGCGCGTGCGGCCAATGTCATCATCGCCCGCCACCCACACAGGCGGCAGCTGCGGACACTGCGGCACCGGCTGAACCCAGCGCGGTGCGGCGCCCTTCCCTTCGTACCGATAAAATCCCTGGCCGCTCTTGCGCCCCAGGTGCCCGCCCGCTTGCATCAGTTGCAACAGTGGATGGGGACGATAACGGGGTTCTTCATAGAACTGCCGATACACCGACTCCATCACCGGCAGGCTGACATCCAGGCCGATCAGGTCTAACAACTCGAACGGCCCCATGCGAAAGCCGGCACCGTCGCGCAATACGGCGTCAATCAGCGCCACCGGCGCGATGCCCTCACTGAGCATGCGCAACGCCTCGGTGCCGAAGGCTCGACCGGCGTGGTTGACAATAAACCCCGGGGAGTCCTTGGAGATGGCCGGGTAGTGACCGACGCGTTTGACCAGCGCCTGCAGTTGCTCGATGACGTCAGGTCGGGTTGCGATACCGCCGATCACTTCGACCAGGCGCATCAGCGGTACCGGGTTGAAAAAATGCAGCCCGGCCACGCGCCCGGGGTGCTTGCAGACGGAAGCGATCGCGGTGATCGACAGTGACGAGGTATTGCTCGCCAGCACAGTCGTTTGATCGAGCAACTCATCCAGTTGCCGGAACAGACCCTGCTTGACCTCGAGGTTCTCGACGATCGCCTCGACCACCAATTGGCAGCCAGCCAGGGCTTGCAGGCTATTGACCACCTGCAAATGCTCCAGCGCCTCGCTGGCCGCTTGCGGGGTGATCCGGCCCTTCTCTTGCAACTTGGCGAAGGTCGCCGCCAGTTGCTCTCGCGCCGCGCTCGCCGCACCTTCGCGAGCATCGAACAGTAAGACGTTCAAGCCGGCCTGGGCCATGATCTGGGCGATGCCCTGCCCCATGGCGCCCGTCCCGACTACACCGATGCGTTGCAATGAGTGTGGATTCATCGACCGATGTACTCCGGTTGGCGTTTTTGCAGAAAGGCCTGCATGCCCTCTTTTTGATCGCTGGAAGCAAACAGCAACTGGAAGGCCTTGCGTTCCAGCACCAGCGCCTGCTCCAGCGGCAGATCCGTGCCTGCAAGCACCACCTCTTTGATCTGCGCCACGGCGATCTGCGGCATAGCGGCGATGCTGACCGCGATCGCCAGGGCCGACGCCAGGGTCTCGGCGTCCGCCACCACCTCGCTGACCAGGCCCATGCGCAGCGCCTCTTCGGCCGTCACCTGGCAGCCGGTGAACAACATGCGCAGCGCCTGGAACTTGCCGACGGCACGCACCAGACGCTGAGTGCCGCCGGCACCCGGCATGACCCCGACCTTGACTTCCGGTTGGGCGAAACGTGCGGAGGTGCCGGCAATGATCAGATCGCAATGCATCGCCAGCTCGCAGCCACCGCCCAGGGCGAAGCCGTTGACCGCGGCGATCACCGGTTTGCTACACGCAGAAATGGCTTGCCAATGACGCTCGGCATGCCGTGCATACACATCTATCACCGTGGCGTCGACCAACTCACCGAGGTCCGCGCCAGCGGCAAATACCGTGTCGCTGCCGGTGAGAATGATGACGCGGGTATCGACACACTCATCGAGGCGCCGAAAATGCCCGGCCAGTTCCTCACGCAATGCCATGTTCAGCGCATTGCGCGCCTTGGGCCGATTGAGCCGCAGCAGCGCCACGCCCGGCGCGGGCTGCTCCAGCAGGACCAAGGGTTCAAGACAAACGGACTCGTGGCTCATGGGCTCTCCTGCCATAGGGTATAAGGGGTAGATCCAATGCCAGCCCCAAGCGCGACTGGCGATATCGGTGTTCGGCGTTAACCGCGAACGATGCCGGTTGCATAGAGCTTTTCGATCACCTGCTCATCCAGCCCCAGGCCTTCGAGCACTTCACGGGTGTTTTGCCCCAAGGTGGGGGGCGCACTGCGATAGGTGGCCGGGGTGCGCGAAAGCTTCACCGGGGAGCCGATGCCCCGATAGTCGTCGCCGATATCCACCAACATGCCGCGGTGCGCGGTATGCGGATGGGCGACCACGGTGTCGATCGTCGCGATGGCCCCGCAAGGCACCCCGGCCCTGATCAGCTGTTGCGCCAAAGCCGCTCCGTCATGGCTGGCCAAGTGCATTTCCAGCGCCTGCTTCAGCGCCTCGCGGTTGCCCGAGCGCGTGCCGTTGTTGGCAAAACGCGGATCCTCGAGCATTTCGCTGGCGCCCAGTTGCGCACACAATTTGGCGAACTGGCCGTCGTTGCCCACCGCCAGGAAAATCGGCTCGGTGCCCGTGCAATAACTGTCATAGGGGGCAATGTTCGGATGGGCATTGCCGGTCAACTGCGGGATCTTGCCGCAAGCCAGATAGTTAGGGACATGCGGATGCAGCAACGACACACCGCAGTCGTACAGGGTGATGTCCAGGGACTGCCCCAGGCCGCTGCGATGGCGCTCATTGAGCGCCAGCAGAACCCCCGCCAGGGCATTCAGCCCAGTCACCATGTCGACAATAGGCAGGCCAATGCGCAGCGCACCACTGTCGGCATCGCCGTTGACGCTCATCAGCCCGGCCATCGCCTGGATCACGGCGTCGTAACCGGGCAGGTCACCCAACGGGCCATCGCCACCGAAACCGGAGATCGCGCAGTGGATCAGCCCGGGAAAACGCTGGCTCAGGACTTCGGTGTAATCGATGCCCCAGCGCTTCAAGGTACCGGGCTTGAAGTTCTCGACCAGTACGTCGGCGCCTTCCAGCAGGGACATCAGCAGCTCGATGCCTTCGGGCCGGGACAGGTCCACGGCGATCCCCTGCTTGTTGCGGTTGACGCCGCGATAATAGGAGGCGTCCGCGCCCTCCCAGGGCGGGCCCCAACCGCGCGTTTCATCGCCGCCCAGGGGTTCCAGCTTGATCACGTCGGCGCCATGGTCCGCCAATGCCTGGGAGCAGTAAGGCCCGCCCAGCACTCGGCTGAGATCGATCACTTTCAGGCCCTCGAGGGCCCCTTTGGACTGATTCATAAGTACACTCTGCTCAATAGGGTGAGGGCCGTTCAGACCGGCAACAGCTGCATGGCTTCGGCTTGCGACAGCGGGCATTCGTTGGCCAGGCGCGACAGCAGTCCGGCGTCGATCGCAGGCTCGGGATTCAACGGGTCGCGGGGCAGAAGCTTGTGTTGCAGCAGCAGATGGGCCAAGGCCAGGCGGCGAGCGTTATCCGGCTGACGGCTGGCTTCCCAGGCCATGAAAATCGCGGTGGCGATGTGATAGAGCGAACTACCGGCCTGGCGCACCTGTTCATCGCGGCGCTCATGGGCAACCTCGGCCAGTCGCGCCACGGTCCGTTGCAGCACGGACTCGAACAAGCGATGGCTGTCAGCCGGCAAGGCGGCCTCGGCCAGTACGCTGACGAGATGCTGATGCAAAGGTTCGAGGGCCTGCTCCCGGGTCACGGCGCGGCCGATATCCAGCGCCACGATATTGCTGGTGCCTTCCCAGATCGAACCCAGGTGGGCATCGCGCACCAGTCGCGCATCGCTCCATTCTTCGATGTAGCCGATCCCGCCACGCACTTCCATGGCATCGCCGGTGACCCGGCGCGCGTCGCGGCAGGCACGGAACTTGATGAGCGGGGTCAGGATGCGCACGCATTTGCGCGCCGCTTCATCGCCGGCATCGGCCCTGGGCAGCAGCGTGGCGATTTGCATGAACATCGAGCGCGCCTGCTCGGTGGGCAACATCATTTTCAGCAACTGACGCTGCATCAGCGGCATGTCGATCAAGTGCTTGCCAAAGGCCCGACGATGACGCGCGATGTACATCGCTTCGTTGACGCCCCGGCGCATCAACCCGGCCGCGCGCACGCCGTTGGACAGGCGCGACATATTGACCATGTCGGCCATTTGCTGGAACCCGCGACCGACTTCGCCAATCAGGTAAGCGGTGGCGCCTTCGAGGGTGATCTCGCCGCTGGCCATCGAGCGTGTACCGAGTTTGTCTTTCAAGCGCTGAATCCGGTAGGCGTTGCGCGAACCATCCGGGCGCAGCTTGGGCAACAGGAACAGGCTCACGCCCGACATGCCTTGCGGCGCATCTTCGGGACGTGCCAGGACCATGGCCAGGTCGGCATCGGGATTGGAGCAGAACCACTTTTCGCCAAACAATTGCCACTCGCCATCCGTCAGCCTCGCCCGGGTCTGGGTGCGTGAGACATCGGAGCCGGCCGCTTGCTCGGTCATGAACATGGCACCCTGGAACAGGCTGTCGAAATCCTGCGAGACCAGCGACGGCAAGTACCGCGCCACCAACTCGGGGGAGCCGAACTTGCGCAAGGTGCGGGTCAGGGAGTCGGTCATGCTGACCGGACAGCACAGGCCGAACTCGGCCTGCACGAACAGATAGGTCAAGGCATACTTGGTCAGCGGCAGCGTGCCGTCGTCACGGTGGCTCATCGCAGCCAGGCCGAGCTCGGCATAAGCCACCCGCTCCAGCTCGACGAAATCCGGGTGCTTCTGAATGCTCTGAATGTCTTCACCACGACGGGTGCGCGGCAACAGTTTCGGCGGGTTCTTGTCGGCCGAAAGCGCCAGCACATCCAGCTCGCCACCGGCTCGGGCGCCGAGTTGCTGCCAGGTCGGCAGCCATTTGGCATAAAGTTCGGACGGCAGATAAACCTTGAGCAAAGCGGCCAGGCCGGTATCGCATTCGAACAGGTTCAGACCCCGGCTATCGGGGATATTCAGTGGATCGTGGTCGCGTTCCGGCAGGGCATTCATGGTGACTCTCCTGGTTCTTGTGAGCCAAGAGTAGAGTCGCCGCCGATAACTATCTAATACAAAGTAAATCAACTACGATAACCAAAACTTATCGTAGAACGAGGCAGATCATCATGGATCTCAAGCAACTTCGTTACTTTGTCGCCGTCGCCGAAGAGCTCCACTTTGGACGAGCGGCCGCGCGATTATTCATCTCCCAACCGGCCCTGAGCTTCGACATCAAGAAACTCGAAAGCCAACTGGACATCCAGTTGCTCAATCGCAATAACAAGTCGGTGAGCTTGACCAACGCCGGCCAAGTGCTGCTCGACGAGGCGCGTTACCTGCTGCTGCGCGCCGAGCAGGCCAAGCGCCTGACCTTGCGTTCAGCCCAGGGTTTCGCCGGGCGTCTGAGTGTCGGCTTTGTCAACTCCATCCTGTACCGCGGCCTGCCTCAGGCGGTCAAGGCATTCGAGCGGGACCACCCTGATACCGAGATCGTCCTGACCGAGATGAACAGTGCCGAACAGTCGCAGGCATTGCAGCGCGGCCAGATTGATATAGGTTTCGTTCACTGGAGCAAATTTCCCGAGAGCATTTGCTGCGAGCCTATTCTGCGCGAGCCATTTCTCTGCTGCCTGCCCTCCTCTCATCGGCTGGCGGACCAATCGCGAATCGACCTGGCGTCCCTCGCGGACGACGACTTCATCCTGTTTCCACGCACAGTCTCCCCTCACTATCACGATCTGATCATCGCCCGCTGCGTGGCGGCCGGTTTCAGCCCGCGAATTCGCCATGAGACCCGCCTTTGGCAAACCGTGGTGACTATGGTCGCTTACGAGATGGGTGTAGCCCTGGTGCCCCAGACATTAGCCACGACCTGGAAGGACGGTGTGCATTATTGCGAAATCAACGGCACTGGCGCACTTTCCGAGATCCACGCCATTCGTCTTGCCGTGTTGCCGTCCGCCGCTGCGCAGAGCTTCCTTGAAGTATTCAAGGCCTTGCAGCCGCCGGGTGCTGCTGGTGTTCAAACCGGCTCGACCATATGAAATCCCGTATCACACAATAAAATTTAATCATTATTTTTTATCATTGCGTCTGTATAGGCTCCAACCTATCGGACCTTGCCAGCGCCGGGGGCGCCGATACGATCAACAAACCTCTTCACCGTTTTCGAGGGGTCATATGAAAATAATAACAAGCAGGAACTTAATATGAATGCCGTCCAGGAAGTTGCCGCGCAGCATAAGAGAGCCCGCAAGGCGGGAGTGGCTTCGTTCATCGGAACAACCATCGAGTGGTATGACTTCTATGCCTATGGCATTGCCGCTGCCCTGGTCTTTGGCAAGGTGTTCTTTCCTGCCGACCTTGCGCCTGGCACCGCCACCTTGCTGTCCTTCCTCACACTGTGGGCCGGGTTTGTCGCGCGGCCGATAGGCGGGATTATCTTCGGGCACCTGGGGGACAAAATCGGCCGCAAGACCACCCTGGTGATCACGCTGGTCATGATGGGGGTGGCCACCACCTGCATCGGTCTGCTGCCCACTTACCTGCAGATAGGCATCTGGGCCCCGATTGCCCTGGTGGTCCTGCGCATCATCCAGGGTATCGCGGTGGGTGGTGAATGGGGTGGCGCCATTCTGATCGCCAGCGAAAACGCGCCCAAGGGCAAGGGCATCATGTATGCCGCCTTCGCCCAGCAGGGCTCCCCCGCAGGTAATCTGCTGGCGACCCTGGTGTTCTTCGGGCTCAGTGCCCTTCCGGTATCGGACTTCATGCTCTGGGGCTGGCGCATTCCGTTCCTGCTGTCCGCAGCCTTGGTGATCGTCGGCATGGTCATTCGCCTCAAGCTGGAAGAGTCGGATGACATGAAGCGACTCATGAAGCAGAAGAAGACCGTCAAGCTGCCCATTCTGGAAGTGTTGCGCAACCATTGGCAGATTGTGCTGCTCGGTGCCGGTGTATTGCCGATCATCCATGTGACTTACTTCAAGAGTACCTTTGCCCTGTCCTGGGCCACCAAGGAGTTGGGTTACGCACAAAGCACATTCCTCAGCGTCATCGTTATTTCCCTGGTCGTGCAGTTCATTGTCCAGCCCTTCGGCGCACTGCTGGTGTCGAAGATGGACATGCGCAAGGCCGTCGCCCTGATGATCATTCCGGAGCTGATCCTCATGCCGGCGATGTTCTTCGCCGTGGAAACCAAGATCTACTGGATCGCGGTGCTCGGCATGTGCCTGGCCACCATTCCGCACTCCATGTTTTATGGCGCCGTCGGCGGCATCCTGGCGCGCGCTTTCCCGACCAAGGTGCGCTACAGCGGCTTGTCGATTTCCTACCAGCTTTGTTCGTTGCTGGTCGGCGGCGCGACACCGGTATTGGCCCAAGGCATTCTCAACTCGACCGGCAGCATCATCGGCGTGGCGATAGCTTCAGCGTCCTACGCCCTGGTTTCTCTGGTATGCATGCTTCTGCTGCTCAAGCGTATCGGCCATACGGCCTCGGATCTCTCTACCGCAGAACAGGCGGATGCCGATGAGCGCGCGCGCGATGACAGCGGCCCATCCCACACGAACGGGACCGACAGGAAGCAGGGTTCAGCCGCCTTCGTGACCCCCTGAACCGACGCTTCCCACTGCTCTTGACCATGGCCAAAGTCTGGATTGACTGAGGTCGTGGTCGAAAAAAACATCCTCTGTCCATGAGCTGAATGACTTCCCGTTCTGTTGCAGCCCCCTGCAACAGATACCCAGGAGATTTTGAATGCACCAGAAATTTACCTTTGCGCTTCTTGCCTCACTGGCGGTCAACGCCTACGCCGCTGAAGACCCGTCCAGGACAGAAGCCCAAGTGGTTTATACCAATGGCAACGTGTTGACGGTCGACAAGGACAATAGTGCGGCTGAAGCGGTTGCGGTTCGAGACGGCAAAATCGTCGCGGTGGGAGGATCCAAGGCCCTTGCCGGATACATCGGCGCCAATACCCGGGTGGTGGACCTGAAGGGGAAAACCATGATTCCCGGTATCTATGATGCCCACAGCCATTTCGCGATTTCCAGAATCACCGGGACATTCGTGGCCGACCTGAACAGTCCGCCCATCGGTACTGTTCGCAACATCGACGACCTCGTCGGGTTACTGAAGGCCCAACAGGCCAGGGTCGGCCCGCAGGAGTGGGTCAGCGGTTCGGGGTACGACGACACGCTGCTTGCCGAAAAGCGCCATCCCACACGGGCCGATCTCGACAAGGTTTCCAGTACCCAGCCGCTTTACATCACCCATGTATCCGGTCATCTCACGGTCGCCAACAGCGCAGCACTGGCACTTGCCGGCATCACGGCCAACACCCCCAACCCGCCTGGCGGGGTCATTCGCAGGGATGCCAATGGCGAACCCAATGGCGTGCTGGAGGAGACTGCATTGCCCTTGGTTGGCAAACTCAGGCCTGCGCTGACCGAAGCCCAGCAACTGGAGGGCATCCGCCTGGCCGGGCAATGGTATGCGGCGCACGGTGTCACCACGGCCAATCACGGGTCCGGGACCACGCCAGTGCTGTTGAAAATGCTCGACGACTCCGCTCAGGCTGGAAAACTACCGATCCGGGTGGTGACCTGGAGCAGTTTCGACTCCATGGACGCGGTGGACAAGGTTGCGCTAACAAGCGGCAAGATCAAGGTGGGCGGGGTCAAGGACTTCTCGGACGGGTCGATTCAAGGCTATACCGGATTTCTCGGCGAGCACTACCATACGCCGTTCCATGGCGACACGACTTACCGCGGATTCCCACGCTTCACCCGTGAGGATCTGGCCAGTCGGGTATTGCAGGTTCACAAGTCCGGCCGCCAGATGATGATTCACGCCAATGGCGATGCGGCGATCGACGATGTGCTTTACGCCTACCGCAAAGCGCAAGAAGTGTTCCCGCGCAAAGATGCCCGGCAAGTGGTGATCCACTCGCAGATGATGCGCGAGGACCAACTTGACGAGGTCAAGCGTCTCAACGCCATCCCCTCCTTCTTTGTCCTGCACACCTATTACTGGGGTGACCGGCATCGCGACCTGTTCCTGGGTAAAAACCGCGCGGAACGTATCAGCCCGACGCGATCGGCCAAGGATCGTGACCTGATCTACACCATCCACACCGATACCCCCATCGTACCGATGGAACCGATGCGCCTGATCTGGGCTGCAGTGAACCGGGTGACCACCAGCGGCCAAGTCCTGGGCGCAGCTCAACGCATTCCGGTGGCCGATGCACTTCGAGCGACGACGATCAACGCGGCCTACCAGAATTTTGAAGAAAAGGACCGTGGGTCGATCGAGGTCGGGAAGTATGCGGATATGGTGGTTCTGTCGGACAACATCGCGAAAGTCGATCCGATGGCCATCAAGGACATCAAGGTGCTCGAAACGATTGTAGAAGGCCAATCCGTCTACCAGGCGCCCAACTGATCCGGAGTTGGCAGGCTGCTGCCTGCCATACCTGACTGACGATAACAATCTGGTGAATACAAAATGCGCGTACTTCCAGCTCCGTTACCTTTGAAGAAAATCGTCCTGGCCTCTGCCATTGCCCTGTCCACCTCCCTGGCGTTGGCCGGCAATGCGGTCAACCCGCATGCCGCCGAGACCATCGGCACCGTTCAGCAAGTCTATGACGGCGCCTTGATGCCCGACGTGCAGGCCAATACGTTCCGCAACATCGACCGGCTGTTCCCGACCCGCACCATCAAGCATGACGGCAAGGTCCTGGCGCTACCGACCGGTAAACCGCTGGCCAATTTCAAGTTCCAATCCAATGGCAAGGACTACGACCTGTACGACTACGTGTCGTTGAATCGGGTCAGCGGCTTGCTGGTGATCAAGGACGGCAAGATCGCTTATGAAACCTACCAGCTGGGCAACACCGAGAAGACACGCTGGATGTCCATGTCGGTGGTCAAGTCCATCACGGCCACGCTGATCGGCGCCGCTATCCAGGACGGCCACATCAAGAGCATCGATGACCAGATCGTCACCTACCTGCCTGAACTCAAGGGCAGTGCCTATGATGGCGTGACGGTACGCAACCTGGTGCAGATGACTTCCGGGGTGGGCTGGAACGAGGCTTACACCGATCCCAAGTCCGATCGACGTCGCATGCTGGATATACAAAATGCGCACACACCCGGCGGTGTACTGAAATTGATGGCCTCGCTGCCGCGGGTCGCCGAACCGGGCACCCTCTGGAACTACAGCACGGGTGAGACACACGTCGCCGGTGCCCTGGTGCGCGCAGCTGTCGGCATGCCCGTGAGCGACTACCTGTCCAAGCGCATCTGGAGCAAGGTCGGCATGGAGTCTGACGCCACGTGGTGGCTGGAATCGCCCAATGGCCTGGAAGTCGGCGGCAGCGGCCTGTCCGCCCGGTTGCGCGACTACGGGCGTTTTGGCCTGTTCCTGATGAATGGCGGCGTCGCCGATGGCCAGCAGATTCTGCCCAAAGACTGGGTCAAAGAAGCCGGGTCGCCCAAGATCGTCGATGGCAAGAAGGTGAACTATGGCTACATGCTGTGGCCGATCCCCGATTCCGACGGTACGCCCAACGAAGGCGCGTTCGAAGCACGCGGTATCTTCGGCCAGCACATCTACGTGAACCCACGGGAGAACGTGGTGATAGTGGTCTGGAGTGCCCTGCCCAAGCCACAACGCATGGCCACCGTCCAGGACAACGACTTCTTTGCCGCAACGATCAAGGCGCTCAAGCAATGAGAGCGCTGGCCGACCACCCTGCCCCTTTGACAGGCCCGGGCGCAGCAATAGCCCTGCCCGTAATCGCCTGAAAATGATCCAACGGCCGCGGTGTGACACAACACTGCGGCCGGTCCCGGCGGGATGGATTATGGAAAACGCTGACCTGTAGGAGCCGGCTTGCTGGCGAAGGCGTCTGCATGGCCGCTGCAAGGCTCGAGGCCGCCTTCGCTGCGGTGCGGCGTTCCGACAAGCCAGCGCCTACACGGAATTACCGGCGTATCGATGGGTTGTGGACAGTCATCATTGCGTTGCCATGGAGGCGACGCCTGTGACACAGGCGATCAGCGTGACAACCGCCGCTGCCGCGATGGCAAGCGCAGGCGGCGCGATCGATGCTTGAGCGCTCAACAACTGCCGACGACGCCACGCACCATAGAAAACTGCGGCTCCCGATGCGAACAGCAACGAGAATGCCAAGAGGGTGATCGGGACTTCATGATTGGTCCAGCCCGAGCGCAGCGCCAGCAGGGCGTTGGCCAAGACTGCCCATCCGGTTCGGCTCCATGACAGCGCAGTGCGTTCGGCCTGTAAGCCGGGGTCTCGTGGCCGCTGCAGTTCAACGCTCTGCTGGATCACGAAAGTTTTACCACCAACAACAGCACAATCGCAGCCGCGATACCCAGCGTGGCCGTCGCGATCAGCGGGATGGCCAGCGTGGCGGGCAACCTGCGTGAGTGGCGCATTGCGATTTCGTTGGCGCGCCAGCGCACATAGGCGAGGGTACAAAGCAGCGCCGCCAGCACGCCAAAGGCGATGGCAAGGCTCATGACAATGCCATGGGGACCGAGCCTGGTGGAGAACTGGTCGAGCACAACACCGCCGGCCAACAGGCCGAGGGCCGTGCGAATAGTTGGAACAACGATGACAGTATCTGCTTAGATTGTTGAATCGCTGGAGCTGAGCCATGGACAAGAATGAAAAGCCCAAACCCACGACCCGGGCGGCGTTGCGCCCCGCAGAGCCCGGCAGTCATCTCGCACCGCAGGATTGGCACTCTCCGGCCAGGCATTACCTGGCGGATGAGTTCGCCGATGATCGGCAGTTCGCCGCGACACTCGCCCGTGGCCTTGAAATCCTGCATTGCTTCATCGCCCGCGTGACCCAACTGGGCAACGCGGAGCTAGTCGCACGGACCGGGATGCCGAAAGCGACGATCTCGCGTTTCACCTATACCCTGGTTCGACTGGGCTATCTGCGCCTCAACCGCCTGAACAACAAATATCAGTTGGGCCCGGCCGTGCTGTCCCTGGGCTACCCGCTGCTCGCCAGCCTCAATATCCGGCAGATCGCCAGGCCCTTCATGAAGGAGCTGGCGGACCATATTCGCGGCTCGGTGTCACTGGGCATGCGTGACCGGCTCAGCGTGGTGTACTTGGAAAGCAGCCGCAGTGCCGGACCGATGAGCCATCCGCCGGACGTCGGCCTGAGCTATCCCGTGGCCCGCACGGCGATGGGGCGCGCCATCATTGCCGCTTCTTCCCGTGAAGAGCGCACGGCGCTGCTCAACGAAATCAAAGTCCGGACGCCAGACGACTGGAATACCTTCCATACCCGTATCGAAGAGAGTATCCAGGAGTTTCATGAGTGTGGCTTTTGCGTGTCATACGGCGATCTGCGGCGTGAGATACATGCCGTCGCCGTCCCGATGCGGGCCATGGCCGATGGTGAAATTCTGGTCTTCAACTGTGGCGTACCGGCCTTTATGCTGAACGAAGGCCAGCTGAAAAACGACATCGGCCCACGCCTGGTTTCCATGGTGCGCAGCATTGAAGGGATGATGGGCATTTATTAGTCGCTGAGGCAGGAGCTGCCCTTCACGGAGAACACCAGGCTCACGGCATGCAGCCTGGGGTTTCTGGCAACGGGCACGGCCTGGGCTATCGGGTCGTCGCGTCCACCGGTCGACCGCAGGAGTCGGACTACCTCAAGGCGCTGGGCGCCAGCGAAGGTCGTCAACGATAACGCGTGTTGGCTGGATAACACGCGGTGCTCCGGAATCCATCGCGAGCAAGCTTGCTCCTACATTAGTGGCGCTTTTGTGGTGAGACTCAGCTGGGTTTGAGCGCCATGAACTGCGCCACCAGCGTCGCCAGCACCGGCTTCAGCCGGGCCACCAACGTCTGGTCCAGTGCATAGGGGGCGACCTCCTGCATGTAGCTGCGCTGTGCCAACTCGAGCTGAATCCCATGCACCTGTTGTGCAGGGTTGCCGTAGGTGCGGGTGATGTGGCCGCCCTTGAAGCGACCGTTCAACACTGCAGGCAAGTCCGGCGCCGCATCCTTGGCCGAAGCCAGCAGGGCCTCGGCGATGCCGGCCGCGCATGAGGTTGCGTTGGCCGTTCCGAAGTTGAACACCGGCAGTTCGCCCTCGAACAGATGGGGAATGACCGATCGAATCGAATGGGCATCCCAGAGCAAGGCATAGCCATGGGCGGCTTTGATTCGCTCGAGCTCCGACTGCAGGGCGCGGTGGTAAGGCTGCCAATACAACTCGAGGCGACGCGCCGTTTCCGCCTCGTCCGGCGCCTGCCCATCCAGGTACAGGGGCACGCCGTCGAAGGTGGTGAGCGGACACAGGCCGGTCGTGTTCTGGCCGGGGTACAGGTTTTCACCGTCGGCCGGGCGATTCAGGTCGATCACATACCGCGAGCACAGCGGCCGCAGGACGGATGCGCCCAGGGCGCCGGCAAAGTCGTACAGCGATTCGATATGCCAGTCCGTGTCGTCCACGGCAAGCCCGGTAGGGCTGAATCGGTGACGAAGGTCGTCGGGCAGATGGGTCCCCACATGCGGCATGGAGATCAGCAGCGGACCGTGGCCCTGCTGCAGGGTGAATACGGCGTCGTGACTCATACGGTTTCCTTCAACAACTGGGCAAGGGCGGCGCGGTAGTCGTGCAGAGCGTTAACCTGCAGCGCATGCTGGCCGTTATCGATGACTTTGTTTCCGCCAACGAACACGTCGCGCACCGGATTACCGCCATGCTCGCAGAACACCAGTGCAGAGAGCAGTTGGCGCGGATTGTCGGGGTCGACGTTGGGCGCATCGCGGTCGATCACGACAAAGTCGGCGCGCTGCCCCACCGACAACCCCGCAACCCGCCGGCCGGTTGCTGCGGCGCCGCCGATCACCGCCTGACTGAACAACCGGTCGGCGATCACCGGCGCGCTGACGTCGGCCAGTACGTTGCGGCGTCGGTGCAGCAGGCGCTGGCCGTACTCAAGCAAGCGCAGTTCGGACCAGGGGTTGACGGTGATATTGCTGTCGGAGCCAATCCCCCAGCGACCGTTGGCCGCCAGATATCGCTGGGCATCGAACACACCATCGCCCAGGTTGGCCTCGGTCGTCAGGCACAGGCCCGCCGTAGCGCCACTGCGCGCGAGGTCGGCGTATTCGCTGTCGTTCATGTGCGTGGCATGCACCAGGCACCAGCGGCTGTCCACGGGCTGGCGCGCCAGCAGCCATTCCACCGGACGCTGGCCGAGGGTGGCGATGCAGTCGTCGACTTCCTTGGTCTGCTCGGCGATATGAATGTGGATCGGCGCCTGGTCGTCATCGGCATTCAGACCATCGAGCAGCGTCGACAGCGACGCCTCGGACACGGCGCGCAACGAATGCGGGGCCACGCCATAGCGCAGATTGGCGTGTTCGGGCATGGATGCCTTCAGCCGCTGACGCAGCTCCAGAATCCACTCTGGCGACGAGATGAACCGCCGTTGATGGGCCAGGGGCTCGGTCTGCCCGAAGCCGCTGTACTGATAGAGCACCGGCAACAACGTCATGCCGATTCCGACCTCCTGCGCCGCGCTGACGATGCGCTGCGCAAGCTCTGCCGGATTGTCATAAGGCTGCCCGTCGGCCCCGTGGTGCACATAGTGAAACTCGCACACTGAGGTGTAGCCGGCCTTGAGCATCTCGATGTAGAGATGGCGCCCGATGGCTTGCAAATGTTGCGGCTGCAGACGCTGGGCGAACCGGTACATCAAGGTACGCCAGCTCCAGAACGAATCGGCCGGGTCGCCCATGGTTTCGGTCAGGCCGGCCATGGCGCGCTGGAACGCATGGGAATGCACATTCGGCATGCCGCTGACCACCGGCCCGGCCGCCAGCGGCATGTCCGGGCTGCGGACAGCATCGACACGAATCTCGGTCAGGTCGCCGGCCTCATCCCAGCGCAACAGCACATTATCGTGCCAACCGTCAGGCAGCAGTGCACGTTCGGCAAACAGGCTGCGATGGGCCAGCACAGGACTTGAATCGCGATCCACGGGAGCATTTACATCGACATCGGGCTTCACGGTAACCTCGCAAAAAACAGACAGGAAAGGGCCGATCAGCCGGCGTGCGAAGCGTCGCGGGCCAAGACACTTTGCAAGAAGCTGCGTGTGCGCGCTTCCTTGGGTGCGGTGAACAATTCGGACGGCGGGGCCGCCTCGACGATCGCGCCCTGGTCCATGACCACCACCACGTCGGCCACTTCACGGGCAAATCCCATCTCGTGGGTGACGATGATCATGGTCATGCCTTCTGCGGCCAGGTTCTGCATCACCTGCAACACTTCGCCCACCAGTTCCGGGTCGAGCGCCGAGGTGGGCTCATCGAACAACATGACTTTGGGGTCCATGGCCAAGGCGCGGGCAATGGCCACTCGCTGCTTCTGCCCTCCGGACAGGGTGCCCGGATACACATCGGCCTTGTGTTTCAGGCCAACCTTATCGAGCAGCTGCAAGCCCTGCTCATGGGCTTGCTTGCGCGACTTCCTGTGCAGGGACAGGGGAGCCAGCGTGACGTTTTCCAGCACAGTCAGATGCGGGAACAGATTGAAGGACTGAAAGACCATGCCCACTTCGCTGCGCATTTCATCCAGTTTCGCGTCGGACATCATTTGGCCCTGCTCGACCACGGTGTGGCCGCAGACGTGCAGCGTGCCGCCTTCTGCGGTTTCCAGGCCGTTCATGCAGCGCAGGAAGGTGCTCTTGCCCGAGCCGCTGGGCCCGATCACCACGACCACCTGACTGGCCTGCACGGAAAAATCGATGTTATGCAGCACCTGATGCGTCCCGAAGGATTTGCTCAGGTTCTTGATGTCGATAATGGTTGCAGTCATCACGCTCTCCCGTCCGCACGCAGCATTCTTTCGGTTCTACGCAGAATCAATGTCGTGGTACCGGTGAGCATCAGATAAATGAACGCGATAGCCAGGTACACTTCCAGCGAGCGGTAGGACACGCTGATGATTTTCTCGCCCTCGTGCATCACGTCGGCAATGGTCAACAACGAGACCAGCGCCGAGTTCTTGATCAATGCGATGAACTCGTTACCCAGCGCCGGGATCATCCGGACAAACGCCTGGGGCAGGATGACCTTGCGCATCGCCAGCCTGTACGGCAAGCCCAGCGAGCGGGCGGCTTCCATCTGGCCTTTTTCGACTGACTGAATGGAGCCACGGACAACTTCCGACACGTAGGCCGCGCTGTAGATGCCCAGGCCGAAGATGCCACACACATACGCGGGCAACTGAATGCCGAAATGCGGCAAGCCGAAAAACAGGATGAACAGTTGCACCAGCAACGGCGTGCCGCGCACCAGTGTCAGGTAGGTGGTGCAAAAACCGTAGATGATGGCGCGGTCTTTGTTCAGCCGACCAAGCCCGATCAACAGACCGAGAATACAACTGAGCACCAGCGCTGCAGCCGTGATTTCGAGGGTGACGCCGGTGCCCGCCAAAAGCGCGCGCCAGCCCGCCCAGACCGGGGAAAAATCGAGGTCCATATATGTACTCCGCAAGTTAAGCCACTGGAAGACATCCGGCGCGAACACGCAGGATGGCGATCAGGTCATTATTCTTTTGTTGTGCCAAACCACTTGAGTGTCAGTGCTGCGTATTCACCGTTGCTGCGCAGTGTTTGCAACGCCTGGTTCATTTGCCGGGCCAGTTCGGTGTCATTCTTGCGGATGGCAAAGCCATACAGCTCGGTGGTCAAGCCTTCATCGAGCACCCGAACCCTTGGCTCGGACTTGGCATATTCCACCGCGGCCGGCCGGCCGGTGACGGCGGCGTTGACCCGGCCAATGGTCAGCAGGTCGAACATGGCCTGGTTCTTCTCGACTTCGACCACCTGGACCGCCGGGTAATGGTTTTTCAGAAACTCGATGGATTTGGTGCCCACCTGCGCAGTGACTTTCTTGCCGGCCACCAGGTCCGCGGGTTTATTGATCGTGGTGTCGTCCTTGAGGACCAGCACCGCCAAACCGCCACGGTAGTAGGAGTCGGTGAAGTTGACGACCTGGCGGCGCTCGTCGGTCATATAAATGGCAGAGGCCGCCACGTCGAACCGATTGGAGATCAGGCCGGGAATCAGCCCTTTGAAGCCGATGTCGACCCACTCGACCTTCTTGCCCATTTGCTTGCCCATGGCTTCGATCAATTCGACATCGAAGCCCGTTCGCTGACCGTCCTTGATAAATTCCATCGGCGGGAAGGTGGCATCGGTGCCGACTCGCATCACCTCATCCGCCGCCTGGGCAGGCATGCAGATCATGGTGAGCAGGGCAAATACCGCAGCGATCGGTCTTAGCAACTTGGAAGCATTCATCAAGGGGTCCTCGGCGAGGGTGAGTTCTGAAAGGGTCAGAACAGTGAGCAAGCGACAGGCTAGAACCGATTGCTGATACGGCTGCCTGCTTTTCTTGTGAGGCTGATCAGCTCAGCTTCGCGTGATCCAACTCGTAGTGAAGGCGCCATCAATGTGATGGTGCCCTGGAGAGTTTCATCATGTGAAATCAGGGGCACACTGACCCCCCATACGCCCAGGTCGACTTCACTGTCGCTGGTGGCGAAACGGTTCTTGCGAATTTCAATGATTTCCTTTTCCAATGCCTGCAGGCATTGCGGCGAGTCGCCCAACTGCTCCTGCATGAGGCGCTGGCGAAGCTCTGCGGGCAGAAACGCCAGCAGGCTCTTGGCAGACGCGCCATGCATCAATGAATGCGCGCGGCCCTTGGTAAAGGAGCAGCGCAGCGACCGGTTGCATTCTTCCATCGCAATGCAAACCATCTGCTCGTTGCTGTACACCAGCAGGCCGACACTCTCGCCGGTCCGTTCCACCAGTGCGCTGATTTCGTCGCGGCTCTGGTTGATCAGGTTCGAGTTCTGATCAAAACCCCAGGCCAGTTGCACACCCGTGGCCCCTGGTGCAAAGAGGCCCGATGTCATGTGCTCCTGCAACAGCCCCCACTTTTTCAGGACCGCAAGGTGACGATAAACCGTACTTAACGGCATCCCCACTTGCGAGGCTATGCGCTTGGCACCCATCGGCCGTCCGGCCTTGGCCACACAGGCCAATACCTGCAGGACACGATCGACGATGCTTTTGGTTCCAGAATCGTTCATGGCCTCAGTATAGGTAGCTATTATCAGTTTTGGAGTCGTGTTCTCATTCTGCGGGAAATACGAACACACTAATTTGAGTGACCGCCCACGCCCCTGGGCAGGGCTGACTTTCGGATCAGGCCTTGAAGGTTTTTCAGCTTCGGGGAGTGGGCAATGTTGCCCGGAAATGGCGTACATCAGAGGGCGCAAACCATGGACGTCACGCCAGTACCTGCCGACCCCCTTCAAGCGCCGGTAGTGGTTATCCCGACCGCGCTCTCCCAGCTCTACAACCTGGACCTCGCCCCCACACAGCCAGAGGGGCGAACCTGGGGAACGTTCAGCCTGTTCGCGATGTGGATGTCCGACGTGCACTCGGTCGGCGGCTATACCTTTGCCGCCAGCCTGTTCTTTCTGGGGCTGGCGGGCTGGCAGGTGTTGCTGTCCATGACGGCCGGGATCACGATTGTCTACTTTCTGATGAACCTGATCGGCAGGCCGTCGCAAAAGTACGGCATTCCGTTTCCAGTGGTCGCGCGCCTGTCCTTCGGCGTGATGGGCGCCAATCTGGCAGCGACCGTGCGCGGGATCGTCGGCATCGTCTGGTACGGAGTGCAGACGTATTTCGCCTCCAAGGCGGTGCAGGTGCTGGTGATCACCTTGATGCCCTCGGCGGCAGAGTTAACCCACACCAGCCTGCTGGGCCTTTCCACGCTGGGCTGGATGAGCTTTGCGTTCATGTGGTTCTTCCAGCTGGTGATCTTCCTGGCAGGGATGGAGTCGATTCGCAAATTCATCGATTTTTGCGGTCCCGTCATTTATCTGGTGATGTTCGTGCTGGCCGGCTGGATTATCTCGAAAACAGGCCTGGACAGCTTCTCGATGCAGCTGGCCCACCGACAGTTCACCGGATGGGAGTCCATTGGCCTGATGGCAAACGCGGCGATGCTGATCGTGGCCTACTTTGCGGCACTGCTGCTCAATTTTGGCGACTTTGCACGCTTTGCCAAGAGCGAATCAGTGATGAAAAAGGGCAACTTCTGGGGCCTTCCGGTCAACTTCATCCTGTTTGCGTTAATCACGGTCATTGTCACTGGCGGTTCGATACAGGTGTTCGGCGAGGCCATCATGGACCCCGTCTTGATTGTTGAAAGAATCAATAACCCGATCGTCTCGATCATCGGCGCCATTACGTTCATCGTCGCCACGATGGGCATCAACATCGTGGCCAACTTCGTCTCCCCAGCCTATGACATCGCCAACCTGGCGCCGCAGAAAATCAACTTCAGGTTGGGCGGCTTGATCGCCTCGATCCTGTCGGTGCTGGTCTGCCCATGGCTGTTCGTGTCGAGTCCGCAGGCGATCACGATTTTCGTCAGCGTCTTCGGTGCCGTGCTGGGACCGATGTTCGGCATCATGGTTGCGGACTACTACCTGGTGAAGCGGCAGGTGATCAAGTTGGAGGATCTGTACACCCTGTCTCCCGAAGGCTCGCTGTACTTCAAGGGTGGCTGGAACCCCAAGGCCTTGTTCGCGCTGATTGTTTCGGGAAGCGTGTCGATCAGTCTGGCCTTGCTGGGCGCATTCGGGTTGATGTTCAACATCGGCGACTGGGGGTGGCTGATCGGTGCCGTCAGCGGAGCGTTCATACATGTGGTGGCCAGTCGCAGGGGGGCGGCTGTTTCGTCGCGCGCCTGAATAATCCGAAAGATCCACTTACGTCTGAGCCTTAGACCCTCGCTGCCCTTCCCCTCATAGATGATCCCACGTCATCCATACCTTGATAATCCATCCTTTGTCAGACCCTGAGGAGTGGCCTCTAATGCCGCGAAGCCAGTGATCCCTATCACTGATTTCAACAATAAAAGCTCTTCCAGGAGATACCATGCACAGCGGTCCCACTCTATTGCTGGTGTTGTTTTGCGCCATCTTTCTGATCGTTTTCCTCATCGTCAAAGTTCGCGTCCACGCCTTCCTGGCCTTGACCGCAGCGAGTTTTGTGGTGGGGATCGGTTCAGGCATGCCACTGGCGAAAATGGCCTCTTCATATGAAACAGGTGTCGGTGGAACACTCGGGTTCCTGGCAACGATCATTGGCCTTGGCGGCATACTCGGCAAGATGCTCGAAGAATCCGGTGGCGCGGAGCGCATCGCCCGCACGCTATTGAGCGCCATGGGTAAAGAGCGTGCTTCATGGGCCATGATGCTCGTCGGGTTCATTGCGGGCATACCCGTGTTCTTCGAGGTTGGATTCGTTCTGCTCATTCCGCTGATCTATGTGGTCGCGAAAGAGACCAGGATCAACCTGCTGTACCTGGGCGTGCCCCTGGCCGTGTCGCTGATGGCCGTGCATTGCATGTTGCCCCCGCACCCTGCCGCCATGGCGATTAGCGGGATGCTGGGCGCCGATGTCGGCAAGGTCATCGTGTACGGCCTCATTGTCGCGCTGCCGACCGCCATTATTGCCGGGCCGCTGTGGATCAAGCTGGTCTGCAAGAGTGAAGCGCCTGACTCTCAAGAGGCTTTCCTGGACGAACATTGCGATGACAGCACGACCCGGGACTTGCCAGGCCTCGGCTTGACGCTGCTGACCATCCTGTTGCCACTGCTGCTGATGGTAGGGAAAAGCCTGGCGACCGCCCTGCCCCATGACTCGACGGCATTCAGTGTCATTTCGTTCCTGGGAACGCCACTGATAGCACTGTCCATTGCCGTGGTGTTCGCTTACTGGGCGCTGGGTCTGCGCCGCGGTTTATCAATGCCTGACTTGCTCGCGCACACTCAGAAGAGCTTTCCTCCACTAGCCAGCATCCTGCTGATCATCGGTGCCGGTGGGGCCTTCAACGGCATCCTGGTCGACAGCGGCGTGGGTAACGCGCTGGCCGGTTCGTTGACGCAATTGAACATGAACCCCATCGTACTTGCGTGGTTGGTGGCCGGGTTGATGCACTTCGCCGTCGGTTCGGCGACAGTGGCAATGATCAGCGCCGCTGGCATGGTGCTGCCGATGCTGGGCGCACATCCCGCCGTGAGCAAGGAAATCATCTGCATTGCCATCGGCGCCGGCGCCATTGGCTGGACCCATGTGACGGACTCCGCCTTCTGGGTGGTCAAGGAATACCTGGGTGTCTCGCTCGCCGAAGCCTTGAAGAAATTCACCCTTGCCACCGTACTGGCGTCCCTGGTCGCGCTGGGGCTGACCCTGCTGCTGTCGAACTTCGTTTGAATCAACCCGTATTTTCAGCCTTATCTGTTTAGAAGGACCACGTCATGATTTTGGGTAAAACACTTGAAAGCTGGTACGCCAGTCATCCTTTGATTCGCGATCTGGTCGCGCTGCAGGAAACCACCTGGTTCAATCCTGCCGTGGCTCCGGTCGCGCAATCGCTCGGCGATGTAGGGTTGACGGCCGCCGACGTCGCCGATGCCAGCGCTCGCCTGACGCGTTTTGCTTCTTACCTCAGCCGTGCGTTCCCGGAAACCCAAGTCAGCGGCGGCATCATCGAGTCGGACGTGCTGCCGGTGCCACACCTGCAGCAAGCGCTGAGCGAGCGCTACGGCCTGGCCTTGGCCGGGGCGCTGTGGCTCAAGCAGGACAGCCATCTACCCATCTCGGGTTCCATCAAGGCGCGCGGCGGTATCTATGAAGTGCTCAAGCATGCCGAGGACCTGGCGCTGGCCGGCAACCTGCTGAGCCTTGACGACGACTACGCCGTGCTGGACAGCGATAAGGCACGGGCGTTTTTCGGCCAGTATAAAATAGCCGTCGGCTCGACCGGCAACCTCGGTATGTCCATCGGCATCATGGGCGCTGCGCTGGGCTTCCAGGTGACCGTGCACATGTCGGCGGATGCGCGGCAATGGAAGAAAGACAAGTTGCGTTCACATGGCGTCACGGTTGTCGAGTACGCCTCCGATTACAGCGTGGCCGTTGCGCAAGGCCGCCAACAAGCGGAGTCCGATCCAGCCTGCCATTTTGTGGACGATGAAAACTCGGTCAACCTGTTCCTGGGCTACTCGGTGGCCGCCGAACGCCTGAAACAGCAATTGGCGGCGGCTGACATCACCGTGGATGCGCAACATCCATTGTTTGTCTATCTGCCCTGTGGCGTGGGTGGCGCACCCGGCGGCGTAGCCTTCGGCCTGAAGCTGGCCTTCGGTGACGCCGTCCACTGCATCTTCGCCGAGCCCACTCACTCGCCCTGCATGATGCTGGGCGTCTATACCGGGCTGCACGACGAAGTGAGCGTGCAAGACTTCGGCATTGACAACGTGACGGCTGCCGACGGCCTGGCCGTCGGTCGCGCTTCAGGTTTTGTCGGCAAGGCCATGCAGCGCTTGCTCGATGGTTTCTACACCGTCAGCGACGAGGAAATGTACAGCTTGCTGGCTCTGCTGGAGCGCAGTGAAGGTATGCGCCTCGAGCCGTCCGCGCTCGCCGGCGTGCCCGGCATTGCCCGAGTCCATGCCGACCGGCAAGGCTACCTGGCCCGCGCGGGCCTGGACGACCAGGCCATGGTGCAAGCCACCCATCTGGTGTGGGCAACGGGCGGCAACATGGTGCCTGGCGACGAGATGGACGCTTATCTGGCCAAGGGCCGTGAATTGCTCGGCAAGGGTTGATCGGGCAATAGGGACCCGCGCGGCAGGAATGCGCCCGGGTACTCGCTGATTCAAGCGCAAAACCGGATGTGGCAAGATAAACGACTTGCCACATCCGGGTACGTTTGACCGCTGCAAATGCGTCCTGCATCAGGCGGCTTTTGTGCTCGAGGGAAAACTGTCGTGCTCAACCTTCCTCCTCGTATCAGTTCCAGGCTCAACAGCAGCCAGTTTGCGAACCTTCACACCTTTCTGGTAGCCGCTCGTCACCTGAGCTTCGCCCGTGCGGCGGAGGAGCTGTGCTTGACCGCAAGCGCCGTGAGCCACCGTATAAGCCGGCTGGAAACCGCGCTGGCGATGAAACTGTTCCAGCGCCTGACCCGGCAGGTCAGCCTGACCGATGAAGGCGAGCGGATCTTTGAAATACTGCAGAATGCGATGGGGGAATTGTCCGAAGCCCTTGAGCAATCGTCACAAGCTGAAGTGGCTGGCTCCATCGCGCTCTACGTAAGGCCTTCCATCGCCCAATGCTGGCTGGTTCCCCGGCTGGCGGACTTTGTCGAGCGTTACCCTCTGGTGTCACTGGACCTGCGGGTAGGTAATGACAATGTCGATTTTCGGACCCGCAAAATCGACTTGGCCCTGTACTACGCCAACGGCGAATTCCCCGGGCTGACGAGCCATCGATTGATGCGAGAACAGCTG
Source organism: Pseudomonas fluorescens (assembly GCF_902497995.1). Taxonomy (GTDB): domain Bacteria; phylum Pseudomonadota; class Gammaproteobacteria; order Pseudomonadales; family Pseudomonadaceae; genus Aquipseudomonas; species Aquipseudomonas fluorescens_BK. Next base: position 159,667 of record NZ_CABVII010000005.1, on the reverse strand, counting down.
GCCCCCGTGTGCAGTCCCGACTATGCGCGACGCCATCGCCTGGAGGAAAACCCGCAGAACTTGCGGCACTGCACCACCTTGCATGACTCCCTGGCCTGGGATCATGCGGCCTATGATGCAGAGTGGACGCTCTGGGCAGAGCAGCACAACCTGCTCGCGGCACTGCCCAAACGGACCCTCACCTTCGATCGCTCCGATTTGAGTGTGACGGCAGCCATGAACCATGCCGGTATCGCGATTGGCCGTCAGCAGCTGGTGCAGAAGCGAGTCGATCGCGGCGAACTGGTGCTTCCCCTCGCCGGATTCAGCCGATCGGGCCACTATGATTATTATCTGGTTCACCCGCCGCTCGGCACCATCCCCAAACGATTACTGGTGTTCATGAACTGGTTGCGCGAGTGCGCCAGTCAATCATCACCCCTGGGTGAAAACCAGGACCTGCTCGGATGAGTGCTCAGCTTCACGGGGCGGCCAGGGTGCTCGGTAGCATTGCGGTGAGCAGGATGAAACTGCCCATCGCGACAAACAGGGCGAAGGCACCGCGACGCATGCTCAGGTCGGAGAGTTGCGGTGGAAACCGCACATACAGCCAGCTGGCCAGCATGGCGACCGGGATCGACAGCATGCCCAGCGACATGACCTCGGCGTTCAACTCTCCCTGCACACCCTGCATGATCAAGCGGACCAGGGACATGGCGCCGGACAGCGCCAGCAAGCTGGTGCGGATCGCCTGGATGGACACCGGTTGACGATAATAGTGATAGATCATCGGCGGCCCCGGTACGCTGAACAGGCCACCCAACAGGCCGCCGAGCACGCCCATCATGACGAAGCTCATGCGGCTTGAGCGGGATGGATGAGGACGTGGTTTGATAAACAGGGCGATACCGCCGGCCACGATCAGCCCGCCCAGCAACAGTTGCAGCAGCGCGGTATGCTCTTCGCCCATGATCCCCAGTGACCACAGGCCCAGCAGCGTGCCCGGTACCAGGCCAACGAACGTCTGGAGGAACGATGCCCGATCGATGTGCCGCCAGTGGCGAGACAGGGCGATGACGATGCCGGGAAACGCGACGATGGTGATAGTGGTGGCGACGGTAGCAATGGGGGCGGCGTGGGTGAGTACGGCAATCGCCAGTACGACGATGCCCAGTGCGAACCCGGTGAGCGCTTGCAGGTAGCTGCCAACGGCCACCGCGACAAGAATGATGAGCAGCGATTGCAGTTCTGAGTGTAGTTCCATGGATCATCCTGCCGGGATCGGTTGTTGTTCTGGCCGCACGCCCGGGGCGGTCGGCACCCTCAGGTACCGGCCGGGCGGGACCGGGATTACTGGTGCAGAATAAAAGTCGCCACACTGTGCAGGTCGTCCGCACTCAACTGCGCGAACGGCGGCATGGGGATCTCCCCCCATTTGCCGGTACTGCCGTGCTGGATGCTGGACGTTACCTTGGCCAGTGCCTGCGGGTCGTTGGCATACTTGGCCGCCACATCGTGATAGGCCGGGCCTACGACCTTATGATCGATCGCGTGGCAGGACAGGCAAGCGTTGCCCTGGAGCAAGGCCATGGCGTCGACTTTTGCTGCAGGCGCGGCCGGGGGCTGGCCCGCCGAGGGGTTCGAGGCGGCCTGCACCTCGGCATCGCTCGCCTGGGCACTGCCGTAGGTCACCGCAAGGTAGGCGCCGATAATGCGCACATCCTGATCGCTGATGGGCGCACCGTACACGTGCTGCATCTTGCCCGCTTCTGCAGTCCACTGCGCCAGGGTCAAGCCCGGCGGCTGGAAGCTGATGTAATCGGCCGAATGGCAGGTGGAGCATTTCTGCTGGGCCAACTGATAGCCAGGCAGCGCACTGGGCTTGAACGCCGCCGTTTCGGGCGGCAAGGTGATCGACAGCGGCGCTGCGCCAGCCATGGCAGCCAGACAAACCTGCGCCGCGCACAGCAAGGTGGTCATGAATTTCATGCGTTTCATGCAGCCCTCCTCAGGCGACGGTGACGTGGCTGGTTTCTACGACGTGGCGGCGGTAGCCACCGGGGTTCCAGTCGGCTCGCAGCGGTTGCGTCTCGCCCGCACTGTTGCTGGCTCGCACCATCAACTGAGTGGCGCCCTTGCTGTGAAAGGTGATCGGCAGCGTCCACTCGCGGAAGGAGAAACGGCCCAGATCCTGCCCAAGCCTGGCTTCGCGCCAGTTTTTTCCGCCGTCGATCGACACTTCCACCTTGTTGACACCAACCCCGCCGTCAAACGCAATGCCCTTGAGCACTACACTTTTTTTCAGCGGCAACACATCGCCATGTTTAACGCTGGTGATGAAACTGCGTACCGGCAATTTGGAAATCGGCTGGGTTTTCGCCGCGGTAGTGCCGGGGGCGATGCAGAAGCAATCGTTGTCCGGCACGCGGTAACCTTTAGCCATGAAGAAACCGTCGTAGGTGTGGTCGACGACTTCGATCTCGCTCAGGTGCTTGATCCAGTACGTGCCGAAATAACCGGGCACCACCAGCCGTATCGGGTAACCGTTGAGGAATGGCAGGTCGGTCCCGTTCATTGACCAGGCGATCATGGGTTCGCCGTCCATGGCATGGCTGATGTCCAGGGCCTTGATGAACTCCGGCGTGCTGGGCAGCACGGGCTTGTCGAGCCCGCGGAATGTCACTTGCCTGGCGTCGGCTTTCACACCGGCCTTTTCCAGTACCGTCTTGAGCGACACCCCCACCCAGCGGGCATTACCCATTGAACCATTGCCCAGCTGAGCGCCGAACACCCGCGGCGTCGAGAAGCCACGGCTGTTACCCGAGCACTGGTTGACGGCCACCACTTCTATCGGTTCGGCGAGGGCCTTGAGTTCGGCAAGGGACAGGGACAGCGGCGTGTCGACCGCGCCCTTGATCGTCAGGCGGTAGCTGTCCGGATCGATGCTGGTAGGGAAATTGGCCAGGTGGTAACGCACGAAAAAGGCATCATTGGGCGTGATGGGCCCATCGTTGAAGACCGCGAAGGGTGTCTCCAGGTGCGGCGGGCGAGTGGTCACCAGGGTCAGCGGTCGTTTTTGCGGATATTGCACCAGCGGCCGCGGGCCGGCAGCAAAGGTCACGTCTTCGGCGTTTTCGTCGGCCGCCCTGGTTTCGGCGGCGGCCTTGGCAAGGCTTGCCAACGGAGAAGCCGCCAGAGCCAGGGTGAAGGCATCGCGTAGAATGCGCCGACGGCTCGGCTTGCCGTTATCCACAAAACTGAACTTCATCCTGCACGCTCTCCATGATTGTTTACCGGATGCAACTGACAGCCTCCCGTCAGGACGCCGAGGCATCGGGCTTGATCTGTCAGTGGGTTTCGCTCGACTGTTCGACGTCGGCGAGCAAACCAGTATCGTCATGGAGGAGCAGACTGCTTCTCATTGAGCGACAGTTACCATACATTTGATGACAGCGTGCTTCAGCGCAGCCCTGAACGGGTGTCAGGCCAGTTTCGCCCACTCGTCACGCTGCATCACCTCGACGATGATCGGCACAGGCGACATCAGGTGGGTGCGCATCAGGCTCGTCGCCCGAGCGGTATCGCGGGCGAGGATGGCTTCGACCAGCGCGGCATGCTCCTTGCGCTTCAACGCCAGGGCCTCTTCGGAGAACACCGTTTGCGTCAACCACAAGTGACGATAGCGCTCGGCCTGATCGAACAGGTAGGTACGCGCCTGGAGTAAATGCCTGGAACCGCAACCGGCGGCAATGGCGCTGTGGAAAGCCTTGTGCCGCTCATCCCAGACGTCGAGCACCTTCTCGCGGGTCGTCACGTCCATGACTTTTGACAACGTATGGGACTGGGCCAGGATCTGGGCTTCCCAGGTGTCATCCCCCCGTTCGATGGCCAGGCCCACGATCATGGCTTCAAGGTTGGCGCGGGCGTCATAGATGTCCTGCAGCTCTTGCACCGACATGGGTGCGACTCGATAACCCTTCTGGCTGATGACCACCACCAGGTGCTCGGCCACCAGTTGCGAAAGGGCTTCGCGCAGCGGGCCTACACCCAGGTCATAGCGCTCCTTGAGCCCGCTCATGAGCAGTTTTTCACCGGGTTTGAACACGCCACGGATGATGTCCAGCTTGAGCCGCTCATACCCACTGAATGCAGAGTTATGCCTGGGGGTGAGGCTATCCAAGGTGCTGCTCCTAAACTCGCCAAAAACCAATCATACCCAAACATCTATCAGACGAAAAACTTTCGACTAAAATCAATTTTGTCGCCTAAATATTAAAATGTAGACATTTTTAATTTATGACGATACTTTTGCTGCAGGCCTGATCCAGTCCACTGCTGGAAGGCGCTGATCACTACCTTTTGCCCAGGAGCTGCCATGAACGCCTTTACTCAGATTCAGGACCTTGTGATGCCGCTGCCATCGCAGAACAAGGGCTTTACCCTCGCCCCCTCCCGCCAGTCGCCCCGGCTGCTGGAGCTGAAATTCGCCAGGGAAACCGTCGACGCGTTCATCAAGGCCGTGGCCGAATGGCCAGTCCAGGCCCTGGAGTACAAGTCGTTCCTGCGCTTTCGGGTCGGGCAGATCCTTGACGAGCTGTGCGAAGGCACCCTGCGCCCGGTATTGGTCAATACCATCCTGGACCGCGCCACCGGTGGCATGCTGATCACGCCTGAAGGTCTGGACGACGTGTCCCAGGCCGATGACATGGTCAAGTTCTCCTCGGCCGTCGCCCACCTGATCGGGCGCTCCAACTTCGATGCCATGAGCGGCCAGTTCTACGCGCGCTTTGTGGTGGTCAACACCGACAACTCCGACAGCTACCTGCGCCAGCCCCACCGGGTGATGGAACTGCACAACGACGGCACCTTCGTCCAGGAGCGTACCGACTACGTGATGATGATGAAGATCGACGAGCAGAACATGGAAGGCGGCAACTCCCTGCTGCTGCACCTGGACGACTGGGCAGGTCTGCAGCACTACTACACTCACCCGTTGGCCCGCCGTGAAATGCGTTTCACCGCACCACCGAGCAAGAACGTGCGGGAAGATGTGTTCCACGCGGTGTTCGACAACGATGCCGAAGGTCGCCCGACCATGCGCTACATCGACCAGTTCGTGCAGCCCAAGGACTTCGAGGAAGGCATCTGGCTGAACGCCTTGAGCGAATCCCTGGAAGGCTGCCCGCAGAAGTTGTCGGTACCGGTGCCGATCGGCAGCTTCGTGCTGGTCAACAACATGTTCTGGCTGCACGGCCGCGACCGCTTCACCGCCCACCAGGGCCTGCGTCGCGAGCTGATGCGCCAGCGTGGCTACATCAGCTACCAGAAAACCCTGTACCAGCGTGGTCAGTAAGGTTTGCCAAGCGCTGAGCTGAACTGACCAGGGCCACCTCCCGTGGCCCTGGTCGTGCTTTCAACGAAAACCTAATCCAGGTGGGTGCAATCCAATGGCTGTGTACGACTTCATCATCATCGGTGGCGGCATTGTGGGCATGTCCACGGCCATGCAACTGACTCAGGTTTACCCGGACGCAAAAATCCTCCTGCTGGAGAAAGAGTCCGGCCCGGCCATGCACCAGACCGGCCACAACAGTGGCGTGATCCATGCCGGCGTCTACTACACACCGGGCAGCCTGAAGGCGCGTTTCTGCCTGGAAGGCAACAAGGCCACCAAGGCTTTCTGCGACAAGCACGGCATCCCTTATGACGAGTGCGGCAAACTGCTGGTGGCCACCAACGCGCTGGAAATGGAGCGCATGGGCGCGCTGTGGGAACGCACGGCAGCCAATGGCATCAAGCGTGACTGGCTGACGGCCGCCGAACTGCGCGAGCGCGAGCCGAACATCGTCGGCCTGGGCGGTATCTTCGTGCCTTCCAGCGGCATCGTGAACTACGCCCAGGTCACCGCGGCCATGGGCCGTGAATTCGAAGCCGCCGGTGGCGAGATCCGCTACAACAGCGAAGTGCTCGCCATCGATGAGCGTGCCGATGAAGTGGTGTTGCGCACCGGCAACCAGGAGCACCACGGCCGTTTCCTGATCACCTGCTCGGGCCTGATGGCCGACCGCGTGGTGCGCATGCTCGGGATCGAGCCCAATTTCATCATTTGCCCGTTCCGTGGCGAGTACTACCTGCTGCCCAAGCAGCACAACCAGATCGTCAACCACCTGATCTACCCGATCCCGGATCCGGCCATGCCGTTCCTCGGCGTGCACCTGACCCGCATGATCGACGGCACCGTCACCGTCGGCCCCAACGCGGTGCTGGCGATGAAGCGCGAAGGCTATCGCAAGACCGATTTCTCGCTGACCGACATGTTCGAAACCCTGACCACCCCGGGTGTTCTCAAGGTGCTGAAGAAGAACCTGCGCCCCGGCCTGATCGAGCTGAAAAACTCGCTGTTCAAGGGCGGCTACCTCAAGCAAGTACAGAAGTACTGCCCGAGCATCGTCAAGAGCGACCTTACCCCCTACCCGGCCGGTGTCCGCGCCCAGGCGGTCTCGCTGGACGGCAAGCTGATCGACGACTTCCTGTTCGTCAACACCGCCCGCAGCGTCAGCGTCTGCAACGCCCCGTCGCCCGCTGCGACCTCGGCCATTCCGATCGGTGCGTACATCGTCGACAAGGTCCGCGAGCAGCTCGCCAGCACCGGCGCCAGTTTCGTCAAACCCGGCAACTGCGCTCGGCCCGCCCCTCTGGCGGCATCCGTCGCAACCCCCCCAGTCTTTGTAACCCAGCAGCCACTGTAACCCAGCAGCGAGGAATTTCACGTGCCGCTCAACGATCCGAAACTGTTCCGCCAGCAAGCCTATATCGATGGTGTATGGGTCGATGCCGACAACGGCCAGACCCTCAAGGTCAACAACCCGGCCACCGGTGAAATCATCGGCAGCGTGCCGAAGATGGGTGCAGCCGAGACCCGTCGCGCCATCGAAGCGGCCGACAAGGCGCTGCCGGCCTGGCGCGCCCTGACCGCCAAGGACCGCGCCAACAAGCTGCGCAAGTGGTTCGATCTGATGATGGCCAACCAGGAAGACCTGGCCCGCCTGATGACCCTCGAACAAGGCAAGCCACTGACCGAGTCCCGTGGCGAAATCGCTTACGCCGCCTCCTTCCTGGAGTGGTTCGGCGAAGAAGCCAAGCGCGTCTACGGCGACATGATCCCCGGTCACCAGGTCGACAAGCGCCTGATGGTGCTCAAGCAGCCGATCGGTGTCACCGCCGCCATCACGCCGTGGAACTTCCCTTCGGCGATGATTACCCGCAAGGCCGGCCCGGCCCTGGCCGCCGGTTGCACCATGGTCCTCAAGCCGGCCTCGCAGACGCCCTACTCGGCCCTGGCCCTGGCGGAACTGGCCGAGCGCGCCGGCATTCCCAAAGGCGTGTTCAGCGTGGTCACCGGCAGTGCCGGCGAAGTCGGCGCCGAGCTGACCGGCAACCCGATCGTGCGCAAATTGACGTTCACCGGTTCCACCGAAATCGGCCGCCAGCTGATGGTCGAGTGCGCCAAGGACATCAAGAAAGTCTCGCTGGAACTGGGCGGCAACGCACCCTTCATCGTGTTCGACGACGCCGACCTGGATGCCGCCGTCGAGGGCGCGCTGGTCTCCAAGTATCGCAACAACGGCCAGACCTGCGTTTGCGCCAACCGCCTGTATATCCAGGACGGCATCTATGACGCATTCGTCGAAAAACTCACCGCGGCCGTGGCCGGGTTGAACATTGGTAATGGCCTGGAAAACGGTATCACCACCGGCCCCCTGATCGACGCCAAGGCCATGGCCAAGGTCCAGGAGCACATCGATGACGCCGTAAGCAAAGGCGCTCGCGTGGTTGCCGGCGGCAAGCCGCATGCCCTGGGCGGAACCTTCTTCGAGCCGACCGTGCTGGTCGATGTACCGCGCAACGCCGCCGTCGCCAAGGAAGAAACCTTCGGCCCGCTGGCACCGCTGTTCCGCTTCAAGGATGAAGCCGATGTGATCGCGATGGCCAACGACACCGAATTCGGCCTGGCTTCCTACTTCTATGCCCGCGACCTGAGCCGTGTGTTCCGGGTAGGCGAAGCGCTGGAGTACGGCATCGTCGGCGTCAACACCGGGATCATCTCCAACGAAGTGGCGCCGTTCGGTGGTATCAAGGCCTCGGGCCTGGGTCGCGAAGGCTCCAAGTACGGCATCGAGGACTACCTGGAAATCAAATACCTGTGCATCGGCATCTGAGCCTTCCCGCCGCCTGTGCGGCGTCATGCCGCTGATGCAAGACCTGACGCCCCGCTTGCGGGGCGTTTTTTTTCGTGGCTTAAATGCTGGGGTCAGTCAACATCCCGTGCAGCATCCGCGCCATCAACCTCGGCGTGTCCGCGTCAGTGAGGTAGGCCGGTTTTTCGAGCAGGATGGCCCGAGTCAGCGCCGACAATGTCTGGTAGACCAGAAACTCGGCTTTGTCCCGGTTCTTCACCGAGATTTCGTTGGCGAAGCGCTTCATCAACGCCGAGCTCGCCGTGACGGGCCAGAGTTGCTTGGCCTTGACCACATCCAGCCGCACCAGCTCGTCATAGTGGGTGGAGCGCACGCTGAACACCGGGTCGAGCAGGGTTTTCTTGTAGTGGCTGGCCAGCACGACCCGCAAGGCCAGCAAAAGCCCGTCGTACAGAGTGGCTTCAGGGGGCAGCGCGATGATGCTGGCGTACAGTTCTGCGTGGGCTTCGGTGCGGTAGTCATCGAAGATCGCAGCGATCAGCGCTTCCATCGTCGGGAAGTACTCGTAGATCGAGCTGATTGCCACGCCCGAGTCTTCGGACAGGCGCATGGCATTCAGGGCTTCCCGACCTTCGTTGTCGATAATTTGCAGAGCCGTTTGTTTCACGGCCTTGACCAGCGCGATCGAGCGCGCCTGCCGCGGTTCCTTGCGCGGTTGGGCAGGTATTTCGACCTGCAGGACGCCATCGTCTGCGGCGCTCTTCTTGTTAGGCGTTGGCTTGATCATAGTGTCCTCTTGCGGGTACTGCCCACTGACGTCGCGGCAGATTCGCCAAGCAGAAAACTGAAGTATGACCGAGCCAACTTATTTAGTCAGTGATACTCGCAAGCGCCGTACGCACAGTCTGCGGAATGGGCAGCGATGTGTTGCTGGCCCGGTCGACATACACATAGACGATATGGGCCGCCGCAGCTGCCTCATGCTCATCGTTGCGAAACAGTGCCAGCTCGTATCGCGCGCTGCTGTTGCCAAGGTGGGAAATTCTCATTCCAACAGTGACCTGATCGGGGAAACAGATGGGCGCAAAGTAGGTGCAACTCGAATTGACGATCAACCCGATCACCGGGCTGCTGGCAATGTCGAGGGTACCCTGTTCGACCAGGAACGCAGTGATCGCCGACTCGCAGTACGAGTAGTAGACCACGTTGTTCACATGCCCATAGGAGTCATGGTCGCCCCAACGCGTCGGCATCCGGTTGAAGCGGCGAAACTCATCCCGACTCGGCCGCTCGACCTTGTTGCTCATAGAATCTCCGTATAGATCGCGCGCACGTCTTCCAGGCAGAGTTCCCGAGGGTTGTTGCCGAGCAGGCGCTGCTGCTTCATGGCATCGACCGCCAGTGCCTCGATGTCGGACTCGACGATGCCCAGGTCGCGCAAGCGGGTCGCCAGACCCAGCTCACCGGCCAGGCCGCCGAGGTAGTCGGCCAGGACAGAGGCTTTTTCTTTATCGGTACCCAGGGTGCCGGGCAGCACGATGTCGGCCAACTGTGCATACAGCGGCGCCACTGTTTCAAGGTTGAAGCGCATCACCGGCCCCAGCACCAGGGCATTGGACAGCCCGTGCGGTATGTGGAAACGTGCGCCGAGGGGATAGGCCAACGCATGCACCGCCGCCACTGGTGCGTTGGCGAACGCCATGCCCGCCAGGCAAGCACCCAGCAACATGTTTTCCCGCGCTTGCAGGTTCTTGCCGTCCTGACAGGCCTGGAACAGGCTGCCGGACAACAGACGCAGCGCCTCGCGCGCCAGGCAATCGGAAATCGGGTTCTTCAGGTTCTTGGTGGTATAGGCCTCGACGGCATGAACCATGGCATCGATACCGGTCGCCGCGGTGACATGGGGCGGCAGTCCAAGGGTCAGCTCTGCATCCAGCACGGCCACGTCGGGTAACAGCATTGGCGAGTAAACCACGTTCTTCTCACCGGCACCGGTGGTCACGACCGAGACCGAGGTCACTTCCGAACCGGTGCCTGCTGTGGTCGGCACCAGAATCAGTGGCAGGCGCGGGCCCTTCGTCTTGTTGATGCCATAGATCTCGGTCAGGGACTCGCCACTGCGCGCCAACAGCGCTGCCAGCTTGGCGGCATCCAGCGAACTGCCACCACCCAGGCCCAGCACGCAATCGGCGTCACAGGCTTTCGCGGCCTCCACCGAGGCCAGAATCACCGACTCCGGCGGGTCGGCCTGGACTTGGGAAAATACGGTGACGGCTATCTCCTGGCCCTCGAAGCCGGCGAGCACCGCATCCAGTAGCCGAGCCGCAATAACCCCCGGATCGGTCACCAACAGAACCGACTTGCAGCCCATGGCGCGAACATGATCGGCAAGCCGGGTCGAAGCACCGCGTTCGATGATCATTGAAGGGGTGGTTTGGAATGCCATTTTCAACATGAAAACCTCACAAATATTTGTGTTGCGCTGAGTTTTTTTGGCGATTGCGAAGCACATGCGCCAACCGGAAAACCCTTCACATAATGGTCTGACTGTTAACGCTCGCCCCCTCATTATTGAGTGAGGGAAACCGAGTATATTCCAGCCCGCTCCATCCACCTGCCTGAAATCCGGGCGCTCACCCCGAATCCGGAACGGCTTGCCCGGACACACTGAAATTTGTATTTTTTTCCTTATTTATCAGTCACTTGATCAGAAAACACAATCACCTTAATCCGGAACAAAATCCAAGGCTGCATCCCCATACTGGATTCACACCCTCCCCCCGGCCTCGCCGGTTTTCACTAGTCGAGTAGCGAGCCAGACAATGCCCACTGCACAACTGTCGATAGAACAAAAAACCCAGCAGCTGCTGAACAACCCGGCAGAAATGGTCAACTATTCCCAGACGGCCTGGAACAATCTGCCGCGCGCTGAAATCGACGCGCTGCAGCTATGCGGCCTGAAGCAGCGCTTCGCCGAACTGCGCGACCGCATCCCCATGCTCAAAAAGCTCGCCGACGCCCAAGGCGTGGATACCATCGAGCATTTCGACGACGTGGTGCCGCTGCTGTTCGAACACAGCGTGTACAAGTCCTACCCGCCATCGTTGCTGGAGAAGCGCAACTTCGCCCAGATCAACAAGTGGCTGGGCAAACTGGTGACCCCAGAGATGGCCGAAGCCATCGCGGCGGTCGACGTCAGCGCGTGCCAAGGCCTGGACGACTGGTTCGAAACCATGGACAAAGCAGTGCCGCAACTGCGCATCAGTCACACCTCGGGCACCTCCGGCACCTTGTCGTTCCTGCCCCACGGCGTACATGAGTGGAACAAATTCGCCCAGCTGCGCAAATTGAATGTGTGGAACATGGAAGGGCCGGACACCCCAGAGCCCAACCTGCACACGATTTACCCGTACTACCGCAAGGGCTACCTGAGCCATGTGCGTGTCCACATCGCCATGATCCCGGCGCTGTTGCCGGACGAATCGCATTTCCATGCGGCTTACCCGACCACCCTCAGCACCGACGTGCTCCACCTGGGGGCCAAGCTGCGCGCGGCACAGTCCAAGGGCACGCTCGATCGCCTGGAGATCAGCCCGGAGCTGATGGCCAAGAAGAAGGCTTTCGATGAGTTGCAGGCCGAAATGCCGCAACACCTGGCGACCTTCTTCGATCATATGTCCACCCAGCTCAAGGGCAAGCGCGTGTACATCGGCGCGACCTGGAACCTGTTGCACAACATGGCCAAGGCCGGCCTGGAGCGCGGTCTCGAAGGTGTCTTCCACCCTGACTCGTACATCCACACCGCCGGTGGCGGCAAGGGCTCCGTGCAACCCGAAGGCTGGCGCGACGATGTACTGCGCTTTACCGGTGCCAAGGTTCTCAACGAATCCTACGCCATGTCCGAAATCGTCGGCGGCGTCCATACGCGCTGCGAAGAGGGCCACTTCCACTTCGCCCCGACCGTTATCCCCTACTTGCTCGATCCCGAGACCAGCAAGCCGCTGCCACGCGAAGGCCGTGTGACCGGCCGCGCAGCCTTCTTCGACCTCGGTGCAGAGACCCGCTGGGGCGGCTTTATAACCGGCGATGAAATCACCGTCGAATGGGACAAGCCCTGCGCCTGCGGTCGGCCGAGTTGCTACGTGGTCGGACCGATCCAGCGCTACAGCGAAATAAATGGCGGCGACGACAAGATCAGCTGTGCCGCAACCGAAGACTCGCATCGCCAAGCGATGGATTTCCTGACCACATTAGAGGGCTAACCCCATGACCAAACCAATTGCGCCAATGATCATCCGTGGCAAAGTCATCACCGACAACCTGATCGACGTGGGTGGCCGTGGCGGCGACCTGGTCTTCCAGACCCCGGATGCGCACAAATACATCGACCAACTGCCGCTGGGTAACCCGGCGAAGCTGGCGGACCTGTACACGCTTACCTTCAATGACATCCTCGACTACTGCGAAGCCCTGGGCGAGCGCCTGGAGTTCGACAAGAACATCTACTTGCAGGAAGCCTGCGAGCTGTCCTACCTGACTGCGCCGGTCACCCCGACCATGGTCAAGGGCAGCTACATGGGGCTGCGCAACATGCTCACCCGTGAGTCCGTCACCGAACAGGTGGAGAACTCCGTAGGCGTCAAGTACCTGGAAGGCTGGGTCAAGCAAACCCTGATCGACGGCACCGAACTGGACGTACGCTGCTTCGGCGCGCGCACCCTGCATATCGTCGCCGGCAACGCGACCGGCCTGTCCCTGCTGACCATCCTGCGCAACATGGTGCTGCGCAGCGACGCGATCATCAAGGCACCGTCCAACGACCCGTTCACCGCCCTGGCCATCGCCCGTACCATGGTTGAGATGGCACCGGACCATCCGCTGACCAAGCACCTGAGCGTTGCCTACTGGAAAGGCGGCGACCAGGCCTTCGAAGAGCGCCTGTACCAGCCACAGAACCTGGAGAAGATCGTTGCCTGGGGCGGCTTCAACTCGATGAAGCACGTGACTCGCTACATCCAGCCGGGCCTGGAACTGATCTCCCTCGACCCGAAACGCAGCGCCAGCATCCTCGGCAAGGGCACCTTCGACAGTGAAGAGACCATGCGCGAGGCCGCCATACGCCTGGCCAGCGACATCGGCGCGCTGAACCAGAAAGCCTGCGTATGCGCCCGGGTGGTCTACGTGCAGAGCGGCACCGACGAGGCCGGCCTGGCGAATCTGAACAAGTTCGGCGGTTATGTCTACGACGCCATGCAGACCCTGCCCAACACCCTCAGCACCGTGCCCAAACGCTACGACCAGGGCCTCAAGGCCGAAGTCGACGCGCTGCGCCTGGATGATGAGTGGTACAAGGTGATTGGTGGCCAGGACGGTGAAGGGGCAGTCATCTGCTCGCAGCTTCCGGAGTCGGTGTCCTTTGCCACCAAGCTCGATGACCGCACCGCCAACCTGGTGCCGGTCGATGACCTGCACGAGATGATGGGGGCGGTGGATGCCTATACCCAGACCGTCGGCGTCTATCCGGAAAGCATCAAGGAAGATCTCAAGGACATCCTGCCCCTGTATGGCGCTCAGCGCATCGTCTCGCTGGGCTACGCAGCGGGGTTGAAATGGGCAGGTCCCCAGGATTCCATCGAGCCGCTGCGTCGCATGGGCAAGTGGATCGTCAACCAGATCGCCTCGCCGGAAATGACCCCGGCGCCCTGGTTGCGCCCTTCGATCTAACTCCCCCTGTACCCCTGGCCATGGCCGGGGGTACGCATTGATTCTTACAGGACTTGCCCATGACTACTTGCCTGGGATTTGCCGCGCACGAGGCCCACTCTACCCTCACGCCGTTTCGTTTCGATCGCCGCGCCTTGCGCGCCGATGACGTCGCCATCGATATCGCCTATTGCGGCGTCTGCCATTCCGATGCCCACCAGGTCAACAACGACTGGAACAACACCGTGTACCCCATCGTGCCTGGCCACGAGATCGTCGGGCATGTCACCGCCGTCGGCAGCAATGTCAGCCGCTTCAAGGTCGGCGACCGGGTCGCCGTCGGTTGCCAGGTCGACAGCTGCCTGCAGTGCGCGCCCTGCGCGGAGCATCAGGAACAACTGTGCGTCCATGGCCCGACACCCACCTACAACGGTAAGGACCGTCATACCGGCGAGATCACCTATGGTGGTTATTCCGAGCACATTGTCGTTCGTGAGCAGTTCGTTCTGCGCATGCCCGAAAGCCTCGATCCGCGCTACGCAGCGCCTTTGCTGTGTGCCGGCATCACCGTGTGGAGCCCGATGCGCCGTTATGGCGTGGGCAAGGGCTCGAAAGTCGCGGTAGTCGGGCTTGGCGGGCTCGGTCACATGGCCGTGAAGCTGGCCGTCGCCCTGGGTGCCGAAGTCACCGTGATCACCACCTCACCGGGCAAGGCCGACGATGCCCGCACCCTCGGTGCCGATCACGTGCTGTTGTCCAACGATGCGGCAGCGATGGCGACGGCGGCCAATGCCTTCGAGTTCATCATCGACACCATTCCCAGCCGGCACAACGTCAACCCCTACCTGATGTTGCTGGGTCGCGAGGGCGTCATGGTGCTGGTCGGCGCCATCGAACCGCTGGAGCCCATCCACGGTGGCTTGCTGATCCGCAATAACCGCACCTTGGCCGGTTCGCTCATCGGTGGCATCCAGCCGATTCAGGAACTGCTGGATTTCTGCGCCGAACACCAGGTCCTGCCCAGCTGCGAAATGATTGACATCAAGGACATCAACACCGCCTTTGACCGCCTGCAACGCAACGACGTGAAGTACCGCTTCGTGATCGACATGAACAGCATGCGTGACGTCGCGCTTTAAACAAGTCCAACGCTGCGGTGCGCAACACCGCAGCGCCCTCTTGAGGCAATATGCTCCAGGTCGGGCGCGGCCATCGTTGACGAAAAAGCTGCGCCCTCCCTTGCACGGACTGACTCAAGGACCCTCATGAAAGCCATTCAACTGCAACATCCCGCTGGCCTGGACAACCTGCGCCTTGTCGACATGGCCGCCCCCGGCGCGCCCGAAGCGGGCGAGATCCAGGTGCGTATCCATGCCAGCTCGCTCAACTACCACGACCTTGGCGTGGTCACCGGCCACGCCAAGGCAGAGGATGGTCGCATCCCCATGGCCGATGGCGCCGGGGTCGTCACCGCCGTCGGCGAAGGCGTGACGGAATTCGCCGTGGGTGATTGCGTGGTCTCTTGCTTTTTCCCCCACTGGCAATCCGGGCGCGCCGTGCCCACCACCTTCCAGACTGTCCCGGGCGATGGCGTCGACGGTTTTGCCCGCGAACGGGTCAACCTGCCCACCGAGGCCTTCACACTGGCACCCAAGGGCTACACCCATGAAGAAGCCGCCACGCTGACCACGGCAGGCCTGACTGCCTGGCGTGCACTGGTGGTGGACGGGCGCCTCCAGGCGGGTGACACCGTGCTGGTACTGGGCACCGGCGGTGTTTCCATTCTTGCGCTGCAAATGGCCAAATCCATGGGCGCGCGGGTGATTGCCACGACCTCATCCGAGGCCAAGCAAGCGCGCCTGCTGGCACTGGGGGCCGATCAGGTCATCAACTACAAAGACCAGCCCGAATGGGGCGACGCGGTGCTGGCAGCCACGGGCGGGCGCGGCGCCGACATAGTGGTCGAAGTGGGTGGCCCGGGCACGCTGCCCCAGTCCATCCGTGCCTGTGCACCCGGCGGCCACATTGCGCTGATCGGTGTGCTCACCGGTATTTCCGGCAGCGTTCCAACCCTGGAGTTGATGCGCAAGCAGCAAACCCTGCGTGGCCTGATCGTCGGCAGCCGCGAGCAGCAGCAAGACATGGTGCGTGCGCTGGAGAACTTCAGCTGGCGTCCCGTCATCGACAGCCGCTATCCGCTGGAACAGATAGCCGAGGCCTTTGCCCATCAGCAATCCGCCAGGCACTTTGGCAAGATCTGCCTGCACTACTGAATTAAACCCCCACACTGGATCTGCTGCAACTGACTGGCAGTGGCGCGATACCGCGGCGTCGAGGACGCCGCGGGAACTCTTGTCAATCAGCATTGACCAGCAGCGGCACGAGCGCGGCACGCAGTGCTTCGCCGATCGTTACCGGACGACGGGATTCACGGTCCACGTAGACATGCACGAAGTGCCCCTGCGCCGATGCCTGGGCCTCACCCGCACGGAACAGGCCAACCTCATACCGCACACTGGAGCCACCCAGCCGGGTCACCCGCACCCCGGCTTCAATGTCGTCTGGAAAGGAGATCGGTGCGAAATAATTGCACTGCGTTTCGACCACCAGACCGATCGTCTCGCCGCGCTCGAAATCGAGCACGCCCTGGCTCAACAGATAGCCGTTCACTGCCGTGTCGAAGTAGCTGTAGTAGTTGACGTTATTGACGTGGCCGTAGACGTCGTTATCCATCCAGCGAGTCTGGATCGGCCGAAAGTGCGGGTAGGCATCCCGCGAATTGGCGCCGGGTCTGGACAGGCTCACTGGAACACCTCGAACAGGCCGGCAGCACCCATGCCGCCGCCCACGCACATGGTCACCACCACGTACTTCACGCCGCGGCGCCGACCTTCCAGCAGGGCATGCCCGACCATCCGCGCACCACTCATGCCGTAAGGGTGGCCGATGGCGATGGCACCGCCATTGACGTTCAGGCGGGCGTCGTCGATGCCCAGGGTGTCGCGGCAATAAAGCACTTGGCAGGCGAACGCTTCGTTAAGCTCCCACAAGCCGATATCGTCGACCGTCAGGCCGTGTTGCTTGAGCAACTTGGGCACCGCCAGCACCGGGCCGATGCCCATTTCTTCCGGGGCCAGGCCGGCCACGGCAATACCGCGATACAGGCCCAACGGCTTGAGGTTGCGCTGCTCGGCGAGACGCGCATCCATCAGCACGCAGGCGCTGGCGCCGTCGGACAGCTGGCTGGCGTTGCCAGCGGTGATGCAGCCGCCTTCGATGACTGTTTTGAGGTTGGTCAGATCTTCCAGGCGGGTCTGTGGACGGTTGCCTTCATCGCTGGTGAGGGTCACCTCCTCCAGTCGTACCTCGCCAGTGGCTTTGTCGATCACCTGCCGAATGCTGGTGACCGGGACGATTTCGCCATCGAACAAGCCGGCCCGCTGCGCTGCTGCGGTGCGTAGCTGCGATTGCAGGGCATAGGCGTCCTGGGCTTCGCGGCTGATGCCGTAGCGCTTGGCGACCCGTTCGGCGGTCTGCAACATGGGCATGTAGGCATGGATCGCGTTGCGCTCGACCTGCGGGTCGCGCTCGGCGTAGGCCCATTCCATATTGCGATTCTGCACCGCACTGATGTTCTCCTGGCCGGCACCGATCGCGGCAGGCATGCCGTCGACCATGATTTGCTTGGCGGCGGTGGCGATGGCCATCAGGCCCGAGGCGCACTGGCGATCCAGGGTCTGGCCGCTGACCGACAACGGCAGGCCCGAGGCCAAGGCAGCCATGCGTGCCAGGTTCAGGCCGGCGGTGCCGCTGGTCAGTGCGGTGCCCATCACCAGGTCTTCGATCTCCGCCGCTTCGATGCCGGCGCGTTCGACCGCCGCACGGATCGCATGGCCGGCCATGGTCGGCGACTTGATGGTGTTGAAGGCGCCACGGAAAGCCTTGGCGATAGGGGTACGGGCCGTGGAGAGAATGACGGCTTCTTTCATGGTGAGTTCCTTGGGTGATCGGTGGGGCGGCCACCCCAAGTGGCCGCCGAAAGGTCAGAGACGTTCGATGCGGGTCTTGCCGCTGGCCACCAGGCGTTCCAGCAGTGCGGCGGGCTGGAACCACATCGTGCCGTAGGCGCCGAGTGCCTGGCGGTAATGGCCGATGCGCTCCAGCACCTGTGCCAGCCCCAGCCCTTCGGCGTAATGCAGCGGGCCGCCGCGCCAGGCCGGGAAGCCGTAGCCATTGATCCAGACCAGATCGATGTCGCTGCTGCGCTGGGCGATGCCTTCGTCGAGCAACTGGAGGCCTTCGTTGACCAGCATCAACAGGCAGCGGTCATGGATTTCCTGATCGCTGATGGCACGGCGCTGGATCCCCAACTCACCGGCAATCTGCTCGGCCAGGGCGACCACTTGCGGATCGTCCTTACGCTCGCGGCCTTCGTAGAGGTAGCAGCCACGGCTGGTCTTCTGGCCATAACGGCCAAGGGCGTAGAGCGCATCGGCGAGTTTGCAGTAGCTTGGGTCGTGGGCGATGAGCTCGCGGCGCGACTCGCGCACCAGGAAGCTGACATCGATGCCCGCCAGGTCGTGCATGGCAATCACACCCATGGCCATGCCAAGGCCGGTGAGCACCTGATCGATCTGTGCCGGCGTGGCGCCTTCCAGCAGCAGGCGGTGAGCCTCGCGGGAATAGGGTTCGAGCATGCGGTTGCCGATGAAGCCGAAGCACACCCCGGACACCACCGGGATCTTGCCGATGCGCTTGGCGATCTTCAGCGTGGTGGCCAGGACATCGGGGGCCGTGGCCGTGCCGCGCACCACTTCGAGCAGGCGCATGACGTTGGCCGGGCTGAAGAAGTGCAGGCCGACCACGTCCTGTGGCCGGCAGGTGACGGCGGCAATGGCGTCGACATCCAGGGTGGAGGTATTGCTCGCAAGAATCGCCCCGGCCTTGCACACCTCGTCCAGGGTGCGAAACACCTGCTGTTTGATCGACAGACTCTCGAACACCGCTTCGATCACCAGGTCAGCGTCGGCGATATCGGCGTAGTCGAGGGTGCCGTGGATCAGTGCCACGCGCTGTTCCAGCTGTTCGGCGGTGAGCTTGCCGCGCTGGACACTGGTTTCGTAGTTTTTGCGGATCAGCGCCAGGCCGCGCGCCAGGGCATCGGCCTTGAGTTCCAGCAGCGTCACCGCCATGCCCGCATTGGCAAAGTTCATGGCGATCCCGCCGCCCATGGTGCCGGCGCCAATAATCGCGACCTGGGTAATCGGACGGATCGGCGTGTTCGCGTCCACTCCCGGCAGCTTGCCGACTTCACGCTCGGCGAAGAATACATGGCGCAGGGCCTGGGACTCGCTGGACGCTTCGGCCTCGTTGAACAGCTCGCTCTCCCTGACCAGACCTTCGGCCAACGGCAGGCTGCAGGCGATCTCGATCGCCGTCACCACCCGCTGTGGCGCGCTCTGGCCTTTCCAGCGATGCTGGTTGGCAGCGCAGTAGTCGGCGAAATAATTCGCCGCCAGGACTGCTCCCGGATGCTCTTGAGGGTAGGCCGGACGCGCCGGCGCCTGCTGGGCAATCAGTTCTTCGGCAAAGGCGCACGCGGTGGCGAGCAGGCTGTCAGTGCCGGGCGCCACACGGTCGATCAGACCCAGTTCCAGTGCGTGAGCAGCGTTGATCGGCTGACCCGAAACGATCATCTCCAATGCTGCAGCGGCGCCGATCAGGCGCGGCAGCCGCTGGGTGCCACCGGCCCCTGGCAGCAAGCCGAGCTTGATTTCCGGCAAGCCCAGGCGCGCTCCGGCCTCAGCCACACGGTAACCGCAGGCCAGGGCGAGTTCCAGTCCGCCGCCCAGGGCCAGGCCGCCGATGGCGGCGATCAGGGGTTTATCCAGTTCGGTCAGGCGCACCAACAGACTTGGCAGATCCGCCTTGGCGAGCGAAGCCGCGCAACCGAACTCGGCGATGTCCGCGCCGGCGCTGAACGCAAGACCCTCGCCATGCAGGATAATCGCTTTCACCCGGTTGTCCGCAGCCGCGCGTTCACAGGCCTCCAGCAGTTGCACGCGCAGGGTCTGGCCAAGGGCGTTGACGGGTGCGCAGGCAAGGCCGATCAGGGCCAGGGAACCTTCGTAGCGGTAATGGATCACGTTGTTCATCAATGTTTTCTCGATCGGATAAAGGGGTACAAGCTGCGGATATCTATCCCCTTCAGCTCAACGCGTGTTCCCGGATTAACTTCTTGTTGATCTTGCCAACACTGGTTTTAGGGATCTCGGCGACGAACTTGAACTGCTTGGGGATCGCCCATTTATTGATCCGGCCACGCTCCACAAACTGTTGCAGGTGGGCTTCCAGCATCTGTTTATCGACGTTCTGACCCGGTTCGCACACCACCAGGGCCATGGGCCGCTCGCCCCATTGCTCGTCCGCAATGCCCACCACTGCGACAGCACTGACCGACGCGTGTTCGCTGATCAGGCTCTCCAGCTCCAGCGAACTGATCCACTCCCCGCCCGTCTTGATCACATCCTTGATGCGATCCTTGATTTCCACCCCGCCCTGGGGGTCGATGGAAGCCAGGTCGCCGGTGTGCAGCCAGCCGCCCTGCCAAAGTTCAGCGCCCTTTTCCGGCTCCTTCACATAGCCTTGAGTCAGCCAGGGTGCGCGCACCACGATCTCGCCCAGGGACTCACCATCGTGAGGAACGCTTTTGCCGCCGGCATCGACGATTTTCAAATCGACCATCGGTATCGGCATGCCGGTCTTGATGCGAGTGGGTAACTGCGCTTGTGTGGACAGTTCAAGTTCCGCCCCCCGCAGGTAACTCAAGCACAGCATCGGGCAGGTCTCGGACATGCCGTAGCCGCTGTGCACGCGCATACCTCTGGCGGACGCCTGGCTGGCGATACCCAAGGTCAGCGCACTGCCCCCCAGAAGCATTTTCCAGCCCTCGAAAGAGGTCTTCGCGGCCTCGTCGCAGCCCAGGATCATTTGCAGAATCGTCGGCACGCAATGGGAAAAGGTGACCTTCTCTTCTCGAAACAGCCGGACCAGGCTATTGGGCTCGTAACGGCCGGGGTAAACCTGTTTGATGCCCATCAGGGTCGCAACATAAGGCACGCCCCAGGCATGCACGTGGAACATCGGGGTGATCGGCATGTACACGTCGTCGGAGCGCAGCAGCGGCAAGCTTTGGTAGACGCCCAACGTGCCCACGGCATTCAAGGTATGCAGCACCAACTGGCGATGGGTGAAATACACCCCTTTCGGCGCGCCGGTGGTGCCGGTGGTGTAAAACAGGGTCGCCACCGAGTTTTCATCAAAGTCGGGGAAGTCGTAATGGGGAGCCGCCTGGGAGAGCAGGCTTTCATACTCCCCCAGTACCGGTAGATCGGTGCCGCTCGCAGCGTCGTCAGTGAGCCGGATATAGCCCTTGACGGTGTTCAGCTCGCCATGAATCTGCTCGATCACGGGCAGGAAATCATCATGCACCAGCACCAGGTCGTCCTCGGCGTGGTTCATGGTGTAGAGCACCTGATCCGGCGAAAGACGGATGTTCACCGTATGCAGCACCGCGCCGATCATTGGCACGGCAAAGAAACACTCCAGGTAGCGGTGGCTGTCCCAGTCGAGCATGGCCACCGTATCCCCGGCCTTGACGCCGGCCGCGGTCAGCGCATTGGCCAGCCGGTGGATGCGTTCGATGAGGGTCTGATAGCTGTAACGCAGTTTGTCGGCGTAGACGATCTCATTGGCAGGTTCGTAGCGAACCCCGGACAACAACAAGCTCTTGATCAACAGTGGGTAGCTGTAGGCATCTTGTGCTGGTGGAATTATTTTTGTCTTCAGCATGGTGGTATCTTCCTGATTCAGAACTGCGCCGCATCCAGTAAGTAGAGGCTTTCGCTACCGGCCTTGACCGAAGCGCTCAGTGAGTGGATACGCGGCAGCAGCCGGGCGAAGTAGAAACGGGCGGTGCCCAGCTTGCTGACGTAGAAATCGTCTTCGGTTGCTTTGCCCATGGCCGCCTTGGCCATCAATGCCCACATGTAGGCATAGGCCGTGTAACCAAACGCCTGCAGGTACTCGACCGAAGCAGCGCCGATTTCGTTCGGGTTGTTTTGCGCCCGATCCAGCAGCCAGGCGGTCAGTTCGTCGAGGGTGTCCAGCGCCGCGTTCAGCGGTTGGGTGAACTCGTTCAGATCAGCACTGGCAGTCGCGCTGAACTGACGAATCTCGGCGGCGAACAACCGGTAGAGCGCCCCGTCGCTGCCGACGATCTTGCGCCCGGCCAGGTCCAGGGACTGGATACCGTTGGTGCCTTCGTAGATCTGGGTGATCCGTACATCGCGCACCAACTGCTCCTGGCCCCACTCGCGGATATAGCCATGGCCACCGAAAATCATCTGGCCGTGCAAGGTGGTTTCCAGCCCCATGTCAGTCAGAAACGCCTTGGCAATCGGCGTCAGCAGCGACACCAGCTCTTGGGCGCGCTGGCGGGCCGGCGCGTCTTCGCTGTATTTGGCCGTGTCCAGTTGCAGGGCCACGTAGCTGGAGAACGCCCGCCCGCCTTCGTTCAAGGCCTTCATGGTCAACAGCATCCGCCGTACATCCGGGTGCGCGATGATCGGGTCGGCGGCCTTGTCCGGGTGCTGCGCGCCGGTCGGCGCACGGCTCTGCAGGCGATCCCGGGCATACTCGACGGCGCTCTGATAGGAGCGCTCGCCCTGCGCCAGGCCCTGGATGCCCACCCCCAGGCGCTCGTAGTTCATCATGGTGAACATCGCCGCCAGCCCCTTGCCCGGCGCATCGACGATCCAGCCGGTGGCCTGGTCAAAGTTCATCACGCAGGTGGCAGACGCCTTGATGCCCATCTTGTGTTCGATGGAACCGCAGGACAGTGCGTTGCGCTCGCCCAGAGAGCCGTTGTCATTGACCAGCACCTTGGGCACCAGAAACAGCGAAATGCCTTTTGGTCCCGCAGGTGCATCCGGCAGCCGGGCCAGTACCAGGTGGATGATGTTTTCGGTCAGGTCGTGCTCGCCGCCAGAAATAAAGATCTTGCTGCCGCTGATCGTGTAACTGCCGTCGGCCTGGGGCGCGGCCTTGGTGCGAATCAGCCCCAGGTCGGTGCCGGCATGGGCTTCGGTCAGGCACATGGAACCGCTCCAGACCCCGGCATACATGTTCGGCAGATACTTGTGTTTCAGGTCTTCGCTGGCATGGGCACTGAGCGACAGGCAGGCACCGGCGGTCAGCATCGGGTACGTGCCGAACGACAGGTTGGCCGAGGTCACCATTTCCTCGACCTGGGCTGAAATGGCCTTGGGCATGCCCATGCCACCGAACTGCGGGTCGCCACCGACCCCCACCCAGCCACCTTCGGCAAATGCCTGGTACGCCGCGATAAAACCATCCGGGACTGTCACCGCACCGTTGTCCCAGGAGCAACCTTGTTCGTCGCCACTGCGGCGCAGCGGCGCGATGATGCCGGCACTGATCTTGCCGGCCTCTTCAAGGACCGCGGCAGCCGTCTGTTCGTCGACCACCTCGGCCAGGCCCGGTAATTGAGCCCAGAGCCTGGAGGCCTCAAAGACTTCATTGAGCACGAAGCGCATGTCGCGCAGGGGAGCTTTATAGTCAGACATGATTCACTTACTCGGACGTTGTGAGGGCATGACGCGTGCCCGGACTTGTGGAGTGGTCGGTCTCAGGGACTTGCACCAGCGGCTCCTGCACCACCTTGGCATCCGGGGCAGCACCACGGATCAGCGAGGGTCCGCGCAACAGGAAGTACGACAGGGCTGGAATCAGGATCAGCGCCCCCAGCATGTTCCACAGGAACATGAAGGTCAGCAGGATGCCCATGTCGGCCTGGAACTTGATCGGCGACCAGACCCAGCACACCACGCCGGCGGCCAGGGTAATGCCCACCAGCCCGACCACCCGGCCGGTGAACGCCACCGCTTTACGGTAGGCATCCGCCAGTGACAGGCCTTGGCGCTGGTGATGCAACTGCACACTGAGCAAGTACAAGGCATAGTCCACTCCGATCCCCACCCCCAAGGCGATCACCGGCAAGGTCGCGACCTTCACGCCGATGCCCATGACCACCATCAAGGCTTCACAGAGGATCGAGGTCAGCACCAGCGGCAGCAAGGCCACCAGGGTCGCGCGCCAGCTGCGGAAGGTGATCAGGCAGAACAGCGTCACCGCGGCATAGACGTAAAACAGCATGGTGCGGTTGGCCTCGCGCACCACGATGTTGGTCGCCGCCTCGATGCCGGCACTGCCGGCGGCCAGCAGGAACTGGCGATCCGGAGTGCTGTTGTCCTTGGCGAACTGTTCGGCAATGGCCACCACGGCGTCCAGGGTCTCGGCCTTGTGGTCCTTGAGGAAGGCGATCACCGGCATCAGCGAGCAGTCGTTGTTGAACAACTCCGGGGAGTTGACCGAGGCTTGCTGTGCGGCGTAGTTCAGCACGTCCTGGTTGCGCTGGATGCTGTTGAGCTTGGGGTTGCCCTCGTAGGTACCGGCGGTGATCTGCCGTACCGCGTTGACCAGCGACGACGTCGCCTGCACCCCAGGAGACTGCTGCAGCTCCCAGGCCAGACGGTCGGCGAGGACCAGCGTCTGATAGTTCAGGCAGCCTTCCGGCGCGGTCTTGATCATCACCGCGAACATATCGCTGGACAGCGCGTAGTGGCTGGTGATGTAGGCGTTGTCGCGGTTATAGCGCGAGTCGGCACGCAACTCCGGTGCGCCACTGTCGAGGTCGCCGATTTTCAGTTGCAGGCTGACCATGAAGCCGCCAATGCCCATCAGCGCCGCCACCAGCACGGCACCGGTTGCCCACTTGCGGGTCGTGAAGCGATCGAGCATGTCCCACAGTTTGCCGAAGCCTTTGTGCCCGTCCGCCCGGGTGTCGATTTTCAGTGCACGCTCGGCGGCCTTGCGCCCGACACCGATGTAGGACAGCGCCACCGGCATCAACAGCAGCGAGGTGAAAATCAGCACCGCCACGCCAATGCTGGCGGTGATCGCCAGGTCCTGGATCACCGGAATATCGATCAGCATCAGTACCGCGAAGCCCACCGCGTCGGCCAGCAGCGCAGTGACGCCGGCGATGAACAGGCGGCGGAAGGTGTAGCGCGCAGCGATCAGCCTGTGGGTGCCACGGGCGATGTCCTGCATGATGCCGTTCATCTTCTGCGCCGCGTGGGACACACCGATGGCGAAAATCAGGAACGGCACCAGCACCGAGTACGGATCAATGGCATAGCCCAGCCAGGCGACGATGCCCAGTTGCCAGACCACCGCGATCAGCGAGCAGCCGACTACCAGCAAGGTGCTGCGCACACAGCGAGTATAGAAATAAATGATCACCAGCGAGGTGACCACGGCCAGGCCGAAGAACATCATCACCTGGATCAAGCCATCGATCAGGTCGCCCATCAGTTTGGCGAAACCGATCACCCGGACTTTGTACTGGCCCTTGCCCTCCTCCCCGGCCTTGCGTGCAGCGCTGTCGCCGGCGAATTCGATCTTGTCGCGCAATTGCGCTTCGAGCATTTGCGAGAACTGATGGTAGTTGATGCTCTGGCCGGTGGCCGAGGCCTTGTCCAGCAGCGGCACGATCAACATGGTGGACTTGAAGTCGCTGGCCACCAGGCTGCCGACGATGCCCGCGCGGGTGATGTTCTGGCGCAGCTGTTCGATGTCCTTGGGCGATCCCTGGTAGGTATCGGGCATGACCGGGCCGCCCTGGAAACCTTCCACTGTGACTTCAGTCCAGCGCACCCCCGGACTCCACAGCGACTTCATCCAGGCGCGGTCGACGCCTTCAGTGAGGAACAGCTGGTCGTTGACCTGCTTGAGGACCTCAAGGTAGTGCGGGTCGAAAATATCACCCTGGGTGTTTTCCACCACCACCCGCACCGAGTTACCCAGGCCGCGCAACGACTGGCGGTTCTCCAGGAAATTCTTGATGTACGGCTGGCTCTGCGGAATCATTTTCTCGAAGCTGGGGCGCAACTCCAGACGCGTCACCGCCATATAGCCCAGCACCAGGGTGACCAGTGTCATGAGCACCATGAACAGCGGGCGGTAGTTGAATACCAGCCGCTCCAACCGGTTGCCGGAGCACCGATCGAAGTCACGTAGCTCGCGGATCACCGGCATGGTGTCTTGCTTGATATTGCCCATGTCTGGGTACTCGCTCTAGATTTTCGAGTTCTTATTTGACGGACAATCGCTGTACGCCACGACTGCCCACCACCACCAGCGAACCATCGGCGGCCTGGCTCACACCGGCCACAGGGGTCGGATCCTGCTGTGCCAGCAACTGCAGCCGTGTACCGCCCGCCTGACTGAGCAGCGCATGTCCAGCTTGGGTAAACAGTTCGTACTGACCCTGGGTATTGATGATCCCCGCCGTGATGCTGACCTGCAGGCCACTCGCCAGAGGGTTCCAGTTGAGACCGCCATCGGTGCTGCGAAACACATTGCCGCCCAGGCCGTAGACGAGCACTTCACCGGGCTTGCCGACGACGCCGAAGTAGCTGCCCTGATAAGGCGTCTGCAAGGCGGCGAAGCGCTGCCCCGCGTCATCCCATTTCAGCAGCAAGCCCTGTTCGCCGGCGATGTACAGCGCGTCACCGGTGGAGGCGATGGCGTTGAGGTGAAAGCCTTGCGGGTTGTCGGTGCGATCCTGGAACGGCGTCCAGCTCTGGCCACCGTCTTCGGTACGCAGGATCAGGTTGAACACACCGACCACATAACCCAGTTTGTCATTGGCGAACCACACATCGAGCAGCGGCTTATCCGCCCCCTGCTCGACCAGCCGCTGACCTTCGGCGACCAGCAGTGGCCATTGCTCGTTAGCCGGTTCGGCACTGGCCAGCGCCGTATAATGCTTGACCAGCAAGTCACCGATCTGGCGACCGTCGAGCTGCTTGCGCCAGGTGGCGCCGGCATCGCTGCTGTGCAGCACGACACCGTCGTTGCCGACCGCCCAGCCCTGTCTGGCAGAAGGAAAAAACACCGCCGTCAGATCACTGCTCAGCGGGACGCTGGCCTGCAACCAGTGCTTGCCGGCATCATCGGAATAAAGAATATGGCCACGCTGGCCCACAGTGACCAGGCGCTCACCTGCGCGAGCAATACCAATCAAGGGGCTACTCACGGCCAAAGGGCTCGGCTTGGCCGGCAGATCCAGCACATCGACATAACCGGTTGCGTGAGCAACACCCTGCAACAGCGCCAGCATCGAGCACAGCAGCGCCAGCACGAACTTTTTCAAGGAACCCATACCGCACCTTCTAGAAGAACGACGCCGCAAAGCACACGAGGTACAGGCCGGCGTCGGAATCGGTAACCCAAGATGAACGACGCTCCGGCCGTCCATCTTCCAGTCACTCTGCCGGGGGACCACAAGCGATCGCCCCGGACTTTTATCGCCTGCCGCTTAGCGGATACCGGACCCTGCCAGTGCATCCGGCGCCCACTGCGCCTTCGACAGCGACTCGATGTACTTGATGCCGCCGTACGCGCCCGTGATGCCGTTGATGTTGTAGGAGCCGCCCACCAGGTCGTAAATCATGAAAGGTGTGACATCGGGGATCTTTTTGTCGTAGCTCTGGCTGAGGAAGGCGAAGGAGCCCCGGTAGAGCTTGCCGCTCGAGTCATACTGGTCGGAGGCCAAAGCGATCCAGCTGTCTTCATCCAGGTACATGCGGCGCTTCTGATAGATGTGGCGCGAACCGGATTTGAGCGTGCCCTCCACCACCCAGACGCGGTGCTTCTCCCAGCGCACATAGTCAGGAGCGATGTGGTTGGGGGTCGTCAGCTGCTTGGCGTCCACCGCGTAGGTCAGCTTGTAGGTGTTGTACGGCACCACCATTTCCTGTTTGCCCACCAGCTTCCATTCGAAGCGGTCCAGTGCACCGTTGAACACGAATACATCGTCGTAGGTACCGGCACCGCCTGTACCGGGGTTAGGCGTGTCATAGGCCAGGTCCGGCGCCAGCTTCACGCGGCGCTGGCCAGGCAAGTACTGCCAGCTGCGGCGTGGCTGCGCCAAGGGGTTGGCCGTATCCTTGAGCATGATGGCCTCGCCCGCACGGCGCGCGGGACCGGTGTAATACAGCTTCATCTGAAAGAACACGTCAGTGCTGTTGAACGGCTTCGACATGTCGTCGTAGATCGGGTAGTTCGAGAACGACAGCGCCGTGGTGGACAGTGTCGGTACGCCCGCGGAATCGACGTTCCAGGAGTCATACTTGACGTTGCGATTGCCCCCTACGCGCAGCAGGTGGTTCCACATGGCTTCACTGCCCGAGGTCGGGACCGGAAACGGCACGCCGGGCAGCAGGTTATCGATGGACAGGCCGCCATCGAGGGCCTTGGTACCGGTGGCATTTTTCACGCTGTTGTCCAGCACCGCCTGAGGCAGGGCGACAGTGCGGTGGGTCGGATACACATTGATGTGGAAAGTGGGATAGCGCTTGGCAAGCTCTGCCGTGGTGGCCGTCAATTGGCCCTTGTACTTGTCGAGGTTCTTGCCATCGATGACAAACAGCGGCTTCTCGCTGGCAAAGGGGTCCGGACGCATGCCGTCGCCCGCCTTGAAACTGGCTGGGGGGGTAGTCAGCCCGCCTGTGTAGGCTGGAATCGAACCATCGGCATTAGCCGCCATCTCCGCGCCCACGTTGGTCAGGCTGGTGCCCAGCTTGGCGGCTTCCTGAGCCGATACGGCCGCTTGGGCCTGACCGGCAATGACGGCCGCCAGGGAAGCTGCCAGCATGCTATTTAGGAATTTCATCTGAATTCTCTCCACTTTGTTGTTGTAATCCGGGTGTCAATCAGAAGGTGGTTTTGAACGAGGCCGTGATCATCCCGCGGTCCTTCAGCAGCGGCGCCAGGCCTGCCTGGGAAGTGATCTGGCCGGGAATGCAGCGGTACTGCCCACCACTGCCGGGGGTGTTATTGTCAAATCCGGTTTCACAGGTATTGAAAGGACCAAAAGAATCGACGTACTTCAGGTCGAACTTGTACTTTTGATAGACGTCCGCGGCGACGCCGATGGAGTAGCTACCGGTGTCCTCGCTGCCACCCAGCTGGACGGCCGAGTTGCCCTTGAGGCCGACGTTGTAGGACATGGGCATGGACATATCGACGCCCGGGAATACCTGGAACCAGGTCGGGGTGAAGTTGGTCGCGATGGAGTAGGCATTGGTGTCGACTTTGTCGACCCCGTGGTAGCTGGAGTTGCCCTTGAAGGACTGCTTGCCCTTGTCGACGCTGACCAGGTGGGTCATCGATCCTTCGACAGCCAACGAGGAGGAGTCCCACAATGGCGTATTGCCAAAGCTCACGATGCCATTGAGTACCACGTGGAAAGTCTTGCCACGGGCCGTTCCGGTGTCACCTTTGCCCGGCATGGCACCGATCAGGTTGTCGCCGTTGACCAGACCCTGATCGGCCTGCCCCCTCAAGGTCGGGTTGACGGTGGTGAAGTTGCTCAGCAGCGGCATGTTCTCGCGATAGTTCACATCGAGACCGACGCTGACCGGGCCCACACCCTTGGACAGACTGATGCCATAGATGTCGATGTCATCGGCATAAGCGGCCAGGTATTCAGCGCCGGCGAGTCCCGGCAGGCCTGGCGTTTGCAGGTTGGGCGCATTGACGAGCACCACCGGCATCGGGTCCGACGTGTTGCGGTAGTAGAAGCCCAGGGTGCCGTCCAGCCATTCCGGGCTCCACTTGGCCATCAGCCCGAAGTCGCCGGCGTTGTGCGGCTTGACGTCATGCCCGCGCGGGGTACCGTAAAAAGCACCGGCCCCGTTGAGCGCCGTCGGTACCGGCAGCCAGAACACGTCCCCGCCTTCACCGAACATGTCGTAGCCGCCCATGTAAGTCCCACCCTCGGGCAGACGGGTGTTGCGGAACTCCAGGAAATACTGCGCGCCCAGGGTCAGCTCGGGATTGACCGTGAACGACATGGACAGCTGGTTGCGCGGCAGGAACAGCTCCTTGGTTTCGGTTCCCGGCACGTTGTACAGCTTGGCCAGGTCCAGGGCCGACTGACCGTAGTTGATGCCGTTGGCCGCGTTGAACAGGGTCTCGCCCCAGAACATGTTGTGCCGGCCGAGCTTGGTGCTGAACATCGACTCCTCGCCGACCTCGGTGCTGTAGAACACGAAGGCATCGAGGATTTCACCGGAGGGGCCGTTGTAATAACGATCGGTGTAATTGCTCAGGCCATGCTTGCTTGCAGCGTGGCCATTCAGCGAGTCGCCAGGCTGAATCGATCCGGACTGACGCGCTGCCACCAGGTTACCCGCATTGCCCGCCTGCCCTGGAAACGGGTTGGAGTTGGAACCGACATTGTCATAGGCATGGTCATACCAACTCGCGGCACTGACACGAAAGCCCATTTTGCGTTGGTAGACCACATCGAGCTCGGTCAGCAGATCGACCCGCTGGGTCACTGCACTGCCGACACTGAAGTTTTTGTCGCCGTCGTTATAGTTGGAGGCGTTGGCAATCTTCGAGTTCTGGCCTTCCACCCGTTGACCGTAGCTGGTCTTGAGGGTGTTATCGAAGCGCACGGCCCAATCTTCACTGCCCGTGTCGAGTTCAAAGGCATGGGCAGCCGGCATGGAGGCGAGCAATATGGCGCTAGCGAGCAAGCTGAGACGCAGAGGACGGTGTCCTGTCGTGGTGTGCATTACGTTGTCTCCGTTTTTTGTTGTTTTTGTTTTTTGGTTCTAACAACGACTCGCATCCGGTCCTGGTACAGATGCGAGTTTCTTTCAGGTCGCTTTATTCAGGTGTTTGCACCCCGCGATCCAGCGTGCGGATGAAGTCTTGCGCCTGCGGCCACTCGCCGAATCCGGCTGCGGGATTGAGATGGCCGACTGCACCGAGGTTGACCAGTTCACTGCCCCAGTCACCGGCCATCCGGGTCACGGATTCGAGGCTCGCGAGGTGGTCGTTGGTACTGGCCGCGACGATCGAAGGGAACGGCAGTGGCCCTTTTGGCAGCGGATCCCAGCCATTGGCCCGCAGGCTTTCAGGAGTCGGATAAGCGGCAGGCCAGCTGGCCTCGAGGTTCGGCGGTGCGGCCAGCAAGGCGCCCTTGATCGGGCGGTCATGAAGGGCGGCCCAGTGCACCACCATCAGCACACCGGCACTGTGAGCCACCAGGATCACTGGACCGGAAATCTTCTCCAATTCGCGCTGGATCGCTTCCACGCGTGCCGCCAGGCTGAGCTTGTTCGCTTCCAGGGGTGGCACTGAGCGGACTTTGTCCAACTTGGCTTCCAGCAACGTTTGCCAATGCTCTGGCACATGATCGCGCAAGCCCGGAACTATCAATATCGTGGTGTCATTCATTGCGCTAATTCACCTTTGATCAATCCATCGAAAGGTCCGCCAATCGTTCGAACCCTCCAGCAGCACAGTAGGATTCGCCTTGTCGGAGCGCGTTACATTTAGCGTCAGCCACTTCCCTTTTGATGACAGCCCCGCAGAAATCGACCGTTTAGATTTTCCGCGCCAAGCTATTTTCATTTCACGACAAAGTCTCTATAAATGGCAGGCAGCTGCGACAGCAGGATCTCGGTTGTCACTAAATGGAATGAATGCACGCCATGACCATTCAAGCTCGAACCGCCGTACTGACCAATTACCAGGAAGTGGCTCGCCATCTAGGCCTGAACGCGAACGCTCTTTTGGCCGAGGTGGGCTTGACCTCTTCGCTCCTCAGCGATCCCGATCGACGCATCCCGGCCACTGCCAGCATCATCCTGCTGGAGAAGTCATCGCGCCTGAGCGGTTGTGAAACCTTCGGCCTGCGCATGGCTGAGCTGCGTCACATTTCGGACTTCGGTGAAGTGAGTCTGCTGCTCAGTCACCAGAATACGCTTCGCGACGCGCTGAAAGTGATCGTGCAGTACCGTCACCTGCTCAACGATTCACTGGCGATTTTCGTTGAGGAAACCGGCAAGACGGTGATCATTCGCGAGGAACTGGTCACCGAGATGGGCACGAACAATCGCCAATCCATCGAGTTGGCCGTTGCGCTGATGCACCGTTTTTGCTCCGCCCTGCTCGGCGCGCACTGGCACCCGATCAGTGTCTGTTTCACCCATGACGCTCCGGCGGACCTCTCCGTGCATCGACGGATCTTCGGCTGCAAAGTGGAGTTCGGCTGCGAGTTCAATGGCATCGTTTGTCCCGCCGCCAACCTCGACGCCACCAACCCCCTGGCCAATGAGGCCATGGCCCGACACGCGCAACGCTACCTCGATTCGTCGCTGATGGGAAAAAACGGCCAATCCCTGGCGTTAGACGTGCGCAAATCCATTTACCTGTTGCTCCCCATGGGCCACGCGACCATTGCGCAGATCGCCCAGAGCCACGGGATGAACGTGCGCACCCTGCAGCGCCGCCTGGACGAAGAAGGGGTCAGCTTCAGTGAGTTGATCAGCAGCGTGCGCCGCGACCTGGTGGTTCGCTACCTGGAGAACCCCGGGTACTCGCTGGGACGGATCGCCGACATGCTCGGCTACTCCATGCCCAATTCCTTCACTCGCTGGTTCATTTCCCAGTTCAACATGCCGCCCGCCGCCTGGCGCAGCGAACACAAGATCGTGCCGCGCAAAGACAGCTGATACGTGATCTGACCCAAAAAAAACGGCCGCCTGCTGTAACAGACGACCGCAAAAGGAGCGCATCCGGGGTACGACGCTTGACTCGCGCTTAAGCTGTGCGCGCAGGCGTGCTTCCCCCAATAGAGCGTCTGCCTACAAGCCCCAGTGCATCAGCAGCAGCACCAGAACGACGAGGAATACGGTCTCCCCCACCATCAGCAGGATGGGCTTGATGCCCACGGCGGCAAGCTCCTTGAGCTGGGTCTTCATGCCCAGGGCGCTGATGGCGATCACCAGGCACCAGCGCGACAGCTCGTTGGTAAAGCCCTGCACTGCCGGGACGATCCAGCCGGTACTGTTGACGCACGCGAGTATCAGGAAGCCCACGGCGAACCAGGGCAGCAACGGCGGTCGCTTGCCCGGCAGGTCGCCGCCCTGCATGCGGGACATCATCGCCGCGCAGACAATCACCGGCAGGAGCATGGCCACGCGCATCAACTTGACCACGGTGGCGGTATCGCCCGTCTCGGTAGACATGCCGTAGCCGGCACCCACGACCTGGGCAACGTCGTGGATGGTGGCACCGAGGAACACCCCTGCCTGCTGGGGATTGAGTTCGAGCCAGTTGGCGATCATCGGGTAAACGATCATGGCCATGGTCGACAGGGCCGACACGCCAATCACGGTGAACAGGGTGGCGCGTTCCTTCTGCGGATGATTGGGCAAGGCCGCCGCCAGTGCCAATGCCGCGGACGCACCGCAGATCGCCGTAGCGCCACCGGTGAGCATGCCGAACACCCGCTGGAACCCCATGGCCCTGGCCGCCACCATCGAGACGATAATGGTCACCGCGACCAGGGTCACGACCAGCACAACCGGTTTCCAGCCCAACGCCGCGATCTGCTCCAGGGTGATGCGCATCCCCAGCAGCGCCACCCCGATGCGCAACACGGTGCGCGCGGTGAACTCGATACCGGCCTTGCATTTGCCATCGCCAGACAGAAAGTTCAGCGCCATGCCGAGCAGCAGCGCGAACAGCATCACCGGCGCACCATAGTGCTCGGACAGGAAACTCGCCGCGGCAGCGACAATCAGGCTGACGATAAAACCGGGGGCCAGCTCACGCGCACGGCTGTGAACAGCGACCAGGGCAATGGCACTCATACGGCGGATTCCTTGGAAGCGATGACAATGAACACTTGGCCGTCGATCACTTCGACCGGATAGTTGGCAACCTTCACAGCGGTTGAATTGAGCATGTAGCCGCTGGCCAGGTCGAAGCGCAGGCCGTGGGCACAGCACTGGATCACCTTGCCCTCGAGGCGGCCTCCACAGAGTGAGGCCCCCTGATGCGGACAGCTGTCATCGATGGCGTAGAGCTGGCCTGCGACATTGAACAGCGCCAGGCTCCTGCCCTCGGGCTCGAACAGCGAGCGCATGCCAGGTGCCGGGACTTTCTCGGCCGGTACCGCGATGCGCAGGCTCATGCCGGACTCCCGGCCGCGTCCTGCGCAAGGGCTTGCTGCATCGCCTGCAACAGCACCTCGGCCGGCTGCGCGCCGGAGAGCGCCTGGCGACGGTTGAAGATGAAATAGGGCACGCCCCTGGCGCCCATCCCGCTGTCGTCGTAGGGGTTGCCAGCACCTTCCAGACAGTCGACGAGGGCCTCGCGCGGGTAACCGCAGGACTCGGCGATCGCCAGCAGCGTGGCACTGTCTCCCAGGTCCTTGCCTTGAGCAAAATAGGCGGCGAACAGCCGCTCCAGCAAGGCGTCACGCTGCGCCACGCTCCCCAGTTCAGAGGCGCGCTCCATCAGGCGATGGGCATCGGCGGTATTGGGCATCGTGTCGATGCCACTGAAGTCGATGCCCAGGCCTACGGTCGCCGCGGCCTGCCGGACTTGCGCCTGGCGCGCTTGCACCGCCTCGGCACTGCCCAGGCGCTGGCGGTAGAACTCGACAAAGGGCACGCCCTGCGCCGGCAGGTGCGGCAGCAGCTGCACGCCATGCCAGGCCAGCTCCAGCTCGACGTCCGGGTGGCTGCTGCGCAACGCCATGAGTGCGCGCTCGAGCTGACGCTTGCCGATCAGGCACCAGGGGCAGATGAAGTCGAAGAACGCATCGATACGCAATATCCCCGTCACGGCGACACCTCCATCACGGCTTTAGCGGGCGCTTCATCGACATCCTGACCCTGCACACGGGCAATGTCGTCCAGATAGTGACAGCGGATATAGAAGAACACCGCCGCCGCCGCGATGCTCATCAGCGGTATGAGCTGGAAGGCGCCGTGCAGGCCGATATGGTCGGACACCCTGCCGGTGAGGAAAGGTCCCGGGGCCAGGCCGAGCATATTATTGACCAGGGTCAGGGCGGCAAAAGCGGTGCCGTGCACTTTGTAGTGGGTCAGGTTGGCGATCGTGGCAATGATCGGGCCGTTGATGCCCGTCACGAACAGCATGGCCATGCCGATCAGTGCTAACTGGAGAGGGCCGACCGACTGAATCAAAGCCAGCGACATCAGCAGGCAGCTGCCCAGGCAGAACGCAATGGATATCTCGATCTTGCGCAACGGCGATTGACGGCTCAAGCGATCACTGAGCATGCCGCACATGATCGCCCCGCCACCGCAGCACAACACCATGACGCCCGCCACGACGCCGGCCTTGCCCTCGCCCATCCCGTAATAGCGATTGAAGTAGCTCGGCATCCACACAATCATGCTACCGGCAACGAACGTCTGCAGACCGCTGGCCACGTAAGCGGCGATCACCGAACGCGTGCCGTACAAGGTGCGCAGCGGACGCTTGACTGACGCTTTGATTTTGCTCCCGGCCGTGGCCAGGCGCTGCGGGGCAATACGGGCCTCCTTGACAACGAGCGGGTAAATCGCCGCCAGCACCAGGCCAAACAGCGCCATGCTGGCGAACGACCAACGCCAGCCCAGCTTGACGGCAATCGCCCCGCCCAGGGAGATGCCCAGCACCGAGCCAAACATGGCGCCTGCCATGAAGGCACTGGCGAGGGTCGCACGCATGTTCTTGGGAAATACCGAAACCACCACGGCGATGCCGACGCTGCCGTAAGCCGCCTCGCCGACGCCGACCATGAAGCGCGCGATCAACATCTCCTCGTAGTTCTGGGCCAGGGCGCAGCCCAAGGTGGCCAGGCTCCACAGCAAGGCCATCAGCGCCAGGCTCTTGACCCGGCCAAAGCGGTCGGCCAACAGCGACAGGGGGATGGTCAGCGTACCGACCATCAAGGCCACGATGCCGCTGAGCAGGCCGAGCTGGCCGTCGCTTAGAGCCCACTCGCCCTTGAGAATCGGGAACACGGCATTGAGTACCTGCCGTGACATATAATCTGAGATCAACAAGCCAAAGGTCAGTGCGAATACGGCCCATGCGTACTTGCGCGGAATGCCAACTGAAGTATCTTCTGCATCGTCCACAGTGCTGTGATAGGCCATGCTGCCTCCTCGGTGTCTGGCACCCGTCTTGTTATTGTTTTGGTCTTGCTCAACGCGTTTCAGGTGGGTCGGGGCAGGCTACCTTCAGCGGCCTGCCCCGCCCTCTGCATCACCCGCGTTGTGGTACGCCCTTCTGACCTGCCTTGCGGTTCGGCGCCAGGCCGTTGGCCAACAGGGTTTCTTCAATGGTCTCGTATTGCACACCGATGCGGTAGATGTCGCGCGCCTCTTTGCCGCTGGCGATCTCACGACCCAGCTCGTTGGCGATGCGCACCGTCTGCTTGACCTGCTCCACGGAAGAGAAACGCTTGCCGTGCTGATCGATAATGGTGTCTTCGTTACCGAGGCGCGGATGCAAGCCCATGGCCATGGCGATGGTGTTGAGTGGCAGCACGTTCTTGAGCAACGACTCGGCAGTCAAGGTGCAACCATCCGGTACGCGATTGATGAAGTTCATCAGGTTCATCGGGTTCGGGCCGTCGAAACCGCCACCGATGCCGATCCAGGTCAGGTTCATCGGGCCCTTGTAAACGCCCTTGCGCACCAGGCGCTCGAGGGTTTCGTAGGCATGGATGCCGGTCAGCTGGAAGTGCGGCTGGATATTGCTGGCCTGCAGGCGCTTGAGGTGCTCGGCGACAAAGGCTGGACCTGCCGGCACGGTCATTTCGGTATAGGCGGCATAGGTGGCCGGATCAAGCAGCGAGGTGCCTTCAATGCCTTCCGGAAACAGCAGCTCCGTGATGGTCATTTGAATGGTGTTGATGGCGATGGTGACCTGATCGGGCTTGGGCGTCAGATCCGCGAGCATGTGCCGGGTATCGTCGGACAGCCACAGCGCATCGGCGCCGTCGCCTTCAGGAGCAAAGGAAATCGAACCGCCGACCTGGATGATCATGTCCGGCACGGCTTCACGCACACCGGCGATCAGCTCGTTGAACTTGGACAGGCGCTTGGACCCTTTACCGTCCAGTTCACGCACGTGCAAGTGCAGTACGGTGGCGCCTGCTTCATAGCAGTCGACAGCCGCCTGCACGTGTTCGTCCATGGTCAGCGGAATGTCTTCCGGAAAGTCGCCAGGCATCCACTGGGGAGCGTAAGGGGCGACGGTAATCACCACTTTTTCCATGGTGTCCGGGTGCAGGGAATCGTCGAAAAACTGCATGATTATCTCCTATTTTTGTTTTTGCCTGCCCGACAGGCTGTACGGAGCAGGCTTTTGCTTGGGTGCAGGTGAGGTTGCTCAGTAGGTCTTTTCGCCCATGATCGTGGCACGCTCCATCTTGCGATGGCAGGGTGGGTAATCCATCACGGCGTAATGCTGGGTGCTGCGGTTGTCCCAGATGGCGATGCTGTTAGGCTTCCAGCGCCAGCGCACCTGATACTCCGGAATGTGGGCCTGGCTGGTCAGGTGACGCAGTAGCTCGGACGAGCCCTGGGTGTAATCCTGGCCGACACGCACACGCGCGGCTGTGTGGAAGTTGGTGAAGTGAGTCGTGAACGAGTTGACGAACAGCACCTTCTCGCCAGTCTCTGGATGAGTGCGCACCACTGGGTGCTCCGCGTCCGGGTACTGGGCCTTGAGCGCCAGGCGCCGTTCGATCGGCATCGCCGCACCGAAGGTCGCCTCGATGCTATGACGGGCACGAAGGCCTTCGATCTTCGCTTTTATCTCGTCCGGCAGGTGCTTGTAAGCCTCCACCATATTGGCCCACATGGTGTCACCACCGACAGGCGGGCACTCCAGGCAACGCAGCACGCTGCCCAGCGGTGGCGCCTCGCGCCAGGTGGCGTCGGTGTGCCAGGAGTTCTCGTAACGGTCGATCGGGCTGTCCGGGTTCTTGTAGACCTGGACCAAGCCTGGGTGATCCGGGTGGCTGCCGATGACCGGGTGATCCTCCAACTCGCCGAAGCGGCGGGCAAAAGCCACGTGTTCAGCGCGACTGATGTCCTGGTCGCGCAGGAACAGCACGCGATGCTTGAGCAATAGGGCGCGGATCTCGGCGAACAGATCCGTGTCATGAATGGCATCGGCAAGATTGACGCCAATCAGCTCTGCGCCAATGCTGCAGGTAAGTTGTTCGACTTGCATGGCGGCAGACCTCCTTAGATGACGAAGATCGATGAGCCAGTGGTCTTGCGCGACTCCAGATCACGGTGCGCCTGCACGGCGTCCTGCAAGCTGTAGTGCTGGTTGATCTCGATCTTGATCTTGCCGCTGCCGACCAGGCCGAAAATCTCACCGGCCAGATCGGCCTTCTCTGCCGGATCGGCGATGTAATCGGCCAGGGCCGGACGCGTCATGAACAGCGAGCCTTTCATCGCCAGTTGTGCTGGACTGAAAGGCGGGATCGGACCGGATGCAGTACCGACGCAGACCATCAGGCCACGACGCTTGAGAGAGTCCAGCGAGCCCTCGAACGTGCTCTTGCCAACGCTGTCGAACACCACGTTGACGCCGACACCGTCAGTCAATTCACGCACGCGCTTGGCGACATCCTCGTGGCTGTAATTGATCACATGATCGCAACCATGAGCACGGGCGAGCTCAGCCTTGGCCTCGCTGGACACGGTGCCGATCACGTTCAGGCCCTGTAGCTTGGCCCACTGCGAGACAATCAGGCCGACACCACCGGCAGCGGCGTGCAGCAGGATGCTGTCACCGGCCTTGAAGTCATAGATGCGACGCATCAGGTACGCCGAGGTAAGCCCGCGCATGGTCATGGCCGCCGCGGTCTCGAAGGAGATACTTTCCGGCAGCTTGATCAAGGGTGCAGCCGGGATCAGGCGCTCAGTGCTGTAGGCGCCGAGGGTGTTGATAAAGCCGGTATAGGTGACCCGATCCCCGACCACCACATTGGTCACGCCCTCGCCCACTGCCGCCACCACACCGGCGGCTTCCACACCCATGCCATTGGGCATCGGGATCGGGTAAGTGCCATTGCGAAAGTAGGTGTCGGCATAGTTGAGGCCGACAGCTACGTGGCGAAGCCGCACTTCACCAGGACCTGGGTCGCCGACCTCTACCTCTTCAAAGCGAAGAACCTCGGGACCACCGGCTTCATAAAATCGTACGACTTGGGCCATGCTTTTTTTCTCCAATCAGCGTTCTGGGTGCACTACGGCGTTTACGTTGATTGGAATGTAAGCTGCAGGCTGTCCGGGCGCGTCTCATCAAACGACAACGCCATCACATTTGATGACAGCGGCTGACGCCAAGGGGTGACTCTACTGATCTCTCTTTGACACGCGCCAACAGAACCTGCAGCGGATGGAGCACCGTCGCACCGTCCTGACGCTTGACCTGGCTGCGGCAAGAATAGCCATCGGCGACGACTCGCCCCGATTGGTTGAACTTCTGAATGAGCAGCTTCCAGGATTGCCCATAGATCGTGTCCGACGTCTTGGCGTTTCGCGTCTCATGCCCGTAGGTTCCCGACATCCCGCAGCAGCCGCTGGCTTGCACCTGAAGCGTCAGGCCCATACGCTCAAAAATCTTCTGCCATTGGCCGATGCTGCCTGGCTCATTGGTTTTTTCCGTACAGTGCGCCAGGAAGTGGTAAGGCTCGCCCTCCTTCACTGCTTCACCTTGCGGCAGCGCATTGATCAGCCACTCCTGCGCCAGCATCACCAGGGGAGCCTTGCCGGCTTGCAGTGTCTTGGCGTATTCCTGTCGATAGACCAGGGTCATCGCCGGGTCGAGCCCCACCAATGGAATCCGATACTGCTGGAGGCTGAGTAAAGACTGTCCATTGAAGCGGGCAGCTTTCTCGAATGCCTTGAGAAAGCCCTGCACCTGAAGCGGTTTGCCATTAGGCGCGTACGGAGCCAGGTAGACCCTGTAACCCAGCCTTGAGATCAGCTCCACCCAGTCAACGAGCAACGGGGTTTCAAAAAAGCGGGTAAAGGCGTCCTGAACCAGGATGACGCTTTTGCCACGCTGCGCATCTGAAAGAGCAGCCAGGCGCTCCGGTGTTGCGACCTCGACGTTCCACCGCCGGCAAACAGCCGCAAAATCCACCAGGCTGAGTAGAGGGCTGTCGACCATCCCGGCTGTTCGCTCGAGCATCCAGCGAACCGGTCGAGCGCTCATCACGAAGTTATAAAGGCGCGGCATCCTGGCGATGTAGGGCACCGTGTATTCCAACGAACCGATCAGGTAGTCCTTGAGGGGGCGCAAATACCGGCTGTGATAAAGCTCAAGAAAGCGCGATCGGAACTCCGGCACATTGACTTTGACAGGACATTGGCCTGCGCAGGATTTGCAGGCCAGGCAACCTGTCATCGCTTCGTAGACTTCGTGGGAGAAATCCTGTTGGCCCAGCTTCTGGGCGAGGCTGTTTACGGCGCGACGTGCCACATTCTGTGGTGCCGCGCACTCCTGTAGCCGATCACTTGCAGCTAGAACATCAACGCCCTGCTCCCCCTGCAATCTGAGCCATTCGCGTATCAGTGAAGCTCGGCCTTTGGGAGAGTGAATTCGATTACGCGTGGCCTTCCAGGACGGGCACATGGCGTCATCAGGATCGAAGTTGTAGCAGGCGCCATTGCCATTGCACTGAACTGCCGTGTCGTAGCTTTGCCAGACACGCTCATCGATGGTCCGGTCCAGGTCGCCGCGCAACTGCACTTCGTCAACGCGTGTCAGCCGAGCGCCAGGGACCGTTTTCGGCGTGGCGATCTTGCCCGGATTGAGTTGGTTGCAAGGATCGAAGGCCGCCTTGAGCGCTTGCAGGGCCGGGTACAAATCACCGAAGTAATCCGGCACATACTGCGATCTCAAGCCCTTGCCATGCTCGCCCCACAACAACCCTCCATGTTTCTGGGTCAAGGCAGCGACCGCATCGGAAATCGGCCGGATCAGGGCTGCCTGGACAGGATCTTTCATGTCGAGGATCGGGCGCACATGCAGTACACCGGCGTCGACGTGGCCGAACATTCCGTACTGCAAGTCATGGCTATCCAGCAGCGTTCGAAATTCCTGAATGAAGTCGGCAAGGTTTTCGGGAGGAACCGCGGTGTCCTCGACAAAAGGCTGCGGCCTGGCCTCTCCTTTGACGTTGCCCAACAACCCCACCGCTCGCTTGCGCATCGCATAGACACGCTTGAGCGCATCGGCGCCGATCGCCAGCGTGTGCCCCAACCGCACGACAGACGTATCGCGCTGCAGGTGCAGGACGAATTCATGAACTTGCTGCTGAACAACCGCTTCATCGTCACCGCTGAACTCAACCAGGTTGATCCCCAGCGTCGGTGTATCAGGATCTTCAGGGAAATATTGGGCGACGCCATGCCAGACAATATCCTGCATCGCCAGCATCAGCACTTTGGAATCCACGGTCTCGATCGACAGTGGCTTCATTTCCATCAAAGCCTTGGCATCACGCAATGCGTCCATGAATCCGGCGTAACGCACGTTGACCAGGATGGAGTATCCGGGAATAGGCAGGACGTTTAACTTTGCCTCAACGATGAACCCAAGCGACCCTTCAGAACCGCAAAGAACACTGTTCAGGTTGAAGCGTCCGTCCGCTTCGCGCAGGTGTGCCAGGTCATAGCCAGTCAGGCAGCGATTGAGTTTGGGGAAGGTGTCCTTGATCAAATCAGCGTGGGTGTCGGCGATATCCAGTGCGCACTTGTAAACTTCACCCACCCGATCCTTGCGGCTGGTCAGCGCAGGCAAATGCTCGGCGCCGACAGCCGAGCTGTTGAGACGATCACCGCCAAGCAATACCGTCGAAAGCTCGAGCACGTGATCGCGAGTCTTGCCATAGGTACAGCTGCCCTGACCGCTGGCATCGGTGTTGATCATTCCACCAATGGTTGCGCGATTCGACGTCGAGAGTTCTGGAGCAAAGAACAAACCGTGCGGTTTGAGTGCCGCGTTCAGCTGATCCTTGACCACACCGCTCTGCACTCTGACCCAGCGCTGCTCGACGTTGATTTCCAGGATGTCGTTCAGATGGCGGGACAGATCCACGACCACCCCATCGGTGAGCGATTGCCCATTGGTGCCCGTACCTCCCCCTCGTGGCGTGAGCACTACCGCACTGTGCGCGGGTTCTGCGACCAGTCGTGACAAGATCGCCACATCCTGTTCATCAAGCGGGAACACCGCTGCCTGGGGCAGACGCTGGTATATGGAATTGTCGGTGGCCAATACCGTCCGGGCGCCATGGTTGCGGGCAATCTCTCCTTGGAACCCCGCCACCGGGAGGGCGTCGAGAAACGCGTCATAGGCGGTTTTCTGGGTATCAGGAGGCGACAGCCGGGCAATCATGATGGAATTCCTACAGGCTAAAAAGCTAATCTATGCATTCGCATTACGTATGCTCTGCACAAGGCACACCGAGCAGCTGCATAGGGTTTTGATGATTGTTGCGGCTATTCAGGCTTGGAACAAACGTAATTCCTGTTGGCTTTGCATGAGCTTTATGAATGAACCCTAGAAGACTCACCCCCTCGATGTCGCTGTTGGTCGCCTTTGAGGCGGCCGCACGCCATTGCAGCTTCACCAAGGCTGCAGAAGAACTGGCATTGACTCAAAGTGCCGTCAGCCGCCAGGTACAAACCCTGGAGGCCCAACTTGAAATCGAGCTCTTCAGACGTAACGGCCGAAAGATTGAATTGACGGCGGCCGGCGCGGTTTATCAACACGAATTGGCGGCGGCATTGGGTCGCATTCGAAGCGCAACATTGCAGACCATTTCGTACAAGAATGACGGTGGCCCATTGAATCTGGCGGTACTGCCGACCCTGGGCTCGAAATGGCTGCTGCCACGGATGCATGAGTTCTACGCAAAACACCCGCAAATATTGGTTCACATACACTCCAGAATCATCCGGGAGGACGTGCAATCGTCCACTCACGACATGAATGCAATCATCTGCGCAGGTTCTGGAGACTGGCCAGGCTACATTTCACACAAGTTGCTCAGCGAAAGACTGGTAGTGGTTGCCAGTCCGGCAGCACTGCCCGAGTACCGTCGCATGTCACCGGCGAACGTTGCCGAGCATGCCTTGTTGAACGTCGTATCGAGGCCGAGCGCTTGGTCTGACTGGTTCGACCAGCATAACGTCGACCACACAAACATGCGTGCCGGCCCAAGCTTCGAGCTCACGGCTCACCTGATTCAAGCGGTGACAGCGGGGATCGGGATTGGCCTGATTCCAGAAATTCTTGTCCAGGATGAACTGAAGAATGGCGACCTCGTCGCATTGTTTGAACCGATGGAAAGCGGCCGCAGTTACTACCTGATTTACGCGAATCGATACCAGAACCTGCCGTCATTGAATGCCTTCAGTGCCTGGCTGCTATCGCTACCCTTTCCAGATGAATAAGAGGGGCCACAGGCGGCCCTGCTGGCTTGAGCATCACGAGTACGGCACGGACAGCGCAGATTCTGAACTAATGTGTATCGCAACCACCGCAATCCATTTTAACGACTAACATCCCCTCGTACGCAAAATGCCAGCACGGTTCAGGTAACGCGCGTTGCGCATCAGGGATCGACAGGCGAACCACGATTCATTTCAAACCCAATAGATCTGTAGGAGCTGTGATATGAACAAGCTGGGAGCGATCTTTCTTCTACTCGTGGCAGGTACTGCCCACTCTGCTGAACGCCTGACAACCGTTCAGGTGGCGGGACTCTCTGTTCCCGGTACCCAGGCGCTGGGGAAAGCTCAAGGATTCACAGAATGCGTTGATTACTACAACTACCTTTCGTGTACGCACAACAAGCCAATGGTCGTTTTTGGCGCAACGGCCAGCAGCGCGGAAATCACACTGGATGTCACAGACAACTTTTCCAGCGAAGCAGATCCTATGGGAAGCCCCAAGATCACGGGTGTGGCACTGGAGAAACTGACCTACCGATCCATTCGCCTGGAATTTCAACCGCAAGAGCGCCAGGCACTGGAAAAGGCATTGCGCGCTGATGGATGGTTCGCAGTAGGCAGCGATAAACGCGTCGAGTTTTATAAGGAGGGCGTACCCGCAACCTTCCGCGTCAACAGCGCCTATATCACGTTGAGTCCTGTCGATATCAACGAGGTCAGCAAAAGGGTTTCCAGGCTGGAGGCT
The DNA here is from genome assembly GCF_902497995.1 of Pseudomonas fluorescens. Lineage (GTDB taxonomy): Bacteria > Pseudomonadota > Gammaproteobacteria > Pseudomonadales > Pseudomonadaceae > Aquipseudomonas > Aquipseudomonas fluorescens_BK. Next base: position 115,577 of record NZ_CABVII010000005.1, on the reverse strand, counting down.
TCCAACCATTCAAGCGCCACCCCGGATTTACCCGATCCGGCGCGGGCAATGCTGCGTGACTCAGAGCCTCGTGGCGCCGGCTCGGATCGCGCGCCTCGTTTTTAATCAGCGGCATTATCAGTCCCTCTAGAACACCCAAAGGCACGCAAGGCCAGCAGGTTCAGCCGTTGTGGCTTGTCGCTTGTCGACGACGCGGTGTTGGCCGCCTTGGGTCCGCCAGGTGCTCTTGTCCCGCCATCGAGCCAGGAGTGCCGCGAGGAGCTGTTGCCGATCTTCATGGAGCCCGTATCCGTGGCAAACACGGCCGGTACACATGCACCTCTCGGCGGTCAAAGCGTGCGCTTATAAAAAACTCGACTTACACTGCCACACTCCTGAGGGATCGATAGGTCCACGGCAATCCGGGCATCCCATATTGATCTGGGTAAAGCCAATATGAAAACGGTCACGGCCCTTTTCACCCGTCTGCTCGCTGCCAGTCTGTGCGCGGCGACGAGCACCTGTGCACAGGCTGCGCCCCCTTCTACCATGTTCAACACCCGCTTGGACTGCACCCAGGCCAGGGCAGCCGCCGAAAAACTCATCTGTCGCGATCCGCAGCTGGCGCAGATGGATGTCGAACTGACGCGCCTTTATCGCCTGGCACTCACGGATGAACGCTCGGTACCGCGTCCGGACAACGTCATGATCGACCAGCAGTACTGGATCGAGACCCGTAATCAGTGTGCGTCCGGACCAGAGCCCAAGGCGTGCATGATCCGCAGTTATGCCGAACGCGCGCACCAACTGCGTCAAGGCTCGGCCATTGTGCGAACCAGGGATCCGGACAGGCTCACCGAAGGCCCCCTGGCGTTTCGTTGTACCGGGTTAAACGCGCTGATCGCCGCCACCTTCTTTACCACGCAGCCAGGTGTCGTGTACCTGAAATGGGCGAACAGCTCGATCACCCTGAGCCAGGTGCAGAGTGATTCGGGAACCCGATACACTGGCAAGGATGCCCAGGGGAACTACAGTTTCTGGCAAGACGGCGATGCGGTCCTGTTCCAGAAGCCAGGCTCGGGGGAAATGAGTTGTTCGGCCGAACCGGTCGGCTGATGGGTCGAGTAGAGGCCGGGCAATTGGCGTGCTCGGCCTGGCGTAACGCGATGCATCGACAACGACTAAGCTGTGGCGATTGAACCTTGTATCCCAAGGAGATTCCCGTGAGCACCGCGCCCCTGTCCGAACTCGATGCCGCCCTGCCCGGCCTGGTCCGCAAGATCCGCGTTCTGGATGCCCTGTCCTGGCCGGATGGGGTCGAGGAAGTATTTCTGCAGCGTTGGCGCGCCGGGCATGCAGAACTGCCCAGGGTCGAGCTACGCCCGCGCGACCACAACGCCGACATCGTTGCCCTGCAAGCCTTTTCCGGCCGCTGTGACGAGGGGCATCCGGCCGGGCGTTACCTGGCGATGACCGCGAACAGCTATGCCACAGCCGGCCGCATGCTGGGTGCCATTGGCACACCCGCCTTTACTCAATATTCGTCAGCGCTGTACCGGCGCCCGGACTTCTACTACCCAGACCTGAACTTGAGCATGCTGGACGCGGCCCGGTTCTTCCTCAGTACCACTGATGCCTTGCTGGGCGGTGCGCGGATTCCACCGAGCCTGGCCGACATTCCGGCCGAGGCGTTCGCTGCCTGGATGCAGCCGGAACTGGATCGTTTCTTCGGCCCGGGCCGGATCACGGTGGTGCTCGATCCGACCCTGGCCGCCAAGGCCATCGCCGGGGCGAGCCGCATCCGCCTGCGTGCCGGCGCTCTGTTCTCGGAACTGGACAAGAACCAGCTTTTGCAGCACGAGGCCTTTGTGCATGTCGCCACGGCACAAAATGGCGCGCTGCAACCCAACCTGAAAAGCCTGGGCCTGGGGGCGCCACGCACGACCCAGACCCAGGAGGGCATCGCCACCCTGGCCGAGCTGTTCACCGGCAGCATGGACATCAACCGCCTGCGCCGCCTCGCCCTGCGCGTGCTCGCGGTCCAGCAGGCGCTGGAGGGTGCCGATTTCATTCAGGTTTTCGAAGGTTTTCTTGCTGCCGGTCAGTCCCAAGAGGAGTCCTTTCGTTCGACCCAACGGGTTTTCCGCGGCGCCGACCTGCACGGCGGTTCGGCATTCACCAAGGATGCCGCCTACCTGACCGGCTTGCTCGGCGTGCATACCCTGCTGCGCATTGCGATCCGCGACAACCGGCCGGAACTGGTGGGTCATCTGTTCGCCGGGCGCCTCAGCCTGGGTGACACCGTGCGCCTGGCCCCGCTCTTCGAGTCTGGCTGGCTCAAGGGGCCGGTCCACGTCCCGGATTGGGCCGCCGATCTGAGTCGGCTCGCCGCCAACCTGGCCTTCTCCGCCTTTATCACCCGGATCAAGCTGGATGTTCTCGATCTGGAGGTGTTCATGGCATTTGCAGATGAGCATGAAGCCGACGCCAGTGCCTCAATCCCTGGCGCGTTCTCATAATGAAAGCAATAACAAATGGCCAACAACCATACCCCGGCCGCGCTACGCAGGCGGGAGTCCGCTAGCCTCTATATCTATAGTGCAAAACTTGTTGTTCAAGGCGGCTGACCAGCCGCCCTTTTTTGGTCAGAAGTTAATGGAGCATGCCTGCGGCATGACCTTTCTCTGCGAAACAAGTTGTCCGGTGACCCGACAGCCGGTATTAAGCTCCCAAATCGCAAATCGAAGTAGCCTATAGTGTTGCATCATACTGTAGCTCTTTGAGCTATTTCGCCCATTTAATCAACTACATAAATGCTGACGAAGCCGAATTGACGCGGTGACACACCATGAACGCATTGATCACCATAGTGCGTCTAACGGAGTGCATCCGCTTCTTGGCCGACAGGGCGTGGTGAAATCGGACTCGGGATCGCTAAATTGATCTATACCAAACATGTCAAATATTCGGAGTTCCGCCCACAGTTGGCCCGTACTAGGTATCTGCCCTCATAACAACCGGCGAACATGCCGACTGGGAGACCCTGTCAATGAACGCTTTGAAAGTCGCCGCAAGCGATTCGGTTCTAGATTGTTTCCGCACTTCCCGCTTAATCGTTGCCCTTGGTCAGACCGACTATACCGATGTCGCCGTTGCGGTGCTTTCGGTGGACGACGTCATGGGCGGTGCGCTGGATACCATTAAACGAACAGGCTTTGATATACCGCTGTTTTTGGTAGCGCCGCCAGGCGGTGGCGACCGAGCGCTGGATGTCTACAAGCGCCTGCATGAGATGATTCTTCAGGTCAACGGCGTGTTCGACCTTTCCCGCTACAACGCCGAGTATTACGGCAACCAACTGGAGACGGCCGCCAGGTCTTATGAAGACGGCCTTCTACCGCCCTTCTTCGATGCACTCAAGCACTATACTGAAGCCGCCAACGCTACCTTTGCCTGCCCGGGCCATCAAGGCGGCCAGTTTTTCCGTAAACATCCGGCCGGCCGGCAGTTTTTCGACTTCTTCGGCGAGACCCTGTTTCGCGCCGACATGTGCAACGCCGACGTCAAGCTTGGCGACCTTTTAATTCACGAGGGCCCTGCACTGCAAGCACAGAAGCATGCAGCCCAGGTGTTCAACGCCGACAAGACTTACTTTGTGCTCAACGGCACTTCCGCCTCCAACAAAGTTGTCACCAACGCCCTGCTCACCCCGGGCGACCTGGTGCTGTTCGACCGCAATAACCATAAGTCCAACCATCAAGGTGCATTGATCCAGGCGGGCGCAACACCCGTGTACCTGGAGACCGCGCGCAACCCCTACGGCTTCATCGGCGGCATCGATGCTCATTGCTTCGAAGAAGACTACCTGCGTGACCTGGTTAATGAGGTCGCGCCGGACAAAGCCAAGCTGCCGCGGCCGTTTCGCCTGGCGATCATCCAGCTGGGGACGTATGACGGCACCATCTACAACGCCCGGCAGGTGGTCGACCGTATCGGCAAGCTGTGCGACTACATCCTCTTCGACTCGGCGTGGGTCGGTTATGAACAGTTCATCCCGATGATGAAGGACTGCTCGCCGCTGTTACTGGATCTCAACGAAAACGACCCTGGTATCTTCGTTACCCAGTCGGTGCACAAACAACAGGCAGGCTTTTCCCAGGCATCGCAGATCCACAAGAAGGACCGGCATATCAAGGGCCAGGCGCGGTATTGCAACCATGCACGGGTGAACAACGCGTTTATGGCCCAGGCATCCACCAGCCCCTTTTACCCCCTGTTTGCATCGCTGGACGTCAACGCTCGCATCCACTCGGGTCGCAGCGGCCTGCGCCTGTGGGAAGACTGTGTGAAATTCGGCATTAACGCACGCAAGTTCATCCTGGAAACTTGCACCATGGTTCGTCCTTTCGTACCGGCCACCATCGATGGCCGTCCCTGGCAGGACTACCCGACTGACGAGATTGCCAAGGACATCCGCTTTTTCGAGTTCCATCCCAAGGATCGCTGGCATGCCTTCCCCGGCTATGCCGACAAGCAATACTTCATTGACCCCTGCAAGCTGCTGTTCACCACGCCAGGAATTGACCCGGTCGATGGTAGCTACACCGACTTTGGCATTCATGCCGGCATCCTGGCCAACTTCCTGCGCCAGAATGGCATCGTTCCGGAAAAGTGCGACTTGAACTCGATTTTGTTCCTGCTCACCCCGGCCGAAGACTGGGCGAAGATGGGCCACCTCGCCGCGCAGATGACCCGTTTCGAACGCTTCATCAGCGATGACGCCCCCATGAGCCGGGTGCTGCCGGCCATTTACGCACTGTACGAAGATCGTTACCGCAACTACACGATCCGTCAGCTCTGCCAGGAAATGCACGACCTTTACCGCGACCACAACGTCCAGCAATTGCAAAAGGACATGTTCCGTAAGGAACATTTCCCGAAGAAGGCGATGAATCCTCAAGCCGCTCAAATCGAATACATCCGCGGCAACGTCGAGTTAGTGGCGCTGGCCGACGCGGACGGTCGAATCGCTGCCGAAGGGGCCCTTCCCTATCCACCCGGTGTGCTCTGCGTGGTGCCGGGGGAAATATGGGGTGGTGCGGTGCTTAAGTACTTTTTGGCTCTGGAGGACGGCATTAATGCTCTTCCTGGCTTTACGCCGGAGCTTCAAGGCGTCTACTTGAAGCAGGAGAGCGGTCGCACCCGGGCCTATGGCTACGTGATCAAGACGTAGCCCCTGCCAGCTTCGCGCAATGGACAGTGGTGACCTGACGCTGCGTGGAGTTTCAGTGACATTTTCTACAGGAGATACGCATGACTCACTCGAAAACGCGCTTGCCTGTCGATATGGCCCAACGCTTTCCGGTGCTGATTGTGATCAATGCCCACGAGAATGACGACAGCATTTTGGTACGAAGCGCCCACGCCATTGCAGCGGCATTGCACGACCATGAGCTGGAGATCGAACTCGCTGGATCGCTGCAAGAGGCAGAAATCGCCATCAGTGCCAACTCGGCCTATTGTTGCGCAATCATTGGTTGGGGGCTCTGCGAGAAAGACCCGGAACGGGCACTGCAACTGATCAAGCTGATTCGCCGACGTACCGCCCAACTGCCTGTCATGTTAGCCATGAGTCAGGCACACCAGAGTCAGGTGCCCCTGAGATTTGTCGAAACCATTGACGGTTTCATCTGGCAGCCCGAAGACAGTCCCGAGTTCATCGCCGGACGCATCGAAGCAGCGGCCCGTCGTTACCTCGACACCATCCTGCCGCCGTTTTTTGGCGCCCTGGTCAACTTCGCCGAATCCCACGAATACTCTTGGCATACGCCGGGCCACACGGGTGGCACCGCGTTCATGAAGACCGCGGTCGGGCGGAGTTTTCTCGACTTTTACGGTGAGCAGATGCTGCGTTCGGACCTCAGCGTTTCGGTGGGCGAACTGGGTTCGCTTAACGACCACTCCGGACCGGTAGATGAAGCAGAAAAATACGCCGCGCGGGTATTTGGCGCCGACTTCACTTTTTTTTCGGTCGGCGGAAGTTCAGCGAGCAACGAGATCGTCCTGCATTCGGCAGTGACCGACAACGATGCTGTGCTGGTCGACCGCAACTGCCACAAATCGTTGAACTACGCGTTAAACATGTCCGGCGCGGTGCCGCTCTACCTGCGCCCACGACGCAATGCACGAGGCCTGATCGGGCCCGTGCCGCGTACCGAGTTGACCCCGGCAGCCGTTGCTCAAAAACTGGCAGACAGTCCATTGGCGACCAACAAGACGGCGAAACCGGTGCTGGCGGTGCTGACCAACTCGACCTACGACGGCCTCTGCTACAACGTGCAAACCACCACCCGCGAACTGAGTCAAAGCGTCGACCGCATTCACTACGATGAAGCGTGGTATGCGTATGCCCGCTTCAATCCGCTGTATGAAGGACGCTACGGCATGCACCGTGGCGAACGTCACGCCGACGACGCCACCGTGACCGTCACCCACTCGACCCACAAGCTGTTGGCTGCGCTGTCACAGGCCTCGATGATTCATATCCGCTCAGGCAAGGTGCCGGTCAAGCCGGCCCTCTTTAACGAAGCTTTCATGATGCACACCTCAACGTCACCGCAGTACGCCATCATCGCCTCGATCGATGTCTCGGCGAAGATGATGGACGATGCCGGTGGCTACCTCACCGACGAGTCCATAGGCGAAGCGATCGCTTTTCGCCAGGCCATGGTGCGCCTGAGCGATGAAGTGCTCGAGCGCGATGCCGATGACTGGTGGTTCGGCGTCTGGCAACCGGACGAAGTCGATGGCGTGCCCTTCGCCGAACTTGACGCGCAGGTGCTGAGACACGGCGCTGCCTGGGTCCTCAAGCCGTCGGCCAGTTGGCACGGATTTGGTGACTTGGGTGACGACTATTGCATGCTCGATCCGATCAAAGTCACTGTGCTCACGCCGGGGCAAACGCTGGAAGGCAAGATGGAGAACAGCGGCATCCCTGCCCCGCTGGTGTCGTCGTTCCTCTCCAGCCGCGGCATCGTGGTGGAAAAAACCGAACCTTACTCAATCCTGTTGCTGTTCAGCCTGGGTATTACCAAAGGCAAATGGGGTTCGCTGGTCGCCGGTTTGATGGAGTTCAAGAAACACTACGACAGTAATTCGCCTTTGGAACAGGTGTTGCCGGAGCTGGTCGGCAGCCATGCCGAACGCTATTCGGGCATGGGTTTGAAAGACCTTGCCGAAGAGATGCACCAGGAAATGCTCGCCTCGCAAATGCTGCACAACATGGACCAGGCCTACACCCTGCTGCCAGACCCGGTGGCGTCACCCAGGGCAACCTATGCAAGGTTGGTCAGAGGCGAAATCGAGCAAATTGCCGTGCGCGACATGCTCGGCCGAACGGTGGCGGTTCAGATCGTGCCCTACCCTCCAGGCATTCCGCTGATGATGCCCGGTGAGAAGGCGGGAGACGATAAAAAAGCCATCGTTGATTACTTGCTGGCGATGGAGCTGTTCGATGGCCGCTTCCCCGGCTTCGAACATGACAACCATGGGGTCGAAATAGAGCGTGACGACCAGGGTCGGCCTACCTATAGGGTCTATGTGGTCAAACAGTAACGTTTCTCCACCCCTCCCCAGCGGCAGCGGTTACCCGCCGGACTCAGGGTCAATGCTTTGAACTGAGCAAGGAGTTTGCGATGGCTGATTCAAGCAAGAAAATGAGCCTGATGGGGCTCACGACGCTGGTAACGGTCAACATGATGGGGTCTGGCATTATCATGTTACCCACCAACATGGCTCAACTCGGTGCCGTCTCACTGTTGTCATGGATCTTCACCGCAATCGGTTCGATGGCCATCGCCTATTGCTTCGCCCAGTGCGGCGTCTTTTGCCCCCGTTCTGGCGGCTTGTCCGCATACACCGAAGAAGCTCACGCGAAGTCGGGCTTCTTCCTCTGTTCGTACCTGTATTTCCTCTCCCTGGCGATCGCCAACGTGGCCGTGGCAATCTCGGCGGTGGGCTACATGACCGCCTTCGTACCCTGGCTGGGTACTGGAGCCATCCCGCTGTGCATGGGCACGATCGGCCTGATCTGGTTGACCACCTTTGCCAACTTCGGTGGTCCGAGCATCACCGGCAAGATCGGGGCGATCACGGTGTGGGGCGTGATCATACCGGTAGCGGGCCTGAGCATCATCGGCTGGTTCTGGTTCAAGCCTGATGTGCTGGCCGCCGCCTGGAACCCGAATAGCCTGCCAATCTCCGAAGCCATCTCCAAAGCCATACCCCTAACCCTTTGGGCCTTCCTGGGCATGGAGTCGGCCGCCCAGGCTTCCGATGCCGTGGAAAACCCAAAGCGCAACGTGCCGTTGGCCTGCCTATTCGGTACCCTGGGGGCCGCCGTGGTGTACGTGCTGTCGACCACCGTCATCCAGGGCATCGTTCCCAACGCCGAGCTGGCCAATTCCTCGGCGCCCTTCGCGCTGGTCTATAGCAAGATATTCAACCCGATGGTGGGCAACATCGTCATGGCACTGGCGGTCATGGCCTGTGTCGGCTCGCTGCTGGGCTGGCAGTTTACCCTGGCACAAACCGCCAAGATGACGGCCGATCAGAACCTGTTCCTCAAGCTGTTCAGCAAGGTCAACTCAATGAACGCGCCCGTCGTCGGCATGATCGTCTGTGGCGTGTTGCAGACCCTCATGGCCCTGTCGACCATATCCCCCGATGCCGCTGCGCAATTCAGCAAGCTGGTCAGCCTGGCGGCAGTGACCAACCTGATTCCTTACATAACGGCGCTAACCGGCTTGCTGGTGATCATGTACAAGGCCAACGTCGGGGCTGCGGTGTACACGCGCAACCTGGTGGTGTTGCTGGTTGCGGTGGCCTACTCGTTGTATGCCCTGTATGCCTGCGGCAAGGATGCGGTCATGGGCGGCACTCTGGTCCTCGCCGTCGGCTACCTGCTCTATGGTTTCCTCGCCAAGCGATTTGTCAACGAACCGGCAACTGATCTGAATAGGGGGAACAGCCTATGAACCTGTTATCGACCAAACCGGTGAGCGTGCTGCTCGCCTGCGTGCTCTCGATGATGCCGGCAGCAGCCAGTGCCAATACCCTCGAGCGTGTGCGCGCCAGCAACACCTTGACCTTGGGCTATCTACCGGACTTTGCCCCGTTCAGCAGCCACCTGGGCGACAAGGCCAGCGGCTACGCCATTGACCTGTGCCTCAAAATCGCCGACAAGGTCAAGGCCGAGCTGGGACTGCCCTCGTTGCAAGTGCGCTTTGAGGCGATAAAGGTTGCCGAAGAGGTCAGTGCCGTCAGCTCAGGCAAGGTCGACATCTTCTGCACGCCAACCCCAGCGAACCTGGAACGCCGCAAAACGGTGAGTTTTTCGGTGCCGGTCTATACGGCCGGGCTCTCTGCCGTGGTGCACAAGGATTCACCCGAGACATTACTCAAGGTGCTCAACGGTGAGGTGGCGCATGACGGCCCGACCTGGCGTGCGACCGTCAATCGCGGCTTGACCAGGCAAACCCTCGCCGTCCCCGCCGGTGGCGTCACCGAGCAGTGGATACGCGAGCAGATGCGTTTACTCGGCGTGATCGCCACCCTGGTCACGGTCAGGAGTAACGACGAAGGAATCAAGTTGGTTGCCGAAGGCAAAGCCGATGCGTTTTTCTCCGACCGCATAGTGCTCAAGAACCACATTGCCAAGGACTATCCCGATGGCAACCTGATGGTTCTGGACCGCATCTACGAGTACGCGCCGGCTTCGATGATGGTCGAGCGTGGCGATGAAGACTTCCGTTTGCTGGTTGATACCGTGTTGAGTGATATGTACCGCTCGGGTGAGATCGAACAGGCTTACGCCAAATACCTGGGAGGCGCCAGCGATACGGCCAAGAAGCTGTTTGACGTCTATGCATTGCCTTAGTCGCTGTTATGGTAACGGGAGACTCTCTAGGCCGCCGGTGGCGGGCCAGGGACTGTATGACGGCTTTCTGACCCTGTAACACGACTGTCTTGTTATTTGGAGGATCACAGAAATGACCACCGAAAAAGTTAAGTACGGCGTCCATTCCGAAGCCGGAAAACTGCGCAAAGTCATGGTTTGCTCTCCAGGCCTGGCCCACCAGCGGCTGACCCCGAACAACTGCGACGAACTGCTGTTCGATGATGTGCTGTGGGTGGCCCAGGCCAAGCGCGACCACTTCGACTTTGTCACCAAAATGCGCGAACGCAACGTCGATGTGCTGGAAATGCATAACCTGCTGACCGACATCGTCGCCATCCCCGAAGCACTGGACTGGATTCTGCAACGCAAGATCACCGCCAACTCGGTCGGGTTGGGGCTGATCAACGAAACCGGCTCCTGGCTGCGCAGCCTGGAGCCGCGCAAGATCGCCGAGTTCCTGATTGGCGGTGTGTCCGCAGATGACCTGCCAGACAGCTTCGGCGGCAAGACCATCGAGATGTTTCGCGATTTCCTCGGTCATTCCAGCTTTATCCTGCCGCCGCTGCCCAACACCCAGTTCACCCGCGACACCACCTGCTGGATCTACGGCGGTGTGACGCTCAACCCCATGCACTGGCCGGCACGCCGTCAGGAAACCCTGCTGACCACCGCCATCTACAAGTTCCACCCGCAATTCACCAACGCCGACTTCGAGATCTGGTACGGCGATCCGGATCAGGAGCACGGCAGCTCCACCCTGGAAGGCGGTGACGTGATGCCGATCGGTAACGGTGTGGTGTTGATCGGCATGGGCGAACGCTCGTCGCGCCAGGCCATCGGCCAATTGGCAGTCAATTTGTTCAAGCACAAGGCGGTCGACAAAGTGATTGTCGCCGGCCTGCCGAAATCCCGCGCCGCGATGCACCTGGACACCGTGTTCAGCTTCTGCGACCGCGATGTGGTGACCATCTTCCCGGAAGTGGTGAACCAGATTGTCGCCTTCACCCTGCGCCCCGACGACAGCAAACCGGGCGGCATCGACATCCGTCGTGAAGAGACCAACTTCCTCGACACCGTGGCCCAGGCCCTGAATCTGAACGCCCTGCGCGTCGTCGAAACCGGTGGCAACAGCTTCGCCGCCGAACGCGAGCAATGGGACGACGGCAACAACGTGGTGGCCGTGGAGCCAGGCGTGGTGATCGGCTACGACCGCAATACCTACACCAACACCCTGCTGCGCAAGGCCGGGGTGGAAGTCATCACCATCAGTGCCGGCGAGCTCGGTCGCGGCCGTGGCGGCGGCCACTGCATGACCTGCCCGATCATTCGCGACCCTATCGACTATTAAGGAGATCCCATCATGGCTTTCAATATGCGCAACCGTAGCCTGCTGTCGCTGATGCACCACACCACGCGCGAGCTGCACTATTTGCTGGACCTGTCCCGTGACCTCAAGCGCGCCAAGTACACCGGCACCGAGCGTCCGCACCTGCAAGGCAAGAACATCGCATTGATCTTCGAAAAAACCTCGACCCGCACCCGTTGCGCCTTCGAAGTCGCGGCCCACGACCAGGGCGCCCACGTCACCTACATCGACCCGGTGTCCTCGCAGATCGGCCACAAGGAAAGCATGAAAGACACCGCCCGCGTGCTGGGGCGGATGTTCGATGCCATCGAATACCGCGGCTTCGAACAGGACATCGTCGAAGAGTTGGCCAAGTTTGCCGGTGTGCCGGTGTTCAACGGTTTGACTGCTGAATTCCACCCGACACAAATGATCGCCGACACCCTGACCATGCGCGAACACAGCGATAAGCCGCTGCATGAGATCAGCTACGCCTACCTCGGTGACGCGCGCTACAACATGGGTAACTCGCTGCTGATGATCGGCGCCAAACTCGGTATGGACGTGCGCATCGCCGCTCCCAAGGCGCTGTGGCCGCATCAGGATTTCATCGATCAGTGCAAGGCGTTTGCCGAAGACAGCGGCGCGCGCATCACCATCACCGAAGATCCGAAAGCAGCGGTCAAGGGCGTGGACTTCATCCACACCGACATCTGGGTGTCGATGGGTGAGCCGGTGGAAGCGTGGGACGAGCGCATCGAGCAACTGCTGCCGTACCAGGTCAACGCGCAGATGATGAAAGCCTCGGGCAACCCACGAGTGAAATTCATGCACTGTTTGCCAGCCTTCCACAACAGCGAAACCAAGGTCGGCAAGGACATCGCCGCGCGCTATCCACACCTGGCCAATGGCGTCGAAGTGACCGAAGAGGTCTTCGAGTCGCCGGCCAACATCGCCTTCGAGCAAGCGGAGAACCGCATGCACACGATCAAGGCGATCCTGGTGGCGGCGTTGGCGGATATCTGAAGACCGATGCGGTCGGCTCTTTGTGGGAGCGGGCTTGCTCGCGAAGACGGATTAACAGGCGACATCATCTTTGCCTGATACACCGCCTTCGCGAGCAAGCCCGCTCCCACAGGGAACTGTATCGCCCGTAACTCCTCCGTTTAGAAGGACTGCATCATGCGTATCGTCGTTGCTCTGGGCGGTAACGCCCTGCTCCGCCGTGGTGAACCCATGACCTCGGACAATCAACGCGCCAACATCCGGATCGCCACCGAGCAAATCGCCAAGGTTCACCCCGGCAATCAACTGGTGATCGCCCACGGCAATGGTCCTCAGGTGGGCCTGTTGTCGTTGCAAGCGGCCGCCTACACCTCGGTTTCGCCTTATCCGCTGGACGTGCTCGGTGCCGAAACCGAAGGCATGATCGGCTACATCATCGAACAGGAACTGGGCAACCTGTTGGACTTCGAAGTGCCCTTCGCCACCCTGCTCACTCAGGTCGAAGTCGATGCCAATGACCCGGCATTCCAGAACCCCACCAAACCCATCGGCCCGGTCTACACCAAGGCCGAAGCGGAAAAACTTGCCGCAGAAAAAGGCTGGGCGATTGCTCCTGACGGCGACAAATTTCGCCGCGTGGTGGCCAGCCCCCGACCTAAACGCATTTTCGAAATCCGTCCGATCAAGTGGCTGCTGGAAAAAGACAGCATCGTGATTTGCGCGGGGGGTGGCGGCATCCCGACGATGTACGGTGCCAGCGGCAAACTGCAGGGCGTGGAAGCGGTGATCGACAAGGACCTGTGCTCGGCGCTACTGGCCGAACAGCTGGACAGCGATCTGCTGGTGATCGCCACCGACGTCAATGCCGCCTACATCGACTTCGGCAAACCCACCCAGAAAGCCATCGCCCAGGCCCACCCCGACGAAATCGAAAAACTCGGCTTCGCGGCAGGGTCCATGGGACCGAAGGTCCAGGCGGCCTGCGAATTCGCCCGCCACACTGGAAAAGTCGCGGTGATCGGTTCACTCTCGGACATCGAGGCTATCGTTCAAGGCACGGCCGGTACCCGGATCAGCACCGAGACAGCCGGCATTACTTATTTGTGAGGAGAGACGGCAATGGCAACGTTCGAACCCGGACATCTGCACATCGAGCGCCATGCGCTGAACAAGGACGACGTCAGCTACGACCTGCGTTTCGACTATGAAGTCGCCCAGGACCCCAAGGAAGGCAAAGGCATGCAGTTCACCTTGCATGGTTCGATCCAGGGCAAGGACATGAGCGAAACGTTCTTCCTGCCCAAGGACCAGGCCTACAACTTTGCCAGCAATTTCACGAAGATTCTTGAGAAGTACGGTATCCCCAAGGTGCATAGCCAAATCGGTTCAACTCACAAATTCTACGACAAGATATTCGAAGACGTGAGGGTACAGCTGGGAATGAAATCGGGGGATCCGGTCAAGCCGGAACATCTGGAGTAAATCCGTTTTCCCGTGAAAGCGCAGCCTTCGGGAGCAGGCTCGCTTTCACGGGAGATCAACGCTGATGGAAGTCCAGGGGCGCTGGCGGGTCCTGCGGATGGATCACGAGGTAGCTGTCGACGGCATCATCCATGGTTGGAAAAAACGCCGTTTCTCCCAACCGCGCGAACAGCCCGAATCGCTTCAGCTTGTCCTTGACCGGATCCTTCATCTCGGCAATGCACAACTTGATGCCCGCCCCATGCAAGGTTTCGTCCAGTTCCGCCAGCATGTCCGCCGAGGTAACGTCCACGCTGGTCACCGGCTCCGCGGCAACGACCAGCCAGCGCACTGGCGTGGGCGACGTCGCCACGGCGTCCAGGACCCGGTCGTGGAACAGCTCGGCATTGGCGAAAAACAACGGTGCATCCCAACGAAACAGGACCAGACCGGGTATGAGTCGCGCCTCGGGGTAGCGCTTGATGTCGTGGTAACCCTTGACGTTATCCGTACTGCCCAGCACCGCGGAATAAGGGCGCCAGCCATCCCACAGAAACTCGATGACGGCGATGACGATGGCCAGGCCGATGCCTTCGATCGCGCCCAGCACGGCCACGCCCACGGTACAGACGATCGACAGCCAGAACTCCCAGCGCTGGATGCGATAGATCCGTCGCAGGTCGTTGACCTCGATCAGGCCGATCGCGGAGGCAATCACCACTGCAGCCAATGCGCTATTGGGTAAATCCTGCAGCAGGTCCGGCGCCACCACCAGCAGCAAGGCCACGGCAATCGCGCCGACGACACCGGTCAGCTGGGTTTTCGCGCCTGCGGCCTCGGCCACGGGGGTGCGCGATGAACTGCTGCTGATCGCAAAACCCTGGAAAAAACCGGCGGCCAGGTTGGCGACGCCCAGTCCCACCATTTCCTGGTTCGGGTCCACGTAGGTACGGGTGCGCGCCGCGTAGACACGCGAGAGCACGCTGGTGTCGGCGAATGACACCAGGGCCACGGCACAACCGCCGATCAGGACGGGGACGATATCGGCGGTGGTGATCCACGGGATGGCGAAGGCCGGCAGCCCCTGGGGCAGCGAACCCAGCACCTTCACCCCGCCCCGCGCTGCAAGGTCCAGCACACCCACGGCGACCGTTGCGCCCGCCACTGCGATCAGAATGCCCGGTATGCGTTTGTGGCCCTTGAGCAGCAGGATCACTGCAAGGGTGGCGGCGCCCACCATGAACGTGGTCCAGTTGGTCTTGCCGTCCATCACCGCCGTGGCGATCGCCCAGATGTTTCTCAGCGGGCCGTCGGACTCGATCGAAAAACCGAAAAACTTGGGCAGTTGACTGATCAATACCGTCAGCGCGATACCGTTCATGTACCCGTAGCGGATCGGTTTGGACAGCAGTTCGGTGACGAAACCCAGGCGCGCGATACCTGCCAGGATGCACACCGCCCCCGATACGATGGCCATCATGCCGGCCAGGGCAATGGCCCGTTGCGGATCCCCCCCGGACAATGGCAGGACAACGGCGAGGATCACGGCAGCCAGCGAAGAGTCCGGCCCCAGCACCAGAATCCGGCTCGGCCCGAACAACGCATAGGCCAGCAACGGAATGATGGTCGCGTAGAGACCATAGATGCCGGGCACGCCCGATGCCACCGCGTAGGCGATACCGACAGGCACCAGCATCGTGGTCAGCACCAGTCCGGCCACGAGGTCGTGCCGCAACCAGCTCACTTTATATCCGCGCAGGGTACGCAGTCCCGGCAGCCAGCGGGCCCAGCCGGTCTGATCGTCGCTGGACCCGCGGCGCGCGATCCGCCCCGGTTCCGGGACGGGGGGCGAACTATCCAATTGGCTCATGGCACTGCGGCCCTTTGTTTGCAACGCAGACAGGCTTTAACAACCCGTCAGAATTTTTCGGGAATTCGTCGTAGCGGATAATCCGGTTCGCGATAGCCGCCGGGCTTCTGCCGCTTGGGCAATATCACCTTCTCGCGCGCTACGTCCTCGTACGGAATGCGGCTGAGCAAATCGCTGATAATGTTGAGGCGGGCCCGTCGTTTGTCGTTCGAGTTGGCCACCAGCCATGGCGCATGTTCAGTGTCGGTGGTCATGAACATGTCGTCGCGAGCCCGCGAATAGTCGTACCAGCGGCTGTATGACTTGAGATCCATCGGGGTCAGCTTCCAGATCTTGCGGCCGTCCTTGATCCGCGCCTCAAGCCGGCGGGTTTGCTCCTGCGGGCTGACTTCCAGCCAATATTTGAGCAGGATGACGCCCGAATCGACGATTGCCCGCTCCACGTTGGGTGCGGTTTTCAGGAAACCGGCAACCTGCTCCTTGGTGCAGAACCCCATCACCCGCTCGACGCCCGCGCGGTTGTACCAGCTACGATCGAAGATCACCACTTCGCCCGCCGCGGGCAGATACGGCAGGTAACGCTGGACATACATCTGGCTTTTCTCGCGATCGCTCGGTGCCGGTAGCGCCACCACACGAAAGACCCGCGGGCTCACCCGTTCGGTAAGCGCCTTGATCGTCCCGCCCTTGCCGGCACCGTCGCGCCCCTCGAAGACGATGCAGATCTTGATGCCCTTGGCTTTTACCCACTCCTGCAACTTGACCAGTTCGACGTGCAGGCCGCGCAACTGCTCGAGGTAGTCTTTGTTCTTCAGTTTCGGGCTTTCAGCGGACTTGATCCTGGGGGCTTTC
Organism: Pseudomonas fluorescens; assembly: GCF_902497995.1. GTDB lineage: Bacteria > Pseudomonadota > Gammaproteobacteria > Pseudomonadales > Pseudomonadaceae > Aquipseudomonas > Aquipseudomonas fluorescens_BK. The sequence goes on along the minus strand of NZ_CABVII010000005.1, from coordinate 99,107 downwards.
TTCTTGTCCTTTGCCATTGAAATGACCTCACAAGTGCCAGTAGGTGAGGAGTTTAGTCGATGATTGCACCCTCAACATCGAGTTGACGCTGGTGTTACCGGGCGATCAATCCGCCGCGACGCTGGCTGAGCAGATTGACCATCAGGCAGGCATACAGCGTGACAACGATGAACAACCCCATGCGCACGGCAAACGCGGTGTAGACGTCCTTGCCTGCCGCACTGTCCTGCACCGACTGGCCCAACAGGATAATCATCGTGATCAGGCTGTTGAGCCAGAATCCCGGGCTGAAGCGGGTCGGGCTCAGGGCGTATAACTTGCGCGCCAGCACCAGGCCGAACAGCAGCATCCACAGAAAGAACATCCACAAATGCACGAACAGGCTGAGGGCGCACCAGAACAGGATGGCCAGGAGGCCGCCGAACAGGGTCGAGCCGACCAATTCGCGGCCGGCGTTGCGGGCGGTCGCCGTCGAGCTCTGCTGACCCAGGCTGACGGCCTTGAGAATGATCGGCAGGTAACTGGCGGGATCGATCAGCGCCAACAGGAAGGTCGGCAGCACGATCAGGGTGGTACGCAGCGCCACCCGGCCCACCTCGTCGGCGGGCAAAATGGGCGGGGGCGGGGGTGACGGGGCGTTGGCTGGCTCGGGAAACAGCCAGTGACTCAGCGCCAGCACCAGCACCGCAAGCAACAACCCCTTGACCAGTGCCCCGATGACCAAGGCGCCCAGTTCGAAATCGGCGACGCCGGCCGACGAGATCATGGTCAGGCCAATCACCAGAAAGGTCATGATCAGGTTGTTACCGCCACGCAGGCCAAAGCGGAAGGCCAGGAACAGACACAGGCCGATCAACAGCACGCCACTGATGGGGTAATAGCGTAGGAGCGGGATCAACAGCAGGCCGATAGCGGTGGTAAACAGCGCAGCCAGCGCCAGTACCAGGCCGGCCTTGAACGGCAACGGTCGATTGAGTGTGGCCAGCAGCAAAACCGCAAGCACCGGGGCAAAAAAGGGTATCGGCAACCCCAGGCCGAAGCTGGTGGCGAGGCTCAACGCCGTGCCCGTGGCCAGACGCAATGCGCGTTGGGCCCGGGGCGAGCGCGCAGTAGAGCCCTTAATAGGCATAGCTCAGCCAACTCATCAGGGCGACAAACAAACGGCCCAGGGGATTGAGCGGATTGCCCTGGGTGGGGAACGCCATGACTTCCGCCTGCCCGCCGGCACGGATCGCACGGCTGTCGCGCAGCCTGTTCATCGAGTCTGCGGAAAACTCGATGATCACCGGAAAACGTTGCGCCGGGCGCAGCCAGTCACGGCTGTTCTGCACGCTGGGCAGCGTGCCGGGCGCGGGTGTCTGGCCGACACTGACGCCATAGCCGACACTGCGCACGCGCCCCTCGAACATCTCGCCCGGCAGCGCATCCAGCACAATCGCCACCGGCGTATCGAGCTTGACCAGGCCGAGGTTGTTCTCGGTCATGTCCGCACTGATCCACACATCATGGATGGCGATCAGGGTCATCACCGGGCTGCCGGCCCCGGCAAACTGCCCGACATCGGTGCGCAGATCAGTGACCAGACCGGACGAGCGGGCGCGGATCTGCGTGTTGGCCAGGTCCAGTTCGGCTTTTGACAGCGCCGTGGCGGCGCTGCGCAGTGTGGCGTTGTCTTCGTCGCTGCCGCCCTCCTGTTCACGGGCACGCTGCACTTCGGCACGGGCGGCGGCGACCTTGCTGACCGCCTGTTCGTGACTGGAGCGCGACACTTCCAGCAGACGCACGGAAATGGTCCCGGGGTCTTCGCGATACAAGCCTTCCAGGCGCCGATTGTCTTGGCGCGCCTTGAGTTCATTGGCCTGGGCGGCGCGCAAATTGGCTTGCGCCGCCGCAATGCCGGCGGTGCTGGCGCCGATCTGCCGGCGGGTCGATTCAAGGTCGGCGCGCGCACGGTCGACGGCAATCTGGTACGGCTGCGGGTCGACCTCGAACAGCAGTTCGCCGGCCTTGACGTCCTGGTTGTTGCGCACGTTGACCCGGGTCACTCGCCCCGCCACCTCCGAAGCCACCGGGATGACAAAGGCGCCCACCCGGGCTTGTTGCGTATAGGGCGTGAAGCGGTCAGCCAACAGGTACCAGGCCAGGCTCAGGAGGATCACCAGCAGCACCCACTTGATGCCTTTTTTCGACGGGTCGGCGCTCGGTTCCGGTGCTTGGCTGACAGGCGTTTCGGACGAGGGCTGGGGGGCTTCACTCATGGGTCTTGTCCCTGGTAAGACATCGGAAAGGCCGGGGCTGGCGTGGCGGACTCCTCCAGCAAATCGCCCCAGTCGGTGCGTTGTTCCATCTGTTGGCGAGTGGCTGGATCCACTGTGGGTCGGGCGCTGTACCAACCGCCGCCCAGGGCTTTGTACAGGGCAATCGCATTGCTCACCGCGTTGCTGCGGGCCACCAGGTAATTGTCCTGTTGCTCGAGCAAGGCACGCTGCGCATCCAGCACCCGTTGAAAGTCCGAGTAGCCTTCGCGGTACTGCGCGCTGGCCAGCACCAGCGAACGCTTGGCGGCCGTTTCGGCTTCACCGAGGATGCGTTCGCGTTCCAGGGATTTGATCAGGCCATAGGCGGCATCGTCCGCCTCCCGTGCGGCCTGGCGGACCTTGTCGCGGTAGACCTCGATCAGCTGCTGCAACCGCGCATCCTGTACGCGGACGTTGTTGCTGATCTGGCCATGATCGAACAGGTTCCAGCGCAGGCTGGGGCCGCCGATAAAATCCAGGTTGCGCGAGGTGCCACTGAGGGTGTCGGCCGACCAGACGATGCTGCCGAGCAACGTCAGTGATGGATAGAAGTCGGTGACGGCCACGCCGATCAGCGCCGACTGGGCGGCGACATTCAGCTCGGCGGCGCGCACATCGGGCCGGCGCAGCAACAGGTTGGCCGGCACCTCCTGCAGCACCGCGCGATCGACCAGCGGAATCAGTCCTTGATTCTCGATCAACTGCGCCAGTGCGCCCGGCGGTTGTCCGATCAGCACAGCCAACGCATTACGGGTGCGCTGCAGCTGATCTTCGAAATTGGGAATGGTGCTCAAGGTGCCCAGGTATTGGGTCTTGGCTTGTTGCAGGTCAAGTTCGGCTTGCTGGCCGCTCTTGAACAGCTTTTCGGTGATCTCGAAGTTGCGCTTTTGCTGTTCGGCGTTTTCCCGGGCGACGCGCAATCGGGCTTCGGTGGTGCGCAGCGAGAAATAGGTCTCGGCCATTTGCGCGCGCAGCAACACGAGCACGTCTTCATAGTTGGCCTGGGCGGCGAAGTAGCTGGCATCGGACGACTCGATGGCACGACTGAAGCGACCCCAGAAATCCAGCTCCCAGCCGACGTCGAATCCGGCGCTGTGTTGCCAGAAATGACTGTCCTGCGGGTTGCTGCCACCGGATTGCCGACGATTGAAGTACAGGCTGTCAGCGCTGGCCTGCTGCAGCTGCGGGTAACGTCCGCTTTGCGCGATACCCAGCTGGGCGCGGGCTTCCATCACCCGCAGACCGGCGATTTTCAGGTCAGCGTTGTGCGCATCCGCCTCGGCAATCAGATGATCCAGGACCGGATCGGCGAAGACTTGCCACCATTGCCGCAGATCCGGGTTCAGGCTGCGTTGACTGGATTGCTCGAGGGCCGGGCTACTCCAGTGTTTGACCCATGCCTCGCCAGGTGCCTGGAAATCCGGTCCGAGCCGTACGCAGCCGCTGAGACCCAGTGCGCCAAGCAGCAGGAACCGGCCTGGCCGAAACAGCAAGGCTCTACGTGACTGCATTTACGCTGTTCCCTGCCGACGAAGTTCACTGGAGCATAGACGCCCAGGCGGGCAAACGACTGCTAAGCTTTTTTAACCCCCCGAATCTGTTGCGACCGGTTAAAAAGGTACGACCCCCATGAATACGACCCAGGCTACTGTGGAACCTCATTCAGCCGGCTGGCGCTTCAAATTGGGGATCATCATTCTCTGTGTAATGTTGGGCTCCTGGCTGTTGGTGCCCCTTGCCGCGATTGCCGATGTGGCGGGCTCAAGGATCGCCGCGCTGACAGGTGTGCTGTTCATCAGTAACAAGGTACTGCTGATCATCGTCATTGCGGTGATGGGCAAGGCCGGATTCCAGCAGTTGAAGCGCACCCTGTTCGGGTATGTGTCCTCGATGGCACCCAGCATGGATGTCGAAGTGGGTCCATGGCGGCATCGAATCGGCATCGTCATGTTCTTTGTGCCAGTGGTCTCGGCATTTCTTGAACCCTACGTCGACACCCTCTGGCCGGGACTCAGGCCCAACCTCTGGCAGGTGCAGGCACTGGGCGACTTGATGCTGATCGCAAGCTTCTTCGTGCTGGGAGGCAATTTCTGGGAGAAAGTGCGCGCGTTGTTTATTCGAAAAGCGCGGGTCGCCAATGCAGAAGCGGTCTAAGTCGAATGGGCGTTGAACATCTGATGAGGGGGGCGAAGCAGGCTGCGGCGCGCCCTTCCAGAGGCCGCAACTGCAAAGCCCTTTGGTAGCAGTGGAGTCATCATGAACAAGTCCTTCTCACCTTGCGTCGCTACAATTTTCTCCATGGTCTGCCTGTGCGCTTCCGCCGAGACCGTGACCCCGCTCAAAGGGCAGTCCCCCGAAATCATCCAGCAGGACATAGGCGCGTGCCAGGCTCAGGCCGGCGGTGCCACAAGTTCCAGCACCAGCCCTCAATCAGGCGGGCGTGCTCGCGGTGCTGCTACCGGTGCAGTCGCGGGCGCGGCGGTTGCGGGAGCGCGCGGTCGTCAGCATGACGAGTTTTATGATCGGGTCGATGATGATGTCAAACAGGAATATCGACAGGATAAAGCCAAGGATGCCGCTGTGGCCGGCGCGGTTGTCGGTGGAGCCCGGCAACGCCAGGATCGTCGACAGGATCGCCGGAGTGCTGAGCAAAATACGGCCGCCGCGTCGTCCGCCTATGCCAGTTGCATGCAGCAGCGCGGTTATCAGGTAATCCCCTAGACTCCTGCAGGGTTTTGTGTTGGGCACAATATTCGTGCACCGCAGCGATTCCTGTAGGAGCGAGGCTTGCCCGCGAAGGCGGTGTATCAGCCGATATCTCTGTTGCCTGACACACCGCCTTCGCGGGCAAGCCTCGCTCCTACAGCATTACGCGAACATGCGAGGGTCGTACATGAAATCGAACACGTCGACCACTTTGATCTCGTTCACCGCCGGGTGATTGGGGTTGATCACCACGTTGCGTTCCAGAGCCAGCACGGCAGAAGGAACGACCAATCCAAGGTGCGTGTTCGCCCTCAGCCACGCGGTACCGAAATCCATACTCGGGCGGTCTGCAGGAAGACTCGCCCAACCCTCTGGCAACGTTTTCGGATCAGGCTGCAGAAAAAGCGCCGGATCGTCGGGCAGCTCGAAGCAGGTGATCTTCATCGGGAATGTCGGTTCGCCCCCCGCGTGCACAAAAGTTTCCAGACAGCAGATTGCCGGAGTCAGTCCCATGTAGACGGCGGGTACATCCTGATCATTCCAACGCCCACCCTCGATAGCGGCGCCCATGCCTGAAAGGTCGGTCGCACGTTTCGCCTTCGCGATGCGCCAGGCCCGCATCAGGCCGCGCCGCCCCATTCCAGGGCATGAAGCACACGCCGAACCTGCCTCGCGCCGATCTCGGTTTCGCAAAGCATGATCGGGGCAGTGCCGCCGAGCGCTTTGTTCGGCGTCGACATCCAGTGCGCGGCGTTGGCTTTGTTCTCGAACACCTCTTCGGCCAGATGAGAGACCGTGGCAATGCGATCCAGACGCTCGGAAGCGACAGAATCCAGGTTTTTTTGCTCACGCCGACGCCTTTCGAGCGTAGAGATCGAAGCATTGAGCAGCGTTTCAACACTGCGCTCCTGCAGGTCGAAGGTCTGGCGCAGGGCCTGGACAAGCGATGCTGGAAATCCCGACTTGATCTGCTGCAAGCGCTCCGAGTCATTGAGCAATTCTCGATTGAAACTGAAACGCCAAAAAGCGGCGATCCCGATTTCACGAGGTTCATCCTTCTTTCGGGCCGGACGCCGAGCGGCGGTAGAAGTGTTCATGACCACTCCATTCAAATGAATTATTTTTTAAGTCAAATGAAGTATATGCTGTGTGAAGCGCCTGTTCAATCAGGCGCCGGGGTATTGAACACCAGCAGCTTGCCCGTCGCCCGCTGCACCACCTTGTCGTTCTGATTGAGAGTTTCCATGAGCAGCGTCACCACGCCCCGATCCGGTTTGGAAGCCGAGGGTTCGATGGCCTGTACGGTGCATTTGAGGCGCAATACGTCGTCCGGATAGGTCGGCGTCGGCCAGCTCAACTCGATCCCCAGGCCAATGATCCCGTCCGCCAATGGCACGCTGGCCACCAGCATTTTCATGGTCAGGGCCGCGGTGTTCCAGCCACTGGCCGCCAAGCCCCCGAACAGGCTCAGGCTGGCCGCTTCAGGATCGAGGTGGAAGGGTTGCGGGTCGAACGCCTGGGCAAATGCCAGCATTGCCTGCAGGTCGACGCGAACGGTGTCGCTCTCAAATTTCTGACCCAGGTGCAGGTCGTCCAGGTAGAGCTTTTCCCAGGCATGCACGGTCATGATTCATTCCTCCGTGTTGCATTACGAGTAGCCGATGTCGCTGAGGTCGATCGCCACCAGCAAGGCCCCTGTGTCGGGCTGGCCGTCGGCCCCGCGTCGATAGGCGCGCCGCTTGCCCGGCATGCGCAGCCCGTCTGCCTCAACGTAATCACCCACATACTGGGCGGCAGGCAGGCCGCCACTGATGTCCACCTTGTAGTCGTGGCGCCGCAGCAGAAAGTCCTCGCCGAAGTAGAAATCCTGCACTGCGCAGTGGGTGGCAATGTGCTCGGGAAAGGTCACCCGCAATCGTCGCCAGTGCTGGGTGCCCTCTTGCCAGGGCTCGACTTCTGCGGTGGCGACACCCGGCCAGGTGAACTGGAAAGGCATGGTCAGGTAGGACCACAGCGCGTAACCATTGAAATACGCGCGGTGCAGCGGATCCCAAGGGCTGTTTTCGCCATGGTCGCGGAAGGATTCCCTGGGCGCCGATCGTTCGGCGATGACCTTGCCGCCGGTTCTTTCGATGGCGATTCGATCCGGTGAGAAGGCCGTCAATTGATCAGGCCCGCCAAAGGGGGTGACCGAGGCGCGCTGTTCATGCAGCCAGACCGTCATCTGGCGTGGCGCGCTGTCCTGGGTCAGCCCTTTCATGGCCCAGAGCGAGCCGCCGGTCACGATCGTGGCGTGCACCGTGTTGAACCTGTTCCAGCGTTCCAGCCCGCCATGGGCGATCAATACCTGTTCCAGCAGCTCATTATTTTGCGCACTCACAGTGACTGCCCTCCTCCTTCCGGCGGCCGGTCCTGCACCCACTGCCAGAATAATTGATACCCGACCGCCAACACCACCGGACCGATGAACAGCCCGATGATGCCGCTGGTGACCATGCCGCCCAGCGCGCCGATCAATATCACCGGCATGGGTACATCGACACCGCGGCCCAGCAGCAATGGCTTGAGCACGTTATCCACCAGGCCAGCGACGAAAACATAGATGGCGAAGACGATCGTCGCCGTGCTGGCCCCTTCGGTGGCGAACACAAAGGCGATCACGGGAAGCGTAATCAGGGTCGCCGGCAGTTGCATGATGCCCAGCAACAGCACGGCCAGCGCCAGCAGACCGGCCCCCGGCACACCTTTGAAGACAAATCCGAGGCCCACCAGCAGCATCTGGATGAAGGCGATGCCGACCACCCCCAACGCCACCGCACGGATTGTGGCGGTGCACAGTTCGGCGATTTTCGGACCCTTCACCGGGCCGCTGACGCGCGACGCAATCTGTATCGCACTGCGGCTGCCCTCTTCGCCATAGGCCATGAAGATCCCGGCAATGATCAAGGCGAAAATGAACATCAGGAAACCCATGCCGACGCCGGCAAGCTTGCTCAACAGGTTCAGGCTGGCATGTTTTATCTGCGGCAGGTATTTCGCGGTCAGGTCGGGAAGATCGGTTGAAGCCTGCAGCCAGAATGCCGAGAGGGGTTCGCCGATCAACGGCCAAGTGGCGACTGACGCAGCGGGCGGCGGGATATGAAAATCACCGCCCTTGACGATGTCCATCGAGTGTCCGACCGAATCCGCAATCGAGATGCCCAACAGGTAGATCGGCACCATGAGGACAACGATCGCAACCAGCACGATCAGCGTTGCAACCATGCCATCCTTGCGCCCCAGCGCCCCCTTGAGCCGCGTTTGCAGGGGGTAAAGGGTGACCGCCAGAATCAGCGACCACAGCATCAAGTCGCGGAACGGGGCGAATATCTCGAAGCAGAACAGCACCAGTACGGCGATCAGCCCGGCACGAATCAAAACATCCAGCAGCGTGCGTGAGAGCGCTTTCTCGGAGAGGGACGTGGGCTCCATGGAGGCCTCTTTGCAGATTTGCAAGGTAGGGGATCGGTTAGCCCAGCATAGACCCTCGATGGAGAACGCGCGGTCTCAACGCAGCTTCAGTGGATCGACCAGTTGCGCGGCGATCGCCATGCCCACCAGGTCCGGCAAGGTGCTGGCCTGCATGCGCTTCATCACCCGCGAGCGATACAGATCGACGGTTTTGGCGCTCACCCCCAGTTGCTCGGCGATTTCGCGGGTGGTGTAACCCTGCACCAACGGCAGCAAGACGTCGCGCTCCCGGGGGGTCAAGGTGAGCAAGCGCGCCTGCAAGGCGTCGTGCCCCTGATTGCCCGAACGGTTGGCCGCGCAATTGCTCAGGGCCTGTTGCACGCTGTCCAGCAGCAATTGCTCGTTGTAGGGTTTCTCGATGAAGTCATGGGCGCCGGCCTTGAACGCACGCACCACGATTGGCACATCGGCGTGACCGCTGACGAAGATGATCGGCAGGTTCAGCTCCCGGGCGCGCATTTCTTCCTGCACGTTCAGGCCGCCCATACCGGGCATGCGCACGTCGAGCAGCACGCAGGCATCGAGACTCGCATCACAGGCATTGAGAAACTCCGCGCCACTGGTAAACGGCAACGCCTTGAGCCCAACCGATTCCAGGAGCCAGACCGTTGAATCGAGCATGCCTTGATCGTCGTCGACCACATACACCACGTGCTCAGTCGCACCTGCCATTGCATTATTCCTGTTGTTGTTTTGTCGGACCGGCCAGCGGCAAGCGGCAACTCATCAGCAGCCCGACCGGCTGGCGGCAGGCCTGCAACTCGCCACCGAAACCTTCGATGATGCTGCGGCTCATGGACAGCCCAAGGCCCAGGCCATCGGGCTTGCTGGTGTAGAAGGGGGTGAATATCTGCTCGAGTTCCGGCGCGCTGACGCCGGGGCCTTGGTCCTGCACGCTGATTTCCACCGTCGCGCCACTGCCCTGCCCGGCCGCCATCACGATCAGTGAAGACTGCCCCGGATGCCGTTCGCGGTTGGCGTCGATGGCATTGCGCAGCAAATTGAGCAAGACCTGCTCCAGCAGCACCCGGTCGGCGTAAACCGGCGGCAGATTATCCGGCAGTCGATCCTCGATTGTCACTTGGCAATTGTTCGCTTCCCAGGCGCACAAGCGCACGGCCTCGCGGGCGACGTCGGTGAAATTCAGGGCCTGCATGCGCCGCTGGCCCTTGCGCAGGAAGGCCCGCAAACGCCGGATGACCTCTGAGGCATGGGTCGCGTGGTGGGTGATGCGTTCCAGTCCTTGCGCGACTCTGGCGGCGGCCTGGGGATTGGAGTCCAGCGTCTGCAAATAGCGCTGGCTGGCGTTGGCATAATTGACCACGGCCGCCAGCGGCTGATTGATTTCGTGGGCGATGCCCGAGGCCAGTTCCCCCAGGGTCACCAGCCGCGCGGTGTGTGCCAGTTCGTCCTGATGGCGGCGCTGTTGCACTTCGCGCAGTTCGCGCTCGGTCATGTCCCGCGCCACCAATGAGTAATAGCGCTCGCCGCTGGCGGAACGGTGCGCCAGCAGCACCAGCGATACCGGCACCGAGGTGCCGCCACCCGGGGGTTGCAAGCGGGCATCGGTGCTCCACACCCCGTTGCGCTCGGCGCCGCTCCAGCCGTCGCGTTGCAGGCGGGCCAGGTCGCTGCTGGCGAACAACTGCGCCAGGGTCGGCATCGGCTGTTGCTCGTCGACCCCGAGGATGCGCCGGGCCGCCGGGTTGAGATAAGTGACTTGCCCTTCGGGGTCGATGAACAGCACCGGATCGGTGTTGACCTCGACCACTTCGGCCAGGCGTCGCTTGTTCTCCTCCGCCTGCACCCGGGCGGTGATGTCCCGGGAGACGCTGACCACTTCGACCACCGCCCCGGTGTAGGTTTCGCGAATCGCCCGGCTGGCGGTTTCGAACCACAGGTAATGCCCGTCCCGATGGCGAATGCGATAGGTCATGGTGTGGTAACCGTCCTGCTCCAGGGCGTCCCGCGCGCGCTGCACCAGGCTGGCCAGGCCCTGGCCATGGAACAGGCTCTGGGCCATTTGCCCGCGCAGCTCTTCCGGCCAGTAGCCGAGCAAGGTCCAGGACGCCGGCGACGCGTCGAGAAAGCGCCCGTCCGGGGTGTGTCGGGAAATCAGGTCGGTGGTGTTCTCGATGATCAGCCGGTACAGCCGGCGCGCCTTGGTCGCTTCGCGCTCGGCCAGCACTTGCGCGGTGGCGTCGCGGCAACGGGCGAGTACGCGGTTGTCCTGGGGATCGGGGATAAAGGTCCAGATCAGGATCTGCGCTTCGAACTGGGCCTCGACCCCTTCGATGGCGCGTTGCTGGTCGAGACAGGCGCGCACCAGCACCCGATGATTCACCGGCAGAAAGCCCGGCAGCTCGGTCAGCGGTTTTTCCGCGAGCAGCGCCAGCAGCGCCGCATTGAACTCCAGCGGCCGGCCCCGGGCATCGAGCAACAGACTCGGTTGCGGATCGTGGCCCAACAGCGGCGAGCCGCGCAGCATGCCGTTGACGCTGCTGAGCAAGGTGGTCAGCAAATCCTGGACCCAACCCAGCCAGTCAAGGCTCACGCCCTCGCACACTTGCACCAGCAACAACCCCGGCTGGTCCGGCTGCAAGGCCAGGTCAAATACCTGGCCGTGGCTGATGGCGGCCCGACGCAGGCGGCCGGCCAGCCAGCAATCGAGTTGCCGCACTTGCGCCAGATCCAGCCGCCCCGCCTCGACCAGGCGCTCGAACAGCCGTTGATCGCTGGCTTGCGAAGGGTCTCCCAGGCCCGGTGGAAAATGCTGGGCGGCACCTTCGTGACTGTAGATCCGCGATTTGGCTTGCCAGCTCAGATAGACCGCCCGGCGCACCTCGGGGCATTCCTGCAACGCACGGCACAAGGCATCGGCCCGGGCGGCCAGGGACACACCTTCGCGTTGCAGGCGCAACCAGCTGTGCAATCGAACGGGGGTCAGGGTCATCACGGCTCCTTCGTCAGGGAAGCCAAGGATATACCGGCCTTGGGGGGTTAGGTCGCATTCATTTAGAGCCTCTGGAATCACATATAGTACATATACTATACGCTATAGGTTGTACTTCCATACTGACTGGCGAATGTTATATAAAGCACACCGGACATAAAAAGGTGACCTCAGCGGTGACGCTGCAGGCCACCATAGAGCTAACAATCAGCCACCGAGTACCCGTATATGTCGATCTATGAACAAGGGCTAGGCCCTGCGGCTGTCAATCACATTGCCCTGTCTCCGCTCAGCTTCATCGAGCGCACCGCCAGCGTTTACCCCAACTACCCCGCCGTGATCCACGGCTCGATCCGTCGCACCTGGGCCCAGACCTACACCCGCTGCCGGCGCCTGGCCTCGGCGCTGGCCGGGCGCGGCATCGGCAAGAACGACACGGTGGCGGTGATGCTGCCGAACATTCCCGAGATGCTGGAAGTGCACTTCGGCGTGCCGATGATCGGCGCGGTGCTCAACCCGCTCAACGTGCGCCTGGATGCCGAAGCCATTGCCTTCATGCTGCAGCATGGCGAGGCCAAGGTGCTGATTACCGACCGCGAGTTTCATAGCGTGATCCACGCGGCAATCGGCATGCTGGATCACCCGCCGCTGGTCATCGATGTCAATGATCCCGAGTACGGTGAGGGCGAGGCCGTCAGCGACCTGGACTATGAAGCGCTGCTGGCCGAGGGCGACCCGGCATTCGACTGGCACTGGCCGGTGAACGAATGGCAAGCCATCGCGCTGAACTACACCTCCGGCACCACCGGTAATCCCAAGGGCGTGGTGTACCACCATCGCGGTGCGTACCTGAACGCCTTGGGCAACCAGATGACCTGGGCCATGGGCAACCATCCGGTGTACCTCTGGACCCTGCCGATGTTCCATTGCAACGGCTGGTGCTACCCGTGGACCATCACCGCGCTGGCCGGTGTGCATGTGTTCCTGCGTCGGGTCGATCCGCAGAAAATCCTCACGCTGATCCGTGAGCATCAGATCACTCACCTGTGCGCAGCGCCGATCGTGCTCAATGCCCTGGTCAACATGCCGGAATCGGCGAAGGCGGCCATCGATCACCCGGTCAACGCCATGGTCGCCGGCGCCGCACCGCCGGCCAAGGTGATCGGCGCGGTGGAAGAAATGGGCATCAAGGTCACCCACGTCTATGGCCTGACCGAAACCTATGGCCCGGTGACGCTCTGCGCCTGGCATGCCGAATGGGACGAACTGCCGCTGGAGGAACGGGCGCAGGTCAAATCCCGCCAAGGCGTGCGTTATCCGACGCTCGAAGGCGTGATGGTCGCGGACTCGAAGACCCTGGAACCGACCCCGCGGGACGGTCAGACCATCGGCGAGATCTTCATGCGCGGTAATACCGTGATGAAGGGCTACCTGAAAAATCCGACCGCCACCGCCGAAGCGTTTGAAGGCGGCTGGTTCCACACCGGCGACCTGGCGGTCTGTCATCCCGACGGTTATGTCGAGATCAAGGACCGGCTCAAGGACATCATCATTTCCGGCGGCGAGAACATCTCCACCATCGAACTCGAAGGCGTGCTCTATCGCCATCCGGGCGTGATGGAAGCGGCCGTCGTGGCCCGTCCCGATGAAAAATGGGGGGAAACCCCTTGCGCCTTCATCACCTTGAAGGCCGATCACCAGGACGTGCGCGAGGCCGACATCATCAGTTTCTGCCGCGAACACCTGGCCGGTTTCAAGGTCCCGCGCACGGTGATCTTCACCCTGTTGCCGAAGACGTCCACCGGCAAGATCCAGAAGTACGTCCTGCGCGACAGGGCTAAAGCGCTCTAACCGAATCGACGTTGTAACCACCAGGCGGCAGGTGCCTTTACCTGCCGCTTCGGGCTCGTGCAGGCCGAATTCGGCCCTGCCCTGCCCAACCCACATGCACCGATAACAAAAACAAGGTGGAGCCACCCATGATCGACATCCATTCAACCGATACCCAACGCTGTGAACGTATACGGGCCAACCCGAAATTCCTGCAACTGGTGAGCAGCCGTTCGCGCCTGGCCTGGTCGCTGAGCGCCGCGGTGCTCGTGACGTACTACGCCTTCATGCTGGTAGTCGCGTTCGCCCCGCAATGGCTGCATGCACCGCTCGCCGAGCATCGGATGTTGACCCTGGGCATGCCGGTGGGCGCGGCGATCATCATTTTTTCCTGGCTGCTGACCGGCTGGTACGTCTACAGCGCCAACACCCGTTTCGACGCCCTGGGCGCGGCCATTCTCGAGGAGAGTAAGTGATGACTCCGCTACGTAAACTCATCCTCGCCGCGGCTTGCCTGCTGCCGGCCTCCACGGCGCTCGCGGCACCTGCCCTGGGTGCCGTGGAAAAACAACCGCTGAACCTGCATGCGATCGGCATGTTCTTTGTGTTCGTCCTCGGCACGCTGGCCATTACCTGGTGGGCGGCGCGCCAGACTAAATCCACCTCGGACTTCTACACCGCTGGCGGCGGTATCACCGGGTTCCAGAACGGTCTGGCGATTGCCGGTGACTACATGTCCGCGGCCACGCTGCTCGGGCTGTCCAGCCTGGTATTCGCCAAGGGCTACGATGGCTTCATCTATACCATCGGCTTTTTCGTCGGCTGGCCGATCATCACCTTCCTGATGGCCGAGCGCCTGCGCAACCTGGGGCGCTATACCTTCGCCGACATCGTGTCCTATCGCCTGGACCAGAACAAAGTGCGGATCTTCGCCGCCTTCGGCTCGCTGACGGTGGTGTGCTGCTACCTGATCGTGCAGATGGTCGGTGCCGGCCAGTTGATCAAGTTGCTGTTCGGCCTCGACTACCCGGTAGCCGTAGTGATCGTCGGTGCGTTGATGCTGGTGTACGTGATCTTCGGCGGCATGATCGCCACCACCTGGGTACAGATCATCAAGGCCGTGTTGCTGCTCGCCGGCGGCACGACCCTGGCGGTCATGGCCATGTCGCAGTTCGGTTTCAGCTACGAAGCCCTGGCCACCAAGGCCGTCGAGGCTCACGCCAGCGGCTGGAACATCATGGGCCCCGGCTCGATGCTCGCCGACCCGATCAACACTGCGTCGATGTCCCTGGGCCTGGTGTTCGGCATCGCCGGCCTGCCGCATATCCTGATGCGCTTCTTCACCGTGCCCAACGCCAAGGAAGCCCGCAAGTCGGTGTTCTACGCCACCGGCTTCATCGGCTTCTTCTTCCTGGTGGTGTGCACCCTGGGTTTTGCCGCGATGGTGATCATCGGCACCGACCCGCAGTACTACGTCAACGGTGAAGTCGGCGGCGCCCTGGTGGGCGGCGGCAACATGGTCGCCATGCACCTGGCCAAAGCGGTGGGCGGCAACCTGTTCTTCGGTTTCCTCGCGGCCGTGGCCTTCGCCACCATCCTCGCAGTGGTCTCCGGGCTGGCCCTGGCCGGTGCTTCGGCGATTTCCCATGACCTCTACGCCACCGTGTTCAAGCAAGGCAAGGCCAGCGAGAAACAGGAAATGCGTGTGACCCGCATGGCCACTGTCGGCCTGGGCATCATCGCGATTCTGTTGGGCATCCTGTTCGAGAAGATGAACGTCGCGTTCCTGGTGGGCCTGACCTTCGGCATCGCCGCGTCGACCAACTTCCCGGTGCTGATCATGGCCATGTACTGGAAAGGCCTGACCACCAAGGGCGCGATCATCGGCGGTTTCTCCGGCCTGATTTGCGCGCTGGTCCTGGTGATCCTGTCGCCAGCCGTCTGGGTCACCGTGCTCGGCAATGCCCACGCGATCTTCCCTTACGATCACCCGGCATTGTTCTCCATGCCGCTGGCGTTCCTGGTGATCGTGGTCGTCTCCCGGCTTGACCGCAGCGTGCGCGCCGACAAGGAGCGCGACGCCTACGCCGACCAGTTCGTTCGCGCCCAGACCGGCCTCGGTGCCGCCAGCGCTTCCAGCCACTGACAGACAAGGCACGGCCCGCCACAGCGGCGCCGTGCCCAACCGTCCCATTGAGGTTCACGTTATGCCTGAATTCAACGCCCCGCTGCGCGACATGCGCTTTGTGCTGCATGAAGTGTTCGACGCCCCGGCCCTCTGGGCGCGCCTGCCGGCCCTGGCCGACAGTGTCGACGCCGCCACCGCCGACGCGATTCTCGAGGAGGCCGCCAAAGTCACCTCGCACCTGATTGCCCCCTTGAATCGCAGCGGCGACGAGGAAGGTGCCCAGTGGCAAGACGGCCAGGTCAGCACGCCGATTGGTTTCAAACAGGCGTACGCCACCTACATCGAAGGCGGCTGGGTCGGCCTGTCCGGCAACGCCGATTTTGGCGGCATGGGCATGCCGAAGATGCTCGCGGTGCAGTTCGAGGAAATGCTCTACGGCGCCAATTCCAGCTTCGCCCTGTATTCGGCCTTGAGTTCCGGCGCCTGCCTGGCGCTGGACGCCCATGCCAGCGAGACCCTGAAAAGCCTGTACCTGCCGCCGATGTATGAAGGCCGCTGGGCCGGTTCCATGTGCCTGACCGAAGCCCATGCCGGCACCGACCTGGGGCTGATTCGCACCCGGGCCGAACCCATGGCCGATGGCAGCTTCAGCATCACCGGCAGCAAGATCTTCATCACCGGTGGCGATCAGGACCTGACCGAAAACATCGTGCACTTGGTGCTGGCCAAACTGCCCGACGCGCCGGCTGGCCCGAAAGGCATCTCGCTGTTCGTGGTGCCCAAAGTGCTGGTCAATGCCGACGGTTCCCTCGGCGACCCCAACGCCGTGAGCTGCGGTTCGATCGAACACAAGATGGGCATCAAGGCTTCGGCCACCTGCGTGATGAACTTCGACGGCGCCAGCGGCTGGCTGGTCGGCGAAGCCCACAAAGGCCTGGCGGCGATGTTCACCATGATGAACTACGAACGCCTGTCCATCGGCATCCAGGGCATCGGTTGCGCGCAAGCGTCCTACCAGAGCGCCGTGGCTTACGCCCGTGAACGGGTGCAGAGCCGCGCACCGACCGGAGCCATCGCCCCGGACAAAGTGGCCGACCCGATCATCGTCCACCCCGATGTGCGCCGCATGCTGCTCGGCATGAAAGCCATGACCGAAGGTGGCCGTGCATTTGCCAGCTATGTCGGGCAGCAACTGGACCTGGCGAAATTTTCCGATGACGCCCGGGAACGCGACACCGCGCAAACCCTGGTCGCGCTGCTGACGCCGGTGGCCAAGGCGTTTTTCACCGACACCGGCCTGGAAAGCTGCATCAACGGCCAACAGGTATTCGGCGGCCATGGCTACATCCGCGAATGGGGCCAGGAACAACTGGTACGCGACGTGCGCATCGCGCAGATCTACGAAGGCACCAACGGCATTCAGGCGCTGGACCTGCTCGGTCGCAAAGTGCTGGCCGATAACGGCGTCGCGCTGCGCCAGTTCACCGGCCAGATCCGTCACTTCGCCCAGCAGCCCGACGCGCCCTACTGCGCTCAACTGGTCGATGCCGTGCAGCGCCTGGAAGACTTGAGTGACTGGCTGCAGGACCAGGCCGCGACCAACCGCAACGAAATCGGCGCCGCCTCGGTGGAGTATCTGCACCTGTTCGGCTACGTCGCCTACGCCTGGCTGTGGGCGCGCATGGCTCAGGTCGCCGGGCAGAAACGCGGCGATGACGAGGCGTTTTACGGCGCGAAGATCGCCACCGCCGACTTCTACATCCATCGCCTGCTGCCGCGCATCCTCAGCCTGGAGCAATCCATTCGTGCGGGCAGTGCCTCGCTGTATGGCCTGGCTGCCGAACAGTTTTAACGATTGAACCCACGCGGCGCCACGCTCCTCTCTTTTCGGTGCCTGCGTTTTTTATCGATAAGCCCTCGCCCGTCTGGCGAGGGCTGCGGGACCTGTCTTGGCATAATAAAAACAAAGGGGCTTCACCATGGACCGTAACACCCGCACTCTTACTACCCGACTGCTGCTGGCCGGTGGCGTCATCAGCCTCTCGGCCCCCGCCGCTGCTGACTTTTTCAAGGACAGCAAGGCCAGCCTCGAGCTGCGCAATTTCTACTTCAACCGTGATTATCGCCAGGACAATGCTGCGCAATCCAAACAAGAGGAGTGGGCCCAGGGCTTTCTGCTGCGCTACGAATCGGGCTTCACCGAAGGCTTGATCGGCGTGGGCTTGGATGCGATCGGCCTGGTCGGCGTCAAACTCGACTCCAGCCCCGATCGCGCAGGCTCCGGCCTGCTCAAGCGCCATGGCGACACCCGCAAGGGCGCCCAGGACGAGTACGGCGAACTGGGCCTGACGGCCAAACTGCGCGCCTCCAAAAGCACGCTGAAACTTGGCACCCTGCTGCCCAAGCTACCCACGGTGCTGGCCAACGATTCGCGGCTGTTGCCACAAACCTTCGAAGGCGGCCAGCTGACCTCGCTGGAATTCGAAGGCCTGACCCTGGACGCCGGGCGCCTGACCCAAGTCAACCAGCGTGACTCCTCGGACTACGAGGACATGGGCATCACCCGCACCGGCGCCAAGGGCATCATTACCCGGCAGGCAGCCAGCGACAGCTTCGATTTCGCCAGCCTCAACTACAAATGGACCGGCAACCTGGCCACCGGCTACAGCTACGGTCACCTCGACAACCTCTACAGCCAGCACCTGGTGAACCTGACCTACGTGCTGCCGGTCGCCACCGGCCAGTCGTTGAAAACTGATCTGCGTTACGCCCGCTCCACGGACGATGGCGGCAGCAATGTCGACAATAATGCGATTGGCGCGATGTTCACCTACAGCCTCGGCGGGCATGCGTTCGGCCTCGGTTATCAAGGCATGAGCGGCGACACCGGCTACGCCTACATCAACGGTGCCGATGCGTTCCTGGTCAACTTCGTGCAAATCGGCGACTTCGCCAGCAAGGATGAACAATCCTGGCAGGCCCGTTACGACTACAACTTCGCGGCCCTTGGCGTTCCGGGCCTGACCTTCATGACCCGCTACCTCACCGGTTCCGATATCGACCTGGGCAACAACCGCCCGCAAGGCAAGGAATGGGAGCGCGATACCGATATCGGTTATGTGGTGCAGAGCGGGCCGCTGAAGAATGTCGGGGTGAAATGGCGCAATGCGACGGTGCGCTCGAGCAATTTTGGCAGCGATCTGGATGAGAATCGCTTGATTGTCAGCTATAGCTTGCCGATCTGGTAAGCCGATCCGGGCTGCACAAGGGGGACTCGCTTCACGGCGCAGTCCTTTTTTTGCTGCTGGATTTGCGCTGTGATGGCGGGCCTCTTCGCGAGCAAGCCCGCTCCCACAGTTGACCGAGTTGTTCAGATAGACACGGTCTACTGTGGGAGCGGGCTTGCTCGCGAAGACGGCCTCAAAAGCAATAAAGAGCTCGGCCCTGGCTTCCCTCCCCCGACACCAACCCGCGGCAGTGCCCATAGTAGAGTAAGATGCCTGCTAACCAGGCCCGCCGCGAGACGCCCGCATGACCGATACCACCCCCCGCCTGATCAAGAAATACCCCAATCGCCGCCTGTATGACACCCATACCAGCAGTCACCTGACCCTGGCCGACATCCGCCAGTTGGTCATCGACAAGGTTCCGTTCCAGGTGGTCGATGCCAAGAGCGGCGAGGATCTGACTCGCAGCATTCTGCTGCAAGTGATTCTGGAGGCCGAAAGCGGCGGCGAGCCGATCTTCAACAGCGAAATGCTGATGGGGATTATCCAGTTCTACGGTCCTTATCAGGGCGTGCTCGGCAGCTACCTGGACGAGAGCATCAAGACCGTGATCGACATCCAGTCCCAGACCGGCGCGCAATCGTCAGTAGCCTGGAGTGCGTTCATGCACCAGCAGACACCGGTGATGCAGGACCTGATGCGTCAGTATGTCGATCAATCAAAGGCACTGTATCTGAACACCCAGAACATGTTCGGCCTGTTCGGCGTCAAGCCGGATGCCAAAAACGGACCGAAAAAAAATGGCGATGGGGAATAAACCCATCGCCATCGGTGCAGCTGAGCTAATTTGACTTACTTGTTACCGGTCTTGGCGCTGGCGTCTGGCGCCGCCTTGGTGGCTGCGGCAGTCGCTTCGGCGAAAGTGTTCTGAGCCACATCGCTAGCCTGTTTTGCCGCTTTCTGTGCGTTTTCAAACGCGGTGCCGGCGTTTGCCAGGCCCGACTTGAACGCCGCCACTACTGGCTCGGAGCCGGCTGGTGCGTTTTTGCTGATCGTCTCAACGAACTCTTGCACCAGCTGGGTGCCGGCTTCGACCTGGCTTGTAGCCAGCTTGGCGATGTCCGACTGGGTGCCCACGATCAGCGCCTGAACCTGGCGATTGAACTCGGTCAGGCGTTCGGTCTGCTTGTTTGGCTGGGTGAAAGAAGCCTGCAGCTCGGCGAAACCTTGTGGATCGCGCACGGCCAGCAGCTTGCGAACACCTTCGAACTGCTCCTCGGCGGACTCGCGCAGGGCCTTGAACTGCAACTGGCTGAGTTGTTCAACGCTAGCGAAGACTTTGCCGCTGATTTGCTGCAAAAGGTCGAGGTTGGCTTTCTGAGTGGCTTGCAGTTTTTCCGAGTTGAAAAAAGACATGCTTGAATCTCCTGGTACTGGAAGGCCCAGATGGGCCAAAGGACGCGATAGCGATCCTGCCAGACATCGCGTTAGACTTCATATTGCAGTGCACAAAAACTTTTGGCAACCTCTTTTTTGTGCAGTGCAAAATAAACCTTGTCAGCCCTGCCGTTGATAGCGCTAAACTCTCAACCATCAAACAGCTCGTCCAATCTTGTTTACCGAAAGGGCTTGGATGCGCTGCTCCCCCTATAAGGTGTAAGGAGATTATGATGGGCCATGATGACAATATTGCGATGCGTGATGAACGGCTTTCATCAGCCACAGGGCTGTTCGAACACCTGAATCACTTGCAACGCCTCAATACCCGCAACGTTCTCGACGCCGTACAAAAACGCCAGGCGAAAACCTTCGCTCCGTCAAGCCTGGGGCAACTCAGACAACCCACGGCGGCTGACTGGCAGGACTACTTCACTGACCTCGGCCAACGCAGCGTGCTGTTCTGGGACACCTTGCGTCAGCGCGGCGACAACACCCTGGCCCATGAACGGGCCGGCTATCCACTGTTGCTCAAATTCGATCATGAAACCCTGGTCGCCGGTGCCGACCTGTCCCGCCCGGTCAATTACTCGCTGCTGCAGGTCTTCGGCGGCTCCGGCAAACCGATCGACGACAATAAACCGCCAGTGATCATCATCGATCCACGGGGCGGTCATGGCTCGGGCATCGGCGGTTTCAAACAGGATTCGGTCATCGGCGAAAGCCTGCGGGCCGGTCATCCCACCTATTTCATCGCCTTCAGCCACTCGCCAAGCCCCGGGCAAACCCTCGCGGACATTACCGCCGCCCAGGCCCGGTTCATCGAAGTCGTCAGCGCCCGGCATCCCGCCAGCAGCAAACCGGTGGTGATCGGCAATTGCCAGGCAGGTTGGGCCTTGATGGGGTTGGCAGCCTCCCGGCCGGAGTTGCCGGGGCTGATCATCGTCAATGGCGCGCCGTTGTCCTACTGGGCCGGCGTCAATGGGCGCAATCCGATGCGCTACACCGGCGGCTTGCTGGGGGGCGGCTGGATGGCGCGCCTGGGCAGTGACCTGGGCAATGACCGTTTCGACGGCACCTGGCTGGTGAGCAATTTCGAAAGCCTCGACCCGGCGCACAGCTGGTGGGGCAAGTACTATCACCTGTTCAGCGAAGTCGACAGCGAGGCCGAGCGCTTTCTGGATTTCGAGCGCTGGTGGGGCAGCCCGACGCTGCTCAACAGTGAAGAAATCGAGATGATTGTCGACGACCTGTTCATCGGCAATCGGTTGTCCGGCGGCCTGGGGCGCAAGAGCAGCGGGCTGGATCTCAAACGCATCAAAGTGCCGGTGGTGGTGTTCTGCTCCTATGGCGACAACATCACGCCGCCGCAACAGGCGCTGGACTGGATCACCGACGTCTACCCCAGCGATTTCGCCCTGCAAAGTGCCGGGCGCACCATCGTTTACCTGCGCCATGCCAGCATCGGGCACCTGGGCATCTTCGTTTCCGGTGAAGTGGCCCGGCGCGAGCACCGGGAACTGCTCGGCGCGGTCGATACCATCAATGCCTTGCCGGCTGGACTGTATGAAATGCTGATCGAAGACCTGCCAGAAAACTCGGCAACACCCTATGCCGTGCGTTTCGAACCGCGGCGGATCGCCGACATCCATGGCGACGAGCCGCCGCGCCGTGACGACGATCGCGAATTCGCCCTGGTCGAACGCGCTTCCGCCCTCAACAACAGCCTTTACGACGGCTTCATACGCCCGTGGTTGCGGCAGTGGATCAACGAACCGGGCGCGGAACTGATCCGCCGCTCGCACCCCTTCCATCAGCAGCAAGTGATGTGGAGCAGTTTGAACCCGGCCTTGTGGTGGTTGGCCGCCAGTGCCTCCCAGGTGACCAAGGGTCGTCAGCCCGTCAATCCGGACAACCCTCTTCTGGCCTGGCAGGCTTTGTTCTCCAACCAGATTCAGGACGCCCTGGACAGTTATCGTGATCTGCGCGATGCCACCCAGGAGCTGTGTTTCTACGGTATCTATGGCGTATTGAACCGCCTCACCGGTAATGCACCCGGACGAAATCTGCAGGCTCATGCCGAGCAGCACGACAAGCTGCTGATCGAACGCCTGCAGGACGCCCTGCCCCTGGGCGGCTTGATGGAAGCCTTGATCCGCATCCTGTTTCTGCTGGGCCGCCACAGCAACGAGCCCGGCCAGCAAAGCGTCGAGAAACTGATCCGGCAATTGCAGGTGCCGCTGCCGGATCACAGTGCCGGGCCAATTGACCTGCGCGAAACCTTGAGCCTGCAGAAACTGCTGGTCGCCACCTATCCGCAGGAAAGCGTGCAAAGCCTGCTTTTGATGCTGCCCGAGACCGAAGAACGCCAGCAAGTGTTGGCGGCGGTGGCCAATCTGCTGCCGGAACTGCTGACCGCCAGCGGGGCTGAAAATCCCTTCTGGCGTGAACTGCACACGCTGCTAGAAGTCCCTTTGCCAGGTTTCAGCACGACCCAAGCGTCAGGTGAAGCCAAAGCCGTCAAGCAGGAAATACCGGTGGTAACACCTGAGCCGATCAAACAAAAAACGCCCGTGGTAACGCTTGAGCCAGTCAAGCAACAAGATCCTGTGGTAACACCCGAGCCGGTCAAGCAACAAGATCCTGTGGTCACGCCTGAGCCAGTCAAGCAACAAGATCCTGTGGTCACGCCTGAGCCGGTCAAGCAACAAGATCCCGTGGTAACGCTTGAGCCGGTCAAGCAACAAGATCCTGTGGTCACGCCTGAGCCGGTCAAGCAACAAGATCCCGTGGTAACGCTTGAGCCAGTCAAGCAACAAGATCCCGTGGTAACGCCTGAGCCGGTCAAGCAACAAGATCCTGTGGTAACACCCAAGCCAGTCAAGCACAAAGCTGCAGGGGTTACACCTCGGCCAGCCGAGCAAAAAGCGCCCGTGGTCACATCGCAGCCAGTCAAGCCAAAAAGCCCGGTGGCGACACCTGAGCCGATCAAGCAGGAAGACCCGGTCGTAGCGACCCAGTCGATACCAACCAGGCCGACCGAGCAAAAAATCCCGGAGGTGCTTCCCAAGCTCATCGACAAAGCCGTGAGTCCGGCGCGCCCCTCTCCCAAGGGCAAAAAAGGCGCGAAAAAACCTTCGACCAAATAGCCTCGATCACCGACGAGAACCGCGTCACCCCGGCGCGGTTTCCTCGATCTCGAACGATGCATTGGCCCGATATTGACCGGGGGTCATGCCGAACCAGCGGCTGCAGGCTTTATTGAAACTGCTGTGGTCATGGAAACCAAGGAGATACGCCACATGCTTCATGTTGAAGTGAGAATGGCGCAGGTAGAAATCGGCCAGTTGCCGGCGCACGGCGTTCTGCACGTCCTTGAATTGGGTTCCGTCTTTTTCCAGGGCGCGTTGCAGGGTGCGCTTGCTGAGGTTCAATGCAGCGGCGATCGACTCCATGTCGCATTGCCCCTGGCCGTGACTCAAACGCTCGGTGAGCAGCGCGCGGATTTTGCCGACGATGGAGAAGCCACAGATCGAATCCAGCTGCGCCTCGGCGAAACTGTCATGCAGTACCGCCAGCGCCTCGTTGGCCATGCTCAACGGACGCAGCAGTTCCTGGCCGTCAAACAGAATGCTGTCGTAGGCCGAACCAAATTGCAGGTCGCAGCCAAACAGCCGCTGATGCTCGGACGTGTCTCGCGGTTCGGGATAGCTGAATTCCACACTCAGCGGCTGCGGCAACGTACCGTCGCCCAGCCAGCGGCAGAAGCCAAGCAGGGACGCCAGCCCGGCATCGGCATATTGCCGAGGCTTGATCGAGCCGGACTGTTGATGATCGAGCGAGGCCATTCGGTAATGCTCCAGCTCCGGGACAAAAAACAGGCTGAATCCGGTGCCGATCAAGGGGCTGAACCGCACCAGGCGTTCAAGCGCCCTTTTCAGGTTCAGGCTCGACATCATGGTGTAACCGACAATCTGAAAAGTGCCGGGATGAAAATGGCCGTAGGCTTTCAAACCGATGTCGGGATCGCCGCTGGCCTGGGCCGCCAGTTGCCAAAGCCGATAGATCGCCCTTCGCTCGCACAACGCTCCCGGCGTGTGCGCGATGTTCAGGTCCAGTCCAGCCTCCTGACACAGGTTGGCGACATCCAGTCCTTCCGCGGACAGCGTAGTGACCAGCACGTTGGCGTAACCGGAACTCATTCTGTACATGGCGTCCTCATTGACCTGTGGAACCGAACGTCCTGTCCGGAGCCATAACTGATCTGC
Organism: Pseudomonas fluorescens; assembly: GCF_902497995.1. Taxonomy (GTDB): domain Bacteria; phylum Pseudomonadota; class Gammaproteobacteria; order Pseudomonadales; family Pseudomonadaceae; genus Aquipseudomonas; species Aquipseudomonas fluorescens_BK. The sequence goes on along the minus strand of NZ_CABVII010000005.1, from coordinate 74,751 downwards.
GTTAAAACAACATACTAACCGGCGATTCAATCTGAAGAATTGATCCCAGTATAGGTACTGCTCATTTTTTGCCACGGGACAGAAAATCCTGCTTGGCACCGTTGGACACTAGACCGTCACCTCCCAACACTTCCGCACACCTCGCGAATACCGAACAATCACCCCCCATCTTGCAACGCAAATAACAGAAAGGAAAAGAGTGTATGGAATCGCTTGGTCGTATTGCGTTGGTTACTGGCGGTATGGGTGGGATCGGCACAGCAATTTGTCAGCGCCTGCACAAGGAAGGCTTCAAGGTTATCGTGGGCTGCAGCTCGGATTCCGCCCGCAAGAATGAATGGGCAGCGAGCCAGCTGGCGGCGGGTTATCAGTTTGAATTCATCTACGGCGACATCACCGACTGGGAGTCCACCCGCAAGGCTTTCGAGATGGCCCGTGAACAATTCGGTCCGGTGGATGTACTGGTCAACAATGCCGGCATCACCCGTGACGCCTCTTTCCGCAAAATCACTCCGGAAGACTGGAACGCCGTAATCAACACCAACCTCAACGGCATGTTCAACACCACCAAACAGGTGATTGAAGGCATGTTGTCCAAGGGCTGGGGCCGGGTCATCAACATCTCCTCGATCAACGGTCAGCGTGGCCAGTTCGGCCAGACCAACTACAGCGCGGCCAAAGCCGGCATCCACGGCTTCACCATGGCCCTGGCCCGTGAAGTCTCAGGCAAGGGCGTGACCGTCAACACCGTCTCCCCTGGCTATATCCAGACCAGCATGACCGCGGCCATCCGCCAGGACATTCTCGACACCATGATCGCGGCCACCCCGGTCGGTCGCCTCGGCCAACCCGAAGAAATCGCCTCGATCGTGGCCTGGCTGGCATCCGATGAATCGGGCTACAGCACCGGCGCCGACTTCTCGGTCAATGGCGGCATGAACATGCAATAAGCCTGTCAGGGCATGGACGCCCTGCTCCCGCTTGACACAATTCTGATGAGGTTTTGCATGAACGAAGTCGTAATCGTTGCCGCTACACGTACCGCCATTGGCAGTTTTCAAGGTGCCCTGTCCGCCATTCCCGCCACCGAACTGGGCGCGGCGGTGATTCGTCGCCTGCTCGAACAGACCGGTATCGATGCCGCGCAGATCGACGAAGTGATCCTCGGCCAGGTGCTGACCGCAGGCTCCGGGCAAAACCCGGCACGCCAGACGGCGATCAATGCCGGCCTGCCCCACACCGTCCCTGCCCTGACCCTGAACAAAGTCTGCGGCTCCGGCCTCAAGGCCGTCCAGCTCGCAGTCCAGGCGATCCGTTGCGGCGACGCCGAGCTGGTGATTGCCGGCGGCCAGGAAAACATGAGCCTGGCACCTTATGTGTTGCCCAAGGCACGCACTGGCCTGCGCATGGGTCATGCGCAACTGCAGGACAGCCTGATCCAGGATGGCTTGTGGGATGCGTTCAACGACTACCACATGGGCATCACCGCCGAGAACCTGGCCAGCAAGTATGAGCTCAGTCGCGAAGACCAGGACGCCTTTGCCGCGGCCTCGCAGCAGAAAGCCTCTGCAGCCATCGAAGGCGGTTATTTCAAGGCTGAAATCACCCCGATCCTGATTCCCCAGCGCAAGGGCGATCCGCTGGTCTTCGACACCGATGAACAACCGCGCCCGGGCAGCACGCTCCAGGCCTTGAGCAACCTCAAGCCCGCGTTCCTGAAAACCGGCAGCGTCACCGCCGGCAACGCGTCGACCCTCAACGACGGCGCCGCCGTGCTGATGCTGGCCAGCGCCGCCAAGGCCGAAGCCCTCGGCTTGCCGGTATTGGCGCGCATCAAGGCTTATGCCAGTGCTGGCGTCGACCCGTCGATCATGGGCATCGGCCCGGTGCCTGCCACCCGCCTGGTCTTGACCAAGGCCGGCTGGAACCTGGACGACCTGGACCTGATCGAAGCCAACGAAGCGTTCGCCGCGCAGTCACTGGCCGTCGGCAAGGAACTGGGCTGGGACATGGACAAGGTCAACGTCAACGGTGGCGCGATTGCCCTCGGTCATCCGATCGGTGCATCGGGCGCGCGAATCCTGGTGTCGCTGGTGCATGAGCTGATTCGTCGCGATGGCAAAAAAGGCCTGGCCACCTTGTGCATCGGTGGCGGCCAGGGTGTCAGCCTGGTGATCGAGCGCTAGGCACACCGAACGGCTTGCTTGGTTGCAGATGCGGCGCCGAAGTCCGGCGTCGCAATTTTTTTTGTCCGGTTTTTTTTCAGGTGGGCAGGGAGTTCCATGGACAATAACGCACACACTTTCAACACCTTCTGGTCAGGCCAGGTTCCGTTCAGTGCCTCCTTTGCGGTGCAACAATTACGTCTGTGGGTCGCCACCAACCCCTGGTTCACCGGGCAGGACTACAACGCCTGGTTCGATCTGCCACGCAGTACCCTGGATAGCCTCCAATCGGATTATCAGCAGCAATGGGCTGAACTCGGCCAGCGTCTGCTGACCGGCCAGGCCTTTACCTTCGACGACCGCCGGTTTGCCAGCGGTAACTGGAGCCAGCCGTTGTTCGGCTCCCTCGCGGCGTTTTACCTGCTCAATGCCGGTTTCCTGCTGAAGCTGCTCGATCAGCTGCCGATCAATGACAAGAAACCACGCCAGCGTCTGCAGTACTTGGTGGAGCAAGCGATCGCCGCCAGTGCGCCGAGCAATTTCCTGGCCAGCAACCCCGATGCACTGCAACGGTTGGTCGATACCCAAGGCAGCAGCCTCCTCACCGGCCTGATGCACCTGGCCAGCGACCTGCAGGAAGGCAAGATGCGCCAGTGCGACGCCGGCGCTTTCAAAGTGGGCGTCGACCTGGCCAACACCCCAGGCGAAGTGGTCTTCGAGAACGAACTCTTCCAGCTCATCCAGTACCGTCCGCAAAGCGAAACCCAGTTCCGGCGCCCGATGTTCATCGTTCCGCCATCGATCAACAAGTACTACATCCTCGACCTGCGCCCCGACAACTCGATGGTTCGCCATCTGTTGCAGCAAGGCCACCCGGTGTTTCTGATGTCCTGGCGCAACTTCGACCAGACGCTCGCCGGCACCACCTGGGATGACCTGGTCGAAACCGCCGTTATCAAAGGCCTGCAAGTGACCCGCGAGATCAGCGGCGAGCCACGGCCCAATTGCATGGGTTTCTGCATCGGTGGCACGCTGCTGAGTTCGGCGCTGGCCGTATTGGCGGCCCGCGGTGACAAGGAAATCGGCAGCGTCAGCCTGCTGACCACTTTCCTCGATTACCGCGATACCGGTGCGATCGATATCTTCGTCGACGAGAAACTGGTAGCCCAACGCGAGCGCACCATTGGCGGCCTGAACGGCCCCATCGGCCTGTTCAAGGGCGAGGACATGGGCAATACCTTCTCGCTGCTGCGCCCCAACGAACTGTGGTGGAACTACAACGTCGACAAATACCTCAAGGGGCAGAAACCGATCCCGCTGGATCTGCTGTTCTGGAACAACGACAGCACCAACCTGCCGGGACCGATGTACTGCTGGTACGTGCGCCATACCTATTTGCAAAACGACCTGAAATCCGGTGAGCTGGATTGCTGCGGGGTCAAGTTGGACCTTGGCGCCATCGACGCCCCGGCCTACATCCTCGCCACCCATGACGACCACATCGTGCCATGGAGGAGCGCTTACGCCAGTACCGAATTGCTGTCCGGAACCAAGCGATTCGTATTGGGTGCCTCGGGGCATATCGCGGGCGTGATCAATCCTCCGGCCAAGGAAAAACGCCACTACTGGACCAACGAACAAGTCCCCCAGGACCCTCAAAGCTGGTTCGACAATGCCCAACAGCATCCAGGCAGTTGGTGGAACGATTGGTTCGTCTGGCTGGCCGAGCAAGCCGGGGAGCGCCAGCCTTCGGTGCTGCAGACCGGTAACGCGCAGTACCCGGCGCTGGAATCGGCACCCGGGCGTTACGTGATGCAATGACCGTCAGCCCCGCGCGTTAACCTCAGCGCGAGGGGTGAAGGTGCCGCCATCTTCGCGAGCAGGCTCGCACAGGGATTGAGGGCGCCTTGCATGCCTGGCACCGTCCCAATGTGGGAGCGGGCTTGCTCGCGAAAGCGGTCTGTCTGTCACTGCGATGTTGAATGGGCCGCCGCCTTCGCGAGCAAGCCCGCTCCCACAGGGGTTGCGGGTGTCTGGGAGATGTGTGCCTAGCACCTTGCCAATGTGTGCGAGCCTGCTCGCGAAAGCGGTCTGTCTGTCACTGCGATGTTGAATGGGCCGCCGCCTTCGCGAGCAAGCCCGCTCCCACAGGGGTTGCGGGTGTCTGGGAGATGTGTGCCTGGCACCCTGCCAATGTGTGAGCGAGCCTGCTCGCGAAAGCGGTCTGTCTGTCACTGCGATGTCGGATCTGCCACCGTCTTCGCTGGCAAGCCAGCTCCTGCAGGGGCTTGGCTGCCTGCCCGTCGATGTTGATGTCGCCTGATCCACCGCCTTCGCAAGCAAGCTCGCTCCTACAGGGGCTTGGCGCTTATCATGTCTGCCGAAATAATCCCGGCCTTTATGAGATGAGCATGACTTTCGATTTTGATCAGGTGTTCGACCGCCATGACACCGGCAGTACCAAATGGAGCCGTTACCCGGCCGACGTGTTGCCGATGTGGGTCGCCGACATGGACTTCGCCGCGCCGCCGGTGATCATCCAGGCCCTGCAAAAACGTCTGGAACATCCATTGCTCGGCTACAGCGTGGCGCAGGATGACTTGCGCGACGCCATCGTTGCCGACCTGTGGAAGAAGTACGCCTGGCGCGTCGAGCCCCAGGAGCTGATCTTCCTGCCGGGCGTGGAGTCGGGCTTCAACATGGCCCTGCACGCGCTGGTCCGGCCGCAACAGAATGTCGTGGTCCAGACCCCCAACTACCCGCCGTTGCGCCATGCGCCGGGGCATTGGGGGCTGAACAAGGTCGAACTGGGTTTCGACGCGTTGCCTGACGGTACCTATGCCACGCCGCTGCACGCCTTGCGCCATTCCCTGCAAGGCGGCGGCGCCCTGCTGTTGAGCAACCCGCATAACCCGCTGGGCAAGGTATTCCCGCGGGAAGAACTGCAAGCGGTAGCGGATATCTGCCTGGAACAGGACGCCTGGATCATCTCCGACGAGATCCACGCCGAACTGTGCTTCGACGGGCGTGTGCATCTGCCGATCGCCACCCTGGGCCCGGACATCGCCAAGCGCACCATCACCCTGATGTCGGCGAGCAAGGCCTATAACATTGCCGGGCTGAAAACCTCGTTCATGATCATTCAGGACAAAGCCGTGCGCGAGCGGGTCAATCACGCGCGCTGCGGCCTGGTCGACAGCGTCAACCCGCTGGGCCTGGAAGCCACCCGCATCGCCTGCAGCGAAGCCGGACCCTGGCTGGCCGGGCTCATGACTTATCTGCAAGGCAACCGCGATTACCTGGTCGACGCGGTTCGTACCCGGTTGCCGGGCGTCACCCTGAACGTGCCGCAGAGCACGTATCTGGCGTGGCTCGATTGTTCGGCGCTGGGGCTGGACAACCCGCAGCAGTTCTTCCTCGAACAGGCCAAGGTCGGGCTCAGCGCCGGCCTGGATTTCGGCGATGACAGCCAACAGTTCGTGCGCCTGAATTTTGGCTGCCCGCGCGCGTTGCTGGAAGAAGGCATTGCGCGGATGGAGCACAGTTTGCGCAATCGCAAGGCCTGACACGCCCCTCAAGGCAACGCAAATCCCCTGTGGGAGCGAGCTTGCTCGCGATGGCGGCCTTACAGTCAACAATTGTGTTGAATGTGATGGCCTCATCGCGAGCAAGCTCGCTCCCACAAGGTTATCTGGTGGGGTTGAAAGATTCGACAGCCTCTGAAATCCAACCGAACTCAAGGCAAAACACCGGGGTCAACCCTTTGACTCTTCTGCCTCGAGAACGGAGATTTCCCAATGAATGACTATCCAAAACCACCCTTCCCGAAACAGGCTCAGCCCGTCCCCGGTTCCCAGAAGAAAATGGACCCCTACCCGGACTGCGGCGAGCATAGCTACAAAGGTTCGGGCCGGCTCGAGGGCAAGATCGCCCTGATCACCGGCGCCGACAGCGGCATCGGTCGCGCCGTCGCCATTGCCTTCGCCCGTGAAGGCGCGGATGTCGTCGTGGCCTACCTCAACGAACATGAAGATGCCCGGGAAACCGCTCGCTGGGTCGAGCAGGCCGGCCGTCAATGCCTGTTGCTGCCCGGCGACCTGGCGCAAAAAGCGCAATGCCAGGCCCTGGTGGACAAGACGGTCGAACGCTTCGGCCGGATCGATGTGCTGGTCAATAACGCCGCGTTCCAGATGACCCACGAACACTTCGAAGACATCCCCGACGAAGAATGGGTGATGACCTTCGATGTCAATATCACCGCGATTTTCCGCATCTGCCAGGCCGCGCTGAAGCATATGCAACCCGGCAGTTCGATCATCAATACCAGTTCAGTCAATTCGGACATGCCCAAACCGACCCTGCTGCCTTACGCCACGACCAAGGGCGCAATCGCCAACTTCACGGCAGGCCTGGCGCAGATGCTGGGCTCGAAGAACATCCGGGTGAACTGCGTGGCACCGGGGCCGATCTGGACGCCGTTGATTGTCTCGACCATGCCCGATGAGGAAGTGCAGAACTTTGGTGGGCAGACGCCGCTGGGGCGGCCGGGCCAACCGGTGGAGGTGGCACCGATCTATGTGCTGTTGGCGTCGGATGAGGCCAGCTACATCACGGGCCAGCGGTATGGGATCACTGGCGGCAAGCCAATGCTTTGAACGCCATACTCGGGTCAATGCCACGCCTGGCCCTGTAGGAGCCAGGCTCGCCGGCGAAGAACGATGACGCGGTGCAGCAGATAGACCGAGGCGCCCGATTCGCTGTAGGAGCCAGGCTTGCCGGCGAAGAACGATAACGCGGTACAACAGATACACCGCGGCGCCCGATTGCTCCTACACGGCAATCACCGATATCTTGCCGTTGCGCTCGAGGATCGCGAACTTGATTTGCTCCAGGGTTTCGATGCCCTGACTGGACCGTGCGGCCTCCATTACGTCGGCCTCGATCAATCGCGCATGACGCAGGCGCTTGTGCAGCAGCTTGCCGTTCTCGACGATGATCGTCGGTCCGCCATCGATCAGTTGCGATACCCATTGCGAGCGCTGTTTGAGCAGCGACAGGCCGACGTCTATGGCAATCAGCGTGACGATGACCAGCATCGAATTGGTCAGGGAAAAGTCGTCACCCAGCAACGCCTGCTGCGTCGCCTCACCGATGATCATCAAAAGCACGAAATCGAACGTCGTCAACTCGGCCAGGGAGCGACGGCCAGCAATCTTGAACAGGACCATCAGCGCCAGATACATCGCGGCCGCGCGCAATACCGAGTCCATAGGTCACCTAAGGGAAAATGAATTGATCGAAGTTCACAGCGGTAGCGCCGGGCGAAGTGATACGGCTGTGAAACAGCCCCAGCCCATCCCCGCGCAACGTCAGGTGCAGGGTGGCCCGGCCTTGAGCGTCGGTCTGCACCCAGAGCTTCATGCCTTGCCCGGCACTGATGGCACGGATGGGCTCCGGCTGCAGGCTTTCGATACTGAAGCCCTCCAGCAGCGCTCCGGTCAGTTCCAGCTCGACCATGGCATCGGGCGTACCGATCACGCTGAGCTGCATCGGGTTGGTCGATCCGTTACGGTGAAACATCTCGTATTGCACCCTGACCTTGCCATCGGTGCCCAGCACGTCCCGGGTGCTCAGCGGCCCACGTGAAAATAGCCCAAGCAGCCCCAGCACCACCAACAGCACCAGGATGTACCAGCCCCAACGCTCGAATCGCCAGACCTTGACCTGATACACCATATCTTCACGCACGGGATAGTCGCGGCTGCGGTAATCGGTATGGCCGGATTCATCGCTCATCGAGTGCTCCCTGGCCTGGCTCACCGGCCAATGCGCGTTGATGGAAATGCGGCAGTCGTCTCAAAGCATGCTCGGCGGCCAATAACTGGACCTCGGACCGTGTCCCGTAAAACCGCTGTTGTTGGCTGAAAACCCTGCGTCCCTGTGCAGTCTGGAAGGCCCAGGCGAAACAAATGGTGCCGGCCGGAATGCCATCGACGTCTTCCGGCCCGAGAATGCCGGTGGTCGCCACCGCGACATTGGCCGTGCTGTCGCGCAGTGCACCCGAGGCCATTTCCAAAGCAACCTCACAACTGGTCAGATTGAAGGTTTCGATGGTTTCGGGGCTGACGTTGAGCAATCGTTGCTTGGCTTCGGGGGAATAAACCACGTACCCGCTTTCGATCAGTTCCCCGCTGTGCGGCACTTCAGCCAATAGCGTCACGATTTTGCCGGCCGTGCACGACTCTGCGGTGGTCAGCAGCAAGTCGTTCTGACGCAGATACTCGACCACCGATTGGCTGACGTTCATGACAACTCATCCAGGCTGGGTAGTGATCGGTTGACCTTGTCCACCTGCAAACATTCCCTCTATCGGCGCCTGCCCCCGGCCTGCGAGAAAAAATGAACCCCTGGCAAAACTTGCCCCTCAATACGTTAGGGGCTCCTGCCACGGGCCGCTCCAGCTCAGGAGGTCGTCATGTCCGCACCTATCGTCAAGGAATACCTGCGCGCGACTGTCGGTTGATGACTGCGGCCATTGAGGCCCGCGCCGCCCGCAGCGAACCCCGATCATGAGTTTCATTGTCTGGGTGGCGGTATTGGGCGCTGTGCTGCTGACGCTGGCACTGACGTCATCGTACCTGCGCTGGATGCCAGTGACCACCTCCGCCGTGTGCCTGGTGCTGGGTGTGGCCATCGGGCCGGCGGGACTCGGGCTGTTGAAGCTGGATACGGCAGACGCGTCCATCTGGATGGAGCATCTGACTGAAGTCGCGGTGCTGTTTTCGCTGTTCGTCTGCGGCCTGAAGTTGCGCTCGCCACTCAAGGCAAAAAACTGGCGGATCGCATTCGGGCTGGCCGGTCCGGTCATGCTGTTGACCATCGCTGGCGTCTGTCTGTTGTTGCATTACGCCTTCGCGCTGTCTTGGGGCGCTTCGATGCTGATCGGCTCGATTCTGGCACCGACCGACCCGGTACTTGCCTCCTTGGTGCAAGTCAACGACGCCCGGGATGACGACAGCGTACGTTTCGGTCTGTCGGGTGAGGCCGGGCTCAATGACGGCATCGCCTTTCCCTTCGTGATCCTCGGTCTGCTGTTGGTGCAACACGACGGCAACCCCGGCTGGCTGGGCGATTGGGTGCTGCGCAGTGTGCTGTGGGCAGTGCCTGCCGGCTTACTCACCGGCTATTGGATGGGACGCGGTATTGGCCGTGTGACCTTGTCGCTGCGGATCCGTAATGACGACAGCACCCTATCGCCGAACGATTACCTGGCCCTCGCCTTGATCGCCCTGTCGTACGTCGTGGCCGAGTCGATTCACGGCTACGGCTTTCTGTCGGTGTTCGCGGCGGGCTTGGGTCTGCGTCAGGAAGAGGTCAAGTCCACGGGCAAGGACGAGCTTCCCGCCGAGCACCTGGTCCAACCCATTGTCGGGCATCAGAACGTCGAGCCGCAGCATGCCGTGCATGGCGATACCGCCCGCCTTGAAGACGCTCAAGTTGCAGCGGGCATCATGATGGGCGACATGCTCGCCTTCGGGGGGCTGGTGGAACGTGCCATGGAAGTCTTCCTGGTAACGCTGCTCGGCGTGGTGCTGATCGCTCACTGGGACTGGCGCGCGCTGGCGATTGCTGGCGTGTTGTTCTGCCTGATTCGCCCGTTGAGCGTGGTCGCCATGCCTTGGGGTAGTTTGCTGGACAGTCGCCAGCGCCTGTTGATCGGCTGGTTTGGCATACGCGGCATCGGCAGTCTGTTTTATCTGTTTTATGCATTGAACCATGGGCTGACGCCGTCTGTGGCAACGCTCTGCGTCGATCTGACCCTGTCCGTGGTCGCGCTTAGCATCCTGCTCCACGGGATCAGCACCCAACCGATCCTGGCTCGATATGAACGGCGTAAAAAACAGGATATTTGATTTTTCCCCTGTGCTTTTTCCGCCGGAATCATCGAATTTTCGCCTTCATAAATTTGAAATTCTTGGGCAATACGGCAGGTCACACGTTTAATCCCGCCCGGCTTTTACACGGCGGGATGGTTCAGGTTCGGTTCCCCTGAGGCTCCAAGCCTATTAAAGGGACCTCGAAAAATAAGGTGTTGGTCATGATTCACTATTCAACCTGCGAAGAAATCAAAGCCTGCCGGGCGTTCGCCCTGGAACGCAACCGTCAGATGTTTGCCGAGGCCCAGGCGCTCAGCCGTAGCGCCTTCGAGCTGCTCGATGGCAGCGATATGGATGGGGAGCTATTCGATCGCTATCTGGAAATACGCAGGAAGGCCAACCTGCAGTTCAAGGAAGCGATCGAACACTTGCGCGTGCTCAACACAGATTTCCCCCCGGTTTCGGCGTCTACGCAAAACGCGCAACGGTTGCACCAGAAAGCCGAATCCAGGGTGTAACAGCAGGTGCACGCGTCGACGGTCGGACAAGCCGGCACCCACAGGTCATGGGGGCGCGCACACATCCTGAGTCCGGCAGAGATTCAAGTGGGAGCGAGCTTGCTCGCGAAGAGGCCAGCAACTGCTGCACAAAACCTTCAGGCCCGCCTCGCCTCCAGAAGGTCAGCCGCACACAACGCAATCCGCTGACACGCATCGGCGAGCTTGCGCCTGTCCACCACCAGTCCGATTCGGATATGCCCTGCCGCACTCGGCCCGAAGGCTTCCCCGGCCAGCACCGACACCCCATAACCTTCCAGCAGCCGCTCGGCGAACCGCTGGGCACATAACCCGGTCTGGCGCACATCGACCATCACGAACATCCCGCCATCGGGGCGGATCGGCCGCAGCCCTGGGCAATCGCTCAGGCGCGCGCACACCAGGTCGCGACGCTGGCGATATTCCTCATGCATCATCGCCACTTGCGGCAGTTCCTCGTCCAGTGCCAATTGCGCCGCGTTCTGAATGAAATCCGGAATGCCGAACAGCATGCACAGCGACAGGTGCTCCAGGTGATCGGCCAAGGGTTTCGGCCCGATCACCCACCCCACTCGCCAGCCGCTCATGGCGTGGGATTTGGACAGGCTATTGATGGTCGCCGTACGCTCGGCCATGCCCGGCAGGCTGGCCGGGCTGATGTGCTGGCCCTCGTACAACAGATCGCTGTAGACCTCGTCGCTGATCAGCCACAGATCATGGCGAATACAGAGGGTGGCCAGTTCCTGCCAGATCTCCAGCGACAAGCTGGCCCCGGAAGGATTGTTCGGACTGTTGAGCACAATCGCCCGGGTTTTATAGGTGATACGGGCCGCAACATCCGCCGGGTCGATCCGAAAACCATTCTCCGGACGCACCGCCACCGGCACCACCTTCGCCCCGATGGCGCCGAACACGCCTTCATAGGTCACGTACATCGGTTCGGCGACGATAACCTCGTCGCCCGGATCGAGCAGGCATTGCGCAACCGAGTACACCGCACACTGTGCGCCCGGCATGACGATCACATGTTCAGCGTCCACGACCTGTCCACTTCGTTGTCGTTGACGACGGGCGATGCTGTCGCGCAATCCTCGACTGCCGCGCACTTGCGAGTAATGGGTATCGCCGGCCAACAGGCTGTCGATGGCGGCTCGAACGATGGGTTGAGGGGTATCGAAATCCGGGTCGCCGACAGAAAGAAGCAGTATATCGACGCCCTGTTCGCGCAATTCCAGCGCGCGGTAATGAATTTGCCAGGCCGCGGCGCCGTCACCGGCGATGCGTTGGGTCAAGCCTGAATAGCGCATGTAGTTCTCCAATCGCGCAGGTTCCTGAGTCAACCCTATCTCAAATCACCAAACGCGCCACCATGGCATTTCAATCGACGGTCGTAGCCACTCCGTTTATCGGTTGGCGAGATTTTACCCATGGCGGGTGATTCACGGCGGGAGCCTTCCATCGACCACTGCTTTGCTTGCCTGCTACCCCGATAAAAGCTTCTTCGAATCAATGGCTTATCTTAAAAAATGCAGGACCGAAGAATGAAACGAATACTCCTACAGACAAGGTTCGCATTAGCTGACAGCGCTTTCCCTGTGACCTGATTAAAGTGCCCTACCTGTAATTTGTGACAGGTTCCAAGGCGGATTAATCGCGCTATAAGGAGACCGTGCCTACAGCCCTATCAAGGTTGCTGAAGGACGGCCGCGCGAACCATGCCTTCGTGAAGTAGGAAGATTCTGCCGCGCCCACGCCGTCAATGATGATGAATGGGAGATTCAATTATGTACCGTTCCACTACCGCCTCAGTCCGGTCATCACCTACCCAGGTCAGTTTCCAGCCACAGGAGTGCAAACAGCCCGAGGCCATCAAGCTTACCGCCAGGGAAAAGGAAGTCTTGCAATGGAGTGCCATTGGCAAGTCATCCTGGGAGATTGCCCAGATCGTCGACTGCACCGAGGCTGGTGTGAATTACCACTTTTGTAACATTCGCCGAAAATTCGGCGTGAGATCGCGCTGGATCGCCATGGTCATGGCGCTGGAACAAGGCTTGATTCAAACGCCTTGAACCGGGCCCTCCGCAGCGGTCAGCCTGACAACGACCCTGTAGAGGTGTTTCATGAATCTGGAACAGACCAAACGGCTTGACCCCTTTGACGTAAACGCCTGTGACGATAGACCGGTATCGCACAGGCCCCCTTCGAACACAGCGCTTCGCATCATCCTCGCCGACGATCACCCCGTGGTGCTGCTGGGCGCCGAAATGGCCCTCGGCAACACGTTCTCCATCGTTGCCCAGGCGCACGACGCCGATGAGTTGATCCACCATTTGCGGTGCACCCCCTGCGATCTGGTGATCAGTGATTACTCGATGCCCTATGGGCGCTTTCCCGATGGTTTGTCGTTGATGGGGTATCTGAAACGTCACTTCGGCCACTTGCCGCTGATCGTGATGACCATGTTGCGCCACCCTTCTCTTCTGCAAGCGTTGCTTAACACGGGTGTTGCAGGCTTGTTCGACAAGCGCAGTCCCTTGGGTGACCTCAAAAAGGCGGTACATAAGGTGACTAACGGCCGTCGATATCTCTGCCCGACGTTTGCCGAAGTTCTGGAGGCTCAGAGGTTGCCTTCTCGCAGTACGGATGTGCCATCTGTAACCCTTTCCGAGCGCGAACTTGAGGTGGTCCGGTTATTCGTCCAAGGCCTGTCCGGCCGGCAAATAGCCGCGCAACTGAACCGCAGCGAAAAAACCATAAGCCGACAAAAACGCACCGCCATGGACAAGTTGGGACTTGGCCATGACGGTGGGTTGATGGAGTTTGCCCGAATGAGCAGCTTGAGTTACTGATATTCCCTAACTTGTTTCTGCTTCACGTTAACATCGACACTTGTGCGGTAGACTGGGAGATCAAAGCGGTCATTGTGCCCTGCCAGCTTATCAGTTGTCATAATTCTGTGCCCCTGAGCATCTTTACGGCCAGTATAGCTGTTCGGCTTACTCTCGCGTAATGCCGCTTTATATTCATCAGGATGTCTTTCAATTCTCCTCGCTATTTTATTAGCTCTCCGGTTAGCTCTTTCCTTCTCCCTGGCTATTTCCCTCGATCGCTGATCAGCGGTATCTTGTGCTCTACGAGTGGGTGAGTTTGACCGCTCCGGACTATCGTAGTCCGGTATCGGTTCGCGTTTAGGTCGAGTCGTTGGAGCCTGCTGCGTAATTGGCCTGGATGGTCGGCCAGAGCCAGGAAGTTCTGCCACATTATCAGTACCTCTCGACAAACCTCGAGATGTACTGGGGATTGAATCCGAAACGTTTGAGGTTCTACGTCCTATGGCGGCCACATCGTCCAATGAGTCAAGAATACCCGCGAGAGCTCTTCCCGACATATGCCCAGTCTTATCCGTATATCGAATCGGATTCCCCAAACAGTACATATACGCATTCAAGCCCCCCTCCCCAAACGGACTCCAACTGTCCGGACTATGAAACCGCATCAACATTGGACTGAACGCCCGATACCCATTCCCCAGCAAATAACAGCCGGTGTGCGCGTCCCTGAGCTCGACTCCTGGGGGTTAACAAAGCCAGTGCGTGTCAGGGTGTAATACAGTGGTAAGTCGTTGGCGACCGGTGTCAGCTTGATATCGTCCCACGGAATACGCATTGGGATTTCCTGGCCGGGTATATCTGATACTGTTACGGTATAGGGGGGGGAACTGACGGCCTTGCCATTGTAGTAAAGCGTCAACGTATCGCCAGCCACCGGGGCAGGAGTAGTGAACAATTTAATATGCCCAGTCGCATCCTCTTCGATATCGTCAATGGTGAGTTCTTTATCGCTGTCGTTGAAACTCTGGAACCGGATGAGCTCCAGCGTGGGATTGATAGGCTCGGGATCCGGGTTTACGGGCCCCGGAAGCGCGTAATCCGTATTAACGGTAATCTTTGCCGGCGAAGGCGTCGGGTAATCGCCTCTGAGTACGCTGTAGTCCACATCGACGGGTTGCTCGTGTGTACTTGACGTAAAATCGTACTCGGCTGACATATGTGCCCATGGCACTGTGATTTTCAAGGGAAATGGGAGCTGGGTACCGACGGAGGTCCGGGCCAGTTTGTTTGCCCCCCACGACACTATAACCCCGTCATCACGGCTCCACCCAGTGTACTCCTCAATATGGACATGGGTCGGGAGCGCAGCGTCAGCGCGATCAATCAGGCCATCGTCCGCCAATGGAACCGTACAAGGTTTCAATGCACCGGGAAGTGTTCCAAGGGCAACCTGTACACTTTTTGGCAGCGACATTTCACTTCGATTGCCCGCCTTGTCGTACAGGAAATACACCACGTATTGGGTTCTCGATCCGATATCAGTCACAAACTTTTCTGGCACCAGTATTTCCCGAGACGCGGGTAGCAGGTCAAAAAACGCAACCAGCTCGGGAAAGTCCGCTTCGTCCTCCGGTAAATCTGCCATCCAGCCGACGGCAATTTTGACAAAGTCCTTTTTGTCCTCCACGAAGTCGGGGACGATACACTTGACCCCCTTGTCACGCGTCAAAACAGCATCGGTAATCAAGGATTCAACTACATCGATGGCGACGGGTGTGCCCGGCCTGATCGGCCCGGTTCTGTCGATGGTAACCGGACTTTCAGCGTTTCTCGTGCTTCCGTTCCAGCTTGTGACGGTGTATCTGAACTTTAGTGTGCCTTCAAAGCTGCTGATCACGTCGAGAGGGATTTTCCGTTCAAGAGGGAAGTTACTGTCAGGGAACGCATCCTGATCAAGAATGTCCTCCGGACTCCCAATAGGTACATAGCCAGGTAAGCCCGAATGCGAGTACTCCAGAACAAGTATATCCTTTAGACCAAGCCCCGGCGTTGGCGGGCGATCCGACCACAAAGGGATCTCAACCTCTAAAGCAGCGTTGATCTTGTCGATGGGCATCAAACCGTCCGCATCACCGGGAATGGCATCCACGATAGTCGGCGCGATGAGTGGATCGGCTGCAAAAAATCTTTTGCGATAGTTGATCCGCACTTCCTCGGCGGTCAATTGTTGCCCTTGGTAGGAACTTGCCATCGTTATCTCTCCGAAACCGTTTAAGTTCAGCCATGAAAAATTTCATGGTTTCAAAAAACCGTCTGGTAGTTCGACTGATGGCTCAGATACGGCGTGAACATCCTGTCGCTCTACCCGGCCGCAATAGCCTGAGCGAATTAAGCACCGCTTTTTTTAACCGCGATACTGTCAGAGTTGACAGGTGGGTGGTTATACAGTGGGGGGGGGGAAATCTTTAAATAAAAATTTCCCCGGTGCCACTATTCAGTGACTAAAGTGTCAGTTGCCACACCCGCGCAATGTCCCCCGCCCGTTCACGCAACAACCGCGGTGCTTGCGCACAGGCCTGTACCAGACTCATCGGCCCCGATGGCAAGGCAAACGCCGCATCAACGCCATACTTATACATTGCCTGGTAATCGTCACCCAGGGTACCGGCGATGACGATTACCGGTACGCCGTGCTGCTTGGCAATCCGTGCCACACCGAACGGCGTTTTGCCCCGCAGGGTCTGCGCATCGAAACGGCCTTCGCCGGTGATCACCAGGTCGGCATTTTTAACCGCGTCGGCCAGGCCGACCAGTTCGGCGACCACTTCAACGCCGGCCTGGAACTGCGCGCCCAGAAAGGCCTTGGCGGCAAATCCCAGGCCGCCTGCCGCACCGCTGCCCGGTTCGTCGCGCACGTCTTTGTTCAGGGCTTGGGCGCAGTGCTCGGCAAAGTGTCCGAGGGCGTGATCCAGTTGCTGGACTTGCTCGGGCGTGGCACCTTTTTGCGGGCCGAAAATGGTTGAGGCGCCGTGGGGGCCGCAGAGTGGGTTGTTGACGTCGGCGGCGATGTCGAAGCGCACCTCGGCCAATCGCGGATCGAGGTCGCTCAGGTCGATGCGGGCCAATTGTGCAAGCGCGAGGCCGCCAGGTGCGAGGGTCTGTTCCTGTGCGTCGAGCAGCTTCACGCCCAAGGCTTGCATCGCACCCGCGCCGCCATCATTGGTCGCACTGCCGCCAATCGCCAGGATCACTCGCTGCGCGCCGGCATCCAGGGCCGCACGGATCAGTTCACCGGTGCCGAAGGTGCTGCTGATGCACGCATCGCGCCGGGCAAGCGGCACCAACTGCAGACCACTGGCTTCGGCCATTTCGATGATTGCGGTGTGGTTGTGGGGCAACCAGCCCCAGGCGGCGTTGACCGTTGCGCCCAGCGGGCCGCGGACCTCGGTCCGGCGCAGTTCGCCATCGCATGCAGCCAGGACCGATTCGACAGTGCCCTCCCCGCCATCGGCCATCGGGCATTTGATCAGCTGAGCATCAGGCCAGACCTCTGCCAGCCCGAGGGCAATGGCATCGGCCACGCCTTGAGCGCTGAGGCTGTCTTTGAATGAATCGGGGGCGATGACGACTTTCATGGGAGTTCTCCTGTTCCAATGCCTTCATGCTGCCAGCAGGCGCGAACAATAACGCCGGACTCCTGCACAAAGGGCATTGAGGATTATTGTTCATTTTCACAAAACCCTGGGGCCGGACCTGCTCGTCATAGAGAACTGACAGGCGACACCGATGTTGAATGTGATGGCCTCTTCGCGGGCAAGTCGGATCGCCGCCACTCCCACAGTGTGGAGCACAGATTTTTTGTGCGACGCAGCCCCCCTGTGGGAGCGAGCTTGCTCGCGAAGGCGGTCTGTCAGTCACCATGGATGCTGAATGTGATGGCCTCTTCGCTGGCAAGCTCCTACAGGGGGATGTGTCGTTTAGGGTGTTGCGTCGGTGTCAGGCAATAGTTGCACACCCAGATACAGCGCGAGCATGCCGTCCAGGCGCAATGGGTCGACGCCGCTGAGTTCGGCGATGCGCTCCATCCGGTAGCGCAGGCTGTTGCGGTGGATACCCAGTGCATCGGCACAGGCCTGGCTCTGGCCATCGTGGTCGCACCAGCTGCGCAAGGTCGCCAGCAGCTGGCCGTTGCCGTCCTTGGCGATGACTTTGCGCAGGGGCTTGAGCAGTTCGTCCAGTGCATCGTCGTTGCGATGACGCCAGAGCATCACCGGCAGTCGATAGCGGTTCAACGTCAGCACACGGGTGCGGGGCACTACGTCGCGCCCATAGGCCAGCAAGTCCCCGACCTGCCGATTGCAACGACGCAAACCCGACAATCCATCGGCCTGCCCGCCCACCGCAATGCGCAGGATGTTCCAGCCGAGGCCGTCGAGCTTTTCCAGCAGGCGTTCGTTCTCGACGGCCTGGCTGGCCGGTCGGCACCACAGCAACGAGGACTTGGCCGAGCTGATGCACCAACTGTCCGGGTGGCGCGAGGTCAGCCAGGCGCCAAGCGCCTCGACGGTGTGCCCCGGTCCCTGCTCCGTTCCCAACTCGAACAGATAGGGCACCCGTGTCATCTGCGGCTTGAGCCCCAGTTGTTGTGCTTCGTCGATCAGTCGCGGTGAATCACCGGCGTCGCTGAGCAGCAACGCCAGCAGGTCATCACACCGCTGGCGTCGCCATTGCTGCTCGGCCTGTTGATTGCGCTGGGCCACCAGCATCTCGGCGGTCATGCGCACCAGTTCGGCGTAGGTGCGCAATTGCTCCGGTTCGCCGGTGATGCCGAGCACGCCGATCAGGCGCTGGTCGAGCAACAGCGGCAGGTTGATGCCCGGCTGCACGCCTTTGAGATGGAGTGCGGTCCGGGCGTCGATCTCCACCACCCGAGCATTGGCCAGCACCAGTTGCGCCCCTTCATGCCGGGTGTTGACCCGCTCCGGTTCGCCGCTGCCGAGAATCAGCCCCTGGCTGTCCATGACGTTGACGTTGTACGGCAGGATGGCCATCGCCCGGTCGACGATGTCCTGCGCCAGGTCGTGATCGAGCTCAAACATAAGGGTGATCCTTGAAAGCGGGAGGGGGCTGGCCGTGATTAACCCGGCGATCAACGTTAACCTCGCTTCGCAAAAAATCATAATAAAGCGAGCGCCCCTGCCCCGCCGTGCCTGGCACCAATCCCCTGTGGGAGCGAGCTTGCTCGCGAAGGCGGTCTGGCAGGCGACATTGATGTTGAATGTGCCGGCCCCTTCGCGAGCAAGCTCGCTCCCACATTGTGATCTGCAATGTTCGATGTTTCTATTTGATCCCGGTCGTGGTTCTGGTATTTGATTGAGCCTTTCCCACTGGTAAAAGGATTTCGTCATGAGCTACCGCACGCTGGGTCATTCGGGCCTGCAGGTGTCGACCCTGACCCTGGGCACCATGATGTTCGGCGAACAGACCAGCACCGAGGATTCCCTGCGGATCATCGACAAGGCCTGGGACCAGGGCATCAATTTCATCGACACCGCCGACGTCTACACCAATGGTCGCTCCGAAGAAATCGTGGGCGAAGCGATTGCCGGCAATCGCCACGAATGGGTGCTCGCGACCAAGGTCGGTTTCGGCCCGGTGGACGGCGTGCCGAACCGCAGCGGCCTGAGCCGCAAGCATGTTTTCAATGGCATCGACGCCAGCCTGACGCGCCTGGGCACCGATTATCTCGACATTTATTACCTGCACCGCGAAGACCACGACACACCGCTGGAGGTCACAGTGTCGGCCATCGGCGACCTGATTCGCCAGGGCAAGATCCGCTATTGGGGTTTGTCGAACTACCGCGGCTGGCGCATCGCCGAGGTGATTCGCGTCGCCGACAAACTGGGGGTCGACCGGCCGGTGATCAGTCAGCCGCTGTACAACATCGTCAACCGCCAGGCTGAAACCGAACAGATCACAGCCGCGCAGACCTATGGCCTGGGCGTGGTGCCTTACAGCCCGTTGGCGCGCGGGGTGCTCAGCGGCAAGTACGCGCCAGACGTGAAGCCCGACGCCAACAGCCGCGCCGGCCGTGCGGACAAACGCATTCTGGAGACCGAATGGCGGGTCGAATCCCTGCGGATCGCCCAGCAGATCCAGGCGTACACCCAGGATCGTGGGGTGGGGATTGTCGAGTTCGCGATTGCCTGGGTATTAAACAACAGCGCGGTGACTTCGGCCATTGTCGGCCCGCGGACAGAGGAACAATGGGACGCCTACACCAAGGCGCAAGCGGTGAAGATCACGGCTGAGGATGAAGCGTTCATCGATTCGCTGGTGACGCCGGGGCATGCATCAACGCCGGGGTTCAATGATGTGAGCCATTTTGTGTCCGGGCGTAAACCGCGTATGGCTTGAGATCCTTCGTCGGAACGCCGCCCGGAGCCGGCTCGCTCCCACAGGGTTTAATGTCGATCATCCAACTATGCTCCAACTCAGATCCCTGTAGGAGCGAGCGGTGCGGCGACCCGACTTGCCCGCGAAGCATGCGGCACGGTTTTTCAGGCGTACCGCGTCATCGTTCTTCGCGGGCAAGTCGGGTCGCCGCACCGCTCGCTCCTACAGTTGGTCGCAGTTGATTGATTGGTCAATATTCGGCTCGAAAACCACGTATCCTCTGCGCCCGTTTCACGTCCAACTTCGCGAGGGCAGTTTGTCTAAAGGTATCGCTTTATCGGTCTCAGCCTCGGTGCTGTTTGCCGTCATGTATTACTACACCTCGCTGCTCTCCCCCCTGAGCGGCGTGGAAATCTTCGGCTGGCGCATGCTCCTGACCCTGCCCTGCATGACCGTGTTCATGGTGGTCTCCGGCGAATGGAAACGGGTGATCGCCCTGTTTCAACGGCTGGTCGGCCAACCCAAACTGCTCGCCGGCATGGTCCTCTCCGCGACGCTGCTCGGCCTGCAGCTCTGGCTGTTCATGTGGGCTCCGCTCAATGGCTATAGCCTCGACGTGTCCCTGGGTTACTTCCTGTTGCCGCTGTCGATGGTCCTGACCGGGCGGTTCGCCTATGGCGAGCGACTGTCCTACCTGCAAAAGGTGGCGGTGTTTTTTGCCTCCCTCGGGGTGCTCAACGAGCTGTATCAGGTTGGCGGTTTTTCCTGGGCGACCTTACTGGTGGTCATCGGTTATCCACTCTACTTCATCCTGCGCAAGCGACTGGCGACCGACAACCTCGGCGGCTTGTGGATGGACATGGCCCTGATGCTGCCGGTGGCGTTGTGGTTCGTCCAGGGCGGCGAGCAGGGTTTCGGCGTGTTCGAGCAGCATCCGTGGCTGTCACTGCTGATCCCGTTGCTCGGGGTGATCAGTGCATCGGCGCTGGTGGTCTACATCATCGCCAGCCGGTTGCTGCCGTTCAGCCTGTTCGGGTTGTTGAGCTATGTCGAGCCGGTGCTGTTGCTCGGGGTGGCGTTGTTGCTGGGAGAAAGCATCAAGCCCGGTGAATGGCTGACCTACATTCCGATCTGGCTGGCGGTGGTGGTGTTGGTGTTTGAAGGGTTCAAGCATATGGTCCGTAACCGCAGACCTTAAGGCCGCGCAAAACTAATTGTGGGAGCGGGCTTGCTCGCGAATGCGGTGTATCAGTCGACGTTTATGCTGCATGACACACCGCTTTCGCGAGCAAGCCCGCTCCCACAATTAGTTTTGCGTCAGCCAAAAAAAGCCCGGTCGGCATCGCTGCTGACCGGGCTTTTTTACATCTGCACCGGCTTAGTCGGTGGAGAGCACACCACGACGAACCTGGTCGCGTTCAATGGATTCGAACAACGCCTTGAAGTTGCCTTCACCGAAGCCATCGTCGCCTTTACGCTGGATGAATTCGAAGAACACCGGGCCCATCAGGGTTTCCGAAAAGATCTGCAGCAGCAGGCGCTTGTCGCCCGATTCGGACGAACCGTCCAGCAGAATGCCCCGCGCTTGCAGTTCGTTGACCGGCTCGCCGTGGTTCGGCAAACGGCCTTCGAGCATCTCGTAGTAGGTTTCCGGCGGCGCGGTCATGAAGCGCATGCCGATGCTTTTCAGATGATCCCAGGTCTTGATCAGGTCATCGCTGAGGAAGGCCACGTGCTGGATGCCCTCGCCATTGAACTGCATCAGGAACTCTTCGATCTGCCCGGCGCCCTTGGACGACTCTTCGTTCAACGGGATGCGGATCATGCCGTCCGGCGCGGTCATGGCCTTGGAGGTCAGGCCGGTGTATTCGCCCTTGATGTCGAAGTAGCGGATCTCGCGGAAGTTGAACAGTTTCTCGTAGAAGTTGGCCCAGTAGGCCATGCGCCCGCGATACACGTTGTGGGTCAGGTGATCGATGATCTTCAGGCCGGCCCCGACCGGGTTGCGGTCAACGCCTTCGATGAACACGAAGTCGATGTCGTAGATCGAACTGCCTTCGCCAAAACGGTCGATCAGGTACAGCGGCGCACCGCCGATGCCTTTGATTGCCGGCAGGTGCAGCTCCATCGGGCCAGTCTCGATGTGAATCGGCTGGGCGCCGAGTTCCAGGGCACGCTTGTAGGCCTTTTGCGAATCCTTGACCCGGAAGGCCATGCCGCACACCGACGGGCCGTGTTCGGCCGCAAAGTACGAGGCGACGCTGTTGGGTTCATTGTTGAGGATCAGGTTGATCGCGCCCTGGCGATACAGGTGCACGTCTTTGGAGCGGTGGGTCGCGACCTTGGTAAAGCCCATGATCTGGAAGATCGGCTCCAGAACGTTGGGGGTTGGCGATGCGAATTCAATGAATTCAAAGCCCATCAGGCCCATTGGGTTTTCGTATAAATCTGCCATGGTTGGTGCCTCATCATTTTTATCAAGTAACGGATCGTTAATTGCTGGCAATGCTGAGACCGGCGGGTGGCGCGCAGGAGATGCCCCGTACGCTGCGGGCGAGGAAGTCACCGTAGATCAATTGAAACCCAAATATCTTCATGGTCGACCCAAGGCTATGACGGGCGAGGCTTCTGCTGCCAGAAGACGATTATTCTTATATGCGTAACCCGATTCTACACAGCGTAAATCGTTTTGTCCGCCTTCTGTATCAAATCCCCTTTTTCTCTGCTCGTGCAAGGGGTTTGTTGCATTGGAAAATCCACTGCCAGGTGAAAAATCCACTGTTGCCAGCGGTCGCCCGGCAGGTCTGACGGGTGGTGCTGGACCCGTGCCAATCCTCATCGGCAGCACTGGTCTCTATCAAATTGGCCAAGGCTCTGGACTACCGCTGATCGGCAAACGCCCCGAGTCCATCTATCATGCCCGTCACCTGAACTCTTTTTGGGAGGCCTGTTGTCGTCCTGCCAGCATTTCAGAGCCCTCTTTCACCGTTACAGGTTCCACGAATGCCACTGAACGTCAAAAGCCGCCGCAAACGCGGGATCAGGATTGCTGTGACCGTCTTGAGCGGTTTACTCCCGGTACTGCTGGGGGGCGCCATTCTCTATATGCAGGCCGAACGCACACTGCAACAAAGCACCCGGCTGACGGCGCAAGAAGCCGTGCGCCAGTTCGAACTGATGTTCGACAATACCGCCGAGGCCGCGCGCGAGTTGCTGCCGCTGGCGGGCCAAAGCTGCCTCGATGTCAATCTGGCCCTGCGCGAACAGGTCACCCGCCGCCCCTTCGTGCGCTCGACCAGCCTGGTGTGGGACGACACTCTTTATTGCAGCTCCCTGTTCGGCGACTATCAGCAAAAGGTCGCTGCCGGCGACTACAGCAAAGGCCGGTTGGAGTTGATGAAGGGCAACCCGGTCACGCCCGATACCGCGGTGTTGATGTATCGACTCAGCGCAGGCAAACAGGGGGCCATGAGCAACCTGGACGGCTATCACCTGAGTAATGTATTGCGCCTGATCGACCGCAAGACTTTGCTGGTACTGCAAGTGGGCCCCAATTGGTTGTCCGCCGATGGCCGGTACCACGACGGTGCCCTGCCCCTCTTTGCGGTGGCGCACAGCGAACTGACCTCCTCGCGATACGCTTTTACCGTGGCAGCCGGTTTCCCCGAGGGCGAAACCTGGCGTTACATGAAAAGCGAGTATCCGCCACTGTTCAGCTTGCTGATCTTTTTCGGCGCGGTGTCCGGCTCGATCGGGCATTTTCTGCAAAAGCGCGCCATGTCACCCAGCCATGAAATGCAGCGCGCGATGGAAGCCGCGGAGTTCATTCCCTACTTTCAGCCGGTGGTCCATGGCGGCAGCAAGCAGTGGTCCGGCTGCGAAGTGCTGATGCGCTGGAATCACCCGAAGGAAGGCCTGGTGCGCCCGGATCTGTTCATTCCGTTTGCGGAGTACTCTGGGCTGATCGTGCCGATGACCCGCTCATTGATGCAACAGACCGCCGCGTTGCTGGCGCCCCTGTCCTCGTCGTTCAAAGAGCCGTTTCACATTGGCATCAACATCACCGCCAGCCATTGCAAGGACCTGGATCTGGTCGAGGATTGTCGCGCGTTCCTCGAGGCCTTCGCACCGGGCTCGATCAGCCTGGTGCTGGAGTTGACCGAGCGCGAACTGATCGAGCCCACGGCCATGACCCACCAATTGTTCGAACAACTGCACGGGCTTGGCGTGATGATCGCGATCGACGACTTTGGCACCGGCCACTCGAGCCTGGGTTATCTGCGTCAATTCAATGTGGACTTCCTGAAAATCGACCAGAGTTTTGTCGCCATGATCGGAGTCGACGCCCTCTCCCGGCACATTCTGGACACCATCATCGAACTCTCGGCCAAGCTTGATCTGGCCATCGTCGCCGAAGGTGTGGAAACCGCGGAGCAAAGTGATTACCTGACTGCCCACGGCGTGAACTTCCTGCAAGGTTATCTGTTCGGCCGGCCAATGCCCGGCGCAGAGTTCATTAACGCCATTAAGTCATCATTAACTAACGGCTTGAAGCGACAAGACAACGCGACGGCGCATCCGATTGAGTAAAATGACTAGTGTAGTTACATGAAGACAACGACAGGATTTACTCTTGGCCCATTAACTACTACAATTTTTCATACCTGCACAGGATTGGCAGGTGAGCCATTATCACCGAGTCGCTACAAGGCGCTTGGCTTATAGCCTTGTTTGCGGTTGGTATCAGCCAAATACACTATTGGAGTAAAGATATTGTCCAGACTCGCTGAATTTCGTGCAGCTGAAAAGGCCCTTCAGGAACAGCTCAAGGCTCTGGAAACCCTGAAGAACGATGCCGGGCTCAAGAAAGAAATCGAATTCGAAGAAAAGCTCCAGGGGTTGATGAAAACCTACGGCAAGAGCCTGCGCGACATCATCGCCATTCTCGATCCAAACCCGGCAAAATCCGGCCTGCAACAGGCCGCAGCGCCTAAAACCCGCCGCGCTCGGGTGGTCAAGGTCTATCAGAATCCGCACACCGGTGAACTGATTGAAACCAAGGGCGGCAATCACCGCGGCCTGAAAGCCTGGAAGGAACAATACGGTGTCGACACCGTGGATTCCTGGCTGCGTGGTTAAGTACGCGCGGTAATGAAAAAGCCCTGTCAATGCAGGGCTTTTTCATGGACACCGTCTAACTGCAACGATTGGCGCCGATCATTCGCTACTTGCCGACTACTTTAGGCTTAATCCCTTTTGGTATCTAAATATGTGCACAGGGGCCATAGTCTGCAGACATTGAAATCTTCAACTAAAGTTTCAAGCTGTTACGGGTAGCGTCTATTTCGCCCTGACTTGCCTTATAAATCTCAGCCTGCCCCGCACAAGAAAAAACATAGGCCTTATCGGCATCCACAGCCGCCACCAATGTTTGAGACAGCACATGACGACCGTTCTGGGTGATGGTGCAGGTAGTTTCCAGCGCTGCCAGGCGGCTCAAGCGAGTGGGGTGAATCTTGTTGCAGACACTTTGATAGCCGCCTTGAAAGAAGTCTTTCTGCACCGACTTGCGCATCTCCAGCAATACACCCTGCAGATTCACCTGGTGGCCGCTTTGTACTTGGGTCATGGTCAATTCCATCACCATCACCGGCGTGCCGCCCTGATCGGTTTTCACCGCGCGCTGGCGCGATACCTGGGCATTGGCTGGCTCTTGCGGGACGGCTTCGACTTCCCAGCCGTCAGGCCAGGTCACGACTGGCTCATCGGCGTGAGCAGTGGTCGCCGCCCAAAACACGCTCAGCAGGACGAAGATCGATGGACAGAAACGAATCATTGCAATTAATTCTCAGGGTTTGATCCGTAAAGTCTGAGCCTCGCCCGTCGGCCAGGCAATAGCCGAAGTTTGGTGATGCCCGTGCCCTTGCGTATCATGGTCACCATTCGCCAGCCCCACTTATTGTCCGGAGGGCCCATGAGCCTGCACGAATTGAACACCTTCCCCGGCGTGACCGCCCAGCCTGATACCGCGACCCACAAGTTCGTCTTCAACCACACCATGCTGCGGGTCAAGGACATCACCAGATCCCTGGATTTCTACACCCGGATCCTGGGTTTCTCGCTGGTGGAAAAACGCGACTTCCCGGAAGCCGAATTCAGCCTGTACTTTCTGGCGCTGGTCGATAAAGACCAGATCCCGGCCGACGCCGCGGCGCGCACCGAGTGGATGAAGTCGATCCCCGGCATTCTTGAACTGACCCACAACCACGGCACCGAAAACGACGCGGATTTCGCCTACCACAACGGCAACACCGACCCGCGCGGTTTCGGCCACATCTGCATCTCGGTGCCGGACATCGTCGCCGCCTGCGAGCGCTTCGAGGCGCTGGGCTGCGATTTCCAGAAACGCCTGAACGATGGGCGCATGAAGAGCCTGGCGTTCATCAAGGATCCGGATGCCTATTGGGTCGAGATCATCCAGCCCGCCCCGCTCTGACGTACGACACACCCCCTGTAGGAGCCGGCTTGCCAGCGAACCGTCGCAACGCGGCGGCCATCCAACCGGGTCAGCCGTGGGACCGCTATCGTCGGAACGCCGCCCGGAGCGAGCTTGCTCCGGGCGGCGTTCCGACGATGGCGGACTGACATTCAACAGTGATGTTGGCTGGACTGACCTCATAGCGCGCCGGCTCCTACAAAAAGCTTGCAACGGCGCGCACAAAAAAACCCATGATCGCTCATGGGTTTTTTGTGTTTTCAACGTCGGCGTTTACGCCGGGGCCGACGTCCGGATCAAATGATCGAACGCGCTCAGGGAAGCCTTGGCCCCCTCGCCCACCGCAATCACGATCTGCTTGTACGGCACCGTGGTCACATCACCGGCAGCAAACACCCCCGGCACCGACGTCTCGCCACGGGCGTCGACGATGATCTCGCCACGCGGCGACAACTCGAGGGTGCCCTTGAGCCAATCGGTATTGGGCAGCAGACCGATCTGCACGAAAATACCTTCCAGTTCCACAGTCCGCAGTTCGTCCGACTGACGATCCTTGTAACGCAGGCCGTTGACCTTCTGACCGTCGCCGGTCACTTCAGTGGTCTGCGCATGGGTGATCACGGTGACGTTCGGCAGGCTGTGCAACTTGCGCTGCAAGACCGCATCGGCGCGCAATTGCACGTCGAATTCGAGCAGTGTCACATGGGACACGATGCCGGCCAGGTCGATAGCCGCTTCGACGCCGGAGTTACCGCCGCCAATCACCGCCACCCGCTTGCCTTTGAACAGCGGACCGTCACAGTGCGGGCAGTACGCCACGCCCTTGTTGCGGTATTGCTGCTCACCGGGGACGTTCATTTCACGCCAGCGCGCACCGGTCGCGAGGATCACGGTTTTGGCTTTCAATGTAGCGCCGCTGGCGAAGTGGACTTCGTGCAACTCGCCACGCTTGCCCGGCACCAGCTTGTCGGCGCGTTGCAGGTTCATGATGTCGACGTCGTACTGCTTGACGTGCTCTTCCAGGGCCACGGCCAGTTTCGGCCCTTCGGTTTCCTGCACCGAGATGAAGTTCTCGATGGCCATGGTGTCCAGCACCTGCCCCCCAAAACGCTCGGCCGCGACACCGGTGCGAATGCCTTTACGGGCGGCGTAGATCGCCGCCGATGCACCGGCCGGGCCACCGCCAACGACCAATACATCAAAGGCTTGCTTGGCGCTGATCTTCTCGGCCTGGCGCTCGATGCCGCTGGTATCGATCTTGGCGAGGATTTCTTCCAGGCCCATGCGCCCCTGGCCGAAGTTCACGCCGTTGAGGTAGATGCTGGGCACGGCCATGATCTGGCGCTCCTCGACTTCGGCCTGGAACAGCGCGCCGTCGATGGCAACGTGGCGGATGCCGGGGTTCAACACGGCCATCAGATTCAGCGCCTGGATCACGTCCGGGCAGTTCTGGCAGGACAGCGAGAAGTAGGTCTCGAAGTTGAATTCGCCCTTGAGCGAGCGGATCTGTTCGATCACCTCACTACTGGCTTTGGAGGGGTGGCCGCCGACTTGCAGCAGAGCCAGCACCAGGGAGGTGAATTCGTGGCCCATGGGGATGCCGGCGAAACGCAGGCTGATATCGGCACCCGGGCGGTTGATCGAAAACGATGGTTTGCGTGCGTCGCCACCGTTGTCGAGCAAGGTAATCTGGCTGGAAAGACTGGCAACGTCTTTCAGCAGTTCGAGCATTTCCCGGGATTTCGCACCGTCGTCGAGGGAGGCAACGATCTCGATCGGCTGGGTGACCCGTTCCAGGTATGACTTCAACTGGGCTTTAAGATTGGCGTCCAACATACGGGCGATTTCCATGCTGTTTGGTGAAGAGACTGGGACATAAAAAAACGCCCGAGCGAATCTCGCCCGGGCGTTTTTTAAGGGCGGTGCAGCGTACTTAGGAGGTGCGGCGTTCCGCCCTGATCAAGCGTGTCACAGACTTAGATCTTGCCGACCAGGTCCAGGGACGGAGCCAGCGTGGCCTCGCCTTCTTTCCACTTGGCTGGGCAAACCTGGCCCGGGTGAGCAGCGACGTACTGGGCCGCCTTGATTTTGCGCAGCAGTTCCGAAGCGTCACGACCCACACCACCGTCGTTCAGTTCGACGATTTTGATCTGGCCTTCAGGGTTGATCACGAAGGTGCCACGGTCAGCCAGACCGGCTTCTTCGATCAGCACGTCGAAGTTGCGGGAGATCGCGTGGGTCGGGTCACCGATCATGGTGTACTGGATTTTGCCGATGGCTGGCGACGTGTTGTGCCAGGCAGCGTGGGCAAAGTGGGTATCGGTGGAAACGCTGTAGATCTCGACGCCCAGCTTCTGGAACGCGTCGTAGTTGTCAGCCAGGTCTTCCAGTTCGGTCGGGCAAACGAAGGTGAAGTCGGCTGGGTAGAAGAACACCACAGACCATTTGCCTTTCAGGTCGGCGTCCGACACTTTTACGAAGTCACCATTTTTAAAGGCGTCAGCTTTGAACGGTTTAACTTGGCTGTTGATGATAGGCATCGATGACTCTCCGTCAGGGGTTGAGAAGTTGATGGAGTGAACTCTACCGACTCGACGGACGAATGGCTCATTGGCAAACCTCATGCTGCTGATTGGTTTTCGCTATTAGCAGACAGTATTAATAGAAGAAAACGGTATCTAGGGGATCACGGGCTTTTCAACGATCCGGGGCATCACCGGAAACGGGTTGGCGTCAACGTAGCGCATGGCCGACTTCATATCCTTCCAGCCCACGTAACTCATCAACGATTTCAAATCCCATCCGCTCTGGTGTGCCCAGGTAGCGAAGCCGCGCCGCAAGGAGTGGCTGGTGTAATGTTCCGCGGGAATCCCCGCGCGCTCCAGCGCCTGGCGCAATAACGGGATCACGCTGTTGGCGTGCAACCCCTCCTCGCTCAAGTTGCCCCAGCGGTCGATTGCGCGGAACACCGGGCCGCGGACCAACGCCGCCGCGCTGATCCAGGCGATGTACGCCTGCACTGGACACAAACGCTGCAGCGCAGGGGTCTGGTAGGTCTTGCCAAGGTTTTCGCGGTCGCTCTTGCTTCGCGGCAGGTAGAGCGTGATGCCGGAGCCGGCGCTCGCTTGAACGTGCTCGATCTGCAGGCGACACAACTCATCGCTGCGAAAGCCACGCCAGAAGCCCAGCAGGATCAGCGCTGTGTCGCGCCTTGCCCGCAAGAGCGCCGGTTGATCGCCTGCAGATTTCGCCACCTGCGCCTCCTGCTCCAGCCAGGCTGCTACGTGTTCGAGATGCTGCAGCTGCAACGGCTCGGCCTGTTTCTCCTGGGCCGGATGCAGCGCGCGAATGCCCTTGAACACCTTGCGCACCACCGGCGCCTTGGTGGGATCGGCAAAACCCTGGCTGTTGTGCCATTGCGCCAGTGCCGACAGTCGCAGCTTCAAGGTGTTGATCGACAGCTCGCCGGCATACGCCACCAGATAGCGCGCGACACTGTCCGCCGTTGCAGGCAGAAACCCGCCCCAACTGACCTCAAAGTGCTCGATGGCCGCCCGATAGCTGCGACGGGTGTTGTCGCGGGTGGCGGCTTGAAGATAACGATCCAGCTCGCTCATGAAAATGACCTCTATAGGAACGAGCTTGCTCCGGGCGGCGTTCCGACGATGGACGTGAACGATAACGCGTGCTGCCTGAATGCCCCCGGCGCTCTCGGGTTTTGTGCGCCAATCCCGAAATTGACACCGCCCCCCTGTAGGAGCTGGCTTGCCAGCGAAGGCGGTGTGTCAGCCAACATATTTTTAACTGGACGGACGCCTTCGCCAGCAAGCCGGCTCCTACAGGGGTTTGCGTACGGAAATCTATCGACGAATGCTTCAGAAACGCTCTCACACGGGGTAATACCAGTATATCCCGTGTCATTAACCCAGACATATTTAACTTTTACAATGGCATGGTACAATGTGTATTTAGTGGTACGTACCACATTACGAAATCGTAGGAGAGCACATGGCCCGTGGCGGCATCAACAAAGCAGTGGTCCAGACCGCACGTTTGGCAATTCTCGCCCGCGGCGAAAACCCGAGCATCGACGCGGTACGGATCGAAATGGGCAATACCGGCTCGAAAACCACCATTCACCGTTACCTGAAAGAACTGGATGACGGCACTGAACCGGCCGCGCCCTCTTCCGAGCCCCTCGACGACGAGCTGGCAGGGCTGGTCTCGCGCCTGGCGCAGCGCCTTAAGGAGCAGGCCCAGGAACCGATCGATCAGGCACGCGCGCAGTTCGAGCAACAACGAACAGAGCTGGATAAGCAGCTGACCGAAGCCCGGCAAACCAACACCCAACTGCAGCAGCAATACGAAATTCAAAGCCTGGCCTTCACCCAGGAATCCGACGCCCTGGAAAACACCCGCACCCTATTGCAGACCGAGCAAACCCGCAACGCCGGGTTGAACCAGGCGCTGGCCGATTACGAATTACGCTTGCAAGACAAGGACGAGCAGATCCGCTCCCTTGAAGAGAAACACCTGCACACCCGCGATGCCCTGGAGCACTACCGCAACGCCGTCAAAGAGCAGCGCGAACAGGAACAAAGCCGCCATGAAGGCCAGGTGCAGCAGATTCAGATGGAATTGCGCCAGGCCCAGCAGAGTGCCCTGGTGCGCCAGGATGAAATCACCCAGTTGCACCGCGACAATGAGCGTTTGCTGACCGAGAACCGTGGGACGCTACGCGAATTGAGCCTGCTGCAGGAACAGCTCAAGCACACCCACCATCGCCAGGATCAGCTGCTGGAGCAGGTCAACCGCATCGACAGCGAGCGCACTCTCCTCCAGGAACGCTTGCGCACCGCCCTGCTGGAGAGTCAGTCACTCAAACAGAGTGTCGAGGAACACGCCCAGGCCAATAAGTCACTGGAAGCTGAATTGATGCAGGCCCAGTCGCACCTGGAGCAACTGCGCCTGGCGGCCGTCGTTGCGACAGCGCCCGACGCAGCAGAACAGCAGATGGACAATTAACCGGCGACCGGCGACCGCATAGTGACGAACTCTTCGGCGGCCGTCGGGTGCACACCGATGGTTTCGTCGAAGTCACGCTTGGTGGCGCCGGCCTTCAAGGCGACGGCCAGGCCCTGGACGATTTCACCGGCTTCCGGGCCGACCATGTGGCAACCCAGCACCTTGTCGGTCTTGCCATCCACCACCAGCTTCATCAGCGTGCGTTCCTGGCATTCGGTCAGGGTCAGCTTCATCGGCCGGAAACGGCTTTCGAAAATCACCACCTCGTGCCCGGCTTCCCGGGCCTCTTCCTCGGTCAAGCCGACCGTGCCGATGTTCGGCAGGCTGAACACCGCCGTCGGGATCATCTTGTAGTCCACCGGGCGATACTGCTCGGGCTTGAACAAGCGCCGCGCCACCGCCATGCCTTCGGCCAGCGCGACCGGCGTCAGCTGCACCCGGCCGATGACATCGCCAAGGGCCAGGATCGACGGCTCGGCGGTCTGATACTGCCCGTCGACCTCGACGAAGCCTTTCCTGTCGAGTTTGACCCCGGTGTTCTCCAGCCCGAGATTGTCCAGCATCGGACGCCGGCCGGTGGCATAAAACACACAATCAGCCTCCAGCTCGCGACCGTCCTTGAGGGTGACTTTCAGGCTGCCATCGGCTTGCTTGTCGATACGTTCGATGTCGGCATTGAACTGCAGGTCCATGCCACGCTTGCTCAGCTCTTCCTGCAGGTGCTTGCGCACCGCACCGTCGAAGCCACGCAGGAACAGTTCACCGCGATAGAGCAAGGTGGTGTCGGCGCCCAGGCCGTGGAAGATCCCGGCGAACTCGACGGCAATGTAACCGCCGCCCACCACCAGCACGCGCTTGGGCAGCTCCTTGAGGAAAAACGCCTGGTTGGAACTGATCGCGTGTTCGTGCCCCGGAATCTCTGGAATCTGCGGCCAGCCGCCGGTGGCAATCAGGATGTTCCTGGCGGTGTAGCGTTCGCCATTGATCTCGACCGCATGCGGGTCGACGATCTTGGCGTGACCTTCATGCAAGGTCACGCCGCTGTTGACCAGCAGGTTGCGATAGATGCCATTGAGGCGATTGATCTCGCGATCCTTGTTGGCGATCAGCGTCGCCCAATCGAACTTCGCCTCGCCCGGGGTCCAGCCGAAACCGGATGACTGCTCGAAGTCTTCGGCGAAGTGCGCGCCGTAGACCAGCAATTTCTTCGGCACGCAGCCGACGTTCACACAGGTACCCCCCAGGTAACGGCTCTCGGCCACGGCCACTTTAGCGCCAAAACCGGCCGCAAACCGCGCAGCCCGCACACCGCCGGAACCGGCACCAATCACATAAAGGTCAAAATCGTAGGCCATTGCTTTCTCCTCGGCAGGCTACCAGCATACCTGTAGACGTTTGCTGGGCAAGCGCCGCGCACAATTTGGGGCGCACAAACGAAAAAGCCACCCGAAGGTGGCTTTTCACTACAAGCGAGCCAGGCTATCAGTAAGCCTTGCCAGTCTTGTAGAAGTTCTCGAAGCAGAAGTTGGTCGCGTCGATGTAGCCTTCGGCGCCACCGCAGTCAAAACGCTTGCCCTTGAACTTGTAGGCCATGACGCAGCCGTTTTGCGCCTGCTTCATCAGGGCGTCGGTGATCTGGATTTCGCCGCCCTTGCCTGGCTCGGTCTGTTCGATCAGGTCGAAGATGTCCGGGGTCAGGATGTAGCGACCGATGATCGCCAGGTTCGATGGGGCATCTTCCGGCTTTGGCTTCTCGACCATGCTGTGCACGCGGTAGATGTCGTCGCGGATCATTTCGCCGGCGATGACGCCGTACTTGTGGGTTTCCTGCGGATCGACTTCCTGGATGGCGACGATCGAGCAGCGGAACTGCTTGTACAGCTTGACCATCTGGGTCAGTACGCCGTCACCGTCGAGGTTGACGCACAAGTCATCCGCCAGGACCACGGCGAAAGGTTCGTCGCCGATCAGTGGACGGCCGGTCAGGATCGCGTGGCCCAGGCCTTTCATTTCGGTCTGGCGCGTGTAGGAGAACGAGCAGTTGTCGAGCAGCTTGCGGATGCCGACCAGGTATTTTTCCTTGTCGGTGCCCTTGATCTGGTTTTCCAGCTCGTAGCTGATGTCGAAATGGTCTTCCAGGGCGCGTTTACCACGACCGGTAACGATGGAAATCTCGGTCAGCCCGGCGTCCAGTGCTTCTTCAACGCCGTACTGGATCAGTGGCTTGTTTACCACCGGCAGCATTTCCTTGGGCATGGCTTTGGTCGCTGGGAGGAAGCGAGTGCCGTAACCGGCTGCTGGGAACAAGCATTTCTTGATCATATAAGTCCTTGAAAGGGCTGTGTGTTCGAGTATCGGCGCAGTCTAATCAGGCGGCGCGCACCTTACAATGCCTCCGCGCTGGCTAACCGATGCCATCATAGAGAAATATTCACGCGGATAGTTCCGCATAGCGTCCTGCAGATTTTGCGCAGCCCTCTATACATAGCAGAGATTGGCAGACCTGCACGCCCATCAATCGGACAGGCAACCGCACCACCCTACCCCATCAGCACCCGTTGGGTGCATTTGGCGCTATCATTGCGCGATTGAACCAGCCAACGAGGCAGATAGATGTCGGTAGCAAAGAGCGTCAACGGGTACCTGATCAACCAGGCGAAAGACGGCCAGTGGTGGGTCGACAGCGTCAGCGGCGAGAATATCGCCGGGCCGTTCCCCAGCGAAGCGTTGGCGATTGAAGTGGCATCGGTGTTGCAGGACCAGCCTGCAGCCCCAAAACGCCGTGGCAAGGACAAGAGCTGATCCGCCTCTTTCGCACACAGCCCTGCTTTACGCAGGGTTTTTTGTGATTGCCCGCGGCGAAGTGGCCAATCGCTATAACCTTTTTGCAGCCAGCGCTGTCACGGGCTTAGCCCCATCATCCTGACGACGACCACACCCCATGAATAGATTTTTGCCAATGATTGCGCTTCTGGCCCTTACCGGTTGCGCCACGTCGGAAACGACTTACCTGCACAACGGAGAACAGGGTCTGACGATCGATTGCTCCGGGGAGGCCAATTCCTGGGCTAACTGCTACGAAAAGGCTGACGCCTCCTGCGCGGGCACCGGTTACAACATCGTCGGGACGGACGGCACACCTTCGCCCAAGGAAAGCGACAAGACCCTGGGCGTGGATGTCGGCAATTACAAGAATCGCAGCGTGGTGGTGGTCTGCAAGTAGGGCACCCCGGCCCTACATGTGAATCTCGGCGAACTTGATCCCCAGGCCACGAACGGTTTCGATCAAGTCATCGAGACCACTGAAGGATTCGACTTCATCGTTGTCATCCACCAGGAAGTAACTGCGTCCGGCGCTTTTCTTGAAAAACACGATCCATTCACCCGGGTTCGCAGGGTTCTGGATCACGTGGGTGGCAAAGATATCACCCTCTGCATGGCACGCCCGTACCTGTTCTCGCTTCATGCTCGACTCCAGAAATGACAATGCGGTCCCGCCGCTGTAAGAGCGAGTTTGCTCCCGTCCATCAGCCGGAAATGCACGCGGTGGCGGCATCGCGTACGTCCTGGGGGCGCAACGGCACATTGGAGATGCGTTCGTGCAGCTTGATGCTGCTGCCACTGGAGCGGTCTTCGATATCGAATACCGCCGCCGGGCCCGAGGAGAGCTTCTGTGGCACGATCACCCGCACGCCATCCTTCTGCGGTTCGACTTGCAGGGCGCCACGGCTGCTGGCCAGCTTTTCGGTCAGGCACTGCGCGTATTCATGGGGTTTCTTGCCTGAAATCACACTCATGGTAGGCAGCGTCTGATGGATATCCGAGACACTCGCACAACCACTCATCGCCACTACCAACGGCAGGCTCCATATACCCCATTTCATGTTAAATCTCCGATAAAGAGCCTCCGACAGCATAAAAGCCGTTTTTCTCCGAGGCTCGTTGCGTTTATCGCGAATGGAATCGCGAATAACTGTTTTTAATTGCCAAAGCGCACCCCGACGACCGGATAATAACCTGTTCGGGCTGATAAACTGCGCCAATCGCCCATGCTATCGTTTTGATTTTGTAGAAAAAGCCCTTCTGGAGGCGCCCATGAAATTTATCCACCAGCGCGAGCACCTCAACGAAGACGACATCGTCGTCATTCAATGCTCGCAAACCTGCAACATCCGCTTGATGAACGACGCCAATTTCCGCAGTTTCAAAAATGGCGGTCGTCACACTTACCACGGCGGTGCGTTCGACACCTTTCCGGCGCGTATTACTGCACCGAGCACCGGTTTCTGGAACATCACCATCGACACGGTCAATCGCCGGCCGATCAGCGTGACCCGCAAACCGACCCTGACTCACTCGATCAAGATCATCCGCCGCTCCAGCTCGAAACTGAGCTGAATAGCGCGCCCACACGCAGACAAGCAGGTATGACCGTGGCTCAAACGACCAAGTACGTCATCAAATACAAACTCAACGGCGAGCGCCGCTTCGAATTTGCCCAACTTGAAAACGGCACTGAAGAAGAAGCCAAAGTCGCGCTGGACGCCATTCATGGCCAGGGTGAGGATGTCATCAGCGACATCAGCGTCAGCAAGGCACTGTAAGAACAACATAAGCCCATGTCCCCGAGCCCTTTCGACCTGTTTGCCGACGCTGAACCCGAGCAGCAGCCCCGGCGCGAACAGATCGGCGAACAGTCTTTCGTCCTGAGGGGCTTTGCCTTGCCCTGGCTGGACCGGTTGCTGCCCGCACTGGAAACAGTGCTGGCCGCTGCGCCGTTGCGCCAGATGGTCACGCCGGGCGGCTTCACCATGTCGGCGGCCATGAGCAGTTGCGGCACTTGGGGCTGGACCACCGACCGCAGCGGCTACCGCTACACCCGCCATGACCCGCGGACCGGTCAACCCTGGCCCGCGATGCCCGCGGTGTTTTTCGAGCTGGCCCAAGCGGCGGCGCGTGAAGCAGGATTTGCCGATTTCGTGCCTGATGCCTGCCTGATCAACCGCTACGTCCCCGGAGCGAAGATGTCATTGCACCAGGACAAGGACGAAGCCTGCCTGGCAGCGCCGATTGTTTCGGTGTCGCTGGGATTGCCGGCGATGTTCCTGTTCGGCGGCTTTGAGCGCAGCGACAAAAGCCAGCGAGTGCCGTTGTTGCATGGCGACATCGTGGTCTGGGGCGGCGTCGATCGCCTGCGTTATCACGGGGTGTTGCCGATCAAGGACGGCCAGCATTCGCGCCTGGGTGAACAACGCATCAACTTCACTTTTCGCACCGCCAAGTGACAACCTCGAGTTCGACCGCAAGACCCGGAGTGCAGCCGCCCCGGCGGCTGGTTAATCTGGATCGAACGCAGCAACGGATATGACGCCATGACCAGTCACTCGCCCATAATCGCCACCGAGCATGACCCACGCTGGGCCGCTGTCGTCGCGCGTGATCCTCGCGCCGACGGCCAGTTTGTCTATGCCGTGAAAACCACCGGTATCTATTGTCGCCCCAGCAGCCTGGCGCGCTTGCCGAAACCGCAGAATGTCGAATTCTTCGACTCCGCCGCCCAAGCCGAGGCGGCGGGTTATCGTCCGAGCAAACGGGCGACCAGGGATCAGAGCGAGGTCGCCGCGCAACATGCCCTGACCGTGGCCGCCGCTTGCCGCCAGATCGAAACCGCCGAACACCTGCCCACGCTGAGCGAACTGGCCCTGGCTGCGGGCCTCAGCAGCTTTCACTTCCATCGGGTATTCAAGACCGTGACCGGGCTGACCCCCAGGGGCTATGCGACGGCCCATCGTTCACGCAAGGTCCGTGAGCGTTTGACCGATGGCGGTTCGGTGACCGACGCGCTGTATGACGCCGGCTTCAACTCCAACAGTCGTTTTTACGAGGCGGCTGATCAGTTGCTGGGCATGAAGCCCGGCGATTACCGCGCTGCCGGTCAGAACAACGACATTCGTTTTGCCGTCGGCCAGTGCTCCCTGGGCGCGATTCTGGTGGCGCAAAGTGCACGCGGGGTGTGCGCGATCCTGCTCGGCGATGATCCGCACCAACTGGTCTGCGACCTGCAGGACAGGTTTCGCCGGGCCAACCTGATCGGTGCCGATCACGAGTTCGAGCAGCTGATTGCCAAGGTCGTCGGTTTTATCGAAGCCCCGGCCATCGGCCTGGACTTGCCCCTGGACGTGCGCGGCACCGCGTTTCAGGAGCGGGTCTGGCAAGCGCTGCGGGAAATTCCGGCCGGCAGCACCGCCAGCTACGCGGATATTGCCCAGCGCATCGGCGCGCCGAAAGCCGTGCGCGCCGTGGCTCAAGCCTGTGGCGCGAACAGCCTGGCGGTGGCGATTCCGTGCCACCGCGTGGTGCGCAGCGATGGTAATTTGTCGGGGTATCGCTGGGGGGTGGAACGCAAGCGGCAGTTGCTGGAGCGTGAAAGCCAGTAGATTAAAAGAACAAAAGATCGCAGCTTCGCTCGACAGCGCCTACGGGATTGAGGTCGACTTGCAACCGGTTCTACCGCCCCTGCCCTGTATTCACATCGGAGAATTCTGCAATGAGCCAATGGCCAGATACTCGTATTCTTGATCTGCTCGGGATCGAACTGCCGATCATCCAGGCGCCCATGGCCGGCGCCACGACCTCGGCCATGGTGATCGCGGCGAGCAACGCCGGCGGACTGGGCTCGATGCCCGCCGCCATGCTCAGCGTCGAGCAGTTGCGCGAAGAACTGAAGACGATTCGCCAGCACAGCCAGCGACCGATCAACGTCAACTTCTTCTGTCATCAGCCTCCAGCGGCCGATGAGCAACGCGCCCGGGACTGGAAAAATTTGCTGGCGCCCTACTACCGCGAACTGGGCGTCGACTTCGACGCGCCCACACCGGTGTCCAACCGCGCGCCGTTCGATAACGCGGCCTGCGAAGTGATCGAAGCCCTGCGTCCCGAGGTCGTGAGTTTTCACTTCGGCCTGCCGGAAAAATCCTTGCTGGATCGGGTGAAAGCGACCGGGGCCAAAGTGTTGTCTTCGGCCACCACCGTCGAAGAAGCCCTCTGGCTCGAGCAACAGGGTTGCGATGCGATCATCGCCATGGGTTATGAAGCGGGCGGTCATCGCGGGATGTTCCTCAGCGACGACCTGAGCAGCCAGGTCGGCCTCTTCGCCCTGGTGCCGCAGATCGTCGACGCAGTGAAAGTGCCGGTCATCGCCGCTGGCGGCATAACCGATGCGCGAGGCGTCGCGGCGGCGTTTGTGCTGGGGGCATCGGCGGTGCAAGTGGGCACGGCGTATTTGTTCACGCCAGAGGCCAGGGTCAGTGCCTCTCACCACAAGGCCCTGCGCACGGCCAGGGAGAGCGAGACCGCCGTGACCAACATTTTTACCGGCCGCCCGGCACGGGGCATTCTCAATCGGGTCATGCGCGAACTCGGACCGATGAGCGATAAAGCGCCGGCCTTCCCGCTGGCAGGGGGGGCGCTGATGCCGTTGCGGGTCAAGGGCGAAGCGGACTTCAGCAACCTGTGGGCCGGGCAGGCGTTTACCCTGGGCGTTGAAATGAGCACGGCAGAGTTGACCCGCAAGCTGGCGGAGGAAGGGTTGGCAAGATTGATTAACCGCTAAAAACCTGCCCTCGATCACCTGTGTACAAATGGATTGCGAAAGACGCCAAACCCCGTAGGAGCCAGGCGTGCCGGCGAAGGCGTCTTCATGGGTAGTGCAAGGCTCGAGGCCGCCTTCGCGGGCAAGCCTCGCTCCTACAGGCGAAGGCGTCTTCATGGGCGCTGCAAGGCATGAGGCCGCCTTCGCTGCGGTGCGGCGATCCGACAAGCCATTTCTACAACGTTCCGTTTGCAGGCAAATCGCTATATATTCACCTATATAGCGTTCACCCCTCGCCGTACTTGCCTACCACGGAGCCGTTTCATGACCATTCGTGCCTCACGTCTTGCCCCCACCTGCCTTGCAAGCCTGATCGCTCTATTTGCCTTGGGTTCTGCCCAGGCGGACGAAGTCCAGGTCGCCGTCGCGGCCAACTTCACGGCGCCGATCCAGGCCCTCGCGGCTGATTTCGAGAAAGACACCGGGCACAAACTGGTTACCTCCTTTGGTGCAACCGGCCAGTTCTACACCCAGATCAAGAATGGCGCACCGTTCGAAGTGTTCCTCTCGGCCGACGACAGCACCCCGCAAAAACTCGAAACCGAAGGCGACACGGTCAAGGGTTCGCGCTTCACCTACGCCATCGGCACCCTGGCGCTGTGGTCGGCCAAAGACGGCTACGTCGACGCCAAGGGCAAAGTGCTCAGCGACAACCAGTATCAGCATCTGTCCATCGCCAACCCGAAAGCCGCGCCCTACGGTCTGGCCGCCACCCAGGTGCTGGCCAGGCTGGGCCTGACCGACAAGGTCAAAGCCAAGATCGTCGAAGGCCAGAACATCACCCAGGCCTATCAGTTCGTCTCCACCGGCAATGCCGAACTGGGCTTCGTGGCCTTGTCGCAGATCTATAAAGACGGCAAAGTCACCGGCGGTTCGGCCTGGATCGTTCCGGCCGAGATGCACGACCCGATCAAACAAGATGCGGTGATCCTCAACAAAGGCAAGGACAACCCGGCCGCCAAGGCGCTGGTTGACTACCTCAAAGGTCCGAAAGCCGCCGCCGTCATCCAGTCCTACGGTTACCAACTCTAAATGACCCTATCGAGTGCCGACTTTTCCGCCATCTGGCTGACCCTGAAACTGGCGTCGCTGACCACGGTCATCCTGCTGATCATCGGCACTCCGATAGCGTTATGGCTGTCGCGTACCCAATCCTGGCTGCGCGGCCCGGTCGGGGCGATCGTCGCCCTGCCCCTGGTGCTGCCGCCTACAGTCATTGGCTTTTATTTGTTGCTTGCGCTCGGGCCTCACGGGTTTGTCGGCCAGTTCACCCAATCCCTGGGGCTCGGCACCCTCACCTTCAGTTTTGCCGGGTTGGTGATCGGCTCGGTGCTGTACTCGATGCCATTCGTGGTCCAGCCGCTGCAAAACGCTTTTTCCGCCATCGGCACCCGCCCTGTGGAAGTGGCCGCGACCTTGCGCGCCAATCCCTGGGACACTTTTTTCAGCGTGATCCTGCCCCTGGCCCGGCCGGGGTTTATCACCGCGGCGATTCTCGGTTTCGCCCACACCGTCGGCGAGTTCGGCGTAGTGCTGATGATCGGTGGCAACATTCCCGACAAGACCCGGGTGGTGTCGGTGCAGATCTATGACCACGTCGAGGCCATGGAATACGCCCAGGCCCATTGGCTGGCCGGGGCGATGCTGGTGTTCTCGTTTGCCGTGTTGCTGGCGCTCTATTCCAGCCGCAAAACCAAAGCGGGCTGGAGCTGATCGATGATTCATACGCGTCTGAAACTGAAGTATTCGGGGTTTGCCCTGGATGTGGATTTGCAGTTGCCCGGTCGTGGCGTCACCGCGCTTTACGGTCACTCCGGCTCGGGCAAGACCACTTGCCTGCGCTGCATTGCCGGCCTGGAACGGGCCGATCTGGGGTTTGTCCAGGTCAACGATGAAGTCTGGCAGGACAGCGACCAGCAGGTTTTCGTCCCGCCGCACAAACGCGCACTGGGTTATGTCTTTCAGGAAGCCAGCCTGTTTCCCCACCTGTCGGTGCTGGCCAACCTGGAATTCGGCCTGAAGCGAATCCCGAAACAACAACGCCGGGTCGATATGACTCACGCGACCGAACTGCTCGGGATCGGCCATCTGCTGGATCGCCATCCGCAGCACCTTTCGGGCGGTGAACGGCAACGGGTCGGCATCGCGCGCGCCCTCCTTACCAGCCCGAAATTGCTGCTGATGGACGAACCGCTGGCGGCGCTGGACAGCCAACGCAAAGGCGAAATCCTGCCCTACCTGCAACGGCTGCACGATGAACTGGATATCCCGGTGCTGTATGTCAGCCACTCCCAGGACGAAGTCGCGCGCCTGGCCGACCACATCGTCCTGCTCAGCAACGGCAAGGCCCTGGCCAGCGGGCCGATCGGCGAAACCCTGGCGCGGCTCGATCTGCCCCTGGCGCTGGGCGATGACGCGGGCGTGGTGATCGAGGGGCATGTCAGTGCCTATGACCCCGACTATCAACTGCTGACCTTGCAGCTGCCAGGCACCGCCCTGAACATTCGCGTCGCGCACACGCCAATGGACGCCGGCCAGGCACTGCGTTGCAAGGTTCAGGCACGGGATGTCAGCC
The DNA here is from genome assembly GCF_902497995.1 of Pseudomonas fluorescens. Lineage (GTDB taxonomy): Bacteria > Pseudomonadota > Gammaproteobacteria > Pseudomonadales > Pseudomonadaceae > Aquipseudomonas > Aquipseudomonas fluorescens_BK. The sequence continues at coordinate 33,196 of NZ_CABVII010000005.1, read as the reverse complement.
TGAGCCTGCACAGCGTAGAGCAAAGCAGCATCCTCAATCGCCTGCCGGTCACCGTGATCAGTGAGATGGGCGCCGACAATGCCGCTCACGTGCTGATCCGCCTGGACGCCGCCGGCACGCCATTGCTGGCGCGAATCACCCGCTACTCCCGGGATCAGCTGAGCGTGCACCCCGGCCAGCAACTCTGGGCCCAGATCAAGGCGGTCGCCGTGCTGGCATGACCTGGTTGGAATAACTTGGTTGGCACCCCTGCAACGGCATGCGGTCAATGGCAATAACGGTCCCTGATTCGTCGCAAGGACAATCGCCATGCCCGATACCCTATCGCCCGACGTGCTGCCGCCTGATTTGCATTACGTCGATGACACCCTGCCCGGGATCGCCCGCAGGAAGCTGCGCGGCAAGTTCTGTTACTTCGATCCAACGGGCCGGCGCATCACCGACCCGGACCAAATCCAGCGCATCAACGCCCTCGCCGTGCCCCCGGCCTATACCGATGTGTGGATCTGCGCCGACCCGCGCGGCCACCTGCAAGCCACCGGACGCGATGCCCGGGGTCGCAAGCAATACCGTTATCACCCGCGCTGGCGGGAAGTGCGCGATGCCGACAAATACGCGCGCCTGCGGGACTTCGGACGCGCCTTGCCCAAGCTGCGCCTGCAACTGGAAACATTGCTGGCGGCGCCGGGTTTCAGCCGGGACAAGGTCATGGCCACGGTCATTACCTTGCTCGATGCGACATTGATCCGGGTCGGTAATACGCAGTACGCACGGGATAACCGCTCCTACGGCCTGACCACCCTGCGCAGCCGTCACGTCGAGGTCAATGGCAGTGCGATCCTGTTCCAGTTCCGCGGCAAAAGCGGCGTCGAACATCAGATCACCGTGAAAGACCGGCGCCTGGCGCGGATCGTCAAGCGCTGCCAGGACATTCCCGGGCAAAACCTGTTTCAGTATCTCGATGAGAACGGCGAGCGGCATAGCATCAGCTCCTCCGACGTCAACGCCTACCTGCAAACCCTGACCGGCGCCGACTTCACCGCCAAGGACTACCGCACCTGGGCTGGCAGCGTCCTGGCGCTGTCGGTATTGCGCCGATTGCAATGGGAACCGGAGTCGGACGCCAGGCGCCATGTGGTGGAGATGGTCAAGAACGTCGCCAGGCAACTGGGCAACACCCCGGCGGTCTGCCGCAAGTGCTACATCCACCCGGCAGTGCTCGATGGGTTTCTGCTGGGGGCCCTGGCCGAGTTGCCGCGCCCGAGAACACGCAAAGGACTCAGGGCCGAGGAAGTCGGGTTGGCGATTTTTCTCGAGAAAATGATCGCCGCCGCTGACAAACCCTGACTGGCGACACGCCGCAGATTCAACCGACGAACTGAACGTTGATTATTTGCATGATCGCAAATGGCTTCTATCCTTGTTCTGGATATGTATCAGCAGATCACCGCCCGACAAGGCTGAGGAGCGGGTCTATACTGAAAAAAGCTGAAGGATCAGCGACCCAATCGGTAGAAAGCTCGCTCCCAGCGGGCTTTTTGCTGCCACTGACAAGGTTTCTTCACCGGAGGTGTTTGCCATGTCCGAAAAAGAGTCCATCACCACCCTGCTCACCCTGCTTGACTCTCGCCAGGCTCGCTTGGCTGCGGCGTGCAAGGAAATCGCCGATTGGGTCGATAATCAAGGCGGGCACCCGACCGCACTCAGAATTCGTGATCGTCTGAATGACATCGAGAAGGACACGCCGCTGATCCGCAACACGCTGTCTTCGCTCAAGCCTGTCGACCCGCCCCTGCCGCGGTTCAGATGATTCGATCTGGTCAACGGATTCGAGAGCACGGCCTGATTCAGGACGCATGAACGGCAACAATCAGTTACCGGATGCGTCCTTGCCTGAGCGCTTCCCGCTACACCCGTCAACCCGACCTGGCGTCGGGATTTTTTTACCTTGAATTTCCTTTCACACCGTTTTCACAGTTCAAGCCCTACAGTGGCTTCACTCCTTTTGAAGCATCCCCTTGGCCCGCCCGCATGCGAGCCTTTTTTTTTGCCCGTGGCCCGGTCGACGAACGTCATCACCGGCGGGAGGTCAAACGATCACACGTCACGAAGGAGACGTCTGATGGTCACCCACTTCAAGATCGGCGGGCATCTGGCCTGCGGTCACAAAGGCAGCAATCTCACCTCGACCCGCGAACTGAACCGCGTGAAATGCAGAAGCTGTCGCAACACCGACGCCTTCAAGGAAGCGCGCAAAGACCAGCGCAACGCTGCACGCCGCGCCTCACGTAAAACCAGAGTCGCCCCCACGGCCAACGACTGGCGCACGGCCTGGACCGAGCGGCTCACCGCCCTGCCCGGACGGCAACGCTTGCCTCGGGGTTTTACCAGCCAGCCGTTCGTTTAGTTGAGCGGTCAGGCGGCCGGGTCGCGTGCATTCGGCCCGGCCGCCCAGTTGCACAGTACTCAATCAGAAAATCGGATGGAACAAGGCTGTCGGTTATGTTTCGAAAGTTATAAGTCCCTGACCTTGCAGGCAGGGCGCTTTTGGAGAGGAAATCCTGATGAACAGTAGACTTGTGCTTCTGCTTGCCTGCCTGAGCCCTACCCTGACGATGGCCCAGGGGTGCGACGTCCTGACCCGATCCCAGAGCCCTTCCGTACCTGTGATCGAGACCCACACCTGCTATGAATACGAAGGCATGCCGGTGGACGCCATCGACTGGTCCTGCAGCAACGAGAGCAAGGAAATGCTGACCAGCACCAAGAAAAAAGTCGAACAATGCGCCGACCATTACCTGGCCACGTGCCTGGGCACCTTGACCCCCGAGTCCCTGGCCAACCCTCAGTCCGTCAGCAAGGACAAGAACAGCAAGTCACTGAACATCCCGAAAGATGCCCGGATCATTACCTATTACTATGCGGCTGAAAATCTCGGGCAATCGAAGGTCGACTGCGAAACCGGCGGTGGCAACTGGAAACAGAAATAGCGCTGCAGGCTGCAGCGCATTTGGCGTGTAAGCGCTCGGCCAAGGTACGAATGACCGAACGCTTGTCCGCAAGGAACGGACGACACGGATTCAAGCGAATATGTTCGACCCAGGGCAGGTTCCGACGCCTGGATGAGCGAACTATATTATTTGATTATTAACGCTATAGCGTCCCCGTCAGCGATGGTGGCGCCATCATGTCAAATTGTTGGCAACAATGACTTTCCTCAACTAGGATTCCTGGCTCATCAAGCGTCTTTTTTTAACAGGCGTCCCATCAAGGAGAGATAGATGACATCCATTCGCGCCACCGAAAAAACCTATCGTGCCTGGTCCAGCCCGATCCTGCTCGAACTCAAGGAGCGAGAGCATCAACTGGATCCGGATGCCCGACAGGCCCTGCAAAATGTCTTGGTGGAGAGAAGGCTGCTGGACACCGGCAACCCTTCAGGCAGTGATCGTCGCAAACCAGATCCGACGCCAGGTAAAGGTCGACCATAGCGTTGTAAAACGAAAATAACGGAGTGAAAAAAAGAGGGTTTGCATTAGCTATCGCTTGCAACGCTCTTGGCCTGGCGATTGGAAAGAGGTTGCGCTATTTGAAAGGCAAATTACTGGGTGCCGCCGCCACCTTGGCGATTATTGGTGCCGTGACTTACGGGTTAAGCACTTGGGAAGCCAACGAGAATCCCCAGCGCGATGAACAGTGCAAGATTGCCCAGCAGCGTGTGAAAGCCCTGGAAATTCAGGCGCGAGCGCTGGCCGCAGGGCTGTCGGTCGACGATTACGCCGAGGCCGAGAAGGCAGAGGTCGGCAAGCTGGTTCGCGCGCTCGACACCGCCAAAAACGAGCAAGAGGTAGAGGCGGTCATCGACGCACACGCTGCCATGCTCGAAGCCCAGGTTGCCGCTTCGGATGCCGAGGTGAAGTCCCGGGGCGATCAGTTGTTTCTCGAGCAACGGCTCAAAGAGCAGCGAATACCTCCTGACATCAAACAGGAACTCAAGCGCGCCGAAAAGGCCGTCGCTACGGCCTGTAATTAGCCCTTGGCATTCCATTCCTGCGCACGACAGATACCCACCGCTCGTCCGCTGCCCAGCAGGATTTTGTCGTCGATTTTTCCAATGTTATCTGCAGCAGGATGGTAAGCACTGGTGTAGCGATGCGGCCGCGACCGACCGCCTCATGCGCAAGTAATAGCGCAGGCTGCCGATGACAGGCTTTGCTACGCGCGATGCTCCAGGTATTCGCGCAAAGCCTTTCGCGTCAGATCATTCAAGGAAATGCTTAGCTGGGTAGCAGCCACGCTGGCAGCCAGGTGCAGGTCATGCCCTACCCTTACGTTGAACGAGCCCTTGCAAGGAATCTCTGGCTCCTGCCCGAGTGATGCACAGGTCTCGAGGTAGTCGTCCACTGCATCGCGAAACGCCTGGGTCAGCTCGGCAACAGTCTCGCCTTCATAGCTAACCAGTGCGCGAATGAACTGAAGCTTGCCGAACAGGCAATTATCCTCAGGGCTGGCCTCGATGGAGCCATAGTAGCCACGGTGCTGCAACATAGTGCTCATCAGATCAATCCTCCTGCTTTCAGGTGCTCTATTACCTGTCGTTTGACGTAGGCCTTCAGTTCGTTCCCCGGATGTGGCTTGTGCAGGTTGATCATCACCCGCGGGTTGCCGTTGTCGAATTTCACCCGACTACCGTTACCCTCGATCTGGCGGTATCCAAGCCCGCCCAGCAGCGTGACCAGTTCCGACCACGTGAATCCTGCTTGCTTGTTCAGCAGCTTCGCGAGCAGCTTTTCCTGCTTGGACATTTGGACTCCCTATTTGCGACTAATTTTAGTTGCACTGCCGTGACAGGTCAACCAATCGTGCCAAGCCGGTACGGACAAGGCCGAATCAAGCGACGACATTTTTGCAGGCCAGAGATCAACTTGGGCATACGACAGCCGTAATGACCGAGCAGTACATCCGCAACCGGAAGGGGAAGTAAAATTGCGGACCAGAAACAAACAAGGGTTTGCATCAGCTTTCGCCCGCAAACCCTTGATTTTAGATGGTGCCGAAGCCGAGGTCGAACAAACCACCTAAAGACCTCTATATTACTGGTTTTCTCTAATATCAGATTCGTCACATATACCTAAACGTATACCTAAAACGGGAAGTACCCTGGTCTTCTTCGTCTCCAGCCGGTCGCCTATCGTGCAGATGCCCTCCCCCGTTTTGCCGTCGCCGGGTGGCGCTTGTGATCATCATTGCTCTCCCCGTTTAGGGATGGTGGTTAGGCGGCACGCGCATGGTAATCGTGGGGGCGCCCGACATCTAGTGCGTAGCGGCATGCCGGCGACACCGCAGGAGCCGCTGTTGCACAACCGCCTGGGTGCGAACTATGGGGGGCCAACCTGGCTGGCCGCTGCGATACGCCGGTGAGGACATCGTGCTTCCTGTGACTGGCAACGCGCAGGCCAGCGACGGCGAGGCCTTGCGTCACCTGGCACTGGCTTGGGCCGGGCTTGGCGCGTCAGGCAGTCTTCCAAGTGCGTGAGGACATTGCCGCCGACCCGGAGTGTGTAAAAAAGCCTCCGCGAGCCCTTGCTATGACTTCTGAGGATTTCAGCGACAAACTCATCAATATCTTGATAGGCCAGGATGATTTGGAGGGACTTGGGACACAATAAGAGATGTCATCGCCTCCGCCATCTTTATACGAAAAAGCCCTGATTTTTCAGGGCTTTTTTGTTTCTGGGGTTTGGCGAAAATCCGACCACACCCGAAGCGTTACAAAACTTTTCAGGTGGTGTTACAAAACTATCCCGTTTTCACCGCCTTCCGGCATCCTGCTGCCAACACCCCCGATTAGCATCCGAGAAATCCTGCTGCTACGCTGAAAACTCCACGGAGGATTCGCTATGCCAAACTCAGATCTGCTCCCTTCCCTGCTCTTCAAGATCAACGAAAAACAACTCGCCCTTGAGGCTGCCATCCTGGAGCTTTCGAATTGGGTAAAGATGCGCGGATCGGCCGACGTTGCCGACAATGTGCGCGGCGCCCTGGACACGATCGACCGGAATGAGGAGTTCATCAGGATGACACTCGCGGTACTCATGACACCTGAATGATTTCCCCATCTCCAGCTTTTGGCACCGACGTCGTACCTGCTGAGCGAAACCTGTTACAAGCGGAGTGAAGCTTGCCAATGATGGATTGGTCTTACCAAGCCTGAATTCATTGGTCAAAATGAACTTCGTGTGCAATTTATGTTCAACCAATTCTTCCCGCTCTGTACCCTTCACTCAATTTATTGGACTGATCGATTGGACTCGACTCTGAGAATCGATGGCTCCAGCCTTGGCACTACCGACTTGCACCACCCATTCTGCTCAATCTACCCGTTGAGTGAGATCTCGAGCTTTTCGTGCTATTTGTACTGGCACATTGACCGTACCAGCCCGTAAAGTGACGTCATGCTGACCATCCTGCCCACCTCCTTATGCAACACGTACATTCGAGCAAAATCATCGTGTCACACACGACAGCGATCCGATGGCTTGAAGCCTACCGCCTCTGTCGTTCCCGGTAACATTGGGACAAACTCAGGGGTAAGAAGTGGGAACGCCTCATCCTGATCGTACTCCGTATAGCCTTTGACTCTGCAATTGCCGGGCTTTGCCCTGTACCTAGCACCAACACCGAAAAGCGCGGCTAGGATCTGTAGGATGGCTTTTACCAGTGCCATCGCCTCCTCGTGAGCGATCTCCTGTCTAACTTGAGCTCCGGTTTTTTTCACCTTGAGCCTGATGAAGGGCGCATGGGCAGTGTTGGCCGGGATGAAGTACATGTAGACCCAGCCACGGTTGACCCAGTAGCGTTGCTCGGTTGGCTTAGGCTTGCCTTTACTCGCTGGATTTCGCTTAGAAAGCTCTGCTTGTAACTGCGGAAGCATGCTCGGTTCATATCTAATTCCTTCCTGTGTCGTCAGTTTTTGAAAGGTGAAACGCGCTTTCTTCAAAGTCTTACCTGAGGTGACACGATCCTCAAATTCAAAGCTAATCCCTTTTGGTTGGCCTTCGGTGCCGTATCGTAAGTGGACGTAGACGCGTTGCCTCCTTAAAGCCCGGACAAAATTGATAATGTCTCCATTACGCTCCCTTGTACTCTCGACACAAGCTCCAACTGGCATGAGCCAATTGCTGGCAGCCGTATACGATAGCGTACAGGGGGAAGACAGCCACGGCAGAAAGAGTGGACAACACCCATGAAGGAACATGACTGGTGCATAGCACTAGAAATAAGACCAGGAAAAAACAGGCGTTCGATGCGATGAGAAAACCGCCCAGTCGCTTCAATTACCCAGCTCGTCCTTCGTCTTCGACAAGCTTTTTGAGGATGTCGTTGCCGTTGTAATTGATGTCCATGTCACTCATGGCAGCTCATTTCCAACCGATCCTTGTGCACCTGCTTACCGTATGCTTTGCCAATTTCTAACATCACAGCCAGGCTCACCCCTCCAGCTTTTTCAGCGCCTGCTTTCGTTAAACGCCAAACTTCACGATCTCGAATGGTGTCGAGAAACTCGTGCCCCTTGATGGTTATGCGTTTTGGCCGCCAATCAAAATCATTCATTGAGAAGGTCTTGCGCCACTACGAGCCCAGCCTCGTGCAGCAGCATGACGTGATAGGAGACTTCATCCTCGCTATGACTTTCGATGGTGAGATCGTCCAGGCATCAGGGGTTTTGTCGCTGGCCTCAATGGCCAACAGGATCTCGCGTACTAAGTCTTTGTCGAGTTTCATCGAAGTGTCCGTCCTGGATGTGATGAGGACATTCTCACGCTGGGAAAGGCTGTTCGTGCAAAACTCAAAAGTGGAGCGAATACCTATCACCAAGGGATAGACGACGCGAGAAATGTGGCTTCCATCGTGAAGGAAATGCTTGGCTAATTGATGAGCCGGGCCTTAAGGCCCGAAGGATCGACCACCCTGTTGACGCCACTTCATACCGCAGCTTAGCGATGGCACGCGATGACCCGAGCTCAGAATGATTTGAACACAACACCCTCTCACTGCTCTCGAGGTCTGCCAGGTTATGACGGACGTCGCGCTCGGCAAACGCATCATGATTCGAAGCTCCATCCAATCATGGAATGAGATCTATTGCGGCCTCCTGCCTGTGGAGATTGATGGCTGGCAGCTCACGCTTTTCAATGACTGTGACAGCCTGGACTACTACGAATACTCCAGGTCACCTGATGGTATCTGCTCGACGGCCTGCGTATCGAGACGCATCAACCTGGACGCATTGATTGTGGCGGGTCAGCAGATTTGTACGGTACTGGGGCGTCCGACCCGTTCGCGCGTGGCCAAGGCTAGCAGCGCACAGTGAGGCCTGCGGGTGTTACCGCTTCGCCGAAAACGCGGGCAAAAGCGTGTAACACGGAAACAAGCTGTCAGGCTTTGGCCGACTGGAAAACCCTTCAATTCATCAATGCATTGATTTTAAAGGGTTTTAAAAAGTTGGCACGGAGCCTGCTTTCTCTATTGCATAACAAGAACAAATAAAGCGGCAAACCTAATAAAAACAAGACGTAACGACTCTGACATAACAAAAACAACACGGCAGAGACGCAGCGAACAGATTTTTTTGGAGAAGATGTGCTTTACAGGGTGCTTTTCGGAGTAACCCGCAGCCGGGCAGAGAACAATAAAACTACCCTCAGGTAGCTCCCGAACTGGTTGGATCGCTTAGCGAAAAAGCAGATCAGCGCTCAAAAAAATACGTTTGCTCTTGATCCCGGATGGGGATCGACAAATACAGTGGTAAAGGGAAACGGTTTCCAAAAACAAAAACAGACCGGCCCTCAAAAATAAAAAAGAGCACGCGCAACGACAAATTAAAGGGGAGCCTCGGCTCCCCTTTGTGCTGTCTGGCATTTGTGTTTGCCACCGACTAACCCTGTATTCCACCCCCTATCCCTGTGTGCGAGCCTGCTCGCGAAAGCGGTAGCGCATACCCCTGTCGCACCTTCGTCACATCCTCCAAGCACAATGAAGCCAGTCAAACGGATTCGGCTACGTGCATCAAGAGCCGGGCCACCGGGCCGGGATTTTTTATTTCCGGTTTGCATTCCGGAAGGCGCCATCTACGCTAAATTCAGCTGAAGGATCAGCGCCCAGTGTGAAAAAGAAGCCCGCCCCGTGCGGGCTTTTTTCGTCCTGATTCTGCGCTCCCCCGACTAAACTACCCCGAATGTAATGGTCAACTAATTCCGGACAGCTCGAAAGGTATTGTCGACACCCACTTCGTTCGAAGGCACCAGAAGGCTCCGAAATTTCTCCGCCGCCACTGCTGTTTCGTCAAGCGCCTTCGCCACACCTCAGGCGTTCACGACTTCACACCTCCGAGTGCGTAGGCATTCGATATAAGCGCAGCGGTATCGAACTCAGATAGCGCGCCCATTCCTCGAAATTTCGACAGTTGGTGGAGGATTGCAGCTAGCGCCTCGCTCTCGTTCTCTGCAAAACGTCTGCATAGCATCGTGATCAAGTGGGTGGCCTGTTCGCTATCTGTAATCGCGCGTGGATCAAAGCGCTCCGCGATGCTACAAGCCAGGAATCCATATCCAGGGTGTTCCTTGCAAAGCTTCACTAAGCTGTCGAACTGACCAGCATGTGCTGCACCGACACGGCCCCATTCCATTTTTTTATCCGACGTAGACATATCCATCCGTGGGTTGCTCTGGTGATTAAAAAGCTTGACGTACCGGCTTGTAGAATAGCGTTTGCAGAAGGTTGGTGCAGCAATCGGGCGGTTTCACGGCGCGACTTTCGAATTGGCGGTTCGTGCACGCCTTCAGCCCCCCACACAAGTGCCAACCGGGGGGGCGGTAAGCCATGTCGCATTATCTACCAGCGCTCAGCATCGTTCCCAATAGTTGACTACGATTGTGCTCGGATGCCCGGCAGAAGCAGACAGAAACCAGCCATTCGCCGTAGCAAATCACGATGGGATATATACTCGTTGGCCAATGAAATTGGGTGGAACTTTCGAGCGCCGCTGACCCCATACCATCAGCCCTTAAAATGTTGGGGATGGACTCTGCGCACTGCGGCACCCTCGCAGTGGCAGTAAACGGGAGATTGAGATGCTTGTACTCACGGACATGCAGCGGGCGTACCTCAAGAAAATACGAGCCCTCAGTAAAGACCTACGGGGAAAGGAAGTCTTTGTTGGCCTGACGCTCGAGGAATCCTTGCGATTCAATTTTTTAAGTGAGTCGCTTTTGGGGCAGGAGCATCGCGCTCAGGAACACGTCGACGAGTATCTCTCACTCGTCCAAAAGCACGAATATAGCCGGCGCCAATTGCTAGAAGCAGAGATAGAGGCGCAGCAGAACAGATCGGCACGTCATTGAAAAATTACCTGACATCGCTTGATCTGGGGGTCGACCTTGCTGGTAAACGTGACCCATCGAATTGCTGGCTACCGATCTCAGTCCACCAGTGGCTAAATTCACCAGTGATCTGATGGGTTGTCTGCGTCTTCTAAGCCAGGAAAATCATCGAGCGCAAGCCCAGCATCAACATCGCTCTAGTGCCCGCATTCAGGCCTATGAATCACCCCCGCTTCAGCATCTGCGCGCATCTGGTCGAGTTCTCTAATGAACGCTTTATCCTGAACCGTGGGCTTAGTGGTATATCGCTTCCGTTCAGGCTCGGGTTAGGCGGCATACGTCGTTACCGCATCAGGGTCACGCTGCAGCTTTTCTTTAACTTGAGATTCCAGCATCGCACGAAGCGCATCTTTATCTGGACGATTTAGCAATTTATTACTCCAGTAACAGTAAATCAGAAGCTCCAAAAAAATAGCCGTGTCATCGGCCGACTGGCGAAATCAAAATTGTAGTTTGCTTCGGTAAATGAGCCAGAGATCTACAGATCTAATCGACAGACTGGATATCTCCGGCAGCATTTCGCCAGCTCTCAGAATCTATCAGATTGAGCGCCTATCGATCGAGTTGCGCCTGCCGTCCTGAATGGACGATTGAAGCCCTTTCAGGTTGCGCCGCTGGCACACATACTCCGCCTCTGCACGGGTCTGATAGATGGTCTGTAGCCGCAGCTTTTTTTCGTTGTCGTAGAGATTAAAACCTATGGTCTCGTTTTTACAGAAGGAGCGCGTTCCGTTGCGCATGGAGTCCGTATCCATGGGTAAGGCAGGTACAACATCGAATCTCAGGGCCATTTCACGTCCTCTTCGAATTTATCGTTGGCCATCTCGCTACTAACTATTAGCGGCTACTGACAGCTACGGCAAGGAACGTTCCTGCGAATCCGATGAATAGCTCTGCCTTGCGCCCATGAGCCTCGACAAACTTGAAAAACACAGAGGTGAAAATTGCTTTTCGCGTACCCAGCGTGCCTTGACGCCCCCTATGAATTTCAACTGCTATGCTGTCCTCTTTGATGGAGGAACTCGATGCCAATGTCAGACCTGATTCGCCCATTTTTACTACAATGCGTCACTTCAGCTGTCAACGCGCCAACCTCGTCCAGTAAAGTCCTGTACCAGTTGTGAGTTGTCGGATCAAAAGGTGGCGACGGCACATACCTAGATGCCCATTGGGAGCGCTCAATACTCAGACGATATCGAGCGGTAAATGGTAGAGGCGGATCAAGGAGACCTGCTGCATGGCGTCATTTTGAAATATTGAAACTGTACACTGACATTTCTGACCGTAGCTGGCCTGCCGACACCACAGAGCAGGTTAAGCCAAAAAAATAAAAATAGATCAGTCAAAAGGTTACCGCATGAACGACACACGTGTGTCCCATCAAACCAAAGCCTGCCTCAAACAAGCTTTTGAGCGTAACCATCAGCTGTTCAGCGAAGCCCAGCGTTTGCGCTGCGCGGCCCTGAATATTCTGGATCGGCCCTACCTGAATCCGGCAGCTTTCAGCCAGTACCAAGAACAGCGACGACAGGCCGATCTAAAATATGAGGATGCCATGGAGCACCTACGATCGCTCATGGCGCACTACCACCACTCCAGCACACCCAACATTTCCGCTAGCATAAGCACGCCGATATTCGCTTGAGCGGCCATGGATGTCGAATTCAACAGGGAGAAGGGATCGTCATGTATAAAATGAGTGCAGGTTATGTCTGCGTGCTGATGAAAATGCTTTCGGCGCAAGGTTTGGATGTCGACCGTCTGTGCCAGGAGGCTGGGCTTGATGTAAAACTCACCACTACACCGAGATCCTTCTGCGAACGAAGCATACTCTACCGTTTATGGGATCTGGCAGCTCGGGCCTCCGGTGATACGAACATTGGTTTGAAGTCCGCCAAGAACTTCCATCCGGACATTTTTCAAGTCGTCGGCTATACCATGATGTCCAGTTCGAACCTGAAACAGGCATTCGAACGACTGATTCATTTCAACCCGTTGCTCGGTACGGGTTTCACCCTCTTTGTTGTCCAAGAAAACCAGCATTACCGCCTGGTTACGCTCGATCACCATCAGCGCGGCTCGATCAAGCCCCGCCAGTACACCGATGCCAATCTCGCAACCCTGCTAGGTGCCTACCGCTGGCTGAGTGGTGACCAATCGCTGAGACCGCTGAGTGTGGAATTCAGCTATCCCCAACCAAAAGACATCCACGAACATCAACAGCTGTTTGGCTGTGAACTGCATTTTGGGGCGGCTTATGACAGCATCTTGTTCGATGGCGAGGAGATCTTGCGTCCGTTGAGCACAGCCAACGAAGGGTTGGCCAAGCTGCATTACAGCTTTGCCAATGCTCAGCTTGACCTGTTGAATGACTCCACCGTGGTCTGCAGAATCCGTGCGCTGATCACCGAACGCCTGAGTCTGGGAAAAACCCAAGTCGCGTGTGATATGGAATCGATTGCGGCCGCGCTGAGCGTCAGCAAGCGCACACTGCAACGGACACTGGAAAGAGCAGGTACGCAGTTCACGGATATCCTGAACTATGTGCGTCAGCAGCTGGCCGACTTCTACCTGCGTCATTCCCATTTCAATGTGCAGCATGTGACTCACCTGCTCGGCTTTCATGACCACAGCAGTTTCCACAAAGCTTGCTTGCGCTGGTTCGGCATGACGCCCGGTGAGTACCGAGTGATTCAATCATCGCAAGAAGCCAAGGAAACTAAGAGTCCCCGAGTCCGCTTGGGTACGCGTTACCCCTTGGATTGAGCGCCTTCCTGCTCAGTTTGGTTAACCCCCCGAGGAGCCCCTAACTGGTCGGAAAATTCCCGGCCAGTCCTTCCCCTGTGCATGTCAGGGCTTAATACACATTCACTCAGGTTTCGGGTAAAGGCTTCGAAAAGCAAGTCCTCAGCCGCGCCTTACTGAGCCGAAGGAGCGACCACCCATAAAAAGTAGCTCTCTACCACTGCCGTCGCTGAGCTTTTGTACAGGGCGAGCGAGATCAAGGCGACGAACCACAGAGATCGGGCGATATCATCAGCAAGCCCGCTTCACCCGGCGGGTTGAGCCAGAACAGCAGCGGGCACGACCGCCCTCATCAGCGTGTACACGTCGAGACATGCGATCAACTGCGATGGCGAAGCTTTTTATAACGACTACCATTGACGCTGATATATGGATCGGGAGGCGACCCTACTTCTCCCGTTTCACCCGAAATCACTCAGTGAAAAATGGGAGGAATTCGAAGATGGATAAGCAAAAAATTCGAGAAGCTGCCTACCTGCTTTGGGAAAAAGAAGGGAAGCCGCAAGGACAAGACCTGGAACACTGGTTCACTGCTGAAAAATCAGCCGGCGAAGAGGATTTTGACAGTTCAAACTCTAGCTCAACGCCAATCAGCGAAGCTAACCCGTCTCAAGCTGACTCTAGCCGAGGCCGAAGATCGAAATAAAGATGTGCGGTAAAGCTTCAGTTGAAGATGAAGATCAACGACTGGCAGATACGTATCGATAGCGCGCACCGTCGAATGCGCGCTATCGTCGTTAGTGAGCACTTATCTCTATAATCCCCTGGCGCTTTCAATCGTTAAGGTGGCTCCAGGTTACATCGCGTGATCTTTGCATATTGAGCAACCTGGTGCTCAATGGAGACGGCCACTTAATAACCCTTGCTTTACCGGTACACAGCCGAACCTTTAACCTAAGACATTAAACGAATTGTTTCCAGGATCGCGCATCCAGAAATTGGGCATAGACTCAGAGCCTCACCAGAGTGATGTCGGCACGTTCTGCCCGGCTAAGGAATCGATGAGTGAACGTAAATTGGCAAGGCCTACTACCCATTCAAGGAGAGATTATCGTCATCGAAGACGACCCAACACTGCGTTTGCTGATGGTGGATATCGTGGCGGAAATAGGCGCAAAAGCAGCAGCGTTCGACACCGCTGAGTAAGCGTCCGGGGAACACGCCTTGCGTAGCTAAACGGGCGCCCACTTATGCGGTAGCAACGCCGTAATCTCACTCGCCCGCTGCGTCGGCAGGCGAGTCAAAACGTCCTTCAGATAGACATATGGATCGTGCCCGTTCATGCGTGCCGACTGGATCAAGCTCATGATCGCTGCCGCCCGTTTTCCGCTACGTAACGATCCAGCAAACAACCAGTTCGAGCGTCCAAGTGCCCACGGCCGGATCTGGTTCTCGACCTGATTGTTGTCTATGGGCACGGCCCCATCATCTAGGTAGCGCGTCAGCGCTACCCAGCGTTTAAGGCTGTAATCCAAGGCCTTGGCCGTTGCTGATCCGTTGGGCACAAGATCTCGCTGGGCCAACATCCAGTCATGCAGCGTTTTGATGATCGGCGCTGCCTTTTCCTGCCGTATTCGCCAGCGATCCTCATTGCTCATGTCTCGTGCTTGCCGTTCAACTTCGTACAAGCCGCCAATCGAGAGCAGCGCCTGTTCGGCCAGCTGGCTTTTATTCGCCACGTGCAGATCGAAAAACTTCCTGCGGGCGTGAGCCATGCAGCCAATTTCGGTCATTCCTTTCTCGAAACCGGCTTTGTAGCCAGCAAAATCGTCGCACACCAACTTGCCATTCCAGGCGCCGAGGAAGTTACGCGCATGCTCGCCCGCTCGGCTCGGACTGAAGTCGTAAACCACAGCCTTCAGTGTCGAAAACGGCGTGGTGCTGTAGGCCCAGACATACGCTCGGTGGGTTTTCTTCTCCCCCGGCGCGAGCATTTGAACCGGGGTCTCATCGGCGTGAATTACGCCTTCGGCCAGCACCGCTTCACGCAGCGCATCGACCAAAGGCTGAAGCTGCACGCCGGTTTGTCCAACCCATTGTGCCAGCGTTGAGCGGGCGATCATCAGCCCAGCTCGGCCAAAGATTTTCTCCTGCCGGTACAGCGGCAAGTGGTCAGCGAACTTCGCCACCATCACATGAGCCAGCAGGCCTGCGGTCGGGATGCCCTTGTCGATTACTTGAGCCGGTACCGGCGCCTGGATCAGTGTTTCACACTGGCGACAGGCCCATTTTCCACGCACATGTTGCTCGACCGTGAACACACCGGGCGTGTAATCGAGCTTCTCGCTGACGTCTTCGCCGATGCGCTGAAGTTGGCAGCCGCAAGCGCATTGAGTGTTTTCTGGCTCGTGATGGATGACAGTGCGTGGGAATTGCGGCGGCAGTGGCGCACGCTTGGGCTTCTGACGTGGCTCGGCGGGTGCCGTTGGCGGATTGACCGCCTTCAGCTCAGCTTCGATAGCCGCAATATCAGTGTCGAGTAGGTCGTCGAGCAAGCTGCCTTGGTCAGGACTTAGCTGCTCGCTGCGCTTGGCAAACTTGTGCCGCTTGAGGATGGCGATCTCATGAGCGAGTTGCTCGTTAACCGTTTCAAGGCGGTGGATTTTCTGGCCCATCGAGTCGACCTGGGACAGCAACTGCAAGGCCTGTTCGGCCAAGGCGCGTAGCTGTTCCGGTGTCATTTGGTCGAGATTGGGCGAGGAAGTCATGCCGCTGATTGTGCCAGAGCAGGCCGTCAGCGGCGATAAACCGATAGGCTAATAGCCGGTGCTAAAGCACTGTGATCGAGCCGCCCGCGCCGACCCGCTGCCATGGCAAACCCAACACCAAGGCTTGAAGTTGCTCGTTATCGAGTTCGACTTCCGATCCGTGACGGATACCGGGCCAGTGAAACTTACCTTGGTTCAATCGCCGCGCTGCAAGCCAGATACCTACGCCGTCATGCACCAGAACTTTCATCCGGTTTGCGCGGCGATTGGCGAACAGATAAGCACAGTGCGGCTTCGCCGCACCGAACACTGCGATCACCCTAGCCAGCGCGGTCTCGGTACCGGCGCGCATATCCATGGGCTCGGTGGCAAGCCAGATGGCGTCGATGCGGATCACTGGGCAAGCTCACGGATAAAACGAGCGCATCCTTCAGGATCTGAGGATGGCCACTTTACGGTGAGTTTTTGCTGTCCGAAAGGCACCTCGATCCTGATAGCTGTTTGCTGATCGGCCTGAGTTCTGGGCTCTAGTTTCATCGGGACGAAAGCGGGCAACGCCGGCGGCTGATGATCACGATAAGTGCGGATTCCATGACCATCCGGACAGCCATTCCACCGAAATCCGGACACTGATTCCACGCTGATCCGGACACTCATTCCACGAGCATCCGGACACCGATTCCACGGCCATCCGGACACTTTCAGGCAGGCAGCGACGCAGGAATATTCACTACCATCGGCCTCTTTTATCGAAGCGAAGAGGTCGTCGTGGAGCGTTTATCCATGCGTAAAATCCGAGAGGTACTACGCCTAAAGTTCGACGCCGGCCTGTCCGTGCGCAAGATCGCCAAAAGTTTATCCATTGGCCATTCGAGTGCGGGAGACTACCTTTGCCGGTTCGCTGCCAGCGGGCTTCAGTGGCCCATCGATCTCTCAGATGCCGAGCTGAATCGACGTCTTTTTCCGCCGGCAGTACCCGCGTCAAGCGACCAACGTCCGACGCCGGACTGGGCTCATGTCCACGCCGAGTTACGCCGTCCCGGCGTCACCTTGGCCCTGCTCTGGCAAGAGTACCGACTCGCCCATCCGCAAGGCTTCCAGTACAGCTGGTTCTGCGAGCACTACCGGCTCTGGGCGGCCAAGGTCGATGTGGTCATGCGCCAGGAACATCGTGCCGGCGAAAAGCTGTTCGTCGACTACGCCGGCCAAACCGTGCCGGTCATCGACCGGCAGACCGGCGAGATCCGCCAGACGCAGATCTTCGTCGCCGTCCTCGGCGCGTCCAGCTACACCTTCGCCGAGGCCACCTGGTCGCAGAAACTGCCCGACTGGCTGGGCTCACACGTGCGCTGCTTCGCCTTTCTCGGCGGTACATCGCAGATCCTGATACCGGATAATCTGCGCAGCGGCGTCACCAAAGCGCATCGTTATGAGCCCGACATCAACCCCAGCTACCGCGACCTGGCCGAGCATTACAGCGTGGCCGTGCTGCCTGCCAGATCCCGCAAGCCTCGGGACAAAGCCAAGGTCGAAGTCGGCGTGCAAGTGGTCGAGCGCTGGATCCTGGCGGTGCTACGCAACCGCCAGTTTTTCTCGCTGGGAGAACTCAACACGGCCATCGGACTGCTGCTGGATCGGCTCAATCAGAAGCCCTTCAAAAAGCTGCCCGGCTCACGCCGCTCAGCCTTCGAGACCATCGACCGGCCGGCGCTGCAAGCGCTGCCGGAGCATCCTTACGTCTACGCAGAGTGGAAAAAGGTGCGAGTGCACATCGACTACCACGTCGAGGTCGACGGCCATTACTACTCGGTGCCGTACCAGCTGGTGAAGCACCAACTCGAAGTGCGGCTGACCGCGCAAACGGTGGAGTGCTTCCACGCCAGCCAGCGCGTGGCCAGCCATCTACGCTCGCCACACAAAGGCCGCCATACCACCCAAACCGATCATATGCCCAAGAGCCACCGCGAACACGCCGAGTGGACGCCCCAGCGGCTGATCCACTGGGCCGAGCAAACCGGGCCGAACACCGCGGGCGTCATCGCCCACATCCTCGAGCGCCGAATCCATCCGCAGCACGGCTTCCGCGCCTGCCTGGGCATCCTGCGCCTGGGCAAACAGCACGGCGAAGAGCGGCTGGAAGCCGCTTGCCAGCGTGCGCTGGCACTGGGCGCGTGCAGTTACAAAAGCCTCGAATCGATCCTGCGCCAAGGGTTGGAACGCCTGCCGCTGGCCCAGCAAAACCTGCCGTTACTGCCCGACGAACACATTAACTTGCGCGGCCCCGGCTACTACCACTGACCTGAAAAAGGAGCACGAACATGCTGCCCAATCCGACACTCGACAAGCTGCAAACCCTGCGCCTGCACGGCATGATCAAGGCGCTTGGCGAACAACATGCAACACCGGACATCAACGATCTGAGCTTCGACGAACGCCTCGGCCTGATGGTCGATCGCGAGCTGACCGAGCGCGAAGACGCACGCCTGACTACTCGTCTCAAAGCCGCACGACTGCGCCACAATGCGTGCCTGGAAGACATCGACTACCGCAGCCCGCGAGGCCTGGACAAGTCGCTGATCCTGCAACTGGGCAGCGGCCAATGGCTGCGCGACGGCCTGAATCTGATCATCGGCGGCCCGACTGGCGTGGGCAAAACCTGGCTCGCATGCGCCCTGGCTCACAAAGCTTGCCGCGACGGTTACAGCGTGCGCTATCTGCGCCTGCCGCGCTTGATGGAGGAACTGGGCCTGGCCCACGGCGACGGCCGCTTCGCGAAACTGATGGCAGGTTATGCCAAGACTGACTTGCTGATCCTGGACGACTGGGGCTTGGCACCGTTTACCGCTGTGCAACGGCGCGACATGCTGGAACTGCTGGACGACCGCTACGGAAACCGCTCGACGCTGGTGACCAGCCAGATGCCGGTAGACAAATGGCATGCACTGATCGGCGATCCGACCTTGGGTGATGCGATCCTCGACCGGCTGGTGCACAACGCTTACCGCATCGAACTCAAGGGCGAATCGATGCGCAGGCGCGCGACGAAATTGACGGCACCAGGGACTTCAGACTAACAATGCAAACCTGCGTCGCTGCGCTCCGACTGCCTGTCCGGATGAGCGTGGAATGGGTGTCCGGATGTTGGTGGGCTGGGTGTCCGGATGGCGTGGAATCCGCAACGATAAGCAGGTATCCACTTTCGAACTAGGTTGGCGTTGATGCCGTGGCGCAACGCTACGCTGGCCATCGATACACCGGGTTGCAGGCATTCCTGGACGACTTGGGCTTTAAAGGGTTTGGGATAAGAAGTTCTTTGGCGCATGGTAATCCTGACAATAAGGGTGATGGTGTCCACGTATTTTTAGGTGGAGAACATCGCCCTTATCGCTGGGATCGGATAGGTGACTTCGCTGGACGCTTACACCGCTGACGACGCGTTAACCTATCTGCTGGAAGCACACGATCAGTGCCGGCTGGTGATCGCAGACCACGGTGTTCCTGGGCAGATTCAAGGCATTGAATTCATCGAAATGGTCAGGGGTCGATGGCCGTACATCGCTGCAATTCTGACGTCCGGGTATCTGATCGACCCCGCCACAGTACCTGCATCAACCATCTATCTTCACAAGCCTTGGTCACTGGACGACCTGGTCATCGCTGTGGCGTCACTCCTGCAGCCTGATCAACCCATTCGTAAGATTTAATCGACGTGACCTGGTGGGCTCTGAAGCTGCAACGCAACCATTTACCGTCGCGCTCTCGCACACAGCGTTTTTGGCGAGTCGCAATTTCAATTCTGAGTTCGCTGATCAAGTTTGAAATCGCCCGACTGGACGTGAGCTCCGCTGCCAAAACGCCTGGAACAAATAGCTCTACACGGCCCGAGGATGGCTCAATCATCTTGATCAACAGCGCTCCTTTGGCGTTCATGGTGCAGGTGCAGGTGCGCGGTAACAAACCCCTTTTAATGATCTATCGGAGCTCTAAAGCGGGTATCCCGGGGAAAGCTTTCCCTGCTTTGAGTGTGGCGCGGATGATCACTGGTTTGACCAAATGACAAGCGGCATTGCGCGCAGAAACGCTGGTTGCCGTCATTCCGCTAGGCTAATTGCAGCGTACAAAATTCGCCTGACTTATATCCTCCTAGTAAACAAGAGGCTAATTTGGATAACCATGAGATTTTCAAATTCATCCTCAAAATCTCGAGCCTATTCTGCAAGCGTGGGGGGAATTTGCCAGATCTATCGATACCCCGATGCCAGCTATGGATTCCCAAGGCCTGAGAAACCATGCCGAGTATATTTTAAGGGCTGTTTCGCTCGATAGTAAGCGTCCGGCCAAGACGCCCCCTCGAAATCACGATCAGTCGGGACTTTCGAAGCCCGTGGCCGCGCTATCCAGTCAACGGTATCTTGAAGGCCTGGAGGGACATGATTATTTCCGACTCATAAAGTCAGCGCTAAAGTCTTGTGTACTCACAAAACCGAACGCTTGTGGTATTTTATCATTCTCGCCAAATAACAAGAAAAGCGAAGAGGTATAGGGTGGCTTTTCAGGTGCATGCACATTCAAATTTTTTTCGATTTCCCTAATGCAGCTGCTGTGCGTAACCAGGATCAGGTTGTGTCCTTTACGCTTAGTTTCAACCGACTTTTGAAGCATGATACCTCGGCAAGACGCAAGCCACTCCTGATCTTCAATTTCACGATTAAACATGAAGGTGGCTGTCTGCTTGGCCCTCGCCCGTGGGCTGGTAAGAATATCTGTCTTATCAAGACCGAGCTTTTGATATTGCTCGCCCAACCCCACTGCAACATCCTTACCCCTTGTAGTAATGCCATCTGGGGCATTCAGGCAGGGAGCGCTCGATCGATCGCAGCGCTCCGCGTGGCGAATGAGAACAATAATATTCCCATTTGTCCATGCCGATTTTAGATTGGTAATTTCCAAGGGGGTACTGTGAGCAAGGTTGGGTAGTCGAGGCGCTCTGAACAGAAAGTAGGCTGCTATTATACAAAGTATACAAAGCACGATGACGAGCGCGGAAAAAAGCGCTTTTTTGCTGCGCCAATTCAATCTAGTGAAAGACAACGACATAGAGCTAGACCCCATTCAAAGCGTGGCTGATTCTGCCTAGAGCTTGCCCGAGGTAACGTGAAAAAACCATTGTTCGGCCACTGAAAATTAAGAATTCGGGTTAACGGCTTCTCATTGAGAGTCGATCAGGTTGGCTCAATCAAAAATGAAAGTCGAGCTATGCCTTAAGGTTACAGATCGAACCCCAAAGGCACCCTGTAAGTTGTCGCAAGACAACGTTTTGGGCACCCGGACTGAATGCAGGTTGCAGCGCCGTGCTTTTCTGCGCATGCACTCGAATCCATTTGTGGACTAGATTTTGCATTGAGGTTATGGCTGAGGGCGATACTGGCAATCGAAGCGCCGGGCTGGGTACACTCTTGAATGACCTGGATTTTGAAAGACTTGGAGTAGGAACGACGTTTTGGCTGCATGAAATACCCGCTTAAAAGGCTAGAACTGGTGCCCACTTAAATTTAAGTGCACACCATGTCTTGGCTTTGCGGGGCTGGGTAGATGACTTGACCGGACGGATACGCTCGATATGCGTACCTCCCAAACCCAGCAGCAACAGATCGACAAATCCCATGGGCTCGGGCCTATAACCGAAGTCGAATCGGCGGCTAAAAGCCATGCACTGACGCGCCTGACTTCTGGTTTCACTTTAGACCAGACAGTCTCCGAATATCGCGCCCTCAGGTCGAGTGTACTCAGACTTTGGCTGGCCCAAGGATATGCAAAGCACGATCATCAGATGAGGACATGATTCCATTCAATGAGGCGATAGATCATGCGCTTGCCGAGTCAATTGCAGCTTATGGGCAAGCGGTGGAGACAACCCGAAAAACAGTTTTCGGGGTGTTGGGCCATGATCTTCGCACACCATTGGGCGCGGTAATGCTGGGCACCGATCTGTTGAGGCGGACTGAAGAACTGGGCAGCCGGGGAAAAAAATAATTGCGCAGATTTCTACAAGTGTTCAAAACGCCAACCAGATGGTGCAAGACTTACTCGACCTAGCGCGCTGTAACCGTGGCATGGGCATCCCCATACAGCCGCAAATTACTAACCTTACGCCAGTTTGCCAATCGATCGTGAATGAGCTAACAGTCGCCCATCCTGATGCCGAAATCATGTTCACCGCCTCCATAACGGTAACAGGACAGTGCGACCCGTCACGCATTGCCCAAGTTTTCTCAAATCTCATAGGCGACGCCGTGCGGCACGGCAACTCACAACGTCCAATTAATGTCACGTTGAAAGCCTTTCCCTCACGAGCCTGAAGGGTACGGCGCTTCATGTCTGCCTGAGTAGCCTTGATAAGGCGCGGATCCATAAGTCACTCCATCTGTCATCATAGTTATCGTGGCGGAGATAGGCGCAAAAACAGTGGCGTTCGACTCAGCTAATGAGGCGTTAACCTATCTGTTGGAAGCGTATGACCAGTGTCGAATGGTGATAGCAGCCCACAGCGTACCGGGGCAGATTCAAGGTATCGAATTCATCGAAATGGTCAGGGGTCGATGGCCGTACATCGGTGCAATTCTGACCTCCGGGTATCTGATCGACCCCACAACAGTACCTGCATCAACCATCTATCTGCACAAGCCTTGGTCACTCGACGACCTGGTCATCGCGGTGGCGTCCCTCCTGCAGCCTGATCACCCCATCAGTAAGATTTGAATCGACGTGACCTGGTGGGCTCTGAGGCTGCGAGTCCACCGTTTACCGCCGCGCTCACGCACACAGCGTTTTGGCGAGCCGCAATTTCAATTCTGAGTTCGCTGATCAAATTCGAAATCGCCCGACTGGACGTGAGGTCTGACGCCAACAATCCGGGGACAAACAGCTCAACACGGCCCGAGGAAGGCTCAATCATCTTGATCAATAGCGACCCTTTTGGGTTTACGGTGCAAGTGCATGAGCGAGGCAATAAACCGCTTTCAATGATATGTCGGAGTTCAAGAGCGGAGATCATGACGTTCCTTCAAACTGGAAATTTGAACTCAGTTTTGTCTAGGAAACCCAGTAGTCAAGGAAGACGCGGAAGCAAATTCACGACCAATTGTTTCGCCTGCTCTGCCATTGAGGTGACGTAGCCGATCCTTCAATTTTATACTGCTACGCTTGGCTTTTTCATGGAGGACAATCGATGCCAAATTCAGACCTGCTCCCATCGCTGCTTTTCAATATCAATCAAAATCAGCTCGCCCTTGAAGCGGCCATCATGGAACTGGCCAACTGGGTAGGGCAGCGCGGATCTTCGGATGTCGCCGATAACGTCCGTGGTGCTCTAGACACAATCAGCAAGAATGAGCAGTTCATCAACCTGAGCCTTGCGGTGCTGATGGCACCTGAATGATCTGCCAATAGGTCACGGGCTTGGTTTACGGCCAGCGCAGTCGATCGTCCTAAGAAAATGCACGCCAAGCCATGGGCCTTGAGACCCGTCGAGCCGTTGCGTTGAACTCAAACGTCACCGTAACGCTTCACCCCCACTTATGCTGTCGTTCATTCGATTATGTCCATTTGGGGACACTTGTAGCGCTTCGCGACAGGCTGCCATAAACAGTCATTTACGGAGCATTAGTCGCGGGGTTGAGCAACGCCTCCAAGCGCTGAAGGAACACTCCTACTCTATGCGGCACGTGCTGACGAGTGGGCAATATTGCAGTGATGAAGAGCTGTTCCGGGTCAACATCCTCCAATTCAACTAAGCAAAGGCTTCCAGCAGCTAGATCCTCACGGATGTCCCAGTACGTGAGCATCGCCATCCCCAAGCCTTGCCTACTCGCCGTGCGCACCGCCTCGACACTGTTGGCCGAAAAAACGCCCTCCGCCCGCATGGAAACCGCTTCACCGTCACGCATGAACGGCCAGAAAGGCATCCCATGCAAAGCTATGCGGCGGTGGCTTAATAGTGCGTCGATCGTAGTGGGTATGCCGTGACGCTCCAGATACATCGGACTGGCGCACAGCACTCTAGGGTTCGGTGCGAGGGGGCGCGCGATTAAAGCCGAGTCTCGCAGGGTTGCGATGCGAACCGCGACATCGATCCCAAGACCGACAATATCCACAATGCTGTCCGATAGTGTCAGATCAACCCGCAACGCCGGGTGTTCTGCCAAGAGGTCGGGAATCAGCGGCATGATCACTGCCTGTCCGAACACTGTGGGGGCAGTTACCTTCAAGACACCGCTGGCAGCTCCGGCATTGGATTTCAAACTGATCTTCGCCCCCTCACTGGCTTCCAATAGCGTCGTTGCAAAGGGGAGAAATGTTTCGCCTTCGGCTGTCAGTGACACGGAGCGAGTTGTTCGATGAAACAGCCGAACACCTAGCTCACCCTCAAGCGATGCCAGCCTGCGAGATACTGTCATAGGGGACAGGCCGAGTCGTCGAGCGGCTGCCGAAAGACTGCCGCTTTCGGCAATGGCGCTGAACACTTCCACATCTGGAATCTGCATCATTACATCCAATTTTGATAAAGCGGCTTATCGTTTTTGCTGGCTTCTCAGCGGTTCAAGCCAAGTTTATTGTCCTCTACATCGCTATCTAACAGCATCTTGGATAAATGAGGGCAGACCACATGATTGACTACAATCAGCAGATTTTAACTCAGTATGATATTGGCCGCCTCAGATTGAGAAATCGTCTTGCCGTAGCACCCATGACGCGTGTCAGTGCTACCGAGGCGGGCCGGGCTACCGCTGAGATGGCGCGTTACTACGAGCGATTCGCCAAAGGCGGATTTGGTCTGGTGATTACCGAAGGGCTGTACAGCGATCAGAGGTATGCTCAAGGTTACCCCTTCCAACCGGGGCTCAGCGATGTCGAGCAGGCTCAGGCCTGGCGTGGTGTGACCGATCTTGTACATGCCCACCATGGCGCGGTATTCGCACAACTCATGCACGCTGGAGCGCTGAACCAGGGCAACCGCTTTCAAACTGCTACCGCTGCACCCTCATCCGTCCGACCGAAAGGAACGCAGATGAAGTTCTACTACGGTGAGGGACAGTATCCGCTTCCCCAAGCGATGAGTGATGAGGACATCGCCGATGCCATCGCGGGATTCGCACAAGCGGCAATGCTGGCAACGCGTGCCGCTGGCTTCGACGGTGTTGAAATCCATGGGGCGAACGGCTATCTGCTTGATCAATTCCTGACCGATTACACCAATCAGAGAGACGACCGCTGGGGCGGTAATGTCGCAGGACGGATCACTCTAATACTGGAAGTCATCAAGGCAGTCAGAGCCGCTATCGGCACGCTTACTCCCGTCGGTGTACGCATTTCCCAGAGCAAGGTGAATGACTACGAACATAAATGGCCTGAAGGCGAAGCAGCCGCCGAGGTCATCTTTGGCTCGCTCAAGGACGCTGGCGTAGACTTCATCCATGTGACGGAGTTTGAGGCTTGGAAACCGGCGTTCGTAGATGGAAATGCAAGCCTGGTTGAGTTGGCCCGCCGGTATGCGCCGCAGGTGGCGATCATCGCCAATGGTGGTTTGGATGTATCGCAACGCGCTGAGCAGGTGTTACGAGACGGCGCCGATATGATCGCGCTGGGCAAGGCAGCTCTGGCCAACCCCGATCTTCCCCGCCGCCTGGCAACCCACGCTGCCCTAGACAAATTCGACGCCGCGATCCTGGGGCCGATTGCGAATATCAAGGACAGTGAACTGACGTTGGCGTGACACCAACTGGAAAGCGTCGAGCGGACATTATAGATTTGCGTTTACGATCAGAGCTTTCTAGGCCAACGACCGTTTTGGGTCGATTGATGCCCTTCCAAACAGGTAGCAATCGGCCTAAAACCGCCAAGCTTCCAGTCCCCGAGGCTTCAACATTTCTGTTGCACTTGGTCGAGATCAGTTCTCCTGTCATGGGTGAAACTAAGCTCTTCCTTGAGTTCATTTATGAGCTGGGCTATAGCCTGGTCTCCAGTGAGACGAGATGCAGAAATACCGGTAACAAGAAGCTCAACTCGCCCGGATATTGGTTCGCTAATCTGTATTTGAACTGATCCCGATGGCTCGACTTTAAATTCGCATAAGAGCGGTAGAAATGCTGATTCGATGACGTGGCATAGCTCAAGAGTGGACAACATAATGTCTCCGTTGGCTTGAGCCGGCCATGGCGCTCAAGCTTGGTTGAACGGAAGCTTGAATCTCAAGCTTAGGGCCATTTTTCAAATCCCTGGCGAAGCGGTGGCAATTTCAGCCTACGTCCATCTGCGAGCCGCGTTATACCGAATGGGAGCGAATACAGCCCATTCTTTCGTGCACATATGGTTTACACACGTGTACCTATCGGGTCGGTGGTGGCTTGGGTGCATGACCAGTGAAGTCCCAGCATTGCGAAATCCCGGTGTGACCATGACAGTCGGATAGATATCGCACACACCCAACCAAGAAATGCTCTACCCATGGATGCCAAAAACCGTCCTTCCCATCACGACGACAGCTACCCACGTTGCCATGAGTCCAACCAAGAACCAAATAAACTCGCTGCTGTTCATGGTGCCTGTTCTCGTTGCTCTCGCTTCGCTCACTCTGTGTGAACTGGCTGCTAGGCGCTGGATTGCGACAAGGTGAGTGACGATCACCTGTACTTTCATATCGTCCCGCTACGCATTGCCTACATCCATTGGCCGTTCGTACCAACGAGTAAGCCGACTGTCACGGCAGCAATGGACTTTACTTTCCCACAATGGGTCTTCGCAGTTGACCCGCGCAGAATGCGTTCATTCAATTTCAGCGCGCCGCTACCCCATAGCAACCATCTTGATGAGCTAAATCTTTCAGCCTCCAAATCGATCTGACCTCCTCGGAGAAAATCGATGGTTACCCCGGCAAAAAATCCTTTGAATTTTCCATGAGACAGCCACTCCTTTGTCTAGGAGCAAAATGGAGGGGGGCTTCATGAATACCGATCTTTACATCATCGAGTACAAGCTTCACGGCAAGGCCAAGTCCTTCATCATCAGGGCGAAGATAAGAAGCAACGCCGATGCTTGGCATTGGGCAAGTTGTGATGCTGGAGTGGCACCTATACCGAAACCTGGACGACCGCCGCTCAAAGTCGTCACCAAGCCTCAAGCTGAAAAGTACGGGCTCAGTGACGTGAGGTGGCGTGAATCGGCAATCTTGGATTGGACAGAGGTGGCAACGTGATCACACACATGCTCAAAGCCATTGGTAAGACCCCCATTCAGCCTCTTCACCGAGCGAGCTGTCACTGCGGTGCCGTTGTTCTCGAGATCCATTTACCAGCAGGTCTGCCTGAACCACATCGCTGTGATTGCTCGTTCTGCAAACGCAAGGGAGCGATAGTTGCTGCGGTGCCAGCAACGGATTTGAAGGTGATTCGCGGCGGAGCTGCATTACGCAAATATCAGTTCGGAAGGCAGGTCGCCGAACATTTCTTTTGCGGCGTCTGCGGCATTTATACCCACCACCGACGCAGTACCAATCCGAACGAATTTGGCTTCAATATCGGTTGCATGGAAGGCGTTAATCCCTATGATTTGGGCAGCGTTCCGGTAGCGGATGGTGGCGAGTGGGAGGAACCTGTGGGCCAGCCTCGTTAGCGAAAATTTTCTTCCCTAATTCACCTCCCATTAACGTGAAACCAAAAGCTTCCCAACGACGAAGGACATTTGTCAGAAAGAATTTCAAAGGCTCACCGTGGTCTATCTGTCACCAAACCAAGAGCGCGCAACCATGAAATTCTCAAAATTCTGCCAAGCTCTCTCCAACCGGGCTGGCAGTTCGAAGACGTTCCTCACCGCTGTTTGCCTCATCGTTGTGTGGGCAGTGACGGGCCCGTATTTTCATTTCAACGATACGTGGCAACTGATCATCAATACATCGACGACGATCATCACGTTCCTGATGGTCTTCCTGATCCAGAACACCCAGAACCGGGACAACGACATTTTGCATCTGAAAATCGATGAGCTGATTCGAGCGACCAAGGAAGCACAAATCGCCACATTGTCCTTGGACAAGATGAGCACCAGGGAGCTTCGGAAACTGCGGAAGCAGTACAGCGTTATGGGTGAAGCCGGTGAGATCAGTTTTGATGCTTCCAACGACGAGCCCCCTATTCCTAAATAGGTGGCCTGGATCATCCGAGGGCCGTTGTCCCCATCAATTTGAACGCAAGCTCTCAAGCGCTTTCTATCAAGGTATGTGGGTACCTGGAACCCGCAAGGTCGTCGCTCGCCATCAACGCCTGAAACCTGTTTGTAAGAAGGATCTGCAATGAAAAAGAATAATCTTCAGCGCACGTTTTTCATCGCATTCAGACCATCGTTGGTGCTGACGATCCTCGGCTTGCTGACTGCATGCGCCGGTAACACTACGTCGTCCAATGTCGTTGCACCGGGCGAGGAAAAGACAGCCACGACCCGCACACTGGATGCGGGCGCCGCCCTGCTCCAGTCACGCCCACCCATCGATGCACTCAATGCCTACCTGGATGGATTTCATTTCTACAATGGCCACCCTGAGGTTCAAATGGAGGCTCACCACTATTGCTCCATCCTGAATGAAGAAGTAATCCAGTGTGTGATCTACGACGGAAATCGCAAGGATGCGAAGCTCGTGGGCGTGGAATACATCATCAGCGCGCAACTGTTTTCCAAACTGCCCGACGCAGAAAAAGCGTTGTGGCACAGCCATGTTCATGAAGTGAAGTCCGGCCAATTGATTGCCCCCGGCATTCCGGACATTGCAGAACATGCGCTTATGGAAAAGCTCATCCATACCTATGGCAAGACCTGGCATACGTGGCACACCGACCTCAACAAAGATCTACCGCTAGGGATTCCGCAACTGATGATGGGATTCACCGCTGATGGCCAGATCGAGCAGCGACTGGTGACCGATCGGGACAAAAGACTTGGCGTCGATAGCACCCAAAAAAAGAAAGCTCGAGCCGACATCCCTGCACCAGCTATTGACCCAGGTGCTGACGCCTGGCGCAATGGAAAGGTCATACAAATCGAAGATCCGACTGGCCGTCCGCATCAGCACTGAATCATCAGGATGACTGGCTAGCCTTTGGATTTTCGTGGGTCAGCACTACGAGGAAAGGTTCTTTCTTCCTGAATAGTCCCGTTCTCTTTGTGAATCTTCAGCGACGCAGTTTTACCCTGAAGGAACTCGCCCGCCAGCGCAGTGATTTCAGTCTTAGTCGAAGCCGTCTTCGACGCCCTTTGCGCGCCTTCCTTTGTCAGTGCCCAGAGCTTGCCGGTCTTGGTGATGTGATAGGTGTCCATCCAATCTCCCAGCGCGGTGCGCGCATTAGCAATGTGGTGATCGGTTGACCTCAATCCTCTCAACGAGTTTAAAAAACTCATACTCAAGTATCTAAAGGGACGCCTGTTAAGCCTTTCAGTCATCTCAATGGAACAATGAAGACAGCCCATCCTCTATCGCTACACCAGCGAACCTGAGGATGTCACCATGATCGACTCATTGACCGGTATGAAGCCTGGCGAGCGTTACGCCGTCGAAAGCCTGGAACGCACACGAAATTTTCCGGGATTCTTCCTCGACGGAAAATACTACCTGGGCCCCGAATTAATGACTGCCGTCGGGTGGCTGGAAGGTCAGCGATTTTTGTACGACGAACTTGATCCTGTAGGCGAACCGGTGTTTCCTGATCGAGTCGCCGGCACCATTGAAGATCTGACATTGACCTTGATCGATGGCGCACGTTTGAAGCTGAACAAGGTGCGATATAACGCCCCAGTGGATTTACCCTCATCAGCGGTTAGAGACCGTCCTGAGGTGTACCGCAGAGACCCGACAAGCGCCCTCTACAACAAACTGGTGGTCATCACCGGGGCATCAAGCGGCATAGGCCGCGCAGCAGCTCATGCATTCGCCAGTAAGGGCGCCCGCCTGGTACTGGGGGCACGTGACGAAGCCGCGCTCGCTGAGGTCGTCGAAGAATGTGCCGCGCGCGGTGCCACAGCCTTGGCAGTCTGCACAGATGTCACTCACAGCGAACAGATGCGGGATCTGGCGGATCAAGCTGCCGCGTTTGGCGATGGACGCATCGACATCTGGATCAACAATGCGGGCGTCGGAGCGGTTGGCAGGTTCGAGGAAACACCGCTTGAAGCACACGAGCAGGTGCTGCAAACGGATCTGATCGGATACCTGCGCGGCGCCTATGTGGCATGGCCTTACTTCAAGGCGCAAAAACGCGGCACGTTGATCAACACCTTGTCGCTAGGGAGCTGGGTCGCACAACCCTATGCCGCTGCTTACTCTGCCAGTAAATACGGTTTGCGCGGTTTGAGTGAAGCGTTGCGCGGGGAGCTGATCGGCTACCCCGATATCCATGTGTGCGACATCTATCCGGCTGTCATGGACACACCGGGATTTCGTGATGCAGGTAACTTCACCGGTCATGCGCTCAAGCCACCGCCGCCCCTTTATGATCCGCATCTCGTCGCCCAAGCGATGGTTGCCTGTGCGTTACGTCCAAGGCCCAGCACCACGGTGGGAGGTGCGGCCACGATGGCCCGTCTGGCGCATTTCCTGGCGCCGGGGTTCCCACTCCTGTCAGGATGGCTGACTCGCTTGGGCGTGGAGCTCAGCCCACAGTCTGAATCCTCGTCAGGCAATCTATTTACTCCGCCAAGCGGTGATCGCCGCATTGAGGGTGGCTGGCGTGCAGCCAAGCACAGACCGTCGATTCTGGTCGCTGCAGGCGTGGCATTGTTGTTTGGCGGATGCGTCTACGCGCTTAACCGTAAAGGACGGCGAGAGCGTTCCCGATAGCAACCTCAGTTACTCGCCTATTAATGAAGTTTGCCGTTGCACCGCTGAGAATAAAAAAGGGCCTACTGGGCCCTTTTTGTACTCAACCAAAATCACTTGGTCAGCCAGGGCTCGACGGTGTCAGAACCGTATTTGGCTTTCCATTCCTTCAGCGTTCGGTGATTACCGCCTTCGGTTTTTACGACTTCGCCGGTGTACTAAAAAAAACCACTGGTCGCAGACAGCGTTTTTAAACACCTACTCAAAAAATTGAGCGTCAAAAGCCGCCCTGCCTGTGGATCGCTTTAGCCATTTTCTAATCTAAGCCCGCCTCGTCCAAATCAACTGCGCACCATCGGTCGACAAAGGACATCGAAATGACCGTTTCGGATCGGTATTGACCATCGCCGCCCGTCTTCGAATATCGGAGCTGAAGCAGACTTAAGCCCATGGATACGCCACGATTCGTGAAGTGTTTGATCACTGAATCGCCATTGTTTGAAGCCAGCAACCTAATTACGCTCGTGGCCGCGAATTTCCCCAACAATAGCTAGTGCGGCCTGGCAGCGAGGGTTTTATGTTTAATGTTGTATCTTCGGGCCAATGGCCTGCTGGCTACCTGATCAATCCAAACGTAGATCCTCTGGATCAAAAATGGCTCAAGGAATTCAGCAAAATCCCTGCTGCGGCTGTCAGTGATTGCCTTGGACGCAATGTCGGTGGATTAGGATTACGTCCGTTTCACGGAAATGCGCCAATGCTTGGCAGCGCCCTGACTGTAAGAGTCAGACCTGGCGATAATCTGATGATCCTAAAAGCGATGCAGATGGCACGTCCTGGCGATGTCCTCGTGATTGACGGTAGTGCAGATCTCACGCGAGCCGTCTTCGGGGGCATCATGCGAGCTATGGCCTTAAAGGCCGGGATCGTTGGCGTGGTAATCAATGGCGCTCTGCGCGATCTCGATGAGTGGCAGACCGGCGAGTTGCCAGCCTACGCTATCGGCGGGGTGCATCGAGGGCCAAGCACCGATGGTGGAGGAGAAATCAATGTCCCGATCTCCTGCGCTGGAATGCTGGTCACACCTGGGGATTTGATGATCGGCGACGGCGATGGTGTAGTTGCTGCCGCCCGTTCTGAGCTGCCTGAATTGCTTGTGCGTTGCCACGATTTACTTGCACGCGAGCAGGCAACATTGAAGGCTATTGAATCCGGCACACTAGACCCGAACCGCTTCGACGCTATTTTGCGGGCAAAGGGCTGTCCGCTTTAATTTCTCAGGCTCGCCGACTCATCCCCACGAGCGGTATTCAATTTACTTCGTTGTTAGCTCGATGCAATGCGCGCGAGTATCTATCAACCCTCTAACTCATAAGCTAAAGGCGGGCAGCCTCAAATGATCGATTGGGCTATGTACCTGCTGCTGGGTGCTGCAATGGGTACGCTCGGAGGGATATTCGGGATCGGTGGTGGACTCATTGCAATCCCGGCTTTGGTGTTGATGTTCGGGATGGATCAACAGCTGGCTCAGGGGACAATGCTCGTTATGGTCGTGCCCAACGTGATGCTCGCGCTGTGGCGGTACCACCAAAGAACACGAATTTTACTGCGTCATGCGGCGCCATTAGCGGCAGCAGGGTTTGTCTTCGCCTGGATAGGATCGATCATTGCTGTAGGCCTGGATCCCGATGCCATGCGCATAGGTTTTGCGGTCTTTATGATGCTGCTTTCGGCCTACAGCTACTTACAGATGTACTTACCCAAACCGCCGCCAAGCAAAGAGCTGCGACATCCATGGCCATGGTTAATGGTCTTGGGATCGGGTTCCGGGATCTTGGGCGGGATTTTCGGGTTGGGATCATCGGTATTGGCCACCCCCGTTTTATCCACCGTCTTCGGTACAACCCAAGTAGTCGCTCAGGGGTTATCGCTGGCACTGGCCGTTCCGAGTACGGGTGTAACACTGCTGACCTATGCGCTCCACGACCATGTCCTATGGCATCTTGGCGTGCCCATGGCGGTAGGTGGCCTGCTAAGTGTCAGCTGGGGAGTGAAGCTCGCCCACGCTTTACCCGAAAGGTTACTGCGCACTTGGTTTTGTCTGTTTCTTATGGTGTGTGCTGCCTTGATGATCTCTAAAGCTTGAGACGAATATAGCAATCATACTGAGAACGGGCCAATTCGATTATTCACAATTCGTGCTGAACGCGTTCACTTTCACGCTCTTGATGCGTGACCAGGGATCAATATGCTGTAGGCATGTTGTACCCGTGATCTCGAATAAGACAGAGAAAGAATCAGCCATGAATACGCCTCGAACGCTCTACCAGAAACACATCGATAGCCACACCGTTTGCTCTCTGGATGACCAGGGCCACGTGCTT
>NZ_CABVII010000004.1 GCF_902497995.1 Pseudomonas fluorescens | reverse complement strand
CCGTCAGGCGCGACTCTCATCGTGGCGCTGGGGCATGCCCCAAACAGACGCCGGATAGATTTAAGCAAGCCAACCACACCACCCGTTAATCAGTATTGCAAAAATGGGGGTGACCATAGATTTTTGTACCTGGTGTTTAACGATAATTCCGTTACGCGCAGTGCGCTCAGCTAATACCCCTTCGCGCGCATTAACGATGCAGCATCGCGACCGTGCGCTCAGCCAGGCTGAATGGTCAGTCGCTCACCGGCACCAGCGCGACGAGGAAAGAAGTCCCTCTCGGATACGTTTTTCGGTACCGTGCCTCCCTCTTGTTTTCGTCGAGGTTGTACCATGGATCCATCCACCCGTCGGGTGTCTTCAAGATGTAATGATCGCCGTCATACGGCGGTTCCCCTGAGATACAAACAATCGTCCCGTCGGGAATCTCAGTAGGATCCCAATCAGCGATTACCTTGACACGTTTTTCCTGAAGCGCGATCGCGATGTGATGAAGCTCAAGGCCAGGTAACCCAGCATTGACAGATTGTCCTTTAACTTTCTCTACGAGTTGCTTTGCCTCCTGATACGGAATAGCTAGAAGCGAAGCAACGCACGCGGCGCCACAGCCCCACTCATCTTCTTGGGTTACAAGGTCATACGGCTTCACGATAAACTCCTTTCTGTTCGTAATGACTCAACTAGTGCCGTCTCAGAAAAAACGTCTTCTATAGATTGTGACGCTATCGCCTCATGCCTCAGGTGCAGACCAGTCGATGGGCTCTGTCGACTCCAGCATGAAGCCGCCACTTACCGACAGGCAATCGAAGCGCTTCCACTCTGAACGCACATAAAAAAAGCCACATGCGAAGGTGGCTTTTCAATACAAGCGAGTCAGACTATCAGTAAGCCTTGCCAGTCTTGTAGAAATTCTCGAAGCAGAAGTTGGTCGCGTCGATGTAGCCTTCGGCGCCACCGCAGTCGAAACGCTTGCCCTTGAACTTGTAGGCCATGACGCAGCCGTTTTGCGCCTGCTTCATCAGGGCGTCGGTGATCTGGATTTCGCCGCCCTTGCCTGGCTCGGTATCTTCGAGCAGGTCGAAGATGTCCGGAGTCAGGATGTAGCGACCGATGATCGCCAGGT
The DNA here is from genome assembly GCF_902497995.1 of Pseudomonas fluorescens. Classification (GTDB taxonomy): domain Bacteria; phylum Pseudomonadota; class Gammaproteobacteria; order Pseudomonadales; family Pseudomonadaceae; genus Aquipseudomonas; species Aquipseudomonas fluorescens_BK. The sequence goes on along the minus strand of NZ_CABVII010000004.1, from coordinate 307,725 downwards.
TCGACGGCGCGTCTTCCGGCTTTGGCTTCTCGACCATGCTGTGCACGCGGTAGATGTCGTCGCGGATCATTTCGCCGGCGATGACGCCGTACTTGTGGGTTTCCTGCGGATCGACTTCCTGGATGGCAACGATCGAGCAGCGGAACTGCTTGTACAGCTTGATCATCTGGGTCAGTACGCCGTCACCGTCGAGGTTGACGCACAAGTCATCCGCCAGGACCACGGCGAAAGGTTCGTCGCCGATCAGTGGACGGCCGGTCAGGATCGCGTGGCCCAGGCCTTTCATTTCGGTCTGGCGCGTGTAGGAGAACGAGCAGTTGTCGAGCAGCTTGCGGATGCCGACCAGGTATTTTTCCTTGTCGGTGCCCTTGATCTGGTTTTCCAGCTCGTAGCTGATGTCGAAGTGGTCTTCCAGGGCGCGTTTACCGCGACCGGTAACGATGGAAATCTCGGTCAGCCCGGCGTCCAGTGCTTCTTCAACGCCGTACTGGATCAGTGGCTTGTTTACCACCGGCAGCATTTCCTTGGGCATGGCCTTGGTTGCGGGGAGGAAGCGAGTGCCATAACCGGCTGCTGGGAACAGGCATTTCTTGATCATGTGAGTCCTTAATTGGGTGGTGCATCCATATTTTCGGGGCAGTCTAAGCAGGCAGAAGATTTCTTACAATGTCCGATGCTGACTAACTGACTGCTTCATAGAAAAATATTGCCACCGATAGTTATAAGGCAGCTGTCACTACTACCAGTTCCCCCTAGCAGGAAGCTGCATCGAAATGCGATCTGACCTGTAGCCAACGATTTGGCAAATTACACCTGATGCGGACTAAATCCCGGCTTATACCGGCCACCTGCATGCGGCGGTGCCGGTGTAGTTCCGTTAGCCTGACGAGCTTGGTCAGATCGTCAATGGACAGCGGATGACCTAGGAATTGGAGCGCAATCAAATTTGGATATCTCTTTGATCCAGAACCGACGATATTTCGTTTGGTCTGGAGCCAAAGGTTTTTGAGTTGACCAATGATGCTCCGCTTTCAAGCTTGCGCGGTACGCCTCCCACTCCTTCTCCTCGGCCACTTCGTCAGCCCGCTTTTTATCGTCGAACCAGCCAAGTACATAAACCTCGCCTTGATCCATACCATGCTCGATCAGGAGATAGATCTCTTTCATAACCTTTAACCCACCACTACTTGTTCAAAATCCCCGGCGTCGGGGCATTGTCTTGACTATCGGCAGGCACCGTCGGTTATTTAGCGCTACCGCGAAAAAGGCCGAGCTGGGTTCGCGACGCCGGAAGCGATCGGCGGTGCAAGCACATTACTGCTCGACCACCATGCCAGACCCTCGGAAGGATGCCAAACATTCTACGGCTCAATGACCGCGTTTTCTTCAAGGATCTTCCACGATCTCCACCCACGTTCAGCATGCCCACGAAGTTGTTAGTCATGGGTTTACCCCCATTAGGCGCGGGAGAGGATGCCGCCGTCATTAACAATTGCGGTCATTACTTTTATCCGTTCGTGCCGATGCAGATTCAAAAAATATGTATGGGATTAGAGCTGACGCCGCAATCGAAATTTTTGCATGCTCAGATTGCTGGAGAAAACTCCCGAATCACCTCGAAGAGCATAGAGGCTTACTCGGTGAAAGGCCGTCATTCGAGAACATCCATATCCCCTGATTTTTTATAGGCCCATACCCATCCCCGATACTTGGTGTTTTGACAGGTATTGATTTCACTCAGGAGCCGCAAACCGTGGCTGGGGATGACTTCTAGTACCACGGGCGCGGCCTGATCCAGATCACCGCACAAACTATGCAGCGTGCGACGAAGCCTTCAGTCTTGATCTAGTCAATCACCCGGAACTGCTCGAACAGCCAGAATATGCCTGCCTGTCTGCCACTTGGTGCTTGGCAACAAAAGGGCTGAGCTTGCTGGACGATGCCGGCAAGTTCGAAACCATAACCCGTCGGATCAATGGGGGTTTCAACGGGCTGGCCAATCGGCAGCAGCTGCGGGACAAGGCTGAGAAGGTTCTGGTGCTGGCATAATTCCGCTAGCGTGACCTGTCGGTTGCCCGGTGATTGTTGATTAGGTCACGGATGCACTATTAGGCCCGTAACAGCGATCCATGTTATTCCAGCGATGAAAGGTCCATCATCATCCTCAACCGAATAGTCTTGGGATTGACCGGGAGTGGATGCACGCGATAGTGTGGTGCGCTTATTGTTTTGACTCGTAAGTTATAAATCGTCAGATTCACCAATATTCCAGATGGTATCGTCGACGAGAACTACGCCTTTGTGTTGCTGTAGTGGGCAGCGCGCGAGTTTTTTACGGTGAAAAAATTTCTATCGAGCTGCTAAAAATTTGCGCTTTAACAAGGCTATCGTATCTACGATAAGTTAAGTTAAGTTAAGTTTAGTGCTAATCACTCGATATTTTAAATGCAGTGCTTCGGCTCCAGGTTTGCAAAGGATGGCCGCCGATTTGATCAAGGTAGATTGAAAATGAGTGACGAAAGTTGTGTTGGTACGCACCCAATACAAGTCATCGCGATAACGAGTGGAAAGGGTGGGGTAGGCAGGACCAGTATTGCGGTGAATCTGGCCTTGGCTGTCGCCAAGTCAGGCAAGCGGGTTGTGCTGTTTGACGCTGATTTCGAACTGGCCAACGTGCATGTTCAACTCGGTTTTGCTCCTGAACTCACTATCGTTGATGTGATGAAGGGCTATTGCGAGTTGAAGGATATTCTCCATACGGGTCCGCTGGGCATTAGAATCGTTCCGGCTTCATCGAGTTTCAATGAGCGGGTCGAGATGGATTCAACTCATTACGCAGGACTGATTCAATCTTTCAATGACATTGATAACAGTCTGGATGTATTGATCATTGATACCGCGGCCGGCATTGGTCAGTCAGTTGTCAGTATGGTTCGGGCAGCCCACGAAGTCCTGGTAGTGCTGACCGACGACCCGACTTCGCTCTCCGATGCTTATGCGTTAATCAGCTCGTTGCATCTTGGCCATGGGATGTATCGATTTCGAGTGCTCGCCAACATGGTGGAGAGTACCCATGTGGGGCTTCGGCTGTTCAAACGGTTGTCGGAATTAACCGATAGATTCCTAGATGTCACCCTCCAGTTTGCAGGGTCAGTCCCTTATGACGACTCAATACGCAAGGTCGTGCAGCAGCAACGCGGAATTTATGATGCGTTACCGCGCTCCGGATTTTCGAAAGCAATGGACTCGCTGGCGTTGAAAATCAATCACTGGCCTTTGCAGGCTGAGCCTCGTGGTCATCAAGAATTCTTTGTCGAAAAACTGATCCGAATGCAAGCCCGGGAAGCGACCGTGTAACGATCTCGACACTTGATACGCCCCCAGCCCGCGGCGCCTTGAAAATACGTAATGGCTGCTTTAGGCATTAGAATACATTCCTCCAAAACGCCCTTCTCTCGTCAGTGCTCATCTCTCGATGGAGTTGAGTTTCTGCATTGGATGGGCGCTCTGTCCTGTCGTATTCATGAGTTGCGCCGCAGCTTGTCCACAGGCAAGGCGCTCATCAATGTCAGTAAATATCTTTTGATATCAGCGTAAAAGGCGTCTTGATCAGGATCTTTATATCAAGCCACAGTGACCAGTTATTGATGTAATCGAGGTCGATCTCGACACGCTTTTGCATCTTGTCGATGGTGTCGGTTTCCCCACGGCAGCCGCTTATCTGAGCCAGGCCGGTAATACCTGGCTTGATTCGATGGCGGGCCATATAGGCATGTATTTTACCGGTGTAATAATCATTGTGAGCGATAGCGTGGGGCCGTGGTCCGACCAGAGCCATATGCCCTTGAAGCACATTGAACAACTGCGGCAGTTCATCAATCGACGAGCGCCGAATAAAGCGACCTACTGCTGTCACCCGTGAATCTTGCCGGCTTGCCTGCTGCACATGTTTATCATCATGCATGTGCATGGAACGGAATTTCCAGACCTTGATAATCTTGCCGTTCCAGCCATGGCGCTTCTGTTTGAAAAGAACTGGACCCGGCGAGGATAATTTGACGGCGACGGCAACAGCGATCAGCAACGGGCTCAAGCATATAATGGCAGTGAGCGATATGAAGCGATCCACCAACGCTTTGCTTAAGGCGGCGGTGGGGTAGCTGGTCAGGGGGCTTTCATTGAGATGGATCGCGGCTAAGCCGGCTACTTCACTTACGGAGTGATTAAGCAGCATCATGCTGTCCAGGTCAGGAACCCAGACGACATCGACGTTCAGGTCAAGAAGATCAATGTACAGTGCCTCGATATGTTGCGCTTCGCTGAGCGACAGCGCGATATACAAGCGCTTGATCTCGTGCGTGGTGATGAGGCTTCGCAGTTCTTCAAGTTCGCCGACGATCAAAGGCGATGGTGCGACACTGTGACCCGATACGGAGCGGACAAGACCGACGAGGGGGAATTGATTCTGCTTGGAAAAAGTGTCGGCCAATTTTAGCGCGATACCATTGGTGCCAATAATCAAACTATTGTATTGGTGGTTGAATTTCTGATGATAGTATTTGGAAAGATTGTGCAAGAGTAAGTAAGTAACCATCTGCACGAGATAACCGAACACTGACCATGCCATGATCGTTTCACGAGAATACAAATCAATGGCTATGGTGATAAAGCCGATGCTAAATAGACCGGCCAAGATGATTGTCCAGCCCAGCAGCAGACGAGCCAGGCCGTTGAGATAATCATGTCTCTTGTAGTACACCTGGAGCGCAGAGTACACCGGCACGGAAACCAGCACCGTCAGAATCGCCAATATTCTATAATGAAATTCGATGGCGCCCGTTTGGTAATACGCCAGCATAAATAGAAGTGCGACAACGCAACTCATCGCGGCGAACCACTGGCCCCAAAACGTCAGGCCTTTAGCTACGGATTTTCGATCGATGCGGGTATGTATCAAGGTGCAGACCTTTTGAAGTGACTATCCGTATTGAAGTCGCTGTCGACTCGGTTGGAGTCGCTGCGGGCTTCGTGCGCAATTATCATTCAAAACTTCCCAGGCGGAAGACTGTACGATGTGGTAATGATAATGTTTTGACGAAAAGCGGTGTCCGACGTTTTATAACGCTGCTGGAGCGATATGCCGCTTTTTAGTGCTGTCAGCAATAGGTGGCAACAGGGTTCTGTTTGCCAGCGGATCGAGCAGTCAGGAGACATCCTCGCGTCGATGGGCCAGCCAGAAAATAGTGCCAGGTTTTAAGAAGATACTATTGCTTGCCAGTGGTAGTCAGCTGAGTCGATTTTACGTCCTGCACCAAGCAATAGCCCCGATTTCTCACTGAGCGAAACAAGCGCTCTCCGTAGGCATTGGTAAACTTGTCCTGTAGCCTGCTCAGGCACATTTCGAGGCCGGTGTATGTCGCAGGATCTCGACGGATGGCCATGATCAGTTCTGCTTTGCTGCAAACCCTGCGGTCACTCAGCACCAATTGTTTGAGCAGCAGTGACTCGATGGTGGTCAGCGAGATACAGATATTTGCGTTGAACAATTCACGGTGATTAAGCCTGAACGACTTGGCATCAGTCGCCGCATACGCATTTTTTTTTGGACGATGAGTCTCGGCGATCAATGCGGCGCGAGTGGTGGCATTTTGCAATGCATCGGTAGAGGTGTAGGTGAAAAAAACATCACTGTCCAATGATGTTGTACCTTCAATTCTAAGGTGCATATACCTTGACATCTCGTCTTCCTGGGGCTTTGACAATATATCCGAAAGGGAGTGTTTCTCGCCAAAACAGGAGCTGTTGAGCGAATGTTTATGTCTGTAGGTGACATAGCCGGGGATTGGCAGCTTACGCTCTGTGGAGAATCCACCGTAGGGTGTTTTCCTCGAAATGTCGCTTTTGAAATTCACGCGTGTTTGGTCGCGGCCATTGTCGAATATCACACTCATACTGATAGGTCTCTGATTTAGGGATATTTTCAGGGTTATAGGTCCTGAAAAAAATAAAGCAGCAGCCTTTCGCGTGCCATTCAATGGCGGCGCTAATGTGGGTCAGCTCAGGTAGGTCTATTTTTATTGTTTTTAGGTGCTAATTACGCCGCGGCGCAGTCGATAGCCGAAGCCTCGAACGCTGTGGATCAATTCAATGTTGTAAGCGTTTCTGATCTTGGTGCGCAGTCGACTGATGGTCTTTTCCAAGGCGCGTGGATCATAAAATACGACATTCGGGTCCAGTGTTTTGGCAATACTGTTATGGCTCATGATGTGTTGCGGTGCGTTGATCAGTGCCTCAAGTATTGTCATCTCTGTATATGAGATTTCAACCTTGTTTACGTCCGCATACAATAGGAGTCTTGTCCGATCCAGCGTCAGTTTTATTTTGGCGTTCCAGACCGAGTCATGGAATATCGTTGACAGTAAATTGGTTTTTTCTAGCTGATCGCCTGGCAACTTGACGCAGTGGTCCACCCCGGCGAGGTAGCAATTCGCACTTGAAAATGATTTGGGGTGGGTGAATAGCATGAAAATGTCGCTTGCATGACTTGCGAGGCGAATTTTCTTCACGAGATCAAGGCTTTCATCGATGGCCGATGGAGCATTAACCTCAATGAAAATGGCGTCGACGGAATCCATCTCACACATCTGGTTCGGTGATTTTAAAGGGATTGAGGTGTCGATATGTAACGCTTCTGAAGCAGTCAACTGCTGCAGGCTTTCTGCCAGCGCTTGGGTACGCGTAAAAGTCAAAATGGTAGCATCCTGCTGTTTGGAAGTGCGTCCTGCGGTAACCATATCGTCCGACTCAAGTGCTTGGAGGCTTAAGAATGTTGCCATATAAGCTTAGCATGCTATTTGACATTTTATAACATTTTTAGACTAAGTGCCTGGCTTCTTTGGAGTTACCCAAGATCAGGTGATCGTGTATAATTCATGATGGCAAATTGATATCAAGTCACTGTCCAAAATTGCATAATGACAGTTGCAATAATCAAACTGTCTGACAATTTTGGTTATATAGGTGTGCGAAATTGGCATATCCAGCTGAATTTTTTCAAGCTGCTTCGTTTGGGGTTTGCAAGTACGCAAACGCCATCGCGAAAAAATGCGACGGTCGGTTCTCGGAGCAGTGGACACACGTACCAAATGTGCAGATGCATTTGGTAATACGAATTTTTTTCAATTATACGTTTCAGGCTTATGATTTGTAACCTAAATCTTCTAAAAATCTAAAAACGTACGTTCGTTTGGTACTCTCCGGGGAGGCTTCCAAGCGGAAAATGAGGTGCCGCATCATTGCGCTTCAGATTTTTGATTGATCACCACCTTGGTGGGGCCGATGCGCTATTCGCTGTTCGCTGCGATCAATCGCGCGTCCAGTACCACGCAATCAGCAACCCGATCAGCACACCAAAGCCATTTGCCAGGGCGTCATAAGCTGACGCGGTACGTAGCGGCATCAGCGCTTGAGCATACTCGATGATTATCCCGGTCAGCAGGCAGCCCACGGCAATCCATCGCAACTTGACTCGCAGGAACGCCAGCCGGCAACTGAAGGACAATGCCAGGAAACCAAGCAAATGATGCAGCTTGTCTTCCTGGGCGAAGGCTTCGGGGATCGGTTGCGCACGAAGCCCGGCAGTCAGCAGTGTCGCGCTGACACCGACGAACAACATCATGCGTGCCCAGTGAGGCAATTGGATGACGCGTGCGATAAGCGGCTTCATTCAGTGATCTTCTCGAAGTTTTTATAAAACGCATCGCTGTCGCGGCCATCGGTCATCGTGTGCAGCGAATACTGGCGGTTGAGGCGCGCGCCACCATCGCGGGTCAGCGGAGCCCAGACCAGATTGGCCCGGCGCATCGTGGACACACTCATCAACTCGTCGAACGGGATGGAAATGTAGATGCCTTTGTCAAAGCTGCCTTCGCCATACTCTTCCTTCGAGGCCGTGGTGCGGGTGACCCAGCCACCAAACTTCACGCCATTACTGAACTTATGGGATAAATCGATCGTGGTCCCCCAATCCTCGGCCAGGTACCGCCCAACACTGACCGCTGCCTGCAAATCGAAGGGCAGCTCAGTGTAGGTGGTGATGTGACCGGTCAACGTCTTGTACCCGCGTAGACCGAAACCCTGATCAAAATCGCGCTGTCGCACATAATTCAAATCAGCACCCACGGCCCAGCGTTCGCCCATGGGACGATACAGTAACTCAGCGCCGACCCCGGCAAACATCGATTCCAGATAGCCGCCATACACCATGCCATACAGGTCCTGGTCCAGTCGTTTGGCATGGTTGAGCTGGAAGGCCGGCATCGTGACGTCCGAGGTGATGATGTACTTGCGCAAATCACTGCGCACCCGCGGCATGTTGCTCGGCGCGTCGTAGGTGAAGTCGTCGAAATTGTTAAGTAGATTGACGCTCAGGCCACCGCTGGTCCAGGTGTTGCGGGTGAAGCGGTATTCAGCTTCCGCATCGGCCGTCACCTGATACAGCAGGAAACCATCAGGGCCACCAATGTTCTGCTTGTAGCCCAAGCCGAAACCATAGGTGAAAGGCTCCAGGTCCTGGGTATACAAGGTATTTTCCCGGTGTGCCGTGGGCCGATTCAGCTCGGTGGTGCGGTGCAGGTCGGTGATGTCTTGCTGGTTGTTGACCACGGAACGGAAAGTCTGCCGCGGCACGCTGACTTCTTCCACCGGCATGTCATAACGTTTGTTGACCAGGGTGAACCAGTCAATCTGCTCATTCGCGCTGTTGTCCAGAATCCGGCTGGCCCGGCCCACGCCCTTGGCCGAATAGAAATAACGCGATTGCTCGCCATACACCATCAGCTCGGAATCGCGCTGGGTGATGCGTTCGACTTTATAGCCGGCGTTGTTTTCCAGGCGTTTGGCCACCCCGGCCCAGTCAACCTGGTCGAGAGGCATGCTCGGTGCCTGGGCCGGAAGCGTCTCGGCCGGAGCGTCGTAACGTTTGATCGGTGCCTTGCGGCTGACGAAATTGGTATGCAGCGTGATGCCGAACAAGGCGGTATTGCCGCGTTCCCAGCCCGCCGTCAGATCGATCGAGTCGCTGAGCTTGTAGACCGCGCCGATGTTGATCGGTGAGTCCTGCTTCTGGTTGTTGGCTTGGGGTTCATTCTTGTAATCGTTGCCGTCGAATTCGAGTTTCAGACTCAAGGGCGACCAGGCTGTCTGATAGGCCACGCCGCCAAATATTGCGGGCGAACCACGGAAATACGAATCGGTGTTGACGTCGCCCGCGGTCGAGCTCACCGGGCGGGTATCGAACCGATCATCAATGTACCCCAGGGGATTATCGAAATCCCCGCGGTTACCGATGTAGCCCCAAGCGATGCCCAGGCTGAAATCCAGGTTGTTGTAACGCTTGTTCGCGACAAAATATTCGCTGGAAAACAGACCGGTACCGCCGATATCGCGGAAACCGAGCGCGACCTCGGGCAGCCAATGGCTTTCTTTCCAGAGCCGGGCTTTGGCATCGACCGCTTTGTCCTTATAGCTCTGGTCGCCACTGAGGGACTCGGGCCCGTATTGGCGGTTGGTGATGGCGGTATAACGAAAAGACCCTTCCAGCCAGTCAAGCGGCTGCAACGACAGGCTATAGCGCGAGTAAGGATCGGTGCGGTTGGCGTTCAGGCTCAATTCGCCGGCCGGGGCCATCCGCGCGGTCGGGGTTTGCATCAGTCCCACGCCGCCGAAATCACTCTGAGTAAAACGCGGGTCGGCATGAGCCAGACTGTAGGGCAGCAACACTACGGCGGCAAAACGTAACTTCAAGGGGCCACCTCGGCCAGCGGTTGGGTGGCGAGAAACAGGGCCAGTTGCTCGTTCAATTCGGGAGTGGGCAGATCGGGATCATTGTTGCGTACCGGCACCAGAATCCTGCTGCCCGCGACGGCATACACCCCGTCCTCGCGGTTCCAGCCGGCGATGCCGATGCGCTTGACCTGGCCATCGGGACTGATTAACCACAGGTAATCGGCCTCTGCCTCTGGCAGTGGTAAACAGTTGTCGAGGTATTCACTGGCTTGCAGCGAGGCGCGATAGGGCAGGGCGCAGGGCTGTGCCACTGCGCCCAGCACCGTAACCGTGTTCGGGCGCGCCGGGTAAATCAGTTGGTCGCCCTCGTTGACCAGGTAGTTGCGAGCGAACCCGACCTCCAGCGCAATCGGGTCGAGCACCGCGACCCTGCGCCCGGTGACAGGCAAGCGATTGACGTCTTCGTACAGTCGCGCAGCCAGGGCCGCGAGCGTGCCTTGTTGCTTGAGCAAGGCACCCCGTTGCAGCATTTTCAGATCGAACAGCACGCCAGCTTTCAGGCGATTCTGCTGCTCCAGCAGCGGCTGGTGCAGCCACGCGGCTGCCAGCCAATAACTTTCGACGTTCGGGCGAGCCTGGTTGACCACGTCCAGCAAGCGCGCACCCGGCACAAGCGTGACGGATCCGGCATTCAGCACGTCACCGGCCACCGTGACCGCGGCTTGGCTCAACGTAGAACTGGCGAGCAACAGACACACCGACAGCGTTTTCGAATACCTCACCGGGCCGTCTCCCAGTCAGGACGCAAATGCACAATCTTCAAGAAAAGCTCCGGCGTAAGATGTTGTTCGCTCTGCAGCACCAAGCCATCGTCAGGCCTGACCCAGAAACGGTTGGTGGCGTGAAACCCCAGCTCGGGAATGTCGATGCGTTCGTCGATGCGCTGCAGCGCGTAATCCTTGTCCAGGATGGTGACGGTCTCGATCGACTGGCGACTGAAGTGACTGTGCACCGCCAGCCCCACCCGTTGACCCTGATAGAGATCGATCCAGCGAGTGCTGCGGTAGCCATCGGGCAATTGCTGCAAGCCGCGCTTGAACGGCGACTCGCCGTCAAACCGGGTGCCATCCAGATTGGGGTTCAGGCCGACGCTGCGGACCGCGAGCCCGTCGCGCATCAACAACACCTGCTTGCCGGAGGCGACCCAGAACCCCAGATCGCCCTGCTGGCGCAGCCGGGCCATTACTCCTTCGCTGGAGTCGGTGGTGACCTTGATCTGCGCATAAGGCACCGCTTGCACCTGGGTCGGGCTCAGCTGCAGTGGCTCGACACCCAGTGCGGTGGCTTTGAACGTGTCCAAGGAGGCTTGCATCAAGGGGTTGCAGCCAGCCAACAGGAAGGCCACCGCCAGGCATGAGCAGTTACGAAAAGTTTTCAAGCGGCTCAAACCTTAATTACTGATATCGTTTTGAGCCGCTGCGCCAGTACCTAGGATGCTCGCCGACGGTACCAACTGACTGATCAAGCGGTTCCAGCGCGTCACCCCGGCAGGGCCGACGTAGACAATATCCTGGGGCTGCAGATCGAAGCGGCTGGCGAGGGCGAACGCGGTGGGCGATTTGGCATCCAGCTGAAAGACTTTGGCCGGCTCGGTTTCAAGGTTGTCAGCGCCGCGAATGACATACAGCGCATTGCCATTGGAGGTGGTCTGGTTTAAACCTCCAACCGACCCGATCACATCCGCCAGGTTCATCTGACTGATTTTGAAGGTGACCGCCCGTGGCTGGTTGACTTCGCCCATGACATAGATCTTCTTCCGGTCGTTGTACGGCAGATACAGTTGATCGCCATCTTTCAAATAGACGTTATGCAGCTGGGAGCCTTTGCTGTTGAGCCCATCCAGGTCCAGGCGGTATTCACGTCCATCGCGGTTCAGCGTCAGGCCGGACAGGTCGGCATTCAACGGGTCGGCACCGGCGACACCGATCGCTTCGATCACGCTGAGTGGAGAAGTGGTGATGGGCAGTTGACCAGCTTTCATCATCGCGCCGGAAAGGACGACTTTCTGGCTGGCGAACCGCAGCACACTCAGATCCACCTGAGGGCTGTCGATGAATTGCTTGAGGCGCTCGGCGATAAAACCGCGCAGTTCCTCGATGGTTTTACCCGCGGCTTGAACATTGCCGACGTAGGGGTAAAACAAGGTGCCATCCGGGCGTACCAGGCGACCGTTGGCATCGATTTGTTGTTGGGCGCCCGACGGCGCAGTCAATTCCGGGTGATCCCACACGGTGATGTACAGCACATCGTTGGCACCGATTCGATAAGCTCCCGGCTTGAACCCCAACAGCTCGGCCGGGACAGAGTCTTGCACTTTTGTCGCCGCGTTCTGGGCAATCAGTTTCGGCGTGATCGGAATCAACTCGACCCGACTGCTTTCCGGTGAGCCATCACGGCCGATCTCACTGGTATCCAGGTATTGACCGGGCGCGAACATACAACCTTGCAGGGCAACGCCAGCAAGCACAGCGAGCGACAAACTACGAATCATAAGGAAGACACTTGTGGAGGGAACACAACAAAACCAACCTCCCGGAGTGCTCCGGGTGGTTGAGGGCGATCGACCTGACGTCAGACTTAGCGAGTGGTACCGGTGGTGCCGGTAGTGCCGGTGGTGCCGCCGTTGTTGTTACCACCACCGCCACCAGCGCTGGCGGACAGCGCAGCGGCGCCCGCGACAACAGCGACGCCTACAGCAAGTGCAGTTCCAGAGACGACACCACCCAGCACACCGGTGGATGTGGCCAAAGAAGTACCGGTTGCCGACCCTGCCGATGTGGTTGTGGCAGAACCTGGCGCAGAAGGCGTGGAAGGTTGTTTAGGCCCAGCGGCTAGGGCAGAAGTACTCAAGGCAAGCATTAGCGCGGAAACAAATAATTTACTCATGGGAAATTCCTTTTGATAGATCGTCTGTATTGGCGTTGATACTTGAGCGTAAGTGCAAGAGGTACTACTTCGAGCATCTGTATGCTGGAAAATCGCTGCGGCGCCGACCGCAACCAACGTGACACCTGAGTGGCATGTTCGCCGACATTCATTTTCGCAATATCGGCCTAAGAATACCCGTGCAGAGCGACTAAGGTTGCTGACGTTTTTTAACATTTTACTCTGGTAGGTTCTTATTTATTGAGTTTTTGCACTGAAATGATCATTCGAAATACGCGTGATCAATAGAATTATGGGCCATAATCCCACGGACGGACGGACGGACGGACGGACGGACGGACGGACGGACTGCTGCCTGCCAGCGCCAGGTATCGGTCATCATTTCCTGCAGGCCACGCTTGTCTTCCCATTCCAGTTCATGCGTTGCTTGTTCCGGGTTGGCCCAGCACTCAGCAATATCCTCAAGGGGGCGCTCAACTACCTGGTAAGAAACGACTCGACCACTAGCCTGCTCGAATGCCCGAATCATTTGCAGAACGCTGTAACCGATACCGGTGCGCAGGTTCCAGATGCTCACACTGGTCTTTTGAATAATTGCTCCTAGTTTCCTGTATCTAAATAAGTTTCTAACCTGAGCTATGCTTCTGTGGTCAATCAGTGCTTGGAGTGATCACATGAACTTTCAGGACATAGTGCTCAGTGAAGACGAATAAACTGAACTGAGTCAGTGCATATGCTCAGCCACGATCAGTCAGCCCGACGGTCGTTGGGCGTGGGTGATTCTGCTGGCGGCTCAATATTTATTTTTCGCGTCACGAGATTGCCCACTTGACAGGCCTCTGCGTATTTTAATAACACGCTGGTGCAAGCGTTTTCAAGAACTGCGTCTGCAATGCCTGGTGGATCTGCACGGACGAGGTCGCAAGCCATCCTTGCCAGCCGAAGCGTTGAAGCGAACCCCTGAGCAAGTCACCCAACCGCGTATTAGCCAACCTCACTGGAGCTGTCGGAGCATGTCTATAGCCAGTCGCCGGTATTTCACCGGCCACCGTCCAGCGGAAATGGGCTGCCAGCGACATAGAGCCGCACCTGACGCGCATCCTCAAGTTGTCCAATGACCCCAAATTTGAAGAGTGATTCTGGGATATCATCGGACTATATGTGGCGCCTCTCGATAAAGCCCTTGCTCTGTTCCGACGAGAAGAGCTAGGTTCAAGGCTTGCATCGCACGCAACCCGGATTGCCATTGGATACTGGTCATATCCGTACTCAAACCCATGACTATGTTCGTCACGGTATTCACACCGCTTGCGGCGATGGATTATCTACAAGGTCGGCTGATCAGGATTGAAACTCAACACCGACATCAGGAGTGGTTGGCCTTCCTGAAAAAATATCAACCGGGATATATCCAAGGTCCTGCAAGCGCTTGATCGTGAATAATTATGCCAAAAACAGGAAAAACTAAGCAAAGCCCATTAACCTAACAAGCCACACCGCACCTAACCTGTAGCAGTTGCTCTGTAGGATGCGCAACTAGACTGACCCCATTGTATCCAAAGGCAGACGGCTAAGTTTGAATCACTTTTGGTATAATGTTTAGATATGGCTTGAAATATTGTCATGCATTAATGTTCAAAAGTATTCATTATAATGCCTAAGGTATTTTGAGCCTTTCCGGTTAATGAATAGATTAAATATGTGCAACTTGATTTTTTCTTTAAGTGGAGTGTGCATCCAAGGCTTGTACTTTCCAACAAAATGTACGACATAAATATCGCTTTCCTTAATAAAATTCATGGTAATGTAGTAACTAATGGTAGAAAAAAATAAGTTGTAGCCTTGGTCGAGGTGCAGGTGCTTATCTAGACACCAATCTTTAAAATACGTCTGGAAGACATCTTGGTCTCCTGTGGGTAATCCAATCTTTCTTCTATCATCAATAGTTTTTTGAATAAGGTTGTACAATTTTTCTGAGTCAATCTTTGCTGGTTCTAAAACCATCAGTCCGGAATTCAATTCTTTCCAGTTTTCATTACCTTTATATAACTGCCCGGCAACAACAGCGGAGGAGTGACTATGCAGAAAGAGGTGATCTATGTTTTTCACTATAAGCATGTCGCTGTCTAGAAGTAAGATTTTTTCAAATCCATTAAGTTCTGATACTCTCAATTTGAAAAAAGTATTACCCCAGTGAGAAAATTTTGACGATCCAGTTTCGCAAACTAGGTCCGGCTTTGTTATAAACTTAATCCCGTTCTCATTGAGTGCGTTTTCAATGTCATTAAGTAGTTGTGGTGTTGTTAATACTGTTAAAGGGTATTTTGATTTTATAGAGTTCAGAGATTTTTTTAAGGCTAGAACCCCAGGCAAATAATCAATAGTATTTAATGCTGTTACATAGGAGTAGTTCATTGAATAGTTCCTTTCTTCTACATGGAGTTAATTGAGGCGCACAGAAAGTTTTTTATTTTTCCAGTCAATCTGTAAACACCTTGGAGTCATACTCATGACTAGGTCATGCGACGCCTGTAATATCTTCTTCACGGCTAGACGTACAGAAATAAGTGGGGAGACTGGATTTTTGATCAATTCATCGTGAAAAAACGGGGAAAGTGTACATCGATAAGAAATAGAAAATTTCTTCTGATCACTTCTACAGCAAGTACGACATACAAGGGCTACACGCTCGCAAAAAATAAATGGCCACCCCGTCTTCCATTGGATCTCGGTATGCTGAGTGACGAGGCTTTGGATTTGCCAATTAATCAATCAACCACCTGAAAACCGGATATTGTAGTTAGTTCATAGGATATTTTTTTCGCCAATTATTTCGTCATAAGTATTTATAAGTTCTCTGTTAAGTCGAGCGGCTGAAAATAGATCTATAAATCTTCTCCTACCATTCAACCCGACTTCAGATATGGTTGTCGGGCTAAGCTTCTTTATAAGTGTAACTATTTCATTCGGACTGTTTGGCTCTACAAGAAAACCCGTCCTACCATCTACAATAATTTCAGAAAGTCCACCTACGTTGGAAGCTATTACAGCTAGACCAGAACGCATTGCTTCAATAGCTACCAGACCAAAACCTTCCCAGCGAGAAGGAATTATTAATAAATCCGCCGTTCTATAGTAGCCTTCTAGAATTTCCGGAGTAAGCCATCCGGCGTTTATGACGTTTTCAGGAATTATGATTTTAGACGTGTCATTGAGAACATAGTCTCCAACCATGACACCAGAAGCTAAATCACCAAGCGAATTCAATGCGGAGCAAAATATGTCAGCACCTTTTTGATGATCAAAACGGCCTACAAATAGTAATTTTAGTTTTCCACTTGGCCAAGTAGGGTTTTGATATGACTGCTTAATAGGTAACTCAGAGATTCCATTAAGTATGACCTTTAGTTTTTTATTTTTTATTCCAACCGATAGCCCGGATTTTTTTTCATGGTTTGAGATGCAAATTACTTTATCGCTAATAGCCGATAGCAACCTTTCGATAATTATGATTGGGATTTTTTTGTAGTAAGGAATTGTTCTTTCCCAAGCCCAGCCGTGGGGGCAATATATTACCTTCGTCCTGGTTGTTCTGTTTGGCCTTAAGGTAAGCAACAATCGTAAAGCCAAACCTGCGAATGTTGAATGTATATGTATTAGCGTTACCGACCCTTTTTTTAATATTTCATTGCAGCGTAGCGCCAGCTTGAATGAATTATGTGCTCTGCCGCCAAAGTCTGAAAATGTATATATATGAATTCCTTTTATTGCGCCAATTTCATTGATTTGAGACTTGGGTATCAATAAGCCTATCGAATTTTCGCCATAGCGACTTACTTGGTGACTAAGAATTTCTTTGAGATAGGTTGAGATACCTCCTTTTATTGTTTCTGCACAATGTAGAATTTTGATTCCGTTGTTTTCCATAAAGTAAAATTACTACCAAAAGTGGATGATAAAGTTTTAAGGCTGGTTGAGCTTTTTCTGACAGAAGAGTGAAGCCAATGAGCTATCTTAGAATTAACGTACTAAATTCGATCCGCTTCAAGCGTCTCACGCGCCCATTTGATTATGCTCAGAATCTCCTCTCCTTTTGCGTTCCAAACGTACTGGGTCGGCTGGCGTTGTGTAATGCCATGAATATTGTAATGGAGCTTTCCAGTTCGCCCACAGAGGTGACACTACCGTCGCGCAGATACATGGTGATGTCTCTGAAAAACCGTTCAATTCTATTCATCTATGAACTGGAGGTCGGTTTGAAATGCATAGGGAAGCGCGGATGCTTCGCCAGCCAAATCTTCACTACGGCGTACTTGTGCATTGCGTAGTTATCGACGATCACATGCAGTTGAGGGGGGCTGCTTATTGATTTTTTTGATGAAAGCCTACCCCTGATGACGGTGCTGACGCTTGATGCTGCTGATCAGTATTCCCTGTATATAGCCAGCGCTGCGGACCACGTAACCGTGCCGTGGTCGTGTAATTCATAGAATTTTATGCCCGATGCCCAAAGGCAATCCGCAGTGCGTTCGCTCCAAGGCCTGGACCTGGCTTTTCTCACAACAGCACTAACACCTTGTCTGGCGGGGCCAGGTAAGGGCCAATGACATCCCGGAATTTTTTCTCGGAGCTGCAGATAGTTGGACAGCTTGAACGTGCGGGTCAGATGAGGTTTCAGATCATTTGCGGCCCATAAGTTATAAACGGTGCTTGAGGAAATACCTGCGGAGGCGCCATGCTCCAACAACTCCAGCGAGGCTCACCGATTCGAGGCATGAGTGACTTGTTCCAACAGGCGGCGGACAGTCTCGGCAGGCAACGACGACTTTGTCCGCGTCCCGGCTTGTCAACGAGTCCGTCCAGTCGCAATACCTGAAAATGCTCGCATCAGTCGGTAATCGTTGAGCAAGAAAAACCTGTCAGCCGTGCGATGTTTTATCGGGTTTCACCCTGCGCCGCCAGCAAGAAAATGCGTGATCGGGGGCCCACTCTAGAGGGATGGCGGCAGAGCGAACAAGTCGTTTCAACTGTTTTTTCGAAACTTAGTGTGATAACTAGAGGGCTTACTGAAAGCTCTCCAAAGGAGGAATGACGCTTAAAGTGTAGTCGAAACGCAAAAAAAATTATTTCGCGGACAGTACACTAGTAACTTTAGTATCACCCATCTTCTGAATTTTTCGCCGTGAACTTATGTTAGTAACCTATGGTTTCTTAAATTCCTAAAATTTATAATTGCCACTCTGCGCAAATATTTAAGTAATGAAAACCCTATTGTTAGACCAAATGTTGCATGGCTAATTAGTTTAAGTTTCCTGATTTCAAAGTAAGTGTTTAATTCGCCTTTTTCAAGTTTCCATATATCTGCTGAAAGTCCTCCCTCGCCATATGGAAATTTGTAAAGACGTGCCAGCGGAACCTCTATTAATTGACATTCTTGATTTGATAAAGCTATTTTTAGCCATAAAAGATAATCTTCAGAATACTTCTTTTCGCCCATGCGGTACGGTAGGTCTTTTTTTAACATAACAGTAGGCGTGGGAAATCTGTTGAAAAAAAGAAGCTCTGTCGCATCTATATTTCTAGAGGTAATATTATTTTTCAACGAAACAGCGAGGTGTTCCGGGCCTTCTGATAAAAGATGTCCCGTTAATTGAACAGTTGGGTTGTCAATCATCCATGAGTACTGTATATCAATTTTTTCTGGATGCCAGCTATCATCAGAGTCTAAGAATGCGATGTAAGGCTGCGTAGCTTGGTCCCAAGCTTTATTTCTAGCCACTCCCGGTCCTCTGTTTTCATGTAGGGCTAATACCTTTATGACTTCAGGGTTGTTTTTTTGAAGCAACGATAACTTTTCAAGAGTTCCGTCTTCGCTGAAATCGTCTACTAAGATTATTTCTTTTGGGACTTTTGATTGTTGTAGCACAGAGTCAACGGCTCTATTTATTGTTTCACTACAACGATAGCAAGGAATTATGACAGTAACTGGAACTTTGTTTTTAGGCGGACTATTATCTGAATAGATCATTTTATTTGGCTTTATATAATCGACTGTGGTTATTTAGGTTTCGGATTGTTTGAATTATTTACCCGTGCTTAGTTTATTTGATAAATAATACCAAGCTGAAGGAAATTGTATTTTCTGCATCGATGAGGCAGTCATATTTTGAAATGTATGCGTTGTTTTTGTTTCGAGATTCGTGCCTGCACTCAATTAATTCCAAGTGTTACGATTGCGCTTGGGCGGGTATAAACAAGGCCAGCCATCAACAAAAATAAGATGGCATACAAGAAACTCTTGCTAGTAGAATCGATTTTTACTTTTTGTATAATGATTGCAGTGATTAGGGGAGTTAAAAAAATAAAAGAAACCATATATCTTTCTGAAATGTCTGGGCTGCCCACAGTAAAAAGCATTATAGAAATAAACATAAGCAGATATTTTGTTATATTTTGAAATTCCTCTACTAAGACTATTCTGGTTAATACGAGAGATAAATACATTAAAATGCATAGCCAGAAGTTAAATGTCTTCCATACTTCCTCAATATGAGAGACCCGCCCTCCGTTAATGTATATGTTTTCTTTAAAGGTAAACCACTCAAATCCAGTGAGATCAGCGAGGAGGTGTGTAATATTGGTAAGAAGGAAGGAGGATAGAACTGCAATAATAGGTATGGCTATGTAATATTTCAACTTATTTGGAAGTCTAGAAAAAAGTGGGCTAAGTAAAAAAATCACTGCCGACCAATGAAAAAATATCGCTGCTGCTAAAAGCAATAAGTACTTGAAATAATTTTTTTGAAAACAATAATAAAATGCCATCAGGCCTAATGGTACTGCATATACTTGCCGCATTGCATTTCCTGTATAAACAGAGAAAAAAGTCATAAATACCAATGCGAATAAAAAAGGTGATATTTTTGTATGCTGAGTTACCTTCTTATAAGAAAAAAAACTTAAGAGCGCAATTATTAGATAGTTTGATATAAGCCAGCCGCGAACTTCTACAAAATTTTTAATAATCGCCTGGACAGGCCAAAACAATAACTCATTACCGTACATTGCGTACTGTGTTGCAGTAAGTGGTGAACTGATGCGGTTGTACGCCAATATATATGGGACTGTATCGCCTCCAGCGTTGAATGGTCTGAGAGCTACGAAGTAGAATCCAACTGCCAATGCGGGAATGGAGAAAAAAAGCAACTTGTGGAAGTTTGCGATTCTATCTTTTTCTATAATTGATTTATCTTTGTGCAGCAAAGCTGAGATAGACCAGCTAAATAAAAGATAAATAACCAATACTGTGGTGCTGTTCATTTTTTTGATTTTGCATGACTGAAATTAAAGGGCGGTTGCAGGAGCTGAGCGCAACAGTTATTGACTTAAAGCGGGTGCGTCATGTTGCATTACCGTTGCTTTGCCAGCGACTGTGCCACCCCATCATATGGGTGATCTCGGCATGCCTGGTCATTGATCTGCCCTCGTGACAGGTCCTTTTTGCGCACGGCCAACGGCATGCGATTGAACGCCGCAATCCTGCATCACCGACGCCATTGATGTATCGTTCATCTTGATCAGCATCACATAGTCGCTAGTGCCTCCAACCAGCGTGCAAACCGACGGGGCGTTCGCTTCATCTTTGATCAAATCACCCTACCAGTGCCGACATCAGACGATCATGGAGCTACTCCGACGCGAGATGTGAATGATTACTATGCCGGATTTTTGGCCGCGCCGCACGACAGCACTTCTGCGCGGCCTTCGCGTACTCTTCTGCAATCGCCGTGGAATTTTTACCTATGAAGTAAGTATGCGCGCATTTACAGCAACTACGCTAACTGTTGAAGAGGACGTTGACAAAGCATTTTCAATGCGTGCTTAACCTTCTAAAGCTTGAGTAAGGTAGTTTTTTGAATGTGATCTAAGTAAAGATATTTTCTCATTGACTTCAAAGTAATCAATTTTTTTCGTAAGTTTATCAAAAGCGTGCAGTTCATTTTTGTATACGAGCCTGCTCTCTAGGCCGAGCTGTTTAGCTAAAGATAAAAAACGACAAGCGCCACGGTCATTATTAACGATCGCAATAAACTGTTTTTTGAAAATAATAGAAAATACCATGCCGTGGAATGAGTCTGTGATTACATATTCACTTCCGCTAATGCATTTTAACCAGTCTTGGATTGTGTAAATTTGTTTTTTTTCTTGGAGTGCAAGTAAATGGGTTATTTTGGTTTTAGGGCTAATCGATTTGGCAAGCGAAGCGATAATATCTTTTTTATCAGGGCAGTCATCTAGTATATAAGTGCTGATTTTCGAATTGTAAATTTTTTCGCTTTCATCGATAAGAGCTTTATATATGTTTGGATCAACAAGTAAAGTAGGGTCTAAAGTATGTCGTACATCGTGCCTATGGAAAATTTCTTCGCAGATTTTGATCCCGGAATCTTCTCTAACTGACACGGCATTGAACTGAGCGAGCAAAGGGACGACATCAACCACCTTCTCAGGAGCTTCCCAGCCATCAATGCCAAATGAGGCGGAGTAGGCGATTTTTTTTATCATGCTATTATCGATAAAGTCTAAAAAAAAGCATTTGTAGTGCCTGTCTTTTATGTACTTGTAGCGCCAAACTTGATCGCTTCCCACAATAACAGCGTTTAAATTCGCTTTTCTAGAAATAGTTTTTAGATCGGCAGTTGTATGTATAATTGCGCTCTTAAGAGCAAGATGCTTTTCTATAAAAGGTGCAAGCGCTTTTGTTTTAAGAGAGTTGCTTCTTATGTTTTTAATGTTTTGACAGGGTGTTATCGAAAGAAGCTTATAGGTTATTTTTTTGAAGAGGCCAAAATCAATATTCTTGCGCAATATAAAAGGCTGGTAGCCGTTAATCTTTAGAAAAGAGTAAAGAGCATAACATTGAAGTATGCCACCATAATTGCTTGAAAGCGGCTGAGTTAATATGCCTACATTTTTCATTTTGGTAATAGCCCGGTATAAGTAGATTCGTATGGCTTTCTGATTATGTGTAATGGTATATTCGTTATCATGATATCAGTTAAGTGCGAATATTCCAATCCTTGATGAGTGAGATATTTAAGTTGTAGGCGTTAATCATATATTGATGTTTATTGCTGTTATCGATTTTTTTGTGTAAATAAATGTGTGGTTAGGCAATAAGCAACGAATTTTTCAATTAGTAGTAAGTCAAAAAATAGCTGGGTATTGGTGTATCTTTTTTCAGGTGTAGGAAGATTGTTTCCTTTGCGTTCCCAAAGGCGTCTTTTCAATCCATCACCTCTATGATTCTTACTACTCCTTTGTGACTCGAGGAACATGTCGGAGGACAGGACCTCAGCGTGTAGTTGCCCTTGCCTGGTGCAATAATTTATTAACTGATTCACGAACTTGCTCCGGAAGATGACTAAGCTGGTACTTCGTCCGCCTTGATCGAAGGGCTTTATTTAGGCATCACCCAATGAGGTATCGGCAAAGTCAGTTGTCACGTCATTACAAAAGTCACAATCGTTCGCCTTGAACAGGCCCGTGCGCCATATACTGCCCATGGGTCGCATTTTTATAATGGGCTGGGTTGATTTAGAAGTCAGTGAGATATAACAAATTCACGTATGGCTTTTCGTGGTGACGCAGCAACTTTTAAAGTTGATTTCATATGGCCAACGGCAAGCATCATTATTAAACGTTCGTTGCTTGGTATTTGTGCTGCTTTCTTGGCTCGGTATTCCTTTAGATAGGAATAGCTGGTATTCAATGCGCAGCTACCTAATCCCGCTGAATGCAACGCTAGAATTAGGTTCATGGAAAACAAACCACCATCTATGAAAAGTTGATTGCTTTCATTTTGTGTGAATGCTCTTGTGTCACCTGTAATTATCAATAATTTATCTATTGACTCAGTGAATCCGGCGTTTCCATTTTGATACCGGAGGATATTCTGAATTGTTTTTTTGTCCGAATAATAGTGAGCGAGCCAGCTCTGCCTGTTACATACTGATGGCGCATAAACTGCTGCTTCAATGGCGCTGAACACTAGATCATCACTCACGGGATCGGACGAGAAATCCCTAACGCTATACCGACAGCGAACGAAATGGCTAAAGGCTTCTAGATTTAAATTTTCCATCTCTGCCTTTACCACTTGTCTCAGGCCACCAACAACCGCGTTGTTAAAATTGGCACTGAAGTCACGTAGCTTGAGCTCGAATTTTTGAGGTAGCTTTGCGTTATTAGTTTCGTGGAAGGTTATATATTCGACTAGCGTTTTTTTGATTGAATCTAGAATTTCATCATGTCCATATTTACTCGCGTAGAGCTCTGACTTTTCCATTAGGTCAAGTATCTTCGGCTGCCCGAAAAAAAAATTAGGTTTTGGGAGTGCTAGCCCTTTTTCTATAATGTGGTGATGCTTGAATAGATAGAATTTTAAGCGGTCTTTATCTATGTTTGGATTTCGTTCGCTGAATGAATAATGCAGGTGATGGAAGAAGTCACATATTTTGGATGCTGCTTCGCCTAAATGCGTTTTTGAAATAGCGAATACTATAGTTTTTTTTAAAAAAATCATAAACACCTTGTGCGTAAAATATCGCTTAATTACGTTGTGTAGAGGGGGTGGTGGATGTGGTCAAAACAATGCGCTCAATCTAATTTCTTTTTTGTGTATGGGTTGTGCAAGCGCCGTACAAGCTTCGCCACTTGACTTCGCTCTTCTGTATTGATGCCAATAAGGTAAATGCAGCACATTGTAGATATAAATGAGCAGGCAATTATAAGTATTTCGCTGGCCTGAAGCATATATTTAATGAATAGTGCCATTACTATCGAAGCGAGGCCTACGCCGACGGCACGCATTAGTACGAGCGATGTAAACCGTCTGATGGATAGCCTTATCAGCGTTTTGAGTATGACGAGCCTAGCCATAAGGCTTGCGATGGAGAGGGCGATGCTTACCACGAATGCAATGCTCGGCGCAAATCCTGCGCGAAGTAACATATAAGATATTGGCAAGTTAAGTAACAATATTCCGCCAACTACGGTTTGATATAACTTTATTTTTCCTGTCGCCTGAGCGGCGGTCATGAGTGGCGCTGAAATACTGTCGATAAGAATGCCGACGAGAGCGAGTTGGACAAATTTCCCGGTATGTTCAGGTACATTGGTTAACCACAAGTTTAAAATGGCATCAACTTCAATGGCTGCCGGTAAGGCAAGAAACAACAACAGGAAAAAATTGTACTTGGCGCCGTAGTATACCAACTTGTGCATGTAGTCGAAATCGACGGAAGCATAGGATTTTATGATTTGCGGATTCACTGCCACCTGTAGGTTTTGCACAAAGCTGTTCAGTGCGCCGCTGACCTGGAGGGTAATTGCTCTTGCAGCATTGACGGCTGGGCCGAAAAATATGTTGAGGATGACATTGACGCCTTGGTTACCAAGAACACCAGCGGCATTACCCCACATATTCCAGCCAGTGTAAGAAAGCATAGTTTTAAACAGTACGCTGTCCCAGTAAAGTCGGAACTTTGAATCCGGATACGTTTTGCCGCAGTACAGCTTGTATATAGCGGTTACCAGCACGACTACCGCGAGTGTCAGTGCTGCATAAATGATCAGATGATCTGATCCAAACCAAGCCAGCATGAACACGATGAACAATTTAAGTGACACGTCGATAATACTGACCCATGCAAATACGCTCATCCGTTCATGGGCAATAATGAGTGCGTTATAGGGGACGCTAATGACCGTTACCAGGAATGCGAAAAGGGATAGATGAAAAACCCACTGGGCTGCGGCCATCCGCTCTGCAGGAATTGTCAATTGGGTAGTGACAAACCAGAGGCCTGCGGTTTCACTCACCACTAAAATGCCTGCGGCAATCAACAGGTGAATATTCATGCTCATGCTGAATATATTGGAAATACCTGCTGCGCCGGGTTTGCCGATTTCGAATGACAAAAATCGTTGTGTTGCAGAGGACATTGCACCATGTAGAAATCCGAGAACGGTGATAAAGCCGCCTACCAAGTGGTAGATACCGAAGTCTTCTACCCCCAGCGTGGCAAGTACTACTCGGGAAGTGTACAGCGTGACTGCCATTGTGAGCAGCATGCGGAAATACAGTAATCCGGCGTTCTTCAAAATTCGCTCGAAGTTATTAACTTTCATCTGTCCGCTCAGAAGGTTGCCGGCTTTGAACGGCCGGATGATCGATTCGATCTTGGGGTTTTTTAACGCGCTGCTTAGCCACAGGAAGGGCAACTTCGACCCTTCGGCGCTACTGTACTTATCAATGGATTTTTAAAGGGTCAGCTGTTAGATCAGCCTATCTATCGTTTTCAGTTGCTCTGCAACTAAAATGCTGCCCCGCGCCTCAATATTCAACCTCAACAGCGGCTCGGTGTTCGACGCACAGGCTTATGCGCTAGTCTGAAAATGTCAGGCTGATGCCGTCGGTGGTGTCGGGTCGGCTATTGATAGGCGTAATGATCTTGTGCGGTTTTGATTGTTGGGATATCAATCAGGTTTGTCCAGTAGGGCGATGATGCATTGCTCGATCAGCTTGAGGTACTCCACTCGCCGTTGTCGTTGCTGAGGCCGAGTTGGAAGGCATCTTCCATGAGCCCAGTAAAGAGGGCAGGCGACCGACATGGTCGATGTGGACGGGGCGCAAGATCAGCGTCTGGATGCTGGCGATGTCGAAGGTGATGGCCAGGTTTTCAGCAAATGACTAGTCTAAGTGATGAGTCAACTGATGCAAGACGCCATGACTATTTGACCTGATGCCCCGGCTTCAATTCAATAACCGTGTTGCACTCAGTTCCCGCAATCGTCAGGTATAAATTTATAACTGTGGGTACCTCAAGTGTGACGGGTTCGCTGCTTCGCGAATGACATTAGCGAGAAGTGAGCTGGCTTGCGAGTGCGTGAGCCAAACCAACAAACTAAACGGAGATCAGGCATGCTACCGCCCCAGGATTACATGCTAGTCCCTGAAAGCGGCCTGATTTATTGATATGTTTGAATCTTATATTACATATGCAGTAAATGAGCGGATCTTAAGCCTCGGGGCGCTCGATTATAATTAAAAACTATGTAATTAAACGCTATCCGACTTATATTCGTAGTTGTAATAGCCATAAGCGCCGTAGCCGTATTTAGCGGAAGCACGTTTTTCAATGCCATTGAAAATGGCGCCCTTCAAGTCAATGCCATTTTGAGCGAAGCGACGCATTGTTAATTCAATTTCACGGGCCGGGTTCAGCTCAAAGCGGATTACGATCAAGCTGGTGCCAGACTGACGACCAACAATGGCAGCATCGGTTACGGCGAGGAGCGGTGGCGTATCGAGAATAACCAGATCGTATAGGGCGCTGACTTGTTCGAGGAATGCACTGAAATTGCTGTGCATCAGCAACTCTGAAGGATTGGGTGGTATCTGGCCGCGTCCGACAATATCGAGGTTTTCGATAGATGTTTTGTTAATTGCGGTGGTGAGGTCGCAGCGTTTGGCCAGAAGGTCGGACAACCCGTTTTCAACGGTAACACCCAACATTTTATGCAGATAACCCTTGCGCATATCTACATCGACCAGTAGCACGCGTTGTCCGGTTTGTGCGACAACCGCGGCAAGGTTAGCAGATACGAATGTTTTACCGACCTTGGGGCTTGGGCCAGAAATCATCAGGCGGTTGTTATCAGCTTCAAGCATGGCAAAATGCAGGCTGGTACGCAGGCTACGCATCCCTTCTATGGATAGATCAGTGGGATGACTGGCTGCCAGTAACGGCGCTACTTTGTTTGCACGGCCACGACCACGCGTGATTTTGTCTTCTTCAACTTTCTGCAGGGCGCTGAATGGAATCGCGGCGTATACCGGTAAACCGAGTTTTTCGATTTCATCCGGATTTTGCACGCCGCGATTAAGGGCTTTGCGAAACAGCACCAACCCCACAGCGAGAAAACCTCCCAGCAATGTGGCGATAAGTACGATCAGGGTTTTCCTGGGCTTAACCGGATATCTTAGGTCTACGTCCGCTGTGTCGATCAATCGCACGTTACCAACGGTTCCAGCGCGCATGACGTCCAGTTCCTGGGATTTGTTCAGAAGCTGGGTATAAATTTCGGTGCTTACTTTCAAGTCGCGCGTGAGGCTTAACAGCTCCTGCTGCGTTGTCGGCAGCCCCTCAACTTTTTTGGCCAAGCCATTCTGTTTGCTGGTCAATTCGCCTAACTGACTCAGTAGGGCCCGATATGCCGGATGCTGACGGGTGAATTTACGATCCATTTCAGCTTGCTGCAGTTTGAGCACTGAAATATTGGTATCGAGGGCCACGATCTGGTCGAGAATCGCCTTGGCTTCCAGGCTGATATCAATGGATTTGCTACGAATCTGAAACTGATTAAGGGCATTTTCAGCTTTTTCCAAGTCTTTACGAACTTGGGGCAGTTGATCCCTGAGAAATTCTAGGCTCTGCGCAGCTTCGGCGGAGGTTCGTTCAACGTTTTGCTGTACGTAGAGCCTGGCGATTTCATTAAGAATTTGTATGGCTTTGGCGGGCACAGTACTTTCCAGCGATAGCCCGATCATGCCGGATTCTTTACCGCGCTCTGCTACATCCAACGCCTTCTGATAGTTCAAGATACTGGTCAGGCGT
The DNA here is from genome assembly GCF_902497995.1 of Pseudomonas fluorescens. Lineage (GTDB taxonomy): Bacteria > Pseudomonadota > Gammaproteobacteria > Pseudomonadales > Pseudomonadaceae > Aquipseudomonas > Aquipseudomonas fluorescens_BK. The sequence goes on along the minus strand of NZ_CABVII010000004.1, from coordinate 280,312 downwards.
CGGACACGGACAATGCTGAATGTAGTACCCGGGTTCGCTTGCACCTCATCAACCAGCAGTTTGATACCGTTCAGGTCATAGGCCTGGCCCACTTGGCCTTTGACTAAAAGGTTGTCGTCTTCGTCGAGCAGGGTGAAGCTGCCCGTTTCACCGGTGACCAAGGTCAGCTCTACGCCCAGCAGTTCTTGTGGTAGCTCGAGTTCGGAGATTTTCAGAGTTTCGCCTCCCCAAGCGAAACTGTTCATACCAAGCCATGGGCTGGCGACTGGGTTTTCAGTGTCTGCTTTAAATCGACGGGCAATGAAGTTGCCAATCAGGGGAAAGCGATTTGGCTCGACTTCAAGGTACAGCTTCAAATTATCGACAGCAGCGCCGATATTAACGCGCGACTTGATCAGTTCGATTTCTGTGACTGATGGTGATTCCTTTCCCAGCATGCTGGTCACATCGGAAAAACCCAGCATGTCATTTTTCTTGGCTTCAACCTGGATCAAGGCTGTCGCCTGGTACACAGGGGTGGCCAACACTGCATAAGCAGCCCCGGCGGCCATGAAGACAACGGTAATCCCGGCAATCAACCATTTATGGTCGATCAGCGTGCCGAGTAGCCCCATTAGGTCTATTTCATCATCGTCGTTATCTTGTGGCGTTAACACGGTTGCTTGCTGCATAAGTCGGTTCTTTTGTCTTTGCGGGTAGCTGGGAGTGGCTCAGCGTGCGAGACGCTTGGCCCATGCGTGTACGGCTGCATCAATCAATGCATAAGCATGCAGAAAAGCAGGTTTGCCTTGACGGTATGGATCTTTGATTTCACGCTCGTCCTGCCACTTGCCCAGCAGGAAGATTTTTCCGCGGGCGGCAGGTGCCATTTTGAGGATCGCGCTGATGTGCTGGTGTTCCATCACGAGGATCAGATCGGACTCGTTGATGTCTGCCGAGGTCAGTTGCGTGGCACGATGGTCGTGCGGGACGTGACCGTGTTCTTCAAGGACACTCAGGGCAGTCGCTTCGATGGGGCTATTCTTGAGCGCGTGCAGGCCCGCGGAGCGGACGACGATGTCGGTCGGTTCCAGGGCTTTGCGCAATAGATTTTCGGCGGTGGGGCTTCTGCAGATGTTGCCAATGCAGACGACCAGAATATTCTTAAACAAGACAACTTCCTTTATGCCGTCAATGCTCGTCCGGAAGAAACACTTGGCCACTATCTGGCCTGATGTCGTTTATCGACGAACAACAGTTTCCAAGGGTAATGGGCGAGTTGTTTCTTTTTCATGACATGATCGGGCTGGAATGACCTTTCTGTACAGAGTCCCTGGTCAAACGTAATCCAGCCTGTGTGATGGCATGTGAAATTCGATGGGGAAAAATTTTAACTGCGAATTCACCGCGATATCAACCTTTAAATCGGCGGAAAATTCACTCTCATGTCTTTAAAATATTATCCAGTGATTCGTGCGGACAAAAAATAACATTAGTGATTCGTTTCTGACGGAATATAACGTTTTTCGAATGCTTTGGTGCTGACAGGTGGAGACTGTGGTAGATATTGGGACGGGACGAGTTCGATTCAAGGGTAATACCCGTTTAGGATGCGCAAGGGCTCGAATCTGTTAAAAATGGGTTTTCAAAGCTCCGATCGAAGCCGTGTCCGGCTTTTTTTTCGTCTGGACGAAACCGAGATGAGCCATTCGAAGTCTATGAGTGGTGAGTGACAGTGTCGGCGGGATGCTGAGACGTACGGCATGCCGTTCTTGCCATCGGGTGCACAGCCGGTTCGTTGGGCCATGGGGCGCTTTCGAAAGGTACCGGGTCTAGCCATAGCGACTGATGACCTGGTTGCGTGCCCGCGAGGGAGGGCAGCGTCACGACACTGCGCGACCGTTGCTGATGCAGGTGAAAACCAACGAGTTACTGGAACAGATAGAGGGTAGAAGGATTGAGAGCGCAGGGATTTAACGGAGTGGCCGCGGAAATGGACATGTCGGAGTACCGTTCTTCGAGGGCTTGGTACCTGGTCCAATGCAAGCCCAGTCAAGACGAGCGTGCAGAGATCAATCTGGTTAACCAGGGGTACACCAGTTATCGACCCACCCATCGACGCGAACGTGTTTTACGAGGGCGGCGTAGCGTTGTTTGCGAATCGCTGTTTCCTGGTTATCTGTTCATTCAGCTCGGCGCGGATGACAGTTGGGCTCCTCTACGCTCTACCCGCGGTGTGTCGCGTGTGGTCAGCTTTGGTGGGAAGCCGCTACCGGTGCAGGATGAGTTGATTGCTCAGCTTCATCAACATGATGGCGTTGCCCCGGTAGAAATTCGCTTTACCTGTGGGGAGCGGGTTCGCATCAATGAAGGACCTTTTGTTGAGCTGGAAGCGATTTTCCTGGCGATGGAGGGGGAGGAGCGAGTTGTGCTTCTGATGCAATTCCTGCAACGAGAACAACGCATCAGTCTGCCGTTGGCGGATGTCAGTAAGCGTTGAGGCGGCGTCCGCATGATCTGTATAGGGAATTATCATGCTGTCGGAGCTTACTTGAGTGTGGGTCATCAACGAGTTGCTGCTGAAACGGACGCTGGAGCAACTTACCCAAGTCTATGAAGACATCGCTATAACTAGTGGGCAGACATCAGGTAAAGAGTTCGATATTAAATTGATGTCTGCACAGCGACAACGTGAGTTCGAAAAGCGATTCCCCAACTGGTTGCGACGATTGAAGCGAAGTTGGCTTGGCCGTACATTTCGGTCTGGCTAATGGTTGTGACGCTGTCCCTTGCGATTGGATTCGGTGTACCCGGGTTTTGCCCTGGTCAGTTTGTTTCGTTTCTCAGGCGCTGATCCTGCATCCGCATGCAGGAACGTTTGATGGGCGCCTCGAAAGGCGCCCTCGGTGGCTTCAGGATGGTTCGGCGTCCATGCGTCGCGCGATGACTTCCAGCACGTCGCAGCCGTCGCGTAATGGCACGCAGCAGAGCAGCGCAAAGTCGCTGAGAATCACGGAGTCGGTGGTGATGTCGCCGCGCATCGCGAGGTTCTCAAGAATCTGCGTTACGGCCTGTATTCTGTACCGAGCCGTGCTGAGCAATGAGTGCAGCGGTTGCGAGGAGTTGACGTACAAGGAGGGGAGATCGTCGGCGTTGCTGGTTAAGGCTATGTATTCTTTCATGAGTGAAGCTCCATTAATTCAAGAGCGCTACCACTTATTGTCGCCAAACAAAGGGGTGGTAGCCGTACGCGGGTTGGCGAACCGGGCAATGGAGAAACCGGCAGACCCTGAGGTCTCCCGCGCACAGCCACCATAAAACAGGTAGCCAAGTGCTTCCGAAGCCCCGGAAATGGTCGAAGGCTTCAGTTCATTGCCATCGAGTCGCCAAACCCGACACGCCATATGGGCGTTGGCTCGACTATAGGTCTCGTGACAAAGACACCGCAATGCACAAGTGTACGGACAATTCCTGAAATCGTGTAGGACGTTGCTTTTTTGAAAGATTGGCTCGTTCGCATCCAAGGCGCTCCTTAGGACGCTCCCCTTCTTGCTGTTCGAACCAATAGAAAATGGAGCCGTTATTTAGTATCGGGTACCGCCAGCCATTGCTTCAGCATCTTCTGATAATTACCCGTCACCTTGGCCAAGTGCAGCCACCGATCGACATACTACTTCCAGCTGATTCCTCACACGGTAATAGATAGGCCTTCTCCCTGGGCGTTTGCCTTTACCGGCAGGACTATCCTGCCAGCATCGGGTAGGTGAACAGGCCGAAGTACAACAGATTCAGGCCGAAGTGCGTGGCGACTGCGGCGGCCAATCCGGCGTAGCGGTAGGCCAGGCCGTAGCCGATGCCGGCCAGGGTCGCGAGGAAGACCCATTGCCAACCGGCGCCCCAGTGGGCCAAGCCGAACAGTAGCGCGGCGATTAGCAGGGCGAGGTGTTCGCCGTAGGGCAGGTGTTTGAGTCGTTGGCTGAGGCCGCCTTGTATATAGCCGCGGAACAGGGCTTCTTCGACCAGGGTCACCAGAAGCAGATTATTCAGGAGCCAGAGTCGGGCGACGTCGGGCCATTTCGGGGACCATTCGATGATGCCGAGCAGGCAGGCGCTGGCGAAGGTGGCCAGGGCGGTCAGGCTCAGGGTTATGGTGCTGGTTTTGAGGGTTTGGGTGAGTGAGCGTTGGGCGATGATCCAGGGGCAGGCGAGGATTAGCCAGAAGCCGATCAGTGGCTTGTCGAGGTTCAGGTACATCGAGAAGGGGATGGCGTTTTCGCTGAAGCGTTGTGGGGGGATGACTTGGGCGTTGTGGAAGCCTGGCAGGTAGTGCAGGGCGAGGGCCAGGGCTAGGCAGATGAACAGGGTGTGGCCCAGGTAGCGGGCGTAGGGGTGGTTTTGTGGCTGGATGGCGAGGCCGGCTAGCAGGAGCAGGGTGATGGGGAGGGCTGCCTGGAGGGAGAGGTGGCCGTGGGTGAGTGCGAGGACGTAGCCGGCGGTGAGTAGCGTCAGGTAGGGCCAGGGCAGTCGGAGCATGGGTCTTCCTTGGGTGGGGCTTGGTTTTAGATGGGCATTTAGGCAGATGTGGGGGTGGGTGGGCAATGGAGGTGGAGGGGTATGTTGTTGGGGGAGTTTTCGAGGTGGGTGTTTTTTGGTGGATGAAGTAGAGCAGGCGGCGTCGCCATTGGGGCGGTACGTTCGGGATTGATGTTGGCTGGTAGGACGCTATCGCGAGCAAGCTCGCTCCCACAGGTATTGGGGTTGGATGTTAGATTGTGGTCAGCATATAAACTTTGTGGGGGCAGTGCGCGGGCAAGTTGGCTTTTCTACAGTTCATGTTTTTGTCGCGTAATCAGCGTATTAAACATCCTCGGGCGGCGCTTGTTTAAAAGAGCTGTAGGTTACTTCGCGCAGGCTACAACGCCTTGCGCCATTGCCTACGGTTACGCCAGAATCCGCCGGCTTGTGCGTCTTGGGCCTGGGCTCTATCGTTTGCCGGTCGCTGAAAAACAGCGATCGGGTTTGGTAGCCCGGTTACCCGGCGCATAGCGCCACCGTTTGCAGGCCTTTTCAGGCCTCGGTTTTATGGTGGCCATGCGTAGGGCGTTCTCGAGCGCGCCGGGTTGCCAGGTAACCGGTCTACCAACCTTCGTATGGCCGCCACCCACGTTTGGTAGCGAGGGTGATGGCTCCATTTTTATTATCTGGAGTTTCATCCATGTTCAAAGTAACGCCCAACCCGCCGGACACCGATCCGACATCGCTGCACGAGCCCGCCGATTCAGAGCCCTCCAATTCAGAAAAATACGACGAGGTTGTCAAACGCGCCCTCGATTTCTACGCCAACCCTGCCGCCCACGCCGCCGTTATCAAAGCCACCCCGAGGCAACTCGACAGCATGTTCATCGTCAACCCGCAAATCGACGTCGAAACCCTGCTGGACCATGCTTGCGAATCCCTGGCGTCGGCCAATGTCATGGCCATGGACCTGGCGGATCATCTGGACGGGACAAGCCGCAATGCACTGCTGGGTATTGCGCAAGTCATCATGCTGGGCGAGCTGGCGGTGAATCGCGCGCTGGATCGGATAGATCCATCCGAGTAGCCATTACCACCTGTGGCGAGGGAGCAAGTTCCCTTGCCACACGTTCGATGTGTGCTGCGACGAGATGTGTAGGCTGACACACCGCTTTCGCCGGCAAGCCGGTCTCGCTCCCACAAGGGGTTGTGGGTGATACATGCACCTTTGCAACCTGTTATGCCTGAACACAAAAATCACTCCCTCGTGACCCGACGCGGCTGCGCGGCGCGAGCTAGCGCCAATCCTTTCCTGGACCTGCGCATCCGCCAGCCTGCATTTCCCCTTGTCGAGCATTCAGCTTTTCACTCAATGGCCACTTCGGCGCAAACATTGGCAATCACCCTTCCTGCATAGGCAGCGCTGCACACCAGATCACAGTACTTGCCATTGTCATCCATGGAAGTCAGGCGAGCATTGAACTGCAATTGCTTGGCGGCCGGCACCAGCTCGGCTGCGTCTAACGTCACATGCAAAAGCCTGTAGGAAACGGCTCGCCGCATTTTGTGATCCAGTAGCCGAGACATGGCCTGACTCATCCCGTACATGACAACAGCGACCGGCCACATGGGGTATTGCGGAAAATGTCCTTCGCACCGTGCGGCACTGAAATCAACACTGCAGGCGGTGATCTCCTGATCGCTGAGGGCAAGCACCGACAGGGGGAGCGCTTCGGCATAGGGAGACTGGCCGGAGGGTGAAGGCGTTGGCGATCGATGACTGGCGAAGAGTTTGTCAAATGTCTTTTCTGCTAGCACGTGGTAAGACACGGACAATTCTGCGAATGGCTGCCCGCCCACTAACAGTTGAGTTTTTGCGACGACGGTTTTGCGAGACTGCTCAACGATTTTCGCCCTGGCGGTCATCGACTGTGTCTGGCCAAGCCCGATGGGGCGGTAACGCAGGTCCCATTGAGCTTGTGACGCCAGGTAGTACACGCGCGTGCCTGCAGCCTGTGTCCGGGCCGCCGCGCATGACCCCAGAATGGCTAGATGACGCCCTGCCTCGGCAGTTGCCAACGGCCCTAGCTCATTCCCTCGCGGTTGCTCAGGGGTGAATTCGCCATAGATGTCCCATTCGTCAGGCAGCGTATAAAGCGAGCTGAAAGCGAAGTAGGGGGGCTGGACCGCGATGCTTGTGGCCATCTGCGCTATGTCGATAGCAATCCGGGCATGTTGATCGAGGATGTTTGAGGCAGGGTTCATGACTGACGATCTCCATGTCGGTAATGATCGGAGCAAGGGGCTGCACTGTTGTGTCGCAACTTCAAGCTAGGGGAAAACACTCACAAAAAAACCTGTCAACAATGACAGGTTGATCGCCAAGGTGACGGACGGTACTGCCTACTATCAGAGCTGATAGGGCTCAGTTGGTCTAACTTGTGAAGTTGCAGAGTTAATGGCTCGAACCTGTCAAACTTGACAGTAGACAACGAGTGTTAATGTGCGGAGCCTGCAGGAGAAGGTGTCTAACTCTCTTCTCCTAGCGAGGGGTAATCCGTCATGGACGAACTTAATAGCGTTGCCAGCGACAGCGTCGATAAAGCCAATGAATTAGTGGGCGTGCTCATCCAGTACGGATCTGCTTTTGGCCTTAAGGTTGTTTTTGCGGTGCTGTTTTGGATAGTGGGCCGTTGGATGATTAGTTTTATTGTCAGGTTCGTGCAGCGCTCGATGACGCGGCAACGGATTGATCCGACGGTTTTGCGTTATGTCGGGTTTTTTATCACTGTTACGCTGAATATTATTCTGGTGATTGCCATTCTTGGGTATTGCGGGATTGAGACGACCAGCTTTGCCGCGATTCTGGCGGCGGTTGGGTTGGCCATTGGCATGGCCTGGTCGGGGTTGTTGGCGAATTTGGCTGCTGGCGGGTTCATCATTGTGTTGCGGCCGTTCAAGGTGGGCGATGAGATTGGGGCGGGCGGCGTGGTGGGGACGGTGACGGAGATTGGCCTGTTTGTGACTACGGTTAATACGGCGGATAACGTTTTGACGCTGGTGGGTAATAACAAGATCTTTTCCGACACAATTCAGAACTTTTCCAGTAATGACTTTCGTCGGGTGGAGTTGTCCTTGGCGCTGCCCTTTGCAACGGATGAGCGGGTGGTGGTAGGGCTGCTCCAGCAGCGGTTGGGGAGAGTGGCTAATGTGTTGTCGGCGCCTGCGGTTGATATTCGGGTGAAAGATGTGTCCTCGGAGTCGCTGGTGCTGATGGTACGGTTGTGTTGTCACAGTGAACATTATCGGTCGGTGTACTTTGATGCGAATGGGGTGATTCGGGAAGTGTTGAAGAATATGGCGGATCATCAAGTTCAAATCGATGTGGTAAGTGGTGAGTTTGCTGAGAGTAGACCCGGTTCGGGAGGCGTCGACAGGGAGGTTGGATGAGGGAAGGGGTGCTGGATGCGGCTAACCCGGTATCCATGCCGGGTTTCTGCGCAGCACCTGTCACCCAAGCTCCTACAAAGGTATCGGGTGAAACGCAGATTATGTGAATACATGGGAAACCACTGTGGGAGCGGCGGTGCGGCGATCCGACTTGCTCGCGAAGGGGGGGTGTCAGGCGATATCTTTGTTGGCTGATACACCGCTTTCGCGAGCAAGCCCGCTCCCACAGTTTGATTGGGGGTGGATGTGGGGTTGGTGTTGGGCACCAACCCCGGTTTGGTGGGTTCAGGAGGCTATTAGCTGGCGTAGTACGTAGTGCAGGATGCCGCCGGATTTGAAGTATTCGACTTCATTCAGGGTGTCGATTCGGCACAAGACTTCGATTTTTTCGCGGCGGCCGTCGGGGCGGGTGATGGCCAGGGTCAGGTTCATGCGGGGGGTCAGTTCGACGTCGGTGAGGCCGAGGATGTCGAGGGTTTCCTTGCCGGTGAGGTTGAGGCTTTTGCGGTTCTGGTCGAGTTTGAATTGCAGGGGCAGTACGCCCATGCCGACGAGGTTGGAGCGGTGGATGCGTTCGAAGCTTTCGGCGATGACGGCTTTGACCCCGAGCAGGTTGGTGCCTTTGGCGGCCCAGTCGCGGCTGGAGCCGGTGCCGTATTCCTGGCCGGCGATGACCACCAGCGGGGTGCCGTCGGCCTGGTAGCGCATGGCGGCGTCGTAGATCGGGATTTTTTCCCCGGTCGGCATGTAGAGGGTGTTGCCGCCTTCTTCGCCGCCGAGCATTTCGTTGCGAATGCGGATGTTGGCGAAGGTGCCGCGCATCATCACTTGGTGGTTGCCGCGGCGGGAGCCGTAGGAGTTGAAGTCGCGCGGTTCCACGCCTTTGTCGCGCAGGTAGTGGCCGGCGGGGCTGTCGACCTTGATGTTGCCGGCCGGGGAGATGTGGTCGGTGGTGACCGAGTCGCCGAGCAGGGCGAGGACTCGGGCGCCGGTGATGTCCTTGACCACGGGGGGCGGGCCGCCGATGTCGTCGAAGAAGGGCGGGTGCTGGATGTAGGTCGAGTCGTCCTGCCAGACGTAGGTCGCGGCCTGGGGCACTTCGATCGCTTGCCATTGTGCGTCGCCGGCGAAGACTTCGGCGTATTCCTTATGGAACATGGCGGTGTTGACCTGGTTCACGGCGTCGGCGATTTCCTGGCTGCTGGGCCAGATGTCGCGCAGGTAGACCAGGTTGCCGTCCTGGTCGGTGCCCAGGGGTTCGCTGCTGATGTCCATCCGCACCGTGCCGGCCAGGGCATAGGCGACGACCAGGGGCGGGGAGGCCAGCCAGTTGGTTTTCACCAGGGGGTGCACGCGGCCTTCGAAGTTGCGGTTGCCCGAGAGCACCGAGGCGACGGTGAGGTCGGCTTGCTGGATGGCTTTTTCGATCGGCTCTGATAACGGTCCGGAGTTGCCGATGCAGGTGGTGCAGCCATAACCGACCAGGGCGAAGCCGAGTTCGTCGAGGTACTGGGTCAGGCCGGCCGCCTTGTAGTAGTCGGTGACCACTTTGGAGCCGGGCGCCAGTGAGCTCTTGACCCAGGGTTTGCGTTTGAGGCCTTTTTCCACGGCTTTTTTTGCCACCAGGCCGGCGGCCATCATCACGCTCGGGTTGGAGGTGTTGGTGCAGGAGGTGATGGCGGCGATGACCACGGCACCGTTTTTCAGGCGATAGGTCTGGCCTTCGTAGTTGTAATCCGCTTCGCCGGCCAGATCGGCGTTGCCGACCGCGACGCCACCGCCGCCTTCGCTTTCCAGGCGGCCTTCTTCCTTGCTGGTGGGTTTGAATTGCAGGTCGGTGAAGTCACTGAAGGCTTGCGGGACGTTGGGCAGGGAGACGCGGTCTTGTGGGCGTTTCGGCCCGGCGAGGCTGGCTTCGACGCTGCCCATGTCCAGGGCCAGGCTGTCGGTGAAGCTCGGCGCTTTGCCGGGCAGCCGCCACAGGCCTTGGGCCTTGCAGTAGGCCTCGACCAGTTTGACGGTGGCCAGGGGCCGGCCGGACAGGCGCAGGTAGTCCAGGGTGATGTCGTCCACCGGGAAGAAGCCGCAGGTGGCGCCGTATTCCGGGGCCATGTTGGCGATGGTCGCGCGGTCGGCCAGCGGCAGGTCGGCGAGGCCGTCGCCGTAGAATTCGACGAATTTGCCGACCACGCCTTTTTTGCGCAGCATCTGGGTGACGGTCAGCACCAGGTCGGTGGCGGTGATGCCTTCCTTGAGCTTGCCGGTGAGTTTGAAGCCGATCACTTCCGGGATCAGCATCGACACCGGTTGGCCGAGCATCGCCGCTTCCGCTTCGATCCCGCCGACGCCCCAGCCGAGTACGCCGAGGCCGTTGATCATGGTGGTGTGGGAATCGGTGCCAACCAGGGTGTCGGGGAAGGCGTAGGTGCGGCCGTCTTCGTCCTTGGTCCAGACGGTGCGACCGAGGTATTCCAGGTTGACCTGGTGGCAGATGCCGGTGCCCGGTGGCACCACGCTGAAGTTGTCGAAGGCGCTCTGGCCCCAGCGCAGGAAGGCATAGCGTTCACCGTTGCGCTGCATTTCGATGTCGACGTTCTGGCCAAAGGCGCTTGGGCTGCCGAATGCGTCGACCATCACCGAGTGGTCGATCACCAGGTCCACCGGCGACAATGGATTGATTCGCTGCGGGTCGCCACCGGCCTTGGCCATGGCGGCGCGCATGGCGGCCAGGTCGACCACGGCGGGTACGCCGGTGAAGTCTTGCATCAACACCCGCGCCGGGCGGTACTGGATTTCCCGATCGCTGCTTCGCTCCTTGAGCCAGGCGGCGATCGCCTTGAGGTCGGCGCCGGTCACGGTTTTGTCGTCTTCCCAGCGCAGCAGGTTTTCCAGCAGGACTTTCAGCGACATGGGCAGTTGGTCGAGGTCGCCGAGGCTTTTGGCAGCCTCGGGCAGACTGAAATAGTGGTAGGTCTTGTCGTCGACTTGCAGGGTTTTAAGGGTGTTCAGGCTATCGAGGGACGGCATTACGATCACTCCTTTGAGTCCGCACGGCTACGGACTGAGGGAACGGACAGAGCATTAAACCTAGCCCTGTTTTGAGTAGCTGGCTAATTACTGGACTCTATGGACAAGTCCAAGGTTCCGAACTCGGCTATCATGCGCCGGTTTTCGTGACAGGCTTTGCTACAGGGCAAGTTGCGCAGCGATTCATTGCCGATTGCCCAGGAGATTTAATGAACACCCTCTTTATGCACTGCCGGCCGGGCTTCGAAGGCGAAGTCTGTTCCGAGATTTCCGAACACGCCGCGCGGCTGAACGTGGCCGGTTATGCCAAGGCCAAGACCGCCAGCGCCTGCGCCGAATTCATCTGCACCGAGGAAGACGGCGCCGAGCGCCTGATGCGGGGCCAGCGCTTTGCTGATCTGATTTTCCCGCGGCAGTGGGCCCGGGGGATTTTTATTGATTTGCCGGAAACTGACCGGATCAGCGTGATCCTTGCGCATATGGCGGATTTTCCGCTGTGTGGCAGCTTGTGGCTGGAGATGGTCGATACCAACGATGGCAAGGAGCTGTCGAACTTCTGCAAGAAGTTCGAGGGGCACCTGCGCAAGGCGCTGATGGCGGCAGGGAAGTTGGTGGAGGATCCTTCTAAACCGCGGCTGCTGCTGACGTTTAAAAGCGGGCGGGAAGTGTTTATGGGCCTGGCGGAGTCGAACAACTCGGCGATGTGGCCGATGGGCATTCCGCGCCTGAAGTTTCCGCGCGAGGCGCCGAGCCGGTCGACCTTGAAGCTGGAAGAGGCGTGGCACCACTTCATTCCGCGGGATCAGTGGGATGAGCGTTTGCACAGTGACATGACTGGGGTTGATCTGGGTGCGGCACCGGGTGGCTGGACCTGGCAGCTGGTCAATCGTGGGATGCTGGTGACTGCGATCGACAATGGGCCGATGGCGGAAAGCCTGATGGAGACCGGGTTGGTGCAGCATTTGATGGCGGACGGGTTTACGTTCAAGCCCCGGCAGCCGGTGGACTGGATGGTGTGCGACATCGTTGAGAAACCGGCGCGTAATGCGGCGATGCTGGAGGAGTGGATTGGCGAGGGGCATTGCCGGGAAGCGGTGGTTAACCTCAAGTTGCCGATGAAACAACGGTATGCCGAGGTGAAGCGGTTGCTGGAGCGCATTGCCGAGGGGTTCAAGGAGCGGGGGATTCGGGTTGAGATCGGTTGCAAGCAGCTGTATCACGACCGGGAAGAAGTGACGTGCCATTTGCGCCGGCTGGACGTAAAGAAACCAAAGTCCCGCTAATGCACACCGCGCGCGCCCCCGTAGGAGCCAGGCTTGCCGGCGAAGAACGATGATGCGGATTTACAGATACACCGCAGCGTCTGGTTCGCTGTAGGAGCCAGGCTTGCCGGCGAAGAACGATGATGCGGATTTACAGATACACCGTAGCGTCTGGTTCGCTGTAGGAGCCAGGCTTGCCGGCGAAGAACGATGATGCGGATTTACAGATACACCGTAGCGTCTGGTTCGCGGGCAAGCCTCGCTCCTACAGGGGCAGGGCGGCGGTGTGATCGCATAGATGACCGAACACCCGGCAATGCGCGACAATGCCGGCAAGTTTCAGGAGTGAATCATGAGTCAAATGATCAATACGCCGGTAGACGGCACCCTCGACGCCACCGGCCTCAACTGTCCGGAGCCGGTGATGATGTTGCACCAGCACATCCGTGACCTGGTGCCCGGCGGCCTGCTGAAGGTGATCGCCACCGACCCGTCGACCCGTCGCGACATTCCCAAGTTCTGCGTGTTTCTCGACCATGAACTGGTGGCGCAGCATGAAGAGGCCGGCACCTACCTCTACTGGATTCGCAAGAAGTCCGGTTAAAAGCAAAAACCAGCATGGGCGTTACGCCCCCCTGTAGGCGCTGGCTTGTCGGATCGCCGCACCGCAGCGAAGGCAGCCTCAAGCCCTGCACCGCCCATGAAAACGCCTTCGCCCGTAGGAGCCAGGCTTGCCGGCGAAGGCAGCCTCAAGCCCTGCACCGCCCATGAAAACGCCTTCGCCCGTAGGAGCCAGGCTTGCCGGCGAAGGCAGCCTCAAGCCCTGCACCGCCCATGAAAACGCCTTCGCCTGTAGGAGCGAGGCTTGCCCGCGAAGGCGGCCTCAAACCTTGCGCCGTCAATGAAGACGCCTTCGCCGGCAAGCCTGGCTCCTACGGCGAAGGCGGCCTCAAGCCATGCACCGCCCATGACGACGCCTTCGCCGGCAAGCCTGGCTCCTACGGCGAAGGCGGCCTCAAGCCATGCAGCGCCCATGACGACGCCTTCGCCGGCAAGCCTGGCTCCTACGGCGAAGGCGGCCTCAAGCCATGCAGCGCCCATGACGACGCCTTCGCCGGCAAGCTTGGCTCCTACGGCGAAGGCGGCCTCAAACCTTGCGCCGTCCACTACAGACGCCTTCGCCGGCAAGCCTGGCTCCTACGGAGAAGGCGGCCTCAAGCCATGCAGCGCCCATGACGACGCCTTCGCCGGCAAGCCTGGCTCCTACGGCGAAGGCGGCCTCAAACCCTGCACCGTCCACTACAGACGCCTTCGCCGGCAAGCCTGGCTCCTACAGGGGTTCAGCGTTTTCCACCATTTAGGGCGCAGCTCCTACCCGAATCCGCCTGCGTGCACTGCGCGTCAGGCGGATCGATAGCATCAGCGCCGCGCAGCTCAGGCCGACGATCAAACCCTGCCACAGCCCGCTCGGGCCGCTCGGGGGGCCGAGCCAGTCGGTCAGGCCCAGGGCGTAACCCACCGGCAAACCGATGCCCCAATAGGCGAACAGGGTCAGGATCATCGTCACCCGGGTGTCCTGATAACCACGCAACGCGCCGGCCGCGGTGACCTGGATCGCGTCGGAGAACTGGAACAGCGCCGAGTACACGATCAGCATCGCCGCCACCCGGATCACCGTCGGGTCCGCGGTGTAGATGGTTGCGATGTGCTCGCGCAGCAACAGCATCATGCTCGCGGAAATGCAGGCATATGCCAGCGCCGTGCCCATGCCGACTCCGGCGGCGAAGCGCGCTTCACGGGGCTGCTGGCGACCGAGGGCCTGGCCGACGCGCACGGTCACGGCCATGCCGAGGGAGTAGGGGATCATGAACACCAGCGAGCTGAAGTTCAGGGCGATCTGGTGCCCGGCGACCACGGTCGCGCCGAGGCTGCCGATCAGCAGCGCGATCACGGCGAAGATGCTCGACTCCGCGAACACCGCAATCCCGATCGGCAAGCCGATGCCCAGCAGGCGTTTGATTACCGACCATTGCGGCCAGTCGAAACGGCTGAACAACTGGCTCGACTGATAGGCCGGCGCCCAGCGTTCCCAGCCGGCCATGCCCAGGGCCATCACCCACATCACGATCGCCGTCGCCCAGCCGCAACCGACGCCGCCCATGGCCGGCACACCGAAGTGGCCATAGATGAACACGTAGTTCAGCGGAATGTTCAGCGCCAGCCCGCACAAGCCGAGGACCATCGCCGGGCGGGTGCGTCCCAGACCATCGCTGAAGCAGCGCAGCACATGGTAGAAGGCGACGGCGGGCAGGCCGCTGGCGATTCCGTGCAGGTATTGCATGCACGGGCCGATCAGCTCGGGATCGACCTTCATCAGGTGCAGGATCGGTTCGGCGCTGAGTAGCATGACGGTCGCCATCAAACCCACCACCAAGGCCAGCCACAGGGCCTGGCGCACGATCGGGCCGATCTCGCTGGGGGTGCCGGCGCCGAAACGCTGGGCGACTTTCGGTGTGGTGGCCAGCAGGGTGCCGGTCATCAACAGGAAGACCGGGACCCAGATCGAGTTGCCCAGCGCCACCGCCGCCAGATCCCGCGGCCCGACCCGGCCGGCCATCACCGCATCGACGAAGCCCATGGCAGTGGTCGCCAGCTGCGCGACCATGATCGGCAGCGCCAGGGCGAGCAGGTTTTTCAGCTCCAGGCGAACCCGGGCGGGGCGGTTGAGGGAGGGAGCGGCGGGTCGGTCGGTTACGGAATTCAAGGGCGGAACGTCCAGAGGTGTTTGAGGCGCGAGGCGGGGCATTCTACGCCCTGACGCATTGGTCAGGAAAAGTCCTGTGTTGGGGATTTGTAATCGCACGCCCCCCTGTAGGAGCAAGCCCGCTCCCACAAGGGGATTTGCGGCGAACGCAAAGTCCGGGCACGGCGGCGATCAAAAATGTGGGAGCGGGCTTGCTCGCGAAAGCGGTTTGTCAGGCGACATCAATATTGACTGGGCTGCCGTCTTCGCGAGCAAGCCCGCTCCCACATAGGAGGTGGGGTCTTTTCATGGAGCTGCGAGCAATGCCCGCTGGCCCACCACGGTCATCTCCGCCTACACTGCCAACCCGCCAAAGGAGCCTGCCATGCTGATTGTTGCCGACGAAAATATCCCGCTGCTCGATGCCTTCTTCGAAGGTTTCGGTGAAATCCGCCGGGTGCCGGGACGTTCCATCGACCGCGCCACCGTCGAGCAGGCCGATGTGCTGCTGGTGCGTTCGGTGACCAACGTCAATCGCGCGCTGCTCGACGGCAGCAAGGTGCGGTTTGTCGGTACCTGCACCATCGGCACCGATCACCTGGACCTGGATTACTTGCAGCAGGCCGGCATCACCTGGTCCAGCGCCCCTGGTTGCAATGCCCGGGGCGTGGTCGACTACGTGCTGGGCAGTCTGCTGACCCTGGCCGAGATCGAAGGCGCCGACCTGACCCAGCGCACCTATGGGGTGGTGGGGGCCGGCGAGGTGGGGGGCCGGCTGGTCAAGGTCCTGCAAGGTCTGGGCTGGAACG
The DNA here is from genome assembly GCF_902497995.1 of Pseudomonas fluorescens. Taxonomy (GTDB): domain Bacteria; phylum Pseudomonadota; class Gammaproteobacteria; order Pseudomonadales; family Pseudomonadaceae; genus Aquipseudomonas; species Aquipseudomonas fluorescens_BK. The sequence continues at coordinate 264,527 of NZ_CABVII010000004.1, read as the reverse complement.
TGCTGGTCTGCGATCCACCCAGGCAAGCCGCCGAAGGGGGCGATTACGTCAGCCTCGAGCAGATCATCGAACAGTGCGACGTCATCAGCCTGCACACGCCGTTGAAGAAGCACGGTGCCCAGTCGACCTGGCATCTGTTCGATAAAAACCGCTTGAATCGACTCAAGCCCGGCACCTGGTTGATCAACGCCAGTCGTGGCCCGGTGGTCGATAACGCTGCGTTGCGCCAGGTCCTGTTGCAGCGTGAAGACCTGCAAGCGGTGCTGGATGTCTGGGAAGGCGAGCCCGAAGTCGATGTGGCGCTGGCCGAGCTCTGCGTGCTGGCGACGCCGCACATTGCCGGTTACAGCCTGGATGGCAGGCAGCGCGGGACGGCGCAGATCTATCAGACGTGTTGCCGGTTCCTCGGGCAACCGGAGCAGGTCAGCTTGAGCGATTTGCTGCCGGCGCCCTGGTTGTCGCACGTGACCTTGAACGCGCAAAGCGATCCGGCCTGGGCGTTGGCGATGGTGTGCCGGGGGGTGTATGACCCGCGCCGTGATGATGCGGATTTTCGGCGTAGTCTGGTCGGCAGCGTGAGCGAGCAGCGGGCGGCGTTTGATGGGTTGCGCAAGCATTATCCGCTGCGGCGGGAGATTGATGGGTTGCAGGTGCGGATCGAGGGGGATTCGCCGGAGTTGCACAAAATCGTGGCGGCGTTGGGGGTGGTGGCTATTTAGGGACCGAGTAGGTCCCTTCGCGGGCAAGCCTCGCTCCTACAGGTCATGCGTCAATTTCGGCATCGCATTAATCCTGTAGGAGCGAGGCTTGCCCGCGAAGGCCGCACCACAATTCCTGGATAGCCCCCATAAAAAACCCGGCCTCCAGGGCCGGGTCAAGAAGACGGTGGCTATATCACTTTTTTTCGGCAGGCTTGACCAACCGCTGTTCCAGTTCGCTGCAAGCTTTCTGGATCATGCCTTCAGTGATCGGTACTTCGCGCCCATCCTTATCAATAATCGAGCAACCCAGAGACTGGTCTGGCTGTGTGCGGATCACTTCAATCTTGTCATCGCTGCTGTTTTGCAAGGACATGGCCTGTCTCCTCATCAGGTTGTGTGCTTACTGTAGAACCGCCAGGTGACCGGGCTGTGACAACTCCCTGCGATCATTCTGGGCGGCCTTATCAGTCCACCAGAAATACTGCGGTCTTGCCACCCGAACTTTAGACCAATACCGTCTAGGTACTAGACATTGCGGTCATAATTAAACCGACTCATTGTGATTTACACCGTTGCCGCCCCATTGAGCGGTGTAGGCTGGCCCGATTAATGGCTCTATCGCGTACCGGGATGATCCTGATGCTCTCTGCTCGTCAACGCCGTGCGTTTCGCCTGGCCAGTCGTTTTCTCGCGCCGTATCGTTGGCCGGCCCTCGGCGCCTTGCTCGCCTTGGTCGTCACGGCCGGCATCACCCTGTCCATGGGGCAGGGCATTCGCCTGGTGGTGGACCAGGGGTTCATGACCCAGTCGCCGCACTTGCTCAATCAGTCCATCGGCCTGTTCCTGCTGCTGGTGCTCGGCCTGGCGATCGGCACGTTCGCGCGGTTTTACCTGGTGTCGTGGATCGGCGAGCGCGCGGTCGCGGACATCCGCCGCCAGGTGTTCAACCACCTGATTTACCTGCACCCGGGGTTCTACGAAGACAACCGCAGCTCCGAGATCCAGTCGCGCCTGACGGCCGATACCACCTTGCTGCAATCGGTGATCGGCTCATCGCTGTCGCTGTTCCTGCGCAATTTGTTGATGGTGATCGGCGGGATCGTCCTGCTGTTCATCACCAACCCCAAGCTCACCAGCATTGTGGTGATCGCCTTGCCCCTGGTGATCGCGCCGATCCTGATTTTCGGCCGGCGCGTGCGCAGCCTGTCGCGCCTGAGTCAGGACCGGATTGCCGATATCGGCAGCTACGTCTCTGAAACCCTGGGCCAGATCAAGACCGTGCAGGCCTACAACCATCAGGCGCAGGACGAACAGCGCTTTGCCGTGACCGTGGAACAGGCATTCGACACCGCCCGCAAACGCATCTTCCAGCGCGCCTGGCTGATTACCCTGGTGATCGTGCTGGTGCTGGGCGCGGTCGGGGTGATGCTGTGGGTCGGTGGCATGGATGTGATTGCCGGGCGCATCTCCGCCGGTGAACTGGCGGCCTTTGTGTTTTACAGCCTGATCGTCGGCAGCGCGTTCGGTACCTTGAGCGAAGTGATCGGCGAATTGCAGCGCGCCGCTGGCGCCGCCGAGCGGATTGCCGAGTTGCTGCGCTCGGAAAACATCATCCAGCCGCCGACCACCGGCCTGGTGACCTTGCCGGAACGGGTCAAGGGCGACCTGGTGCTGCAGGACCTGCGTTTTTCCTACCCGTCGCGCCCGGAAAGCTACGCCGTCGATGGCTTGAATCTGACGATCAATGCCGGCGAAACCCTGGCGCTGGTCGGACCGTCCGGGGCCGGCAAGTCGACGGTGTATGACCTGCTGCTGCGCTTTTACGATCCCGCCGAAGGCTGCATCCTGCTCGACGGCATCCCCCTGACGCGACTCGACCCGCTGGACCTGCGCCGCTGCTTTGCCCTGGTCTCGCAAAGCCCGGCACTGTTCTTTGGCAGCATCGAAGAGAACATCCGCTACGGCAACCCGACGGCGACCCTGGCCCAGGTCAAGGACGCGGCAAAAATCGCCTACGCCCATGACTTTATCGAGGCCATGCCCAACGGTTACCAGACCCACCTCGGTGATGCCGGCCTCGGCCTGTCCGGCGGCCAGCGCCAACGCCTGGCCATCGCCCGGGCGCTGCTGGTGGATGCCCCGATCCTGCTGCTCGACGAAGCCACCAGCGCCCTCGATGCCCAGAGCGAACACCTGATCCAGCAGGCCCTGCCCAGCCTGATGAAAAACCGCACCACCCTGGTCATCGCCCACCGCCTGGCCACCGTGAAAAACGCCGACCGGATCGCGGTGATGGATCAGGGGAAGCTGGTGGCGGTGGGGACGCATCAGGAGTTGATTGCGAGCAATGCGCTGTATGCGCGGTTGGCGGCGTTGCAGTTCAGTGATGGGAAGGCTGAATCCGAGCCCGGCAAAGAACCCGTGTAGGAGCCGGCTTGCCGGCGAAGGCGGTGGCACATTCAGTGAAGGTGTTGGCTGACAGACCGCTTTCGCCGGCAAGCCTGGCTCCTACGGGGTGGCGGTGAACGAGATTAATAAATCTGGCCGCGTTCGGGCATTATGGCGGCCTCAGTTGCGAGCCTGGATGAGGATATGAGCCGTTATCAACCACCGTTGACCCTGACCACCAGAATACTGGCGTTGATCGCCGAGATCAGTGAACAGATCGGTCAGCTGTCGGCTGTGGATGATCGTCGGCAGACGCCTCAACTGCGGCGCGGCAACCGGATTCGGACGATTCAGGCGTCCTTGGCCATCGAGAACAATACCCTCAGTATCGAGCAGGTGACTGCTGTGCTCGCGGGGCAGCGAGTGCTGGGGTTGCCTCGGGAAATCCAGGAAGTGCGCAATGCCTTTGCGGCCTACGAGGCGATGCCGGATTGGCAGCCAAGCAGCCGAGCGGACTTGCTGCAGGCTCATAAATTGTTGAAGCACGGTTTGATCGACGACTTTGGGCCGTTCCGCCGAGCCGGTGTGGGTATTTACCGGGGCGAGCAACTGGTTCATATGGCGCCGCCTCCCAGTCGCGTTGCGCATTTGATAGATGATCTGTTGGCCTGGCTTGGCGCTTCTGATTGGCACCCGCTGATCATCAGTTGCGTCTTCCATTACGAGTTCGAATTCATCCATCCGTTCGCCGACGGCAATGGACGCATGGGGCGTCTTTGGCAGACCTTGATCCTCAGTCAGTGGCGTCCGGTGTTGGCTTATTTGCCGGTCGAGGCGGTGATTCGAGAGCAGCAGGACGCTTATTACGGGGCATTGTCGGCGGCCGATCAGTTGGCGGAATCGACGCCTTTTGTCGAGTTTATGCTGCAGGCATTGAGTCTCGCCCTTAGGGAGGCGGCCCAGAGCGAACCAGTAACCGACCAAGTAACCGACCAAGTAGCGAGGCTGCTTTGGTCGCTCCTTGGAAGGGGGCCGATGAAGGTCAGCGAGTTGATGGAAGAGGTCGGATTGGCACACAGGGCGACCTTCCGGGTTAACTACCTCAAGCCGGCATTGGCTTCAGATTTGATCGAAATGACAAACCCTGATTCGCCTAACAGCCCGGCCCAACGATACCGCCTCACGGAACTAGGCAAACAGGCTGCGGCACGATCCGGATCGGCTTAGGAGCTGCCGCAGGTCGGGCCGCGTTCGGACGATCTTTTGATCTTGAAAAATGCCCGCTTCAATCGAAGCGGACGTTTTGTTTACGGCTCAAAGCAAGATCAAAAGATCGCAGTCTACGGCAGCTCCAGGGTTTTGCGTCGGGCGATATGTGTGCATGGCCGCGATTCTGTGGGAGCGGGCTTGCCCGCGAAGAGGGCGGGACAGTCAACATCGATGTCGACTGACACAGCCTCTTCGCGGGCAAGCCTCGCTCCTACAGGGTTTTGCGCCGGGCACAATATTCGTGTGTGGCAGCGATTTCTGTGGGAGATTCTATGTTGCAGGGCAACCTGCAACTTCAGGCCGTAGGGGCGCCGACATCATTGATCGTCAAAATACCGCTCATGCCAATCCACCAGCGGCTGTGGCGAGTTGAGCTTCTGGCCGTAGATCACCGAATACGACAACACGTTCTGCACGTACTGGCGGGTTTCGTCGAACGGGATGCTTTCCACCCACACGTCGAAGCTCAGGTGATCCGCGCCGCGCAGCCACTGGCGCACGCGGCCGGGGCCGGCGTTGTAGGCGGCGGAGGCGAGGACGCGGTTGCCGTTGAACTGGGCGTGGACCTGGCTCAGGTAGGCGGCGCCGAGCTGGATGTTCTTGTCCGGGTCGAACACCTGCTGCGGCGAGGCCAGCGGAATGCTGAACTTGCGCGCGGTTTCCTTGGCGGTGCCGGGCATCAACTGCATCAGGCCGCTGGCGCCGACGCTGGAGCGGGCGTCGTCCATGAAGGCGCTTTCCTGGCGGGTGATGGCGAACACCCAGCTCGAGTGCAGCCCACGGACCTTGGCTTCACGCACCAGGGTTTCGCGGTGGGCCATCGGGAAGCGGATGTTCAAATCGTCCCAGTACTGCGCCTGGCTGATGGTGCGGATCGCCGGGAAATACCATTTCAGGTCATAGGCCAGTTTCGCCTGGGCGACCATTTCATCGCGGCTGAAGTGGCGGCTGACGTGGTACCACTCGCGACGACCGTCGACGATTTGCCCGCGGGCGTGGAACTCGAGTGCCCGACGGATGCCCGGGGTGTTGCGCACCTTGTTGATCAGTGCCTGGCTGAGCACCAGCGGTTTGTTGTTCAGCGAGTAGGGCGACTGCGAGCGATCGGCGGCCAGGAACCCGTAAAAATCACGCTCGCGGGCCAGGCCCTTGTAGAGCGTCTGTGCTTCCGGGCTCTGGGGCTGCGCCAGTTCCAGGCTGCGCGCCTGCCAGTAGCGCCAGCGGTTGGTCGTCGCCAGGTCTTGCGGCAGGCGGCGGCTCAACTGGTAGGCATCGTCCCAGCGGCCCAGGCGCAACAGCAGGCGCATGCGCCATTCCGACACGGTGTTGTCGCGCAGTTCCGGGTCGTACTTGGTCATCATGTCCAGCGCGCGAGGGTCGAACCGTTTGGCCAGGGACAGGCCGATTTCCCGGGCGATCGCCACTTTTTCGTCGCGGGAGAAGTGCATGCTGCTGGCGTAACCATCGAGCATCTGCATCGCCCGGTCAGGGTCCTGCCGCGCCAGGCGGCGCAGGCCCAGGCTGACCACGTCGGACATCGGCTCATCGGCCGGAATGAACCGTGCCGGGTCGTTGAGCAGCTCGGGTTTCTGCGCCACTTCCACCAACAGGCGGCCGCGCGGGGCGAGGGTGGTCAGACCGTTGACCAGGCTGTTGGCCAGCGGGTAGTTGCGCGCCTGGGCCGCGAGCTTGGTGCGCTCCCAGCGTCGTTGTTCGGTCAGTTGGCCTTCGGCGGCCCAGATGCCGAACAGCGTGTCGCAGGCGGCGGGTTGGGATTTGCCGGTCAGCCAGAGTTTTTGCGCGTTGGCGTAACCTTCTGCTTTCTGGTTATGGGTGATCTGGTACTGCGCGTTCAGGCAGTCCAGCTCGGTGAAGTTCATCTTCGGGTCGTAATACTTGACGAAGGTCGCCCAGTCGCCGCGTTCGGACAACCAGCGCAACCAGCGCAATTTCATCCAGTTGGCCTGGGGCAGGTCACCGTGTTCGGCGAGGAATTTCTCGATTTCGGCATTGCTCGCGAATTTCAGGCGCGCGGTCAGCTCGTCATAGGCCAGGTAAGGTTCCAGCGGATAATCGCTCAGGGCCTGGCGGTAGCTGAAATACGGACCGGTGTCGCCCTTGGCCAGGGCGCGCTTGGCTTCATCGTAATACTGGCGCTGGGTGGACAAATCCACGGCCTGGGCGGTGTGGACGACGGTGGCAGCAAGAAGAAAACAGGACAAAAGACTAAAAAGGCGACTGCGCATGAGACGTCCGGGCAGAGAAATCATGACAAGCGCAAGCATTGCCCGCGCTGAATTGCCTGTAGCTTAGCTGTTTGCCAGCAACGGGCGAAAGCTTTGCCGGTCTCGCGGCATCAACTCGCAACATTTGTCCTGCAGAGTGTCGCCCAGGTGAAATTGCCGGCCTTCTGCAGCCTCAAGTCAGGTAGAATGCGCGCCCGGTTTTTGGAGAAGCTCATGACCCTGCTCAAATTCAGCGATGTGTCCCTTGCTTTCGGCGCTATGCCGTTGTTGGACAAGGTGTCCTGGCAGATCGCCCGTGGTGAGCGGGTGTGCATCATCGGCCGCAACGGCACTGGCAAGTCCAGCATGATGAAGCTCGTCAAGGGCGACCAGAAGCCTGACGACGGCTCCGTTTGGCGCGCGCCCGGCCTCAAGATCGGCGAATTGCCGCAAGAATTGCCGGTAGCCGACGAGCGGACCGTGTTCGACGTGGTGGCCGAAGGCCTGGACGGTGTCGGCGAGCTGCTCGCGCAGTATCACCACCTGAGCCAGAACATCGTCACCGACGCCGACCTGGACAAACTGATGCACGTCCAGCACGACCTCGAAGCCCGTGACGGCTGGCGTTTGCAGCAACTGGTCGACAGCACCTTGAGCCGTCTGCAGTTGCCGGCCGACAAGACCCTCGCCGAATTGTCCGGCGGCTGGCGTCGTCGCGTGCTGCTGGCCCAGGCCCTGGTGTCCGAGCCGGACCTGCTGCTGCTCGACGAGCCGACCAACCACCTGGACATCGGTGCCATTGCCTGGCTCGAAGAAGCGCTGAAGGATTTCCAGGGCGCCGTGCTGTTCATCACGCACGACCGTTCCTTCCTGCAGAACCTGGCCACCCGCATCCTCGAACTGGATCGCGGCGGCCTGATCGACTGGAACGGCGACTACGCCAGCTTCCTGGTGCACAAAGAGGCCTCGCTGGCCGCTGAAGAAACCGCCAACGCGCTGTTCGACAAGAAACTGGCCCAGGAAGAAGTCTGGATCCGCCAGGGCATCAAGGCGCGTCGCACCCGTAACGAAGGCCGCGTGCGCGCCCTGAAAGCCCTGCGCGTGGAGCGCAGCGAGCGTCGTGAGCGCACCGGCAAGGCCAACATTCAGCTGGACACCGCCGACAAGTCCGGCAAGCAGGTGATGGTCCTCGAGAACGTGAGCTTCGCTCACCCGGGCGGCCCGTTCCTGATCAAGGACTTCTCGATGGTCCTGACGCGCGGCGACCGTATCGGTCTGCTCGGCGCCAACGGTACCGGCAAGACCACCCTGCTGAAACTGATGCTCAGCGGCCTGCAGCCTACCAGCGGCACCGTGGAGGAGGGGACGCGCATCGACGTGGCCTACTTCGACCAGTTGCGCCATCAGCTGGACCTGGAAAAGACCGTGATCGACAACGTGGCCGAAGGTCGCGACTTCATCGATATCGATGGCCAGAGCCGCCACGTGCTGAGCTACCTCGGCGACTTCCTGTTCAGCCCGCAGCGTGCCCGCACGCCGGTCAAGGCGCTGTCCGGCGGTGAACGTGCGCGGTTGTTGCTGGCGAAACTGTTCAGCAAGCCGGCGAACCTGCTGGTGCTCGACGAACCGACCAACGACCTCGACGTTGAAACCCTGGAACTGCTGGAAGAGGTCTTGCTGACCTTCAACGGCACCGTGCTGATGGTCAGTCACGACCGGGCATTCCTCGACAACGTGGTCACCAGCACCCTGGTCTTCGAAGGTGAAGGCAAGGTTCGCGAATACGTCGGTGGTTACCAGGACTGGCTGCGCCAGGGCGGCTCGCCGCGCCTGCTGGGCGTGACCGAGAGCAAATCCGGCAAGGCCGACCTGACCTCTGCGGTGGTCACGGCTGAACCGGCGCCGGTGGCTGCGGTAGAAGCGCCGGTGGCCAAGAAAAAGCTCAGCTACAAGGTGCAGCGTGAGCTGGAAGCCTTGCCGGGGCAGATCGAAGCCATGGAACAGCAGATCGCTGCCGTTGAAGCGCAGATGGCGGATGCCGGGTTTTATCAGCGTCCGGCGGCCGAGAGCGCTGCGGTGATTGCGCAGCTGGAGCAGTTGAATGCTGAGCTCGACGTCATGGTCGAGCGCTGGGCCGAGCTGGATGCCTGATTGATCCCGCGATAAAAAAGCCCGGCGTTTCAGTGATGAGCGCCGGGCTTTTCGTATGCAACACGATCCACAAGCCGTCGCAGATCCAATGTGGGAGCGGGCTTGCTCGCGAAAGCGGTGTGTCATTCAACATTGATGTCGCCTGACACACCGCTTTCGCGAGCAAGCCCGCTCCCACAGTGGAAATGGGTTGTCAGCTTTTGTTTTGCAGGCGCACCGCAAGCACATCGCACGGCGCGCCGTGCAGCACGTCATTGGCGGTGGAACCCAGCAGCAGTGCCAGGCCATGCCGGCCGTGACTGCCGACCACGATCATGTCGCACCCTTGCTCCTTGGCCAGGTGGTGAATCTCCTGGCGGGGCTGGCCGTAGGTCAGGTGGCTGTATTCCTTGGAGAGCTCCGGATACTTGATGATAAGTCGGTCCAGACGCTCCCGGGCCTGATCGAACTGCTGTTGTTGCAGTTGGGACAGGTCCATCGGCACGTCACCACCAAAGGCCATGGCCATCGGCTCGACGATGTGCACCAGGGACAGCTTGGCGCCGTTGCTCAACGATAGCTCGCGAGCGCGGTGGATGACAGGGTCGCACTCTTCGGTCAGGTCTACAGCGACCAGGATGTGGTTGTAGGGCATGAGGTGCTCCTCCTGAGGGTTGCATTAAGGGTAAGTATGGCTGGTTTCAAGCACATTGGTTTCAAAGTGACCTGGCGCGCTCATTTAAAATCGGTGCATTCAGAAACAATGCAACAACGATGCATTTAAAAACGGTGCATTTGGAAACGATGCATTTGAAAACGGTGCATTTGAAAACGATGCATTTGAAAACGGGAGTACAGATATGACGGTCTGGATAGTGGTGTCAATCCTGTTAGTGGTCCTGAGCCCGCTGGCATGGTTGCGGCCGTCCCATGGGCAGAGCGGGCGCATGGCCCTGCGGATGGAGGCGCGACGCATCGGTTTGGCCATGCAACTGGCGCCTCAGGAGTGGCCACACTGGCTCAGTCCGGAGCCGCCGAGCCCGTGCGCCCAGTACCATAGGCCGCGGCGCGGCAATCAGCCAGCCTGCTGGAGCTACTGGCAAAAATCCCCGGGGCTGTGGGTGAATCAGTGGCAGGAGGTCTGTGAGGATCCTGCTCTGCTCAATCATTTCGAAAAATTGCCGGCCAATGTCTACAAGGTCGAGGCGGACAAGCAGATGATCACCTTGTACTGGGGCGAGAAGGGCGAATCCAGCGTCTTGCAACAAATCGACGCCACCCTCAAAGCCCTCGCCTGAACCCCGCCCCCCCCCCCCCGTAGGAGCCAGGCTTGCCGGCGAAGGCGTCATCATGGGCGGTGCACGGCTTGAGGCTGCCTTCGCCGTAGGAGCCAGGCTTGCCGGCGAAGGCGTCTTCATGGGCGATGCAAGGCTTGAGGCTGCCTTCGCCGTAGGAGCCAGGCTTGCCGGCGAAGGCGTCATCATGGGCGGTGCACGGCTTGAGGCTGCCTTCGCCGTAGGAGCCAGGCTTGCCGGCGAAGGCGTCTTCATGGGCGGTGCACGGCTTGAGGCTGCCTTCGCCGTAGGAGCCAGGCTTGCCGGCGAAGGCGTCTTCATAGGTGGTGCAAGGCTCAAGGCCGCCTTCGCCGTAGGAGCCAGGCTTGCCGGCGAAGGCGTCATCATGGGCGGTGCACGGCTTGAGGCTGCCTTCGCCGTAGGAGCCAGGCTTGCCGGCGAAGGCGTCTTCATAGGCGGTGCAAGGCTCAAGGCCGCCTTCGCCGTAGGAGCCAGGCTTGCCGGCGAAGGCGTCTTCATAGGTGGTGCAAGGCTCAAGGCCGCCTTCGCGGGCAAGCCTCGCTCCTACAGGGGGTCGTGCGAAAAGCCACTCCGTTCGCCTGGCGAGCAGGCAATAAAAAGCCCGACATCATCATCGGGCGGAAGTTGGCCAGGCAGGCCGGAAATTCTTTGTTGCATTGATCTTGCGCCGGGTATTCACCCCCAGCGTTGAAAAATCTTCCTCGACTCCCCCAGCGTAGCCCGTTAAACGCAGCCTGCCGCGGATTAGGGCGACTTTTCTAACAATTGATCCTATCAATGGCCGCATATGCATCCGCGTGTTGCAGGTCTTCGTGGTACGGAAGTGACCGTAAAGTCGCGCTTCAACCCGCATTTTGGGCGATTGACAATTGTCGGAAATTCCGTGAAGGTGGCATACCCAAATCAAACGGGCGTATGAATTGAGCGTTTGTATTAAAGATCGCTCCTACAGAATCCCGACTATCGCGTTGGCGGGTGTGCCGGGTGGATGGGCGTAGCATTGACGATAACCGTCCCTGCCGAGCCATTTGCCTGCGTCCGACGTGTACTGTTCAGCTTCCATATCGTGGAGATCAGTTGATGATTTACGAAGGTAAAGCCATCACGGTTAAGGCTCTTGAAAGTGGCATCGTCGAATTGAAATTCGACCTCAAGGGTGAGTCCGTCAACAAGTTCAACCGTCTAACCCTGAACGAACTGCGTCAGGCCGTGGACACCATCAAGGCAGATGCTTCGATCAAGGGTGTGATCGTCAGCAGTGGCAAGGACGTGTTCATCGTCGGCGCCGACATCACCGAATTTGTCGAGAACTTCAAGCTGCCCGATGCCGAGCTTGTGGCAGGCAACCTCGAAGCCAACAGGATCTTCAGCGATTTCGAAGACCTGAATGTCCCGACTGTCGCCGCGATCAATGGCATCGCCCTGGGTGGCGGCCTGGAAATGTGCCTGGCGGCGGACTACCGCGTCATGGCCGATACCGCCAAGATCGGCCTGCCGGAAGTCAAGCTGGGCATCTACCCGGGCTTCGGTGGTACGGTGCGCCTGCCGCGCATCATCGGTGCCGACAACGCCATCGAGTGGATTGCCGCCGGCAAGGAAAACCGCGCTGAAGACGCACTGAAAGTCGGTGCCGTCGACGCCGTGGTCGCCCCGGAGAAACTGCTGGAAGCCGCACTGACCCTGGTCAAGGGCGCCATCTCCGGCGAATTCGACTACAAGGCCAAGCGTCAGCCGAAGCTGGAAAAGCTCAAGCTCAACGCCATTGAACAAATGATGTCGTTCGAAACCGCCAAAGGTTTCGTCGCAGGCCAGGCTGGCCCGAACTACCCGGCGCCGGTCGAAGCGATCAAGACCATCCAGAAAGCCGCGAACTTCGGTCGCGACAAGGCGCTGGAAGTCGAGGCTGCAGGTTTCGTCAAACTGGCCAAGACCTCTGCTGCGCAGTGCTTGATCGGTCTGTTCCTGAACGATCAGGAGCTGAAGAAAAAGGCCAAGGCCTACGACGAAATCGCCAGGGACGTGAAGCAGGCTGCCGTATTGGGCGCCGGCATCATGGGTGGCGGTATCGCGTATCAGTCGGCTTCCAAAGGGACGCCGATCCTGATGAAGGACATCAACGAGCACGGCATCGAGCAAGGCCTGGCTGAAGCCGCCAAGCTGCTGGTGAGCCGCGTTGACAAGGGTCGCATGACCGCGGCGAAAATGGCCGAAGTGCTCAACGGCATTCGTCCGACCCTGTCCTACGGTGACTTCGGTCACGTCGACCTGGTCGTCGAAGCCGTCGTCGAGAACCCCAAGGTCAAGCAAGCCGTGCTGGCTGAAGTGGAAGGCCAGGTCAAAGAGGACACCATCCTCGCGTCCAACACCTCGACCATTTCCATCACCTTGCTGGCCAAGGCCCTCAAGCGTCCGGAAAACTTCGTCGGCATGCACTTCTTCAACCCGGTGCACATGATGCCCCTGGTGGAAGTGATCCGTGGCGAGAAGTCCAGCGAGCTGGCCGTCGCCACCACCGTGGCCTACGCCAAGAAAATGGGCAAGAACCCGATCGTGGTCAATGACTGCCCGGGCTTTTTGGTCAATCGCGTGCTGTTCCCGTACTTCGGCGGTTTCGCCAAGCTGGTCAGCGCCGGTGTGGACTTCGTCCGCATCGACAAGGTCATGGAAAAATTCGGCTGGCCGATGGGCCCGGCGTACCTGATGGACGTGGTCGGCATCGACACCGGCCACCACGGTCGCGATGTGATGGCTGAAGGTTTCCCGGACCGCATGAAAGACGACCGTCGTTCAGCCGTCGACGTGCTCTACGAAGCCAAGCGCCTGGGCCAGAAGAACGGCAAGGGCTTCTACGCCTACGAGACCGACAAGAAGGGCAAGCAGAAGAAAGTCGCCGATCCGTCGGTGCTGGAAGTGCTCAAGCCGATCGTGTTCGAGCAGCGTGAAGTGAGCGACGAAGACATCATCAACTGGATGATGATCCCGCTGTGCCTGGAGACCGTGCGCTGCCTGGAAGACGGCATCGTCGAAACCGCTGCCGAAGCCGACATGGGTCTGGTCTACGGCATTGGTTTCCCTCCATTCCGTGGCGGTGCGCTGCGCTACATCGACTCGATCGGTGTGGCCGAGTTCGTTGCCCTGGCTGACCAGTACGCTGATTTGGGCGCGCTGTACCACCCGACCGCGAAACTGCGTGAAATGGCCAAGAACGGCCAACGGTTCTTCGGTTAAGCGCCCCACACTAGAGCGAGAGTGAAATTTTATGAGCTTGAATCCTAGAGACGTCGTGATTGTCGACTTCGGTCGTACGCCGATGGGCCGCTCCAAGGGCGGCATGCACCGCAACACCCGCGCCGAAGACATGTCGGCGCACCTGATCAGCAAATTGCTGGAACGCAACGTCAAGGTCGACCCGAACGAAGTCGAAGACGTGATCTGGGGCTGTGTGAACCAGACCCTGGAGCAGGGCTGGAACATCGCCCGCATGGCGTCCCTGATGACGCAGATCCCGCACACCGCTGCCGGCCAGACCGTCAGCCGCCTGTGTGGCTCGTCGATGAGCGCCTTGCACACTGCCGCGCAAGCGATCATGACCGGCAACGGTGACGTGTTCGTGGTGGGCGGCGTCGAGCATATGGGCCACGTGAGCATGATGCACGGTGTCGATCCGAACCCGCACATGTCGCTGTACGCGGCGAAAGCCTCGGGCATGATGGGCCTGACTGCGGAAATGCTCGGCAAGATGCACGGCATTACTCGCGAGCAACAGGACGCTTTCGGCCTGCGCTCCCACCAGCTCGCCCACAAGGCGACGGTGGAAGGCAAGTTCAAGGACGAAATCATCCCGATGCAGGGCTACGACGAGAACGGTTTCCTGAAACTGTTCGACTACGACGAAACCATTCGTCCGGAAACTACCCTGGAAAGCCTGGCGGCGTTGAAGCCAGCGTTTAACCCCAAGGGCGGCACCGTGACCGCCGGTACGTCGTCGCAGATCACTGACGGTGCTTCGTGCATGATCGTGATGTCGGCGCAGCGTGCCCAGGACCTGGGGATCCAGCCCCTTGCGGTGATTCGCTCGATGGCCGTGGCAGGTGTGGACCCGGCGATCATGGGCTATGGTCCAGTACCGGCCACCCAGAAAGCATTGAAGCGCGCAGGCCTTGGCATCAACGATATCGACTTCTTCGAGCTCAACGAAGCGTTCGCCGCACAGGCCCTGCCGGTGCTGAAAGATTTGAAAGTGCTCGACAAGATGAACGAGAAGGTTAACCTGCACGGCGGCGCGATCGCCCTGGGTCATCCGTTCGGTTGCTCCGGTGCACGGATCTCCGGCACCCTGTTGAACGTGATGAAGCAGAATGGCGGCACCTTCGGGGTAGCTACCATGTGCATTGGTCTCGGCCAAGGCATCTCCACCGTCTTCGAACGCGTTTAAGCGTTTCGTTGAAGGAAGCCGGGGCCAAGTGCCCCGGTTTTTGTTTTTGCGGATTTTTTTATTTTTTATTTTGAAAAGATTTGAGCGAGGGCCAAGCCATGCCGATACAACCGGGTCTGTACGAGCATTACAAAGGTCCGCAGTACCGCGTATTCAGCACCGCGCGGCATTCGGAAACCGAAGAGGAAGTGGTCTTCTACCGAGCCCTGTATGGCGATTACGGCTTTTGGGTGCGTCCCTTGAGCATGTTCCTGGAGTCGGTCGAGGTTGACGGCGAACAGGTCCCGCGCTTTGCTTTGGTGCAAGCCGAACCGAGCCTTTTTTCCAAGCCATAAGCTGAGTGCGCGCACAACCCTGCGCTTGACCTCACCTTGTAGCCACTATATATAGCGGTGCCGCGTCAGGCGCCAACCGCCTTTCACTTCTAGAATTCAGGAATTTTCTGATCCATGGGCAAATCGCTGGTCATTGTGGAATCCCCGGCTAAGGCCAAGACCATCAACAAGTATTTGGGCAACGAATACGTGGTGAAGTCGAGTATCGGCCATATCCGAGACCTGCCCACCAGCGGTTCGGCTAGCGCCAGCAAAGAGCCTGCCGCCAAGCGCGGCAAGGCCGCCGCGGGTGAAGGTCCGGTACTCACGCCCAAAGAGAAAGCGCGCAAGCAGCTGGTCTCGCGCATGGGCGTCGATCCCGATCAGGGCTGGAAAGCCCAGTACGAGATCCTCCCGGGCAAGGAAAAGGTCATCGAAGAGCTGCGCCGGCTCGCCAAGGATGCTGACACCATCTATCTCGCAACCGACTTGGATCGCGAGGGGGAAGCCATTGCCTGGCACCTGCGCGAAGCCATCGGGGGTGACGACAGCCGCTACAAGCGCGTGGTGTTCAACGAAATCACCAAGAAGGCGATCCAGGAAGCCTTCTCCAAGCCGGGCGAGCTGGACATCGACCGGGTCAACGCCCAGCAGGCGCGGCGTTTCCTCGACCGCGTGGTCGGTTACATGGTGTCGCCGCTGCTGTGGGCCAAGGTCGCCCGTGGCCTGTCCGCCGGTCGCGTGCAATCGGTGGCCGTGAAGCTGGTCGTTGAGCGTGAGCGTGAAATCCGCGCGTTCAACCCGGAAGAGTACTGGGAAGTTCACGCCGACCTCGGCACTGCCAAGGGCGCCACCGTGCGCTTCGACGTGGCCCGTGAGAAAGGCGAAGCCTTCAAGCCGCTCAACGAAGCCCAGGCCATGGCCGCGCTGGAGAAGCTCAAGGCTTCCAGCTACAGCATCGTCAAGCGCGAAGACAAGCCGACCAGCAGCAAGCCATCGGCACCGTTCATTACTTCCACCCTGCAACAGGCCGCGAGCAACCGCCTGGGCTTCGGCGTGAAGAAAACCATGATGATGGCCCAGCGTTTGTACGAAGCCGGCTACATCACGTATATGCGTACCGACTCCACCAACCTCTCGGTTGATGCCGTGACGATGGCGCGCACTTATATTGAAGGCGAATTCGGCAAGAAGTACCTGCCGGAAAACCCGAACGTCTACAGCAGCAAGGAAGGCGCACAAGAGGCTCACGAAGCGATTCGTCCCTCCGACGCCAATACCGAGCCAAGCAAGCTGTCGGGCATGGAGCGTGACGCTGAGCGGCTCTACGAGCTGATCTGGCGCCAGTTCCTCGCCTGCCAGATGCTGCCGGCAAAATACCTGTCGACCACGGTCACCGTCGGTGCCGGCGACTTCGAGCTGCGGGCCAAGGGCCGCATCCTCAAGTTCGACGGTTACACCCGCGTGATGCCGCAGATCGCCAAGCCAGGCGATGACGACGTGCTGCCGGACATGGCCCAGGGCGATGCGATGGAGCTGATCAAGCTTGATCCGACCCAGCACTTCACCAAGCCGCCGGCGCGTTACTCGGAAGCGAGCCTGGTCAAGGAAATGGAAAAACGCGGCATCGGTCGTCCTTCGACCTACGCCGCGATCATTTCGACCATCCAGGACCGCGGCTACGTGGCGCTGCACAACCGTCGCTTCTATTCGGAAAAGATGGGCGACATCGTCACCGAGCGCCTGGCCGAGAGCTTCTCCAATCTCATGGACTACGGCTTCACCGCCGGCATGGAAGAGAACCTCGATGACGTGGCCCAGGGCGAACGCGACTGGAAAAACGTGCTCGACGAGTTCTACGGCGACTTCAAGAAGAAGCTCGAAGTAGCCGAAAGCCCCGAAGGCGGCATGCGCGCCAACCAGCCGGTGATGACGGACATCCCGTGCGTGGTCTGCGCTCGTCCGATGCAGATTCGTACCGCATCGACCGGCGTGTTCCTCGGTTGCTCGGGCTACAGCCTGCCGCCGAAAGAACGCTGCAAGGCCACCGTCAACCTGGTGCCGGGCGATGAAATCGCCGCGGACGACGAGGGTGAGTCGGAGTCGCTGGTGCTGCGTGGCAAGCATCGTTGCCCGATCTGCAGCACGGCGATGGACGCTTACCTGCTCGACGAGAAGCGTAAGTTGCACATCTGCGGCAACAACCCGGATTGCGACGGCTACGAAATCGAAGAGGGCAGTTATCGCATCAAGGGCTATGAAGGTCCGAGCCTGGAATGCGACAAGTGCGGCAGCGAGATGCAACTCAAGACCGGCCGTTTCGGCAAGTTCTTCGGCTGCACCAACGCGACCTGCAAGAACACCCGCAAACTGCTGAAAAGCGGTGACGCGGCGCCGCCGAAGATGGATCCGGTGAAGATGCCTGAGCTGAAATGCGAAAAGGTCAACGACACCTACATCCTGCGCGACGGGGCTTCCGGGCTGTTCCTGGCGGCCAGCCAGTTCCCGAAAAACCGCGAGACCCGTGCGCCGCTGGTGCTGGAAATCGTGCCGCACAAGGATGAGATCGATCCGAAGTACCACTTCCTGTGCGAAGCACCGAAGAAAGATCCGGACGGCCTGCCAACTGTGATCCGTTACAGCCGCAAGACCAAGGAGCAGTACGTGCAGACTGAAGTCGAGGGTAAGCCGACTGGCTGGAAGGCGTACTACGACGGCGGCAAGTGGACGGTAGAAGACAAACGCCCGGCAAAAGCCGCCAAGGCTTGAACCTGTAGGAGCCAGGCTTGCCGGCGAACCAGGCGCCGCGGTGTAACTGTAATACCGCGTCATCGTTCTTCGCCGGCAAGCCTGGCTCCTACAGCGAACCAGGCGCCGCGGTGTAACTGTAATACCGCGTCATCGTTCTTCGCCGGCAAGCCTGGCTCCTACAGCGAACCAGGCGCCGCGGTGTAACTGTAATACCGCGTTATCGTTCTTCGCCGGCAAGCCTGGCTCCTACAGCGAGCGGAGCGAGCGCTCTCGGCACTCGAGGCCGCATGACCACCTTCGGGTGTTCATGCGGCTTTTTGTTTTGTGCTTGCGGGAGGCGCAGGTGATCCACGACACTGTCTGACCTGCGTGAAGCAATTATTTCGTTGTGGAGGCTGCCGTCATGGCCCACGAACTCTATACCCGTACCAACCAGAAGATTTATTTCGCCGGCCTGTCACTGGAAGCGCTTGCCAGCGCCGAAGAGGGGCGGGCGATGAACTCGCTGGCGCTGATTCAGGCCGGGCGCGAATCGGCGTTGTTTCACCTGTATGGCGCGTTGCTGGGGTTATGTCATGAAATCGCCGGCTTCTATCGCTTGCCCCAGGCCAATGCGCCCCGGGCGGAGATGCTGCTGACCCGGGAAGTGCTGGAAGCCATCGCCATCCCTGAAATGGCCGAGATGGTCGAACTGGCGCAGAACCCGGAAACCTGGCTGGCCCGGCTGCTGGCCGCCCATGCGGCGCTGTTTCAGCCGCCACGGGCCCCGCACAAACCTAAAGGCGATGTAACCCAGCCGCTGATCCTGGCTGTTAACCTGGATGAAGAACAGGCGCCTCAGGAATTGAGTCGGGAAGAGCTGGAGCGCTGGCGTCAGAACCTCAAGGGCCTGGCGATCCGGTTTCGCGAAGGGTTGAACGAGTGCTGAAACACTGAGTATCTGACCAGTGTTTCGCTCAGGGAAGCGTGTTGTGGGAAATTTCTCTGAGTGATGACATCTGGTGAAGATCCCGAGCGAAGCCGGGAAGATGCCTATATAATCCCCGCCTTTCTTGGAGAACTCATCTTTATGCCAACGTCCTTTTTAGAAATTGTCGAGTTACCAGACGGCCGTATCGAACTGCGCAGGGCCGAGGACGAGGGTTCCCTGGTTACTTTGGATTTCTCTGAGGATGCCAAGGCGTTCCTGCAAGGCCAGCACGTGGAAGTCGCCAAGGCGATGTTGAGCGTCGGCGTTCAGATGGCCGGACGCCTGGTTGAAGGTGAATTTGAACCGGATCAGGGGTCGCGGATTCTTCATTGATCCCGTCCGTCGTTTTATTGCGGATACCTCTGCAGATCGGCTTCTCTATCCCTGGAGAAGCCCCGCGCTTCTGCGCGCGTACCCCGTTTATCAGCTAACCCAGTCGAATATTCAGGCTCTGCGCATCCCCGGTCCGGGCGGCGCTGATCAACTGTTGCCGTGAGGCTGTGCTCAGCGGGTTGAGCCAGCTGACCACCGTATGGCTACGGCCCAGGCGCAGGGCTTCGCAGGTCAGTCGATGAACGCTCTGGGTGCCACGGGGGTGCAGCAGCAGGATGCGTTCGCGATTCAGGCCGGCATCGCGCAACCAGGCCTGGGTCAGGCTGGCGGGCGGGGCGATCAGGGTCAGCCAGCGAGCGTCCTGGTCCTCGCTCAATTCCCTGAGGATCGGTGCCAGAAGGTTCAGGCAGTTCCCGGTCGCACCACGCAGTGACAGCTCGCTGAAGACGTCCGGTTCGGCATTCCAAGGCGACTCGACCTCTTTCAGGATCGGCGCCAACGGCTGCATCAAGAACGCCTCGAACAACGGCAACTGGGCTTGCTGTGGTGTATGTGGGAACTGCATAAAGCCTCCTTTAGCGGCGAATCACGCCGACACTCAAGCCTTCGATCACCAGGTCCTGATCTTTCAGGTTCACTTCGATTGGGGCGAATTCAGGGTTTTCGGCCAGTAGCCAGACTTTGCTGCCGTCGCGCTTGAAGCGCTTGACGGTCACTTCGTCGCCGATCCGCGCGACCACGATCTGGCCGTTGCGGGCTTCACGGGTGGTGTGGACGGCCAGCAGGTCGCCGTCGAAAATACCCACGTCCTTCATGCTCATGCCATGGACCCGCAGCAGATAGTCGGCGCGCGGATGGAAGAAGGTCGGGTTGATGTTGCAGGATTCCTCGATGTGCTGCTGGGCGAGGATGGGCGCGCCGGCCGCCACACGGCCAATGATCGGCAGGGTGGATTCGTCGGCCTTGGCTTCGAAACCGGGGATGCGGATGCCGCGGGAGGCCCCCGGGGTCATCTCGATAGCGCCCTTGCGGGCCAGTGCCTTGAGGTGTTCTTCGGCCGCGTTGGGCGACTTGAAACCCAGTTCCTGAGCGATTTCCGCGCGGGTCGGCGGGTAGCCGTTGTCATCTAGGCAGCGTTTGATGAAGGCCAGAATCTCTGCTTGGCGTGGCGTCAGCTTTAGCATATTGATCGCTCTGTCTTTTTATACAGTGACTGGGATTATATACAGTGGAACGACCTTGGCAATGCCCCTTTTTTTGCTGGCCGCCAGGCGGTCGATCAACCGGCTGATTAAAGCTTCACCGATGTATGGTTAAATAGCTGACCGACCATTCCCGAAACGAACCGCCAGACTTGACAAGGCTGGGACTGAAACGTATGTTTCAAACAAGTGTTTGTCAGGCGGAGTAGCCATGGCCCAGTCGGAAACCGTTGAACGCATTCTCGATGCTGCCGAGCAATTGTTCGCGGAGAAAGGTTTCGCCGAAACCTCGTTGCGTCTGATCACCAGCAAGGCCGGGGTCAACCTGGCGGCGGTGAATTATCACTTCGGCTCGAAGAAGGCGCTGATCCAGGCGGTCTTCTCGCGCTTTCTCGGGCCGTTCTGCATCAGCCTCGACAAAGAGCTGGAGCGGCGCCAGGCCAAGCCGGATAACAAGCCGACCCTTGAAGAGCTGCTGGAAATCCTCGTCGAGCAGGCCCTGGTGGTGCAGCCACGCAGCGGCAACGATCTGTCTATCTTCATGCGCTTGCTGGGTCTGGCCTTCAGTCAGAGCCAGGGCCATTTGCGGCGTTACCTGGAAGACATGTACGGCAAGGTGTTTCGCCGCTACATGACGCTGGTCAACGAGGCCGCGCCGCGGATTCCACCGATCGAACTGTTCTGGCGGGTGCACTTCATGCTCGGTGCCGCGGCGTTCAGCATGTCGGGGATCAAGGCCTTGCGCGCGATTGCCGAGACCGACTTCGGCGTCAACACCTCCATCGAGCAGGTCATGCGGCTGATGGTGCCGTTTCTGGCGGCCGGCATGCGTGCCGAAACCGGCGTGACCGACACGGCCATGGCGACCGCGCAGCTGCGTCCGCGTAGCAAATCGACACCCTTTGCCGCCAAGGTTTGACCGCACACGGGTGGGCGCGGCAGCGGACATCCGCTAAGCTGGGCGCCCATGCCGACTCTCGTTTCGAACCTGCACCCCATTGTTTTCGCCAACCGGGCTATCACCCGGGGTGACCAATGCGTGCGAGCCGGGTTTATCGTTATCAAGGAATCCCTATGACTGCTGGCCTGCAAGGCTCGTTGATGGTGGACGTCGCCGGTACCTGGCTGACGGCCGAAGATCGCCAATTGTTGCGTCAACCCGAAGTGGGTGGCCTGATCATTTTTGCGCGCAACATCGAACACCCGCGCCAGGTGCGTGAATTGAGTGCCGCGATCCGCGCCATTCGGCCTGATCTGCTGCTGGCAGTGGACCAGGAAGGCGGTCGGGTGCAACGTTTGCGCCAGGGCTTCGTGCGACTGCCGGCCATGCGTGCCATTGCCGACAACCCGAATGCCGAGTACCTGGCCGAGCAGTGCGGCTGGATCATGGCCACCGAAGTGCTGGCGGTCGGCCTCGACCTGAGCTTCGCCCCGGTGCTGGACCTGGATCACCAGCGCAGCGCCGTGGTCGGCACGCGTTCGTTCGAAGGTGACCCGGAGCGCGCGGCCTTGCTGGCCGGTGCCTTCATCCGTGGCATGAACAGCGCTGGCATGGCGGCCACCGGCAAACACTTCCCCGGCCACGGCTGGGCCGAGGCCGACTCCCACGTGGCCATCCCCAACGATGAGCGCAGCCTCGATGATATTCGCGCCAACGACCTGGTGCCGTTCGCCCGCTTGAGCAAGCAACTGGCCGCCGTCATGCCGGCCCACGTCATTTACCCGCAGGTCGATGCCCAGCCTGCCGGTTTCTCCCGTCGCTGGTTGCAGGACATACTGCGTGGCGAGTTGCAGTTCGACGGTGTGATCTTCAGTGACGACCTGTCGATGGCGGGTGCCCATGTGGTTGGCGATGCCGCCAGTCGTATCGAAGCGGCGCTGACGGCCGGTTGCGACATGGGCCTGGTGTGCAACGACCGCGCCGCCGCCGAGCTCGCGCTGAGCGCCGCCCAGCGCCTGAAAGTCAAACCGTCGCAACGCATTGCGCGGATGCGCGGCCAGGCCTTCGCCAACATCGAATATCGCCAGGACCCGCGCTGGCTGGCCGCTGTCGGCGCGCTCAGAGAAGCTCAACTGATTGATTGAGGACTTTGCCCATGACGGTTTACGCGATCATCGGTGGCACCGGCCTGACCCGGCTCGAAGGCCTGGACATTCGTCAGTCACTGGCGGTGGATACGCCTTACGGTGCGCCGTCGGCCGAGGTGCAGGTCGGTGAGTACGCCGGCAAGGACGTGCTGTTTCTCGCGCGCCACGGTCATCCGCACCGGATCCCGCCGCATCGGGTGAACTACCGCGCTAACCTCTGGGCGCTTAAGCAGGCCGGTGCCGAGGCGATTCTCGCGGTCACTGCCGTGGGCGGCATTCACCCCATGATGGACACCGGGTTTTTGTGCGTACCGCATCAGTTGATCGATTACACCAGCGGTCGCGAGCACACCTATTTCGCCGATAATCTCGAACAGGTCACCCACATCGATTTCAGCTCTCCCTACAGCGAAGCCCTGCGTCAGCGGCTAATCGCGGCATTGGTGGCCGAGAACGTTGGCTTTGCCAGTCAGGGTGTGTACGCCTGCACCCAGGGGCCACGGCTGGAAACCGCCGCCGAGATCGAGAGGCTGGAGCGCGACGGTTGCGACATCGTCGGCATGACCGGGATGCCGGAAGCGGCATTGGCCCGTGAGCTGGAGCTGGATTACGCCTGCCTGGCGCTGGTGGTGAACCCGGCGGCAGGCAAGTCGACGGCGGTGATCAGCATGGCCGAGATCGAGCAGGCATTGCGGGACGGGATGGGGACGGTGACGTCGACGTTGGCGCGGGTACTCAAGGGCTGAGACTGGCTCTAGATCGGGTTGACCCCTTCGCGAGCAAGCCCGCTCCCACAGGGTTTGAGTCGGTCACAACATTTGTGATCAACTCTCCCACAGGGTTTGAGTCGGTCACAACATTTGTGATCAGCACAGAACCTGTGGGAGCGGGCTTGCTCGCGAAAGCGATCTACCAGGCGCAACAAATTTCAGCGCTTCTCCAGCTTCTCCGGCAACGGCGCAAACAACGCTTCGATATCATCGCTCTGCAACTTCCAGTCCCCGGCCGTGCGCCCATCCAGCACGCCGGCCGCGAGGTCGGATTTTTCTTTCTGCAGGTGCTGGATCTTCTCTTCCACCGTGCCCCGGGCAATCAGCTTGTAGACGAATACCGGTTTCTCTTGACCAATGCGATACGCACGGTCAGTCGCCTGGTTTTCGGTCGCCGGGTTCCACCACGGATCGTAGTGGATCACGGTGTCCGCTTCGGTCAGGTTCAAGCCAACGCCACCGGCCTTCAGGCTGATCAGAAAGATCTGACGCTTGCCGCTCTGGAAGTCCTTCACCGGCGTGCGCCGATCGCGGGTCTGGCCGGTCAGCAGGGCATAGGCGACTCCGCGTTTGGTCAGCTCGTCCTCGATCAGCGCCAGCATTGAAGTGAACTGCGAAAACAGCAACACCCGCCGTCCTTCCTCGAACAACTCCTCGAGCATTTCCATCAGGCTGTCGAGCTTGCCCGAGGTGCTGCCGCGAGCGGGCAGCGTCGCTTCGTTGACCAGGCGCAAATCGCAGCACACCTGGCGCAGCTTGAGCAGTGCCTCGAGGATGATGATCTGGCTGCGGGCCACACCCTTGCGGGTGATCTCGTCGCGGACTTTTTTGTCCATCGCCAGGCGCATGGTTTCGTACACGTCGCGCTGGGCTTCGTTGAGTTCGACCCAATGGATGATCTCGGTTTTCGGCGGCAACTCGGTGGCCACCTGTTCCTTGGTCCTGCGCAACAGGAAGGGTTTGATCCGCCCGTTGAGGTGTTGCAGCCTGACTTCACTGCCGCGCTTTTCAATCGGCACGCGGTAATCGCGGTTGAAGCTTTTCACGTCGCCGAGCCAGCCGGGCAACAGGAAGTGAAACAGTGACCACAGCTCGCCCAGGTGGTTTTCCAGTGGCGTGCCACTCAGGCACAGGCGCTGACGTGCATTGAGCTCGCGCGCGGCCTGGGCGGCCTTGCTGTTGGGGTTCTTGATGTACTGCGCCTCATCCAGCACCAGTACGTGCAACGGCTGCGCCGCCAGCCGCTCGACGTCCTTGGGCAGCAGCGCATAGGTGGTGAGGATCAGGTCGTAATCGGCCAGCTGGTCGAAATGCTTTTTGCGACTGGCGCCGTACAGCGCCAGCACCTTGAGTTGCGGCGTGAAGTGCGCCGCTTCATCGAGCCAGTTGGGGATCAGGCTGGTGGGCATCACCACCATGCAGGGCCGATCCAGGCGCCCGGCGTTCTTCTCGCTGAGAATGTGCGCCAGGGTCTGCAGGGTCTTGCCCAGCCCCATGTCGTCCGCGAGAATCCCGCCGACTTCCAGCTGGCGCAACGACTGCATCCAGCTCAGGCCTTCCAGCTGGTACGGACGCAAGGTGGCGTTCAAGTCTTCGGGAGCGGTTGCGGTGTGATCCTTGATGTCCCGCAGGCGCTGGGCAAAGGTGCGGATCTGTTCGCCACCTTCCCACAGCAGTGGCAGGTCTTCCAGGGGATTCAGGCGCGTGGCGTCGGCCTTGCTCAGGCGCAGGGTGGTCTCGCCGGGCTCTTGCAGATAGAACTCGCCGAGGGTCGCCAGCACCGGTTTCAAGCGGCCGAAGGGCAGGGCGACTTGCAAGGGCCCATGCTCGGAATTGGGGCGATGGGGGATGTTGACCAGGATCAGCTCGTCGTCGCGGCGTCGTGCCAGGCGCTCCGGGTTGAGGATCTCGGTGTGGGAACGCATCAGGTTCAACAGGATCGGCAACAGGCTCAGCCGCTCACCGTTGACGATGATCCCCAGTTCCAGGTCGAACCAGTCGCGTTCAGGGGCCTGTTCGACCGTGGCGTACCAGTCGTCCACCGCGGTCAGGTCGAAACCGAAGTCCTCGTCGATCTGCAACTCCCAGCCCTGGGTGCGCAGCTTCGGCAGCTCATTGAGGGTGAAGGTCAGCCAGGCGCTGTCGTTGACCATCTCGAACAGCTCGCCGGCGCTTTCCGGCAAGGCCTTGCTTTGCCGGGTGGCCACCTTGAAGCCGAGGATTCGCAACTGTTCCCTGTAGGACTGTTCGATCTGGGGGTGACGTTTTATCCGCAGTGTCTGGGTTTCCTGGCGAATCAGCACGTCGGCGTTCTTCTGCCCGCTGACGTATTCATCCAGGTAGCTGAACGACAGCGCGGCGCGATGCTGGATGTAGCGCTGCATCTTGCCGTTGCGCGGTTCGAAGGCGCTGAACTCGACGCTCGCCAGCCACAGGCGCGGCACCGGTTGCACGTTGTCCACCAGCACTTGCGGCGCTTTCGGGCTGCGGTTTTCCAGCACCGCCTGGAGTTTTTCCAGCAGCTCGGCGTCTTTGGCGGCGGCCGGGTAGGCGAGGGTTTCCTGCACTTGCAGCAGCACCGCCGCGCAATGTTTGCAGTTGCTGTGGACCGGGCACGAGCAATGGGCGTCGATCATCAGCAACGTGCCTTTGGCCGACTCACGCAGGCGAATGGTCTGACGGTAAACGTTAGCGCCAGAGCCTTCGCAAGCGGCGATGATGGTGGCGTCGCCGGCCTCGACTATCCTGACGCGATTTTCCAGTGCGTAGCGGCGGCCACGCTCCAGGCTCTGTTCCTTGAATCGGCTGACCCAGGAAGGTGCCAGGGGTTTGCTCAGGGCTGTCGGGGGCATAAGGACTTCAATCAGTCCGGAATTTCATCGGGGACTGGCCGAGGCGCAGGGGCGGTCAGCGAGGTGATCTTGATCAGCAGGCCGAGGTGGCCGTTGTCGAGGAAGTTCAGTTGGCCGTTCTTGGTGTGGCTTTCCTGCTTCAGGCGTTCGCTGGCAGTGACCATGCCGTTGGCGTCGATCTGGTTGACCCAGAAATCCGCGTCGACGTCGGTAAAGCGCCCCAGTTTCAGGCTCAGCGTGCCCTCGATCGGGAACTGGCCGAACTGTTCCGGCCCGTCGCTGATCGCGACTTTGGTGGCTTCTTCACCAAGGTTCTGCTGCCACGCCTTGTGCAGCAACACCGAGTATTCGTTGCTGGCGGTGAGCTTTTCCACTTCGGGATTGAGGCTCGGCGTGCGAAAGCTGTCGGGGTTGATGCCTTGGGCGCCGGCGGCCCAGTCTTCCGGCGCGGCTTTGCTGACAATGGCAGGCACCGCGTTTTGCCGCACCAGAATCATTTCGACCTGATACAGATCATCGGCAAATGCCGTAGAGACGAGCAGCGATATCAAAACCGTCATCAACAAGGTCAGTGAGCGAAACAGGCGCATGCGGCGTCCTTCAAGCAGTTTTCGGAATGAGGCGCTCGAACAGCGCCTCTACAGTATTAAAGCGCTCTTCCGGGCGCTCCATCGGCACCTGGAATTTAAACATCGTCGCGCCTTCGAATTTGTAACGTTTGGGCTGGCTCTGGATCAGTTTGATCAGCGTCAGCGGGTCGACCGGCGTTTGCGTGGCGAACTCGATCCGGCCGCCTTGCGGGCCGCCGTCGACTTTCTTGATGCCCAGCAACTCGGCCTGCAACTTCAGCGCGGTGATGCGCATCAGGTTCTTGGTCGGCTCCGGCAACAGGCCGAAACGGTCGATCATCTCCACTTGCAGGTCCTTGAGGCCTTCCTCATCGGTGGCCGAGGCAATGCGTTTGTACAGGATCAGTCGCGCATGCACGTCCGGCAGATAGTCTTCGGGAATCAACGCCGGTACCCGCAGATTGACTTCCGGACCGCCGCCGAGCGGCTGATCGAGGTTGGGTTGTTCGCCCTTGCGGATCGACTTCACCGCGCGCTCGAGCATTTCCATGTACAAGGTGAAACCGACGGCCTGGATCTGCCCGCTCTGACCGTCGCCGAGCAATTCGCCGGCGCCACGGATTTCCAGGTCGTTGGTGGCGAGCACGAAGCCCGCGCCGAGGTCCTGGGTATTGGCGATCGCTTCCAGGCGCTTTTCCGCGTCGGGGGTGATTTGCTGGCGCGGCGGGGTCAGCAGGTAAGCATACGCCTGGTGGTGACTGCGACCGACCCGGCCGCGCAGTTGGTGCAGCTGTGCCAGGCCGAATTTGTCGGCCCGCTCGATGATGATGGTGTTGGCGCTCGGCACGTCGATGCCGGTCTCGATGATGGTCGAGGCGATCAGCACGTTGAAGCGCTTGTGGTAGAAGTCGCTCATCACCTGTTCGAGATCGCGTTCGCGCATCTGCCCATGGCCGATGCCGATCCGCGCTTCCGGGACCAGTTCGGCGAGGTCGGCGGCGCACTTCTCGATGGTCTTGACGTCGTTGTGCAGGTAATAGACCTGACCGCCACGCAACAGCTCACGGAGCAGGGCCTCCTTGACCGTGCTCTTGTTCTGCTCCATGACGAAGGTCCGTACCGACAGGCGACGGGCCGGCGGCGTGGCGATGATCGACAGGTCGCGCATGCCCGACACCGCCATGTTCAGCGTGCGCGGAATCGGCGTGGCGGTCAGGGTGAGGATGTCGACTTCGCTGCGCAGGGCCTTGAGCTGTTCCTTCTGGCGGACACCGAAGCGGTGCTCTTCGTCGATGATCACCAGCCCGAGGTTTTTGATCTTCACGTCGTCCTGCAGCAGCTTGTGCGTGCCGATGACGATGTCGATCTTGCCTTCGGCCAGGTCCGCGACCGCGGCATTGACTTCCTTGGTCGACTTGAAGCGGCTCATCACTTCCACGGTCACCGGCCAGTCGGCGAAGCGATCGCGGAAGCTGTTGTAGTGTTGCTGGGCGAGCAGGGTGGTCGGCACCAGAATCGCCACCTGACGACCACCGTGCACCGCGATGAACGCCGCGCGCATCGCCACTTCGGTCTTGCCGAAACCGACGTCGCCGCAGACCAGGCGATCCATCGGTTTGGGCGCCAGCATGTCTTCGCGCACCGCTTCGATGGTGGTTTGCTGGTCCGGGGTTTCTTCGAACGGGAAACCGGCGCTGAAGGTCGCGTAGTCGGCCTTCGGGTCGGCGAAGGCATACCCTTCGCGAGCGGCGCGGCGAGCATAGATGTCGAGCAATTCGGCGGCCACGTCGCGCACCTGTTCGGCGGCCTTGCGCTTGGCTTTCTGCCAGGTCTCGGAACCGAGGCGGTGCAGCGGGGCCAGGGCATCGTCGCTGCCGGTGTAGCGGGCGATCAGGTGCAGGTTGGCCACCGGCACGTACAGCTTGGCGTTTTCGGCGTATTCGAGGGTCAGGAATTCCGCGGCCTGGCTGTCGATCTCGAGAATGGTCAGGCCCAGATAACGCCCGACACCGTGGTCGATGTGCACCACCGGCGCGCCTTCGCGCAGCTCGGTGAGGTTCTTGATCACCGCATCGTTGGTGGCATCGCTGCGTTTCTCGCGACGCCGGCGCTGCATCACGCGCTGGCCGAACAACGGGCTTTCGGCGACCAGGGCCAGGGCCGGGTCGTCGAGCACCAGGCCTTCGTCGAGCGGGGCAATGGTGACCGCCAGGCGCTCCTTGCTCGCGACAAAGTCCGGCCAGCTGTCGACGGTTTTCGGTCGCAGCTTCAAGCGTTCAAGCAATTCCAGCAGCACTTCGCGACGGCCCGCGGACTCGGCGGTAAACAGCACCCGACCGGGGAACTCGTCGAGGAACCCGGCCAGCGCCGCCAGCGGTTGGCTGGCCTTGGCTTCGATGGCCAGGTTCGGCAGTTCGCGAGCGGGGAAGCGTTCGCGGCCGACGCCGGTTTCCACGTCCTGTTGGCTGGCGACCACGCGGGGCCAGGCCTTCAGGCGCGCAAAGCAATCTTCCACCGGCAGGAACAGCTCGGCGGGGGGCAATAAAGGACGCGCCGGATCGACGCGGCGCTCTTCATAACGATTGCGCACGTCGTTCCAGAAATTCTCCGCCGCCTGTTCGATGCCCGGCAGGGAAAACACTTGCGTGTCCTGGGGCAGGTAATCGAACAGCGTCGAGGTTTCGTCGAAGAACAGCGGCAGGTAGTACTCGATACCGGCCGGGGTGATCCCGCTGCTCAGGTCCTGAAAGATCGGGCAGCGCCGGAAGTCGACATCGAAGCGCTCACGGAACCGCGCCTTGAAGCGCGTGACCGCATCCTTTTGCAGCGGAAACTCTCGCGCCGGCAGCAGGCGAACCGTGTCCACCTTGTCGATGGAGCGCTGGTTTTCCGGGTCGAAGGTGCGCAGGGTCTCGATTTCGTCGTCGAACAGGTCGATGCGATAAGGCAGTTTGCTGCCCATCGGGAACAGGTCGATCAGCGAACCGCGCACGGTGAATTCGCCGTGCTCGTACACCGTATCGACGTAGCGATAGCCGCTGGCCTCGAGCCGGGTGCGCATCTGCTCGACGTCGAGTTTCTGGCCGATGTCCAGCACCAGGCTGCTGCCGAGCAGGAACCTGGTCGGCGCCAGGCGATGCAGGGCCGTGGTGATCGGCACCACCAACACGCCATGACTCAGCTCCGGCAGCCGGTACAGGGCGGCGATGCGCTGGGAAATGATGTCCTGGTGCGGCGAAAACAGATCGTAGGGCAACGTTTCCCAGTCCGGGAAATGCAGCACGGGCAAATCCGGGGCGAAGAAACCCAGCTCCTGTTCCAGCCGTTCGGCACTTTGGCTGTCGGCGGTCACCAGCAGGGTAAAGCGCTTGGCAGCGCTGGCAGCCTCGGCGATGGCCAGGCTGAGGGCGGCACCGGGCAGGTTGCCCCAGTGCTGTTTACCTGCCGCGGCAGGGAGAAGCGGTAGACGCAGAACGGGCACGGAAGGTTGAGCTCCAAGCGTTGCGACAAAGTCGGTAATTGTAACGGTCCCGGGTGCCGCCTGTCAGTCGCAGACTGTGTCTATTACTCTCGGGCGGGACAAATGTAGTGGTAATGACAAAATCGGTCGGTTTTTCAGTGGAAATGGCGGATTATGTAGTGGCAAACCTAACCAGTGTTACGGATGGTTACGGACAAGGCAGCGCTGTCTCCAAAAAATTGACTCGGCTGCAGCCCCCGGTTTCACTGGGTTCCAGCGCGGCTGGATTTTTTTGCAGGAAAAGTTGTTACTGGTTGCGCGACAGGCGCGCATTGCTACGGGAGCCACTCGGCGGCATAATGTAGCCCCTTTTTTCTGCCCCTACATGTGGAAGGTTCCCGTGACTCAGAAGCCCGACCAGTGTCTTGGTGAATGGATCGACCGTGAAGCACTCGCAGAAGCGATGATTCCGCTTATCGGTCAGCTTTACCGCAATAACAACGTGGTGAGCTCGATCTATGGCCGCAGCCTGATCAATCGTTCAGTCATCGCGATTCTCAAAGCTCACCGCTTTGCCCGTCATCGCCAGTCCGATGACAGCGAATTGTCCGTCCACGAAACATTCCCGCTGCTCAAGGCGATGAGCGAGCTCAAGCTGGGCGCCGCTTCGGTCGACCTGGGCAAGCTTGCCGTCAAGTTCAAGGCCGAAGGCAATGGCCGCAGCGCCGAAGCGTTCGTCCGTGACGAGCTGGCCGATGTGGTCGGCAAGCAAAACGGTTCCGGCCGTACCGGTACCGACGTTGTCCTGTACGGCTTCGGTCGTATCGGCCGTCTGCTGGCGCGTATCCTGATCGAGAAAACCGGTGGTGGCGACGGCCTGCGCCTGCGCGCCATCGTCGTCCGCAAGGGCGCCGAGAACGATCTGGTCAAGCGTGCCAGCCTGCTGCGCCGTGACTCGGTGCATGGTCCGTTCGATGGCACCATCACCATTGATGAAGCCAACAACACCATCACCGCCAACGGCAACCTGATCCAGGTTATCTACGCGAAGAACCCGACTGAAGTGGACTACACCCAGTACGGCATCAAAGACGCGCTGCTGGTGGACAACACCGGTGTATGGCGTGACGCCGACGGCCTGGGCCAGCACCTGGCTTGCCCGGGTATCGACCGCGTCGTTCTGACTGCGCCTGGCAAAGGCAAGCTGAAGAATATCGTTCACGGCATCAACCACGGTGAAATCACTGCTGACGACAAGATCGTGTCCGCCGCTTCCTGCACCACCAACGCCATCGTGCCGGTGCTGAAGGCTGTGAATGACAAGTTCGGCATCATCAACGGTCACGTGGAAACGGTTCACTCGTACACCAACGACCAGAACCTGATCGACAACTTCCACAAAGGCGATCGTCGTGGCCGTAGCGCCGCGCTGAACATGGTGATCACCGAGACCGGTGCCGCCACCGCCGCTGCCAAGGCCCTGCCTGAGCTGGCCGGCAAGCTGACCGGTAACGCGATCCGCGTTCCGACGCCAAACGTGTCGATGGCCATTCTCAACCTGAACCTTGAGAAAGCCGCCACCCGTGAAGAGATGAACGAGTACCTGCGCTACATGGCGCTGCACTCCGATCTGCACAAGCAAATCGACTACGTCAATTCGCAGGAAGTGGTGTCCACCGACTTCGTTGGCTCGCGCCACGCAGGCGTGGTGGACGCTGAAGCGACCATCGTTCAGGACAACCGCGTTGTGCTGTACGTTTGGTACGACAACGAGTTCGGCTACAGCTGCCAGGTGGTGCGTGTGATGGAAGACATGGCCGGTGTGAACCCGCCAGCATTTCCAAACTAAGCAATAGCTGCACCTGAAAACGCCCCGACTTTGGTCGGGGCGTTTTTGTTTGTGGGGTTGGGCAGGGGCAGGTGGGTTGTCTGGTCCGGCCTCTTCGCGGGCAAGCCCGCTCCCACTGGGATTGGTGGTGTTCACACTATAGTGCAGGCACCGCCGAACCCTGTGGGAGCTGGCTTGCCAGCGAAGGGGGACTGTCAGTTGATAGTGATGTTGCCTGACACACCGCTTTCGCTGGCAGGCCAGCTCCTAAAGTTCTGTCGCATAATGGTTGGTCTTGGCGGTGTGTCAGGAATTTTCAGGAGATGCAGGTGTTGTTGAATGGGCGGCTGATTGCAATGCTGGTGCTGACTGGCGCGTTGTCCGGCTGCGGCAACGGCGATTCCATGGAAAGCTTCGGTGGCCCGACCATGGGCAGCACCTATTCAATCCAATACCTGCGCCAGAAGGGGCTTGCGGCTCCGGCAGACGTCCGGGTCGAGGTGGAAAAGATCCTCGCGCAAGTCGATCGACAGATGTCGACCTACCGCAGCGACTCCGCCATCGAGCGCTTCAATGATCTGCCCGCCAACCGCTGCCAGAAAATGCCCGCGCCGGTCCTCGAATTGATCCGCGTCGGTGAGCAGCTGTCCGAGCAGAGTGAAGGCGCCTTCGACCTGACGGTAGAGCCGCTGCTCAATCTCTGGGGGTTCGGTCCGCAGGCCCGTGCGGAAAAAGTCCCCTCGGTCCAGGCGCTGGCCGAAGTTCGGCAGCGGGTCGGTTACCAGCATTTGCGCATCGACAACGATCAGCTGTGCAAGGACGCCGCGGTCGAAGTCGACTTCAACAGCATCGCCGCCGGTTACGCGGTCGATACCATCGCCGCCAGGCTCGACGCCATGGGTATCCACAATTACCTCGCCGAGGCCACCGGCGAACTCAAGGCGTCCGGCAGGAAACTCGATGGCTCACCCTGGCGCATCGCCCTCGAGGAGCCGCGGGATGATCGGCAGGTCGCGCAACGAATCCTGGCGGTCGACGGCTACGGCGTGTCCACTTCCGGTGATTACCGACATTATTTCGAGCAGGACGGCAAACGCTATTCCCACACCTTCGACGCCCGCACCGGTGCACCGGTCTCACACCGGCTGGCGTCCGTCACGGTGATTGATCCTTCAGCGCTAATGGCCGACGGCTTATCCACCCTGTTGCTGATTCTCGGCCCGGAGCGAGGCTGGGACTACGCGGAAAAACACGCTATCGCTGCCTGCTTTGTGATTCGTGCCGATAGGGGTTTTGTCATACGCACCAATCAGGCTTTTGAGCGCCTGAGCGGTGCAAAGGCCGAGTGATCACGGCGATTCACGCATTGAAAACTGGCGTTGTAGTGCAGGCAAAAGTAGCCTACGACGCGACCAAGGGTTAATGTGCGCGGCGTTGACGCTTCTATAGACTGTGTCCGGGTTCTGCACTGGCCCCAAATTGTTCGTTCACGCCGCAGATCGGCGTGATTTAGCCGCAGGTGCCGAGGGCGCCGCGGCCTGTTCTGAGGAGTACGCATGGCTGTCTACAACTACGACGTGGTGGTACTGGGTTCCGGCCCGGCGGGAGAAGGCGCGGCAATGAACGCCGCCAAGGCAGGGCGCAAGGTGGCGATGGTCGATAGCCGTCGCCAGGTCGGCGGCAACTGCACCCACCTGGGTACCATCCCGTCCAAGGCACTGCGTCACTCGGTCCGGCAGATCATGCAGTTCAACACCAACCCGATGTTCCGGGCCATTGGTGAGCCGCGCTGGTTCTCGTTTCCGGACGTGCTGAAAAGCGCCGAGAAAGTCATTTCCAAACAAGTCGCTTCGCGCACCGGCTACTACGCCCGTAACCGCGTCGACGTGTTCTTCGGCACCGGCAGCTTCGCCGACGAGCAAACCGTCGAAGTGGTCTGCGGCAACGGCGTGGTCGAGAAACTGGTGGCCAAGCACATCATCATCGCCACGGGCTCGCGTCCTTATCGCCCGGCGGACATCGATTTCCACCACCCGCGCATCTACGATAGCGACACCATCCTCAGCCTCGGCCACACCCCGCGCAAACTCATCGTTTACGGCGCCGGTGTGATCGGTTGCGAATACGCCTCGATCTTCAGCGGCCTGGGGGTACTGGTAGAACTGGTGGATAACCGCGGTCAGTTGCTCAGCTTCCTCGACTCGGAAATTTCCCAGGCCCTGAGCTACCACTTCAGCAACAACAACATCACGGTTCGCCACAACGAAGAATACGACCGCGTCGAAGGCGTGGACAGCGGTGTGATCCTGCACCTCAAGTCCGGCAAGAAGATCAAGGCCGACGCCTTGCTCTGGTGCAACGGCCGTACCGGCAACACCGATCAGCTGGGGCTGGAAAACATCGGCGTGAAGGTCAACAGCCGCGGGCAGATCGAAGTCGACGAGGCCTACCGCACCTGCAAGCCGAACATCTACGGTGCCGGTGACGTGATCGGCTGGCCGAGCCTGGCCAGTGCCGCCCACGACCAGGGTCGTTCGGCCGCCGGCAGCATCGTCGACAACCATAGCTGGCGCTTCGTCAACGACGTGCCGACCGGCATCTATACGATTCCGGAGATCAGCTCGATCGGCAAGAACGAGCAGGAGCTGACCCAGGCCAAGGTGCCGTACGAAGTGGGCAAGGCGTTCTTCAAGGGCATGGCGCGGGCACAGATCGCCGGCGAGCCCCAGGGCATGCTCAAGATCCTGTTCCACCGCGAGACCCTGGAAGTGCTGGGCGTGCACTGCTTCGGTTATCAGGCGTCGGAAATCGTGCACATCGGTCAGGCGATCATGAACCAGCCGGGCGAACTCAACACCCTGAAGTATTTCGTCAACACCACGTTCAACTACCCGACCATGGCCGAAGCCTATCGGGTCGCCGCCTACGATGGCCTCAACCGGCTTTTTTGAGCGGCTCCGGCCGGTGGCCTGAGCCGGCCGGGGAGACCGATTTCAGCAATTCTCGAGCGTGGCGCTGGCCAAACCGGGAAAGTCTGTAATCAGGCTGTCAACGCCGAAGTCGGCGAGCCTGCGCATCAGCGCGGGCTCGTTGACTGTCCACACCGACACATGCAGCCCCTGACGCTGCGCCTTCTGCAGGCGTTCCGGCGTACACAGGGTCCAGTTCAGCGCCAGGATCTCACAGCCATAGCTTTGCGCGACCTTCAACGGATCGAGCCAGGCATATTCGGCCACCAATCCGCGGGATATGTCCGGCACCAGGTCCAGCGCGGCTTTCAGCACTTCCCGTGAACTCGAGGTGATCGTCACCTTGTCCAGCAGGCCATGGCGCTGCGCCATTTCGCGGATCGCCAGTACGGTGGTCGCGGCGCGGGTGCGCGAAGCGCTTTTGACTTCCAGTTGCCAGTGCTCGAAATCGCATTTCTCGAACAGTTCTTCCAGGGTCGGGATCGGGCACGGCTTGATCCAGCCCGGGCCGCCGTTGCGCGCGTCGTAGGTCACCAGTTGCGCCGCGGTTTGCTCGATCACCTTGCCGCGCCGGTCGGTGGTGCGCTTGAGGGTCGGGTCGTGGATGACCATCAACTCGCCATCCATGGACAGGTGCAGGTCCAGTTCGCAGCGGCGCACGCCGTGCTTGAGACATTCCTGAAAACCGGTCAGGGTATTTTCCGGTGCTTCGCCCTTGGCGCCGCGATGGCCGTAGATGAGGGTCACGGTTGTTCCTTACGTTAAATGCCTGATTCTGATTGGTCGCGGGCCAGGCGTCGTTCCTGGGCCTGCTTCTGCAAGATGTAGCGGGCCAGCAATTGCCGCTGGGCATCGGTCGGGTACTGGAACTCGGTGCCGATGTCGTAGCCGTCGCCCTTGTGTTCGCAATGGGTGACGCGAGCCCGCAGCAACAGGCCGAGGGCTTGCGGCATCAACACCAGCTTGATCGACAGGGGCGCGCCGGCGGCAAGGGGCGTTGGATGCCGGAAGTCGATGCCGCCTTCGGAAATGATCACCGGCTGCGGTTCGCCGAGTTGCCCGAGCACGGTGATGGCGAGCACCTGGCTGAGCAGTTCGATGCGTTTGTTCTGGGATTTGAGGAACGCCGCGAGGTTGCGGTCGCGCTCGCTGATCTGACGCAGCAGGTGGTGCGACTCGAATTCGCTGAGGTGCAGTTCGCTGAGCACGTTGAACAGTGGAGAAGCATCCTGCAACACTTCCTGGCCCGCGGCTTCCAGGGCAGACAGAGGCCGAATTTCCAGTGCGATCATGTCCTCGATACGGTAGTATTCGCGGCGATCTTCTTCATCTAATGTCGACATGGCGAACCCATGGTAGCGGCGGTGGTCTGAGTGTAAAGCTGGTTATCGACCCCCGCCACAAGGACGTTCCTTTTCCCTCCGAACAAGCCCCGACATGTTCAGACCTCTCTTCGTATTTATTGGCACGCGTTATACCCGTGCAAAGCGTCGCAATCATTTTGTGTCCTTCATTTCCCTGACCTCGATCATTGGACTCGCCCTCGGCGTGGTCGTGATGATCGTGGTGCTGTCGGTCATGAACGGCTTCGATCATGAGATGCGTACCCGCGTGCTGGGCATGGTGCCCCACGCGACCATCGAGTCCGGTGAACCGATCAACGACTGGCCGAGCCTGGCCGCCAAGGTCAAGCAGAACCCGCAGGTGACGGCCGTGGCGCCGTTCACCCAGATGCAGGGGTTGCTGACCCACAAGGGCAAGGTCTCCAAGGTCCTGCTCAATGGCATCGATCCGGCGCTGGAACGGCAGGTGTCGATCATCGACCAGTTCATGCTGCAGGGCAGGCTCGATGACCTGGCGCCCGGCAGTTTCGGCATCGTCATCGGCGACAAGGCGGCGGCCAAGCTCGGTGCGGCCATCGGCGACAAGCTGACGTTCGTCGCGCCGGAAGTGACCGTGACCCCGGCCGGCATGTTCCCGCGCATGAAACGCTTTACCGTGGTCGGCATTTTTCATGTCGGCGCCGGTGAAATCGATGGCTACCTGGGCGTGACCAACCTGCAGGACCTGGCGAAGCTGCATCGCTGGAAGCCGGAGCAGGTGCAGGGCATCCGCCTGAAGTTCGACGACCTGTTCCAGGCGCCGCGCACCGCGTGGAACATCGCCCAGGAGCTCGGCGAAGATCATTTCTACGCCCGGGACTGGACGCGCACCCACGGCAATCTGTATCAGGCGATCCGCATGGAAAAAGCCATGATCGGCCTGCTGTTGCTGCTGATCGTCGCCGTGGCGGCGTTCAACATCATTTCCACGCTGGTGATGGTGGTGAACGACAAGAAGGGCGACATCGCGATCCTGCGTACCCTGGGCGCCACGCCGGGTACGATCATGGCGATCTTCATGGTGCAGGGCACGGTGATTGGTGTGGTCGGGACGCTGATCGGCGCCGTGGTCGGGATCTTCGCCGCGCTGAACGTCAGCGCCGCGATCTCGGCCCTGGAAGGCCTGATCGGCCACAAGTTCCTCAACGCCGACGTGTACTTCATCGATTACCTGCCGTCGCAAGTGCAGAGCGATGATGTGTTGATGGTCTGCGCCGCCGCGTTGGTCCTGAGTTTTCTCGCCACCCTGTATCCAGCCTGGCGTGCCGCGCGCACCCAGCCTGCGGAGGCGCTACGTTATGAGTGAGTCGGGCATGAGTGATAAAGCAATCTTGAGCTGCCGCAACCTGGGCAAATCCTACGAGGAAGGCCCGGAATCGGTAGAGGTCCTGGCCGGCTTGCAGCTCGAACTGCATCCGGGTGAGCGGGTGGCGATTATCGGCACCTCGGGGTCGGGCAAAAGCACCTTGCTCAATCTGTTGGGCGGCCTCGACACGCCCACCAAGGGCAGCGTCTGGCTGGCCGGTGAAGAGCTGTCGGCACTGAACGAAAAGGCCCGCGGCCTGCTGCGCAACCGGTCGCTGGGTTTCGTTTACCAGTTCCACCATCTGCTGCCGGAATTCACCGCGCTGGAAAACGTCTGCATGCCGCTGCTGATCGGCAAGACGTCCATTCCAGAAGCGCGTCAGCGCGCCACGGCCTTGCTGGAGCGGGTAGGGCTGGGCCATCGCCTGGAACACAAGCCGGCGGAACTGTCCGGCGGCGAACGTCAGCGCGTGGCCATCGCACGGGCCCTGGTGAACCAGCCAGGCCTGGTGATGCTCGACGAGCCGACCGGCAACCTCGACTCCCACACCGCCCAGGGCATTCAGGATTTGATGCTGGAACTCAGCGTCTCGATGCGCACCGCGTTCCTGGTGGTGACCCACGACATGAACCTGGCTCGCCAGATGGATCGCGTCCTGCACTTGCAGGAAGGTTACCTGACACCCATCTGATTGACCGAAACCCGACGTCACTGAAAGGTGCGTCGGGTCTTTTATTTTTATACGGTGCCCCAGCGAATGTTCAGACCGTTATCGATCTTTATCGGCATGCGCTATACCCGCGCCAAGCGCCGCAATCGCTTTGTTTCCTTCATCTCGATGACCTCGATGATCGGCCTCGCCCTGGGCGTGTTGGCGATGATCGTGGTGCTGTCGGTGATGAACGGCTTCCAGCGCGAAATGAGCTCGCGCATCCTCGGCATGGTGCCCCACGCGACCATCGTCGGCGTCAATCCGATCGATGACTGGCAGCCGGTGGCCGCGGCCGCGATGAAAAATCCAGAAGTGACCGCTGCGGTGCCGTTCACCGAGATGGAAGGCATGCTGTCCTACAAGGGCACGATGCAGCCGATCCAGGTCAGCGGGGTCGATCCGGCGCTGGAAGGCAAGGTCTCGATTGTCGCCCAGCACATCGTCCAGGGTCGTCTCGACGCCTTGAAACCCGGCGAGTTCGGCGTGGTGATCGGCGAGATCACGGCGCGGCGCTTTCGCCTGAACGTCGGCGACAAAATCACCCTGATCGTGCCGGAAGTCAGCACCGCACCGGGCGGGATCACCCCGCGCATGCAGCGGCTGAACGTGGTGGGTGTGTTCAAGGTCGGTGCCGAGCTGGATGGCTCGATGGCGCTGATCCACCTGGCCGATGCCGCGCAGATGCAGCACTGGGAACCGAATCAGGTGCAGAGCGTGCGCCTGGCGGTGAAGGATTTGTACGCTGCACCAAAGGTGTCGAGCGATGTGGCTGCGGGGCTCGGCAGCGCCTACCGGGCTGACGACTGGACCCACACCCAGGGCAGTCTGTTCAGTGCGATGAAGATGGAAAAAACCATGATCGGCCTGCTGTTGCTGATGATCGTCGCCGTGGCGGCGTTCAACATCATCGCGACCCTGATCATGGTGGTGAACGACAAGGGCGCGGACATTGCGATCCTGCGCACCATCGGTGCCACCCCCCGGCAGATCATGGCGATCTTCATGGTCCAGGGCACGGTGATCGGGGTGGTCGGTACCTTGATCGGCGGCGTGCTCGGGGTGATTGCGGCGCTGAACGTCAGCGAGCTGGTGGGCTGGGTGGAGCGGGTCAGTGGGCAGCACATCTTCAGTTCCGATGTGTATTTTGTCAGTAACCTGCCTTCGGAATTGCAGGGCGGGGATGTGTTGTTGATCTGTTCGGCCGGGTTCATCCTGAGCTTCCTGGCCACGGTTTACCCGGCCTGGCGTGCGGCGAAGGTCGAGCCGGCTACCGCGCTGCGGTATTCGTAGCCTGATACACCGCTTTCGCGAGCAAGCCCGCTCCCACAGTTGACCGAGTTGAGCCACACATTTGTGAACGACTCGAAACCCTGTGGGAGCGGGCTTGCTCGCGAAGGGGCCGGCCCTGCTGGCCTCAATCCCCTTTTGGCAACTCGATTACAAACCTGGTCCACCCCCGATCCGATTCACACCGAATCTGCCCCCCATGGGCCCGAATGATCGACCGGGTAATCGCCAACCCCAACCCCGCATGCTCACTGCTGCCTTCATGTCGCGCCGGATCAGCCCGGTAGAACCGGTCAAACAAACGCGGCAGCAGTGCCTCGTCAATGCCCTCGCCGCTGTTCTCGACAGTCAGGCGCAAACCTTCAGGCTGTTCAACAATCCGCACCCGGACCTCACCTTCCGCCGGCGTAAACCGCAACGCATTATCCAGCAAATTCGAAAGCGCCCGCCGCAACATACTGCGATCGCCCTCCATCTGCGCACTGCCTTCACGACTCAACCTGACCCGGGCGTCCTCCGCCAACGGCGCAAAAAACTCCAGCAACACATCCACTTCCTCCGCCAGTTCCAGCGGTTCGCGCCTGGGCATCAACAACCCATGGTCAGCCTTGGCCAGGTACAACATGTCGTTGACCAGTTGCGCCATCCATTGCAGTTCTTCGAGGTTGCTGTGCAGCGCTTCGCGGTAATCCTCGATCGGCCGCGGGCGGGTGAGGGTGACCTGGGTGTGGGTCAGCAGGTTCGACAGCGGTGTGCGCAGTTCATGGGCGATGTCGGCGGAGAAGGCCGAGAGCCGCTGAAAAGAGTCGTCGAGGCGGCCGAGCATGGCGTTGAAGTGGTGGGCCATTTCCGCGAGTTCCGGCGGCATGTCGGCTTCGGGCAGGCGCGCATTGAGCGATTGCGCCGACACGCCGCGGGCCACTGCACTCATGCGCCGCAAGGGGCGCAAACCGCTGCGTGCCGCCCAGGCGCCGAGCAGGGCGGTGGCCAGGGCCGACAAGCCCACCGTCAGCCAGATCAGGTGCTGCATGCGTTGCAGAAAGTGCTGGTGATGGGTGATGTCCAACAGCAGCGTCAGCTGTGGCGAGTCGGGTCGGTCGAGGAACAGCGGAGCCTGCAGCACGCGATAGTCGGTGCCGGCGTCGTTGAGGGTCCACAGGCCCGGTTTCTGCGGCAGCGTGTCGGGCAGGCGCGGTGAACTGTCATACCAGCGCCGGCCATCGCTGCCGGTGATGCGCAGCGACAGATCAGCCTGTCGGCTCAACTCATCCGCCAGTTTGACTTCGCTCTCGCTCGATTGCAGATCGTGAAGCGCACGGCGCAGACCGATCAACTTGCCGTCGAGCAATTGCTGATCCAGTTCAACAAAGTGCGCCTCGCTGGCACGGCTGAACAACACCCCGGCGAACAACGAGACCACGGCCGTGCAGGCGGCAAACAACAGCGCCAGGCGACTGCTCAGGGAAAGCCGGCGCATCAGGCCGGGCGCTCTTCAAGCACGTAACCCATGCCGCGCACGGTGTGGATCAGCTTGTTCGGGAACTCATCGTCGATCTTCAGGCGCAGACGGCGGATCGCCACTTCGATGACATTGGTGTCACTGTCGAAATTCATGTCCCAGACCTGGGAGGCGATCAGCGACTTGGGCAGGACTTCGCCCTGGCGCCGCAGGAGCATTTCCAGCAGGGCAAATTCCTTGGCGGTCAGGTCGATGCGCTGACCGTTGCGTTCAACCCGGCGGCGGATCAGGTCCAGGCGCAAGTCGGCCAGTCGCAGGCTGGTTTCCTGAGGTGGGGCACTGCCGCGACGCAACAGGCTGCGGACCCGCGCCAGCAGTTCGGAGAAAGCGAAGGGTTTGACCAGGTAATCGTCGGCACCCAGTTCCAGGCCGTGGACCCTGTCCTCCACCGCGTCCCGCGCGGTCAAAAACAGCACCGGCGTGTCGAGGCCGGCGCCGCGCACCGCCTGCAGAATCTGCCAGCCATCGCGGCCGGGCAGCATCACATCGAGAATCAACAGCGCGTAGTCGCCGCTCAGCGCCAATTGCTGGCCGGTGCTGCCGTCGGCCACCAGTTCGGTGTTGAACCCGGCTTCGGTCAGGCCCTGGCGCAGGTAGTGGCCGGTTTTCGGTTGGTCTTCGACGATCAGCAGTTTCATGGGCGACTCGAGGCAGTGGAACGAACGCTTTATACCGTGGGCAACGCCAGTACAGGCCAACCTGACAAAGTTGTAATCTGGCTGTCAGGTTGCAGGCAGTGGCAGCAGTTTAGAGTTTTCCACAGGCTGAACCTTATCTTGTTGGAGTACGACCATGTTTTTGCGCAAATCCCTGAGGCTGGCCGCGTGTTGGCTGGCGCTGAGTTCGCCGGTGTGGGCATCGCCGGCGCATACCTTCGATTTCGGTCAACCCGCCCCGGCCGCCAAGGCCACTCGCAG
Organism: Pseudomonas fluorescens; assembly: GCF_902497995.1. Lineage (GTDB taxonomy): Bacteria > Pseudomonadota > Gammaproteobacteria > Pseudomonadales > Pseudomonadaceae > Aquipseudomonas > Aquipseudomonas fluorescens_BK. The sequence continues at coordinate 222,834 of NZ_CABVII010000004.1, read as the reverse complement.
CATTGAAGTGGTGATGGGCGACATGTCGTTCACGCCCAAGGCGATCGAGATCAAGGCCGGTGAGACGGTGCGTTTCGTGCTGGTGAATAAAGGCCGGTTGCTGCACGAATTCAACCTCGGCGACGCGGCGATGCATGCCAGGCACCAGCAGGAAATGCTGAAGATGCAGCAGAGCGGCATGCTCACGCCGACAGGCATGAAGGACATGGACCACGGCTCAATGCCCGGTATGGATCATGGCATGAAGCACGACGACCCCAACAGCGTACTGGTAGAACCGGGCAAAACAGCCGAGCTGACCTGGACCTTCTCCAAAGCGACCCACCTGGAATTTGCCTGCAATATCCCCGGTCATTATCAGGCAGGCATGGTCGGCCAGTTGACTGTCAGTCAGTAAGCACTCAAACGCGAGCGCAAAGACTGGTAGAATCCACTGATTCTTCAGTCAGGTTTCCGCCATGCATCCCGCAGCCGAACACTCGCCGCTGGGTAAATCCAGCGAATACATCGCCACTTACACGCCGTCCTTGCTGTTCCCGATCCCGCGCACCGCGAAATGGGCCGAACTGGGCCTGACGGCGCAAACCCTGCCCTACAAGGGCGTGGACTTCTGGAACTGCTTCGAGCTGTCGTGGCTGTTGCCGTCCGGCAAGCCGGTGGTGGCGATCGGCGAGTTCAGCATTCCGGCGGATTCGCCGAACATCATCGAATCCAAGTCGTTCAAGCTGTACCTGAACTCCCTGAACCAGTCGTCGTTTGCCGATAACGCCAGCCTTGAGGCCACGCTGGTGAAGGACCTGTCGGCCGCCGCCGGCAAACCGGTCGGCGTGCGCATTCGCCGCCTGCAAGAGGTGGAAGCCGAAGGCGTCGTGGCGTTGCCGGGTGTGTGCATCGATGAGCTGGATATCAGCGTCAGCAACTATGAGCATCCGCGTCCGGAGCTGCTGCGTTGCGATGAGTCGCGCATCGTCGAGGAGAGCGTGCACAGCCATTTGCTCAAATCCAACTGCCCGGTCACCAGCCAGCCGGACTGGGGCAGCGTAGCGGTGGAGTACCGTGGCGCGGCGCTGGACCACGCCAGTTTGCTTGCGTACATCGTCAGCTTCCGCCAGCATTCGGACTTCCATGAACAGTGTGTGGAGCGGATTTTTCTCGACCTGCAGCGGCTGCTGAAGCCGGAAAAACTGACGGTGTATGCGCGGTATGTGCGCCGTGGCGGGTTGGACATCAACCCGTATCGCAGCACCGAAGAAGTGCAACTGCCGAACCACCGCCTGGTCCGCCAATAAAGATTCAATGTGGGAGATCCACTGTGGGAGCGAGCTTGCTCGCGAAGAGGTCGGCACATTCAACATCAAGGGTGACTGACACACCGCCTTCGCGAGCAAGCTCGCTCCCACAAGGGATCGCATTTCAAATCAGACATGAAAAAGCGCCTTCGCCGGCAAGCCGGTCTCGCTCCTACAGGGGATCGCATTTCAAGTTGCAGGCATGAAAAAGCCCCGCCATCACTGGCAGGGCTTTTTTGCATCCGGCGCGATCAGATCCCCATATTGCCCAACGCCTGCACAATGTTGCGCAAGGTGCCGGCCAGGGTCGGGTGGTCGATTTCAAAGCGTTCGACAGCCAGGTTCACATTATCGGAAAGGCTGGAATCCTGGGTTTTGGTTTCGAGTTCAAGCTCAAGTTCGATCTGTTTCATCAGCGCGTGCAGGTCTTCGCGCTCGGCTTCGGTCAGCGGTGGATTCTGGTCCAATTGCTCGCGCAGTGTATTGAGCTGTTCTTGCAGTTCGCGGGCAGGCATGGCGTTCTTCCTTTTATCGATAGGCACTGGCATAGACCGCAGCGCCGCGCCAAAGGTCTATGGCTGACCTTTAGATTAATCCACTCCCGCGCAACCTGCATGCGTTCATCGGTGTGAGGCGGCGATCAGGGCTTCTCGCCCTTGAGCCGGCGCAGGCTGATGTCGGCCAGGCAGGAGTCCAGTTCGCCGAGGTGATCGATCACCGAATGCACCCCCAGGCCGAACAGTTGCACCGTGGCCTTGCTCCGTTTCATGTCCCGTTCCTGCTGAGTCAACGCCTGCCATTCGTTGGGCGCCAGTCCGCAGAGCGAGCCGCAGGACGCCAGGCCAATCGTCCACAATCCCGCATTCAACCCCGATTGCAGCAGGCGCGGTTCGCCGCTGACCAGTACGCAACCTTCCAGGCGCCCGACGTTCAACCGCATCAAGGCTTGCCAGCAGGCATCGGGGGCCGGCCACGGATTGATTGTTGCAAGGTGTTGCGAAGGCGTGATCCATTCCGGCAGGGCGGCGGCCAGGGAATGGCAGAGGGCAGGGGGCAGTTCATCGAGCCAGGCGCAGGGAATCTGTTGCCGCTGCAAATGGTGCAGGCTCTCCAGGGCGCCTGGCGTGACGTCTGCCTGTGCGTCAGCGTGGCTGGCGTGACGGTGCGTGCGGGCGCCGAAGTCCACCAGGCAACCACTGAGGCCGAACAGCACGGCGGTCAGGTTGGGTGCAGCGAGGGGCAAAGCTTCGGCGTGCGGCATGGTAGCGTCCCTGAAATAGCTTAAAGGCTAGGGGCCGACGGTGACAGTTGCGTGACATTGAAGTGAATCGCCGGACATCCTCGCCCATCTGCAGCCTGGAGCGGACGATGCTGCCTAAAGCGGCTATTCCGACTTATACTAGCCAGCTTATCGTCCGGGCCATGCGCCCGAGCCAGTAACAATCCAAGGAGTTTTCTATGCGCTGGAGCAATCATCTAGCTCGGCTTTGTGTGTGTGCCAGCGTGCTGGTGGTTCCGTTCGTTGCCCAGGCTGCCACGGAAGAAGATCCTTGGGAAAGCATCAACCGCCCGATCTACAGGTTCAACGACGTGCTCGACACCTATGCCCTGAAGCCCTTGGCTCAAGGCTACCAGTTCGTGACGCCGCAGTTCCTCGAAGACGGCATCCACAACATGTTCCGTAACGTCGGCGATGTCACCAACCTGGCCAACGACCTCTTGCAGGCCAAGCCGGCCGCCGCCGGTGTCGATACCGCGCGCCTGATCTTCAACAGCACCTTCGGCGTGCTGGGCTTCTTCGATGTGGGCACCCACATGGGCCTGCAGCGCAACGACGAAGACTTCGGCCAGACCCTCGGTTACTGGGGCGTGGGCAGCGGGCCTTACGTGATGCTGCCGTTGTTGGGCCCAAGCACCCTGCGTGACGCGCCGTCCAAGTATGTCGACGGCTACACCGGCCCCTACCGCTACATCGACGACGTGTCGGTGCGTAACTCGATCATGGGCCTGTACATCATCGATACCCGCGCCAACCTGCTGTCGGCCGAGAAACTGATCAGTGGCGACAAGTACACCTTCATCCGTAACGCGTACCTGCAGAATCGCGAATTCAAGGTCAAGGACGGCCAGGTCGAAGACGATTTCTGATCCCCTGTAGGAGCAAAGCTTGCTCCGGGCGGCGTTCCGACGATGGACGCCAACGATAACGCGTATTTCCTGAATGAACGCGTCGCCCTTGAGACTATCGCGAGCAAGCTCGCTCCTACAGGTGTTTCATTCAGTAAATGACGAAGTATCAATAAAATCGGCAGGTTACGACCTTCCATTCAGTTACTCTCCAGCCGGTTTTTATAACTCCCGGTCATTTGGCAACCAAAGACGTCAAGCGACCATCGGCGTGAGCTTGAAACACCCCGCGGATGGGAGTACCGTCTGCGCCTTAGAAGGGCACCTCTGGTGTACCCGTGCGTAGGGCAAATGCCCGAAAACGGTGCAACGGAGAGGCTAGAAAGCGAATCCAGTAGTGTGAGCCGGGCCAAAACCCCTGCCTGCTACGCCAACCTAATTCTGGCGCCGTTTGCCCACATGCCAAAAACCAGTGCCACGCTGCTGATAATCGATGATGACGAAGTAGTGCGCGAGAGCCTCGCCGCCTATTTGGAAGACAGTGGTTTCAGCGTCTTGCAGGCCAGCAATGGCCAGCAGGGTCTTCAGGTATTCGAGCAATTCAAGCCCGACTTGGTCATCTGCGATCTGCGCATGCCGCAGATGGGCGGGCTCGAACTCATCCGCCAGGTCACCGAGCGATCGCCACAAACCCCGGTCATCGTGGTGTCGGGCGCCGGCGTGATGAACGACGCGGTCGAGGCCCTGCGCCTGGGCGCGGCGGACTACCTGATCAAGCCTCTCGAAGATCTGGCCGTGCTCGAGCACTCTGTGCGCCGGGCCCTGGATCGTGCGCGCCTGCTGCTGGAAAACCAGCGCTACCGCGAGAAGCTGGAAAAGGCCAACCGCGAACTCGAAGCCAGCCTGAACCTGCTCCAGGAAGACCAGAACGCCGGTCGCCAGGTGCAGATGAACATGCTGCCGGTCAGTCCGTGGAGCATCGACGAGTTCCAGTTCGCCCACCAGATCATCCCGTCGCTGTACCTGTCGGGTGATTTCGTCGACTACTTTCGGGTCGACGAGCGTCGGGTAGCCTTTTACCTGGCGGACGTTTCCGGGCATGGCGCCTCTTCAGCGTTCGTTACCGTGCTGTTGAAGTTCATGACCACGCGCCTGCTGTTCGAATCCAAGCGCAGCGGTACATTGCCGGAATTCAAGCCTTCAGAGGTCCTTGGTCATATCAACCGAGGCCTGATCAGTTGTAAGCTGGGTAAACACGTCACAATGGTCGGTGGAGTCATCGACGAGGAGACAGGTTTGTTGACCTATAGCATCGGCGGTCATTTGCCGTTGCCTGTGTTGTACACGCCAGACAGTGTTCGTTATCTGGAAGGGCGCGGTCTGCCGGTAGGCCTCTTCAATGAAGCCACCTACGAAGACCACGTGCTGGAGCTGCCGCCGACGTTCAGCCTGACGCTGATGTCCGATGGCATTCTGGACCTTTTGCCAGAACCGACACTCAAAGAAAAAGAAGCGGCTTTGCCCCAACGGGTCAAGGCAGCGGGCGGCAGCCTGGATGGTCTGCGGCAGGTTTTTGGATTGGCCACGCTGGGGGAGATGCCGGATGATATCGCCCTGTTGGTGTTGAGCAGGAATCTTTGATGAGTACCGGTAGAATCCAGTTCGCCGAGCAGGACGGCACCTTCGTCCTCAAGTTCGTCGGTGAAGTTCGCCTGACCCTGTGTTCGGCGTTGGATGCGACTATTGAGCGGATCTTCACCGCGTTGAATTTCAACGCGATCGTGATCGACCTGACCGAAACCCGCAGCATCGACAGCACCACCCTGGGCCTGCTGGCCAAACTGTCGATCCTGTCGCGGCAAAAGGTCGGCCTGCTGCCGACCGTGGTCACCACCCACGAAGACATCACCCGGCTGCTGCAGTCCATGGGCTTCGAGCAAGTGTTCAACATCGTTGACCGCCCGATCCCGTGCCCTGAGTGCCTGACCGACCTGCCAGACCAGGATCAGTCCGAAGAAGTGGTGCGGATCAAAGTGCTCGAAGCGCACAAGATCCTCATGGGCCTGAACGACTCCAATCGTGAAGCCTTCCATGACCTGGTCAATGCCCTCGAGCGGCACTGATCCCCAGGCAATGGGCCAAACAGCGCTCCCACAGTAAATCCCCCTGTGGGAGCGGCCTGCTCGCGAAAGCGCCAGGCCAGCTTGCACATATATTGAATGTGCCGCCGCCTTCGCGAGCAAGCCCGCTCCCACAGGATCTGCGTCGTCCACATCTCCCATGAACGACATAAATCCCCCTGTGGGAGCGGGCTTGCTCGCGAAGACGCCACACCAAACACCACATCCCCCAGCGCGCAGCCATCCAACACCCAAATTCAACGCAAAAAAAAGGACGAACCCAAGGCTCGCCCTTTTCCCAACGCTCTGAACTAGATCACAGCTTGGCCTGCAACAACGCCTCAAGCTTCTCCTGATCCCGGGCAAACTGACGAATACCCTCAGCCAGCTTCTCGGTCGCCATCGCATCTTCGTTGGACAACCAACGGAACTGCGCTTCATTCAGGCTCAAGCGCGCCTCACCGGCATTGCCCGGCGCCAACTTGCGCTCCAGCTTGCCGGTGTCCGCCGCCAGCTTCTCCAGCAGATCCGGGCTGATGGTCAAGCGGTCGCAACCAGCCAACTGCTCGATCTGATTCAGGTTGCGAAAGCTCGCGCCCATCACCACGGTCTTGTAGTCATTGGATTTGTAGTAGTTGTAAATCCGCGTCACCGACTGCACGCCCGGATCATCCGCGCCGGTGTAGTCGTTGCCGTTGGCCTTCTTGTACCAATCGTAGATGCGGCCCACGAACGGCGAAATCAGGAACACCCCGGCATCGGCACAAGCGGCGGCCTGAGCGAAGGAGAACAGCAGGGTCAGGTTGGTCTGGATGCCTTCCTTTTCCAACTGCTCGGCAGCGCGGATACCTTCCCAGGTGGAAGCGATCTTGATCAGCACCCGGTCACGGCCGATGCCGGCTTTGTCATACAGTTCGATCAGACGGTGCGCGCGCTTCAATACGGCGTCAGTGTCGAACGACAGGCGCGCATCCACTTCAGTGGAAATACGGCCCGGTACAACCTTGAGAATTTCCTGGCCTACCGCAACGCCAAAACGATCGCTGGCCAGGCCGACATCGCCCTTGCAGTCGTGAACGCACGCATTCAGCAACTCGGCATAACCGGAAATGGCCGCCGCTTTGAGCAGCAGCGAAGGGTTGGTGGTAGCGTCCACGGGTTTGACGCGAGCGATAGCTTCGAAGTCGCCGGTGTCGGCAACCACGGTGGTCATTTGTTTGAGTTGATCCAGCTTGGAAGTCATGGGCGTGCTCTGTCCTATGGGTCTGATGACATTACCCGAGCGCTGACAGCCACTCAAGGGCGCGTGCGTGTATCGATGGCCCCAGCGGCAACAACCGGAAAACGGGTGTTTGAAAGGCGGGGCGCGGTATCGATAGTTACGATGCCAAATCCGGGCACAGGTTCAACCGGGGCGACCGTTAACGCCCACAGATTCCACAGTCATGACTTCAGTTCGACAATACGTCTCGGAAAACGTCGGGGCGGATGGCTGCCTATGTAGGAGCGAGCTTGCTCCTACAGCGGCATTAGCCAATGAGCCTGCCTTGACTTCAAGAATCGACGCCAACAGTTCTTCGCCAATATTGCGTTTGGCATCCCGTTCCATCAGTTCTTTTTCAGTCAGAGGCATGTTCAGCTCCTTCCATCAACGATGCTCCATTTCAACGTAGAAACTTATTGTTAACGCCCCTCCAACAACTCCGCCGCCTGATCCAGCAACACCAACGGCTCTTTAGCCTTATGAATATCCACCGACAACAACTGCCGAAACTTGCGCGCCCCGGGAAACCCTGTGCCCAGTCCCAGCACATGCCGGGTAATGTGGTGCATTGAACCACCCGCCTCGATATGCGCCGCGATGTAGGGCCGCAACTGCGCCAGCGCCTCGGCCCGGCTGATCACCGGTGCCGTGCTGCCAAACAGTTGCTGATCGACCTCGGCCATCACATAAGGGTTGTGATAGGCCTCACGGCCCAGCATCACACCGTCGAATGTCTGCAAGTGCTCGCGACAAGCCTCCAGCGTCTTGATCCCGCCGTTGAGAATGATCTCCAGCTCCGGAAAATCCACCTTCAACCGCGCCGCCACGTCATACCGCAGGGGCGGAATGTCGCGGTTCTCCTTCGGCGACAACCCCTCCAGAATCGCAATCCGCGCATGCACCGTAAAACTCGTGCACCCGGCATCCCGCACGGTGCCGACGAAATCGCACAACTGCTCGTAACTGTCCCGGCCATTGATCCCGATCCGATGCTTTACCGTCACCGGAATCGACACCGCATCGCGCATCGCCTTCACACAATCGGCCACCAACTGCGGATGCCCCATCAGGCACGCGCCGATCATATTGTTCTGCACCCGATCACTCGGACAGCCGACATTCAGATTCACCTCGTCGTAGCCATGGTCCTGAGCCATGCGCGCGCACATGGCCAGGTCCAGCGGCACGCTGCCACCGAGTTGCAGGGCGAGGGGGTGTTCGGCTTCGTTGTGACGCAGGAAGCGTTCGTGATCGCCGTTGAGCAGTGCGCCGGTGGTGACCATTTCGGTGTAGAGGAGGGCGTGCTTGGAGAGCAGGCGCAGGAAGAAGCGACAGTGGCGGTCGGTCCAATCCATCATCGGGGCCACGCTAAAGCGTCTGGACACCATAGAGCTTGAATCCGGGTATGTAACTAAATTCTGTACCATTTTTGCTCTACGTGTTTAAAGCTGATTCAGGGAAGTTTACCAAGAGCGCCAAACCTTTGCCCGAAAACAGGTGTTCCGGCGTCTCTTTGGTCAGCACTGGCATCGCCTTTCATTGGATACTCCCTTCATGACTTGAGACAGGGCAGAAGATCCTCCAGCAGCAGGATGTGTAGCCATGAACCAGCCATGACTATCCGCCGCGCCGCCAGACCTTGATGTAATCGATACTGAAGGTCGATGGCAGATCGGCATCGTTGACCACGCCGAACCAGTCCCACATGGCCTCGCTGTCGAAGACTATCTGCATCGGGAAGAACCAGTGACTGTTCTTCGCTTCCCTGACCAGCACGCCGTCGACGTACCAGCGTAGGGTGTCGGGCTGCCAGTCCAGGCCATACACGTGAAAGTCGGCGGCCAGGCGCCAGGGGCTGGTCCAGCTGGCGCCTTCGCTGAAGTGCGCGGTGCCGGTCGGCGTCGCCCAGACGTGGGCGTTCATGTTGTACAAACGGTCGAATCTGGCCTCTTTGGTTTTACCGCCGATTTCGAAAATGTCGATTTCCGTGGCGTTGTCGGCAAGTCCGGTCCATGCCAGCCAGAAGGCGCTGGAACCTGCCGAGTTCATGGGTCTGGCCCGGGCTTCGTAGTAGCCGTAGTCGCCACGTTCGATAGTGCGGACCATGGCGCTGGTGTAGTTCTTGTAGCCCAGGCGTACATATTTTTCAGGCAAGGTTTGCCTGCGGAAGACGATGTTCAGATGGCCATTGCCGACACTGGCGTTGTCAGGGGTGAAGAGCGCCGGTTTGCGCCCCAGCGAGTCGCTACCGGTGGCGTTGTTGACGTGCCAGCGTTGACGGTCGAGGGCAGTGCCGTTGAAGTCGTCGGTGAAGCGCGGGTCCGGGCGCCAGCGGCCGGCATTGGCCTGATCGGACAGCGGCAGGTTGGCGTTGGTCTGTTGCGGCACCGGGCCGAGCGGACCGGTTCGGGTCCAGGCATTGGCGTGTTGCGGGACCGCCACCGACCATTTGTGCGCCAGGTATTCAAACGCCGCCTGGCGTTCGGCCTGCGTGGTCAGTGGGCGGTTGTACGCCAGCACTTCGGCGATGTCGCCGCGCAGGATTTCAGAGGTGCCGACCACATTGCGGCCTACGGCGAGAGGGCCGATCGGCACGTCGCTGGTTTCGAGGAAGGCAATGTGGGGCTGATAGGTGCTGGTCTGTTGCACGCTGATGCCGAAGTTCGGTGCCACGTTATCGTTATCGGCCAATTGCGGGCGCGAGCTGAACAGGCGTTGCCAGGCCTTGCCCCCGGCCTGTGCCGGAAGTCGCCGCGACACCATCAACAGCGTCACCGGACCTTTTGCCGTGCGCAAGGCCTTGGCGCTGAAAGCCGCCGTGCCATTCAAGCGCACCACGGCGTGGCCGTTAAGGGCATTGGTCACGTATCCGGACCAGGCGCTGGCCGATGCATGGTCCGCAGTGACGTCGTGGTGCTGGCCGGATTTGTCCCGCCAGCGCAGCACGCGCTGTTGTTCGTCGAGGCTGATGGTCGAGGCGTCGGCCGCGTCGAGCCACAGCACCAGGCCGTCGGTGGGTGGCCGGGAGGGCGCAGCTGCCGCCTCGAACATCATGCTCGCGAAAAGAAAGCCGAGTAGGCATTCCCTGATCATGGTCAGGCTCCATTACTTCATGGCCACAGCTACCGGCAATGGCAGAGGGAACTGGTAGCCATAGGGGTTGCTTGATTGCCATCGCCAGGTGTCGATGATCATCTGCTCCAGGTTACGTTGCGCGTACCAGCCCAGGTCGCGTCCGGCCTTGCTGGGGTCGGCCCAGCACTGGGCAATGTCGCCGGCTCGGCGTGGAGCGAAATGGTAGGGAATGCTGATGCCGGTCACGTCTTCGAAACTGTGGATGATCTGCAACACGCTGTAGCCGGTGCCGGTACCGAGGTTCCAGATGTGAGTGCCAGGACTGTGTTGCAGCATCTGCAGCGCCTTCAGGTGCCCTTCGGCCACATCGACTACGTGGATGTAATCGCGCACGCAGGTGCCATCGACCGTGGGGTAGTCATTGCCGAACACGGTGAGTTCGGGGAGCCGGCCGATGGCGACCTGGGTCAGGCTGGGCAGCAGGTTGCTGGGTCGGCCATGGGGGTCTTCGCCGATCAAGCCGCTTTCGTGGGCGCCAATCGGGTTGAAATAGCGCAGCAGCGCGATGCTCCAGCGCGTGTCGGACAGCGCCAGATCCTTGAGCATCTCCTCGATCATCAGCTTGCTGCGGCCATAGGGATTGACGGGGTTGCCGGTGCCCAGGGCTTCGGCAATCGGTGTGTGCGCCGAGTCGCCGTAGACCGTGGCCGAGGAACTGAACACCAGATTGAACACCTGCGCGCGGGCCATGGCCTGGCAAAGATTCAAGGTGCCCGCGACATTGTTAGCGTAGTAATCCAGCGGTTTTCGGGTGCTTTCGGCGACGGATTTCAGGCTGGAGAAATGCATCACCGCATCGATGTCGTACTCAGCGAAGATTTCCTCGAGCAAGGTGCTGTCGCGCACATCGCCTTCGATGAAGTCGACGTGGCTGTGGGTCAGTAGCTCAAGTCGGCTGATCGACTCCCGACAGCTGTTGCACAGGTTATCGAGTATCACCACCGAGTGGCCGGCAGCAATGAGGGTCAGCGCGGTATGGGAGCCGATGTACCCGGCCCCGCCAGTGATCAGCGTGGTTTTGCGCATGTTGGGCGTTCCTGTCGCAGAAGGATTGCGGAGGGAGTGGGTTCAGCGGGTGGTGAATACCGATTTGAATTCTTGCGGCCAGCGCGGGTGCAACAGGCTGTAGGCCAGCGCATAGGTCAGCGCGCCGATACCGATGCTGCAGGCCAGGTGCACAACCCCCTGCACCTGCAGCCATGGGGTCAGCCACAGCACTGCCGCGGCCATGACCAGCGAGGCCGTCACACTGCGATAGCTGGAGGCGAAAAACGCACGCCAGCCAGAACCGATGGCGGTGTTCAGCCCGCGAATCTGCAAGGGTGTGACGATCAGCATCCGCAGCAGCAACGCCAGGGCAGCGGCCATGCCGCCATAAAGCGGCCCCAGCCCGTAGACCAGCGCCAGCGCCAGCAAGGTGGTGCCCACTTCCGCCTTGAGGGTCAGGTGCGTGCGGTTGACGGCCACCAGCGCGGTGGTGGCGTACATGGCGGTGTTGCCGATGGCGGCGGTGCAGGCCAGTACTTGCAGCAGCGGGATCGCGTCGGCCCATTTGGCTCCGAAGATCAGCAGGACGATGTTCTCGGCGGTGACGGCGATACCGATGAAGATCGGGGTGAGGAGGAAGCAGCTGACGGCTGTCGAGTCGAAAATGAAGCCGATCAACCTCGACGGTTCGGCGCTGCGTCTGGCGAATGCCGGCAGTGCATAGCTCATCAGGCCGTTGTAAAACGCCGTGCGTGGCAAATCGATGATGCGCATCGCCAGGTTGAAGATGCCGACAGCGTGGGTGCCGGCGGTGATACCGAGGACCACATTGACCCCGCGCTGAAGGGTTTGCGAACTCAGGGTGTTGACGGCCACGGGCAGGCCGGCCGTCAGCAGTTCACGCAGGAATGGACCGTCAATGACCCATGGGATTCGGCGTCGGTCACTCAGCATCAACACCAGGATGGAAACGAATTCCATGATCAGCGCCTGGGCAATCACCGCCCAGGCGCCCAAACCCAAGAGCGCCACGGCGATACCGGCAACGCCGCCGGACACCTTGCCCAGCAGTGTGCGCGAAGCGAGCATCCTGAAGTTGCTGCTACGGCGCAATTGCACGACATAGACGCGCGCCATCATGGTGAACAGGATTTTCACCGAAGCCAGCGCCGTCATCCATTGCAGGGCGGTGGATGCAAGCCACAGCATCGCCACGGCCGTGATGATCGCGATGGACACCAGGCTGGTCAGTACCGCCACCCAGAACGCCGTGGCGATGTGGCGCTCATCCAGACGCTCCATCCGCACCAGTGGGTCTTCCAGCACCGAGGAATAGAGGATGGCGATCACCTCGACGCTGGCGATGATGATCGTACCCACCCCCAGTTCTTCCGGCGACAACAGCCTGGCATACACGACAAAAGTGATCATCGACAGGAAAATCAGGCCGAATTTCTCGGTGAAGATCCAGCTCAATGTGACGAGACGTTGATTGACCATGGGCAAACCCGGCAGACGTTCGATCGAGGGGCGAGCGATCAGGAAACCTTGTGCAGCGTCTTGAATCGCGCATAAAGGTAACGCAGGGTCGGTTTGCCATTGAAGCAAATCAGCGCTTGCCAGGAGTGCCCGAGCATCTGCCGGAACACCTTGATCACCTGTGCATGTTCGCCGCGCCGGGAAAAGGCATTGAGGAATTCGGCATGGTTGGCCAACACGAAATGGATGCGCTGCTGCCGGGTCAGTCTCGGGCCGTAGCGATCCAGGTACAGTTCGATGAATCTGACTTTGTACGGGTAGTATTTTTGCGGTTGCGCGGTGATGTTGCCGCTGTCGACCCCGCGCCGATGGAGGATTTGCGGCACGGTGTGGATTTCCCAGTGCTCGGCGATCCGCGTCCAGAGCAGGCGGTCTTCGGCGAAGCGCAGGGAAGGGTCGAAACCACCCAGGGCACAGACCACTTCACGCACCACCAGCACGCCGGACGTACCGTTGATGACATTCTCGCGCATGAAATCAGCAAAGTGATTGCCGCACTTGCGCCGCTCTTCCAGTTGCTGTGTGCCGTCGCTGAACACACTCAACTGGTAGCAATCGATCAGCCCGACCGAATGCCCCTGGGCCGTCAACCGGTCATACAGCGCCAGCTGCATTTCCAGTTTCTGTGGATGCCACTGGTCATCGGCATCGAGGAAGGCAATGAAGGTTTCCTCGGCGGCAAAGATGCCTGTGTTGCGCGCACGGGCCGGACCCTGGTTGGCCTGCTGCAACAGGGTCAGGCGAAACGGCGCGACAAAATTCCTGACCCGTTGGGCACAGTCATCGCTGGAGCCGTCGTCGACGACGATCACCTGCTCGGGCTGACGGGTCTGCAGGACCAGGGACGCCAGGGTCTTTTCGATGGTACTGGCGGCGTTGTACATCGGAATCACCACGCACACCGAATCCGGTGAAGGGGGGCCTTCGTTCAACATGGCCTTTTCTCCTTGGCTACGACGCTGGCGGTGGCGCCGCTGAGTACCTTGCGTCGCGCCGTCGAATGCGACGCTGCGCCCGGTCTGGCAAGACTGCGTCCGGCGTGGTGATGATGGAAAGACATGGCCAGGATGCAGAACACCAAAAACTCCGCGGAGCGGTAATTGGGGACCACGTACGCCACGTAATTGGTGACGATGAACAGTCCTATGATGACCAGGGCACTGGCCCGATACTGCGGCGACTGGTCCGCCGTCACGGCGCGATACTGTTTGACCAGCGCCTCGGCCAGCATCAGGCCCAGCGCCGTCAGCTGCACGATCCCGCCGTTGAGCAGGGTTTCCATGTAGCCGCTGTGGGCGTTACCGATGTAACCCCAGCGAGCAATGAACGCGGCGGCATCGGGGCTGGACCAGAAGCCACCATAGCCGTAACCCCTGACAAACTCGGCATCGATGTAGGGTGTCAACAGCTCCCAGATCAGCATGCGGTCGGTGAGTGACGGGTCGCGACCGACCATTTCCAACAAAAGCGTGTAATGACCAAACAGAAACAGGCAGATCAGCAAGTACAGAACTGTGGTCGCGAAGAACGCCATCCATGAGCGGTTGATCCGCAGACGGATCATGGTCAGAAAGTACCAGTAGCTTGCCGACCCCGCGCAAATCAGCGCCAGCCCCGTGGCGGACTGGGCGAGCCCGATGGCGATGAGTGAGCACAGTGCGCTGAACATCGCCCAGGGATTGCGCCGGCGGATCATCGGCAGCAGCAACACAACGGCGATGGCATTGATCCGCGCCCCGGCATTTTTTTCCGGGAAGATGCCCTTGAACGCACCGTCGCGAATGCCTCCGGAAATGAAGGCGATGTCCGGCAGGATCAAGGCGCAGATCAGCCCGATGAACGCCGCTACGCCGAGGGTGCAGCCGAGCATGAAACTGATTTTTTCGAGGCTGTAGTTGTAGGCGACGAATCCGCCGAAAAACACCACGCTCATCAATGCGACAAAACGCTTGAGGCTGAGCATCGGATCGTAGGACCAACTGATCGACGCGGCGACGCAAAGCACGAACAGCAGCAAAAAGGCGTTCTGCCGGTAAAAACACTGACTGAGGAACACCTTGTGGCGGATGAAGAAAAATAAAGGTACCAGCAGAGTGATCAGGCCGCAGACCTGGTTGACGACGTTACCCTCAAGGTCACGCTGGGCATCGTTCAGGCTGGAGGCACTGCCCAGGCCGGTAAAAAAGCTGATCACCTGCAGGTAGAACAGCACGCCGAACAGCGTGAAAAGATCGCGCAGCGTGGTGAACCTGACTTGCAGTGTGTTCATGGCGGTGGGCTCCCGAGCAAGGCACTGAGGTAGGTCTTCACCGCCTGGGCATTCATGAAGCGGGCGGCGGCATCGATACGTATCGGGCGCCGTGTATCGTTCGCGGCGTTCAGTTGTTCGCTGATCGCCTGCGCCAGCGCCGCGGGGTCATCGACCGCCACCAGCGGCGCGACGGTGCCGTTGTCGAGAATGTCCTGCGGGCCGTGCGGACAACGCGTCGCTACCACCGGGGTGCCGGTGGCCAGGGCTTCGACCAGCGCGTTCGGGCTGCCTTCGAAACGCGACGACAATACAAAGCAATCGGCCGCCGCGACTTGCGCCATGGGATCGGCGGTGTAGCCCGGCAGGTCGACCCGATCGGCCACGGCTAGCGTGCGGGCCTGATCGAGCAAGGGTGTCCTGAGCGTGCCTTCACCGAAGATGATCAAGCGCGCCGTGCGATCGGGCAGTCGGGCGAAGGCATCGATCAGGGTGTCGAAGCCTTTCTGTCGGACCAGCCGCCCCACGGCGACAATCACCGGTGTGGTTTTTTCCCGCAGCCAATGATGCTCCGGAGCGGGAAGCGGCCTGTCGCGAAAGTCATTGTCCAGTACCGGGTTGTCGGCAATCGTGACATCGCGCTGACGGGTCAGGGTGGTCTCGACCAGATCCTCGGCGACCCCCCGTGACACGCAGATCACCGGGTTGGGGATGAGCCGGTACAGCAGTGGCGCCACCCAATAGGCCAGCCGGACCCGCAGGGACGGGTTGACGTGTTTGTCGTGGGAAAACGCGTTGCGTTCGCTGACATGCAGGCGGGGCAGGGTCCCGGATAGCGCTGCTGCGGCAATCGCCACCACGTTGACATGGGTGAGGGCGGCCAATTGCGCATCAAAGCGGTTGCGCCGCAGAAATCGCGCCAGGGCCGGCACGGCACTCGCACTGCGTGCGCTATTGAGCTCGACCTGTTTGACCCGTGGATCGAGGCTCGCGACATTGACTCCGCCGCCGGTGAGCATCAGCAGGGTCACGTCATTGCCGGCATCGGCCAGCGCCCCGGCGAGGCGCGCCATCATCTTTTCGGCACCCCCTGCGCCCAAGTCATGCAGAATGATCAGCAGCTTCTTCATTGATTCCATACCTGGTAGTAGGCCTCGGCGGACTGATGACTGCCGTACTGTCGAACCGCCTCTGCCGCGACGCGACCGGCCGGCGCAACCTGACCGTCCGGGGTCAGGCTGTGCAGCAGTCCTTCTGCCAGCGCCGGCACATCATTGACCTTCACCAGACGCCCAAGCCGGCCGTGATCGAGCAACTCCCGGGCGCCGCTGCCACACTCGCAAGCCAATGTCGGCGTACCCAGCGCCAGGGCTTCGATCAGCACCGTAGGCAAGCCTTCATGGACCGAACTCAGGATCAGCAGCCGGGCGTGGCGGATCAGGGGATAGGGGTTGCTCAGATAACCGGTGAAATGCACCCGGTCTGCGATGCCCAGGCGTTGTGCCTGTGCGGTCAGCGCGACGCGCTCCGGGCCATCTCCGGCAATCACCAGATCCGGCAACGGCGTTGCACGGAGCAAGACCATTGCGTAGGCATCGAGTAACAGATGGAAGCCTTTTGGCTGCACCAGCCGTCCCACCCCCAGCCAGTAGTCGGCGGGCAAGCCGTCGGGCAAGGGCGCCTGCGCGGCATTGAGCATGTATTCGCTGATCACGGCGTTGGGGCAGTAGCTGATGCGCTGGCGTCCCCAGGGCATCAGCTCGGCAAGGCTCTGACACAGGCCATTGGATACCGCCACGACCTTGCCAGTGCCGCACAGGTATAAAGCGTAGAGCAGGCGCAGGCTGGTGGGCCCGGTCTTCTGTTCCTCGCAATCGAGCGCCGCATGACGGGTATAAATGACCCGGCAGCAGGTGTTCAATGTGGCGAACCAAGTGCAGAGGTTGGCCTGTTCCTTGGCGGCGATCAGGTGAGTCACGCCTTCGCGGCGAATGATCCGGCGCAACAGGAAGATGGACTTGAGCAGGCCCTTGATCCCATCGCCGCCGCCCTGGAAAAACGTCGCGCCCGCTTGCGCCGGCGTATCGCCGTTCATGACGTAAAAACCGACCTGGCGGCCCTCCTTCAGAAATTGCCCGGCCAGGCGCTGCTGGACACCCTCGACCCCTCCGCCAGGGCTGAAATCCTTGAGAATGAACAGAATGTTCATCCTGGTTTCCCGGCAGTCGGGGTGCAGTAGATCGATAGTCACTTTGTGCAGGGCGAGCATTGCCCACAGATGAAAAAAGTTTCTCGGATAGTCGATCAGGTAGCGCTGGATCGTGTGCGGCTCACGGTACATGCGGTAAAACGCGCGCAGATGCAGGCGGTTGATCAATTCGGGGTAGTAATTGCGGATGGCCGTGGCTTCCTGCCGAATGAAACCGCCGCAGGTGAATGCCACCCCGCCAAAGCCCTGGCTCAGGGCCTCCTCGACGAATTGCTCCTGGAGTCCGGCGCCCAGACCTGTGATCAGGATGTCCGTGGCGCTGTCGCGGATGTCGGCATGTATGCGTTGTGCCTGCGCCGTATCGAAGTAACCGTTGTGAAAGCCGGCGATCTTCAAGCGCGGATAAAGACCCCTGATTTTGAGCAGGAACAGGTCCAGTTCCACTTGCCGGGCCCCGACAAAATACACACGCCGGCCCCGTTGCTCGGCATTGCGCAGCACCGGGTCGGCGATGGAGGTGAAATCGAAACTGACCCGCTCGACAGGCTGCCCGGTGATGCGCGACATGAACGCCGACAGCAGCATGCCATCGCAAAAATAGCTGACGTCGCGGCCCTCGGCCTGTTCGAACAGACTGCCGATGGAAGCAAAGTTGATGAAGGAAAAAGCTTTGTGGGTCTCAAGCAGAGCGGGAGTGAACCGCTCGACTAATTTCAACCTGATCATTGCCTGGCTCCTTCATCATTAGAGTGTCTGGCGGCCTACTGAGTAGTAGGTGAAACCACGATGTTTCAAGCGCTGCGGGTCGAACAGATTGCGTCCGTCAAAAATCACCGGTTGCGCCAGTTGCTGACTGAGCAGGTCGAAGTCCGGTGCGCGAAACGATTGCCACTCGGTCGCGATGATCAGGGCATCGGCATTTTTCAGGGCCGCTTCCTTGGTGCCCGCCAGCGTCAGGTCATCAAGCGCGCCATAGATACGCTGGGCTTCTTCCATCGCTTTGGGGTCGAACGCCTGGACCCTTGCCCCGGCTTTCCATAAGGCCTCCATCAAGACCCGGCTGGGGGCTTCGCGCATGTCGTCGGTGTTGGGTTTGAAGCTCAAGCCCCACAAGGCGAAGGTCTTGCCCCGCAGCGCGCCGTCGAAATGATTGAAGATCTTGCTGAACAGCATGGTTTTCTGTTCGTTATTGCGCGTCTCGACCGCCTTGAGCACACGGGCGTCGAAGTCGACGTTGGTGGCGATGCGTATCAGTGCCTGCACATCCTTGGGAAAGCACGATCCGCCATAACCCAGCCCCGGGTAGATGAATTGATAACCGATGCGGGGATCGGAGCCGATGCCGTGGCGCACCATCTCGATGTCGGCTCCGAGCTTTTCGGCGAGGTTGGCCATTTCGTTCATGAAGCTGATCTTCGTCGCCAGCATGCAGTTGGCGACGTACTTGGTCAGTTCGGCGCTGCGCGCGTCCATGACGATGATTTTTTCGCGGTTGCGATTGAAGGGTTCGTACAACTCGCGCATGACCGCTTCGGCATGCGGGCTGTCGGTGCCGATGATGATGCGGTCCGGGCGCATGCAGTCTTCAACCGCGCAGCCTTCCTTGAGAAATTCCGGGTTGGAGACCACGTCGAACGTCAGGTCACTGCGATCGGTATCCGCCAGAACCTGATTGATGTGCGCTCGCACCCGGTCGGCGGTACCGACCGGGACCGTGGATTTGTCGACGATGATCTGGTGGCACTGCATGTGGTGGGCGATGGTGTCCGCCACACTCAGCACATACTGCAGGTCGGCCGAGCCGTCTTCGTCCGGTGGCGTGCCGACGGCGATCAACTGCAACTGGGCGTGGTGTACGGCGGCGACAAGGTCGGTGCCAAATTGCAGGCGTCCGCTCTGGTAGTTGTCGCGAACCAGGCTTTTCAGGCCTGGTTCATAAAGCGGCAGCGTGCCATCCCTGAGTGCCTGTACCCTGGCGGCGTCGACATCCACGCACAGCACGTTGTGGCCCGCTTCCGCCAGTGCGGCCCCCTGTACAAGGCCGACATAGCCAATTCCGAATACGCTCACATTCATCGGGAAAACCTCCGGGCTTCGTGGTATCGATCCACGTGGACACAACGTCAGTAGATGTCTTTGGAAAACAGGGTGAACGGCGTCTTGAGCAGGATCTTGATGTCCAGCCACAGCGACCATTGGTTGATGTAGTTGAGGTCCTGGGCGACGCGCCGCTGCATTTTTTCCACGGTCTCGGTTTCACCCCGATGTCCGGTGATTTGGGCCAGCCCGGTGATGCCGGGCTTGAGCCGATGACGAGCCATGTAGGCGCGCACCTTGCCGGTGTAATAGACGTTGTGGGTGACGGCATGCGGGCGCGGTCCGACCAGGGCCATCTGGCCGAACAGCACGTTGAACAGTTGCGGCAATTCATCGATCGAAGAGCGGCGCAGAAAGCGTCCGAGCGGGGTTACGCGGTCATCGTCGCGGGTGGCCTGGCGCACCTGTTGATCGTCGTGCACGCGCATCGAGCGAAACTTCCAGACCTGGAAGATTTCGGCGTCGTGGCCGTGACGATTCTGCTTGAACAGCACCGGACCTGGCGAAGTGACCTTGACGGCAATCGCCACGGCCACCAGCAACGGGCTGAACAGGAGAATGGCCACGGCGGCCAGGCTGCGTTCGAACAGTTCCTTGCAGAGCAGGCTGCCGGGATGCGAACTGATCAGGCTTTCGTTGAGGTAGATCGCCGGCATGCGCTCGATTTCGGAGATCGACTGGTTGAGCAGTACCATGCTGCCCAAGTCCGGAATCCACACCACGTCGACGTTCATGTCCAGCAAATCGATGTACAAGGCTTCAATGAGGGCGGCCTGCGCCATTGGCAGAACGATATAGACGCGGCGAATATCCAAGCGCGAGATGATGTCGCGGGTCTCGCAGACGCGACCGAGCAACGGCAGGACACTGGGGGCGGGGCCGGTCAGATCTTCGGTGGCGACGAAACCCAATACCCGCGCTTGATCCGGCTGGGTAAGTTTTCTGGCCAGCTCGTCGGCGGTCGGGCAAGTGCCGATGATGATGGAACGGCGCTGTTGGCAGACCTTGCGCGCATGCAGTCGGGCCAGGAAGTGCAGCGGCAGAAAACTCGCCGCCTGGACCACGAAGCCCATGATTGCCCAGACGATGATGACCTGGCGTGAAAACCTCACACTGGTCTGGGTGATAAAGGCGATAGTCATGAGTACCGCGAGCAGGATCAGCCAGCCGGCCAGCAACCGACCGAGGCCGTTCAACAGGCCGTGACGTTTGTGATAAACCTGCATGGCACTGTAGATCGGTACCGAACCGAGCACGGTGAGCGTCATCAGCACGCGGTATTCACTGGCCAGGCTGCCGACCCGCCAATACACCAGCAGCATCAGTAGAAGGTTGATCAGAACGATCGCGCACAGCCACTGCCCCCAGAAGGTCAGCCCCCGGCGGTGCGCCATTTGAGCGGTTATTTGCGGAGTCATCGACTCAATCTCTTTACATGGATGACGCGCCAGCACGGCAACGGCGCTGGCGGTTATCGATTGGAGTGAGATCAAACGTCGGCAAACAGGCTGCGTGCCCGTGGTTACCTGGGGGCGAAGTCGTAGTTGTAGAACCTTTGCGAATGGCTGTAGCCATACTTGCGCGCCTTGCGCAGGTCGACCTGGTTGAGCACCACCCCGAACACCGGCGCGTGGCTTTGTTGCAGCATGGCGAGGTACTTCTGCACCTGGCTCACCGGCGTGCTGTCGGCCTTGACCACGTAGATCACCGCATCCGAATGCTGAGCCAGCAACAGCGCATCGCTGACCATTTCCGCTGGCGGCGAATCGATGATGATGTGCCGGTAACGCGTCTTGAGTACTTCGAGCATGCATGCCAGGCGCGGCGAACTGAGCAGATCCTGGGGTGGCGGCTGGCGTAACGGGTCGTTATTTGCAAGCGGTGACGGCAGGCGTGGTGAGCTGAACAGATCCAGCGACGGCGGTGAGATATTGCCGGCGGTCAACATGTCGAGATTACCCACGGTGCGAATGCACTCTTCGAGGCGTGCCGTACCGGCAATCACGTTGGCCAGACCGGGGCTGTCGGGCGCAAAGTCGAAGTTCAGCGAGAGGGTGGGTTGGCGCATGTCGGCATCGATCAGCAGCACACGCTCCAGCGACGTGAGTGAGCTGGCGAGGTTGTTGGCAATGGTGCTTTTGCCTTCTTCGGGCACGGTCGAGGTCACCAGCACAACCTGCGATGGCGTATCACTGTCCTGCAGCATCAACCAGGTTCGCAGGTTGCGAATGGTTTCGGAAAATCGCGGATTGTCGTTGTCGTCAAACAGGCGCGCCAGTTGTCGCCGGCTTTTTTTCGCCACCAAGGGCACCACGCTGAGCAGCGGTATGTTGAGCGTGCTTTCGATGGTGTCGTCGCTCTTGAAGGTGTTGTTCAGGTAGTCGAACAATAAGGCCACTGCCAGACCAATCACCCCGGCCACCAAAGCGACAATCGCCACGATCCGGGTCTTGCGCGGCTTGCTGGCTTCCAGAGGCACGATGGCGGAATCGATAATGCGCGCCTTGGTCGAGTCCATGTCAGACGTTGCCGCGGTTTCCTTGAGCCGGGTGATGAAGGTTTCATACAGCGCCCGGCTGCTGTCGACCTCCCGTTGGAATTCGCGCAGCTGGAATTCCTTGCGCGAGATGTCCTGTATTTGTGCCTTGTTGGTGTTGAAGGATTTACGCAGTGCCTCTTCGCTGGCCACCGCCAGCCGGTATTGGTGTTCGATGCCGGCGATCACCTGCCTGACCTGGATGCGCAGGCTGTCTGAAGCAGTGCGTAGCTCCGAACGGGCGGAGAGCAGGCTGGGGTGTTTCGGACCATAACGTCCCGACAGCTCCTCGACCCTGGCTTGGGCCTTGGCCAGTTCGGCCTGGAACTGCTGCACCAGCGGGTTGCTCAGCACGGCAGGGACGCTGGAGAGTCTGCTCAGGTCGCCGCCACTGCCCAGGCCCTGCACCTGACGGTATTGGCTTTCGGCTTCCGCGCGGTTTCGGCGGGCGTCGATCATGCGATTGCCGGTCATTTGCAGTTCGTTGGCACTGATGGTGGCGACCCCGTCGACATCCACCAGACCCTGTTCTTCACGGTAGGCCTGAAGCTTGTCCTCGGCCTTGCGCAGGTTGTCGCGCAACTCGATCAGGCGTGTGTTCATCCAGCTGGTGGTGGTCAGCGAGGATTTCTGGCTGGTATCGAACTGACTGTCGAGGAAACCCTGGGCCAGCGCGTTGGCGGCGGCTGCCGCCAGTTGCGGGTCTGGCAACTCCACCTGGATTTCGATCAACTGGCTTTTGCCGACGAATTTGACGCTGGCATGGCGCATGAAGTTTCGCGTGACTTCATTGAACACGTCTTCTTCCGTGGGCGTCGTCGCTGCCTGCGTCAGGAATCCCAGGCCCGGTAACCATTGGCCATGGTTAAGGTCCGCCAGCCACTGGCGCGGTTTGAACCAGGACTGCGGTTGCTGGCGGGGGTCGGTCACCGGATGGGTTGTCAGCTTGAGTTTCCTGACCGCCCGTTCCGCCAGCTCCCGCGACTGCAGGAGTGCCAGTTGGGTCTGCAGGTAGTCGGGGGTTGGGCCGCCCTTGTCGGTCGTCTGCTGGAAGTTCAGCGGCGGCGGGGTCGTATCCTTGATCAGCAGGGTGGTGCTGCCGATGTACTGCGGGGTGATGGTCGACACCACTGCTATGGCCAGTGCACTGCTCAGCAGTACGCAGCATCCGATGTTCCATTTGGCGCGCCAGGCCACTCTCCAGAGTTTGAGCAGATCAATGGTGTCCTTTTCTTCGCTGTGCTGCACAGGTGCAGCCGCTTGAAGCGGACGTTCGACGTAGGTGCCAGGGCTGTTGTCCATGATTAGAAAAAGCCTTGCGCAATGGAGATGGTGTCACCCGGAGCAATCACGGTGCTGCGGGTAATGTTGTCGGTCAGCGTCTGGCCGTCATCGCCGCGCACGATCGTCACTCGCTTGATCGAGGCGCGTTCGGTCAGGCCGCCGCCCAGGGCGATGGCCTTGTCCAGGGTTAGCCCCGGTACGAACGGATAACTGCCAGGTTTTTGCACTTCCCCATTGATGTAAAAGGCGCGGTATTCGATCTGGCTCAGGCTGACTTTGGGGTCGATCAGGTAACCCTGTTTGAGTCCGTCGACGATGATCTTTTCGACCTGGTTGGGGGTCAGGCCCTTGGCGGAAATTTCCCCCAGAAAGGGGTAGGAAAACGTCCCCGCATCGTTGAGACGAATCCGTTTGAGACTCAGCTCCGGCTCGCCGAAAACCGTGATGCGCAGAACGTCGCCGGCCGCCAGTTTGTACTGGGTACCGGGATCGGCGGCGTGTGAGACAGGGATCAGACACAACACGAGCAATAGGCCAAGGATGCGTGTGTTCATGGAAAATCTCCTCAGAGACTGATGTCGAAGCTGACCTGGAACACGTTGCGTTCGTAGCTTTCGTTGTCGGCATCGGAATTGTCGTCGCGGTAGCGATAGCCGACTTCAATGTCCAGCCAGCGGCGCATTTCGTACACCAGAGCCAGGTGGTAATCGCGCAGGTCGTCGGTCCGGTCCTGCCCCTCGTAGACGTCGCGACCTGCACCGATTTCCGTCACGCCGGTGATGCGTTCGGTCCAGCCATGACGCCAGCCGAGCTGGGCATAGGTGGCCTTGACGGCATCGGCGCCATCGTCACCCTCCGCCATGGCCTGGCGGGCCAGAACAGTGAAGGTCGAGTAGGTACGTGGTTTCCATTGCAGATCCACCTGCCAGGTCGGGTTATCGAGGTCCTTGGACTCGCTGTCATCGAAATTCTTGCGCTCATAGCCAACCCGGACTTTGCCGGTGGTGCGAGCGGTGAAATCCCATTCGGCGCCGGCGAGCAGGGCATCGGATTTGCTGCTGCGGGGGCTGTTGGCTTGCAAGTAGTCGAAGATCGTGTGGTCGTACTCCAACAGACCACGGGTGTTGCTGCCGATGCGGTGGTACCAGGTGGTGGTCAGCTCGGTGGTGTCGCGTTCCTTGTCGTCGTTGATCCCCCCGGAATTGTCATAGCGAAGTTGTGCGTAACTGGCCCCCAGATCAATTTGATTGGCAGCACTTTTAGCGCCGTAGGTATAGAGACCGTTGGCCTGACTGTTCTGAATCTTGTCATTGATACCATCCACCGCCGTGTCGGTCGTTCGCTCGTATTTGCGCCATTCCCCCTCAAGTTTCAGACGATGCCGGTCGGTGAATTCCATGATGCTGGCCAGTTGCACACGTTGTGCGGTACTGGAGGCGTCGGATTCATCGTGATAGATGTTGCGGGTCGGTTGCCAGATCAACCGGGTGGCGCTGTTGCGGTCTTGCGCCTTGAGCTCGAAGGAGGGCGCGATGCGCGTGACCATGGACGACTGCACATTGTGGTCGAGCTCGCGGATGTTATCGTCGAAAGCTTCCGAAAAAGTCAGCGTCGGAGTGAAGTTCAATCCATAGATATCGATGTTCTGGGGATCAACGCACCAGGCATAGCCCGGGTACAGGCTGACCATAATAATCGACAAGGGGGGGAGGGGCTTCATGGCCTATCATTGCTCCTGGAAAGTGGTGCTCAGGCGTGGTGGACGCGGGGTGAGCACGATCAGTGCAAGATTGGTATGGATCCAATATTGAGTGTTAACGCTTGCCGGCAAGTGATTTATTGGGGGGCGAGATCACTCAGCGGAATACAGATGGACTGTTGCCGATTGAGGAATTGAAGTAGCAACATGACCCGTTCCGCGCCCAGCATTGACAAAAAGACACCCTCCAGAGGTGACAGCGGCCCCCGGATTATGCGCAATGTCTGGCCGGGTTGAAGTTCTTCAATGCCGGGCGCCGCGGATGTCAGGCATCGCGTACGCAGATGCTCTATCACGTTATCGGCCACCACCGCAGGGCCGCGATTGAATTCGACAAATCGGCTGACCCCGCGGGTCGAGCGTATCGGCGTCCAGTTGGCATCGTGGCTTAAACGAACGAACAGATAGCCTGGAAAGAGCGATTCGGAAACCTTCTGCGGTTTGCCGCGGATCAGCCGATCGGTGGTGAGTTGCGGGCGAAAGATATCGTAGCTCTGCCGCAACAGGTTGATTTGTGCCCGGTCATCCTGACGCGGTTTGCACTGGAGCAGGTACCAACTAGAGCCATCGGTGTTGTTAGTTAGCATGCTTGCAAACTCCGTACTCAGCGAAAGTTTAAGCATCGTTATCCGTTCTAGCATCAGCAGCCTTCATGCTTGCTAGTAGGCGGTGTTGGAGATGTGGAGCCCAGCATAATTATTTTTATGGGGAGAAAGTGTGTGTCAATAATGAAACATGTTACGCTCGAGTCTTTACCGGGATGCCCATCGTCGTAAGGAGGATAAAAACATCCGCGGCCGTAGTGCACGGACACCTGTACGTCCTAGTGCTACCCAACGCAACTTGATGGGACCATTCGAGTATTTGTCCGGGCCAAAGCTACCGCACAGTCCGTGTAATAGGGCCCTTAAAGTCAATAGTTGCTTTAGTGTTCCCTTTGGATCGGCGAATGCCGACTAGTGCTCCGATGTTGGCCTGGTTTTGATAGGCCGATGTAGTTATCAACTAGTCTGTCGGGCCTGTCAAACGTTGCCAGTCAAAAGACATGCCTTTGATCCAAAAGTTTAGGGGTGACTGGCAAGTAGTTGTTTTAAAAAATAATTTTTTCATCGATAGGGTAAGTGGGTCTGGACCTGTTACAGACATAGGGTTATAAGTAACTGCCTCAGCTTGAGCGCCGGGCAATGGAGCAGGCTATGAACATGACCGTGCAATGTATCCGGATCGAGAGGCCGCTCAGTTCACAGGCGACTGCTTCATGACCGTCCTGGTCACCGGCGCCGCCGGATTCATCGGCTTTCATACGGCCAGGCGTTTGTGCCTGGACGGTCACGAGGTGGTCGGCCTCGACAACCTCAACGACTACTACGAGGTCACGCTCAAGCAGGCACGGCTTGAAGGGCTTGCGTGCTTGCCGGGCTTTCGTTTCGAAAAAATGGACATCGTCGATAAACCGGCCTTGATGGCGCTGTTCGGCGAGCACCGGTTTACCGAGGTGGTGCATCTGGCGGCCCAGGCTGGTGTGCGTTATTCGCTGGACAACCCAGATGTCTATGGGCAATCGAATCTGGTGGGTTTCCTCAATGTGCTGGAAGCCTGTCGGCACCATCGTCCTGAGCACTTGATCTACGCCTCCAGCAGTTCGGTGTACGGCAGCAACAGTAAATTGCCTTTCAGCGTCGAAGACTCCGTCGACCACCCGGTTTCGTTGTACGCGGCCACCAAGCGCGCCAATGAGCTGTTGGCCGACAGCTACTGCCATCTGTATGGCCTCAAGGCCAGTGGCTTGCGCTTCTTTACCGTCTACGGTCCCTGGGGCCGGCCCGACATGGCGCTGTTCAAATTCACCGAAGCCATCCTCCATGGCCAGCCGATTGACGTCTACAACCAGGGCGAAATGGCGCGGGATTTCACCTACATCGACGACATCGTCGAAAGCATTGCCCGCTTGCGCACCCGTGTGCCGGTAGCGGTCGAGGCCGGTGCAGGTTGCAACCGGCTGTTCAACATCGGTCGTGGCTTGCCCATGGCGTTGATGGACTTCGTCGAGTGCCTGGAGTCGTCACTGGGTCTGACAGCCCGGCGCAACTATATGCCGCTGCAGGCCGGTGATGTGGTCAAGACCTGGGCAGACACCAGCGCACTGCAAGCGTGGATCGACTTCAAGCCGCAAGTGGGGGTCGAGGCTGGTGTGGAACAATTCGTGAAGTGGTATCGCAGCTACTATCAGGTCTGAAGCCGGCGACGGGTTGTGACACGTCCGGCGATCAGGCGGTGATGGCCGTCATAGGGACTGATGTTGATTTGTCGATACGGTTTTCGTTTCCCCGGTTAGAGACCAACAAGATAATTGAGGCGAATAAATAGCTTGTTCAGGCTTATTAATCGTAAATAATAAACCTGTCCTCGTTGCCGAGTCTGATAATCGGCTCTGTGTATGTATTGTACAAATACAGGTGACAAAATGAAG
This sequence comes from Pseudomonas fluorescens, assembly GCF_902497995.1. Classification (GTDB taxonomy): domain Bacteria; phylum Pseudomonadota; class Gammaproteobacteria; order Pseudomonadales; family Pseudomonadaceae; genus Aquipseudomonas; species Aquipseudomonas fluorescens_BK. The sequence goes on along the minus strand of NZ_CABVII010000004.1, from coordinate 195,770 downwards.
CGTGATAACATCGAAACTACTGGGCTGGATTCCTTCATGGCTAACATTTCACCGATGCTTTATGGTCTGAGCGATCAGATCTTTGAGTACGAGACTGAAACAGTTGTCCCTTGCGCCTCTCAATCGCAAGCGTTGGCTTTTCTTATTGCCGATAGAGCAGTTAAACAAAAAGTCGCGATTTCAGAAATGCTCAACATTAAAAGAAAAACGACTATGCTGTAACCACTTCAAAGAAGGAGCGGTGAAATGTCGACCACCCAGAAACTGGCCCTGATGATCGCTGCACTGTACCTCTCGTGCTTTGCCCAGGCCCGCGAGCTTGAAGTTGCCACGGGCGGCGCTACCGTGACCATCAATGGTGTTACCTACACCGGGAAAAACATCAGCGTTGACGGCAACAGGGTGGTGGTCGATGGCGTTGAGCAGAATGTGCCATTGGCAGGTCCGGTCAGCGTCGTTGTGAACGGTAACGCCACCTCGGTTGAAACGGCCGCTGGCAAGGTTCAGGTCACCGGCAATGTAGGCAGCGTCCGCACAATGAGTGGCCATGTCGACAGTGGTGATATCAATGGCGATGTCACCACCATGTCGGGTGATGTGAGTTGCAAGGTTCATAAGGGTGACACCAAGACAGTTTCCGGCAACATCAGATAGTCAGCGCCGATGGCCGATAGTTCTGGAAAGGAATACCCCGACTTCATTGATTGAACCAAGGGTGGCCTCTGCATGAACAGGGTAAGCCGAGCAGTTGAACTGAAAACTGACCATTTAGTCAGGATGTTTGGCTGCACTTCTGCCATTACGAGGATCCCACCATGCGCAAATACACCTTGGAATACCTGTTCAACGGCGAGCCCCGCACGCACCTGTTCGAACTCAAGCAGCCTCAGCTGTCCGTGCATGAGGCGGCGATGCACCTGCTACAGCTGCATTTTGGGGATGCAGAGAACAGCCTGATCATGCCCACTGCGGACGCGACACCGGAGGAGGTATTAGAGCAGGCTGAGCGGGTAGGGCTGACGCAGATCAAGGTGGTCGATCACCCCGGTTGATGTCCGTTATTTAGTCTCGGGCACCGCCAACCACTGCCCCGGAACCTTCTGATAATTCCCCGTCACCTTGGCCAGATGCAGCCACTGATCGACATACAACTTCCAGCTGATGTCATCCCGCGGCAGCAGATACGCCTTCTCCCCATACTGCATGAACCGGGTCGGATTGACCGCGATGCATGATGATGAAACTATCATTCGTCACTCCGATACACACAGCAAGGACTGCTGAAATGAACGATTCAAAACGTATTCAGTTTTACGTATCCAAGACAAAAACCGATGGTGAAAGCGGGAGTGTTATCTCGGTATTCGTTTGTGGAAAAAATGAAAGCCAATGGTGTTGGGCCCCGGTCGAATTTGTGGTCCAGCTGATCAATCAAGGGGTGCTGTTCAATGCATTCTTCAAGGTCGGCGCAGGGGAGTATCAGGTAGGTTCCAGGATTGAAGCCCATGAGTTCGCCCTGCGCACCGATACCCTGGAGAGTTTGCCGACGGCAACGGTATAGATCACGTTCGGGCGCGAGGCCTGCGTAACGCAAGTCTGCGATCTTTTGGGTCAAGATCAAAAGATCGCAGCGTGGGACAGCCCCCTGCAGGGGCGATGGGGTGCCGGGGTGTGTTCTTACTGGCGGGTCGTCGACCTGGACGACGACGCGACAGTAGCGCCACCGCAATTGATATACGAAGAAGACTTCAACCAGCGCTGGTCCGGATAGTAGGAAAACAGCAACTGCCCATCCTTCATCGAGTCGATCAGCTTGTGCGCAATGGCCGGTCGTACCGCCGGGCAACCCAGGCTTCGACCGATCCGCCCATTTGCCCGCGCAAGCACCGGACTGACATAAGGTGCACCGTGGATAACGATCGCCCGGTCAAACGCATTGTCGTTGAAGCCCGGCTCCAGTCCTTCCATGCGCAACGAGTAGCCGTTCTGCCCGACATAGCTCGCCTGGGTGCGGTACAGGCCGAGGCTGGTGGCAAAGCTTTCGTTCTGGTTGGAGAACTTGACCGCCATGTTTTCGCCGCTGTTACGACCGTGAGCCACCAGTTCGTGGAACAGCAACTTGCGCTTCTTCAGATCAAAAACCCATAGCCGCTGTTCAGTAGAGGGCAGTGAATAATCGATCACTGCCAGTCTTTGCACCGGGGCTTTGCCCTGGGCGATGCTACATTGGGAGGCACGTACCGCCAGTCCAATGACTTTGGCGTTGGCGTGGGGAGCCGCTTTGATCAGCGCGGCTTCAAGCGAATCAGCGTAGGCTGCGGGTATAGAGATGGAGCTCAGCAGCAGGGCCGTGATTACAATGCCAAAGCGGTCTAGCGCCATGTTCGGGTCTCATAGGATAGTTTCGAGTCTAGCAGTGTGTGGGATGCTAGTTGTTGAATGTGGAGATTAAGGATTATCCATGGTGCAGTTAACAAGGTTATTCGTCATAAGCCGTGTTTTTTTTATGGTCTTTCTGATCAGCGGTGCAGCGCAAGGGCAAACGTCGCCGATTATGCTGTCATCTCCAGCTGCCAGCATGATCGAGGCGGCACCTGATGACATCGTCGCTCAGGCGATCCAGGCCGAGCTGGTGCCACTGGCGACTGCGTTCCCGCCGCTGCTCACCTCGCCGCGTCATCAGCGGGTGGATGTGAACCGGGTGGTGATGGATTTTTATAGCCATCGCGGTTATCGCGCCGCCTGGACCCACGACAGCGACGTTGCCCAGTTGTTGAAAAGCCTGGGCGAAACACACATCGACGGGCTGGACCCCGCGGACTTCCGCATTACCGAGCTGGCCGGGGCGCAAACATTCATGCAGTCCATGGTGCCCACCCCGGCGCAACGAGCAGCGTTCGATATGGCGGCCACCCGTACCTTCATTACGGCGCTGCTGCAGTTGCGGCGCGGCAAGGTCGACCCTTCGCGACTGGACATGCATTGGAACTTCGACCCTGTGGGCGTCGATCCCCGTGAAGACGTGAATCATTTCTTCGCCGCGCTCGACAGCCATGATGTGGCACGGGCGTTTGCGCAAGCGCCGCCGCAAGAGCCGATTTATGGCAGCTTGCGGATGGGCCTGGCGCAATTGCGCAAAGTGCGGGACATGGGTGGTTGGCCGAAGGTTGCCGAAGGCCAGTCGCTCAAGCCCGGCATGGATAACGCGGCGGTTGCGCAGTTGCGGGCCCGATTGGTGGCGGGTGGCTATCTGGCTGCGCAACGCTCGCCGCGCACGAATTACGACGAAGCGGTTATCGCTGCGGTGAAGAAGTATCAATCCGAGCATTACCTGGGGGCGGACGGTGTGGCGGGGGCGGCGACGCTGGCGACCTTGAACGTGCCCGTCGAGGCGCGGATCGACCAGGTTCGGGTGAACATGGAGCGCGCTCGCTGGTTGCTGTACAAGCTGCAGGGCACGTTCGTCATCGTTGATATCGCCGGCTACAAAGTGGCGTTCTACCGCGACGGCAAGGCGATATGGCGTTCACGGGTACAGGTCGGCAAGCCGTTTCGCAGTACGCCGGTGTTCCAGTCCGAAATTACCTACGTCACCTTCAACCCGACCTGGACGGTTCCACCGACGATCCTGGTTCAGGATATGCTGCCGAAGATCCGCAGCAATCCTGGCTACCTGGCCGCCAACCACATCAGGGTCCTGGATCGAGAAGGCAGTGTGCTCGATCCGGCCGGCGTCGACTGGGGCAACCCGCGCGGCCTCACCCTGCGCCAGGATGCCGGCGCGGAAAACTCCCTGGGCCAGGTGGTGATCCGGTTCCCCAACGACTATGCGATTTATCTTCACGACACGCCGCATCGGGAGCTGTTTGCCAAAACCTTCCGTGCCACCAGTTCTGGCTGCATACGGGTGGAAAACCCGCTGCAATTGGTTGAGCTACTGTTTAACGATCCGGTTCGCTGGAATGCTGCCGGAATCCAGGCGCAGCTGGCCAAGGGCAAAACCGAAAACATCAGGCTTCCAGTCAAGGTGCCGGTGTTGTTGGCGTATTGGACGGTAGACCTGAGTAACGATGGTCGGGTGATTTTCAAACCCGACATTTACGGGTACGACTCGGCCGTACTTCGGGGATTGAACAGGCCTTTGCAACTACCCGTTCTGGATTGGCAGCGAGCAGGTAGTCCCGAGGTTGTGGCGGGGCAAAGCCAACAGTAACCAGGAAAGGTGCTGGACTCATGAGGTTATAGGAGGGAGTCTGAAGATGGATGTTGCGCAAAAAAAACCGTCTTCCACTGCACGTCAACTGGATGTGCGTGACTTCGATGAGTGTCGCAATATTCAAACGGGTCCGGTGTTTATCATTGCATCGGGGCCGTCCGCGAAAGATTTCCCGCTGGAGAAGTATGCCGACGTTCCGATGATTACCATGAACGGGGCTATCTCGATGTTCGTCCAGCCTGGTATCAAACCGTTCTTTTACGCCTGCACGGACGACGCCTTTTGCCGACAACAGCCGGATCTTTTTGCGCAAGCCATGCGCCTCAGTCGGCGGCTGGCCCTATGGAAAGACCTCATCAGGTATGAAGCGCTTGCGCCCGAGGGCGAGCTGTATTTGCTGACCCCGGCGCCCAAACTTTCCTGGAACGAACTGATTTTCGGGCGGGATAAAGAACTGGTCCGAAGACGAAAGCTGGGAACTGGCCGTAATCGCAGCCTGGGCTTTAGCAAGAACCTCAAGCGAGGCTTTTTTGATGCCCGTACGGTGGCCTACCTGGCGTTGCAGATTGCCTATCACGTGGGGTTCACCAAGGTGTTCCTGGTGGGCGTCGACCTGGATCAGTCGGCAGGTCGCTTTTATGAAGGGGCAGGCACCGTTGTTTCGCCCTGCAACCTCGATGATCACTTTTATACGAGAATCCGGCCGTCGTTCGAGATCTTGTCGAAGTACGTGATGGATGATGATTTTCAGGTCTACAACCTGTCCGAAGTGTCACGGATTCCCGATGAGCTCGTGCCCCGGGTGACGCTGGACCAGATCGACAGGATGCTTTGAAGAGGCCCATCGTCGCATGTGGCTACCGACGCAACCACCGAAACGCGCAGGTGTCACACGCTAGACACCCCGCCATCAGGAGCGTTGGCCCATGAAGAATTTGCGAATCGCGACGTTCAACATCAACGGCATGCGCGCCAGGCTGCCGAACCTGCTGGCGTGGCTGGAGCGGGAGCAACCGGACATTGCCTGCTTGCAGGAGCTCAAGTCGGTCGACAGCGCATTTCCCGCCGCAGCGCTTGAAGCGGCTGGCTACGGCTCGATCTGGCAAGGCCAGTCGTCGTGGAACGGGGTAGCGATTCTGGCGCGGGGTGCGCAACCGCTGGAGAGTCGGCGCGGTTTGCCGGGCGATGACAGCGACAGCCACAGTCGCTATCTGGAGGCTGCCGTGCACGGCATCCTGGTGGGCTGCCTGTACCTGCCCAACGGCAATCCGCAGCCGGGGCCGAAGTTCGATTACAAGCTGGCATGGTTCGAACGGCTGATCACCTATGCCAAGGATCTGCAGAGCAGCGAACACCCGGTGGTGCTGGCGGGTGACTACAACGTGGTGCCGACCGACCTGGACATCTACAACCCGCGATCCTGGCTCAAGGATGCGCTGCTGCAACCTCAAAGCCGCGAGTGTTATCAGCGGTTGCTGGATCAGGGTTGGACCGATTCCCTGCGTCATCTGTATCCGGAAGATCGCCTCTACACCTTCTGGGATTACTTCCGACAGCACTGGCAGAAAAACTCGGGGCTGCGTATCGACCACCTGTTGCTGAACCCGGCATCGAGCCCTTATCTGCAAGAAGCGGGCGTCGACGCCTGGGTGCGTAATGAACCCCATGCCAGCGATCATGCGCCGACCTGGATTCGACTGGGTTCGCGCAAGCGGCGCTGACTTTTACCCGGGTGGCGATTGGCTAAATCAATTGTCAGTCGAACCGGTTTTTCCCTTATACATGGCGGCCAACAGCGGAGAGATCCGCGGCCCCCTGCATAAGGATCGAGCAATGAGCGAGCCACGGCTGACCCACCTGGCGTTGTACCTGCAACATCTGGGCTTCGACGCCCCTCCGGCACCGAACCTGGAAACCCTGCGCCTGTTGCAGCTGCGTCACACCGGCGCCTTTGCGTTCGAAAACCTCACCACCTTGTCCGGCGAGCCGGTGCTCATCGACTTACCGTCCGTGGAGCAAAAAGTCCTGTTCGACGGGCGCGGCGGTTACTGCTATGAACTCAACAGCCTGTACCTGGCCCTGCTCCAGGCGCTGGGCTTCGACGCGCGCGGCATCTCCGGCCGGGTAGTCATGGGCCAACCCGAAGGGGCGTGGACTGCTCGCACGCACCGCTTGAGCCTGGTGACCCTGGACGGCGTGCGCTACATCACCGACGTCGGCTTCGGCGGCATGGTGCCCACCGCACCGCTGAGACTCGATTCGACGGACGAACAGCTCACCCCCCACGAACCCTATCGCATCGAGCGGCATGACGACGGCTACACCCTGCGCGCCAAGGTCGCCGGGGAGTGGAAAGCGATGTACATCTTCGACCTGCAACGCCAGGACGACATCGACTACACCGTCGGCAACTGGTACGTCTCGACCCATCCCGAATCATCATTCAGAAAACAACTGATGGTGGCGCGAACGGGGGAGGGATGGCGGCGTACGCTGAACAACGGCAGCTTTGCGATTCATCGGGTCGGCAGCGAGAGCGTGCGGCGGCAGGTGGCGGATGTAGACGAACTGGTGGCGCTGCTGGAGCGCGAGTTCGGGATTCGCGTGCCGGAGCATGCAAGGTTGAAGAGGGTGCTTGGGCGGTTGATCGAGCCCGGCTAGTTCATGGCTGTACGGGATCCGCGGGCAGGTCCAGCTCGCTTCAACGCTGCTCTAAAGGAGCGCTCGGTTGCCTATGGGCGAACGTCAGGCTCCATCATACGGTGGATTTCGCTGGCGACTTCGAGCAGTTTCTTTTCCAGATTTTTCAGTTCGGAAGCCGTTAACCCTTTCCTCAGATGCCCGGTTTCTGCCGCTTTGCCTTTTTCGCCGAGCAAGGCATGGCGCAATGTGTTGTTGATCACCGTCTGGTAGCCAAATCCCTCGCTCTCCGCGAGCGAACGAGCAGCTTCTATGACGGCATCATCGAGCATGATGGTGATGCGGGTCTTGCCTTTGCTGGAGGCGACTGCTCCACGTTTGGCCTTGCTGAAGTCGTATTCGTCTTTCATCCTCAAGCTTCCATGTAATGGCGACGCTCGTTTTTCGTGGCGATGCGCGCGGAAATGATTCGAACGAAATTCGGATCGCGGTAGGTATAGGCGACGACCAGCAAGCGGCCTTTGGCGTCGAGCCCCATGACGATCCATCGTTGCTCATCATGGTGATCGTCTTGAAACGTCAGGGCTCGCTCGTCATGGAACACCGGCTCGGTCTCGGCAAGGCTGATGCCCTGGTGCTTCAGTTTGTTCGCCGCGTTTTTTGCCTTGTGATACTGAATTTCGAATGACTTCATTATGCATACTTTATATGTATATAGAAGAGGGCAGCCCTACCGGCTGTCGCCACGAATTCAAAAGACTAGCGGGTGTCGCGAAGGCGCTTGGCGGGGATATATTTCAAGGTTTTTTGAGGGCCGGTGACGGCGAGCCTGAAAGGGGGTGGACACATGTCCATAATCCGACCGATAAGTTGTATACAACTCTATAGACATTTGTCCTGAGTATTGAATACAGTGTGCGCACAACAAAAACCAGGGAATCCCCCAAACCATGAAAACGCCCTCTGTTTCACATCAACGGCCCGAGGACGAGAATCTCGGGGTCGGCGCGAATATGGCTTACGGCCTGCAACACGTTCTGACCATGTACGGCGGCATCGTCGCGGTGCCTTTGATCATCGGCCAGGCGGCCGGGCTCTCGCCGGCGGACATCGGTTTGTTGATTGCTGCTTCATTGTTTGCGGGGGGCCTGGCGACGTTACTGCAAACACTGGGTCTACCATTTTTCGGTTGTCAGTTGCCGCTGGTGCAGGGCGTGTCGTTCTCCGGGGTCGCGACCATGGTGGCGATTGTCAGCAGTGGTGGGGAGGGTGGCTTCCAGTCGATTCTCGGGGCGGTGATTGCCGCGTCCCTGATCGGTTTGCTGATCACGCCGGTGTTCTCGCGCATTACCAAGTTCTTCCCGCCGCTGGTGACGGGCATCGTGATCACCACCATCGGCCTGACACTGATGCCGGTGGCTGCGCGCTGGGCCATGGGCGGCAACAGTCATGCGCCGGACTTTGGCAGCATGGCCAACATCGGTCTGGCGGCAGTCACGCTGGTGCTGGTCCTGCTGCTGAGCAAGATCGGCAGCGCGACCATCTCCCGCTTGTCGATTCTTCTGGCCATGGTCATCGGTACGGTGGTCGCGGTGGTCCTCGGCATGGCGGACTTCTCGTCGGTGACTCAAGGCCCGATGTTCGGCTTCCCGACCCCGTTTCACTTCGGCATGCCGACTTTCCACTTCGCGGCGATCCTGTCGATGTGCATCGTGGTCATGGTGACCCTGGTGGAAACCTCGGCGGACATCCTGGCGGTCGGGGAAATCATCGGCACCAAGGTTGATTCCAAACGCCTGGGCAATGGTCTGCGGGCCGACATGCTGTCGAGCATGATCGCGCCGATCTTCGGCTCCTTCACCCAAAGCGCCTTTGCCCAGAACGTCGGGCTGGTGGCCGTGACCGGGATCAAGAGCCGCTTCGTGGTCGCCACCGGCGGGTTGTTCCTGGTGATCCTCGGCCTGCTGCCGTTCATGGGTCGGGTCATCGCCGCAGTACCGACCTCGGTGCTCGGTGGTGCCGGCATCGTGTTGTTCGGCACCGTGGCCGCCAGCGGCATCCGGACACTGTCCAAGGTCGACTACCGCAACAACGTCAACCTGATCATCGTTGCCACGTCCATCGGCTTTGGCATGATCCCCATTGCCGCACCGAACTTCTACGACCACTTCCCAAGCTGGTTCGCCACGATCTTCCACTCGGGCATCAGCTCCTCGGCGATCATGGCCATCGCGCTGAACCTGGCCTTCAACCACCTCACCGCCGGTAACTCCGACCAGCAATCGGTGTTTGCGGCAGGTACCGAGCGGGTGCTGCGTTACCAGGACCTGGCGGCATTGCGCGAAGGGGATTATTTCAGCGAAGGCAAGTTGCACGACTGCGACGGCAAGGAGATTCCGGTGGTCGAGATGGAGCATGGACATGCCGAGCCGCGGGCGGTGCATGGGAAAAGCAGTGAGCATGTGTGAGGAGCTGGAACGGCAGTAGTCGCTTCCTTACTCTGGCTCCTCCTCGAGGAGGTTGCGAAACACTTTGCCTTCTTTCTCGAACTCCCGCTGCACACCCATCACCGCATCATCCAGCCGGATAGCGGGGCACCCCGCCGCGATCGCTTCGATCGCGGCGAACTGGACCACATTGACGATATTGCCGCCGGACAATTCGAAACGGGCGAGGAGGCTCGCGAGGCGGTCGCGGCCATCTTCCTGCGGAAGGGCGCGAATCCAGATCTCCCGGCGCTCTGCCTCGGACGGGAACGGGAAGCGGATGATGGCGTTAAAGCGTCGCTGGAACGCATCATCGATGTTGGTGTGGAAGTTGGATGCCAGGATCACCAGGCCGTCGAACTCCTCAACCCGTTGTAGCAGATAACTGACCTCCTGGTTGGCGTAGCGGTCGTGGGCGTCCTTGACACTTGTCCGCTTGCCGAACAGGGCATCGGCTTCGTCGAAGAACAGGATCCAGTCGCGGTTGCGCGCCTGGTCGAAGAGGGCGGCAAGGTTCTTCTCGGTTTCGCCGATGTATTTCGACACCACGGTGGACAGGTCGACGCGGTACACCTCGCGGCCAGTAGCCTTGCCCAACAGGGTGGCGGTGAGGGTCTTGCCGGTGCCGGGCGGGCCGTGAAACAGCGCGCGGTAGCCCGGGCGCAGGCGGCCGGCCATGCCCCAGTCGTGCGTCAGGGTGCGGCTGTGGCGAACCCAGTGTTTCAGTTCGGTGATGCGCTGCTGCACCTGCGCTTCGAGGACCAGGTCGTCCCAGTCCAGTGCCGTGGCAATGCGACGGGCCGGGAAGCGAGTGCCGAAGGCGGGCGCCTGGGCACTGCCGAGGGTAAAGCGTTCCACCCACTCGCGGGCCATGACAATGCGCCCGGAGAGGATCGGCGCACTATCCTTCGCTTCCTCCAGGCGCAGCACGCCTTCGCGGGCGAACCAATGATCGGCGCAGAACCGCTCCTGCAGCTCGAAACGCATGTCGAGGTCGTCGCCAGCGAGGAGGAAGGCGGCGGTCTCCCCGGTGGGCAGGAGGGCGCGGATGTCCGGATCGCGGATGCCGCCGATTTCCGGGAAGTCGCCCTCGCGAGTCAGCGCCGCGCGGATTTCGTTGTCCAGCAGGGTGGGACGCACGTGTGGCGCCAGGGCCAGCAGCAGGAGCATGTATTCGTCGAATGGCGGCTGGCGTTCGCGGATGAAGTCGCCCAGTGGCGAGCCGTCGTTGAAGAACAGCAGACGGATCTCTCCATCCGCAGCGAAGGTCTCGCCCTTGATGCGCGCACGGATCAGCCGTCCCAGTACGTCGAACGCCGAATCCAGGTTGGCGGCGTTGGAGCAGGGGGCGGGCTGCTTCATTCCTGATTCCTCCACTATTGCGTTGCTGCCACTCTGGTCAGACTCGCACGTCACCAGAGGTAAGCGCGGTGTAGGTGGCGTTCACGTACTTTCTGCGTTTACTTGCCTGGTCGCTCGGGCCTTTCTCCCATAGTCGATCCTTCATGTTGCTCTTGGACGTGTAGTGACCATGGTCGTTGGACTCCGCCAGCAGCAGTTCACTGACGAAATAGGCTGTAACCGCCTTGTCATGCTTCTGGATGGCTTGCAGAAGCAGGCTGGGACTCCCACCGTTGATGTTCGGCACGAAAGCGCTGGCGGTGGCTGGCGGCGGTGAGGCCATCTCGATGGTGACCGGAGGATGAGCTTGCTTCTCGCGGAACCTGGTCTTGTCAGCCGGGTCGCGTTCAGCCTCGCCCCAGATCACCACGATCCGCTGCGGGAAGGCGTCCAGGGGCGCCGGCTTTTTCCAGAAGGTGGTGACAGCACGATAGAAGGACAGCTTGCCCTTGGTCTTGATGGCGACCTTGGCAGGACTCTCTACTTCGGCTTCCATCTTGCGGTTCATGCCTTGCGTGATGGGTACCAGGTTGTCGGCCGTACCCGGGCCGTGGAGATTGTCATTGAGCAGGTGGCCGCGTACCCACTGGTGATACGAGGAACCGTCCGGCCTGGTATCCAGCGCTACGGCATGCGCCCAGCCAGGCGGGTTCTGGGATGGGCTGGAGCCCTTGGTATTGCCGGAAAGGTAAGTCAGTGGCAGTGCGTTGGTAGACTTGTCTCCGCCTGCATTGTGTGCGACCACCGTGCGCACCAGAGCGTTGTCCTCGTTCTCGAAAGTGGCTTTCTCGAGGATGCGTTTGAGTGCATCGAGCTGATTGCGGAAATGGCGAATCTGCGAGTTGATCTGTTGGGTGGCCGCACGGTAGGCGGCCTTGTCCGCAGTGGCCACCTTCTCCCGTGCGGCGCGTAGCGTCTCCAGATCTTCCTCGCTTTTCAGTACCTGCCTGTACTGCGCCAGCGCTTCGCTTGCGAGGGTCTTCTGGTCGGCGGATGCATTCGCGTCCTTCAGTTTCGCATTGAGGAAGTTTTCGATGGTGTCCGGAGTGGAAGCGATCATCAGGTCCGCCCGCTTACCTTCGCCCCGGTAGTAGATCGAGTGGTTGCCGCCATCCTTCGAACGGAACTTGCGGCGCTCCTTCCACCACGACACGAGGTCTTCCACCGCTTGCCTGGCCTTCTCCTTGACCTGCTTCGCCCCGCTCTTGACCTTCGCCACCACCTTCCTGGCAAAGGCGACCACCTTGTCCACCACCCAGTCGATGGCCTTGTTGATCGGCTGGCTGATGGTGGTGAGGACGCCCTTGACCTGCCTGGCGATGTTGCCCAGGCCGAGCACCGAGGCGAACAGCGAGATCAGGACCGGCACCGAACGGGCCAGTGCGTTCTCCACGGCCAGGGTGACCTTGGCGAAGTTGCCGGAAGCCACCTCGGCGACGGCTTCGTAGACCGAGAGGATGAAGTCCTTGATCTGCTGGTAGCGCTCGACCAGGAACATCACCAGGTCGAACACCAGCTTGATCGCCTTGACGATGGCCGATGCCGGGTTGGTCAGCGACAGCAGCCAGACCACGCCTTCCTTGATCGCGGTGACGATCAGCCAGTTGCGGATGGCGCCCATCACCGTTTCCTTCAGGCTGGAAAGCTGGCCCTTGATCTCTTCCCAGAGCGCCCCGGGGCCTTCGGCGATCACCTTCTGCAGCAGCTCGTAGCCCTTTTCCACCAGCTCGAACACCGGCGCCGCGGCGGGGACCTTCTTGATCACCCGCGCCTTGATGTTGGCGTAGGTCAACCCCAAGACCTGCAGGACGATACTGAGGATGCCGCGCGGACTGAACTCGAACGGGCCGGTCAGGTTGACCTCGGACAAGGCACCGGTCAGCCAGCCGATCACTCCGTCGATGAGGTGCTTCTTGATGTTCTTGAAGAAGTTGCCGAGGCCGTCGCCGACTGCGCCGAACAGTTTCTTGATGAAGCCCACCGGATCCTTGAGGATCGACATGATCGCCTTGCCGGCGCGGTCGAAGAAGTCGAACACCGGCTTGGAATCGACCCCGGCGATCTCGCAGGCGCCCTCGATGGCTGCCCGCAGCGCCTCGGCGAAGTCGCCCTGGAGCACCGCTCCGGCCACCCGCACGGCGGTCTTCAGTGCGGTCTGGAAGGTCGAGAGAATCTTGTCGAGGGCGGCGGCGAGGGCGTCCGCGAGCTTGGTGATGCCCGCGATGGCCGCGTCGGCGACGGTGTTCACGCCGTCGATGGCGGCATCGGTGACCGAGTCGATGCCGTCGTTGATGCGCTTGGCGAGGCCGGGGAAGGTGTCCTTCAGGTAGGTGTTGACCTTGTCCTTGGCCCAGTCGCGGAACTTGTCCAGCTTGTCCACCACCCAGTTGCGGGCGTCGTTGATCAGCTTGATCGCGGCGTTCTTCACCTTCTCGATGATCTTCTTCACCGCGTTGCGCACCGCGGTGAAGACCTTGTCGATGGCATCGGTGATGAACTTTACCGCCTTCTTGATCGCGCTCTTGACCCGGTCCCACCAGCTGTCGTTGTCCTGCGCCTTCTCCAGCTCCTTCTTCTTCTCGGCGGCCCGGAGTTCGCCTTCGACCTTCTCCTTCCTGGCGTCCTGCTCGCCCTGGTCCAGTTCGGACTTGGCCTTGCCTTCCTCGAGCTTGACGTGTTCGCCGATCTCCTTGCGCGCCTTGCCCTGCTCGCCGGCGGCGTCCTTGTTGAACGCATTGACGTGCTCGCAGGCCTCGCCGATGCCGTCGCCCTGCAGCTTGGCGACCTTGGCGCGATTGTCGATCACCAGCTTGCGCTGGGCGGCGTCGGTGTCGGCGTTGAGCTGGGCGGCGGCCTCCTGCGCGATGTCGATCTCGCGATCCTTGTCGGTGTCGCGAGTGGCGGCGGCGTCCAGCGCCTGGCTGCGCGCCTCGGCGAGGTTCGGCGTGAGGGTCTTGGCGAGCCGTGCGTCGGCGTTGTCGCGTACGTCCTGCGGGAGCGGCGCTGCGGCATAGGCGGCGACATTGTCGTCGGCCTGGGGATCGATGGTCGCCGCGGCCTCCGCGGAGACGGCGACCGGACGCTGCTCGTCGAGCATGCGCGGCTGGATGTTGGCCTGCCCGGGGTTGTTGCGGAACGCCGTGACCTGGGCGTCGCGCTGGTCCTTCATCGTCGTGATGGCTTCCTCGCGCGGTGTGTCCATGCGCCCGGGATCGGCCTCGCGGGCCAGCGACACGGACGGCCGCTCGCCGGCCGAGGTGTCGATGCTGTCGTCGGTGGTGCGGATGCCTTTGACGAATTGCCTGAGGAAGTTCATGAAGCGGTCCCAGAACGAGCCGGAGTCCTCATCTTCCAGCTCCTGCTCGCGCTCGGCATTGCCCCGGAACGGTGGCGGCGAGCCCGCGGAGACCGTCTGCAGGTCGCCCGGGTCGGGCCCGCTCACCCCAGCGTCGAGCTCGGCGTCGCCGGGGACCGGGATCTCTTGCGCGCTCGCCAGCGGTCCATCGACGCTGCCGGCGGTCTTGGCTTCCAGCACCGGCGGGTTTTCCACCAGCGCCTGCTGCTCGGACTTCATCTTGCCGTCGAGGGTCGGGCCGAGTTCGGGCTGGGTGACGGCCATGGCCGAGGGGCTGGCGTCGATGAATCGGGTGGTTGCCGCCTCGGAGCTACCCGACAGGTCGGCCTTTTCCACCACCGCCACCTGTTCGGCCGGTCCGGTGTCGGCGGGCGCCGGCAGGCTCAGATCGGGTTCGGGCAGCGCTTCGCCCATCAGGTCGCCGGGCGGTGGCGGCAGTTCGCTGTCAAGGTCGACGCTGTCCACGGTCGGGCCACGGTCCGCGGCCGGCGGTGCCTGCTGTTGCGCCTCGGCGGCCGGTTCAGCTACGGCGCCCGGGGCCAGGATTTCCTCCGGCTCGCGGTCCACCGTGACCCTCGGTGCCGGCGGCAGGTCGAGCTCGCCCGCTGGATCAAGGACGTGGTGCCAGTGCTCCTGTACCTGGCCGAGATTGTCCTCGCCTGCCGTGTTGCCGTTGAGGGTAGCGACGCGGGTCTGCTTCTGCGGTTTGCCTTCGGTGTCCTTGCGGGGAGCGAGGCTGACCACGTCCTGGTCGGCGGTTTCGCTCTCGGGGTGTACCGCGCCCTGGGTGGTGTGGGTCAGCTCGTGGGCGAGCAGGTGCTGGCCGGAGCCGTCGTCCGGGGCGAATTCGCCCTCGTTGACGACGATGTCGTTGCCACGGGTGAAGGCCTGCGCCTGCAGCTCGTCTGCCTTCGCCTGGGTGGCGACCTTGCTGAAGAACGGCTTGCGCGCCGCACCGCCGCCCTTGGCCTCGCGGGTGGAAGCGCTGTGTTGCGCCGACGCGGCGATCTTCATGGCTAGCGCCAGTCCACGCTGAGGATCGATTGCATGAACGGGGTACGTACCCGCGACAGCGTCCAGGGCAGGTCCTGCAGCAGGATGTCGATGCCGCTGGATTGGAGGCTGAGCAGCCAGGCATCGCCGCGCCGCTCCAGGCGTCCTGGCCGGCTGAGGAAGCCTTCACGCAGTCCGGCGGGGGAGGTATTGCCCAACCGTTTCCAGTGGCCGATCACGCTGCGCAGCAGGGAGTCGACTTCCTTGCGCTCATGCTCGCTCAGCTCAATGCGGCGCGGCAACGGCTCGCTGAAGGGCAGGCCGCAGAGCAGTTTGAACAGCAGGGTTTCGGGTTCCGGCGCGTCCTCGGCGCCGGTGGCCAGGTGATGGGCGAGCAGTACCGCGCGGCAGTGCGCATCGTGGTCGCGGAAACGGCCCGGGCCGGCGAGTAGGCCGAGGCCGTCGAAAAACATGGCCAGGAACGGGTGCAGCAGCACCGCGCCGGCCGCATGCACCGGGCGCGGTGTGGCGTGCATGGCCGGTTCCGCCGTCGCCAGCGGGGTGGGAGCCAGCGTCAGCACGGCGGACTGAGGCGCCAGGGGGATGCGGCTGCCCAGCGCGACGTAGAGGCTGACCACTTCGCCGAGCTCAGGCAGGCGCAGGCCGCCGGCCAGCCTGCGGATCATCTCGGCCAGCGTAGCGAGCAGCGAGTCCGGCACCGACGCCAGGGACGCTGCCGACGCCATCGTATCCTCGCCGAAAGCGGCAGCCAGAGGCAGTTCCAGCGCATCCGGCAACAGGGCGCGGAACAGGCGCCGGACCAGCGTCGCGGGCAACTGGCGCACCAGCCGTTCGGCAGTGCTGCGGCCGATCAGCAGCGGGCGCAGACGTTCCGCCATTCGGCGCAGGGAGTGGCTGTCCAGCGCGAGCAGGTTGGTGCAGAGGATGGCCAGCGCCTTGCCCGGCTCGACCCAGGGCAGCTCGCCGCTCTGCAGGAAGGCGAGCAGCTCGTCGGTATCCGGCGGCGCGTCGTCGGCCGGAGCGGGCGGCACCAGCGCGGCTGACAGTTGCTCGAGCAGGCGCCGGGTCAGTTCGTCATCGTCCAGTTCATCCGGGGCGAACACGCCCAGGTCGATCTCCACACGGTCGAAGCGGATCAGCTTGCCAGGGCGATCGATGCGGTCGAGGGCAGCTTGCAGCGCCGGCAGGATCATCGAATCGAAACGGTTGCGCAGCAGCGCCTCGAAGCCGCCGCGGGCGGCGCGGTCTGGCGCGGCGAGGTCGAAGACCAGCCGACCGATGCGATGCTCCAGGGCGGCCATCCGGCTAGCCCACGATCTGCAGGGTGACCGCCACCGTGGCGCCGGCCTTCAGACCGATCTCCACCGGTGCCGAGCTCAGCGTGCCGCTGCTGGCGACGAAGGCGTACTTGCCGGCCTTCAGTTCCAGCGAGAGGGTGGCTGTCGCCATGCGCTGCTGTTTGGCCTGGCCGGTGGCCAGGTCGGTGATCACCAGCGTGGCGCCCTGCAGCGGCACGCCGCGCCAGGCATCGCCGCTGACCACGCTAATCTCCACCTTGCCGGTGCTCGGCCTGGGTTCCACCGGCTCGGTGGGCGCAGGCGTAGGCGTTGGAGCAGGAGCCGGCGTCGGGCCGCTGGCCGGTCCGTCCGAAACGGGGGCCGGCGTGACCGGCGTATCCCGAGCCGGCTGTGCGACCAGCACCGCGCGATTGGCCAGGTTGGCCTTCAGGGTGCCGACACCCTGGTTGATCCGCCGGTCCACCACGGTGTCCGAGCAGTCGCTGTCACAGCACAGGTAGGGCAGGCAGAAGTCGCCGAGCACGACGAAGTCGTCGAGCTGGTCGTCGCTGCGCGGCTTGCTGCTGGCGAGCAGTTGCTTGATCGACGCTTGGGCAGAAAGGTCCGGCGCATTCAGCTTGAGCAGTTTGGCGAACACGTCGCCAAGACCGCCGCGCAGTTTCTCCAGGGCGATGCGCATGCCGCCGTCCAGCTCGTCGCGCCCGGCATACAGCAGCACGAAGGTGCCGCCCACCGGTGTGCCGCCCTTGTGCTCCAGGCCGGGATGCTTGCGCGCGAATCCTGCGAAGGTCATCTCCTCGAACATCGACTTCAGGCGCTTGGCCAGCTCCTGGGTGATGGTCGCGCTGGAGGTCTGGGTGGCTGCCGCGCTGACCATGTCGCGCTTGCCGACGATGGCCAGGTTGGCGTTGGCGATCTCCACTCCGGTCTTGGCAGAGTCGGTTTCCGCCTGCGCCGCGTAGTTGACATAGGCGTCGGTGAAGCCGCGCAGGGCGGTGTCGAAGGCCTCGCCGTCGAAATCGGCCAGAGAGTCCGCGCTGGCCACCTTCATCATGTCCTCGGCGCGCGCCATCAGCGCCACGGCGGGGTAGATGGCCTTGCTCAGTTCCTCCTTGTCGCCGGCCACGCCAAGGGTGTCGCTGGCGGCGCGCACGCGCTCGAACAGCTCGCCGCCGATGGCCTTGTCACGCACCTTGTCGTAGACGCTGGCGACCGCCACCGTCTGTAGGGGCTGCTCGGCGGCGGCGCTCTGGGCGAGGACCTTCACCGTATCGTTGGCGAAGATCTTCTGGTTGCGCGCCGTACTTAGGACCTGGTCGCTGATCAGGCGGACCTTCCGTTGCTCCTGCGGTTCGAGATTGAGCACCGCCAGGTTGGCGTTCAGCACCCGTCCGCCCACCGCGCCGGTTGCGGGAGACGGCGCGGTGACCGACGGCGTGCGCTTGGTGGCCTTGGTGGCGTCGAGGCGGCCGAGCACCTGTACCAGCCAAACCATGAAGGCGAAAATGGCCGCCATGATCGTCAGGAAGATCACGTCGAGGTCGCGCATCCGGCACACCAGCAGTTGCTGGATGGCCGCCAGTGCGCGCTGCCGGGCAGCATCGTTCTGCCGGGGATCGTCGCTCAGCGCGACCCATACCGGCTGGAGGGAGAACGACAGGCCGAGGCGGCGTTTCTCGCGGATCAGCTCGGCCATGGTCGAGCCGAGCGGCTTGCCGAGCACGCCTTCGATACGGATGAAGTCCTGCTCGTCCTGGCGCAGCAGCAGTGGGTGTGGATTGGCGCTGGCGCTGAACTGCCAGGAGTGGATGGCGTCGAAGCGGTTGGTCCGCGCCTTGCGCCACGACCAGTTGACGAACAGGTCGCTGCCGGCATCGAAGCGGTAGTAGAAGGGGATCGCCCGTTCGCCGAGCGGGGCGGCGCCGTCGCGGGATGGGGTCAGCTCGATGTCCGCGCCGAGCAGGTTGCGTGTGGCGTAGGTCTGCGCAATCAGCACCATGCGGCAGAACAGCGCACGCAATTCGGCGGCCCTGTCGTCACCGCAATCCACGGCCGGGGAGGGCACGAAATGATGACGACGATGCGCCGGCGCGCCTTCCGGAGCGGCACCGCCCTTGGCGGTAAGGGCATCGTACTGGGCATAGTCGGCGAGGGTCTTCGGCGCCCCGGCAAAGGCCAGCGGTCGCGGCTCCACATCGCCGGCCAGTAGGTGTTTCGGAAAACGCGCCGGGTTGGGTGCGCACTCGGCATCGAACAGCGCCGCGCATTCGACGAATTCGTTGTAGCCGAGCAGCAGGTCGTGCATGCCGGCGTACAGGTACTGCACCAGCACCGGCGTCTCGACCAGCGCGGCGACCATGTTCAGCAGGTGGTGTCTGGGGATGGGCCCGTCAGGGAAGCGGGCGTCCGGATAGAGGTCCTGCAGCAGCGGCCTGTAGGCGCTCCACGCGGCGTTCATCGCCGGCATCAACTGTCCGGCTACCTTGACGATGCAGGCCAGGTAGCGACCGTGCAGGTCGGCCAGGTCGACCAGCGATGTGCCCGCCGGGTTGATCTTGTCCATCGCCAGGCGCGGCAGGCTGAGGCGCGGGTGGTTGGCGCGGTCCACCGGGCGGCCGGCGATGGCCTGTTCCTGGCTGAGGATGGTGTCGGCGATGCTGCGCGACACCAGCAGGCGGCGCAGGGTCAGGTTCATCTCCGAACCCTTGTCCGAGCAGTCGTTGACGTTGCAGTTCTTCAGCGATTCGAGGTTGGTTTCGAGGAACAGCAGCAGCGTCTTGTCGGCGACGAAGGCGGCCGTCAGCAGCGTCGGCGCGGCCTCGCCGGGAGCCGGCTGGAAGTCGGTGGGCAGCAGTTCGAAGGCCTCGCGCTGGGTGTTGCCGTCGAACAGGAAGGGGTAGCGCGCCTTGGCCTTGTCCTCCGCCGTGGTGGTGGGGCCGGAGGGGATCGGTACGCTGTAGGGACGCACGCGGTCGAACAGCGTGTGGTCCTCGACGATCAGGTGCCCCGCCGAGGTGACGGCGACGCCCCGCGACAGCGCCAGGGTGCCGGCTGTGGCGTTACAGTCCGGGCGCAGGCCGCCGATGACGCCGATGCCGGTGAGGTTGGCGCGGGTCGTGCGGTCCTGCGGTTCGAGGTATTCGATGATGTCGTTCAGCAGCTCGGAAGTGAGCACCTGGCCGGTCTCGAAAACCGGGTAGAAGGTCTGGATGTCCATGTGCCGCGCCTCTAGAAGTTGCCGAGGGCCGTCGAGCCCAGCCGGACTATGGGTTGCTCTTCACCCGCGTCGCAGTCGTGCAGCGACGCGGCGGGGTAGACGGTGGTGAGTGATTCGAGGATTTCGATCAACGTTCGCGCCGTGTCGCTGACCTGCGCGGGATCGGGGAGCGGCGCGCCCCTGGCGTCGAGCCAGGCGTGGTAGGCGGCGTCGAGCGCGATCATCTGCCGCTGACCGATCCAACAGATCTTCACCTGCACGTGGGCCGGCGCCTCCTCGCGCATGCTGCGTTCCAGCAGCGCGCGGAAGTTCAGGTTGCGAAAGCGCTCCGGCCAGTACGGCAGCACGACCGAGACGCGGAACGAGTAGGGGTCTTCCTCGCCACAGAACCCGCAGTCGTCGGCCAGGCACATCCGCATCAACGGGTCGCCCTTGGCGAAGGGGCGCAGCAGGATGTGTTCGATCAGGTGCATGCCTTCCGAGTTGCACAGGTCGGAGGCGAGGATTTCGTCGTAGCGGTCGATGATCGCCCGCGCCGCCTGGTAGGCGTCAGCCTCGGTGTCGAATGCATGCTTGTGAGTGAGCGGCGTCGGTCCGGAGACGATGCGCAGGGTGAAGGTGGTGGCCCCCCCGGTCTCTGTCACCTCGAAGGCGGATTCCTCGCGCAGCCCCGGATAGGCCGCGGCGGCAGCGGCAAGCGCGGCGTCGGTATCGGCGAAGGTCTCCTCGGAGGCGAACAGCAGCGTGTTGCCGGCGTCGCGGATCACCACCTGGAATGCGTCGCCGCTTTTCAGCGTGCGCAGCAGCTTGTCGAAGTGCCCGGCGCAGTGCAGGTCGCGCCGCGACAGGTCGTCGATGCCGAGCAGGCGGCCGGCGCGGCGTTCCAGGCCGCTGATGTTGTCGCTATCCCACACCCGCGCCGGGTCTTGCGGGCGGATGTTGGCGGCCTGCCCGCGCTCGCGGGAGAGACGCGGGTACTCGGCGAGGAAGTCGATCTTGTCCTCGATCAGCTGGTCCGAGGTCTTCAGGCGGTCGCCGGTGAGACGGAACGACAGCAGCGCGTAGTCGGCGAAGCGCTCGGCGAAGCGCGCGATCAGGTGGTCGAGCACGCGGTTGCGCCGTTCGAGGAAGCCTTCCTCGGTCTCGCTCAGGCGCACACGGGCGATGTCGTCCGCCAGCGGGGTGTCACTGTAGAACTCGCTGTCGAATTCGCCCAGCGAACCGGCGATGCCGCTCAGTCGCTGGCTGAACCAGGTGCGGTCGAGGGTCTTGTCGAGGGAATAGAGGCGGCGCAGGTTGGCCAGCTGGCCGAGGTAGTCGGCCAGCACCTGGTCGAAGAAGGTCAGGTAGCCCTTGAACTGGCGCGCGCGGGCGATGCGTTCGGCCTCCTCGGTCGGCGAGATGCCCGCCGCGCCGATCTTGTAGGTGGCCGGGAAGTCGTGCTGGACGCTGTAGAAGGCGTCGGTGTGGCGCCAGCGCCCCCGTGGCACCGGCAGCACCTGGTCCGGCGGCACGTACAGCTCGCGGCGGTCGAGCCCGCGCAGGTAGTCGAGGGTGCGCTGGAATTCGCTGACCTGCGCGCGGTAGGGGATGCCGGCCTTGTGGAAGAGCAGCTTGGAGCCTTCCATGTAGAACACCGGCTGGTGGTCGGCGGGCACCGTGAGCGTCCACTTCACCGCGTTGCCGACGGGCAGGCCGTTGCTGCCGTAGACACGCAGCTGCAGGTTGCTGATCGCCTCGACACCGTCGATGTCCACCACCAGGTTGATGATGTCGCTGGCCTGCACCTTGCGCCGCTGCTCGCTGTTGGCGAGGTTTTCGTCGGTGATGAAGCCGGGCTTGGTGAACACCGGCTGGCCGTTGCAGGTGAAGGCGAAATCGACGAAGGGGCCGTTGAAGATCTCGTCGGGTTGACGGCCTTCGCGGAGCATCTCTTCGAGGGTGCGGTAGATCACCGGCGTCGACAGGTATTTCTCGATCCCGTGGAACGCCCGCGCCTGCACCTCTTCCAGATCGGCGTCCGGGCGTATCTCGATATCGGCGCAGATGCCGATGCGGTAGGGGATCACCGTGGCGATGGAGAGGAAGTCCTCGCACAACCCGCGATTGGCGTGAAGCACGCAGCGCACCGCGTCGAGGGCCTGGGCGCGGCGCTGCTGCTTGCGCCAGAACAGCGGCAGCAGGGCGTCGGCTGTGGTCGCCAGCAGCACGTTGCGGATCGCCTGGGCGGTGATGTTCAGCGCCGGACGGTCGGGGCGCGGTCGGTCCTGGATCACGCGAAGGCTGCAGGGCTGCAGGGTAAGCGCCTGGCCGCCTTCCAGGGTCAGGCCGAGGGTGGCGTCGAAGCCGCCCGGGGTCGAGGACACGCTCAGCGAATCGAGGCTGGCGAGGTTGGCGCGCCAGTCGATGCTGCCGGCGAGGAACGCCGGGTCGGTGCAGTCGAAGGCCAGCACCGCGCCCTTCAGCGGGCCGCGACGGACTTGATAGAGCAGCACCGACTCGTTCATCGAGCCGAGCAGGTCGTCGATCTCCAGCTCCACCCGCACCTTGTACAGGCCGCAGAGCTTCACTGGATGGTTGGCCTGGTTCGCCGCGTTCTTCGCTTCGAAGCTCAGCGCGTCGGCCAGGCAGTCGGCGTACAGCGGCACCTCGCAAAGGCGATAGTTGGCCGGCTCGGCCGGGTTCTGCATGGGATCGAGCCAGGCATTACGCAGCCCTTCGATGCGCAACAGCAGGCGGCGGTAGTCGAAGAGAGTGCGCGGGGCGGTGGGCAGCACCTCGTGGGCCGGGGCGAGGCCGGAAAGGCTGGCCGGGTCCATCCTGCCGTCCGGCCCGGCCATCAGGTCGACGGTGGCGAAGCGCGTGCGGTAGGTCAGGTCGGTCAGCGCGTAGCAGAGGATTTCCAGCGTGGTGATGCCGGGGTCGTGCAGGTTGTGGTCGGTCCACAGCAGGCCGGACAGGCGCTGGATATGCCCCAGCCCCTCGGCACGCAGGTGGCTGTAGTCGAACGCGGGGGCCAGTTGCGGCTGGCGCGCAATGGAGGCTTCAGGCATTGCCGGGCACCTCGCTGATGCTGTGGCGGGGCGCGGATACCAGGATCGAGCGCGCCGTCGTGGCCTCGATCAGCTCCACGTCCACCGGCGTCCAGCCGCCGGCGGGGGCGGCGATGTCGACCTTGTGGTAGAGGCGGAAGTCGGTGACGTAGTCCACCTGCGGCAGTTCCTCGACGAAATCGATGATGGAGGATTTCCACAATTTACCGCCGAAGGTGATCTCGCCGCCGCCGGGGCTCGACCAGGGTGTGAGGAAACCGATCACGGCCTTGTTCAGATCGTCGATGTAGAAGGCGATGTCGCCGATCCCGGGCATGAACTTCACCTTGAAGTCCACCTGTACCTCCTCGAATTTCGGGTTCTGCACCTCCAGCCGCACGAAGGGCGAGATGCGCTGGCGCAGGAGGGCGTCGACCGCCGCCAGGGTCGCTTGGTCGGTGTACGGGCGCAGCGGGTCGTGGCTGTTCTGGCCGTGGGTCCAGGGCACGGTGACGACGGTCACGGCGCCGGGCATCAGCTCGTTGTCGGCGACTGTCACGTTCTGCGCGTTGCGCTTGAGTTCGGTGGTGCCCAGGCATTTCACCCGGTACAGCCGGGGGAAGGCTTCCAGGACCAGCGCCTCGTAGTCCCATAGGGTCACGGCGCGGTCCTTGTGCCGCAGCCGCTCGCTGACGCGGGTGGCGAAGGCCCGCGCGGTTTCCGGCGGGCGGCCGTCGAAGGAACTGTAGGGCTGGGCAATCTGTTTGATAGCCAGGTCTGGGGTCACCAGCTTGGAGATGCTCCCCGCCGGCAGCGGCGTGGCGAGGAAGGCCGGGTCGTTACCGGCGTCGACGCAGCTGGCGCGGGCGGCCTGGGCGTCCACCGAGAGCAGGCGGTTGAGCGCCGCGGCGTTCTGACTGGCGGCGATGCGTATCCAGTGCAGGCCCGAGGGCAGCACGCGGTGCACGTTGTCCGCCGCCTCCGGCAGGTTCAGGCCGAGCACGCCGGAGCCGCTGAAGTTGTGCGTCTTGTCGTCGATGTCCTGCTCTTCGAGGGCCTTCCAGGTGTCGCCGTCGAGGTAATGGTACTGCAGCTGCGGCGCCTGCTTCAGCGGATCGCCCGAGCCGTCCGCCACCTGCACCAGCAGGGTCAGCCGGGCGGGCGCGGCGAAGTCCTTCACGCCGATCAGCAGCGCGCCTTCGAACGGCAGGCTGGGGAACAGGCGGCCATCGGCGGTGCTGTCGGACAGGCCGAAGGGGTGCAGCAGGGTGAAGTCCTCGACCGCGTCGCGGGTGGTCGCGTAGGCGGCTTCGAGGCGGATGATCAGCGGGTTGTAGGGCTCGCGGGGCAGGCTCTGGGTGGTGACATTGACGCTGGTGCTCGCGGTGTAGGCGGTGCCGCCCGACAGGCCGATCAGCGCCCGGGTGTTCTCGCGGACGAAGGCGGCGTGGCCGAAGTCCAGCGGCAGGCGCATGCGCACGAAGCCGTTCAGCGAGGTGGCGGTGAGCTGCTGGTTCTCCAGCGTTTGCTCGGTCAGCCCGTCGATCAGGTCGGCGCTCTTCATGGCGATCTCCACGCCGGTTTCGCCGAGGCCGATATCCGTGTTGTTGGTCGGCTTGCGCCCACGCCCGAAACGACGCGAAGTCTTGCTGGTGGAACCGGGCGCGGCGATCCACTTGCCGCCGCTAAGCACCGCCTCGCCCGGATTGTAGCTGTCAGCCGAACGGTTCCAGAAGTAGCCGGTGGAGCTGTAGCTGCTTGCCCAGTCGAGACTGAGCCCCCACTCGTCGATGGACTTGGAGAAGACTTCCGCCGAACCGATGATCCACTGCGCGCCGACCATTGGCTGCGCACCGAACGGAGCGAACGGCTTGGCCACGTCGACCACGCCGCCGCCGGCGATCACCATCAGGTTCTTCAGGCCGCTGGCTTCGACGCTCAGGGTCGGGCGCTCGGTACGAATGTCGCGCAGTACAGCGAAGGCGCGGGCACTGTCGAGGGCGTCGAAGTCGAAGAGGACTTCCGCCACGGGCACGCCCGGCGGGTAATCGCTGCCGTGCAGCTTGGCGTCGAGCGGGACGATGGGTGGATCGTCGGGGTCGAGGTCGAGGGTGATCTCCAGAATGTGCAGCGGCTTGTTGCCCGCCTTCTTGTCGGCGAAGGCATTGGACTTTTTCTCCCGTGCATCGCTGGCGGCGCTCTTGCCGGTTTTCGACTGTGCCTTGCCACCTGCCGCCTCTTCGACCGGCTCGCTGAAGCTGTTGTCCAGCACCGTGCTGATCTGCGCCATGCCGCTCAACTCGAACCAGCCCTTGTCGCCGGTCAGCCGCACTCTCCAGCGCGGGAAGATGGCGGTGGTCGCCAGCGGGCTTTTCAGCTCGGCGCGGATGCTGATGCTGCGGGTGCCCTCGCGCAGGAACAGCTTGCGGTCGGCGACAGCGAAGCCGATACGCGCGGCCGGGCTCAGCGCCGGACCGAAGGGGGGCCAGCTCGGCTCGTCCTTGGCCAGTTCCACCTCGCCGAGGCCGTCGCGCGAACGCACCGCCAGCGCGGCCAGTGGTATCCGCGTCGGCGCCGATGGCGTACCGCCGGCCAGCACTTGCAGGCCGCGCAGCTCGGCGACGCTGGCGCGGTTGATAACGATGTCGTTCTCCAGCGCGTAGGACACCGCCTTGCCCAGCGCGTCCTTGCCGGCTCGCAATGGGGTGCCGGCGCGTAGCAGGTGGGCTTCCACGCCCTTGGACAGTTCGAACAACAGGTGCACCCGGTCCGGCTGCGCGGCGCGGTTGTCCAGACGCAGCACCTCGCGAAAGTAGAAGTCCAGATGGCGCTCGGTGAAGCGGTTCATCTCGCCACGGGCGTGCTGGAACAGCTTGAGGAAGGCCAGCCACAGGCCGTAGTTCGGCGCATGCCCGGCGAAGCTCGCCAGCGATTCCTCCAGGTGCGCGACTGCGTCGCGGCGGATGCGTTCCAGGGCCTGGTAGACGTGCTCTACCGCCGTGCCCAGAAGGTTGTAGCTGAGGGCGTCGTAGATCTGCTCGTAGCGCTGGTGGGTCTGGCCGATGGCATCCTCGTAGGGCGAAGGATCGGCGCCGGTGGCGGCGTACAGGGAAGCCCAGCCGGCGGCATCGACCCTGGCGAGGATCGGCGCCGGCACCGGCGCGATGGAGAATGCCGGCTGGCCAACGATGGCGGCAGCGATGGTAGCGGACAGGCGCAGGCGGGTGTCGCCAGCTGTGCCGTCGATGTTGTAGTCGGCTTGCAGCAGCGGATCGTCATCGAAGATCAGGTTGCCGACGCCGAGGCTGGCATCGAAGGCGCCCTTGTACCAACCGATCAGCCCGCCGAGCGGCTCGGCCAGGTCCCGGGCGGCGAGTTCGACCAGGGTGGCGCTGAACGGATGGTCGGCGGGCAGGTGTTGGTGATGGCGGCCGGCAATCTGCAGCAGCACCAGCGGCAGGTGGAAGGCCAGCCGCGCGTGGGCGGCGAGCTGCGCAGGGTCGCGCGCGGGATCGGTTTTCAGCCAGTTTTCCAGGTCGAGCTGGGTGCCGCGAAAGGCGTCCACCGGCAGCTTGGCCAGCGCGGCCAGGCTGGCGGTGACGTTGCTTTCGAAGAATGCAGTCCAGTCGCCGGCTTTCGCATTGCCGGCGTCGTAGTACTGGATGTGTTTGGCGAAGCGCTGGCCGAACAGGATCAGGTCGGCGATGTCGCGCTCGTCAGGGAGGAAGTGATCGGTGGCAAGTTCGGCGCGGATGCGGCCGTCCTGGGTCGTGCCGGAGCGGACCAGGGGATTCCTTTTCGCGCAGGGGTCGGTCACGGTCTCAACCCTCGTTCAGGTAGTAGGGGAAGACGAAGTTGAAGCGCGAGTTGGAGCCGCGCACCGTGTAGCCAATGGCGATCAGCAGGCAGCCGGCGAGCGGGTCCGGCTCGACGGTGATCCGGTCGGCGTCGATGCGCGCCTCGTGATAGATGATCGCGGTGCGGATCAGGTTCTCCAGGTAGGCGATGCGCGAGGCGTTCATCACCTCGAACACCATGCTGTCCAGCGCGCAGCCGAACAGCGGGCTCATGATCCGTTCGCCGAGGACAGTGCCGAAGATGATCTGCAGGCTCTCCTCGATCTCGCGGATACCGCTGCTCATGTTCACGCTGGCGGCCTTGCGGTCGAACGCCGGCGGGAAGCTCCAGCCGCTGCCGATGAAGGGATCTTCCAATGCCATTGCCGATCTCCTTAGCCGATGATCACGGTGAAATCGCCCAGCACGATGCTGCCACCATGGGCGGTGCTGTCGCCCATCCGCGCCGCCGGCTTGCCGCCGATCATCACCGTGGCGGAGCCGGCGACGATGCTGTCCGGCGGGCCGGAGCAGCTGGCGCTGTCGCCGACCACTGCGGCGGGCAGGCCGCCGATCAGCACGGTGGCGACGCCGGGGCCGAACACCGGCCCGCCGACATGGGGCACCGTGCCGGTGACCATGGGGCAGACGTGCAGGTCGTTGACGCGAGCGGCAGGGGGCATGGCGTTCTCCTTCAGTTGATCTGCACCAGCGAGCCCTTGATCACGGTGCTGGCGCTGGAGCTGAGCTGCGCGCCACCCGAACCCTTGGCCTTGAAGCTTGCGTTGGCCGACAGCTCGACGTTGGTGCCTTCGATCTTCACGTCGCCGGTGGCCTTGAGCTTGATGTCGCCAGGACTTTGCAGGGCGATGCCGTCGGCATTCAGCTCGATCCTGTTGCCGTTCTGGTCCTCGACGAGGATCGACTTGCCGTCCTCGGAGAGCACGATCCTGTTGCCGGCCGGGGTGTCGATGGTGGCGATCACCTTCTCGTCGTCCCAGTGGATGCGCATGCCGGCGCGGGTGACGATGGCCTTCTTGTGGTTGTCGTTGGCGCCGGTCAGCGGATTCGGCTTGGCGCTGGAGTGCAGCGCGCCGAGGATCACCGGGTGGTGCGGGTCACCGTCGAGGAAACCGACCACCACTTCGTCGTCGAGCTCCGGGCGGAACGAGGTGCCGCGCTTGTCGCCGGCATCCAGCAGCGCCTGGCGTGCCCAGACCAGCCCGTCGGTCTCGCTGATGGTGGCCAGGCGCACCTGGATGCGGTCCTGGCCGGCCGGGTCGCTTTCCAGCGCGGCGACCACGCCGATCTGCAGGCCCGGCACCGGCGGGGCGAGGCCGGCGGCGGCGGGTGCGGCGACGGGATAGCGTTCGGCGTGGGATTTGGGGTCGGAGCCGATCAGCACTTCGGTCACCCAGTCACCATGGTCGAACCGGTGGCGCACGCCGGAGACGAAGCCCGGGCCGTTGAAGCGGCTGCCGAGTCCGCCCAGGTCGATCAGTACGCCGGGCAGCAGCGCGGCGTTGCCCTGCACGTGCACGCGTCCGCGTACCGACGCACGGCGCGCGCGGCCCATGCCGGCGGCGGCCCACTGGTCGAGCATCGCCTGGTCCAGTGCGCCGGGGTGGCGCAGGGCCGAGTTGACCCCGCCGGTACTGGCGAGTTCGCTGCCGGGAATGTCCCCCGGTCCTGGCGTCGCCACGTCGTCGGACTGGCTGCTGATGAGTTCCTGGTTGGCCATGTCCCAGGCCCCGGTCTCGACGCTGGTGAACTGGGTTTCGGCGTCCAGTTCCAGTTCGGCGCAGAACAGGCCCTGGCCGAAGATCGCGCAAATCTGCGCCGCACCGGCCACGGCGGGTGGCGCCACGCTCACCTTGCTGTCGATGCAGATCACCGCGAAGCCGGCCAGTTCCGCGCGCATGACCAGAAAGTCCCAGTCGCTGGCCTGGTGCTGCACCACCTGCGGATGCTTCAGGCTGGTCGCCGTCACGTCGGCGCTGAGGCCCTTGTTCAGGCCGATGATCTGCTCCATCACATCGGAGTCGGTGACATCGCTGAAGTTGCGCGAGCGGCGGCCCAGGGTCATGCGGAACACCGGGTCGCGCAGTTCCAGGTTCAGGTGCGAGCCGCCGCGTCGGCCCACCTCAATGCGCTGGCGGGTGACGATGCCCTTGAACAGCGTGCTTTCCTTGGAGGAGTAGCCACCGAGGATTTCCACCTCGACACCGGGGATCAGCGTCGACCCCTCGGAAAGGGCGAAAGTCTGCTTCGCCGCGTCGCCATCCTGCAGGACGATAGTCGCCTTCGGCACGCGGTTGACCTCACGGCGGATCTCTATCGAGACGATGCCGTATTCCGCGCCCAGTGCCATGCCTGCCGCCTTCACCGTGAAGGTGGTGAGGTGGGTCGGGCTGGTGTCGAATTCGGGCGGGCCGGGCATGCCTTCACCTCAACGGTGGCAGATAAAGGGCGCTTCCCGGGGCGAGCCTGCGCACGGTGTCGAGCTGGTTCTCCTCGGCCACGTTCATGTAATGGGCCGTGTTCTTGTAAACGTCGTAGACCAGCTTGGACAGATGTTCGCCTTCCAGTACCCGGTGGGCGTGGCTGATGTCCGGCGAGGCGAGGTTCTTCAGCCGTTCGCCGAAGCCCTTCGGTGTGTGCTCGCGAAAGGTCACCGACATGCTTGCGCGCAGCGGCAGGCCAGCGGGGGAGAACAGTTTGTAGGCGATGGAGTAGCTTTCCAGCACCGTGGTCACCAGTAGCCGGCCCCACACCAGCATCAGGAAGCGCGGGCGGTGCACATTGCCGCTGAAGCCGACGGTGAGCTTGAACAGCTCGAGCTGCGCGACCACCGACAGGCCGGTGGAGGGTGCCACGGCGTCCAGTGCGCCGCTCGGCGGCGGCGCGGGCGATACGCCGGTGCCGTCAAGCATCAGCTCGAAGTTGTATTTCTTCGGGTTGACCCGCTCAAACTTGGCCTCGGAACCGGCCGAACCCTGGGGCGGTTCATCGGGGCCGTACTTGAATTCGGTGGTGTCGGTGTAGGTCTCAGGGTTGTACTGGACGATGAAGGGTGGCCCGGCGGGCGGGCCCATGGCGCCTTCGGAGTCCTCGAAGGGGATGATAGTCAGCTTGAGCAGGGCACCGTCCATGCATCAGCGCTCCCCGATCCGGTCGAGTTCCCGCTCCATGTAGTCGATCACCGCCCGAGTCACCTCGGCGACCAGCGCCTCGCGGTCGACGGGCGTGCCGCTGGGCTGGACGGGCTGTGTGCCCGGCGCCGACTGTGGCTGGTCGACGGTACTGCGGATTACCACTTCGTTAATGAAGACGGGCATCTTTCGCTCCTCAGTCGACGCGGAAGTACTGGTAGGCCAGCTCCAGGGTCTCGACGACAATTTCCGAGTTTTCCGCGCTGAAGTCGGAGATCACCCACTTCTTCGGCCAGGCGCCGACCACCGTGTAGGTCTGCAGCGGCGCATGGCTCTCATCGAGCAGCGTCACCCACACGGTCACCGGCTGGATCACCAGGTTGTGCACGGCGTCCAGCACCCATTTGCGCAGCCCGGAATCCACCAGCAGACCGCGCTTGAGCACCAGGTCGGGGTAGCGTGCGCGTACCGGCAGTTTGTGCGAGAAGCGGTTCTCGCCGCCCTCGTTGTAGGCGAACTCCTCCAGCTCCATGGTCAGCCCGGAGACGTCGCGAAAGCGCACGTCGCGCTCCGTCGCTCCGGGCACGTCGAACCTGGCGTTGAAGTGGAAGCCGACCGGGGGCAGGTAGAGGCTCATGGCGGCGCATCTACTCGTTCTGGATCGACAGCCCGTCATGGGCCAGTTCGATGGACTCGATGGCAATCTCGTTGCCGTCGGCCTTGAGGTCGGTCGAGCCGATCTTGGTGGGCCAGGCATTCTTGATCTTCCACACCATCACCGGATCGTGCGCCTCGTTGAGCAGGCTGACGATGATGTCGCGCCGCTCGACGGTGTTGAGCGACACGGTGTTCCACCAGTTGAAGTAGTCATTGTCCGACTTGAACACGCCGCGCTTCATGGTGACGTTGGGATACTTCTGCATGCCCGGAATCTTCATCTTGGAAAATTCCCGCAGCGCGCCGTCGCGGTATTCGATGACCTCGGTCTCGACGTCGAGTCCGGAGATCTCCGTGAAGCCGATGCGCGCGCCACCCCACTGCACCTGGAAGTGGAATTTGGGAAGCGGATAGTCACTCATCTCGTTGCCTCGCTCTGGTTAGGCTTCGGGCATTTTCTGCATGAAGCGCAGGACGATGAATTCGGCTGGGCGGACGATGGCCAGGTGAACCTCGACAATCATGTAGCCATTGAAGATGTCCTCGGCGCTCATGGTCTGGCCGAGCCCCACTACGACGCGGAACGCCTGCTCCGGCTTGGCGCCCATCAGCGCGCCGTCGCGCCACTGGTTGATCAGGAAGTTCTCGATCATGGTCCGCACCTTGACCCAGGTGTTGGCGTCGTTGGGTTCGAACACGAAGGCGCCGACGGCTTTCCTTACCGATTCCTCGACGAAGTTGGCGAAGCGGCGCACGTTGATGTAGCGCCATTCATTGTCATTGCCCGCCAGGGTCCGGCCGCCCCAGACGAGGGTGCCCTTGCCGAAGAACGCCCGGATGACGTTCACCGACTTGCCGGTCGTGGCATCGATGTTGAGGCCGTCCTGCAGGTCGTTGGTGGCGTTGACCGCCGGGCCGATCACCAGGTTCAGGCCAACGTTGGCGGGTGCTTTCCAGACCCCGCGGGTGCGGTCGATCCTGGCGTAGATGCCGGCGATGGCGCCGGACGGCGGCACGGTCACGCAGGCTTCGTCGATGAAGGCGTGGATCGCCGCGTAGACCGCGGTTTCCTTGCCCTGGATGTCCAGCGAGGCATCGTTGAGCTTCTTGCCGGCGGCGTCGGGCACCGCCGCCGAGGCCTCGCTGCCGTTGTCGGCCACCGTGATCAGGTTAAAGGCGGTGAGTGTGACGTTGGCGTCGGCGCTGGCGAACGGCACATTGGTCGACAGGTAGGGGAAGTAGGCCGCACCGTACTTGAGGAAGTCCGCGGTGTTGCTGCTGACCCGCGCGCGGAAGTTGCTGGTCACCTCGGCGTTGTCGTCGGTACCGGCCGGTATGGCGTTGCGCACGTCGGCGATGGTGAAACGGTCCTGGGTCTTGTTGCAGCTGGCCAGGGCGGCGTCGACCACCGACCCGTAGTCGGCGTCGCTGAGTTTCACGGCGTCGGGGAACACCAGCAGGGTCGGTTCGTCCACCGCTTCCAGCGCGGCGATCGCCTCGGTGA
The DNA here is from genome assembly GCF_902497995.1 of Pseudomonas fluorescens. Classification (GTDB taxonomy): domain Bacteria; phylum Pseudomonadota; class Gammaproteobacteria; order Pseudomonadales; family Pseudomonadaceae; genus Aquipseudomonas; species Aquipseudomonas fluorescens_BK. The sequence goes on along the minus strand of NZ_CABVII010000004.1, from coordinate 163,962 downwards.
AGGCGACTTTGGTGGCATTGCCGTAGGCACCCACCGAGTAGACATAGCAGGGCCCGCCGCCATTGGCGAAATACAACTGCATGGCGTAGTGGAGGAACTGCGTGGGCAACGAGGGTTTGCTGGTCCAACTCACCGCGACGCCCAACAATTTGCCGCCCGCAGTGACGCGTTTGTTGACGGTGATCGCCATGTCCTGGACCGGCGGGTTGCCGAAACAGGCTTGGTATTCCAGCAGGGAGTTGAGGCGAACGGCAGTCTTCGTGAGGTCTTCCCCCTGTTTGCCCAGGGCTGTCTCGGTGTAGCCGATGAAGGCGGGGATCGCCGTGGCAACCGGCGCGACCGAGGGCGGAAAGACGGGAATTTCCTCGACGTAGACACCTGGGGTGCTGTAGCTGGGCATGATGTGTCCCTTTGTTCGGGCGGTGGGCGGGCGGGGTGGACTGCTCCGGGGGAAGGGTCAACTTCGTCGGCGGAATGTGACGGTGTACTGGCGTCCGGCGGCGGGATCGGGGCCGGGGAAGGGGGCGAGCACCAGTTCGAGCGCGCCGAATGCGCCACGTCCCGCCAATTCGTCGCTGACGAACAGAACCGTCCTGGGACTGCCGGAGGGTTGCGGGCGACGGCCAACGATGCGTGCGGCATCGGCCGCCTCGACCGTATTGCCACGACTGAGCGTACCCGATGCGCGCACCGTACCGTCGTCATCCAGATTGACCAGGTAGAGGTTGGAACCGGTGGTGGCGTCGAGGTCCGGGTGGAAGCGTTCGAGGAGGTCCGCTTCCTTGAGGCGAATGCTGAAGACCAGCGAGGTGCGTCGGGTAATCGGCGCGAGTCGCAGGTTACCCACTTGCGGGTTGTACTGGGCGTAGACCTGGAAGCCGGCGGCGCGCAGGCGGAACACCAGGCGCTGGTCGTTCAGGCAGCGCCGTGTGTCGGCCGTGGGCTCGAAGGCGAGAGCAGTCAGCTCCTTGCCCTTGTCATCTTTGACGGTCACCCCAAGGCAGGGGCGGAAGGCGACGATGCTCACTTGATCACCGTGTCCAGTTCGATGGTGGTGATTTCTGGCGCCGGTTCGGTCTGGTCGAGCTGTACCTTGACCATCCGTACCTTATAGACGACGGAGGGGAAGTAGGCGTCGCCAAGCACGCCCCATAGGTTGTTCAGCTCCTCGAAGTTCATGTTGACCATTTCGAACACCAGCTTCTCCAGCGACGTCGGGAACGGGTTGGCGCCCGGCCCGGATTGCGTTGCAGGAGAGAACCAGCGCTTGGCCTGGAACAGTTCTACGGTCTTGGAGAGGTGGACGAGACTGGTGGAGTAGTTCTGGAAATTGAAGGCGAACAACAGGTACAGGTGGAGGTAGACCGGCGGCTCGATGTAGTGGGATTGTCCCTGGCGCCGCTCCACGTGCGGCGTGTTGCGCAGCACTGGATCTTCCTGGACGTTGATCAGCGAGATGTAGGCGCCAGGAGAGCTGGCTTCCTCAACCAGCTTGCGCGCCGAGTTGGCGATGGCTTGCGCATCGGCTATGCCGAGGTAGCTGCGCAGCTCTTTGCGAATGAACTCAACAGCGTCAGCGATCATAGGAATTCCTGATCTCTCGATTAAGAGTCACAAGCAGCCTTTACGGTAGTCCGGGTTTGGCTGACGTCAATCGAAAAAAGCTGGCGATGTGCCATATCCGGGGGTTGTGGCAACTCGACAGTATGTTCCTCCCCTCTTTTGCCCATGCTCTGGCGCCGCCGAATCGCGTTCAACCCTTGTGGGACGAGGGACTTTGGAAGCATCTGACCGCTGGTCCGGATCATCTGACACTTGGTCGGATCCATCTATGACCAGACCCTAACCGTTATGGGGTAACTCCACCCGCGCCACCAACCCTGCACCGCTGCGATTGCTCAAGGTCAGTTCGCCGCCCTGCTCGCGGACGATCGCGCGCGCAGCCGAGAGCCCAAGCCCGACCCCGCCGGTGTCACGGTTGCGCGAGGTCTCGAGGCGAAAGAACGGATCGAATACCCGTTGCAGGGCCGCTTCGGGAATACCCGGCCCCTCGTCGCTGACCTCGATGCAGCTCGAATGCTCGTCACAGCTCAGCGCGATGCGTGGGCGCTGCCCATACTTCACGGCGTTTTCCAGCAGGTTGACGATCACACGCTTGATGCCCAGCGGGCGACCGACATACACCAGGTGCGCGGGGCCGGCGAAGTCGACGCAGGTGTTCTGGTCGCGGTATTCATCGATGATGGTTTGCAGCAACTCCGACAGATCGAACGCGGTGGGTTGCTCCAGGTGAGTGTCTTCGCGGAAAAAAGCCAGGGCGGAGTTGATCATCGATTGCATCTCTTCAACATCGCGAATCAGTTTGCGCTGATGGTCCAGATCCTCCATGAATTCGCTGCGCAACCGCATCCGCGTCAAGGGCGCACGCAAGTCATGGGAGATGGCCGCGAGCATGTGCGTGCGTTCACCGATGAAATGCTGAATCTGCGCCTGCATGGTGTTGAAGGCGATGATTGCCTGACGTATCTCCTGGGGGCCTTCGATTTCGATTGGCGGTGCGCTCAGGTCCCCGCCGAAGCGCCTCGCGGCGCTGGCGAAACGCTGCAATGGATTGGCCAGCTGGCGCGTGGCAATCCAGGCAACCAGCAAGGTTGCGACCAGACCCAGGGCGATGATCACCGCGATCCGCGCGCTTGCATTCAGGCCCCAGCTTCGTTCCGGTGGCGTGAACGACAACCAGCTGCCATCGACGAGATGCACGAGTGCAACATAACGCCCCTGGGGGCTGTCTTTCGGCCAGTCGCTGGGGTGGAACACTTCGATCTCTCGGTCATCACCCAGCAATTGCCGCAGCACCGGCATCTTGCCGGCTTCGAACTGCGCGCCGACCGCGGGCAGATTGAAGTCGACGCGATGCGCACTCCACGACACTTCGAGCATGGGGTTGCTCGCCGCGCCCGCCAGCTGCGCACGCAAGTGAGCAGGCGCAGCCTCGATCACCCGCGTGGTCGCGGCAATCTGCTCCAGCAGGCCAGTACGTTCAATGGGCGGGCGGGCCCAGGTGCCCGCGACCTGAACGAACAGGGCATTGAGGGTCAGCGACGCCAGCATCGCCGCGACGATGGTCAGGGCAATCCGGCGTCTGAGGGTGTCGCGACGCAAAATCCGGCCGATCACGAGCGGGTGACCTTGGCGGTGAACATGTAGCCTCCATTGCGTACAGTGCGGATCAGGTCCGGACGCTTGTTGTCCGGTTCGATCTTGCGCCGCAGCCGGCTGACCTGCACATCGATGCTGCGATCGAAGGCGTCGTGGCCTTGGCCGTGTGTCAGGTCGATCAGTTGTTCGCGCGTGAGGATGCGCTGGGGATGCTCGAGGAAGACCACCAGCAAGTCGAACTCTCCACCGGACAGCGGAATCATCACGTTCTCGGGCGAGCGCAGTTCGCGGCAGGTGATATCCAGGTGCCAACCCGAGAAGACGATGATCGGACGTGACTGTTCGCCGCCGTGGCTTTTCTGTTCGCCTGCACGACGTTGCACGGCGCGCACGCGGGCGAGCAACTCCTGGGGGGCGAAGGGCTTGGTCAGGTAGTCGTCCGCACCCAGTTCCAGACCGACAATGCGATCGCTCAGTTCGCTCATGGCCGTCAGCATGATGATCGGGATCCCCATCTGGGCCCGCACTTTCTGGCAGAGGCTCAGACCGCCTTCACCGGGCAGCATCAGGTCGAGGATGATGGTGTCGGGTCGACTCTGCTCTATTGCTGCCCACATGGCCTCGCCATGGGGGGCCACCTGCACCTCATAGGCATGCCGAACGAAAAACTTCTTCAGCAAGGACAGAATTTCCACATCGTCATCGACGATCAGCAGTCTGCTCACGTTCACAGGATCCATGGGCCAAAAAGAAGGCATCTAAAACCATTTCGATAGCCGGGTCATTTATTTCAATCGAGCAACATTTCTTCCCGGCTGACATCAATCGGACATCGTCAGGCAAAAACTCTCCGGCACCCTGCGCGGATTCCATTCCAGGGGGCCTCCATGAAGGTTTTGAACAGCAGGTATACCGCGCAGGGACACGACATCGAGCGTCGCCTGATTCTGACCCAACGCACCACGGCATCCGAGCACGATACGCCGATCCTTTTCCAGGAGTCGTGCCTGGGGCTGGCAAACGATCAGAGTCAGATCGTTCTGCGCCGTTACTTCGAAAGTTACAGCCCGGACAGCGCCCATTGGGTGGAGTACGCCCACTCCATTCCAACTGCCAGCCTCATCCACTGGATCATGACCCAGGGTCAGTTGCACATCGAGTACTCGGAAAATACCCCGCAAACCCACGCCCACGTCTGAAAAGACGCGGGCCATCGAACAGAACAAGGAATCATCTTGATGAGAAGCTATCGCTCACTGTCGCTGTTGTTTGCAGCCACCCTGAGCCTGTCGGCATGCAGCAGCAAAACAGTCGAACCCAAGAGGTATACGGGATTTCTGAACGACTACAGCGTACTCGCGGAGCGGCAGGCGCCCTCAGGTCAGACCGTTCTGAGCTGGGTCAGCCCCGTATTGATGAATGGCCGTTACACACAAGTCTACCTGGAGCCGAGTCAGTTTTACCCGAGCGCTGAGCCGACCGAGCGGATTCCACAAAGTACGCTCTCCAGCGTGACCGGGTACTACGATGCAGCGCTCAGGTCCGAACTCGCAAAGGTGGTGCCCCTGGCTTCGAAACCCGGTCCGGACACCCTGATTGTGAGGCCCGCCATTACCCGGATCGCAACCAGTACCCAGGGCCTGCGGTTCTATGAATGGCTGCCGGTCACGTTGGTCGCGGCCGGCGTGAGCACCGCCACCGGCATCCGCGACCAAGACAGTGAAATCGCTACCGAAGTGTCATTCGAGGATGGTGCGACCGGGGATGTCGTTGCTGAAGTGGTCCGCAAGGGCACGGGCGTGCCACTGGACAACGATAAACAGGTCATGACCGCCGATAGCGTCAAGGCGGTGCTTGATGGTTGGGCCAGCGACTTGGGTAAATCCTACGCTGCCATCCGTAAGTAGAGCTCCGTTCAGAAGCTGGCCGTGTCGAAAATTTTCGCCAAGCGCGTACCTCTATCCCTTTTTTGTGTTCATGCTGGGCCTTCGCTTGGCGTTTTCAACTCGTACTCGCGGTTGATTTTCTGGCGCTGAGCGGCTTGTCAGAACTCTTCCCTGCTCAATTCCGGGCGGATGGCCGGTTCAGTTCGGGCTTTCGCAGAAATCCAGGAAGCGTCCGAGACCTCGGGTCGGTTGCTTGTCCTTGTGTATGACCCGGTACAGCTGGCGTTTAAGCGGACCGCTGGGAGAGGGCAGGATACATAGCAGGCCTTGGGCGAGTTCGTTGCGCACCATGATGCGCGAGACACAGGTGATGCCAGCACCCGCGATCACGCAGCCTTTGATTGCCTCGGCATCGGATACTTCCAGCAGTTGTCGCGGGCTGCCAAGCCATGGGCCGATCAGGTGCTCGAGCATGCGCCGGGTGCCTGAGCCCTGTTCGCGTAGAATCCAGCGCGCACTGGCAAGCTCTTCGACGCTGGGGTGTGACTGGCTGGCGAGGGGATGGCTGGGGGCGGCGATCAGTACCAGTTCATCCTCACGCCAGGGGCGTACGTCGATATCCGGGTGTTGCACCGGCCCCTCGACAAAGCCGACGTCCACGCTGAAATCGCAGAGCGACTCGACGATCCTTTCGGTGTTTTCCACCTTCAATTCCAGACGGCTTTCGGGCTCGGCTGCGAGAAACACTGCTAACCGTTCCGGCAATAGATAGCCGCCGATGGTGGTGCTGGCGCCAATCCGCAGATGACAGGTGAGCTGCTGCTGGAACAGGGTTTCCGCTTCCAGGGCGCCTTCGAGTGTTGCCTTGGCGTGGGGGTAGAAGCGCCGACCGTGCTCGTTGAGCATCAGGCGCTTGCCGTGCCGATCGAACAAGCGGGTCCCAAGCTGATGCTCCAAGTCCTGCAAGGACATGCTGGCTGCGGCCTGGCTCAGGCTGATGTGTTTGCTTGCCTGGGTCACGCTGCCGAGATCGGCGACGGCGACGAAGGTCGCCAGTTGGCGGAGAGTGATGTGGCATTGCATATCAGAATTCCTGATATTACTGATAAGAATATACAGCTTCGTTTAGGTTATATGAAGTTGCAAGCTTGCATGACCACAAACGAGGTTTCGTCATGTTAGCCCTGAGCCGTTACGATCGAATGCCCTTCACCCTGTTCGCCGGTATCGCTGGCAGTTTTCTGCTGGCTGGGCTGGCGCAGTGGTTATCGGCGTCTCCTGCATTGCACGGCACCGGCATCGGCGCTCTGACCCTGGCCATGCTCCTTGGCCTGTTGGCCGGCAATCTCGCTCCGGAGCGCGCGCACCGGGCTGCCGCTGGCGGCATGCAGTTCTGCAAACAGCCGGTATTGCGTCTGGGTGTTGCGCTCTATGGCTTGCGGCTGACCGTTCACCAAGTGCAAGCCCTTGGCGTGCAGGCATTTGTCACCGATGCGTTGTTGATCCTGTCGACGATCAGCCTGGCGATCTGGTTTGGCGTAAAAGTGCTGCGCATGGAGCGCGAAACCGCCGTACTGATCGGCGCCGGGCATGCCATCTGCGGTGCTGCAGCGATTCTCGCCAGTGCCGGTGTGGTCAAGGCGCGCAACGACCAGGTGGCCATCGGGGTAGCCTGCGTGGTGCTATTCGGCACCTTGGGCATGTTGATTTATCCCTGGGTATTTAGCGTGATGCCGAACTTGTTCGGGTCTAGCCACGGTTTTGGCATCTTCACCGGTGCGACTCTGCATGAAGTTGCCCAGGTCGTCGCCGCTGGCCAGGCCATGGATCCGCAGGCGGCTGAAGCGGCCATCGTCGCCAAGCTGATTAGAGTGCTGCTGCTGGCGCCGTTCCTGGTCGGCCTGGGACTTTGGATCAATCGCCGCTCCACACCCGGTCAGACCGCTGCACCGGTGAAAGTGCCGACCTTCGTTATCGGCTTCATCGTCTGCATGCTGATCAACTCCTGGCTACCAATGCCAGAGCCGGTACATCAGCTGATGATCGGCCTGGATGACCTGCTGCTGGCCGCTGCCATGGGCGCCCTTGGTTTCAGTACCCGGCTGATCGACCTGCGTAAGGCGGGGCTCAAGCCGCTGATTCTGGCGTTCGTGCTGACCACTCAACTGGTCGTACTGGGTGGTGTGCTGAGCTTTGTCTGAGTAAAGTCATGCCGCAGCAGGCAAAGCTGAGAAGTAGGCATCCATCACATCGCGGTGACTGTGCGAGCCGCCGGACGCTAATCGCACTTGGGGGTGAACCAAAACGAAAAAACCCGCCAGAAGGCGGGTTTTTCGGGGGGTTCAGAGATTTTGGAAGCCATCTCCGGAACCTTGTATGGCTCCACGACCTGGACTCGAACCAGGGACCCAGTGATTAACAGTCACTTGCTCTACCAACTGAGCTATCGCGGAATGCCGTGTATGTTACTGATTCAAAAAGAGAAGTCAAGCATCTGTTAGTGATGGGACGGTTTCAACGAGACGGACGGTGGTGAATCGGTGATTGGCGGTTACCAGATTCGCTTCAGAGGTCTACCATGGCCGTCCGGAAGTGGTTACACGCGCTGCCGGCCATTCGCCGAAAAGGTACGCGCCATGAATCACCCAGTCCTCACGTCTCGCCACCACGAGGTGCTTGCATGAGTATCGCCCAGATCAGTCTGCCCAAAGGGGTCGGGCCCCACGCCGAGAAGCTGTTCGACGCGATCACCCAGGCCAGCACCGCCGACGAATTGAACCGCGCCGGTGGCAAGGCCGAAGGCTTCGTCCTCGGTCTGGAAAGCACCAAGGCGATCAAAAGTCAGGTCGCCGAATCGCTGTATGTGGCCTATGACGATGCTGCCAGCCAGCGCGCAACCGAACTGGCTTAACCGCCGAAGGTGAGAGTGCCGAGCATCAGTTTGGCGTACAGCATCGTCGCGGCCAGTTGCACCAGCCACAAGGCCAGGCCGCCGAGGAAGACGCCGGCGGCCACTTGCATCACCAGGTTGTTCCTGCGTTTGGCCGGGGTGCGCGGGGCGAAGTCATCCAGGTCATCCAGGTCATCGCGCTCGGCGCGTAGGTCATCGTTTTTCATGTGCATTCTCATCAGAATTCTCGGGTGTACATAAAACCTGTAGGAGCCAGGCTTGCCGGCGAAGGCGTTTTCATGGGCGCTGCACGGCTCAAGGCCGCCTTCGCCGGCAAGCCTGGCTCCTACAGGGGGGGGCAGATGTGTGCAGTCTAGAGGGCTTGGTTGGCGGGTTGAAAATTATCTGAGCCAAATAAAAACGGGAAGCCCGAAGGCTTCCCGTTTCACATCGCAAAGCTGAATCAGATCACCTGGACGATCGCATCCGTCACGACGTTGATGTTGCTCTGGTTCAACGCCGCAACGCAGATACGGCCGGTGTCCAGGGCGTAGATGCCGAACTCGTTGCGCAGACGCGTCACTTGCTCAACTGTCAGGCCGGAGTAGGAGAACATGCCGCGCTGACGACCGACGAAGCTGAAATCGCGCTGTGGAGCGTTTTTCGCCAGCAGGTCGACCATCTGGATGCGCATGCCGCGAATCCGCAGGCGCATTTCTGCCAGTTCCTCTTCCCACTGAGCGCGCAGTACCGGGCTGTTCAGCACAGCGGCGACGATGCTTGCACCGTGGGTCGGCGGGTTGGAGTAGTTGGTGCGGATCACGCGTTTGACTTGCGACAGCACGCGGGCGCTTTCTTCTTTCGATTCGCTGACGATCGACAGGGCGCCCACGCGCTCGCCGTACAACGAGAAGGATTTGGAGAACGAGCTGGAGACGAAGAAGGTCAGGCCCGATTCGGCGAACAGGCGCACGGCAGCGGCGTCTTCGTCGATGCCATCGCCAAAGCCCTGGTAGGCCATGTCGAGGAACGGCACGTGACCTTTGGCTTTCACCACCTCCAGCACGTTGTTCCAGTCCGCCGGGCTCAGGTCGACGCCAGTCGGGTTGTGGCAGCAGGCGTGCAGCACCACAATCGAACCGGACGGCAGGGCGTTCAGGTCTTCCAGCAGGCCGGCACGGTTTACATCGTGGGTCGCGGCGTCGTAGTAGCGGTAGTTCTGCACCGGGAAACCGGCGGTTTCGAACAGCGCGCGGTGGTTTTCCCAGCTCGGGTCGCTGATCGCCACGACGGCGTTCGGCAGCAGTTGCTTGAGGAAGTCGGCACCGATTTTCAGGGCGCCAGTACCGCCGACGGCCTGGGTGGTGATGACGCGGCCGGCAGCGATCAGCGGTGAGTCATTGCCGAACAGCAATTTCTGTACGGCCTGGTCATAGGCCGCGATGCCGTCGATTGGCAAATAGCCACGGGAAGCATGTTGGGCGACGCGAATCGTCTCGGCTTCGACAACGGCGCGCAGGAGTGGAATTCGCCCCTCCTCGTTGCAATAAACTCCGACCCCCAGGTTGACCTTGTTGGTACGGGTATCGGCGTTGAATGCTTCGTTGAGGCCCAGGATTGGATCGCGTGGTGCCATTTCGACAGCGGAGAACAGGCTCATTTTTGCGGCGGCTCTGAATAGAGTGTGGAGGGACGTGTCGCGCTCCAGCCGAATGCACTAGAGCGGTGCACAAACGGGGAGCTAGTATAGAGGCCATCACTGATGTAACGCGACAGGCATTTCGCCTTTTGACGTAGGTTTTACCGATTATTTTTCGATCGATAGTCGATTGATTGGGTCAAAGACTTCGAGGGTTGTAGGACGTTTGCCTTGAAAGCGCGGGCAATCGGCTCCACATTGAGCGCAATCCCAGTTTTTTCCTCGGGCGACGTCAGTCGTTTGCGGTCTTTCTCGTTGCTGTCCGGTTTGACCGGCCAGGCGCGAACCCAGAGGTTATGTATGTCTGAATTCCAGCTAGTCACCCGCTTCGAACCCGCCGGCGATCAGCCGGAAGCCATCCGCCTGATGGTGGAGGGCATCGAAGCCGGGCTGGCGCACCAGACGTTGCTGGGAGTGACCGGCTCGGGCAAGACCTTCAGCATCGCCAACGTGATCGCCCAGGTGCAGCGCCCGACCCTGGTGCTGGCGCCGAACAAGACCCTGGCCGCGCAGTTGTACGGTGAATTCAAGGCATTCTTCCCGAACAACGCGGTGGAATACTTCGTTTCCTACTACGACTACTACCAGCCCGAAGCCTATGTACCCTCTTCGGACACCTTCATCGAGAAGGATGCGTCGATCAACGACCACATCGAGCAGATGCGCCTGTCCGCGACCAAGGCGCTGCTCGAGCGCAAGGATGCGATCATCGTCACCACGGTGTCGTGCATTTACGGTCTGGGTAGCCCCGAAACCTATTTGAAGATGGTGCTGCATGTGGATCGTGGCGACAAACTCGATCAGCGTGCGCTGCTGCGCCGGCTCGCCGACCTGCAATACACCCGCAACGATATGGAGTTCGCCCGTGCGACCTTCCGGGTGCGCGGCGATGTAATTGATATCCACCCGGCAGAATCCGATTTCGAAGCGATCCGCATCGAGCTGTTCGATGACGAAGTCGAGAGCCTGTCAGCCTTCGATCCGCTGACCGGCGAAGTGATCCGCAAGCTGCCGCGTTTCACCTTTTACCCGAAAAGCCATTACGTGACGCCGCGGGAAACCCTGCTCGGCGCCGTTGAGGGGATCAAGGTCGAGCTGCAGGAGCGCCTGGACTACCTGCGGTCCAATAACAAACTGGTGGAAGCCCAGCGTCTGGAGCAGCGCACCCGTTTCGACCTGGAGATGATCCTTGAGCTGGGTTATTGCAACGGGATCGAAAACTACTCGCGCTACCTGTCCGGCCGTGAATCCGGCCAGGCGCCGCCCACCTTGTTCGACTATTTGCCAGCCGATGCCTTGCTGGTGATCGACGAATCCCACGTCAGCGTGCCGCAGGTCGGCGCGATGTATAAAGGCGACCGCTCGCGCAAGGAAACGCTGGTGGAATACGGTTTTCGCCTGCCGTCGGCGCTGGATAACCGGCCGATGCGTTTCGACGAATTCGAACACATCAGTCCGCAGACGATTTTTGTCTCGGCGACGCCGGGCAATTATGAGGCGGAACACGCCGGTCGCGTGGTCGAGCAGCTGGTGCGTCCGACGGGCCTGGTGGACCCGCAAATCGAAATCCGCCCGGCACTGACCCAGGTCGACGATCTGCTCTCGGAAATCTCCAAGCGCGTGGCGCTGGAGGAGCGGGTGCTGGTGACCACGCTGACCAAGCGCATGTCCGAAGACTTGACCGATTACCTGGCCGACCACGGCGTGCGCGTGCGTTACCTGCACTCGGACATCGATACCGTGGAGCGGGTCGAGATCATCCGCGACCTGCGCCTTGGGACCTTCGATGTGCTGGTGGGGATCAACCTGCTGCGTGAAGGCCTGGACATGCCGGAAGTCTCGCTGGTGGCGATTCTGGATGCGGACAAGGAAGGCTTCCTGCGTTCCGAGCGCTCGCTGATCCAGACCATCGGCCGCGCGGCGCGTAACCTCAATGGCCGGGCGATTCTGTATGCGGATCGGATCACCGGCTCCATGGAGCGGGCGATCGGCGAGACCGAACGGCGTCGCGACAAGCAGATCGCCTTCAACCTGGCCAACGGCATCACGCCCAAAGGGGTGTTCAAGGACGTGGCCGATATCATGGAAGGCGCCACCGTGCCGGGTTCGCGCAGCAAGAAGCGCAAAGGCATGGCCAAGGCCGCCGAGGAAAGTGCCAGGTACGAAGCCGAACTGCGTTCGCCGGGCGAAATCGCCAAGCGCATTAAAGCGTTGGAAGAGAAGATGTACGCGTTGGCGCGCGACCTGGAATTCGAGGCGGCGGCGCAGATGCGCGACGAGATCAGCAAGTTGCGGGAGCGGTTGATCACGGTTTGAGATGGGTGGTGAATGGGCGGGCCTCTTCGCGAGCAAGCCCGCTCCCACAGGAATTGAAGGTGTTCGCACCCTATGTGCCCACCCACAACCCCTGTGGGAGCGACCTTGCTCGCGATGAGGCCAGTCGGTGCGCCACACATATCAATCAGTGCGCTTCACTAGCCTTCACCCACAGGGATTGAAAGTGTTCACACCCTCTGTGCCCACCCACAACCCCTGTGGGAGCGAGCTTGCTCGCGATGAGGCCAGTCGGTGCGCCACACATATCAATCAGTGCGCTTCACTAGCCTTCACCCACAGGGATTGAAGGTGTTCGCACCCTCTGTGCCCACCCACAACCCCTGTGGGAGCGAGCTTGCTCGCGAAGAGGCCAGTCGGCGCGCCACACATATCAATCAGTGCGCTTCACTAGCCTTCACCCACAGGAATTGAAGGTATCGCACCCTATGTGTCCACCCACAACCCCTGTGGGAGCGAGCTTGCTCGCGAAGAGGCCAGTCGGTGCGCCACACGTATCAATCAGTGCGCTTCACTAGCCTTCACCCATGCCGGTAATAGACAACACCACCCCAAAGCTGATCCCCCAATGCAATATTGGCTTAAATGCCCCACTGACTGGAGCCGGGCAGGCTACGCCTGTTACCATTCGCCCCCTGTTTTATCTTCGCTTTTCATTCTTTTCGAGACATGCCATGACCACCGTCCGCACTCGCATCGCGCCATCGCCTACCGGGGACCCCCACGTAGGTACCGCTTACATCGCTTTGTTCAACTACTGCTTTGCCAGGCAGCACGGCGGTGAGTTCATCCTGCGGATCGAGGACACCGATCAATTGCGTTCGACCCGCGAGTCCGAACAGCAGATTTTCGACGCCCTGCGCTGGCTGGGGATCGACTGGAGCGAAGGCCCGGACGTTGGCGGCCCGCACGGTCCATACCGCCAGAGCGAGCGCGGCGATATCTATCAGAAGTACTGCCAGCAGCTCGTCGAGATGGGCCACGCCTTCCCGTGCTTCTGCACCGCCGAAGAGCTGGACCAGATGCGCGCCGAGCAAATGGCCCGTGGCGAAACCCCGCGTTACGACGGCCGTGCGTTGTTGCTGTCCAAGGAAGAAGTGGCTGCCCGCCTGGCCGCCGGCGAGCCCCATGTGATCCGCATGAAAGTGCCGAGCGAAGGCGTCTGCGTGGTGCCGGACATGCTGCGTGGCGACGTCGAGATCCCGTGGGATCGCATGGACATGCAAGTGCTGATGAAGACCGACGGCCTGCCGACGTACTTCCTGGCCAACGTGGTCGACGACCACCTGATGGGCATCACCCACGTCCTGCGCGGCGAAGAATGGCTGCCATCGGCACCGAAACTGATTCTGCTGTACGAATACTTCGGCTGGGAACAGCCGGAGCTGTGCTACATGCCGCTGCTGCGTAACCCGGACAAGAGCAAGCTGTCCAAGCGCAAGAACCCGACCTCGGTCACGTTCTACGAGCGCATGGGTTTCATGCCGGAAGCCATGCTCAACTACCTGGGCCGCATGGGCTGGTCGATGCCGGACGAGCGCGAGAAGTTCTCGTTGCAGGAAATGGTCGACCACTTCGACCTGAAGCGCGTGTCCCTCGGCGGGCCGATTTTCGACATCGAGAAACTGTCGTGGCTCAACGGCCAGTGGCTGCGTGACCTGCCGGTGGAAGAGTTCGCTGCGCGTCTGCAAACATGGGCGCTGAACCCTGAATACATGATGAAGATCGCGCCGCACGTGCAAGGCCGGGTCGAAACCTTCAGCCAGGTGGCACCGCTGGCCGGCTTCTTCTTCGCCGGTGGGGTCAATCCGGATGCCAGGTTGTTCGAGTCGAAAAAGCTCTCGGGGGATCAGGTTCGCCAGTTGATGCAGTTGATCCTGTGGAAGCTCGAAAGCCTGCGCCAGTGGGAGAAGGACAGCATCACCGCGACGATTCAGGCGGTGGTCGAATCCCTGGAGCTGAAGTTGCGTGACGCCATGCCACTGATGTTCGCCGCGATCACCGGCCAGGCCAGTTCGGTGTCGGTGCTCGATGCGATGGAAATCCTCGGTCCGGACCTGACCCGTTTCCGTCTGCGCCAGGCCATCGACCTGCTGGGCGGCGTGTCGAAGAAAGAAAACAAGGAGTGGGAAAAGCTGCTGGGCAATATCGCGTAGGAGCTGGCTTGTGTCGGCGCTGGCTTGTCGGATCGCCGCACCGAAGGCGGCCTGGAGCCTTGCAGCGCCCCTGAAGACGCCTTCGCCGGCAAGCCTGGCTCCTACGGGGTTTGGCGTTCTCCATCCTTCAACGGGTAATCCTGTAGGAGCGAGGCTTGCCCGCGAAGGCGGCCTGGAGCCTTGCAGCGCCCCTGAAGACGCCTTCGCCGGCAAGCCTGGCTCCTACGGGGTTTGGCGTTCTCCTCCCTTCAACGGGTAATCGCTGTAGGAGCGAGGCTTGCCCGCGAAGGCGGCCTGGAGCCTTGCAGCGCCCCTGAAGACGCCTTCGCCGGCAAGCCTGGCTCCTACGGGGTTTGGCGTTCTCCACCCTTCAACGGGTAATCGCTGTAGGAGCGAGGCTTGCCCGCGAAGGCGGCCTGGAGCCTTGCAGCGCCCCTGAAGACGCCTTCGCCGGCAAGCCTGGCTCCTACGGGGTTTGGCGTTCTCCACCCTTCAACGGGTAATCCTGTAGGAGCGAGGCTTGCCCGCGAAGGCGGCCTGGAGCCTTGCAGCGCCCCTGAAGACGCCTTCGCCGGCAAGCCTGGCTCCTACGGGGTTTGGCGTTCTCCACCCTTCAACGGGTAATCGCTGTAGGAGCGAGGCTTGCCCGCGAAGGCGGCCTGGAGCCTTGCAGCGCCCCTGAAGACGCCTTCGCCGGCAAGCCTGGCTCCTACGGGGTTTGGCGTTCTCCACCCTTCAACGGGTAATCCTGTAGGAGCGAGGCTTGCCCGCGAAGGCGGCCTGGAGCCTTGCAGCGCCCCTGAAGACGCCTTCGCCGGCAAGCCTGGCTCCTACGGGGTTTGGCGTTCTCCACCCTTCAACGGGTAATCGCTGTAGGAGCGAGGCTTGCCCGCGAAGGCGGCCTCGAGTCTGGCAGCGTCCGTGAAGACGCCTTCGCCGGCAAGCCTGGCTCCTACGGGGTTTGGCGTTCTCCACCCTTCAACGGGTAATCGCTGTAGGAGCGAGGCTTGCCCGCGAAGGCGGCCTCGAGTCTGGCAGCGTCCGTGAAGACGCCTTCGCCGGCAAGCCTGGCTCCTACGGGGTTTGGCGTTCTCCACCCTTCAACGGGTAATCGCTGTAGGAGCGAGGCTTGCCCGCGAAGGCGGCCTCGAGTCTGGCAGCGTCCGTGAAGACGCCTTCGCCGGCAAGCCTGGCTCCTACGGGGTTTGGCGTTCTCCACCCTTCAACGGGTAATCGCTGTAGGAGCGAGGCTTGCCCGCGAAGGCGGCCTCGAGTCTGGCAGCGTCCGTGAAGACGCCTTCGCCGGCAAGCCTGGCTCCTACGGGGTTTGGCGTTCTCCACCCTTCAACGGGTAATCGCTGTAGGAGCGAGGCTTGCCCGCGAAGGCGGCCTCGAGTCTGGCAGCGTCCGTGAAGACGCCTTCGCCGGCAAGCCTGGCTCCTACGGGGTTTGGCGTTCTCCACCCTTCAACGGGTAATCGCTGTAGGAGCGAGGCTTGCCCGCGAAGGCGGCCTCGAGTCTGGCAGCGTCCGTGAAGACGCCTTCGCCGGCAAGCCTGGCTCCTACGGGGTTTGGCGTTCTCCACCCTTCAACGGGTAATCGCTGTAGGAGCGAGGCTTGCCCGCGAAGGCGGCCTCGAGTCTGGCAGCGTCCGTGAAGACGCCTTCGCCGGCAAGCCGGACTCCTACATTGATCATTCCCAACCCCCAGTTTGCGGGGGAGGGCGGTAAGTGGTTGTTATGCCGACAAAAAATTTTGAAATTTTTCAAAAATAAGTTTGACAGGCTTTCGATACGCCCTTAAGATTCGCCCCGTCCTCAGCGATGACATCAACGATGAGGGGCTATAGCTCAGCTGGGAGAGCGCTTGCATGGCATGCAAGAGGTCGACGGTTCGATCCCGTCTAGCTCCACCAATTTACACTTCAAGGTCTGGCCACACCGGCCTTGAAGCGATCAACACTCAGCGTTGATCTGTTGTATAGAAGGGTTTGCGTCCCCTTCGTCTAGTGGCCTAGGACACCGCCCTTTCACGGCGGTAACAGGGGTTCGAGTCCCCTAGGGGACGCCAGTTTTACAGAAGCGATGTTGCAAGATGTCGCTCCGCCGCGAGGCGAAAAATCCGGGGCTTTAGCTCAGCTGGGAGAGCGCCTGCATGGCATGCAGGAGGTCAGCGGTTCGATCCCGCTAAGCTCCACCAATTTTACAGTTCAAGGTCTGGCCACACCGGCCTTGAATCGATCAGCTCTCAGCACTGATCAGTTGTATAGAAGGTTTTGCGTCCCCTTCGTCTAGTGGCCTAGGACACCGCCCTTTCACGGCGGTAACAGGGGTTCGAGTCCCCTAGGGGACGCCACGATTACCCGCTCTGCGGGATTTATAGGGGTCATTCAATCATTGAATGGCCCTTTTGTTTGTCTGGCGTTTGGCCAAATCCCCCCACTTCTTTCAGACTGTGCTTCAGACCAGCGGTCACATCCACGACTTGCGGAAAATTATTATGAGAATAATATTCTAGTCGTAATATTCGGAGGCGACGATGAACGATAAAAAAGCTCAAACCCGCGAACGCATCCTCAAGGCTGCCAGCGCGGCGCTGATTCAGCGCGGCCCGGCCGAACCGAGCGTGGGCGAAGTGATGGGCGCAGCCGGCCTGACCGTCGGCGGTTTCTACGCCCACTTCGACAGCAAGGACGCGATGATGCTGGAAGCGTTCAAGCAGTTGCTCAGTCATCGCCGTGGCTTGATTGCCGACATGGATGCCGAATTGACCGGTGAAGAGCGTCGCGCGTTGGTCGCTGCGTTCTACCTGTCACGCAAACACCGTGATTCCTCCGAGTCAGCGTGCCCGATCCCGGCGTCTGTCGGCGAGCTGGGTCGGCTGCCGGACGAATTTCGCGTGGCCTTGAATGAGCATGTGGAAATGATGGTCGCGCAGTTGGCGGCCAGCCCCGAAGACACCGACAAAGCCCTGGCCGACATGGCCTTGATGGTCGGTGGCCTGGCCCTGGCGCGGGCGCTGGGGCCGGGAGAGTTGTCCGATCGATTGCTGCGCGCTGCCAAGTCGGCGGTGCTGTGACCTGAAGGCGTCAGCCTGGGGAGTGAGAGCGATGAGCACGTTGAAGTGGGTTCGTGGCGTTAATGGCACCTTGGGCTGGTTCGCACCACAACTGGTCGCAAGCAAAATGCGACAGGCGTTCATGACGCCGCGGGACCTGCCGCCCCGTGACTGGGAGTTGCCGCTGTTGGCCAGATCCGAGCGGATCACCTTGCGCTTCGGTCTCTCGGCATTGCGTTGGGGGCAGGGGCCGGCGGTGTTGCTGATGCACGGTTGGGAAGGGCGGCCGACGCAGTTTGCCAGCCTGATCACCGCGTTGGTCGATGCCGGTTATACCGTGGTGGCCCTGGACGGCCCCGCCCACGGTCGCTCGCCCGGCAATGAAGCGAATGTCGTGCTGTTCGCCCGGGCCATGCTCGAGGCGGCTGCCGAGTTGCCGCCACTGCAGGCGGTCATCGGCCACTCCATGGGCGGCGCCAGTGCCATGCTCGCCGTTCAATTGGGCCTGCGCACCGAAACCCTGGTGACCATCGCTGCCCCGGCCCGAATCCTCGGGGTGCTGCGGGGCTTCGCGCGTTATGTGCGGCTGCCGCCCAAAGCCCGTTCGGCGTTCATTCGTCAGGTCGAAAAAGACGTGGGCATGCGCGCCGCGACGCTGGATGTCGCGCATTATCAGCTCGACATGCCCGGCCTGATCGTGCATGCCGAAGACGACAACTATGTCTTGGTCAAGGAATCCCAACTGATCCACGAAGCCTGGTTCGACAGCCGTCTGCTGCGCCTGGAAGAGGGCGGTCATCAGCGGGTGCTGGCCGATCCCCGGGTGATTGATGGCGTGCTGGCATTGCTGTCCGGTCGTAGCCTGCAATCGCGCCAATCGGCCTGAGCATCCGTTACACTGCCCCGGTCGACATCATCTGACCGGGAGTGAGGCATGGGCTGGGATCGGGCAACGCCGTTTATCATTGATCTGCAAGTGGGCGCCGAGGACATCGACGGGCTGGGTCACGCCAATAACGCGGTGTATGTGACCTGGCTCGAACGCTGCGCCTGGCGCCACTCCCAGCGGCTCGGCCTGGACCTGGTCGAGTATCGGCGGCTGGACCGGGCGATGGCGGTGGTGCGGCACGAGATCGATTACCTGGCGGCCGCCTATGAAGAGGATGAGTTGCAGTTGGCGACCTGGATCGTCGATTGGGACCAGCGCCTCAAAATGACCCGGCACTTCCAGCTCAAGCGTCCTCGCGACAACACCACGCTGCTGCGGGCGCAAACCACTTTCGTCTGCATCGAGCTGTCCACCGGCAGGCCCAAGCGCATGCCGGCAGAGTTCATCGAAGGCTACGGCCCTGCGTTGCAAGTGTTGACCTGATTGAAGCTTTCGCGGGCAAGCCTCGCTCCTACAGGAGTGTGATGACCGTAGGAGCGAGGCTTGCCCGCGAAGGCGTCCTATCTGACGAAATACCTTCTGCACGCCGAAACCAGTAAACTGCCGCACGTTTTTCGTCGAGTGTGTTTTTCATGCAAATTGCTTTGGCGCCCATGGAGGGGTTGGTCGACAACATCCTGCGGGACGTGCTGACCCGTGTGGGCGGTATCGACTGGTGCGTGACCGAGTTCATCCGGATCAACGATCAGCTGCTCACCCCTGCCTATTACCACAAGTTCGGTCCGGAACTGCTGACCGGCGCCCGCACGGCGTCCGGCGTGCCGTTGCGGGTGCAGTTGCTCGGGTCCGATCCGGTGTGCCTGGCGGAAAATGCCGCGCTGGCCTGCGAGCTCGGTTCCGAGGTCATCGACCTGAACTTCGGCTGCCCGGCCAAGACCGTCAACAAGTCCCGTGGCGGTGCGGTGTTGCTCAAGGAGCCCGAACTGCTCAACGAAATCGTCGAGCACGTGCGTCGCGCGGTACCGGCACACATCCCGGTCACCGCCAAGATGCGTCTCGGCTTCGACAGTCCGGACGGTGCGCTGGTCTGCGCCACGGCCCTGGCCGAAGGTGGCGCGGCGCATATCGTGGTGCATGCGCGGACCAAGACCGATGGCTACAAGCCGCCGGCCCACTGGGAGTGGATCCCACGGGTACAGGACGTGGTCAAGGTGCCGGTGTTTGCCAATGGTGATATCTGGAGCGTCGAGGACTGGCGCCGTTGCCGCGAAATCAGCGGTGTGGAAGACATCATGCTCGGTCGCGGGCTGGTCTCGCGCCCGGACCTGGCCCGGCAAATCGCTGCCGCGCGCGCCGGTGAGGACGTGGTCGAGATGACCTGGGCCGAGCTGCTGCCGCTGATCCAGGACTTCTGGCTGCAGGCCAAGGCGCAGATGACCCCGCGTCAATCGCCGGGTCGCTTGAAGCAGTGGCTGGCAATGCTGACCCGCAATTATCCCGAAGCGGTGGAGCTGTTCACCGTCCTGCGTCGCGAAACCGAACTGGATCAGGTCTCGCGTTTACTGGGTCTGCAGGTGGCCGAAGCCGCCTGAAAAAATCTGCAAATACCCTCTTGAAAACCAGTCAGCGGTCCCTATTTTTGAATTACGCGATGCCGAATTCGGGTCGCGGAGACACAAAAACTTGCTGATCTGTTTTCAGGAGATTTGAATCATGACTACTGCATTTTCCATGGCACCGCTGTTCCGTTCCTCGGTGGGCTTCGACCGTTTCAATGACCTGTTCGAAACCGCCCTGCGCAACGAGCCAGGCAGCACCTACCCACCTTACAATGTGGAAAAACACGGCGACGACCAATACCGCATCGTCGTAGCGGCCGCCGGCTTCCAGGAAGAAGACCTGGAGCTGCAAGTGGAAAAAGGTGTGCTGACCATCAGTGGCGGCGGTAAACGTGACGTGAATGAAGGCGTCACTTATCTGTACCAGGGCATCGCCCAGCGGGCCTTCAAACTGTCCTTCCGCCTGGCGGACCACATCCAGATCAAGGCCGCCGACCTGAGCAACGGTTTGTTGAGCATCGACCTGTTGCGGGTGGTTCCGGAAGAGGCGAAAGCCAAGCGCATCCCGATCAACAACGGGACGCAAAAAGCGGCTCTACAGCATTGAGCCGGACCCCGGGCAGGGTTGTCTGAGTACAACTCGACCGGCTGAAGCAAAAAGACCCCGACTTGTCGGGGTCTTTTTTTCAGGATCTCGGAGGATAAAAATGCGGGGGCGAGATTTGGTCTAGGCGATTTTGAGTGTGGATGGATTCTTGCGAGCGCGCGTCCGTTGTCTGAGGATATGCCGGTGGCGTGTCTGTCATCGAGGTAAAGCGTCATCGCTTCACCCAGGGCGTGGCGAGTTGCAGCTTGATGAGGTAGCGCTCCTCCGTGGGGCGCTTGTCATCCCTAAAGCGATTAACCACCAGCATCACTTGATATTGGTTGCCCGCTAGCCAATAGGACGTTCCGCCTTTGTTCACATCCCTCAATCGGGCACGCCATTGTGGGGTGTCGGCGAACGGTGGGTCCTCATTAACCCGGATTGGTATCCAGCCCCCTTTGCGCCATTGCTCCTGGAGATCCAGCACGACATTAAGTGTATCGTCGAGCAATAGTGGCTCGATTTGCGGGGACATACGCACACTGCTGACTGACTCATCTTTGTTGAAGCTAACCGTAAAGAAACGCGCCAGCGGGGTCACGAATCCGTATTGGGGATCCAGGAAACGAAGGCGAGCATCCGACCTCGGTAATCTCCCCCAAAAATGCCCAGGAATCGCTGGATCAATGGCCGCACTGGAGCGCTGGCGCATGTCTTCCCAAGGCTCGCCAATCATCAATGCAATTTCCGGGTCATCCGATAGAGCTTGAATCGCCGCCAGCGTAATAACCGCGGCAACTGTCACCGCCCACAGGCCCCGTCGCCAATCCACGCGTTGCCTCAGGCTCATCGCACGCCCAGACCTGCGGCAATGTCCATAATCGATTGTTCGATCAGCTGGCGATCGGGACTCCGTAGCAGGTCATCAAACTGAGTCGCGGCCTTGAGCACGAAGGGCATGCGTTGCTGGATATCGGCCAAATTCGCGCGGCGATCATTGCTGAAGCCAATGGTGCGTCCATCATCGATTGGGCGGCACTGGCTGGCCAGGGTTAGTTCGATAGCCTCAGCGGCGCCGGACGGGACGCCGGTGATGTAGGAAACATGGTTGCCGCGCAGCAACCATACCAGTCCCTGGTCGCTATACATCCCCGGTTGCAGGATGTTCCGCTGTTCGTGCCATGCCAGATGCACAACGCTATCGGCGATGTTGCCTGCCTCAATGGCCTCGAAGGCTTGCAGGATTTCCTTGTAGTTGGTACCGAACTCCAGCTTTTCCTGCTCGACTGGCCACAGCACCGACTGCTGCCCATTTCCATAAATATTCTTACGTGAGGGCAGGCAGGTTTCGAGCGACCACAACCCCCGCTCCTTATAAAAGGCATGCAGCGGAAACACGTCCAGAAACAGCGTGGTGTTGCCCATGGCCAGCATCTCGTACACGAACTTGTACATCCGCTGTGCGTACGGCAGTGCGTCGTCGCCGCCTCCGAGGCTACTACCCGGCACCGGATTATTGCGATCGGCTTGCTCGTAGTCGCGCTGCGCCTGCTCGAACTCCCGCAATTTCGCCTGCCGTTCACGCTCACTGGGGCCGAGCAAGCCAAAGAAGCCTTTCCTGGCGCTGTTCTTCAAACGTTGTGCCGCTTCATATTCCGCCTGCATCTTGTCGATCGAATTGGCGGCATGCAGCAGACCACACCCAACCTGCTTGGAGGCGAAAGCCGCAAGTCCCGCCCATTGGAAACGCCGATCTTCCAGCCACAACTGGGCGTAAGCGGCATTGATCGCGCGATTCCGTGCCTTGGGGTCGGCGATCAGCACGCCGCCCGGCGCCACGATGGCTTCGGCACGTTGCTGGTACCCACGCCAGAGGTTCTGGCAAACCAGCCCCGGCAGGTCACTGAAGCTCGGCGTGCCTGGGCTCGGTGCCGGCGCATTACCGGAGGGGCGCGGCGCCGCTGGCGAGGGACTGTTGGCGGCAGGCGTGAACGGTTGGGCGGCGGTTTGAGCGCGGGGCGCTACGACTCCGCCCTCGATCACCTGAAACCTGAAAGTCTGGTTGGCAATCAGCCGTGGCGGCGGGTCGCACTTGCAGTGGCAGAGGTCACCGTCCAGGGCAGCATTACGCCCATCCAGCAGGTCCACCAGTCGCGGACCGTCGCAGACAATTTTCCCGGTGCTGTCGCATTCCGGGCACTTGACCTCATCGCCTTCGCGGGCCATGGCCTGGCCATTGATGGTGCTGTATTCCCAGCCGGTGAGCACGGTGCCGTCGACGGTGGTCTTGGCCCCGACGGTGATGTGATAGCGCATCATGCGGTGCATGTCCTTGTTTTAGCGAAGGGACAAGCACGCTAAGTGAGGCGATGTAGGAGTTAAATCAGACGTTTCGTTATCTGTTGTAGGTTTGTTCTGTACTCAAGCACCTGACGATCAGAAGGCGGGGATGATCCCGCTTCCTGTTATTTGAGCAGCAACTGAAACGCCTCCACCGGCAACGGCCGGCTGTGCAGATACCCCTGATAGAAATGACAGCCCAGCCCCTGCAAGAACTCCAGCTGCTCCGGCGTCTCCACCCCTTCGGCAATCACCTTCAACTCCAGGCTGCGGGCCATGGCGACAATGGCGCGGATGATCTCGGCATCGTTGGGGTCGGTAGTGGCGTCGCGGATGAACGACTG
Organism: Pseudomonas fluorescens; assembly: GCF_902497995.1. Classification (GTDB taxonomy): domain Bacteria; phylum Pseudomonadota; class Gammaproteobacteria; order Pseudomonadales; family Pseudomonadaceae; genus Aquipseudomonas; species Aquipseudomonas fluorescens_BK. The sequence continues at coordinate 141,063 of NZ_CABVII010000004.1, read as the reverse complement.
GTCGATTTTCAGGGTGTCGACCGGCAGGCGCTTTAGGTAGGTCAGCGAGGAGTAGCCGGTGCCGAAGTCGTCCATGGCAAAGCTGATGCCGAGTTTTTTCAGGCGGCGCATTTTGCTGATGGTGTCTTCCAGGTTCTGGATGACGATGCCTTCGGTGATCTCGAGTTTCAGCAGCGAGCAGGGCAGGCCGTGAGTGGCGAGGCTGCGTTCGATGCGTTCGACGAAGTCGTTCTGGCGGAATTGTCGCGGGCTGATGTTCACGCACAGGCTGAAGTCGAGCGGGTCGATCAGGTCTTTGCTGATCAGCTGTTTGAAGGCGGTGCAGGCTTCGTCGATGATCCAGGTGCCGACTTCCAGAATCAGCCCGCTGTCCTCCAGCACCTTGATGAAATCCGTGGGCGACTGCGCGCCAAATTGCGGATGGTCCCAGCGTACCAGCGCCTCGGCGCCGACGATGCGGCCGTCCCGCGCGTCCACCTGAGGTTGGTAATGCACGCGAAACTCACCGCGGGACAAGGCCTGGCGCAGGTCGGTTTCCATGCGCAGGCGTTCGCTGGCGGCCTTCTGCATGGTGTTGTGGTACATCTGCGTGGTGTTGCGGCCGGAATCCTTGGCTCGATAGAGCGCGATGTCGGCGCGTTTGAGCAAATCGGTCGGGGTCGAGCCGTGATCGGGGATCAGCGCGATGCCGATGCTCGGGGTCACTTGCAGGCGCTGTCCGTCGAGGAACATCGGTTCGGACAGCAGTTCACGCAAGGTGTCGGCCAGATCCAGGACCTGGTCGCTGACCTCGTTGCGCGAGCCTTCCAGGCCGCTGAGCAGCACCACGAACTCATCGCCCCCCAGCCGCGCAACGGTGTCCTCCATGCGCACGCTGGCTTCAAGACGCGCGGTGATGATTTTCAGCACCGTATCGCCCACCGGATGGCCGAGCGAATCATTGATGTGCTTGAAGTGGTCAAGATCGAGAAACATCAGGGCGCCGCGCAGGTTGTGGCGTTTGAGCAGGGCGATCTGCTGGCTCAGGCGATCCATCAGCAGCGCGCGGTTGGGCAGGTTGGTCAATGGGTCGTGGTAGGCCAGGTGGCGGATCTGTGCTTCGGCATTTTTCAGCAGGCTGACGTCCCGCGCAGTCAGCAGCAGGCAAGCGGTTTCGTTGAGGGTGATGGGTTCCACCGAGACTTCGACGGTCAGCAGCTCGCCGCGTTTATTGCGCCCGAGCATCTCCAGGTGATGCACCCGGCCCTTGAGCTGTAGCTCGGCCAGCAGTATCGAGCGTTGTTTTTCCTCAGCCCAGATGCCGACCTGGTACACCGTGCGGCCGATCACTTCGTCGGCGCGATAGCCGGTCAGGCGGCAGAAGCCATCGTTGACTTCCAGATAGCGTCCGGTGTCGCGCTCGGTGATGGTGATGGCGTCGGGGCTGGAGTGGAAGGCTTTGGCGAACTTCTCTTCGCTGGCCTTGAGCGCCGCTTCCGAGCGTTGCTGCTGGGTGATGTCGCGCAAGGTGGTGACGATGCACGGTTGGTCGCCGACGCTGATCTGGCGGCTGGAAATCACGCAAGTCAGGGTTTGCCCGTCTTTGTGCTGAACCAGGATCGCTACATTGCTCAGGCCTTGTTCGCGGACGACTTGTTCGATGCGCCGCAGGCTGTTCACCGAAGCGTCCCACAGGCCGATTTCGTCGGCACTGCGACCAAGCACCTCGGCGGTGCTCCAGCCGAAGGTCTGGGTGAAGCTGGAGTTGATCTCGATGAACAGGCCGGTGTCCTGGTGGGTCACGCAGATCGGATCCGGGCTGACCTGGAACAGGGTGGCGAATTTCTCTTCAGAGGCCACCAGTCGCTGTTCACGTTCCACCTGATCGGTGATGTCGATCAGCGTGCCGGCCATGCGCAACGGCGCGCCCTTGTCATCGCGGTAGAGTCGGGCGCGGCTTTCCAGGTAGCGCGAGCTGCCGTCCGGCAGTTGCACGCGGTAAGTCAGTTGATAATTGCCGGCCGGGCCCTCGCGCAGGCTGCGGTAGGCGTCGCGCATGCTGTCGCGTTCTTCGCCGGGCACGCCTTCGAAAAAATCGTCGAAGGATTCATGGAAAGGTTTGGCCTCCAGCCCGTGCAGTTGGGCGGCCCGCGCCGAACCGTAGAGCATGCCGCTGGGAATGTGCCAGTCCCAGGTGCCCAGTTGCGCTGAATCCAGGGCCAGGTCGAGGCGTTCCTGGCTGTCTTTCAGGGCCTGTTCGGCGGCTTTGCGTTCAGTGGTATCAAGAAAGGTGCTCAGCAGGTAGGGCTGGCCTTCGAGCTCGACTTTCTGCGCGCTGAGGATGCCGTCGTGGACCTGGCCATTGCTGGCGCGGAACTGCACCTCCATGCTGGTCAAATCGCCCTTGGCCTTGGTGGCCTTGACCAGTTGCGCCCGTTGTTCCGGGTGCACCCACAGGCCCAGCTCGAGGGTGGTGCGGCCAATCGCGTCTTGCACCGGCCAGCCGAACAGGCTTTCGAAATACTGGTTGGCTTCGCTGATCAGGCCGTCTTCCTGACGCGTCAGCAGCACCATGTTCGGACACAGGTGAAACAGCGTGGCGAAGCGTTTTTCCGAACTGCTCAGGGCTTGTTCGCGCTGCCGCTGGTGGGTGATTTCGCGGATGACGCCAATCATCCGTGGCCGGCCGTGCTTGTCCGGCAGCAGGCTGCCGTTGATCTCCAGCCAGTGCAGGCTGCCGTCGGGCCATTGAATGCGGTGGTGCATCGCCTGTTCCAGCGGGGCGCCGGCGATCACCGCGTGGAAGGCGCGAATGGTTTTCGCCCGGTCCTCTGGCGGCAACAAGTCAAGGTATTCCAGATCGGCCGGCAGCGGTTGCCGGGGATCGAAGCCGAACAACGCCTGGGTGCCCCGGGACCAGCTGATCTGCCCGCGCTCGATGTCCCAGTACCAGGCGCCCAGGTGCGCGCCGTTGAGGGCGGCCAGTAATTGCGGCGCGCTTTCCCAGCTCTGCTCGGACCGTTTCGGGTCCAGCGCCTGAATACGCGGCATCGGCGGAATTTGGTCAACAGATTTCGGCATTTTCAAGCCTTGGGCTGAGTTGGGCGTTGTGCACAGGCGTGCACGGCTCTCAAAAGACTCAACAGACGTAGCACAGCTTAGCCTTGAATCCCTGGCCTATCGATTTGTGCATCCAGCAAAGCCATGAAGGCCCGTGCCGCATTCGAGAGCGTCCGTTCGGTGTGAAGGATATAGCCTAGCTGGCGAGTCAGTTGTATGCCCGGCAAAGGTATTCGTGCAACTTGCTCGTCGAGCATGGTGCGCGGCAACACGCTCCAGGCGAGGCCGATCGAGACCATCATCTTGATCGTTTCCAGATAATTGGTGCTCATGGCGATGTTCGGCGTCAGGCCCCGGGCTTCGAACAGGCGCCGCACGATGTGGTGGGTAAAGGTATTGCCGCCGGGGAATACCGCCGGGTGCAGGGCGATGTCCGCCAGGCTGACCGGGCCGTTGCTGATCAGCGAGTGCTCCGGGGCGACCACGAAATCCAGCGGGTCGTCCCATACGGGCGTGGCCTTGACCAGGGCGTGGGGCTCCGGCGCCAGGGTGATGACCGCCAGCTCGGCGCGGCCATGGAGAATTTCTTCGTAGGCCACTTCCGAGTCGAGGAACTGAATATCCAGCGCCACCTCTGGGTAACGTCGGGTGAACTCCCTTAATAAAGGCGGCAGGCGGTGCAGGCCGATGTGGTGACTGGTGGCCAGGGTCAGGCGGCCACTCACTTCGCCGGTCAGGTTGGTCAGGGCGCGGCGGGTGTCGTCCAGCACATTGAGGATCTGATAAGCCCGGGGCAACAAGGCGCGGCCGGCCTCGGTCAGGCCGACTTCACGACCCAGGCGATCGAACAGGCGCACCTTCAATTGCTGCTCCAGCCCGGCGATGCGTTTGCTGATGGCCGGTTGGGTCAGGTGCAGCCGCTCACCGGCGCCGGAGAAACTCCCGGTCTCGGCTATCGCGATAAAAGCATTGAGGTTGGCCAGATCCATCGTCGTATTCCAGTTGGTTATCCAAAGCATAAAAAATATGAATTTGAGTTATTTAATGTAACCCCCTAGGATCGACCTCACAAGCCAAAGGGTTATTGAAATCATTCAAGACCCAGGGCATAGAAACACGCTGATGAGGAAACCGTCTGATGGCCGGCAAAACGCTCTACGACAAGCTCTGGGATTCGCATTTGGTCAAGCAGCGCGACGATGGCTCTGCGCTGATCTACATCGATCGTCACATCATCCATGAAGTGACCTCGCCGCAAGCCTTCGAAGGCCTGCGCCTGGCCGGGCGCAAGCCTTGGCGCATCGACGCCAACATCGCGACCCCGGACCACAACGTACCGACCACGCCGGAGCGCAAGGGCGGCATCGAGGCCATTGCCGACGAGGTCTCGCGTTTGCAGGTGCAGACCCTCGACGATAACTGTGACGAGTACGGCATCGTCGAATTCAAGATGAACGACGTCCGCCAGGGCATCGTCCACGTCATTGGCCCGGAGCAGGGCGCTACCTTGCCGGGCATGACCGTGGTCTGCGGCGACTCCCATACCTCGACCCATGGCGCGTTCGGTGCCCTGGCGCACGGTATCGGCACTTCCGAGGTCGAGCATGTGCTCGCCACCCAGTGCCTGGTCGCCCAGAAAATGAAGAATATGCTGGTGTCGGTCGAGGGCCAGTTGCCATTCGGCGTGACCGCCAAGGACATCGTCCTCGCGGTGATCGGCAAGATCGGCACCGCCGGCGGTAACGGCCATGCCATCGAGTTCGCCGGTAGCGCGATTCGCGACCTGTCCGTTGAAGGCCGCATGACCATTTGCAACATGTCGATCGAGGCCGGTGCGCGCGTAGGCCTGGTGGCGGCGGACGAAAAGACCGTGGAATACGTCAAGGGCCGTCCATTTGCCCCGAAAGGCGCGGAATGGGACCTGGCTGTCGAAGCCTGGAAAGACCTGGTGACCGATAAAGACGCCACGTTCGACACCATCGTCGAGCTCGACGCGACCCAGATCAAACCGCAAGTCAGCTGGGGCACGTCGCCCGAGATGGTGTTGGCCGTTGATCAAAACGTGCCGGACCCGGCCAAGGAAATGGACCTGGTCAAGCGTGGCTCCATCGAGCGCGCCTTGAAGTACATGGGTTTGACCGCCAATCAGGCGATCACCGACATCCAGCTGGACCGGGTTTTCATCGGTTCCTGCACCAACTCGCGGATCGAAGACCTGCGTGCGGCGGCAGTGATCGCCAAGGGCCGCAAAGTGGCGTCGACCATCAAGCAGGCCATCGTGGTGCCGGGCTCGGGCCTGGTAAAAGCTCAGGCCGAAGCGGAAGGCCTGGACAAGATTTTCCTCGATGCCGGTTTCGAATGGCGTGAGCCGGGCTGCTCGATGTGCCTGGCGATGAACCCGGACCGTTTGGAAAGTGGCGAGCACTGTGCCTCGACCTCCAACCGTAACTTCGAAGGCCGTCAGGGCGCTGGTGGCCGTACCCACCTGGTGAGCCCGGCCATGGCCGCCGCCGCCGCTGTGAACGGTCGTTTCGTCGACGTCCGTGAATTGATCTGAGGAGCGCAGCATGAAAGCTTTTACCCAGCACACCGGTCTTGTCGCGCCTCTGGATCGTGCCAACGTCGACACCGACCAGATCATTCCCAAGCAATTCTTGAAGTCGATCAAGCGCACGGGTTTCGGCCCGAACCTGTTCGATGAATGGCGTTACCTGGATGTGGGGCAGCCGTATCAGGACAACTCCAAGCGTCCACTGAACAAGGACTTCGTGCTCAACGCCGAACGTTATCAAGGCGCCAGCGTGTTGCTGGCCCGTGAAAACTTCGGTTGCGGTTCCAGCCGCGAGCATGCGCCGTGGGCGCTGGAAGAGTACGGTTTTCGCAGCATCATCGCGCCGAGCTACGCCGACATTTTCTTCAATAACAGCTTCAAGAATGGGTTGCTGCCGATCATCTTGAGCGACGCTGAGGTTGATGAGCTGTTCCAGCAGGTTGAGGCGACTCCGGGTTATCAGTTGCAGGTTGATCTGGAAGCACAGACGGTGACCCGTCCGGATGGCAAGGTGCTCCGCTTTGAGATTGATGCGTTTCGTAAGCATTGCCTGCTCAATGGTCTGGACGATATCGGTCTGACGTTGATGGACCACGAGGCGATTGCGACGTTTGAAGCCAAGCATCGGGCCAGCCAGCCTTGGTTGTTTCGTGACGCGTGATTGATCCGGGATTTATGTAGGCAGGGCTGGCCCCTTCGCGAGCAAGCCCGCTCCCACAGTTGATCTTTGGTGTACACAAAATATGTGCCCGACGAAGTGCCTATGTGGGAGCGGGCTTGCTCGCGAAGACGGCAGCCCGGACACCACAAGGCTAAACCCCAAAAAGGAAGTCCCCATGACCAGCACCGCCCAGCACAGCCAGGTAGTACAAAAGCAATTCGGTGAACAGGCCGCCGCCTACCTGAGCAGCGCCGTTCACGCCCAAGGCACCGAATTCGCCCTGCTACAGGCTGAACTGGCAGGGCAGGGCGAAGCGCGGGTGCTGGACCTGGGCTGCGGCGCCGGTCACGTGAGTTTCCACGTGGCGTCGCTGGTCAAGGAAGTGGTGGCCTACGACCTGTCGCAGCAGATGCTCGACGTGGTGGCCGCCGCCGCGGTCGACCGTGGCCTGGGCAACGTCACCACGGTCAACGGCGCCGCCGAGCGCCTGCCGTTCGCCGATGGCGAGTTCGATTTCGTGTTCAGCCGTTATTCGGCGCACCATTGGAGCGACCTCGGGCTGGCACTGCGGGAAGTTCGTCGGGTGCTGAAGCCGGGCGGGGTGGCGGCGTTCGTCGACGTGTTGTCACCGGGCAGTCCATTGTTCGACACTTACCTGCAAAGCGTCGAAGTGCTGCGCGACACCAGCCATGTGCGCGATTATTCTGCCGGTGAGTGGTTGCGCCAGGTCAGCGAAGCGGGGTTGCATACCCGCAGCACCACGCGCCAACGCTTGCGCCTGGAGTACACCAGCTGGGTCGAGCGCATGCGCACGCCACAGGTGATGCGCGCGGCAATCCGCGAGTTGCAGCAGTCCATGGGCAATGAAGTGCGCGAATATTTTGAAATCGAGGCCGATGGTTCGTTCAGTACAGATGTGCTGGTGCTGATTGCAGAACGATAGGCACTGAACGATAAGCGTTGAAAACAATAAGCTCTGAACGATAGCCGCCGAGCGATAGACTTTTTCCGGGTGCGCCCATGGGGCGCACCGACTGATGACATGAGGAAAGCATGAGCAAGCAGATTCTGATTCTCCCAGGTGACGGTATTGGCCCGGAAATCATGGCCGAAGCGGTCAAGGTGCTGGAACTGGCCAACGCCAGGTACAGCCTGGGCTTCGAGCTGAGCTTTGACGTGATCGGTGGCGCGGCCATCGACAAGCACGGCGTGCCTTTGGCCGACGAAACCCTAGATCGCGCCCGCGCGGCGGACGCTGTGCTGCTGGGCGCCGTGGGCGGTCCGAAATGGGACGCCATCGAACGTGACATCCGCCCTGAGCGCGGCCTGCTGAAGATCCGCGCGCAACTGGGCCTGTTCGGCAACCTGCGTCCGGCGATCCTCTACCCGCAACTGGCCGAAGCTTCGAGCCTGAAGGCAGAAATCGTCTCCGGGCTGGACATCCTGATCGTCCGCGAGCTGACCGGTGGCATCTACTTCGGCGCGCCACGTGGCACCCGCATCCTGGAAAACGGCGAGCGTCAGTCCTACGACACCCTGCCGTACAGCGAAAGCGAAATCCGCCGCATCGCCCGTGTCGGTTTCGACATGGCCATGGTGCGCGGCAAGAAGCTGTGCTCGGTGGACAAGGCCAACGTCCTGGCTTCCAGCCAGCTGTGGCGAGAAATCGTTGAGGAAGTGGCCAAGGATTACCCTGAAGTCGAACTGAGCCACATGTACGTCGACAACGCCGCCATGCAACTGGTGCGTGCACCGAAGCAATTCGACGTGATCGTGACCGACAACATGTTCGGTGACATCCTGTCCGACCAGGCGTCGATGCTCACCGGCTCCATCGGCATGCTACCGTCGGCCTCCCTGGACACCCACAACAAAGGCATGTACGAACCCTGCCACGGTTCGGCGCCGGACATCGCGGGCAAGGGCATTGCCAACCCGTTGGCGACCATTTTGTCGGTGTCGATGATGTTGCGATACAGCTTCAACCAATCGGGCGCGGCAGACGCGATCGAGAAGGCTGTGAGCCTGGTTCTGGACCAGGGCCTGCGCACGGGCGACATCTGGTCGACCGGTTGCACTAAAGTCGGTACGCAGGAAATGGGCGATGCAGTAGTCGCCGCGCTGCGGAATCTGTAATCTCTCGGGCCCGCTGCAACTTTCACTCTAGAAAGCAGCGGCCCACTTTTTAAAGAAGGTGTAGTTGCGATGAAACGTGTAGGTCTGATCGGTTGGCGCGGTATGGTCGGTTCCGTGCTCATGCAGCGGATGCTGGAAGAGCAGGATTTCGATCTTATCGAGCCGGTGTTTTTCACCACTTCCAATGTCGGTGGTCAAGGCCCGTCCGTGGGCAAGGACATTGCTCCGCTCAAGGACGCTTACAGCATTGAAGAGCTGAAAACCCTCGACGTGATTCTGACGTGCCAGGGTGGCGACTACACCAGCGAAGTCTTCCCGAAGCTGCGCGAAGCCGGCTGGCAGGGTTACTGGATCGACGCCGCTTCCAGCCTGCGCATGCAGGATGACGCGGTGATCGTGCTGGACCCGGTGAACCGCAAGGTCATCGACCAGCAGCTCGACGCGGGCACCAAGAACTACATCGGCGGCAACTGCACCGTCAGCCTGATGCTGATGGGCCTGGGGGGGCTGTTCGAAGCCGGTCTGGTGGAGTGGATGAGCGCCATGACGTATCAGGCGGCCTCCGGTGCCGGCGCGCAGAACATGCGTGAACTGATCAAGCAGATGGGCGCGACCCACGCCGCTGTCGCCGATCAACTGGCCGACCCGGCCAGCGCCATTCTCGACATCGACCGTCGTGTCGCCGAAGCCATGCGCAGCGACGCGTACCCGACCGAAAACTTCGGCGTACCGCTGGCTGGCAGCCTGATCCCGTGGATCGACAAGGAACTGCCGAACGGCCAGAGCCGCGAAGAGTGGAAGGCCCAGGCCGAGACCAACAAGATCCTCGGTCGCTTCAAGAGCCCGATCCCGGTGGATGGCATCTGCGTGCGTATCGGCGCGATGCGTTGCCACAGCCAGGCGCTGACCATCAAGCTGAACAAAGACGTGCCGATCGCCGACATCGAAGGGCTGATCAGCCAGCACAACCCTTGGGTCAAGCTGGTACCGAACAGCCGCGACATCAGCATGCAGGAGCTGAGCCCGACGAAAGTCACCGGCACCCTGAACATTCCGGTTGGCCGCCTGCGCAAGCTGAACATGGGCACCCAGTACGTGGGTGCGTTCACCGTCGGCGACCAGCTGCTGTGGGGCGCGGCCGAACCGCTGCGTCGCATGCTGCGGATTCTGCTCGAGCGGTGATCGATTGAAGCAATGAAAAAACCCGTGCCTTGAAAGAGGTGCGGGTTTTTTTATAGCTGGCAGTCTGAAGTTTTTTGGTTGCCCGTACCGGCCCCTTCGCGGGCAAGCCCGCTCCCACAGGTTTCATTGGTGTACATAAACTTTGGGCTCGACACCGACCACTGTGGGAGCGGGCTTGCCCGCGAAGGGGCAAGTACAGGCACCGCGAATCCTTGGCAGAATTGCTTGCTTATCCACCACCCGGTAAAGTGCCGCTCCCCCCGTTTCGCCAGAGGTAAAACCATGAGCCAGTCCTTTGATATTGCCGTGATCGGCGCCACCGGTACTGTCGGCGAAACACTCGTGCAGATTCTCGAAGAGCGCGACTTCCCGGTCGGCAACCTGCACCTGCTGGCCAGCAGCGAATCGGCCGGGCATTCGGTGCCGTTTCGCGGCAAGAACGTGCGGGTGCGGGAAGTCGATGAGTTCGACTTCAGCAAAGTCCAGCTGGTGTTCTTCGCCGCCGGCCCGGCGGTGACCCTGAGTTTCGCCTCGCGCGCCACCGCCGCCGGTTGCTCGCTGATCGACCTGTCCGGCGCGTTGCCGGCCGATCAGGCTCCGCAAGTGGTGCCGGAAGCCAATGCACAGGTGCTCGCCGGTCTGCAAAAGCCCTTCCAGGTCAGCAGCCCAAGCCCGTCGGCCACCACGCTGGCCGTGGTGCTGGCGCCGTTGCTCGGTTTGCTCGACCTGCAACGCATTCACCTGACGGCTGCGCTGGCGGTCTCTGCCCAAGGTCGCGAAGCCGTGACCGAGCTGGCCCGGCAAACCGCCGAACTGCTCAACGTGCGCCCGCTGGAACCGACTTTCTTTGATCGGCAGATGGCCTTCAACCTGCTGGCGCAAGTCGGCAAACCTGATGAGCAAGGTCATACGCTGCTGGAAAAACGCCTGGTGCGCGAACTGCGCCAGGTCTTGGCCCTGCCTGCATTGAAGATTTCCGTCACTTGCATTCAAGCCCCGGTGTTTTTTGGCGATAGCTTCAGCGTGACCTTGCAGTCTGCGAGCGACATCGACCTGGCGAAAGTCAATGCGGCCCTGGAAGACGCCCCGGGTATCGAGTTGGTGGAAGCCGGCGACTATCCGACGCCGGTCGGCGATGCGGTCGGGCAGGACGTGGTCTACGTTGGTCGGGTTCGCAGCGGAATCGACGACCTGTCGGAACTTAATGTGTGGCTGACGTCAGATAACGTGCGCAAAGGCGCGGCGCTCAATGCTGTGCAGGTGGCTGAATTATTGATAAAAAACCTTGTGTAAAAGATACTTGGCAACAATTTTTCCAAGGGTTCCAGCCAACGCTATGCTTGGTCCGGACTGCTGAAGGCGAGCCACCCTGGGGGGGCTTTCCACGGCATGAATGAAACGATCGCGCGCGACGACTCCTCGTTGCCGCGCGCAATGCCTTGCGGCAGCGACTATCAACACCTTCTCGCTGGCCGAGGAATGTTCAAACAAAGGAAGAGGCTATGGTTCAAGTTCGCAAACTGGTGTTAGCAATAGCGGCCGCGTCGGCGCTGTCCTCCGGTATGGCGCATGCGCTCGGGCTTGGGGAACTGACCCTGAAATCGACGCTGGACCAGCCGCTGGTGGCGGAAATCGAATTGCTCGACGTCAAGGAACTCACCGCTGCCGACGTGGTGCCGAGCCTGGCTTCGCCGGAAGATTTCGCCAAGGCCGGTGTCGACCGCCAGGCGTTTCTCAACGACCTGAGCTTTACCCCCGTGCTCAACCCCGGCGGTAAAAGCGTCCTGCGTGTGACGTCCAGCAAGCCTTTGTCCGAACCGATGGTGAAATTCCTGGTTCAGGTCATGTGGCCCAACGGCCGCCTGTTGCGCGATTACAGCTTGCTGCTCGATCCTTCCAGGTTCTCGCCACAGACCGCTGATGTGGCTGCGCAACCGGCACCGACGCCAACCGTCACCGCCCCCGTGACCGGTGCCACCCAGCCGACCGAATACACCACTACGCCACGGGATACCCTGTGGGAAATCGCGGCGAAGGCGCGCAATGGCGGTTCGGTCCAGCAAACCATGCTGGCCATCCAGGCGCTGAACCCGGATGCCTTTATCGACGGCAACATCAACCGACTGAAAACCGGTCAGGTGCTGCGGCTGCCGGATCAGGCACAGAGCACCCAGCTGCCGCAGCAACAAGCCATTGCCGTAGTGGCCGCGCAGAACACTGCATGGCGTCAGGGCCGGCGCTATGTGCCGAAGACCGGGGCAGGGCAGCAGCAACTCGATGCCACCAACCGTCCGCGTGGCGATGGCACGGCTGCGCAAACCGCCAGGGACAATTTGAGCCTGGTGTCTGCCGAGTCCGAAAAGGCGGGAGGCAAAGGTGCCGCAGGCGACGCCAAGGCCTTGAACAACAAGCTGGCCGTGACTCAGGAGAGCCTCGACACGACCCGTCGTGACAACGAGGAACTGAAAAGCCGCATGACCGATCTGCAAAGTCAGCTGGACAAGCTGCAGCGCCTGATCGAACTGAAGAACAATCAACTGGCCAGGTTGCAGGCCGAAGGTGCCGCGGGCGCTCCGACTGATACGGCAGCCACTGCGGCGATCTCCGCCGAACTGGCGGCCACACCTGCACCTGCATCCGAGGCAACGCCGGCTGCAACCGAGCCAACCTCGGCACCGGCCGAGACGCCAGTCGAGCCGACGCCAGCGTCCGACGAGCAGAAATTCAACGAGCTGCTGACCAATCCGGTACTGATGGGGTTGGTGGGTGGCGGGGCCGTGGTCCTGCTGCTGTTGCTGCTGTTGCTGGCTCGTCGCCGCAAAGCCGGGCAAGAAGCCGAGAAACACCTGCGCATGGCCCGGGAACTGGCCGAAGAGCAGCAATTCCCTACCGCACAGGATCTGGCGGAAAACAACTTCGAAGGCCTGGAAGTGTCGCCGCCGAGCGTGAAGCTCGATACCGCGCCAGCGCCTGCTCCTGCTCCAGCGCCTGCCCCTGCCCCCGCTCCTGCCCCTGCCCCCGCTCCGGTGATTGCTCCGGTGGTGGTCATGCCGCCCATAGCCGCGCCATTGGTATCGCCGGCTGTCGATCGCCACGATGACGACGTACTGCGCAAAGCGCATACGCATTTTGCCGCCGGTCGCCTGAATCAGGCTGCCGCATTGCTCGAAGACAGCATCAAGTATGAACCGCAACGCAGTGACCTGCGCCTGAAGCTGATGGAAGTCTACGGCCAGCAGGGCATCCGTGACGCGTTTGTCGCCCAGGAGCGCCAACTGGTGGCCAATGGCGAGAACTTTGCGCGGGTAGAACAGCTGAAAAGCCGCTTCCCGGCCATGGCCGTCGCGGCCGCCGGTGGTATCGTCGCTGCCGCCATGGCGGCCGAGCTGGACGCGCAATACGTTCGGGAGCTGCTGCTGGACGAACCGCAGGCGCCAGCGGTGCCCGATGACTTCGACAATGCCTTCGATTTGAGTCTGGATGTGCCGCAAAGTCCCGCGGCGGCAGCAGCGGTGCCCGATGACTTCGACAGTGCCTTCGATTTGAGTCTGGATGAGCCACAAAGTCCTGCGATGACTCCGGTTGCACCGACGCCGGCACCGGAGGCTGTGGACGAACCTGATGCTTTTCCAGGGGATGACGACTTGAGCTTCGAGTCGGTGTTGCAACGGCAGACTGAAGTCAGGGAAAACCTCGACGACCTGTCGGACTTCGATCTGGACATGGACCTCGGTGGCGATGCAACGCCTGCGACCCTGGCGGAAGACGATTTCCTGTTGAGCCTGGATGAGGGCGTCAAGGACGCGCCGGCTGCCCCCGCGCCGGCTGCTGCGTCAATGACCCTGGACGACCTGGAGTTGCCGGCCGACTTCGATCTGTCGCTGGCCGATGACATGAACACCCCTGCCGCTGCGCAAGCTTTTGCCGCGGAACTCGATGATGTCGATGCCGAGCTGGATCGTCTGTCGCAGAGCATCGCCGAGCCGACCTTCACCGCGGAGGATGCCTTGGCCTCGGCCGCTGACGAGCCGGAATTCGACTTCCTGTCCGGCACCGATGAAGTCGCCACCAAGCTCGATCTGGCCCAGGCCTACCTCGACATGGGCGATGCCGATGGTGCACGGGATATTCTTAACGAGGTGGTGGCCGAGGGTGATGTGGGCCAGAAGGATGAAGCCAGGGAAATGCTTTCGCGCCTGGCTTGATCGATTGGCAAGGCTTGAACAGAACGGCAGTCCATTGGGGCTGCCGTTTTTGTTTATGGGAGGGGAGGCGATGGCGTCTGTCGGGCCGCCTTCGCGAGCAAGCCCGCTCCCACAGGGATAGTGCCGGACACAACTAATGCGGCAACCCCGATCCAATGTGGGAGCGGGCTTGCCCGCGAAGGGGCCATCCCATTCAACACACTATCAACGGTTACACTGGCATCCCGGTCCAGCGGCCTTATAATGCCCGCCTTTGCGTACATCAGCAGGCTGTCACTCCTTTGGGAAATATAGATAACCCGGCCGCCGAAATGGCGGCCGACGACGTTTTCCGGATCGCGTTGGGCGTTGAATACAAGGGCTCGCGTTATCGCGGCTGGCAGCGCCAGGCCTCTGGCGTGCTCACCGTGCAGGAAACCCTCGAAAAGGCCCTGTCCAAAGTCGCCGATTCCCCCGTGTCGCTACTCTGCGCCGGACGCACCGATGCCGGTGTGCATGCCTGCGGGCAGGTGGTGCACTTCGACACGCCAGTCGAGCGCTCGATGAAAGCCTGGGTCATGGGCGCCAACATCAACTTGCCCCACGACGTCAGCGTCAGCTGGGCCAAGGTCATGCCGGCGCATTTTCATGCGCGCTTCAAGGCCATCGCCCGACGCTATCGTTACGTGATCTATAACGATCAGATCCGTCCGGCGCACCTGAACGATGAAATCACCTGGAATCACCGTCCGCTGGACGTCGAGCGCATGGCCGAGGCGGCGCAATACCTGGTCGGCACCCACGACTTCAGCGCTTTCCGCGCCGGTCAGTGCCAGGCCAAGTCACCGATCAAGGAACTGCATCACCTGCGCGTCACCCGTCACGGCAAGATGATCGTGCTGGACATCCGCGCCAGTGCCTTCCTGCACCATATGGTGCGCAACATCGCCGGGGTACTGATGACCATCGGTGCCGGCGAGCGCCCGGTAGAGTGGATGAAAGAAGTCCTGGAAAGCCGCATCCGTCGCTCCGGCGGGGTGACGGCGCACCCGTTCGGCTTGTACCTGGTGCAGGTCGAGTACCGCGACGAGTTCCAGTTGCCCGAGCGTTACATCGGGCCGCACTTCTTGACCGGCTTCTCGGAACTTGACGGCTGACGCCTTCGAACGCTTTTGTTACCATCCGGGACTTTCTCGGATTTGCCGTGGGGTTGTCTCGACATGTCGTCCGTTCGCAGCAAGATTTGCGGCATTACCCGCGTGGAAGATGCATTGGCCGCGGTCGAGGCCGGGGCCGATGCCCTCGGCTTTGTGTTCTACGCCAACAGCCCGCGGGCGGTGACGTTCGAGCAGGCGCGCGCGATCATCAAGGCACTGCCGCCGTTCGTGACCACCGTGGGCCTGTTCGTCAACGCCAGCCGCTGCGAGTTGGGGGAAATCCTCGACGCCGTGCCGCTGGACCTGTTGCAGTTCCATGGCGACGAAACCGCGGCCGACTGCGAAGGCTGGCACCGCCCGTATATCAAGGCGCTGCGGGTCAAGGCTGGAGATGACATCGCCGCTGCCTGCGATGCTTTTCCAAGTGCCAGCGGGATCCTGCTGGATGCCTACGTCGAAGGCGTACCCGGCGGAACCGGGGAAGCGTTCGACTGGTCTCTGATACCGCAAGGCTTGAGTAAACCAATTATCCTGGCGGGCGGCTTGACGCCGGATAACGTCGCCGAGGCCATTGCCCGGGTTCGGCCTTATGCCGTGGATGTCAGTGGCGGGGTAGAGGCGAGCAAGGGGATCAAGGATCACGCAAAGATTCACGCGTTCATCAACGCGGTACGTACGAACCCGTAGGCACCCGCGGGAGCCCGCAGGAACCGGGCTTCTGCCAGCGCCTACGTTGATGTGACGGCTGGCAGGCTGCCGCCGTCCATAACTGCACCTGCACAAAGCAGGCATGGCTGAGGATGTTTTGGGTTGCACGCAGGTCATGTCTCGCGCTGACCGTGGCGATCCATCGATCATCGCCGCACATATGAATTTAGCTCAAGGGCATACGCGGGGCTGCGAACCAGAGCGTTCGGGCCGCCGGTACTGGAGAAAGAAAGCATGAGCAACTGGTTAGTAGACAAACTGATCCCTTCGATCATGCGTTCCGAGGTCAAGAAAAGCTCGGTGCCTGAAGGTCTGTGGCACAAATGCCCGTCTTGCGAGGCTGTGTTGTACCGTCCGGAGCTGGAAAAGACCCTGGACGTTTGCCCCAAGTGCAACCACCACATGCGTATCAGCGCCCGCGCGCGCATCGACATCTTCCTCGACGTTGAAGGTCGTGCCGAACTGGGTGCGGACCTGGAACCGGTCGACCGCCTGAAATTCCGCGACGGCAAGAAGTACAAGGATCGCCTGACCGCGGCCCAGAAGCAGACCGGCGAAAAAGACGCGCTGATCTCCATGAGCGGCTCCCTGCTGGGCATGCCGGTGGTGGTGGCGGCCTTCGAATTCTCCTTCATGGGCGGTTCGATGGGCGCGATCGTCGGCGAGCGCTTCGTTCGCGCTGCCAACTACGCCCTGGAAAACCGTTGCCCGATGATCTGCTTCGCCGCCTCCGGTGGTGCGCGGATGCAGGAAGCCCTGATCTCGCTGATGCAAATGGCCAAGACCTCCGCGGCACTGGCGCGTCTGCGCGAAGAAGGCATTCCGTTCATCTCCGTACTGACCGACCCGGTCTACGGCGGCGTTTCCGCCAGCCTGGCGATGCTTGGCGACGTGATCGTCGGCGAGCCCAAAGCCCTGATCGGCTTTGCCGGCCCGCGCGTGATCGAGCAGACCGTGCGTGAAAAACTGCCGGAAGGCTTCCAGCGCAGCGAGTTCCTGCTGGAACACGGCGCGATCGACATGATCATCCACCGTCAGGAGCTGCGTCCGCGCCTGGGCAACCTGCTGGCACAAATGATGGGCCTGCCGACGCCCAAATTCGTCGCCGCTCCTATCGAACCGATCGTTGTTCCACCGGTGCCTGCCAACATATGACCCAACGTACCCTTGGCGAGTGGCTCGCCTACCTTGAGCAGCTGCACCCTTCGGCCATCGACATGGGCCTTGCGCGCTCGCAGCAGGTAGCGTCCCGCATGGGACTGGGCAAGCCGGCGCCTCGGGTGATCACGGTCACCGGCACCAATGGCAAGGGTTCCACCTGTGCGTTCGTGGCGTCGTTGCTGCGGGCGCAAGGCCTGAAGGTGGGGGTCTACAATTCTCCGCACCTGCTGCGTTACAACGAGCGGGTGCAGGTCAATGGCGTCGAAGCCACTGACGCCGAGCTGTGCCAGGCCTTTATTGCGGTCGAGGCCGGTCGTGGCGACACGTCCCTGACCTACTTCGAAATGGGCACCCTGGCGGCGTTCTGGCTGTTTCAACAGGCCG
Source organism: Pseudomonas fluorescens (assembly GCF_902497995.1). Classification (GTDB taxonomy): domain Bacteria; phylum Pseudomonadota; class Gammaproteobacteria; order Pseudomonadales; family Pseudomonadaceae; genus Aquipseudomonas; species Aquipseudomonas fluorescens_BK. The sequence goes on along the minus strand of NZ_CABVII010000004.1, from coordinate 123,900 downwards.
GTCTCGATGCGGTGGTGCTGGAAGTCGGGCTGGGCGGGCGCCTGGACACGGTCAACGTGGTGGATGCCGACATGGCGCTGGTCACCAGCATCGGCGTCGATCATGCGGACTATCTGGGGGACACCCGTGAGTCCGTGGCCTTTGAAAAGGCCGGTATCTTCCGCCAGGGCGCACCTGCGCTCTGTGGCGATCTGAATCCTCCCCAGCCGTTGCTGGACAAGGCGCGCGAGCTCAATTGCCCATTTTTCCTGCGTGGCCGCGATTTTGACCTGGGTGTAACCGATCACCACTGGCAATGGCGCGGTCTTGACGCTCAAGGGCGGGTGGTCGAACTGCGTGATCTGCCGTTGCTCGATCTGCCGATGGAAAACGCCGCACTGGCGTTACAAGCCTATCTGCTGCTCGGCCTGCCTTGGGTGGAAGCGCAGATTATCGCTGCCCTGAACGCAACGCGGGTGGTGGGTCGTCTCGATCGCCGCCAGTTCGACTGGCAGGGCAAGCGTCTGAACCTGTTGCTGGACGTGGGGCATAACCCCCATGCGGCCGAGTATCTGGCCCGCCGCCTGGCCAGCCAGCCACCGGCCGGCAAGCGTCTGGCCGTGTTCGGCTTGCTGGCGGACAAGGATCTGGAGGGTGTTGTCGGCGAATTGAGTGCCAGTGTCGAGCATTGGGCTGTCGCGCCGCTGGATTCGCCGCGGGCACGACCGGTCGGCGATTTACACCTGGCGTTACAGAACCTCGGCGCGTCGGTAGCGTCCTATGACAGTGTGGCCGCCGCCCTGGAAGGGCAGTGTGCACGAGCGACGAGCGACGACGAGATTCTGTTGTTCGGATCATTTTATTGTGTCGCCGAGGCCCTGGAATGGCTGGCCCGGCGCTCCACGGAGGAAGCGGCAAATGGCATTGCTGGATAAGGCATACAAACAGCGCATGATTGGCGCACTGGTCCTGGTGGCGCTGGCGGTGATTTTCCTGCCGATGCTGTTTTCCCGCCAGGACGAACAGCGTCAGGTGACGGTCGAGGCGCCGGCCGCCCCGCAAGCGCCTGCAGTGCCGCAAGTGCAGGTCGAGCCAGTGGTGGTGCCCGAGCCGCAAGCCGTGCCGCAGGAGCCGGTGCCGAGCGACGATGAAATCGCTCAGCAGGAACAGCCGTCGACGCCGATTGCACCGACTGCGCCAGTGGCGCCGGCACCGGCCGCCAAACCGGTGACAGCGCCTGCGGCTCCGGCGCCTGCTCCGCTTAACAAGCCGACCACTGCGCCTTCCCGGCCGATCACGGCCGCGCCGGGCAAGCCGGATACCACCCAGAGCCGGGTCGATGCCAACGGCCTGTCGGTCAGCTGGTCGGTGCAAGTGGCCAGTCTGGCGAACCGGGCGAGCGCGGAAAGCCTGCAGAAATCCCTGCGCAGCCAGGGCTACAATGCTTATATCCGTACGGCCGACGGCAAAAATCGGGTGTTCGTCGGGCCGCTGATCGAGCGCGCGGAAGCCGATCGCCTGCGTGACTTGTTGAGTCGCCAGCAGAACCTCAAGGGCTTTGTGGTGCGTTTCCAGCCGGAACGTGGTTAAAACTATCGCGCCGATTTTGAAATGCACGGACAATCGCAGCTTACCGATAAGCATGGGCTCTGCTAAAATGCGCCGCCTTATCCGTCTGTAGGCTGCACTGTGCCATTTACCTGGGTTGATTGGGCGATCGTTGCAATCGTCGCCATCTCCGCATTGATCAGTCTGAGCCGCGGCTTCGTCAAAGAAGCACTGTCGCTGGTGACCTGGATCATCGCAGGAGTCGTCGCCTGGCTGTTCGGTGGTGCATTGTCCGAATACCTCGTCGGGTACATCGAAACGCCATCGGCTCGTGTGATCACGGGCTGTGCCATCATGTTTGTCGCCACGCTGATCGTAGGCGCAATGATCAATTATCTTATCGGCGAGTTGGTTCGCGTCACCGGGCTCTCCGGGACCGATCGATTCCTCGGCATGGCCTTCGGCGCCGCGCGTGGCGTGTTGCTGGTGGTCGTGGCGGTCGGGCTGTTGAGCCTGGGGCCGGTACAGCAGGACGAGTGGTGGAAACAATCGCAACTCGTGCCAAAGTTTTTATTGGTTGCAGACTGGTCCAAAAACCTGATTCTCGGGTGGAGCAGTCAGTGGCTTGCCAGCGGAATCAGCGTACCCGCTGATATACCGTTCAAGGAGCACCTCTTGCCGACGGCCAAAACGCCGCAGTGAGTTGTGTTCAGTTCAGTTCAGATCCATTAAGTAGGGGTTGCGTCGCATGTGTGGCATCGTCGGTATCGTCGGTAAGTCGAACGTCAATCAGGCGCTGTATGACGCGCTAACCGTCCTCCAGCACCGCGGCCAGGACGCTGCCGGTATCGTGACCAGCCATGATGGCCGGTTATTCCTGCGCAAGGACAATGGCCTGGTGCGTGACGTGTTCCATCAGCGTCACATGCAGCGCCTGGTCGGCCACATGGGCATTGGCCATGTGCGTTACCCGACCGCGGGCAGCTCGACTTCGGCCGAAGCCCAACCGTTTTACGTCAACTCGCCTTACGGCATCACCCTGGCGCACAACGGTAACCTGACCAACGTTGAACAGCTGGCCAAGGAGATTTACGAATCTGACCTGCGCCACGTCAACACCAACTCCGATTCGGAAGTGCTGCTCAACGTGTTCGCGCACGAGCTTGCCCAGCGCGGCAAGCTGCAGCCGACCGAAGAAGACGTGTTTGCTGCCGTCACTGACGTGCACAACCGTTGCGTCGGGGGTTATGCCGTGGTGGCGATGGTGACCGGTTACGGCATCGTCGGTTTCCGCGACCCGCATGGCATCCGCCCGATCGTCTTCGGCCAGCGTCATACCGACGAAGGCGTCGAGTACATGATCGCCTCCGAAAGCGTGTCCCTGGACGTGCTCGGTTTCACCCTGATTCGCGACCTGGCGCCGGGCGAAGCGGTCTACATCACTGAAGACGGCAAGCTGCACACCCGCCAGTGCGCGACCAACCCGTCCCTGACCCCGTGCATCTTCGAACACGTCTACCTGGCGCGTCCGGACTCGATCATCGACGGCGTCTCCGTGTACAAGGCCCGCCTGCGCATGGGCGAGAAACTCGCTGACAAGATCCTGCGCGAGCGTCCGGATCACGACATCGACGTGGTCATCCCGATTCCGGACACCAGCCGCACCGCGGCCCTGGAGCTGGCGAACCACCTGGGCGTCAAGTTCCGCGAAGGCTTCGTGAAGAACCGCTACATCGGCCGGACCTTCATCATGCCGGGCCAGGCGGCACGGAAAAAATCCGTGCGCCAGAAGCTCAACGCCATCGAGCTGGAATTCCGCGGCAAGAACGTGATGCTGGTGGACGACTCGATCGTTCGCGGCACCACCTGCAAGCAGATCATCCAGATGGCTCGTGAAGCCGGCGCCAAGAACGTCTATTTCTGCTCCGCGGCACCGGCCGTGCGTTACCCGAACGTCTACGGCATCGACATGCCGAGCGCCCACGAACTGATCGCCCACAACCGTTCGACCCAGGACGTTGCCGACCTGATCGGCGCTGACTGGTTGATCTATCAGGACCTGCCTGACTTGATCGAAGCGGTCGGTGGCGGCAAGATCAAGATCGAGAAATTCGATTGCGCGGTGTTCGACGGCCAGTACGTGACCGGCGATGTCGACGAGGCATACCTGAACAAGATCGAGCAGGCGCGTAACGATGCCTCCAAGGTCAAGACCCAGGCGGTCAGCGCGATCATCGATCTGTACAACAACTAAGCTTCTACCGGCCTGCACCTGTAGGAGCGAGGCTTGCCCGCGAAGGCGGTATCACAGGCAACAATGATGTTGAATGTGATGCCGCCTTCGCGGGCAAGCCTCGCTCCTACAGTAACGGGTGTGCCCCTCCAGGCCGGTTTTGTATCTACTACCGAGCAAGGCAAGGAGTGACAGCATGAGTCAGGATTGGGATGCCGGTCGGCTGGATAGCGACCTCGAAGGCGTAGCGTTCGATACCCTGGCCGTCCGCGCCGGTCAGCACCGCACGCCGGAAGGCGAACACGGTGATCCGATGTTCTTCACTTCCAGCTACGTATTCCGTACCGCTGCCGACGCAGCGGCACGTTTTGCCGGGGAAGTGCCGGGTAACGTTTACTCGCGCTACACCAACCCGACCGTACGCGCGTTCGAAGAGCGCATCGCGGCGCTGGAAAGCGCCGAGCAAGCGGTGGCCACGGCGACCGGCATGGCCGCGATCATGGCTGTGGTGATGAGTCTGTGCAGCGCCGGCGATCACGTGCTGGTGTCGCGCAGCGTATTCGGCTCGACCATCAGCCTGTTCGAGAAGTACTTCAAGCGCTTCGGCATCGAAGTCGACTACGTGCCCCTGGCGGACTTGTCCGGCTGGGACGCGGCGATCAAGGCCAATACCAAATTGCTGTTCGTCGAGTCGCCGTCCAATCCGCTGGCCGAGCTGGTGGACATCGCCGAGTTGTCGACAATCGCTCACGCCAAAGGCGCGATGCTGGTGGTCGACAACTGCTTCTGCACCCCGGCGTTGCAGCAGCCGCTGAAGCTGGGCGCAGACATCGTCGTGCACTCGGCGACCAAGTTCATCGACGGCCAGGGCCGTTGCATGGGCGGCGTAGTGGCCGGTCGCAGCGAGCAGATGAAAGAAGTGGTCGGTTTCCTGCGTACCGCCGGGCCGACCCTGAGCCCGTTCAACGCCTGGATCTTCCTCAAGGGCCTGGAAACCCTCGGCCTGCGGATGAAAGCCCATTGCGCCAACGCCCAGCAGCTGGCCGAATGGCTGGAGCAGCAGGACGGCATCGAGAAAGTCCATTACGCCGGCCTCCAGAGTCATCCGCAGCACGAACTGGCCTTGCGTCAGCAGAAGGGCTTCGGCGCGGTAGTGAGCTTTGAGGTCAAGGGCGGCAAAGAGGGCGCCTGGCGCTTTATCGATGCGACGCGCCTGATTTCCATCACCGCCAACCTCGGCGACACCAAGACCACCATCACTCACCCGAGCACCACCTCCCACGGCCGTCTGGCGCCGCAGGAGCGTGAAGCCGCGGGGATTCGCGACAGCCTGATCCGCATCGCGGTCGGCCTGGAAGACGTGGCAGACCTGCAAGCCGATCTGGCGCGCGGCCTGGCTGCGCTGTGATCCAATTGTCGAGGCCGGGCACTGGTACTAACGGCCGCGTCGCCCTGGTCACCGGGGCTGCGCGCGGCATCGGCCTGGGCATCGCGGCGTGGCTGATCAGCGAAGGCTGGCAGGTGGTGCTGACCGACCTGGACCGGGCGCGCGGTTCGAAAGTGGCGAAGGTGCTGGGCGACAACGCCTGGTTCATCGCCATGGACGTCTCCAGCGAAGGGCAGGTGGCGCTGGGCGTCGCCGAGGTGCTGGGGCAATTCGGGCGCCTGGACGCACTGGTGTGCAACGCGGCGGTGGCCGATCCGCATAACATCACCCTCGAAAGCCTCGACCTGGCGTACTGGAATCGGGTGCTGGCGGTGAACCTCAGCGGGCCGATGCTGTTGGCCAAGCACTGTGCGCCGTACCTGCGTGCTCACAGCGGTGCGATCGTCAACCTGGCCTCGACCCGCGCCGGGCAGTCAGAACCCGACACCGAGGCCTATGCGGCGAGCAAGGGCGGCCTGTTGGCCCTGACGCACGCCCTGGCGATCAGCCTCGGGCCGGAAATCCGCGTCAATGCGGTCAGCCCGGGCTGGATCGATGCGCGGGATCCGTCGGTGCGACGTGCCGAGCCGCTGACCGATGCCGACCATGCCCAGCATCCGGCGGGCAGGGTGGGGACGGTCGAGGACGTGGCGGCGATGGTGGCGTGGCTGGTGTCGAAGAACGCCGGGTTTGTCACGGGGCAGGAGTTCGTGGTCGATGGCGGCATGACCAAGAAAATGATCTACAGCGAATAAATCCCCATAGACCTGGCCAGCATTTGTGTTGGCTGTGCCGCCGCTTTCGCGAGCAAGCCCGCTCCCACAGGGGACCGCGTGCTACCTGAAGAAATGCGGTCCACTGTGGGAGCGGGCTTGCTCGCGAAGGCGGTATTGCTGCAAAAGGATGATTGTGGGTGATGCCATCACCTTGTGGAATGACACGATTTTGTCTTTTTAAGAAAAACTTCAAGCAGGCTATTGACTTAGCTTCGTTAGGTGCGTAAATTTCGCGGCCTCGGAGAAGCAAACGGGTGATTAGCTCAGCTGGGAGAGCGTCTGCCTTACAAGCAGAATGTCGGCGGTTCGATCCCGTCATCACCCACCACTTCCTGAGAGTCTTGCGCAAGCAAGATGGAAGCTGAAAAGCCTCCACCGACGCGCAGCGGTAGTTCAGTCGGTTAGAATACCGGCCTGTCACGCCGGGGGTCGCGGGTTCGAGTCCCGTCCGCTGCGCCATATTTGCGAGTCAGGTTTTACCTGGCCCGAGATTGAAAAGCCTCGAAGCTTTCCAGTCAGACGATTTACCTGGACGCAAGTCCACAGCGATACGCAGCGGTAGTTCAGTCGGTTAGAATACCGGCCTGTCACGCCGGGGGTCGCGGGTTCGAGTCCCGTCCGCTGCGCCATATCTGCATCAAGGCCCACTGAACGCCTTGATGCTACGAAGAAGATTGCTGGCAAGCCAGTGTCTGATTCGAGTCGATAGCAAAGACCCTGGTCGAAAGACCGGGGTTTTTTGTATCTGCGTTTTGGCTTTTCCTCCTTTTCCCCGCCGCCACACGTCTTCGCACCCGCCGACCCAATGCGGTCGCAATGAATCCTGCCTTTTTAACCTATGCGTTAAACAGCGCTCAGTCCTGATTAAACGCGGCCTGCGTGGCCGAAATGCCGATCGTTCATTCACTTATCGCCGTTCTTTCGGGATGTAAACCGAACAAAGGGCTTGGTTTGGCGTATCAACACTAATTAGAATGAGTCGCATTTAAAATATTTCCTGGCGCAGGGTTTCTTGACATGAGTGATGCAGCGATGCCGGCGGCGCAAAATTTCCACGACTTGTACCGCGACCATCGTGGCTGGCTGGAAAGCTGGCTGAGACGACGCATGAGCAACGGCAGTGATGCGGCGGACCTGAGCCAGGATACCTTCGTGCGGGTGCTTGCCAGCTCGCAGCGCATTGCCGACCTGCAGGAGCCTCGCGCCTATCTGGCGACCGTCGGCAAGCGGTTGCTGGCGAACTTTTATCAGCGTCGCAGTCTCGAGCAAGCCTACCTCGATGCCCTGGCACTGCTGCCGGAGGAGTGTGTGCCGTCGCCCGAGCATCGCTGGTTGCTGTTGGAGACTCTGCAAGCCCTGGACGAACTGCTCGATGGATTGCCGGCCGCCGTGCGACGGGCCTTTCTCTGGAGCCAGCTGGAAGGCCTGGGGTATCACGAGATCGCCGAGCGCCTGCAAGTCTCGGAGCGCACGATCAAACGCTACATGGCGCAGGCCTACGAGCATTGCCTGCTGGTGGAATGGTGAGCGGTTCGCCACCTTCGGCCGAAGCCCGCCAAGTCGTGCGAGCCGCCGCTCAATGGCTGGCACTCATGGAATCAGGCGCCGCCAATGAACGCGATCGTGCCAATCTGCAGCACTGGCGTGACAGCCACCCCAGTCACGAACAGGCCTGGCAGAAAGCACAACTCCTGCGCCAGCGTTTTGCCGACCTGCCGTCGACACTGGCCATGGCCAGTCTGGATCGGCCGCAGGCAAGTCGGCGCACCGTGCTCAAGCGCGCCATCGGGGCGGTGGCATTGGTGCCGACTGCCTGGCTGATCAGCCGGCAGCTACCTGTGGATGTCTGGCGCGCCGACCTGCGAACCGCGACCGGGGAGGGCAAAAAGGTCCAGTTGGCCGATGGCAGTTCACTGCAACTGAACACTGCGAGTGCCGTCGATATCGACTTGAAGCACCGGCGACTGACCCTGGTGGAAGGCGAGATAGCGCTGAACGTGCCCGGGACCTCGCCGCTGACGATCCAGACGCACTTCGGGCAAGTGGTCGTCAGTCAGGGCCAGGTGTGCGTTCGTCAGGGGCAGACGGGTTGCAGGGTGTCCGTGCTTAAAGGCGCGGTGCAGTTGCAGCCGTTGCGCGGCCCGGTCTTTGCGTTGCGCGCCGGCCAGCAAGTCAGCCTTCTGGCGGCGGGTGCCGGTGCGGTGGAGCCATTCGACGTGCTCGCCCCAGGCTGGCGTGACGGTGTGTTGATGGCGCAGAACCAGCCCCTGGGGGATTTTCTGCGCGAACTCAGCAGCTATCGACCGGGCTTGTTGCGCTGGGAGCCGGAGCTCGAATCCCTGCGCGTTACCGGCAGTTTCCGCCTGGAAGACACCGATCGCATCCTGTCGTTGCTGGCGGCCAGCTTGCCGCTGGAGGTGCATAGGCGCACCCGGTATTGGGTGACCTTGCTGCCGCGCAAAAATAGTGCATGAGGCCTGTCCCCTTTTTTCGCTCCACTTGTCATTCAAGGCAAGTGAAACGAAATCAGAGAGATTCTCAATGCCCGCAGTGATGCCCTGCAGTACGCGTCTGGTTCCTTCCAGGCTGCGCCCGTTGTTGCACCTGAGTCTGCTGTTGAGTCTGGGTGCCAGTCCTTTATTTGTCGCGGTCAGCCATGCCGAAGACAGTCCTCGGCGCAGTTACCAGGTGCCCGCCGGCAGCCTCAGTGCTGCGTTGACCCGCTTTGCCGGACTGGCCGGGGTCAACCTGTCGGTGGACCCGGCGCTGGTCAGCGGGCGCAACAGTCCCGGGTTGTCGGGGAACTACGCGGTCGAGGAGGGCTTTGCCCGGTTGCTGCAGGGTTCCGGTCTGCAACTGCAGCCGGTGGGCGAACAGGCTTACATCCTGACCCCGGCACCGGAAGGCGGCAGCCTGCAACTGGCCCCCACCTCGATTCTCGGGAACACGGGCGCAGAGGGCGGCGATGTCTATGCGGGCGGTCAGGTTGCACGCCGCAGTTCCCAAGGCTTGCTCGGCTCCAAAGACTTCATGGAAACGCCCTTCAGCGTGATCAGCTACACCAGCGAAGCGGTCAAGAACCAGCAGGCTCGCACCTTGGGCGACCTGATCGCCAGCGATCCTTCGGTTCGCGCCACCAACCCGGCGGGCGGGCGGTATGAGCAGTTCACCATTCGCGGGTTGAGCCTGTTCAACAGTGATGTCGCCTACAACGGTCTGTACGGCATCCTGCCGACCTATACGATCGACATGGAGATGGCTGACCGGGTCGACGTCATCAAAGGCCCGAGCCAGCTGATCAACGGCATCTCGCCGCGGGGCAGCGTGGGTGGCGGGATCAACGTGGTGCCCAAGCGCGCGACCGACACGCCTGTCACTTCGTTTACCGGCATGTACGCTTCCGACAGTCAGGTCGGTGGTGCGGTGGATGTCGGTCGGCGTTTTGGCGAAGACAACAAATTCGGTCTGCGTTTCAACGGCGTGAAGCAGTCCGGCGACACCGAATGGGACCACCAGAACGTCGACCGCGAGATGGCCGTGCTGGGCCTGGATTTTCGCGGTGAGCGCCTGCGGCTCGCGACGGACATCGGGCGCACCGAACGTGACACCGACGCCCCGCAGGAGCGGGTGCAGGTCGGCCCCAGCGCGCAGGTCCCCCATGCCAGCGATGTGCGCCGCAACTATGCGCAGCCCTGGAGCCAGGCGAGCACCAACGACACCTTCGGCACGGTGAACGCTGAATACGATGTCAGCGATTCCGTCATGCTGTACGGCGCCGCGGGCGCGCGCAAAAGTAACCATGACTTCCTGCGCCATGCCGTTGCGGTCACCAACGACGCCGGCGATTTCAGCGTGCAACCCCGTGATTTCACCCGTGACGAAAATGTCCGCACGGCCACGGCAGGGGTGCGCAACTGGTTCCATACCGGCCCGGTGAGCCATGAGATCAACCTGGCCGCCAGCTATTTCTATATGGACTTTGAGAACGGCGGTGCCCGTTATGGCGCGGCCCCCAGCAACATCTACAATCCCGTGGAAACCCCAACGCCTGTCAGGCCCACGCGACAGGATTCGAAGGTCTATACCGAGAACCGCTTCAGCGGTGTGGCATTGTCCGACACTCTGGGCTTCTTCGATGACCGGCTGCTGCTGACCCTCGGCGCCCGCTGGCAGCGGGTCAAGGTGGACGACTGGGCGGATAACGTCAAAGGCGACACCGCCTACGATGAGGAAAAGGTTTCGCCGTCGGGCGGCATTCTGTACAAGGCGACCGACAAGCTGTCGCTGTATGCCAACTACATGGAAGGCCTGAGCCAGGGCAAGATCGCGCCGTCGACCTCGGTGAACGAGGACGAAATCTTCCCGCCGTTCATCAGCCGCCAGGTCGAGGTCGGTGCCAAGTATGACGCCGGTGCATTCGCCGTCACCGCCGCGGTGTTCCGGATCAAGCAGCCGGCCTACGAGACCAACGCCACGACGCGGGTCTTCGGCCCCAACGGCAAGCGTGAGAACACGGGTGTGGAGCTGAGCGTGTTCGGCGAACCGCTCGACGGTTTCCGCCTGCTCGGCGGTGTCATGTACATCGACAGCGAGTTGAACGACACCACCAATGGCACCTTCGACGGCAACCGGGCGCCGGCCACGCCGAAATACAACGTCAACCTGGGTGCCGAGTGGGACGTGCCGAACGTCCAGGGCCTGACCCTGACCAGCCGCGGCATCTATTCCAGCTCGCAGTACCTGGACCAGTCCAACAATAAGGAAATCGACGCCTGGGAGCGTTTCGACGTGGGCGCACGCTACGTGTTCAAGGTCGAGCAAAAGGACGTCACCCTGCGGGCCAACATCGAGAACGTGGCGGACAAGCGCTACTGGAGTTCGGCTGGCGCCTCGGATGACAGCGAGCCTGGCTTGACGCTGTCGACCCCGCGCACCTACCTCCTTTCGGCAACCGTCGACTTCTGATTCACCCCCTGTCATGCACCCCTGTAGGAGCGAAGCTTGCTCGCGAAGGCGGTTTAACATTCAACATCCACGTTGACTGACATATCGCCTTCGCGGGCAAGCCTCGCTCCTACAGGAAAGGCATCAAAACCCGAACTTGTCGCGCAATCCGTAATACCAGGCACCCAACGCCGCGAACGGTGTCCGCAGCATCTGCCCACCGGGGAACGGATAATGCGGCAGGTCGGCAAACGCGTCGAACCGCTCCGCCTGGCCACGCAACGCTTCAGCCAGGACCTTGCCCGCCAGGTGCGTATAAGTCACGCCATGGCCGCTGCAGCCCTGGGAGTAGTAGATGTTGTCGCCCAGGCGACCGACCTGAGGCAGGCGCGACAGGGTCAGCAGGAAATTGCCGGTCCAGGCGTAATCGATCTTCACGTCCTTGAGCTGCGGGAAAGCCTTGAGCAGCTTCGGTCGAATGATCGCTTCAATATTGGCCGGATCCCGCGCGCCATACACCACGCCACCGCCGAAAATCAGACGCTTGTCGCCACTGAGGCGGTAGTAGTCGAGCAGGTAATTGCAGTCTTCGACGCAATAATCCTGAGGCAGCATGGCCCTGGCCAGTTCCTCGCCCAGCGGCTCGGTGGTAATGACCTGTGTCCCGCAGGGCATCGACTTGGCCGCCAGCTCCGGCACCAGATTGCCCAGGTAAGCGTTGCCGGCAACGATGATGAACTTGGCCCTGACCTTGCCCTGTGGTGTATGCACCACCGGATTCGCCCCGCGCTCGATGCGCACCGCCGGCGACTGCTCATGAATAGTGCCGCCCAACGACTCGACGGCCGCAGCTTCCCCCAGCGCCAGGTTCAGCGGATGAATGTGCCCGCCGCTCATGTCGAGCATGCCGCCGATGTATTGATCGCACGCCACCACTTCACGGATCCGGCGTTGATCCATCAACTCCAGCTGCGTGTGGCCGAAACGCTCCCACAGCCGCTTCTGGGATTGCAGGTGCCCCATCTGCTTGGCGGTGATGGCCGCGAACACGCCGCCATCCTTCAGGTCGCACTGGATATTATATTTGGCAACCCGCTCGCGAATGATCCGCCCGCCCTCGAACGCCATCTGCCCCAGCAACTGAGCCTGCTTGGGGCCGACACTGCGCTCGATCACATCGATGTCACGGCTATAGCTGTTGACGATCTGCCCGCCATTACGCCCCGACGCGCCAAAACCCACCTTCGCCGCTTCCAGGACCGTCACCCGAAAACCGTTCTCCAGCAGGAACAGGGCAGCGGACAGACCGGTATAACCGGCACCGATCACACAGACATCCGTCTCTACGTCGTCCTGCAGGGCCGGGCGCGGCGGCACCGCATTGGCCGAAGCGGCGTAATAAGACTCGGGGTAGGGAGTGTTCGCCATCCTGCAGCCTCTGTTTAATATATTTTACGAGTGCATTGATCCTACGCCAGTTAAAAATCGACTGCCAGCTGCCGGAAAATCTGCTTTGCAGCAGCAAAATTAAATATTTTGCATATTCATAGGGTTAGCTCGAAAAAAGGTGTTGACACCCCTCCGGAATTCCGTAGAATGCCGCCACACAGCAGGCACGTAGCTCAGTTGGTTAGAGCACCACCTTGACATGGTGGGGGTCGTTGGTTCGAGTCCAATCGCGCCTACCAAACAAAATCCGCTCTGCTGGGCGGTGTGAAAAGGGTCAACCCACGGGTTGGCCCTTTTTTTCGTCTTGGATTTCATGCGGAACGTTCACAAAATATCGGGTTCGTTCACACTGGGCAATGTGAGCGCCGAAACCGACCGTTTCTCTGGTGGGATTCTTCTTCTACAATCCGCCTTCCACCACCCATTGGATGGGAGACTAGGTGCGGGTCTGACAGCAACCTCCTGACCTAACAAATTACCAATGCTCAGTGTCCAGTTCCACAGCCAGGAAATAGCTGGGCTGAAGAATGACAGGCTCAATTGTGTCTCAACCCATTTCGTTAATGGCACTGTGAAAATCGATGTGGATCAAACGCTCACTCACGGTGAGTACAGCACCACACTGATAGAAGAACCCTCACTCTTCGGCGAATGACCTGTCATCTTGGGACGCAAAAAAACCGCTTTCCACAGCCCTTCTCCCATTGCGCTGACTGAGGATACATCCCCAGGACAATGGCTCGCGTAATGGCGACAGGCCAAGGCAGAGACTACGATCAGGAGACATGCAACGACAGCAGAGGGCTGGAGATGGCTACTGACTCAGAGCGTGCAGATGAGATGGTCAAGATGCAACTTGAGGCGGTCAACAAGCTGGATTACTTCGTCCTCGGTGCGACAATGGCGATCTGTGCTTATCTGGCCCAGACGAATCACTACGCACCGCTTGGCTTAAACGAGGAAACGTTCCTGCTGGCCAGCCTGGGGTTGTTCGCGACATGCGCCTTCTGTGCCTTCAAGCGATTGGACGTCAACAACTGGATACTGCATGCAAATGCAAAGGCACTCTCAGGGGACGACGAAACAAAGCGCAAGTATTATCAATGGGTTGCTGATTTCAGTAGGGCCACCAATCGATATTACTGGTGGCGGAACATTCTCTTGGCACTTGGACTCGTCTGCTACCTTGTCACGAAGGTGTGGGCTACCTACCAGGATACCGGATGGATACTCCCCCAACCATCTCCCGCCAAATTTTTGGGCCTCGATTTAGAGAAGGCGGGGCCGGGGTGGGGTGTGTTTTTCCATGGAAACACTCGGTTCTATCCCTTCATTGAGTGCTGTGCACAGAACCTAAATGAAAAGCCGCGTAAAATCTAAATAAGAACGACTCACCTATCGAAGGACCATCGCAGCACCACTCCAGGCTGTCTGCAATGGTGCTTGCCATCTTGGGTGTTTACCATTCATCGGACTTCGACAATTTGCTGGAAGTCGATAGTTAACATCCGGCCGGAGTCGTGGGTCGGCCACAGTTAGCATGAATTCCAGGATGATGGACGTAATCTGCCATTTCTGTGCAGAAAACTAAGTTTGAGTGCTATCAGAAAGCGAGGCTTGGCAATCTTTCACCAGTGCCATTATGAAGTGCTGGCTAGCGGCTTGGTGCAATCTGTACCACCAATGAAACGATAGTGTATCACCCAGTTAATGGTGGGTTACTACACCCCTTTCAGGGGGTTTTCATAATCACCACCTTGAACTAACCTCTGTGCATTATCCACTGATTCACACTTCCGAGAACAAGGTCCAACGGTAATAAACATGAAAGCAAACCAACTGTTGGTGTTCCTGCTCATACTGACAACAACGTGGTTTACTCTGGTGTGTGGGGCGGCGTTACTGCTTTCACCGGTACATACTACCACAGGAGTTGTTGTGAGTGAATTGAATAGGCCAGGCCGTGTAATGGCTAACTAACCCACACTAGGGGCCGTGCCCTTGAACATCCCTAAATTCATCACTTTACTACTCATCATAGCGATCATCTGGCTGCTTATGGTGTATGGGATATTCCAGTGGTATGGATTGGATGAAGAACTCCCACCCACCAGTACAAAGGATGTCTTCAGGGATAGACCGGAATGAATACACCCAGGATGGCTTCCAGCTTTGCAGCATCCTCATACGATTCTAGAAGCCTATGTCTGGGTGCTAGATAGTAATGAATTCCGTGAGGTGCATGTCGAGCGGCTTTGATAATACGTTGAGCTTTACGAAGCAAAGTACCTTGGGCCACTAATGTTTCCACTTTGAACTCGGATAGATATAGGGCACCTACAACTTCGTTCATGGCAACGTTACAGACGTTCTGAGATTGTCCAGCAGCGGTGAAACAGCTGACGAAGATAGCTTCAGCTTTGGTGCTGAAGGTCCTGGATTGTGGTGACTTGTGCTTAACCCGTACCTGAGCGTGCCAGTGCCGGACGGAAGAGAGCGAATGTTTCAGGGTAGGGCGCGGTGTCAGTACGCGCCTTACGCCTTAAGGCTTTACCTGGACGGTCCCTGCTTGATAGGCCCGGCGTTCTGAGTGATCGAGGGCCGGGAAGTCACCGATCATTCAGCAGTTCGGCGACCCCACGCGTGATGAATTCCAGGTTCTCATCGAGCTTGGTCAGAGAGCTGCGGATCCTGACGGCATCCTCGGCGGGGCCGTGCAGTTGCTCGATCCAAATGGAGAGCGCCTCGACGGACTCCGCAATTACGAGCTGGTTTTCGTTGAGCTTGAATATCAGCGAAGGGATGAGGTCGTGGGTAGGCATGGCTGATTCCTCCTTTGAGTGAGGAAAGCGTAGCAGGCAAAAAAACCTGCTTGTGGGCGGGCTTCAAATGGGGGGCGTGAAATGAACGCCCGAATGCTATCCGTTTGAATGAATAGGTCAAGGCAGGAACAAGAAAGCCCGCACCAGGCGGGCTCTCCATACACGTGACCAAATCCGTTTGGCTGACCGCATTGTGCTTGGCGGGTGTGACAAGGTCGTGACAGGTTGCCGGATATCGTGATGCGTGGTTCCTGACGATGTTCAATCAATACGCCCAGGCTCAAATTACTCACAAAACCACAAGAAGAGGTGCTGCATGAACTTGAAGAAGTTGAGTAGTACGCTGATAGCGATCCGCTGCAAAAGGCTTCCCTACGGAATGTCAGCGGGTGAAAGCTGACAACAAGGACGTCTGGTTCATCGATCCCGATAGCGGTGAAGTGAAGTCTCAATACCTCGTAACGCCCCAGTAAAGGAGCCGGGTCCATCACTTCAGCTGGCCATCGCGATTCTTAGTGCTACCGCGGCTTCAAGAAGCTTGTTCGCCTGGCTCGAGACAGCCGTTGCCAAGGGATCATTTCCGGCGTCTTTCAACATGGCTGCCAGATCGAGCAGCTTCCCCACCTCGATCTCGACTACGCGAACGGATTCGGTTATCTGGTATTGAAGTGAGTGCGCCATGCCATAAGCCCTCGTTCCGAATCGGTCAGGACTCCCGTGTGCGAGATAGTCCGCGGTACCTCTTCAATGAAGCGTCTTGACCCTGCGACTTTCGCCGATCCTGATCCGGTCCAGTGCCCGGTTTAGAGAATCCAAGGCATCAAGGAGGGCTTTCGCCTCGGTCTCTCGACCATCCCCCCAAAGACGTTCAGCCATTTTATTCATGGCTTGGATGGATCTCTCTATTTCAGCAGAGGTTGCTGTACTGGTGTCTGTCGGCCGTTTCTTTTTGGTTGGCATACATGCTCCTCTTACTCATGTTATGCCCGAACACAAAATTTCTGACACCCCCGATTCCTCCTCTATATATCGATCCTCGTCACCGGCTGTCTTCTCCCGCTATTGAATAATTGCTATTGATCCTCCACCTCCACCTCCACCTCCACCTCCAGATCCGCCTCCACCTCCAGATCCGGCACCGGTTCCCGTTCCTGCTCCCATTCCTGGCTGGGATGCTCCTGATGTGGAGCCGGACGATGTGCTGGCCGCGTCCCCATCGGAATCATCGTCATCACGGGTGCTGGCGTAACCGCCGGCAATAGCGAATTGTTTAAGCAGGAGGTCATAACTAACGATAGCCGCTGCATTTTTGCCTTGATAGCCTACACCCACGGGGAGCCCGAACATTGGGGTAAGGGCAAAGGGATAGTAACTAATACCTGCCGACGCGATGGCGCTATTTTCATCTCTGCTAGAAGTTGCATGAAGTGTAAAACCTATGCCGGTATTGGCGCCAAAGGCATAAGTCAGGCCAGCAAAAGCGCCTATATCAGCGTGTGCGATCGGTGCCGCACAAGAGACAAGTGCAGCTAAAATAATTTTTTTCATTTCTATCACCCCAAGGAAGCTCTGGAAAAGTCCTCTTTCTCGCAGCCCACAAAAAGCAATAACTCATGAATTATGAAGTTGTTATTATTAGATCGGCTCCTTCGAACCGGACGGGGATTTCCCAAGGCCCCAAAGTCTATGCGACATGACGTGAGCTTAGGCTTGGAGGGGCGACTTACAAGACCGTTCGTCGGTAGATCTCTGCGAGAGGTGCCGCGCTTAATGGTCCCCCGTGGACTCGGAAAGCTCTTGTCCGTTGCCTTGGGGATCAAATTAATGATCGCCTCAAGTTGGCGTCTTTGAGTGCATCGATTGCAACATTGACCTCCCAGGTTTTCAATCCGCGCCGAATTGACGCAATTCCAGTCCTTGAGCTTGCAGGCAAAGGACCGGGGGTTATGCGCGATGATCTTCATGCTCAGGGACGAGGCGAACCTCTACGCGCTGACCCAGTGCGCGGGCGGCGCTGGCCAGAGTGGCCAATGTCATGCCTGCGTCGTTCTGGTCAAGTGCTCTATCCACCGCGGTGCGGCTGGTATGCATCCGCTCAGCGAGGGTTTTCTTGCTGACGCGTTGCAGCTTCATGGCCTCGGCTATCTGCCAGGAGATGACGCGCTTGAGTGCGGCTGCAGAGACTTCCTCGGCGAGGCCTTGCTCGGCGAGGAAGTCGTCAAAGTCAGATCCGATATGCTTGTTCATACGCTGTGCCTCATAGTCTTGCTTTGCGCTGCTTGGCAGTGGTCATGTCAGCCGCTGGTGTTTTTTGGCTCTTCTTGATGAAACCGTGGAGCAGAACCATGTCGGAGCCCACTACGGTGAAGAGAACGCGGGCGATAGTATTTCCGAGATCAATCCTGACCTCCCATAGCCCGGTATCCAGCTTGCGAACTACCGGCATGCCTATCGGCCAGCCAAGCTGAACGGTTTTGATCTCCGTCCCGATCATTCGTCTATGGTCGCGAGACAGGTCTGACAGCCATTCCCGTACCGGCTCATTCCCGGCGTCCGTGCAAAAAAAACGTACGTTGAGCACCGGTACGATAACAATCATGATTGGAGTGTACCAAAATAGGTGCATTGCGCAACTTGGGCGTTACTGGGGATTAGTGCAGGCCGCAAAACCCTGGGCAGGAGGCTCGAGATGCTCAATCTTCTTTTCGTAGTTTTACCGCATCTGGGGCAATTGACTGCATCACCTTGGCGGGCCGCCGGTTTGCCGGACATAGCCAGTTTCCTTTTCAGCAAAAACAAGGAGACAGACAGTGGCGATGATGACGAGGTATCGCAATCAGGCGGTTCTGAATGGTGCGTAAGAAATTTCCCGGAGAGTGAGCGGTAAACCGGACATGCATAAGCCTTGCGTAATCGACGCTCATCAAGCTATCGAAGCCGTTCTTTTTATCGGTCGGATTCTTGTACGGGAACACGGGTTGTCGGCAATTCGGGCGTAAACTACCCGAGCTACCTCATCAAAAGGAGCCGCATATGATCGCCGATCAAACCAACAAACAGGCCGCTGATACCAGAACTGTCTGGGATCAGTACTTCTGCGCTGCGTTGATTGCAGAAAGCAACCTGACGGCACCCGTTGTCGGAGGGGCTACGCACGAGGACAGGCAGAACCTGTTGATTGAAAGGGCCAAAACCCTCGCCGACAAAATGATGGAAAACAGAAAATAACCGGAGCCCAGCCATTGCGCTGGGCTCTTTGCGTCCGGCGTGTCCGGCGTGTCCGGCTCAGGTGATCAAGTCTACTTTGCCAGTCGCCAGACGATAGACGCCGCCCACTACCTTCAACGTGCCCTTGCTCAGCGCATCGGTCAGTAATGGCGAAGCATGTTTGAGGCGCTCGACCGAGTCTTTGACGTTTTGCACGGTGGCGTTTTCGATAAGGCTCCCGGGTTGAGCGAGCACTTTCTTGATAGAAGGCTTGAGTGCGTCAGTCAATTTCGGGATATGGCCAGGAAAAACGGTGCGATTCTTGACGGCTTTGATGCCTGCATCGATGGCACCGCAGCTTTCGTGCCCGAGCACGAGGATCAAGGGTGCGCCGAGCACCGCGACGGCGTATTCGAGGCTGGCCAAACCCTCGTCCGTGACGAAGTTGCCAGCGACACGTATGGCGAAAAGATCGCCTCGGGCGGTGTCGAACGCGTACTCGGGAGCGATGCGAGAGTCCGAGCAGCCCAATACCGCCACGAACGGGTTCTGGCCGGAGACCAGGGCTTCTCGCTCATCCTTGAAATCATGGGTCTTGGAGTCGCCGGCGACATAGCGTTCATTTCCCTCCATCAGTCTTTGCAGGGCATTGTCGGGACTGATCGCGTTTTGCGGTTTGGGGGGAGGGGCGGTTTTCTCGGCAGCCCGGGCGATCTGGTCGGGCAGTGCACCGGCAAGTAGCAGGGCGCCTGCGCCCAGTCCGGCAAGCCGAAGAAACCTACGACGACCACTCGCGTTTGGCATAGCGTTTGAATCACATGATTCACACATGATCTTGTGTACTCGGGTCAATTGGGGTGGGAACGACTTCGCATCAAGGGCTGGTGCCGCGACGAGCTGTCAGCGCTTGTGTGGTGGAGTCTAGCCGCGATCCGCCTGAGGATTGACGCTTTGAGTGTTTGGTGATTTTGCTGCGCGACGCACGCCCTCATTTCATGCGCTACTACTGAAAGGCTGATTCATTTCGTCCTGACAGGAGTATTTCGATGCTGGCTCATTGGGTTCTGGCGGCGGTTCATCTCTTGGCGTTTGCCCTGGGCTTCTGGGCGGTGCTCACTCGCGGCACGGCGCTTCGGCGACTGGTGGCCGGGGTCGGGGAGGCGCGCAGCGTTTTACTCGCGGATAATCTGTGGGGCCTCTCGGCCGTCATTCTCCTGGTCAGCGGCGGGATGCGGGCTTTTGGCGGGTACGAGAAGGGCACGGATTACTACCTTCACCAGCCGCTGTTCCACCTCAAGATGACGCTGTTCGTCATCATCCTGTTGCTTGAAATTGCGCCCATGGTGACGCTGATCAAATGGCGGATTGCACTGGGGCGGGGCATGGCTATCGATGCTGGCCGTGCAAAGCTGTTTGCACGGATCAGTCATGTCGAAGCGTTGCTGCTGTTGCTGATGGTCGTGGCGGCCACGGGCATGGCGCGGGCTGTGACCTTTGGCTAGCCGGGCGGCATCGGCTCATTCATCGGGGCAACCCCGAACGCCTGACAGTCATGATGTGAAGCTTGTCGGTGCTATCGGCTTCACGTTCTCGACTGAACGCTGAGAAGTGTCATGACCATCGGGAATGGCGAGCAAGAAACAAAGGGCGATGCGGTGCTCGAATCGAGCCAGCCGTGATTCCAGACGAGCGGGGGCTGGCTACCGACTGCAGCAGGATTCAGGGCTGCGGCTTTTCCGGGGCGGTCAGGCCAGCCTGGATACGCTGATAAATCTCTTCGCGGTGCACGGCAACGTCTTTCGGAGCGTTGATGCCGATCCTGACTTGCTGGCCGCTAACGCCCAGGATGGTGATCGTAATGTCATCACCAATATTTATGCTTTCACCGACTTTGCGGGTGAGTATCAGCATGGTCTTCTCCTTGATTGCTTTATGGGGCACCTGATTCGGACAGTGCAGAGGTCGGTGTTCTATATAGATTAGTGCGAAGTCTCATGGTTTGGGTGCCTCTTTCTGACGCGCAGATGCTGCATTAATTCCCAAGGCGTAACTATACAGAGGCTGCAACTATCATTCTCGTTGTTTTGATTCGATTTTACGGCACTCGGGAAGTATTCATGGATGCTAAAATCTGCGCTTTAGGCATTCAGAGGGCAGCGTTGTGCGCAAAATGGTCTTGGTATTCGCGGTACTGGCACTGGCGGGATGCGGTGAGGGCAAGCGCCCTGACGTGCCAAAGCCGCAGACAACAGCGGCGACCGCACCGGTGGTGGCCTCTGCACCAAAATGGGACCTCGAGGTGCGCGGTGAAATAACCCAGGCCGTCAGCGACCTCAGCGGCTGGCTGATCGAGCACAGTTTTGTGTCCACCGTTGTCAAGGAAAACGGCAAGACGCGGATTCTGCTCGGGCCATTCAACTCCAAGGCCGAGGCCGAGGCCAAACAGGCCGAAGTGGCCGCGGCACTCACCCGGGCGAAAAAGCAGAACATCGAATTGCTGATCGTCGAACACCCTGTGGCCTTGTAGGAGCTAGCTTGCTAGCGATGGTCTCAAGGGCAACGCGTTCATTCAGAAGATACGCGTTATCGTTGACCACCATCGCGAGCAAGCTTGCTCCTACACAGCGCTACAAAAAAGACTTCAGCGAACGCTTAACCGCAGGCTTTCAAGTCGACCGGGCCAACAAACTCGTTGCCGCGTCCCATCACGCACCCCACGCTCTGGTTGCGCTGACGTTCCCAGGCCTCCACCGGATAGGTTTTGTTCCAGGCTTCGTACAGCTGTCGATCCTGTTTCGACAGGCGCAAACCGTATTGCTTGCTCATGTAGAAGTACGTCCGGGCGATCATGCCGCGAATGGAAGGACGGGGCATGACCTTCTTCGCCTTGAAGTCGACCTGGGTCAGGCACGAACCGTATTGACCGGTTTGCACCGGCAGCCAGCCGAAACTGAAATTGCTGCGATCGCCATTCACAACGTTATCGAATGGTGTCGTTTGTTGACTCCAAGAGTGTTTCAGACCGACAGACTGGAAAATCAGTAGGTTAGGAAGGCTCGAGCTATACGTTTCAGGACTGATTCCTTTGTCAACATTGACAATTTTATAGTTTCTACTTTCAGTATCGTTGCCTTTGTCATTTCAGTCGCTGCGATAGGGTTATTTTTCTCCGACCAACGGACAAGGCACAACCGCACAATCGCTCCCAAAAGGATGCGGTCGGACGTCTGGGGTACAGAGGATTACCGCTTTTCTCTTATTCTTTTGCAATATCTGGAGACCGTGGCCGCGCTGAGCTCAAGATTTTTAGCAATATTCTTCTGATCCAAGCCCGCCTGTAGAAGGGCTTCGATCTTTTCTTCAGTCAGTTTTTGACGCGATTCATTGGAGAGGCCTTCTGTACTCTGAGCTCGATCGACTTCCTTCTGGAACGCTTCCAGCAACCCGTTCTGGCTGAGAAGGGTAGTCGCGGTCAGCACGCCTTTCATCGTCTCCTGAACGGGCTGTCCAGCCCGAACGGATTCACACAAAGCGATCATCACGAGTGGTTCAACTTTCAGAACAGCAGCAATGGCAACGAGCTTATCCAGCGTAACGCTCGAGTTTCCGTTCTCAAGCCAGCTCGTGTAATGACGGCCCATAGCCTCTGAAAATTCATCCTGGCTCATGCCTTTTGCTTTACGCAGAGCTCGCAGCGTGACAGCGAAGGCGCGCCTCATTGACATCTTGTATCCCCAAAAGGAAGGGATAAAGCCATGTTGCTTCGATTTCATCGACCGTATATATTGGTCTTATGAAATTTATGGCGATTAGGGAGGCGAATTTTCGATTTTGCATGGCTCACGCTCGTCTATTTTTCGACTCCGATAAAACATTAGCCATAAATTGACACCGAAACCAAGGAGGTGAGGGTATGAAAATTCACTTGCTGTCAGACCTCCACCTCGAGTTCCGGGATTTCTCGCCTGCTACGCATGATGCAGATGTTGTGGTGTTGGCAGGGGACATCGATCTACTGGCCAGGGGAGTGGAATGGGCAAACAAAAACTTTTGCTGCCCGGTGATCTACGTCGCCGGAAACCACGAGTACTACAAAGGTCACCTTGATCGCACACTCCAAAAAATGCGTGAGAAGGCGCTTCCGCACGTTCACGTGCTAGAGAACGATCATGTAGTCATTGAGGGAGTGAGATTTCTTGGTACAACCGGATGGACTGATTTCGGTTCAACTGGAGACGTGAATGCTGCGCTTCATAGCGCCCAAGGATTTATGAATGACTATAGGCAGATCAGAACTGGAACTCAGTATCGGCGAGTGAAGCCAATCGAGATCTTGGAAAGGTCGGAATTTGCGAAACAGTGGTTACTCGCTGAACTGTCCAGAAAGTATCAAGGCAGGACGGTTGTCGTAACGCACCATGCGCCATCACCTGAATGTGCCCCTGGAATTAAGTATGAGATGGGGCACTTGGCCGCAGCCTATGTCAATGATTGGAAAGAATTTGCCAAGTTCAATATAGACCTATGGGTTCACGGTCACACGCATGTCAGTTATCAAAAATCCATTGATGGCGTTCCGCACGCTTCCAACCCGCGTGGCTATCCGTTTGAAGATACGGGGTTCGTATCTGATCTAGTGCTCACGATTTAAAAGTCAACAGCGACCCAATAGAGTCTGTAAACCAGGAGTATGTAGTGTTCAGAACAAACGAGAGTCAGCTACAAGGCACATTCAAAATGCCTGATGAAAATCTTCTTTTATGGAAGTCCGTTGATCTTACCCCTAATCAATATTCCTTTTTTGTGGAAGGAGTTGGATTCTTCGATGGGGTACCTGGGCCAAGCGCGCGCCTCGTCTGTGACGCAGAATGGGTTCAAAACATTTTCACTTCGGGCGATTCAGAGTTTCTTGCTGTCACCAGGGTATACCTCATCTCGCCGCCTTGGATGAACCGGCAGCATGAACGTCTGATGGAACCGCTTTCCGACATCAGATTGAAAAGTTCTGACAAAGAACCACCGGTCTATGAATTCGTCACTGAAGGGGGGCAGACCTACACGAGTATTCGCGATCACTCAACGACATGAGGTGCACATGGTGACTCTAAATGAAATTTCTCAGCTCCTTTACGGCGCAGGCGAGGAGATGCCTGGCTGGCAGGGCACCCAAGATGAGCTGATTGCATTGGCAGCCAAGACATTTCCAGGCAAAGCATTCTGCGTGGTGAGGCAGTGGATCCTGATCGACCTTACGGTTAACCCTGATGAGAAAGAAAAGCTAAGCGGGCTTGGTCTACTTCCCGCGACGCTTTTCGCTCACGAAATCGTCCTAGACAGCAAAGGACGCTTCCAGCCTCGAATGTGGGTTCGTAGCAATTTCGGTGTCTCTTTCACTGAAGGCTGTGTGTTTGAAACCAACAATACGGTCTACCTCCTCCTTGGGCCAGGACTGAGAAAAGAAGCTAGCATTGGCGCTGCTTTTTCAATGAGGGCCGGTTAAGCAATGACCGCTGCGCATACATATTGAGTCATTTTCTTGGAGCATTGGCCGGATGGCTGAAGTAATCGAGCTGGAGTTTCATAGTAAGGATGTAAGCGACTTTCAAATGAGGCGCTTGGTGCGAGCCAGTCTTCGAAAATACAGCGTACCCATCACAGCTTTTATCAGCGACGCGATGATCGCAGATGACACATGCTTCGGGGTGTCCTTTGACCATTCGAAGCATGACGATGCTTACCACAGAGCGGATGGTTCCATTCTCCTCACAGGTAAAATTCAGTCAGCGAGAAAAGAAGGCCGGTTTTGGTTGCTCGAGACTCAAGCTGGTAATTACGTCATCGCTAGCTTCAGGCGTGACCTCGGGAGAGCTAGCTTTCTAAAGCTCCTTCAGTCTGCCGACCGTCTCTAAATGATGGTGGGAGAGCCAGTCTTTACTAACTCGGGATAGGGGCCGGCAAATGGCAGGTGAACGATGGTCAGTCACTCGGGCAATAGCTCACTTTGACGAATTGCTCGACCAGGTGATCACGACCCGCAAACCAGTTTTCGTTGATGGAGCTCGCAGGACTGCGGTGCTCATTTCCATGGAGGAATGGGAGTCGATTCGAGACAGGCTCATCGCTCGCGCCCCGTCAGACCTTTGAAATCGCCTGCTATCCATTTTAAAGTTTTAATCAGCGGCGCTCCGAGTTACCTCTGCGGAGCGCTCCAAACTGACTCTATCGTACGAAGTTCTTTTTACGTCGGACGGATTCACATCTCGCCTTGGCTCAGTAACCGTACTCGTTCAGTAGCTTTTGCAAAAACTCACGCCGCCGTTGGACGATACTCAAAACGAGATAGTCGCGATCAGTGTCTCTCGTCGACAAATGCCCAGCGTCCACAAGACCGTGGATATAGCCTTCGGCTTTGCCCCTGGCTTCAAGCAACGCCTCTTTGGATGTGCTTTTGAAGATGTCATCAGCGATGAGCTGCCAGCGCTTCATTTGACGCCGACCAACTGGGTCGTCCGAAAATTTTGGTGCATTGATCAATGTGTTGAAATCGTTGGATGCGGTGGCAGTGCTCAAGGTGGGTACTCAGAACAATGATGTCTGAGCCGAGGCTATCATGCGCACACTTAATCGTTTGTTGTTGGTGAATATACCGCTACCCATTTCACGATTTAGCGTATTACACAGTAAAGGTTAGCCGCTTACGCGAACAAGCGACTGCAGCAATGCCAGCGGCACAACGGAAAGCGGTCAGGGTTCAATTCTCATAACTTCCTATCCGGTCGAGAAACACAAAAGGCAGTCCGTCGCGGACGAGTTCATAGAGCTTGGTTCCGGGTGCCAGCAATCCCAAGTCGGCCCAAATATTTTCAAGGATGGGTGAGCCAGAATTGTTGTTTTGCATGACCTTCATCGGAATGTGTACTCGCTCGCGTCGCCCGCCTTCAATTGGGCTCTGGCCTGCAAAAGCCCCACGATAAAGTCATATGACAGCTCAGGGTTTTGCTCTGCAATGCGGCCTATGGTGGCCCAGTATTCAATCTGTTTGGTGGTTGTGCGATGTGCGGCTGAAGCGTAAATACGAGCACTTTCAACCAGGGCACTGTCGAGCTTGATGACGGTACTCATGAAATATCCAAGGTAGTCGTTCTGTGCGCTTCGACGTGCTTCATCTCACGTGCCCACTGCCGCAAAAAGTGGTGCCAGTCACTCGCATAGCAGCCCTGCCGCAAACGGGTAGACCCGGTACTTGCTTCTTCGAATCGATTCTTCCAGGGTTCTGGTATGTGCTCGTCAAGCACGATAACAAAATGGTGTCCGTCACGCCCCAATATCTCGGTTTCTGGGACATGTACTCGCAACTCGTCAATCGACATTGCCCACGCCTCTCCAATCGGTTCCTCTCGATCTCGGCGCTCAATGTCATCAAGAATCGCCAGATGCGGTTTAGCTTGATCAGATCCAGGATGCAGCCTTGCCAAATCCCACAGCGTGTAACGCCGTTTGCGTTCGCGGGCTTCTAATTCATTCATCAATTTCCACCTGCGTCTTCTGGAGCTTTATGCATGCTAAACATCACGGCAGATTGGATTTATCCTGCGTCACTTTCTTGCCTGATGAATTCTACAACGACTATCCGGGACTGACCGAGGCTATCACGCGCTTACTAAATCGCCTGTTACTAGTAGGTGAATTGCAAAAAATCTTTCCAGATTGGAGTTCCAGCCCGCAGGGCTAGCCGCTTGCGCGAAGAAGCGACTTGCAGCAATACCGGCTGCACAGCGAAAAGCGGTCGAGTTTCAAACCGCATGACATTCTGGCCAACCTGCGGATTATGCTCCCGGTGAATCCTTCGGTCGTAATTTTCCTTGCTTGAGATTGACCGCAAGCACGCTTCGACGTTAACTGTATGTATATACAGTTTCGATTAAGGCATGTCTCATGAGCGTCACCATCCTCGGCCCGTTGGCAGCAGGGGGAGTTCAGCTTCCTTTTTACTCGTTCAAAGTCCCGGCAGGCTTCCCATCCCCGGCTGCGGATCACCTTGAACAACACATCTCAATCGACGAACTCCTGGACATCCGAGCACCGCATATCTACCTCGTTCGCATTGAAGGTCATAGCATGGAGGGAGCCGGAATATTCGATGGTGATATGGCTGTGGTTGATCGCTCGATCACCGCCGAGCATGGACATATCGTGATTGCGGCTGTGAACTGCGAGCCGGTGTGTAAGCGCCTGTGCAAGCGTGGGGCCGACATCATCTTGATGTCCGAAAACGTGGGTTATCCGCCGCGATACATCCTCGAAGGCGATGAGCTGATTATTTGGGGGGTGGTGACATTCAGCGTGCGTGCACATGATCCAAAAGCCTGATCCTGTCTTCGCGCTGATCGACTGCAACAGCTTCTACGCGAGCTGTGAGCGCGTGTTCCGTCCTGACTTGGCCAAGATTCCCATCGTGGTGTTGTCGAACAACGATGGCTGCGTAATCGCTCGAAGTGCGGACAGCAAACCGTTTGTGAAAATGGGTGAGCCGTACTTTCAAATCAAGCACAAGCTCAAGCAGCACGGCATCGTCGCCTTCTCTTCAAACTACGCGTTGTACGGTGACATGAGCGAGCGGGTGATGAGCGTCATCGAGTCGTTAGTGCCGGCGGTTGAGGTCTACAGCATCGATGAGGCGTTTGCGGATTTGGCAGGTGTTCCGGGCGATCTCGAGGCTCTCGGTCGACGCATTCGTGCGCAGGTTTATCGAAGCACTGGTATCCCGGTCGGCGTAGGCATTGCCGGTACGAAAACCCTGAGCAAGCTCGCCAATCACGCGGCCAAAAAATGGCAGGCTCAGAGTGGCGGTGTAGTTGATCTACGTGACCAGGTTAAGCGCGACTGGGTGCTTAAGAAGTGTTCGGTCTCAGACGTCTGGGGTGTAGGTCGCAAGATGAAGCTTCACCTCGAAGGCATGGGCATCAAGACTGCTTGGGATCTCTCCAAAACCGATCCATGGATGCTGCGAAAGAAATTCAGCGTAGTAATAGAGAAGACGGCGCGCGAGCTTGCGGGTACGCCGTGTCTTGAGCTCGATGAACCTGATCCGCCCAAGCAAGAGATTTGTTGCAGTCGGATGTTCGGTAAGCGTCTTACCGAGATTGCGCCGATCAAAGAGGCCGTTGCTACCTACATGATGCGGGCCACTGAAAAGCTTCGGGCCCAACAGTCTCTGTGCAAGAAGATTAGGGTCAGCATACGCACTGGCATGTTCAATCCGGAGGAAGCCAAGTACGCCAACGGCGTTCTGGTGGAGTTGCCATACCCCACTGACGACGTGCGATTGATGACAAAGGCCGCCGTGGAAGCGGTGGGTCGAGTCTTCCGGCCAGGTTTCAGGTACAGCAAAGCCGAGGTGCTCCTGGTCAACCTTTGCCAAAAGGGCGAGTACACCGAAGATCTCTTTTCGATCTCCCAGCCGGCTGCCACCGAGAAAGTCATGGGCGTGCTGGATGCCATTAATGGCCGCTGGGGTAGGGGAACGATGCATCTTGCGAGTGTGCCAACCGATCCCGATTGGGGGATGCGCCGGGAGATGATGAGCCAGAGCTTCACGACTCGAGTAGATCAGCTATGGACGGTGTACTGTAAATAGTGGGATGAACACGGCTCCGAAGACAGGCCACGCTAAAAATCGTTGAAAAGGATTAGGTCGTTGAAGATATTCCTAGATTGCGAATTCACTCAGCTAAACAAGGATTCGAAGCTGATATCCCTAGCGCTGGTTTCGGAGTCAGGCGATGAGTTCTACGTTGAGTTGACGGATACCTATTCGGTCGAAGACTGCAGTGATTTCGTCATCCAGAACGTCCTCCCGCAGCTCGATCGTCTGCGATATGGTCAGTCGCTTGTCGAGGCCCGAGCCTCTCTTCGAAGCTTTCTAAGCGGCTCCGCTGAGGAGCTTGAGGTGTGCTCAGATGCGCCACATTGGGACTGGGATTTTTTCTGTGATCTCGCTAGCGCGGAGCATCAACCCTGGCCAGTCCAGGTTGTGAGTAAACCAACCAACCTTATAAGCCTCTTCAATCAGCTGAGTGCGGAAGCTCTTGAACAGGTAGACCTGTCTGATCAGCCCCACCATGCGTTGCTGGACGCGCGAATGCTTGCAGAACTTTTCAAGGTCTTGGCCTCCAGGCTTGTTTTGTCACCATAGAATCGTAATCACGACGTAGGCCGATCGATTTTGGACGATGTACTGCTGGAGATTGGAGTTTCACCAACGGTGGGGAAGTGGAAAAACCGGATTATTCTAAATTATGGCTCAGCAATAATTATTGCTGAGCCATAATTTCTCACCTCAAAAAGCCCCTGTAATCGGAGCAACCCCCGTCATCCAAATAGGCAGAAATTCCAGCTATTGCTGCGACGTCGAACAGTAGATAAGGTTGGGGCATGAATGATCCTCTTATCCCTATCATCACCTCTGCAAACCGCGTTCAGAGCAACATCTCGCCGGCGCTTGGTGAATCGATGAAAGCTCACCCCTCCGTATCCAGAGCTCTCGAACAGTTGGCGGCTGACATGTATGCGCACCCGGAGCGCATTCAGCCGGTAGATACGCGTCTGGTCTCTCGCATCACTTCGCTAGTCGGTCAGGTGGAAGTTGACCTCAATTCACCGCTCTCAGCAGAGGGCGAATAAATCAGGGCAACGAACCCGGGCTCACCTCTATGGGGATCCTTGATCTTTATCCACTATCCCGTGCCGAGATTTTCAGCTTGAGTACTTCGACCCTCATCTCGCTGCTGGGGCGTTGCTCAATCCAGTAGACTCCCCATTTTTTGGGCGAGAGGGGAAGATGCAGATCGGAGGTGAGAGGGCCGCCACGGCTTGTGGTTTAGTGGCGATTGTTTTGTGGAGCACCGCCGCCGGGCTTATCAGGAGCGTCAGCGAAATCTTCGGCCCTTTGGGTGGCGCTGCAATGATCTACTCATTGGGCGCAATCATGCTGGTGGGATTTCTTGGGCGACCGCGTCTGCGCTCGACGCCAAAGTTTTATCTGATCCTGGGAAGCGCTCTTTTCGTTGCTTACGAGGTTTGCCTATCGTTAGCCCTGGGCTATGCCAGTAGCCGTAACCAAGCTATCGAGCTCGGCGTGGTGAATTACCTATGGCCCTGTCTGACCGTCCTACTTGCCATAATCATGAACGGCCAAAAGGCTCGCTGGATAATCGTTCCAGGTACAGCGCTGGCTCTCTTCGGCATCGTGTGGGTGGTGAGCGGCGATGGGTTATCTCTGCCGAGCATCATTGCTAACGTTAAGTCCAACCCTCTCAGTTACAGCCTCGCACTGACGTGTGCGATTACCTTTGCGTTGTACTGCAATGTCACTCGACGGTATGCGGGTGGGCAGAGTCTTGTTGTCTTGTTCTTTATCCTGACTGCATGCGTGCTCTGGTTGAAGCACGCTTTCAGCAGCGAGGTAATTCCCGCGTTCACCCTGGGCAGCAGCCTTCAACTGGTCGCTGCCGGTGTTGCAATGGCCGGCGGCTATGCGCTGTGGAACGTTGGCATCTTGCGGGGGAATCTCACATTATTGGCTACCGCTTCTTACTCCGCCCCAGTGCTTTCTTCGGCTTTTGCTGCTGTATGGTTGGGAGCCCATTTGAATGCGCAGTTTTGGCAGGGAGCAGTGCTTGTTACCGTGGGCTCACTTGTCTGCTGGCTAGCAACCCGACAACCTACTCATTCAACTTGAGCGCCGATTTATGAGAATCTGCGCCTCTTAGCAACGGAAAACTTGCAGCAGTTCTTTGATTCAATTTGATGATTAAAGGGTGCGGCGTGCGGGGCATTTACGTTCAATTCAAATTACAGTTTTTGGTGTATTGTTAGGCGACTAACTACCTAGAGAACGACCATGTCCAAGCTCGCAGAATTTCGCCAACTGGAAAAGCACCTTGCCGAACAGCTCCAGGCTCTCGAAGCGCTGAAAGGCGATGTAGGCCTCAAGAAGGAAATCGAATTCGAGACCAAGCTACGCGCCCTGCTGGGTGATTACAGCTACAGCCTGAAAGACGTGATCAACCTGCTTGATCCGAAGTCTGGTCGTCGTGCACCAGTCGCTGAGCCTCAAGCCAGCACTCGGAAGCCTCGCCAGGTTAAGGTCTATAAAAACCCTCACACTGGCGAAGTCGTCGAAACCAAAGGCGGCAACCACAAGACTCTGAAGGAGTGGAAAGCAGCGCACGGTTCCGCGACTGTTGAGTCTTGGCTGACCAAGTGATTTGGTTTGAGTACAAGAAAAGGCCCATCAGGGCCTTTTTTGTTATCTATTTATAGTCAGTCTGAGGGAGTTGGCATTTCCAGTTACCACCTTAGAACCGTTAAAGCGCCGCTTCCGGATTCCGCCCGAATACTCGGCTGTATTCAGCCTTCGCAGTCTGCTCGGTAAACTCTCCTGACCATTTCTATACCACTACCGTTGCCACGCTATTGCCGATGGTGTTGCAGGTGGCGATGGCCATGGACATGAAGCGGTATACCCCGAACAGCAGCGCCAGGCCTTCCACAGGCAGCACGCCAATTGCTGTCACCGTGGCGGCGAACACCACGAAGCTGCCACCGGAAACCGCTGCCGCACCTTTGGAGGTCACTAGCATGATGGCGATGGTGCCTAGTTGTTGCTCCCAGCTCATCGGTACGCCGTAGGCATTGGCGATGAACAGCACGCACAGCGACATGTAGATCGAGGTGCCATCGAGGTTGAAGGCATAGCCGGTAGGCAACACCAGGCCGACGCTCTGCTTGGAGCAACCGAATTTCTCCAGTTTCTGCAGCAGGCGTGGCAGGGCGCTTTCCGAGGAAGCAGTACCGAGCACAATGAAAATCTCATCTTTGATGTACTTGAGGAATCGCCACAGGCTGAAGCCTGAAATACGGCAGACCGCGCCCAGCACCACGAAGATGAAGAATGCGACACAGACGTAGAACATCAGCACCAGGTTGGCCAGTGACATCAGCACGGCGGTGCCGTTACTGCCGACGGCGTAGGCCACCGAGCCGAAGGCGCCGAGCGGTGCAAACTTCATGATCAGGTTGATGAACTCGAAGAAGCATTCGGAAACTCGGCTCAAGCCGTCCTCGATTACGCTACGACGCTCTGGCTTTAGGGCCAACAGGGCGAAACCGAACAGTACCGAGATCACCAGCACTTGCAGCAACTGTCCGCCAGCGAAGGCACCGACGAAGTTGTCCGGGAAAATCCCGTAGATGAAATCCATCGTCGATGCAGGCGCGTGGCCTTTGGCAACCGCCGCACTGGCTGCCGCTGCGGTGGCGCTGCTCGGATGAGCATCGTGCATGCCCGAGCCGATGTTCAGCAGATTGCCCCACAGCAGACCGATGGCCAAGGCAATGGTGGAAACGATTTCGAAATAGATCAGCGCGCGCAAGCCGACCTTACCAACCCGCTTGATATCGCCCGCCGAGGCGATGCCATGGACGACGGTGAAAAACACCAAAGGAGCTACGGCAGTTTTGATCAGCTTGAGGAAGATGTCGCCGAGAATCTTGAACTTGGCCGCCAGTTCCGGAGCCATGAAGCCGAAGGCAATACCCAGCACCATGGCGGCAATGACCTGAAAGGTCAGGTCTTTGTAGAACGGTTTTTTGTTGATAGTGGTCATGTCTGCAGTCTCGTTGTTGTTATTTGCGAGCGGTAGGCAGAGGGGCTCGATGCTGCCGAGCCCCGAAACAATCAGCGTTTGACGCTACCCTCACGAGCGAGGGCGATATCGACCATCTGCGGCGCAAGACCCAGATAGTTAGACGGGTCGGTCAGGCGCTTGAGTTCCTCGATATCCAGTTGTGCGGTGGCTTCGCCCTGAGCGAGCAACGCATCGAGCAAACTGGTGCCTTCATCGTTCGCCATGCGGCAGGCGGCATACACCACGTCGTGCGCTACTTGGCGTCCGAGCGCTGGGGCCAGGCCCATCATCACGGCTTCAGCCACAATCAGACCTTGGGTCATGTCGAGGTTTTTGCGCATACGCTCAGTGCGGACTTCCAGGCCGGCGAGCATGAACTTCGCCTGGCCGAGGGATGCCGCGCTCAAGGCGAACGCTTCAGGAATGGCGATCCATTCGGCCTGCCAAGGGCCGGTGGAGCGTTCGAAGTCCTGAATCATTGCATCAAGCATCAGGCCTGCGTGCTGACGCACACCTTTGGCTGCGGCATACATCAATTCACAGGAGATCGGGTTGCGTTTCTGCGGCATCGTGCTGCTCGCACCACGACCTTTGACGAAGGGTTCGTACACTTCGCCCAACTCACTGGTCATCATCATCATGACGTCCAGGGCGACTTTGCCTAGAGAGCCGGTGACCAGTCCGAGGAAGTTCAGGGTTTCGGCCAGGCCGTCACGCGCGACATGCCAAGTAGCTTGCGGAACGCCCAGACCCAGTTCCGCCATCAGGGCTTCCTGGACTTCCAGACCCTTGTCGCCCAGCGATGCCAGGGTGCCGGCCGCGCCGGCGAATTGACCGATTTCAACCCGTGGACGCAGTTCAACCAGGCGTTCAGCGTGACGGTCGAACATGCTCAGCCACACAGCACATTTGTAGCCGAAGGTGATCGGCAGCGCGTGTTGGAGGTGAGTACGACCTGCCATCGGAGTATCGCGGTAGCGTTTGGCAAGATCGGCCAGCAAGCCGCGAACAGCCTGAATGTCTCGCTCGACCAATGCCAACGCTGCACGCACTTGCAACACCACGGCTGTGTCCATGATGTCCTGGGTGGTAGCACCCCAGTGAAGGTAGCGACCTGCTTCGCCACAGATTTTTGAGAGCTGTTCAACCAGCGGCAGGATCGGATAACCGACGATTTCGGTTTCGTGCTGCATCAGCGTCATATCGAGGGAAGCGTAGGTGGCCAGTTCAGCGATCTGCTCGGCGGCCTCATTCGGAATTACGCCACAGCGTGCTTCGGCGCGAGCCAGCGCCACTTCCACTTCGATGTAGCGTTCGATCAGGGCTTTGTCGGAAAACACACCGCGCATCTCGGCGGTGCCGAACATGTCGCGAAAGAGGGCGGAGTCGAAGACGGTGCTGGACATGAGGTAATCCTGATATGTTTGTTATTGATCGGACATATTTAATATGTCCGTACATAATTCTTACGTGCTCACTGATACACTGTCAACTCGGTAAACGCTCGGGACTGATGAAAGGTATGAACCAGACGCGCTATGCGGTCGTTGCAAAAGACTTGATGGAAGGGATTTCCAGCGGGAAATTCCCGGTCGGGACGTTGCTGCCCACAGAGTTCGAGCTGTGCGAGCTGTATGACGTGAGCCGACATACGGTTCGTGCCGCCATCACCCAATTGCAAAACCAAGGGCTGGTGTCACGGCGCAAACGGGTGGGTACCCGGGTTGAGTCCGTCACACCCAAGGGCGGCTATTCGCAGTCGCTGGCTTCGGTATCAGACTTGGTTCATTTGGCTGAAACCCAAGTGCGCAGTATTCAGAGCGTGCAGCACTTCGTGGCCGATATCGCGCTGGCGAAACGGTTGGGGCTGGAACCCGGCGAACATTACTTTTGCGTATCTAGCATTCGGGTCGACCAAGAGAACCTGCGTGCGCCGCTTTGCTGGACTGACGTGTATGCCCAAGACATTTACTCTGAAGTCATCGAGTTGGCCGAGCAGCATCCAGACGAGCTGATAGCCGCGTTGATTGAGAAGCACTTTGGTCGACACATCGATGTAGTGGATCAACAGGTACGTGCGGTACTACTGTCACCGGAGATTTCGAAGAGCCTCAATGCTGAAGCCGGTTCACCAGGTTTAAATATTCTTCGCCAGTATCGTGACGAGGAGGGGGCTGTGATGGTGGTGTCGGAAACCACCCATCCTCAGGATAGATTTACCTTGGTTTCACAGATGAGGAGAGAAAGGAGTCTGCCCACGTAAAAGGCAGATTTTGGCCGCAAAATCTGAGATTACATTTTTATGAGGGGCGACTTACCGCGTACCTGCTCTCATGAGCGATGGTTGATGTGGCCCCGCTGTCATCGAGTATTGGCTGACCAAGTGATTTTGGTATGAGTACAAAAGGGCCAGAGAAGGAAACTTTTCTTGCTCAGCTTTCAACCCGGTTAAGCCGTCGGCAACGCTCTCGAATTTCACTTGAGCTTAATGATTACCTTACCTTTGGATCGACCTTGTTCGACATAGCTCAACGCCTCGGCTGTCGACTCGAAAGGGAAGGATCGGTCGATCACCGGTTTGATAATGCCGGACTCGATGAGAGCAGTGATTTCACCCAGTTGAGCACCACTCGCACGCATAAAAACGAAAGCATACCTGACGTTCCGCTTGCGAGCTTTTCTGCGGGTACTGCTGCTCAATAAACGCATCACCAAACCTAATCCCCAAAACAGCTTTTGCTCTTCAGCGAACAGCGGCGTTGGCGGCCCCGAGATGGAAATGAGCTGCCCCCCAGGCTTCAGAATGGTGAGCGACTTTTCGAGTTCATCAGCGCCCAAGCTGTTCCATACGACGTCGTAGTCCTGCAAAACGCTTTCGAAGTTTTGCTTCTTGTAGTCGATGACAACGTCGGCTCCCAGCGCTTTAACCCATTCAACATTGGTTGTGCTGGTGGTTGTCGCAACGAAGGCCCCCAGATGCTTGGCGAGCTGGATGGCGATGCTGCCAACGCCGCCGGATCCGGCGTGGATAAAGATCTTCTGGCCTTTTTTCAACCTGGCTGTTTCAACCAACACCTGCCAGGCCGTCAGAGCGACCAGGGGGAGGGAAGCCGCTTCTTCCATGCTGATATTTTTGGGTTTCAACGCGAGTGCATTTTCTTCCACCGCAATCAGCTCGGCGAACGTGCCTATGCGCTCTTGAGGAGGGCGCGCGTAGACTTCGTCACCTGGCTTGAAGCGCCGCACGGCTGAGCCCACGCCAACCACCACTCCAGCCAAATCATTGCCCAATATCAACGGAAATGAGAACGGCAAGATCAGTTTGAATTCGCCTGTACTGATCTTTGAATCAAGCACGTTGACACTTGTGGCATGCACTTGAACCAGGACGTCATGTGCACCCACTTCAGGGGCGGGCACCTCGCCTACACGTCCATTATTCTTGCCATAACGGTCGATTAGAAATGCCTTCATGTTGATTCAACTCTCATAGTTTCAAATGGGACTGGTTGAACACGCTCAGGCATCCAGGAATACCGTTGCCTTGGCCACGAAGTCGGCATGATGTTGGAAAATTCCGCCATGCCCTGCGTCTTCGTAAATGATCAGGTGTGAATTCGGGATCCGGTTCGCCAAGTCAGCAGAGTTCACCGTGGGCACCATGATGTCGTGGTCACCGTTGGCGATCAGCGTCGGTATCTGTATGCGACTGAGATTTTGTGGGGGTTGTCTGCCCCATGCGTGAATGGCTTTCAACTGGCGCAAAAAAGCGCTTGGCGTTGGATTTTTGTCGCGATCTTTCCTGCGCTCCTTCAGGCGATTCAGAAAATCCTTGGCGGCTCGCCGGCCATTGACCGTCGAGGTGAAGAACAGGTAGGTCTTCGGATCGCGCAACGTCAGCAAACCTTTAAGCATCAATGGCCATGACACTGACCAGACCTTGTCGATGCCAGTTCCGCCAGCAGGCCCGGTGCCGGTCAGAATCAGTCTGCGCACCAGGTCAGGGGCGCTCAGGGCAATTTCCTGGGCCACGAACCCTCCAAGTGAAAAACCCAGCAGGTCGACCTTGTCGAAACCCAGCGCACGAATCACAGCGATGGCATCGTTTGCCATTTCACTGACCGTCGCAGGGGCGGTGCCATCTGAGGCGCCGATACCCCGATAGTCAGTGGCGATGATGCGCCGGGTGCTTGCGAGCCCATCCATGATCCGTGGGTCGAAGTTGTCCAGCACTGCGCCCCAATGGTTAAGCAGAACGAGCGGCAACTTACCCTTGGGGCCTATGTCACGGTAAGCGAACGCTGTTCCTTCAACCTTGATCCATTGGTTCGCTGCATTGACGAACTGCGTGCGTGATCCGGGATGAGGTGTTGTGTCTTGAATATTCATGTTGGCCCCGTGATGCGGTTCGAAAAGCTGCAAGTGAGACTGTGTTGCAGGCGCTTTTAAATCGAGTGCTGCACACCAGCGCCTGCTGCACGATGATTAAGCCTTGGCTTGATAGCGCTCGGCGACATCGGATTGCCTGATCTCTGACAGCAAGCCCTGGCGTGCGGCCTGCAAGGCATCCCAACGGGCGGCGTCCTGCAAGGGGGGGATGGTCACGGGCTCGCGACGATCGAAACCCACCAGGGCCGCATCGACCAGATCACCCACTTCCATGATGTCACTGAGGGTATTTATGTCGATGCCCGCTCGCTCCCAGATTTCGGTGCGAGTGGCTGCCGGCAGAACGGCTTGCACGTAGACGCCTTTGGGCGACAGTTCCAGGCTCATACCTTGTGATAGAAACAGCACAAACGCCTTGGTCGCGCCGTAGACCGTCATCCCGAACTCTGGTGCCAGGCCCACGACCGAGCCTATGTTGATAATCGCTCCGTCCCCGGCTTGTGCCAGGCGTGGGGCGATGGCGCTGGCAAGCCGTACCAGTGCGGTAGTGTTGAGCGTGACCAACTGAGCAACGCTGTCGGTGGATAGTTCGATAAAGCTGCCCGATTGTGCGGCGCCGGCATTGTTCACCAGGATGCCGATACTGGCGTCGTCGCGCAGGCGAGCCTCGACCGTGGTCAAGTCGCTGATTTGGGTCAGGTCAGCCTGGAGAACATCGATGGCGACGTTGTGTTTCTCACGCAGCCGGGCTGCAAGTGCATCCAGCCGCCCTCTGTCGCGGGCAACCAGTACGAGGTCGTGCCCGCGCTGTGCAAAGCGCTCGGCATAGGTGGCGCCGATGCCAGTGGAGGCGCCGGTAATGAGAACGGTGGCAGGGATGCTCATGAATTGATCCTCAGTTTGGGATATCGACAGGCGAGTCATGCGCGGTGTCAGGAGGACATGCGCAGCCGTGATGTTTAGCCGTGCCGGGTACTGGATTCAGCAAGGGTGGGGTAGTCGATGTAGCCTTCTGCACCACCGCCATACAGGGTCGCAGGATCGAATGCCGACAAAGCGGCAGCGTTTTCAAGGCGCTCCACCAAGTCCGGGTTACCGATGAAGGGGCGTCCAAAGGCGATCAAGTCAGCTTTGTCATCGATGAGTTGAGAGGTGGCCAGATTCACGTCGTAGCCATTGTTCGCGATGTACGTGTTTTTGAAGCGTTGGCGCAGAGAACCAAAGTCGAAGGGCGCAATATCGCGTGGCCCGCCAGTCGCGCCTTCGACCACATGGAGGTACACAATGCCCAAGGCATCGAGTTGGTCGACAATGTAGTCAAACTGGGCCTGCGGTTCGCTGCTGGAGACACCATTGGCTGGCGAAACTGGCGAAATACGGATGCCTGTGCGTCCGGCACCGACCTCGGCTACTACCGCTGCCGTCACTTCCAGCAGTAGGCGAGCGCGATTTTCAATCGAGCCACCGTAAGCATCGGTGCGGATGTTGGCACCGTCTTTTACGAACTGATCCAGCAAATAGCCGTTTGCGCCATGGATCTCTACGCCATCGAATCCCGCAGCGATCGCGTTTGCCGCCGCTTGGCGAAAATCATTGACGATCCCGGGAAGCTCGCTGATATCAAGCGCTCGCGGCTCTGAAACGTCCACGAAGCTATTGTTGACGAACACCTTGGTCGCGGGGCGGAGAGCGGAGGGTGCTACCGGAGTGGCACCGTTCTCCTGCAGGTCAACGTGCGACACGCGTCCGACATGCCACAGTTGCAGGAAAATTCGTCCGCCTTTTGCGTGGACGGCATCGGTGACCTGGCGCCAGCCATCGATCTGCGCCAGCGTGTAGATACCGGGCGTATCCTGGTAGCCCTGTCCCTGCTGCGAGATCTGCGAGGCTTCGGAGATCAACAGGCCTGTAGAGGCTCTCTGGCTGTAATAGGTTGCAGCGAACTCGCTCGGGACGAAGCCTTCGCCCGCACGGTTACGCGTCAGCGGAGCCATCACGATTCTGTTGGAAAGTGTCAGCGAGCCGAGCGTGTACGGCTCAAACAACGTCTTATCGTTCATTTCGTTTCCATACTCGTTGATTAATGAGGACGACATGCGCCGTGCCAGGGAGGATTCGCGTTGGCGTATTTATGATGTCGATCATACTCAAAACTGTCAACGCTTTTGATTATGATCGACATCAGAGTATGATGAGGGCATTGCTTTGAGGTGCAGAGGCGCAGGAAATGAAGATCACCAAGGCTCAATCGCTTGCCAATAGAGCTCACATCGTTGAGACGGCTTCAGAGCTGTTTCGCGAGCGTGGCTACGATGGCGTGGGGGTGGCTGAACTCATGGCAGCAGCCGGATTTACCCAAGGCGGTTTCTACAAGCACTTCGGCTCCAAGGCTGATTTGATGGCTGAAGCGGCAGCGAACAGTCTTTCGCGTTCGCTGACCAGTTCCGAAGGTCTCGACGTTGCTGAGTTCATCGATCTGTATGTGTCGAGGGATCACCGAGACGGCAGGGGCAGCGGTTGCACCATGGCGGCCCTTTGTGGAGATGCTGCGCGTCAATCAGATGAGTTGAAAGCCACCTTTGCCAGCGGGGTAGAACGCACGCTGGCGACGCTCGAAGAAAAGTACAAAACGAGGCAAGACGCGCCGCCGGATGGGGTACGGGCAAAAATGATCGACATGCTGGCGCATGCAATCGGTGCCGTCATGTTGTCGCGCGCCTGCCCAGATGATTCTTCTCTGGCTGATGAAATACTCGAGGTTTGCCACGCCGAGATAATAGCGTCATTGCCGTTGTCCCTAGACAGGGAGCCGCAGGGGAACACATAGATGGGCGCTTTCTGGCAAATTTTGATCATTTGGCCGGGCATTGCTGTTGCGAGAGTTGTTGTCGTTGAGACAATAGACGAGAATCACCGAACCTTGAAAGAGTGGAAAGCGACATATGGTTCCGACACCGTCGAGTCCCGCATGACGAAGTGACATTGGTTTGAGTACAAAAGGGCCCGAGAGGGCCCTTCTTTCTGTGTACTAACACCGTGTTCTATTGACCACTAAAACTGCTGTATAGGTGAGAAAGGCAATCACGTTTTGAACTGATTTGCCAGCTCGTGCTGTTTATCTGCCAATAAGCTCAAGTGTTCGCTCAGGCTAGCAGAAGAACATGCTTTGTCATTGAGCTCCTGCGTAACCATTCGAACACTGGTGATGTTGCAGTTGATATCGTCAGCGACTGCACTTTGTTCTTCGGCAGCCGTCGCAATTTGGTGGGTCATATCCTGGATTTTTGAAACGGCCAGCGTGATCTCACTAAAGGATTGAACTGTCTCTTCCATCTGCCTGGAGCTGCTGCTGGCCCTCAACTGACTGTCTTGCATAGCTGTGGTTACCATGATTGCCCCAGCCTGCAACTGTTCAATCACAATTCGGATTTGCTCTACCGATTCTTGAGTTCTCATTGCCAAGGTTCGAACTTCATCCGCGACGACTGCAAACCCTCGACCACTTTCTCCTGCACGGGCAGCTTCTATCGCTGCATTGAGCGCTAGGAGATTGGTTTGCTGGGCAATCGCACGAATCACATCAAGAACATTACCGATCTGCTCGCTGCTATCCAATAGGGCACGGGCGTCCTCCATAGACTTTGTCAGGCAAATTGTGAGATCCAGTAGGCCATGGTTTGTCTTTTCTAACAGACCGTGCCCTGTTTGGGCGGCCTGTTCAGCGTGCTTAGCATCGACTGCAACCATAGCGGCACTGCTTGCTACTTCGTGGGCCGTAGCAGTCATTTCGGTCGACGCTGCAGCGACTTGGTCGATGTCCTTGAATTGTGCTTGCATTCCGTGGCTCGTTTCTTGGGCGATCCTGAACGATTGGTTCGCAGTGAGGCGCGTATCGTCGATACCCTTGCGGACAGCGTTGATCATCGGCTGAAGCTTATCGAGGAAGAGGTTAAACCAAAGTGCAACCTCCCCAAGCTCATCCTTTTTAGGGTAGTTCAGACGTTTGGTTAGATCGCCTTCGCCCGATGCAATGTCACGAAGCATTGTCGACACATTGCGGATTGGCGTCGTAATTCTGGATGCCGTGAACCACATAAGTAGGGCCCCAGCCAAACCAGAAAGCGCTGCAACGAGTATGCTTTTAACAAGAGACTTAAGCAGCAGGGCCCGGTGAATACCTTCCAGCTTGTCAATTTCGGCTTGAGCTATCGCCTTGGGAAGCTGAAGGATGATCCACCAAGGGGAGACGTTTTTCCCCATTGTGATCGGTGTAATCACTTTTATAAAATTCTCATCGTCTAAATAGAGCGATCGGTTTTCCCCGGCTTGGGCAGCCATTTGGCGTATATCGGGTAGGCCTAAGGATTCATATGTTTGACCAAGCTTGGAGGACGAGGGCGTATACGCAGCAACAATCCCCGAGCTAGTTACAATGGCGATATCGCCTGCCCCGCTATATAAACTCTGCTTCGCCTTCATCATGAAGTCTTGAAGATCTGTGATGGCGACGTCGACTCCAACTACCCCGGTAGGCTTATTATTTTGGTTAACGGAAGTTGATAGCGTGGTCAATAGTACTTCTTGGCCGCCCAGTGTAGCGGTGAACGGAGGGGCGAGGCAGGCTGCGTTACTTTGCAACGAGCAGCGATAGAAGTAGTTGAATGGGAGACCGCTTTCTCCCACGGTCTCGTCATGCAACTTTCGTTCAGCAGTTGGAGCATTAGCCACGATACCTGTATTTCGATTCCAATAGCTGGCAAAACGTCCCACATCGTTTGAACTATATTGAATCGAGCTGACGAATTCTTTGTCATTACCAAACTGGTTGGGCTCCATGATGGCCTAAACGCCTAGTAACGTACTGTCATGCAGAAAGGTCGATTTGACCGCTCCATCCGCTGTGTACCTTGAGACAATCCCAGATGTGCCATAGGTATCCGCTACCCTCTGAATACCAGAAAACTGGATCGCTAACTGGTTTAGCGCGGCGTACTTTTCGCTAAAAAATTTCTCAACTTGGATCGCTTGAGCGGTCGCGGTGCTCTGTAGTTGTCCCTTGATAGCCCTTTCAATAGCCGCGCGGCTAGCTTCGCTCGTTAGCTCTCCTGCTGCTTCGTTCTGTTGGATGTTGACGTAGGTAATTGCCCCAATCAGAGCAACCATACAGACCAAGCTCAGTGCGGTGATTCTGGTGCGTATAGACATATTACCCAACATCATGAGCCCTCAAGCTGATAACAGAATTGTCGATAGGGTGGAGGTGTGTAAGGTGGAGAAAAGCAGTGGGCGTACCTACTAGTCATAAAAAAAGACCGGCGGGTTTTAGTATTCCTTACAAACCGCAACGATTGCAAGAGGAAGCTGTGGCCCTTAAGTGATGCGTGCATCGACAAGCGGGAATCGTCAGACGAATGCCCGAGCTTGACGGTTTGGTAGGCTTAACATACCTTCGGTGCTGAAAAACATACCCGTTGGTATGTTGCGCTTCGAGTTCCTGCTTGAGGCATTGATGGCTTTGAATGCGAAAGGGGCGGGTCATGAAAAATGGGCAGGGCGGGAAAAAGGTAGCGGTATTTAGCGATGGTATCGATGCATTGCTTTACGGTTATTACCTTCAACGCTTTGGAGTAAGCGCAGATGTTTTCTTCTCTGACTCAAGTGCCCCTAACATTGCGTCCAACCATCTGGTGTCGACTTGGCTTTGCCTTCAGCGCGAGCCGATGGCCAAGAAAATAGCGGTTCAAGGCATCGCCGAGTTGCGTGAAATTGCCATCGACCTCGGTGCGAAAGTGCTTGCTTCAGACTCCGGCACAATCATTTTTGAACATCGGTCAGACTTCGTCGAATCTCTAGAGCAATTCGCCCGCGCATGCAGGGCGCAGGGCCTACTTGTTGAGGTTTCCAGAAATGCAGGAGGCATGGGATTACCGTTCGGAACCTTGGCCGCAGTAAGGTTTATGCAGGATGTTTCGATCTATCCCAGAACATTGAGCAATCGATTGATGGAGTCGTTCTTGGAGCGTGGAGGTGCGATTTACCGAGAGAGAAATTTCGACCAACTCCGTATCGTAGATGACCTGTATGAGATGGTGCTAGGTGGTGTTGCTCACTACTACGACACAGTGGTTGTAGGTGGTAATTATTCCCCAGGATCAAACCGGTTGGGTGAGTCTCCACGTGAATGCCCTGAATCCTCCATGGGAATTTTTGGTCGATACCTGTCTTTTGAGCGAGCAGCACAAATACAGCAGAAAATGGATGAGAGACCCTCCGCTCAGCCTAAGCGTTCTTTTTTCGAGCATCTGCTCAAGGTTGGCAAAGAGGCTCCCAATCAAACGCCCGAACTCCCATCGTGGGCAGGTATCCATCCTCTCTCCGGAGTCAAGAATGGTTACATCGTCGGTCAGAGCGGTGAGCTTGCCCACTGTATCGCTGCTGCGAGGGCTCTAGCCGAGTATGTATCCTCGTTCGATGAACTCTCAACGCATGAGCATTCTTCATCCAGTCGAAACGTCTCTGCTGAGCCGCAATCGATCCCTTGGATTATCTAGTGCCGTACCGAGCAGATCATACATTTAGCGAAAACATACCAGAGGGTCAGTCAAAAAGACTGACTGGCTAGACAGTATGATTTCGCTCGGATACCATCTTTCAATGTCAGGTCTTTCGCCTGGCGTTGATCGATAGGCAGGAATGAATAATGAACGAGACCCCGAAGTACTGGAGCAGCGCGGTAAGCGATGTCCAGGACAACACCGTGTACATCCGTGGTTATGACCTGGGAGACATGATTGGCAAGCTGAGTTTTGCCGATGCGACCTATCTTTTGATCCGTGGCATGCTTCCATCGGCAGGTCAGTCGAAAATGATTGAGGGCGTTTTGTGTTCCGTACTTGATTACTCGCTACGTAAGCCAGGAACCGCTGCCGCACGCTTCTGTGTTTCCAGCAATCCATCGATGGTGGCGGGATTGGCAACTGCAGTATTGTCGGCAGGGGAGTATTCACTAGCGCCTGATCAGACTGGGCTCTTCCTAAACGCAACTATCAACGCTGCGAAGCAAGCTGATTCGCTTGATGTAGCTGCGAATAGCTTGGTTGAGGGAATGAGAGCGCGTAAGGAGCGGGTTCCCGGCTTGGGCCATCCTGCTTTCAAGTACACCGACCCTCGTGCTCAGCAGTTGAAGCAACTGGCCATCGAGACAGAAGTCTGGGGTGATATTTGTGAGTGGTATGAAGCCATTCATAGAGCGTTTACGAGCCAAGCGGGCAAACCCGAAATCGTAATCAACGAGGTTGGGATGATGGGGGCTATTCTGGCGCAAATGGGCTTTACTCCAGCCGAGATGACCGGGCTTGCGGTGATATCTACCATGCCGGGCGTTGTAGCTCATATTTCGGAAGAACTGCAAAGCAAAGTCCGCATCCGTGTTATTCCTGATGAGCAGGTTGACTATGCTCGTGAACGTCGAAATTTCGTTGAGGATTTCGCTCAAGTGAAATCGAACTGAAAAAAAAGCGCGATTCTTATCGCGCTTTATTCATGTGGCTGCGGGTCACAAAGGGTTTATTGCAGGTAGCCACCAGACATGAGGTCGCAGTAGTAATCAGCAATCTGTTCGGGGGTATGCGAGCCTTGTTCATTGAACCAGGTATGCAGCCAGTTGCACATGCCCATGAAACCCGAAATGGCGATATGGGGCGGCACGTCCTTGAACGTTTTCTCCAGAATGCCTCGTTGATACACAACCTCGATCTTCGCATCATATTCGCGCTTGCGTTTGCGCATCAGTACTTGTTGATCAGGTTCAAGTTCGCTTTCGTCTCGGAAGTAGATGGCCGTCCAATCTTTTTGCTTCATCACATGCAGCGCATGGCTATGAAGAATACGACGAAGCGCTTCATCAGCAGGCAGATCT
The DNA here is from genome assembly GCF_902497995.1 of Pseudomonas fluorescens. Taxonomy (GTDB): domain Bacteria; phylum Pseudomonadota; class Gammaproteobacteria; order Pseudomonadales; family Pseudomonadaceae; genus Aquipseudomonas; species Aquipseudomonas fluorescens_BK. The sequence continues at coordinate 79,518 of NZ_CABVII010000004.1, read as the reverse complement.
TGAGACTGAATTTCATCAATTGTAGCCTGATACTTTTCGTACATACGATTGAAAATCTGCCACAAAATCTCGTTTTTATTTTTGAAGTAGTAATACACAACTGACTTGGTGTAGCCCAACCGTGCAGCAATATCAGTAATAGTAATCGCCCGGAACCCTTTCTCAGCGAACAGGGTGGCAGCGGACGACAAGATTTCATCTTGCACGTATGCTTGCTTTTTTTGTTTAAGTTGGTCTCGCATATCTACATTCATTGGGATACACCAAATAGTATTAAGCAGTTAGCGTCTCAATCAGTGATGATGCAGACGCACGAATAAGTTCAGGTATCTCGATAGCCTTTCGGGCTTCAAGATCAAAATATACAGACGTCATAGCAATTTCTGCGCAGAGCTGCTTCTTGTTATCAAACAAAGCGTGATGAGTAATCATTGAAGTGCGCCCAACTTTCTTGAGCGAACTCTCAACGTGAAAAACGGATCCTACGTGGAGCTCTGATCGGAAATCGATTTCATAGTGAACGTCGGCCCAGCCTTGTTTACGGCTCAATCGCCAATCAGCGTCGTAGCCAAGGTGATCAACCAGATGCCAGAAGGCTTGGTCGAATGACGCTATATAGTGCTGAACGTTCATATGACCCATCGCATCGGTCTGTGCTGGGTATACGACACCTCGGTACGTGATCATTTGTGTTGTTCTTCCTTTCGGGTTCATCCCCAGCCCTGGAATAGGTTGCCGATCAGGTTAGGCTAGGAAATTGTCTTTTTTTTATACCGCCAAGTCAAATTTCCCTTCGACTAGGTTTATTGAGCGAGGCGGTCACTCCAAAACTGTGGAGGGGGGAGGGCGGCGTAAATATTAGGCGCGAGGCAGAACCGCCACGCCGTCGATTTCGATTCGAATTCGCTCGTCGTAGAGCCCGGCAACCTTCAGCAAGGTGTTGGCAGGCGGGCAGTCCATGTTCACAAAGCGGTTGCGCACCTTTTTGAACGAAGCAAGGGTCTCGGGTGCGACATCGATCAGGTAGGTATTCATTCGAGCTAAGGCCTCAAACCCCACTCCAGCAGCTTCAAGCGTGATGCGCAGATTCTCGAAGACGGCAGTGGCTTGAGCTTCGAAATCGCCTTCAACAACTTCACCTTCACCGTCGACTGGGGCATGACCGGTGAGGAAAAGTAGCTCCCCATCCACAACCTTCGTGGACATCGAGACGCCTGGATAGCCGGGCCCTGCATTAATTGCCTTGATCATAAGACACCTTCCTATTTGATGGACTGAACGCCATGGCTAAAAAAAAGACCTTCTGGTATAAATTCTAAACCTTCCGGACGCTATCGCGCAAGGTGGCGCTGGAGCAGGAGCCAAAGGAAGCGTTCCATGCAAGTGGTAGGAGACCGTTTGAGGCTATTGACATGTCTTCCAATTCAATCATACTGACTGGGCGGTCTAATTTTTATTACGGCGGGTCTGTTTCTTGGGCTGATACTTCCAGAAGGCATGCAAAGCAGATGCGATGCGCCCTCCGGCAGCGATTAGATCGGGAGAAGACTGCTCGTATCGTCTGAGCAGCTGGCTTTGATTGAGGAACACTGATGACCATCGCATGCCTTACCTTCGATTTCGACGGCGTTGCTATTTGGTTGAGCACGTTCAAGCAGGTTTCCCCGACGCCTCTGTCTCGTGGGGAGTTCGGCGCAAATGTTGGTATGCCGAGGCTTTTGGATGTGCTGGAGCGCTGCGAAGTACCTGCTACGTTTTTCGTTCCAGCACACACGGCCTCCACTTACCCTGACATTGTGAAACGTATCGTTGCTGCTGGGCATGAAGTGTCTTGCCACGGCTACGTTCACGAATCTCCTGTCGGATTGCCGCTGGAGGAAGAGCGTCGATTGTTGGCTCAGAGCATTGAGGTTCTTGAAAAGGTAACGGGGGTCAGGCCTGTCGGGTATCGCTCTCCAGCATGGGACTTAAGCGATAATACAATCGACCTTTTAGAAGAGTTCGGGCTTATTTATGACAGTAGTCTAATGTCGAATGATTTCGAAACTTTCTTCGCCCGAAAGAAAGATGTTCTGTCTGAAGATATCTTCGAACATGGTGAGCAGAGCGAGGTTTTAGAGTTTCCTGTCGCTTGGGAGTTGGATGATTATCCCTACTTTCAGTTTTCACCTCGTCCGCTCAATACAGGTCTTCGCTTGGCAGAAGATGTCTATAAGTCTTGGTCTGCGGAATTCGACTATGCGCACCAAGTCAGCGGGGTATTCACCCTGACTTGTCACCCGGAGATAATTGGGCGAGGCCCTCGAATTGTAATGCTTGAAAAATTGATAAAGCACATGCAACAACCTGGTGTTGAGTTTATGACCATGGGCGATGCCACGAAACATATCAAGAGCAAGTCTGTTTAATCTGGAGAAATAAGAATGAATAGTGCAGTCCAAGCCAATAGCCTGACCGGAATCGGCCAAAACGCTCTTTACTTCGATCAGTTGGAGATTGGCCAAGAGTGGAACTCCCCGCGCCGAACAATTACCGAGGCTGACATCGTGATGTTCGCGGCTCTAACTGGCGACCACAACCCAGTGCACACTGATGAAGAGTTTGCTAAGAGCACTGTCTTTGGTGGTCGTATCTTGCATGGCCCAGCAGGCTTCGCGATTGCAACAGGTCTTGAGAGCCGTTTGGGGATCAAAGAAGGCACAGCGATTGCCTTCTTGGGTATGACATGGGATTTACGTGGCCCGATCAAAATCGGGGATACCATCCATGTATACCAAAAAGTAGGCTCCAAACGTGAGACCAAAAAGCCTGAAGTGGGTATCGTCAATTTCCTGGTTTCACTGGTCAACCAGCGTGGAGAATCAGTGCAGGAAGGTGAATGGAAAGTGATGATGCACTGCAAGCCTGTTTAAATTAAAGGCTCAACCAGCACTAACGTCTCTCTGAGGTTTTGTCATGATATTCAGTGGTATCCAGGCCCTCGCTGGCAGCAGTATGGAAAAGATTGCCCTCCGATTTGAAAGGGAAATTCTCAGCTACGGGGCGTTAGTGTACGAGGTTGACCAAGTGGCGTCCCACTTGGTGAATGCAGGAGTGAGCGTTGATACTCCGGTGGGCGTCTACTGCGAAAACGGCAGCGCCACGATGATTCTGTATTATGCAGTAGCGAAGATTGGAGGGACATTTGTTCCTCTAAATGCTGTCCTGACGGCAGCAGAAGCCAGTTACATCATTGATCATGCACAGATAAAGTATCTATTTGTTGATCAGGCGCTTGCCTCTGTGGCACGAGAGGCCGTGGGCGAGCGGCGCTGTCAGATTTTCGACACAGGCTCCTTCGTAAGGGGCGCAAAAGGCGCCAAGCTAGCGAATACTTTCGAAGGTAGGAATGCGGATTTTCTGATTGTGTACACTTCTGGTTCCACAGGAGTGCCCAAAGCGGTTCGGTACACGCAAGATGCTGAGTACGCTGGAAACCGCTCACTGATTGAGCTGTGGAGTATTACTCCAGAGGACAAGGTACTTGTGTCACTGCCTCTAGGTTTCCTCTATGGGCTTTCGACTGCTGCTTCGATGGCTTTCCAGGCCGGTGCTGAAGTCATTTTGCTCAGGAAATTCCGTCCAGCCGATGTGCTCAATGCCATCGTTGAGCATAAGGTTACAGTGTTCCACGGTGTGCCAACCATGTTTTCTATGATGTTGGAATATGCCGAACAGAACGACTTGAAATTCGACCTCTCCTTTATGCGTCTTTTCATTTCTGCTGGTGCTCCCTTGTCGAGAGAGTTGAAGGAGCGCTTTGAGCGCCGATTCAACAAGAAAATAGAAGACTACTATGCGTTGACGGAAGTTCGTCCGGTTTTTGGGCGCTACGCTTCGCGTGCTGTAGAACTTCCGCCAGGTGCAATTGGTCAAGCAGCACCAGGGGTCGAGGTCAAGCTAATGACAACTGACGGTCAGTTGGCCGCTGTCGAAGAAGTTGGTGAGGTGTGGGTTAAAGCCCCAGCCACTACTAGCGGGTATTACAAGGCCGCCGAGCTCACCTCTACGTCTTTTGTTGATGGTTTCTTCCGTACAGGTGATCTCGGTTTCCGCGACGCTGAAGGGTTCTATTACCTCACCGGGCGTATTAAGGACATCATCATCAAGGGGGGGGCGAATATCGCGCCTGCTGAAGTGGAAGATGTCATCTGCGAGCATCCTTCTGTATTGCTGGCATCCGTCATTGGAATACCGGATCCGAAATTCGGTGAGTTGCCTTTCGCCTATTTCGTGACAACGCCTGGAAAGGAAGTCACCGACCAAGAGCTACTCTCCCACTGCCGTTCAAAGCTTGCGGAATTCAAGGTGCCCGTTAACTTTACGCAGCTTTCCGAAATGCCATTGGGATCAACCTCGAAGATCGACAAGAAAGCATTGCTGGAACTTTGGAGGCAGACCCAAAATGCTTGATAAACTGAAAGTCTCAGTCGCCGTTTTTGAAATTCGGCGCTATCAGAAATTCCAAGACTTCTCCGCGCACGTAAGAACTTTCGTCTCTGATGCAAAGTTGGCGGGGAGTCGGGTATTGCTTCTGCCAGAGTTCCTCCCAATGGGCCTCCTCTGGACAAATTCAAGGGCTGCCGAAGTCACCAATGAGACAGTTTCATCGTTTTATCGGGAAGTGTTGACACCGTTGTATCCTGAGTTCATCCAAACCTTAAGTTTCCTGGCTGAGGAGTACGACATCTATATAGTAGGTGCGACTTATTGGCATGAGGAAAATGGAGCGGGTTATAACAGTGCCTTCGTCTTTAAGCCGGATGGATCGTTCGAACGGCAGCACAAGGTGCACCTCACTCGCGGCGAGAAAGCTATTCAGACGTCGGCCTCACAAACGTTGAATGACGTATTTGAGGTAGATGGCGTCAAGTGTGGAATTTTCGTTTGCTATGACGTGCAGTTCCCCGAGCTGACTCGCCATTTTGTGTCTCGTGGTGCCGAAGTCATCTTCGTGCCAGCCCTCACAGAAGAGCGTGGTGCTTGGCGGGAATGGTTCAGTGCACATGCCCGTGCCTTGGAAAATCAGGTCTATGTTTGCGTATCACCATTGGTCGGCGATCTCGGCATCCCTCAAGACTATCCCGTGCGCTGTATGGGCAAGGCATTTGTAGCTTGCCCTATTGATAACAGGATGAGCATTACTGACGGCACATTCGCCGAATCGGAATTGAATGAGCCTGGATTGCTGAATATAGAGCTGGATTTGGTCAAGCTTCGGCTCTCTCGTGAAAAGGGAGAGGTGCGCCATCTCCGTGATCGTCGGCCGGATTTTTATTCCACACTCGAAAGTTGAGGAATAGAATTTTAAAGAATCGAACAGCGTTTTTAGGGCTGTACCAGCGGCCCTCTTTTTATTTGTAGCCCTGCCACAACTCCTATAATTGAAGGGTGTTATTTATGAACGCCGAAATTTCTATCGCATTACCAAAATCAACTTCATCTTCCGTAGATCGAGGCTGTGTATTGCGCCTTGAAGGTGTGAGTAAACGATTTGGTGATATCACAGTATTGAAATCCATCGATTTCGAACTTAAGGGTGGCGAGGTAGTAGCTCTAATTGGGCCGAGTGGTTCTGGAAAAAGCACACTTCTTCGCTGTATCAACCAGCTCGAGCCGCCTACAGCAGGCCGAATTACGATTGGTGAGTTGTCCATTGATGCCTCGGTCGGTGCAACGCGCGCTCAGTTAGCGGGCATCAATCGCAAACTGGGAATGGTATTCCAGTCGTTCAATCTCTTCCCTCACATGACCGTACTGGAAAACGTATCACTCGCTCAGCGACGTGTACTCAAGCGCAGTCATGAGGAAGCAGACGAGCGCTCGATGCAACTCCTGCAGCGAGTCGGTCTGGCCAACAAGGCGAGTATGTATCCGTCCCGCTGCTCCGGCGGACAGCAGCAGCGAATTGCTATCTCGCGGGCACTGGCGTTGGATCCAGAGATTATGTTGTTCGATGAACCGACGTCCGCCCTTGATCCTGAGGTTGGCCTAGAGGTTCTTGCGGTGATGCGTGAGCTGGCCAATGATGGAATGACAATGATGGTTGTAACGCATGAAATGCGGTTCGCCGAAAATGTCTCGAATCGGGTCATTGTGATGGCCGATGGTGAAATCATTGAGCAAGGTGAGAGCGCCCAGGTAATGAGGTCTCCACAGCATCCGCGAGTCCAGCAGTTTCTTTCGGCAGTGCGAGACCGCTAATGGACATGTTCACAGTAATCCAGAAGTTGAGTGCAGGATTGCCCTGGACGATTGCGCTTACCGTGGTCTCCTTCGTTGTCGGTGCGTCACTGGCGATCCCGGTTTGTATGCTTCGATCCTCCCGCAACACTGCAATCTCTTATTTCGGTGCGACGTTGATTCTGATCGTTCGCTCCGTACCTCCCATTGTTTGGCTTTTTGCCGTGTTCTTTGCAATCGGCCAGCATGTGATTCGCTTGAGTCCGTTCGCTGCAGCAGTGATAGGACTCTCCCTTATCACCGCAGCCAACTTGGCCGAGATTTACAGAGGGGCTCTCAAGGCAGTTCCGAAGGGGCAGACAGAAGCTAGCAAAGTAATGGGGCTTTCGGTTTGGCAACGATATCGATATGTCCTGGCACCTCAGGTCATGCGTATTTCGCTGCCGTCAGCCAGCTCTTACGCAATTGGACTGCTAAAAGACACCGCGATCGCCTCGGCAATCGGAGTGGCAGATGTGGCGCTGATCGCCAACCAGCTCACTCAACAAACCTACCAAGGCTTAGAAATCTACGCTTGGGCGGCTGTGGCCTACTTTGGCCTTAGCTTTTTTATGGCGTATGTGTCTCGGGTTGTGGACTTCCGTCTTCGGATGAGGATCGAGCGATGATCAGCACGTTTAATGACTGGGCCGAATGGTTCCCTCGACTCTGGAGTGGCTATCTGCTGAGTCTTGAGGTTGCATCACTGAGTCTACTCATCGGCATTCCCTTGGGTCTCTTATGGGCAATCGGTGGTCAGGCGAAGACAAAAGCAATCCGTTGGGCTTGCGTCGTCCTTGTCGAGCTGGGCAGAGGAGGGCCAGTGCTCATCCTGCTTCAGTTTCTCTACTTTGGATTACCTAATACTGGGCTGACACTTTCCTCTCTTAGCGCATCGATCGTTGCTTTGGCCTGGAGTACTGGGGCATATACAAGTGAGATAATCCGGGCGGGCCTCAATGCCGTGGCGGCGGGGCAGCGCGAGGCAGCTCAGACGCTTGGTCTGAACCGGTCGGACATCTTGCGTATAATTATTATCCCACAGGGCTTACGGATTGCGTTGCCACCGCTGTTAGGTTTCGCACTCTTGATCCTTCAGGCAACTTCTCTGTGCTTCACTATTGCGCTTCCGGAGTTGATCAGTGCGGCCAATGACATTGGCTCGGAAACGTTCCAATACATGTCTATTTTGAGCCTTACGGGCTTAATGTACGCACTTGTATGCGTACCCGCGACGTTCGCAGTGAACTACTTGGAAAGACACTTAGGCAGGCACGATTGAAAAAAAGGAGCGCTGAGCGCTCCTTTTTTATTGTGTGTCCACCAAGCCTTGCTCAGATGTGTCCCCCCTTGGGATTTAATTTCAAGGCGCTCGCCCAGTGCTCGGGACAACAATCGCGGCCATAAATCGGTCGTTTGAAACCACTGAAGGGATCAAGTTGTTTCCTGGATAACCCGCAAAGGATGTCTGCTGGAGTTAAGCGAAGCGACTTCGGATTAAGCGTGATGATTCAGTCAGATGCATTTACTGGTAAGACCTGAAGTCGCCTGATTGAACTGCCCTTCCATCGTGCGAACTGCTCCGTGGCATCCCAGCGCAGTGTGGTGATCTGAGACAGTGCATGCGCTCGACTCAAATGTGGGTTCCTCCCGATCTTGAAGTCCGGCATCGACCTATCCGATGTACTTCTGCTCATCTGTTTTGATCCTTTCGGCGATTAGTTTCGATTGACAAAAGTCTTGAGCTGTCAGCATACTGACTGGGCGGTCTAAAAAATAGTATTATTGGTATGAGGCTCGTTTTCCGCTTCAATGGTTCATGAGCGACCTTCGGATTGCAGGTAGGGCGTAGCCGTCAGAGGTTCCAGATTATGAAAGAGGTAAGTGGCGTGAATCACCGGTCGGGTCTGGAGGTCGTGATTGTCGGCGCGGGAATGATTGGCCTCTCAGCTGCTTATTTTCTGCAGCGTCTGGGCGCAAAAGTAATGCTGCTTGAGAGAGGCTTCGTCGGAGATTGCATTCCGAATCTTGAGCTAAAGCGCGTGTTGGCTTACTGCAAAGGAACGCAGACAGGGGAGCTTACTGAACGGGGTTTAATGCTCGCGGAGGAGTTGGCCGGCGAATTGGGTTATGTAGGTAGTCTTCAAGATATTGAGGGTGAACCCTACATCTATGACGCTAAGAGTCCTGGTGGTAAACGGGCCATTTTACTTTCAGATTTCGCAAAGGATCTTGCCGTACATTGCCAGCAGGCGGGGGGGCGCGTGATCGAAGCCAATCCCGTTAGCTCGTTGCTCATGAAGCATAACGTCGTGCATGGTGCAGTGACGGCAACTGGTTCCATTGTTGCAGACGAAGTGGTCATCTGTGCCGGATTACAAAGTGTGGGATTGATCGGAGCGATCGGTCTGTCGTTACAACTCAAAGCCGCCGAGAACCAATTAGGTGCAAGCTCTGCACGTCAAGGCATTCCAGGAGTATTCACTGGAAAGGTACCTCTGACGCCGACTGGTGCGCCTTATATTGGGCGTCCGGTAGGGTTTGATGGGCTTTATTTGGCGATTGGTCACGATACGAATCCAGCTGCGGCGATCGCGGTAGGGGAGATGATTGCCGAGGCCCTCTATAGATCAGAGGATGTGTTTGCACTCTCTCTTGGTCGGGTGGACTACTCAGCCAATCAATCGTCCGACCCTCTCAATAACGCTCTCTGACTCGTGCTGCGGCCCCTATGAATACGTCGTATGTTTCCGGCAAAGATAAGAAATCAGCAGAAAGGGCCGAGGTAATCCGGGCCACTGCTTTGAAGTTATTTGTAGCTGAGGGATTCGGTTCGGTGAGTTTGCGAAGAATCGCTGATATTAGCGGGATTCAGGTGGGATCTCTCTATAACCATATTGATGGTAAGCAGCAGTTGTTGTTTGAACTAATTTTTGAAGCAGAGCAGAACCTGCTGTCCGCTTTGAGAGCTGCGGTCGAAAAAGCTGTTGAGCCAGTCACGCAACTGGGAGCTTACGTTGAGCAATATTTCATCCATGCTTCGCTGAATAAAGAGCTCCATCTTCTCGCTGTTCGAGAGAAGAGGTGCTTGGATGAAGGTGATGCTACTAGGCTTAAATCGTTATTGCTCAAGCATGAACGGCTTATTCACGATGTATTAAGCCGAGGTGTGCAAGCCGGAGTATTCAAAGTTCCAAGCCTAGAGTTTGCGATAAAAGCAATCTGGAGTTTGCTGGATGGAATGCTCGGAAGTGTAGCGACCAATCCCATTGATGTATCGATTTGCGCAGATCAACTTAAGACCTGCGTGATCCGCCTCTTGGGGGGAGGCGCTTCGGTAGTACTCGTTTCGCATGATCTTGGTGGGGCGAGCGCTACCTCGATCGGGCGCAGATGATTAATGAAAATTTAATTACGTGAGGTGAGTGATGTTTGATCTGAAAGGTAAAGTAGCTGTTGTCACCGGTGGAGAGACCGGTATTGGCTTGGCCATTTCTCGAAACCTCGCCACAGCCGGCGTAAAAACAGTTATCGGTGGCATCCAGCCTGAGGCCGGTGCTAAAGCGGTTGCAGAAATCGAAGCTCTGGGCGGTGAGGTCGTATTCGTACGTACAGATGTTCGTTCTCAGGCCCAAGTGGAAGCTCTGGTACAAACAGCTGTCGATAAATTTGGGAAACTGGACATCATCGTTAACAACGCCGGCGTATTTGACGGTTTCGCTGATGTTATGGAGACGACCGAAGAGCTGTGGGATCAAATCACGGGTATTAACCTGAAAGGTACCTTCTTTGGCTGTCAAGCTGCACTGAAGCATATGATCCCTCGTGGAACAGGTCGAGTAATCAATACCTCTTCGATCGGTGGCTTGGTCGGCCGTGCTGATGGCGCTTCTTACACCGCCTCGAAGTTTGCTGTCGTCGGATTAACCCGGCAAATGGCAACATCCCACTCTGAGACCGGCATCACCTTCAATACGGTATGCCCAGGTGTGATCGCCACCGACATTCGCGGCAACTCTGCTTCGATTCTGCCGAAAGCAGCTCATCTTATGAATCGTGGTGTAGGTGCGGCAGATCCTGAGGCTTACAAGAAGTCGATTCCGGCTCGTCGCAAAGGCACTTCTGATGAGGTCGCTGCTGCAGTGCTGTTCTTGGCCTCGGACGAGGCGAGCTATATCACTGGGCATTCGCTGGTGGTAGATGGTGGCTTCGTCGCCTGATTCTCCTTGCGTGCTCGCCAATTCGTTCAGCTGAGAACTCCGCTGGCTTGTTTTGGTGATTCGACCGGCTCCATATTGGAGCCGGTTTTTTGCTTGTGCGCCAGGCATGGCGCGTTGCGCGTAAGCGCAACCAGCTTGGCTGTGGTGGCCACGCTGGTGACTTGGAGGTGAAAGTCCTCTACACACCCGGCAAGGGGAAGTGTTAGCCAGAGGCAAGGGTGTCGTGAGTGACTGCGAATCTGAAGGAAGCCCGAGGCAAAATGCTGGCCTGACGAACAGGAAGCGGATAGAGGCGGCGCAGCGGGGTAAGGAGGCAAGCATCTTCAAAGCCCGATACTTGCACAGAACGCTGTGACGTAGATCCGACAGGCATAAGCAGGAAGGTCGCGCGAATTACCCTGGGAGATCTGCACGTTTGCCATTGTGCTACCGAGCGTCGAGAGGCGACGGGATGAGCGTGCAGAAGTCAGCCGAAGCCGTAGTAAGTGGCGAATAACCCCGTCACCAAGGGCCGAACAGGTTATGCCGCCAGTAGGCGTCAGAGTCTCGTCGAATGTTGAAACGCAGAATATTCTCCCAGAGAAAACTGTTACCCCAAGTCCCGGACGGTATCCGAGGATGATGGCTGACAGGGCGCAAGCATCGACGGCGTCTGTGACGTGGACGAACGCGGAGCCGGACACGCTGATGGCGCGGGTGCTTGCACCGGCTAACCTCAAGCGTGCGTATCAACGCGTAGTCAGCAACAAGGGCGCACCGGGTGCCGATGGTATGACGGTCGACCAATTGGCAGGCTACGTGAAACAGTATTGGCCGATCCTCAAGACTCGGTTGCTGGCCGGCGAGTACCAACCGCAAGGTGTACGCGCCGTCGACATCCCCAAACCCAAAGGTGGAACACGGCAATTGGGCATTCCCTGTGTCGTGGATCGCCTGATCCAACAGGCTTTGCTGCAACAGCTCACACCTATCTTTGATCCGCTGTTCTCGGACTACAGCTACGGCTTTCGTCCGGGCAGAAGCGCTCATCAAGCTATCGAAACGGCCCGTGCCCACGCGGCGGCGGGTCACCGCTGGTGCGTGGAACTCGATCTGGAGAAATTCTTTGATCGGGTTAATCATGATGTTCTGATGGCCCATGTTGCGCGTCAAATCGAAGACAAACGTGTGCTCACGCTGATCCGTCGCTACCTCGAAGCGGGAACAATGTCAGGCGGTCTCGTCAGCCGACGGCAGGAAGGGACGCCGCAAGGCGGCCCGCTCTCGCCGTTGCTGTCGAACATCCTGCTCAACGAACTCGACCGCGAGCTGGAACGGCGGGGCCATCGCTTCGTGCGCTATGCCGATGACGCGAACATTTATGTGCGCAGTCGTCGCGCAGGTGAACGGGTGATGGCCGGCGTTGAGCGTTTCCTGAGCGAGCGCCTGAAACTGACGCTGAACCGGGAAAAGAGCCGAGTAGCCGGGTCGTGGATGTGTGATTACTTGGGCTATGGGATGAGCTGGCATCAACAGCCGAGACTAAGAGTGGCAACGATGAGTCTGGATCGCTTACGCGACCGACTTCGAAGTTTGCTGCGCACAACGCGAAGCCACAGAGTGGCGAGCGTCATCGAGCGGATAAACCCCGTACTGCGTGGTTGGGCTGGCTACTTCAAGCTGAGTCAGAGCAAGCGGCCACTTGAGTATCTTGATGGCTGGGTGCGTCACAAACTTCGCTGTATCATCTGGCGCCAATGGAAGCAGCCCTCGACGAGGGCGCGCAACTTGATGCGTCTAGGGCTCAACGAAGCCCGTGCTTGTCACTCAGCATTCAACGGTCGAGGCCCTTGGTGGAATTCGGGAGCACCCCATATGAATCAGGCGCTGCCGAAGAAACTCTGGGATCGACTCGGGCTGGTATCAATACTGGACACGATAACCCGGCTTAACCGCTTAACCTGAACCGCCGTATACGGAACCGTACGTACGGTGGTGTGAGAGGACGGCGGATGTAAATCCGCCTCCTACTCGATTGATTCCCGCCATCTCTCAATACTTACGGTTTGCAATATGGGCATCAGTAGTGTGGGCAGAGTGAGCAAATTGTCGCTACGCCTTCAATTGTTCCGCTTCCTCCTGTAACTGTAGCCAGCAGTCTTCCAATGCTTCAATTTCGACTTCCAGTTGACTCAATTGACGTGCAATGTCCAGCAGTTCTGGATGCGCCGGCCTGATCGACAACCTATTTTCATGTCGGGCTTTTTCGATCTTGAGTTCTGAAACGCGCAGCTCATTTTCTAGAAGCTCGCGCTCAATGATTTTAAGACGATTAGCTGATCGAGGTCTGAGCACAGACGTCTTCCGATGCGATGTTAACTCAGTCGATGGAAGGGTATGTCCAGTGCTGGCATCGTTGACCGAGCGTTTTCCTTGGTCGAGCAGATAGCGTTGGTAGTCTTCAAGGTCTCCTTCGAAAGGCACGACCGCGCCGCTTCCCACGAGCCAAAATTCATCGCAGACTGAGCGAAGTAGTGCGCGATCATGACTTACAAGCATGACGCTTCCATCGAATTGGTTCAGAGCTATTGCAAGAGCTTCGCGGGTAGTCAGATCCAAGTGGTTGGTTGGCTCGTCGAGCAGTAACAGATTGGGCCGTTGCCATACGATCATGCACAAGACGAGACGAGCCTTTTCCCCTCCGCTCAATGTGCTTACCTTCTGTGTAACCATGTCGCCATTGATGTTGAAAGTGCCGAGAAAATTACGTAGCTCTTGCTCTCGAGCAGAAAGCCCAGGCTTATCAGCCAACCTTGTCAAATTCAGCATATGAGTCAGGGGAGTCTCAGTCACATCTAGAACGTCCAGTTCTTGTTGTGCAAAGTAACCTATGGATAAACCTTTGCCTTCGATGATGGATCCTGCGAGCGGTTTCAGATTGCAAGCGATAGTTTTCACGAAAGTGGATTTACCTTGGCCATTTGCCCCCAGAATGCCTATACGCTGGCCTGCCAATACGGATTTACGAATGTCACTGAGGATGGTGAGCCTTTCAGTATCAAAGGTTTCTGTATAACCAAAGTCGACCTCATCCATCGTGAGCATCGGGTTTGGTAGATACAGGGGCTCTTTGAAGGCAAAAGTGAACTCGGCGTCGGCGATTACGGCGCTGATCTTTTCAATACGCTCCAAGGCTTTGATGCGGCTTTGTGCTTGTCTTGCTTTCGTTGCCTTATAGCGGAAGCGATCAATATATTTCTGCAGATGCGCCATCTTTTCGTTCTGCTTGGCGTGTGCTGCGTGTTGTTGCTCAAGAGACTCTGCGCGCAATTTTTCGAACGCGCTGTAATTGCCGTTGTAGCGATGAAGCTTGGTGTGCTCTAGATGTACGGTGACATTGGTTACTGCATCGAGGAACTCCCGATCGTGGCTGATCACAAGCAGAGTGCCCTCGAACTTGCGAAGCCAGGTTTCCAACCAAATCAATGCATCCAGGTCGAGATGATTAGTTGGCTCGTCTAGCAGTAGCAGATCGCTGGGGCACATCAGCGCGCGGGCCAATTGCAACCGCATTCGCCACCCTCCGGAAAAGCTGTTCACAGCGTTGTGCAACTCATAAGGCGTAAAACCGAGCCCTAGAATCAGTGCCTGGGCGCGCGCAGCAGCATCATGATCGCCAGCGTCCGCTAGGTCGCTATAGGCTTGTGCCATAGCCATACCGTCATTCTGTGCGGCTGCTTGAACCAGCTCACCCCTTGCTTTCATCAACCGGATGTCACCCTCAAGAACGAACTCAGTCGCGCTCCTATCCGTCTCTGGCATACTTTGTTCAACTTGAGATATTTGCCACTGAGACGGCAGCTCGAACTCGCCGGCATCTTCGTGCAGTAGACCCGTCAGTAACCCAAAAAGACTAGACTTCCCGGCCCCGTTACGTCCGATTAAAGACGCTTTCTCGCCACTGTTGATCAATAAATGGGCCTCCTGCAGGAGTACCTTCTTGCCTAGCCGTAGCTCGATATTTTTTAGAGAAATCATGAGTCTCGGGAGGGTGCGATTGTCCGCTAATTGATAGCGCAGAAGGGGGGGGCTCGTAGGCCAAATTATTGTCTTCGAGCAGCTTTTTCACTGCTGAGGGTTTGCTGGCTATCAGACCAGCGAGATGCGATGGCGCACCCGCTGGAGCACACTGCCGACAGCGACGTAGTCATCGTACTGCGTAATCTTCGGTGCAATCCCCAAGGCTGACTCCAGGACTCCGAATCCTGGCGCATAGTCTTCTGTCGAGTCGAATAGCCGCGAGGCCTGGGCTGTCGCAGTTTGATATTTATGGCGTAAGGCGGTTTGCAGGAACCTATCGCTGTGGGGGCGAAGGGGCTTAGGCGCAGCTCACCCCCGCAGCGATGTTCCAATAGCGGACGGTTGTTAGTCTTCCAACAGCTTGTTGAGGTTTTCCATGACTTCAACGTACTCACCAAGCATTTCTGCGAAGATCTGGCGAACAGTAGTTTCCTGCTGCATATCTCCAACGATCTGGCCGACGGCATAAGTCCAATAATCAAAGCGGCGAACGCGCTCGGCCCGGCGCAGCGGTACACCACCCAGAATCGATTGCAGAGGGAAGGTGAGAGGCTTTACGTCCTCCGCTTTATCCCACGCTTCGGTGTAGTTGCTGCGTAGGATGCGGCAGTTTTTGCCGGTGAGCGCTTTACTTACTACCGCGTCTTCAGACTTCGATTCGAACATGCGCTCTTTCATGTTTGGGGTGAGGTCGCTTTCCCTGGTTCCCAGCCAAATTGAGCCGCACCATGCTCCTGCTGCACCCAAGGCCATCGCTGCAGCAAACTGACGACCTCGACCGATACCACCAGCTGCCAAAACTGGGATCGGAGCCATCGCGTCAACAAGTTGCGGCCACAGCACCATCGAGCCTACACGGCCAACGTGGCCACCGGCTTCAGCACCTTGGGCAATAAGCACATCAACCCCAGCCTCCTTCTGCTTTACGGCGTGATCTACGTTGCCTACCAGCGCACCAACCTTAAGGCCGTGCGCATGCACCAAATCAACAACGTGTTTTGGGGCTGCGCCCATTGCGCTAACGATGAACTTCACACCTGGATGACGCAGTGAGATTTGCAATGAACGCTCACTGTCGCTTGGCGTCATTTTCATCTTGTCGGCATGTTCTTGAGCAAACGCTTTAGCGTCATCGTCCGGCAGCTCAGGAATGCCAGCATCGTTCATCATGCGGTCGACGAATTGGCGATGACCCTCAGG
This sequence comes from Pseudomonas fluorescens, assembly GCF_902497995.1. Lineage (GTDB taxonomy): Bacteria > Pseudomonadota > Gammaproteobacteria > Pseudomonadales > Pseudomonadaceae > Aquipseudomonas > Aquipseudomonas fluorescens_BK. Next base: position 63,778 of record NZ_CABVII010000004.1, on the reverse strand, counting down.
CAATATCTTCGCTGGATCACGATCGTCTGTGAGCGGAGCGAATGTCCCTGGAAAGACGATATCCACTCCATAGGGTTTGCCGTCGATGCGCTCATCGATCCATTTCAAAGACACTTCAAGTTCTTCTGGAGTCATCCATGCGGCGCCTAGAATGCCCATACCGCCAGCCTTAGAGGCTTCAAGCACGACATCACGGCAATGGGAGAAAGCGAAGAGCGGGATGTCGATCCCGAACATTTCAGTGACTGCAGTACGCATAGGTTACAGACCTCTGGTGTTGCCGCTTTATAGCAGCGCTTCTATGTAAATCGGGGGTCGATGGGTGCTGGCGACCTTCCTGGAAAATATCTTAGACCCATGAGTCTTTTTTGTATACTGCTAAGTCAAAAGGTTGTACATTCGATCTCAAGCCACCTTCGTCAGCCCCTTGCCAGAGGCTGTGCCTTTAAATGCCGGTCACAAGAAAGCGTGCGAGCGGACAGAGGCAAAGTCACAGGTAGTTGGTCGGCGATCACTACTTCATCGTATGAAATGCTAGGCACCCTAGGAGCATCGCATGCACATCGTTGTAACCCTCAAGCAAGTATTTGATCCCAACACCCCACCTGTGCTGTTGCAGGTTGCACCGGATGAAAAGTCGATCGAGATGCGCTCGGGCATGAGTCCAGTCCTTAACGGATATGACGCAAATGCTGTTGAGGAAGCGTTGAAGATCAAAGAGTCCGTCGGAGGCACCGTAACTGTCGTTACTGTCGGAGATGATCAGGCAATTGCTCAATTGCGACGGGCAATCGCTATGGGGGCTGACGGCGGAATTCATATTTCGGGAGCGACTGGCTTGGGCTGCGATAGCTTCGTTATCGCTGACCAGCTTGCGAGAGCAATTCGAAAGATCGGAAATGTCGATCTTGTGCTCTCCGGGAAAGCGTCTTCCGATACTGACGCTGGTCAAACTCATCTTATCCTGGCGGAAAAACTAGGCTTCGCCTCTATTTCTCCGGTCAAGGCAATCGTTCAGGTTGAGACGGATGCTCTTGTTGCTGATCGAATGGGGGAGGACGTTACTCAGCGTCTTAAGGCGCGTCTGCCATTGCTGATTGGTATTTCTAATGAAATCAACAAGCCTCGTACAGCTGGGCTTAAAGGGGTGATGATGGCCAAGAAGGTCGTTATCCCTACCTGGACAGAGGCGGATCTGGGTGAGCTTTCATCGGCTCCGGTTGTGGAGTTAAAGAGGCTCTATATCAAGCCCCCTGTGAAGGTAGATACCGTAATGATTTCCGAAGGGTCGGACGAAGCAAATGGTCGTGCCTTGGCTGATCGTCTGGTTCAAGAAGGGGTGATCTGATGAATAGCATTGTCGTTTTTGGTGAAGTTCAGAATGGCCTTCTCAATCAAGCTAGCGCGGAGGCGGTGACAGCCGCGCTGAGTGTGCGCGAGTCGGGCACTGAAATCGTCGGTGCTTTGATCGGCAGCAGCATCCCTGTAGGTGTATTCAGTACCGCAGGGATTGATCGGCTGTTAATCGCGGATGACGCTCAAGTTACGGAATACACCTGCGAAGCGTTTGTCAGTGCCGCCGCGGAAATCGCGAAAAAAGCGGGTGCTGAGCTGATCATCATTCCTCACACTTCGAATGCTTTGGAATGGGCGCCTCGTCTCGCAGCGCGTTTAAACGCCGCCTTGGTAACAAACTGCACCTCGCTTGAGCGTGAGAGTGGTGCGCTACTTGCGACGAAGCCGGTCGCTGGTGGGGCAGTGCAAGCTCAGTATGCAATCAGTAGTGAACTCAAGGTCGTGACTCTGTCGGCAGGTGCGTTTGTCCCTGCAGAGAAAGGTGCAGCAGCTCCTGTTGAACAAGTCTCGCTTGGCATCATTAACAACCCTGTCGAGGTGCTTGAAACGATTTCCGAAGTAGCCGGCGATGGCCCCTCCTTGCGTAATGCAAAGGTGGTGGTCTCTGGTGGTATCGGAATTGGCAACGCGGAAAATTGGAAGATCATTGAGGATTCGGCCAAGAGCCTTAATGCTGCTGTAGGTGCGACCCGTGCAGCGGTCGAGATGGGGTGGGTTCCCACCACCAAACAAGTTGGTTTTAGCGGCCTAAAGGTTGCAGCCGATCTCTACGTAGCTGCGGGTATCTCCGGGGCAATTCACCACTTGGCGGGCATCGGTCGAGTCAAGAATGTCGTGGCGATTAACAGCGATGGGGAAGCAAACATTTTCAGCGTTGCGAATTACGGCGTAGTGGGCGATGCGAAAGCCGTCCTGCCTGCTTTCGTTGCGCGAGTACAAGAGTTGCGTAGCAAGTAGGTGGATTGCGATGACTATTACAAAAGAACAGGTTGTCGTCGTCGGCGCAGGCGTTGCAGGTTGTACTGCTGCGCTTGAAGCCGCGCGCCGAGGACTGGCTGTGACGCTTATTGATGAACATCCCCAAAACACGGCAGCTATGAGTTTGGATGCACCTTACTTCTATGGTGCGCGCCTTGCTCCCGTACTGTCGGACGAGGGCACCATCGCTGATCGTGTATTGGGTTCGAACGACTTGCTGATGGATTGTCTCGAAGCGGGCGTCGAGGTGCTGACCAATACTTGTGTATGGGGTCTATTTGTTCCAGGTGCCAATAATGAGCACTTGGAATGCAGCCAAGTTGGTCTTGCAGACGCTGAAAAGTCCTGGATGCTGGGTTTTGACTATCTGATCGTAGCTGCCGGTGCACGGGATCTGGTGTTGTCATTCGACGGTTGGCATCTACCGGGTGTCCTTGGTGCCAAAGGAGCCACGACCTTAATTGGTAAATACCAAGCGCTTGGTGGTAATCAAGTGCTGATTCTCGGTTCGGGTAACCTGGCGCTGCAGCTCGCAATCCAGGCGATTGAAACAGGCATTAATGTTGTAGGAGTCATCGAGGCAGCCAATGAAGTACAGGGAGATTCAGTTCTCGCCGCATCTCTGAAAGATCAGGGGGTGGAGTTCTTCACCGGTTATTGCATCCAGAAGGTGGCGGGCATAAACGAGGTGAGCGGTGCGAGTCTTGTTGCAGCTGATAAAAGCCTTCCTCCAGTGCAAATCACCTGCGACACAATCTGCATGGCCTACGGTGTTGTCCCCAATATAGAGCTTGTGGCCTCTGCAGGTTGCGCGGTCGATTTTGACGCTAATCGGGGTGGCTGGGCGCCACAGCTGTCTGCGGATTTTGAGACTTCGCTTCGCAATGTGTTCGTGGCGGGTGATGCCGGCGGTGTTGCAGAGGCTGCGCTGATCAATCCAGAAGTATCGATTTACCACGGTCAGCGAATTGCGGCCGCCATCGCTATGCGCGAGGGGCAGGAAACAGAGTGCTCAATCGAAGCTCCGGACGTCAGTTCTGACTCTCGGTCGAACTACCCTCCGCAGTATTGGTTGGATGCCCTTGTCAGTGCAGGTGGAATGGACGTCATGGCTTGCCAGTGTGAGGACGTGACACGACGGGAGCTCGTCGAAGTCAGAGCGCCCAAGTACCTGGCTTCAACAAATAGTAGTCCCTGCGAGGCAGTGAAGACCTTCGTTGCAGAGGGGCGCGCGAGTCAGGACATGCTCAAAAGGATGACACGAGTTGGTATGGGGCACTGCCAAGGTCGTCGCTGTCGTGAGCATTCGGCGATGCTGCTAGCAGGGGTCTCGGGAATCGAATTGAGTAAGGTTTCCCCAGGTAGCTATCGAGTTCCTGTACGTGCTTTACCATTGAACATCATTCGTGCGCACGATGAACCCAAAGAAATGCGTGACACCTGGCCGACGTGGCTGCACCCGGTGGAAGACACCATCCCAGGTGCTCATTGAGTAGCTCTGCAGGTAAGAGGTTTGTATGCAAAACGCAGATGTTGTGATTATTGGGGCGGGGATTACAGGCTTGGCATCCGCTTACTGGCTCGCCAAGGCTGGGGCGAAGGTTATTGTTCTCGACAAGGGACGTACCGCTGCCGAAGCGTCCTCACGTGCAACAGGATTTCTGAGCTTGCGGGGCGAACAGCCGATGGAGTCAGCTCTGGCTGCTGAGGCTGAGAAACTGTGGGACACCTTAGATGAAGAGCTTGGTTACCCGACCGAATGGAAGCAGCAAGGTCGTCTCTGGGTTGCTACTAACGCCCAGGAATGGGCGGATATGCAGGTTACCTACGAGCACTTCTGCACCACTGCGATTCCTTTCGAACTCATCGATGGAGATCAATGCCGTAAAATCGCTCCGTCCCTCATGCCGGGGGTAGCGGGTGGGATTTATACTCATCGATCGGGGCATGGTAACCCGCAGCGTACGTCCCAAGCATTCGCTTGGGCGTTCCAGGATCGCGGAGGGGTCATCCTAGAAAACAGTCCAGCATTGGATATTCTTGTTGAGGGTGGACGCGTCAAAGGGGTGCGCACTCCGGATGCGATTATATACGCGCCAGTTGTGGTGAATTGCGCTGGGCCGCAACTCGCTAAGATCGCTGCCATGGTAGGCGTTGATATTCCTATTGCTACAGTACGTTTAGAGTCGATGGTTACGGCACCGTTGCCACCGCTCTTTGACGTAGCAATGGTCGCCAATGGCTTGTCTCTTCGGCAGACCCGTCGTGGAAACATCCACTTCAACGGTGGCCCTCACGAGTGGATTGATGTCAGTCTCACTGAGGAGTCCGCTAAGCCCAACACACCAATAATCCGTAATATCGCAGGCCGCTTAGCTGAGTTGATGCCATCAATTGCTCATATTCCATTACTTCGGTGTTGGGCAGGTATTGTAGATGTAACACCTGACCAAGTTTGCATCGTTGATAGGCTCTCAGATCCTGAGGGGTTGATCATCGCTTGCACTTCCGGACATGGATTCGGAATGGCAGTTAGTGTCGGTGTGGCAGTAAAAGATCTTGCGCTTGAAGGTAAAACGTCTATGCCTATAGATGCACTTAAGTTAGAGCGTTTCAAAAACCTTCCTTCCGACTGGAAGGAACTTAGGAAGTGGCAGCCAGGCAGCTATAATACATAGTGTTTTGGTTGGTGAAGCAACTGGTTGATTAATTAATTTGTTATAAATGGTCAGTGCCTATTTTCATCATGGGATGAATTAGGCGTTGTGGAATGTTTCGCCTAATAACTACGCTTTAAAATGTAGGATAGGAGCAGCAGGCATGAAGATTGTCGTTCCAGTAAAACGGGTTGTGGATTACAACGTCAAGATCCGGGTTAAATCAGATGGCTCGGCTGTTGACCTTGATAACATCAAGATGTCGATGAATCCCTTTGACGAGATTTCGGTGGAGGAGGCTGTTCGATTGAAAGAAGCCGGTCTCGACGCCGAAATCATCGTGGTCTCGATCGGTACGGCCAAATGCGAGGAAACTCTTCGCACCGCGTTGGCGATGGGGGCGGATCGCGCAATCCTCGTTCAGTCAGAGGAAGTGGTTGAGCCTTTGGCAGTAGCCAAGATCCTCAAGGGTATTTGTGACATCGAGCAACCCGGCCTGATTTTTGTAGGTAAGCAGGCAATCGACGATGACTGTAATCAGACCGGTCAAATGCTGGCGGCCCTCTTAGACGCCTCGCAAGCGACTTTCGCCTCCAAGGTAGAAGTTGAAGTCGATTGTGTTCTGGTCACGCGAGAAGTCGATGGTGGCTCTCAGACCGTACGCGTCACACTTCCGGCAGTGATCACGACTGACCTGCGTCTGAACGAACCGCGTTATGCATCGCTACCGAACATCATGAAGGCGAAGAAAAAGCCGCTGGAAAAAAAGACTCCAGCGGATTATGGCGTAGACGTAACACCGCGTTTGAAGGTTGTGAAGGTACAAGAGCCGCCTGTTCGGAAGGCGGGTATCCGTGTTTCTTCAGTGGCTGAGCTGGTTGAAAAGCTCAAAGCCGCATCAGTCGTTTGAAGTCGGGAGTTATCATGACTGTTCTCGTTGTTGCTGATCACGCCGCTGGGGTCTTGGCTGATGATGTTGCTAAGGCCGTGGGCGCTGCTGCGAAATTCCAAATGGACATTCATGTCCTTATCGCTGGCTATGCTGTTGACTCAGTTGCATCCCAGGCTGCCAAGCTTGATGGTGTAACGAAGGTTCTGCTAGCTGATGATGTCTCGCTAGAGCACGGACTATCGGAGTCCATCGCTAGCCTCGTCGTCAAACTCGCTCCTGAGTATGCCGTCATACTTGCTGCTGCTTCGGCAGCCGGAAAATCCGTGCTTCCACGCGTGGCGGCAAAGCTTGACGTGATGCAGGTTTCCGAAGTTATTGAGGTCATTTCACCTGATACTTTCGTGCGCCCGATCTATGCAGGCAACGCACTCCAAATCGTGCAGTCTTCAGACTTCAAGAAAGTCCTTACCATTCGCGCTACGGCCTTCGAGGCTGCCGGCAAGATGGGAAGCTCTACGATAGAGGCCTTGAGTGTTACGGTTGAGGCTGCGCCTACGACTTTCGTGAGCAACGCTCTTGCTACCAGTGAACGTCCTGGATTGGCTTCGGCGAAGATAGTTGTAGCGGGTGGTCGCGCTTTAGGCTCAGCAGAGAAATTCAGCGCGACACTCAGCCCGCTTGCCGACAAGCTTGGCGCGGCCATCGGTGCCTCTCGCGCAGCGGTAGACTCGGGGTTCGCACCGAACGATTGGCAGATTGGTCAAACCGGAAAAATTGTTGCTCCTGAGCTTTATTTCGCTTGCGGTATCTCGGGCGCTATTCAGCATCTCGCCGGTATGACGGGTTCCAAAATCATTGTTGCCATCAACAAAGACGAAGAAGCCCCGATCTTTCAGGTTGCTGATTTTGGTTTGGTGGGCGATGTCTTCGAGATTATTCCTGAACTGACCAACGCACTGTAAATTCGGAGACCGTCATGGGTGTAAAAATTAATTTCATCAACCCTTTCGGCACGGATGCTTACAACGGGCTGATCATGGAGACCATGGCTCCTTATCTGACAGGGGGGGCTGAGCTCGTCGTTAGTAATACCAAAAACTGCCCCGAAAATATCGACTACTATTACAACAAACATTTGATTGAAGAGGCTATTTTCGAGAGTTGTATCGACGCGGAAAAGGCTGGGTTCGACGCCGTCATTGTTGGCTGTTGCTATGATCCAGGCGTACGCGTTGCACGGGAATTGGTCGATATCCCTGTCATTGGCCCGCTAGAGGCAACGATGCAACTGGCCCCCTATTATGGCCATGAATACGTTTTGGTGACCGACCATCACAAAGCCGTTCCGTATCTGCGAGATATGGTTCGCCTTTACGGTGAAGATGCACACTGCCGTAAAGTCGACTGCATCGACTGGTGGGTGACTGATATGATTCAGGATACTGCCGGCGTAGCGCGAGATGCTGTGGCCGCAGCGACCAAAATCCGTCAAGAAGCTGAAGCCGACGTTTGCATTCTCGGCTGCACCATTATCTCGGCGTCGTACGAGAAGTCGATTATGGAAGGTGCTCCGCGTGATGTGTCCATCCTCAACCCGAATACAATGGCGTTGAAACTCGCGCAATCCTTAGCTGAGCTCAAGCAACAAGGCGCATATGCCATCAGTCGCCGCGCGTATTACCAGAACCTCAAGGATCGAAACGCTGAAGAGTTTTCAAGTGTCCGTAAGCAGTTTGCGAATCGTAAACCGAACCTTTAAAGATGCATCATTTGTGCTGAATTAAGTTGTACCGCCTTAGTTAGGTTTTTTCTCAATTTGCCCGGTGCACTCCATCGGGCTTTTTTTTGCGGCTAAATAAACTCAATCCGCGGAGCGCTTTAGTATCAATGGTTGAGGTAATGCGCGAATTCATCATTACGTGCTCTGTCGAGTGAGTCGGGTATCTGTCGGGGGGGGCGCTAGGCATTGATTTTCGAATTTTTAGCCGTCGATGTAATTAACACGCCACCGAGGCCGGCAAAATTTTTCGACTCATGAAGACTCATAAATGCGAATCCTCAAAAATAGTGGTGGAAAAAAGAACATCGATATTGAAATTGCATGCTTGAAACTATTAGTCCTAGCTGAAATGTAAGCGTTCTACGTGAACTCTGTTGAACATCCTTGGCGCGCAAAAGAAGTGAATGAAGTGAGTTAGGTGGCAGACCCTAAATCGGTCTGTGAGGGCTGTATTGCTACAAGGAAGGCTTATTCTTCGTGTGAAGGAGGGTAAGTTGAGTGGGCTAATGAAACTGAAAAGTACGGGTGATTTAAATAAAAAAAGGCAATCAAATGATTGCCTTTTTTCATTGTTTGATTGGTTATTCGATAGCTCTAGGTGCACCTACCTCGCTATCTTGTGCACTCAAACCATACGTCTCAAGCGTACTACCGATGGTGTTGTTGTTTTTTAGTTTTGCAATATTCTCATTCAAAGCTTGTTCGAGTTGGTCATTTCCTTTTGCCAAGGCGAAGGCGATTTGTGCAGCTTCAATCGAAGCTTGTACTCGTTTGTCTGGTTCCGCGTGGACGATTTTGAAGTTCTTCAGGCCTCCCTGCTGCTGCGCATAGACTCCCCCAGAGTAGCTGTCAAGACCGGCTTCGATTCGACCTGCCTCTAAGTCTTGGACAAGTGCTACAGGGCTCGGATACAGCTTAATTTTTGAGCCAAATACTTTTTGAAGATCACTGACCCAGTTATAACCTTGGACGGTACCTACAGTTTTACCCGACTCGAGCAACGAGTTCAGTGATGTCGTCCCTTCTTTGGTGAAGATGGCGAGGCTGTCTAGGTAGACAGGATTAGTCATATCCATCGATTTCAGTCGGCTGGCAGTACGGAACCAGTTCCCGACGGCAACGTCAGCTTGGCCAGAAACCACGTACTGCATCACGGCACGCGTATCGACGACGATAGGAGTAACGGTAAGACATTCCATCTCAGCAATTTTGGTGATCAGATCCCCATCTACGCCCTTAATTGCATTGTTATCAGGGATGAGGAATGGAGGGATCATCATCGTGGCGACTGTGAGTTTGCCCGGTGTGATTGTCTTGAATTGATGCGCAGGTGTACATGCGAAAGCGGATTGAGCAGAAACGCTGATTAGTGCTGCGAAAGCAAACGTAAGCTGACGGAACATGATGTTCGTCTCCTGGTTGGTCAAAGTAAAGACATGATCACTGAGCGCATGTGCGCGGTAGGTAGAACAGTGCCGCGACATATCAACCAGGCTTTATCCAGTGGCTGATATTGGACATTTCCAAGCATTTGAGAAGTGTTGCTTGTGGCGCTGGAAAGCAGGCATGACGGTCTTGTGAATCAAGATTGGGAGCGATGTGTAGCCGCCGTGGCTAGTGCGAATCTGCGTGGCTGACAGGCTTCTAATAACTATAACTTCGCTCATGAGTAGGGCACTCCCAAGGTGCGACATTTTTATCGCTTCCATCCCCGCTATGCTTGGAAGAGCGATGAATCGAACATCGCACTCTTGGGGCTTACTGTCAACTCGGTGGACAGAAAAATTGTCCGGTGGGTACGTAAATAGGGCTTAATGGTCGTTTTTGGGATGGTAAGGCGGTTCGGCTGGTTGAGATCTCATCCTTTACGCTTTCTAAGAAAGCTCAAAAAGAGGGCGCTTTGCTTTGCTCAACGTGAGCTTGAGTGATGTCATTTCTAATATGAGGTCACCTCGATACTCGATCGCTGAGGCACCTAAGCTTTAGGTAGCGCGTATTCATTTCTGTATGTACTGTACGGCTAATAAACTTCACCATTGCACCGCCAAACACATGACTATCGAAAGCTCCCCCAATCTGATTGATCGTTTGTCCGCCACTCCGTATTACCAGCAGCTGTCCGACGTTCTCGAAAAGCGTATAGCTAATCGTGAGATCCAAGCCGGTGCTCGGTTACCGAGCGAAAACGATATCTGTATTGAATTTGGTCTTTCTCGCGCAACCGTTCGACAGGCGCTGCAGCTGCTTGAAACGCGCGGCTACGCCACGAGGGTCAATGGTCGAGGCGTGTACGCAACAGAACCTGAAAGCAGTCATGGCTGGATGATCCAAGGTGGCGAGGGCTTCCTCGAAAACGCTATGGGGCACCAAAATCGAGCCGTGTCCACGCGCGTTCTTTTCCATGAAAAATGCGTACTGCCATCGTTTGCTTGTTCCGCGCTACACATCTCTCCGGAGAGTGAGGGTTATCGCCTTGAGCGCTTGCGATATCTCGACGGAGTGCCGGCCTTGTACAGCGTCAACTACAGCCCACCTTTCATCGTTCCTATAGTAGAAAGTGCCAGTGAAGTGCTCTCAGGCAGCGCCTCCTTTAGCGAGCTTTTGAAAAAAGCAGGTGTTTTCCTGGGTGGCGCAAACAGGACGATACGCGCTGTGTCTGTTGACGAGGTGATTGCAGAGCACCTGGAGATTCCGAACGGTGCATCCGTGTTGCATATTCGTTCTGTGTCTTGGACAACCGATGGAAATCGCTTCGATATCTATGATACCTGGGTTCGAAGTGATGTGATTCCACTGGAAATCAACGTAAGTACGGTTCAGCTAGGCGGACGTTGAAGCCGCCCAACTGAAGCGCATCTAACTCCAAGCAATCAGTTTGAAGCGGACGCCGTCAATATCGCACTATTAGGGTGTATCGCCTCGGAGGGGAGCGTAAGCCACCGAACCGATACACCGGCCAGTACGTAGAGTCCTGCAAAAATTATGGTGACGCCACCAGCACCTAGGGACTGCAGAAATACAGCGACAATCAGTGGGCCTACGAACGTTGCTGCACCAGCCCCAAGATTCAGTACCGCAATTGCATTACCCTTTTGCTCGGGTGCGATCAGCGACATCAATACCGATATCGGAGTAAAGCCCGCAAGAGCAACACCGTAGAAGGCAGCGCACAATACAGCGATCCAATATTGCCCAGGGAAGTAGTGCGGAAGATAGTAAAGGCACAGCGTGCTAACTGCGCATCCCAAGCATCCAAACCAGCGCAGGGTGAAGTGCCAGCCCAGCTTATCGCTAAGTACTCCGAACAATAAGTTGGCGAATATGTTGGCTGCGCCTAAGGTGAATACCAGTTTTAGCCATCCCGCTGTGCCGAAACCAAGTTCGTCTGCGAATATGGTAGGAAGGAATATGAGAAAACCAAACTGGGGCGCAGTGTTCACTACTCGAATCAGGCAACCCAGCCCAATCTTGGGATTGGAGTAAGCAATGGTGATGCTGGCGAGAATACTCTGAACAGCTGTTACGCCTTTAGGAGCCAACCGATCTCCCCCTGCTTTACCGCGTAGCCCAACCAGGGCTGCAATCCCGCCCAGCATCAGCAGGCCAAGAGATATCCAGAGGGTCGCATACTCACCGATTAATGGCTGGGAAGCACTTGCGAAAAGTGAGCCTAATGTTGGAAGCCCGCCTGTGAAAGCAAAGTAGAACCAGCCTACTGCGGAGCCCAGACGCTTCGCTTCGGTAGCTGAAAGCACCCACACAAGGAAGCCATAGGCGAAGAATGGATATCCGAAGCCTCTCAAACCGTAGAACGTCATCATTAGCTTGAAATCCTGCGCTGGTACAGCCCAAGCGAGGAAAAGTACTTCGAAGACTACCCAGATAGTAAGGCCAAGTAGCATGACGCGTCGCGGGCCCCATACGTCAGACAGAGCCCCGGCCAACCACGAACCCAGGGTGACCGTCAGTCCATAGAGGGTAATCGCCACAGCTGCCTCGTGCATCGACCCGAGCTTCTGTGCCATAAAAGGAGCGATAAATCCCGACTCCACTCCATCGCCAATCATGAATAAGAGCAGGCCGATAAACCCCCATATCAACGATGGAGGCAGCCCGCTGCGTTCGATGATTGTTGAAGCTTGAGCAACGTCGCTGGATCCGGAAACCTTATTAGCGGTCATTTTGTTATTCTCCGGGTGATCGAGTGCAGCGCGCTGAGTAATGCAGCACGCTGATTATGTATTACAAATCAGATGTTTTTAAACTTGGGGCAGTATCTGCACTTTTCGAGCTCCTTCGGAGCGCGCGGCTTCCAGAGCTTCTGCGAAATTCGCAAGTGGGAAGGTATGACTTACCATTCGGTCGGCGAGGTTTGGCAAGTCGGCAATCTTCAGAATTGCGTCTGGATAGGACGATTCAAGAGATTGTGAGCCGGATAGGGTGAGTTCTCTATCAAATAGATCATAGGGGTGCAGGTGAATATGTTCTTCAGGGCTGCAAACACCCATTTGAAGCAGCGTACCTCGGTAAGCCAGGCGCTTGATTGCATCCGAAACTGCGCTGATGTGTCCGCTTGCCTCGATCACAATGTCGATGTCTCGATCGGTGGTTCGTTGACCAGGTGCGAATACGTTAGTCGCACCGAACTCTATCGCTGCATCCCTTCTTACTTTGCTTGGTTCAATGATATCGATTGAGGTAGCTCCCTCGGCGCGAGCTACCGCAGTGGCTAACAAACCGATGGAGCCAGCACCGTACACCAATACTCGCTTATCCCGCATAGAAGGGGAGCGTCGGAAGCCATGCAGCACACACGCCAAGGGTTCGATCAAGGCGCCACTACCCATATCAAGACCTTCAGGTAGCGAATAGACAACCTTCTCCGGCACGCTTACGAGCTCAGCACAGGCCCCGCTAGAGGTCACGCCGATCGGAACCAAATGGTGGCAGAGATTGACCGCGCCAAGTCGGCACTGTTCGCAGTGCCCACAGGCTACATTTGGATCAACGCAAACACGGTCACCAATCTTGAATCGAGACACTCCTGATCCAATTGAGATAACGGTACCGGCGAATTCATGACCAGGCACTACAGGGAATTTGCCGGTTGGATAATCGCCGTGGCAGAGGTGCAGGTCGGTACCACAGATACCTACCGCTTCCGGTGCGATGATCACATCGAAGGGCCCCGCAATGGGCTCGGGCATTTCCGTGAGCTCAACCGAGCCACGACCATCTAGAACAATCGCGCGCATTTTCGTCTCCTTATTCTTATTAAGTATATGAGCTAGCCGTTTCAGGGTCTGCAAACGTGAGCCTGTTGCCACGCTATACCTGACTTTTTGCCCTGTCTAGTCTGTACGTACAGAACGTACGAAATTTTCTTTTCACCCTTGACGAGCCTTAAAACTTCGGCCTACTATTTTTGTACGTACAGTCCGTACACGTGTCGGAATCGGATTACCCGAGACTGGCAATTCATTTTCAAAACAAGAAGGAAACACTGAGATGTCGATGGAATATCGGATGCGCCGCGTACTGCCAAGCAATCGCGTGGCTATCATCATGCCGGTCGATCATGGCCTGATCTTTGACCGAATCCCAGCCTTGGAAACGCCGTCCGCGCCTTTTGCAGCTTGGGGCAATAATGATGTAACTGGCTTCATGATGACTCCAGGCCAAGTGAAACAATCGGCTCGTTTCTTTGCCGAACACCCACATTTGACCCGTGTGTTGACTATCGATACCTACTACGACTACCGCGAAATGGACGGTAAGGGCTCTCATGGCTTGATCGCGACCATCGAAGATGCTGTCCGCATGGGGGTCGATGCCGTGAAGATGTTGTTCCCTTGGAACATGTCCAACTCCGAGCGAGTCGCAATGTGTGAGCGTGTCGGTAAAGTTGTGGCGGAGTGCGAAAAGTGGGAAATTCCTCTGGTGCTTGAACCCGTACTAATTGGCGCCCCTCGTACTGAAGAAGTCATTGTGGCTGAGGAAAAGATCGCTCGAATTGCCTACGACTTGGGAGCTCACATCATCAAGATCGCTTTCCCAGGTGAGGAGCGCACGAAGCGTTTGGTCGAAGAACTGAAAGTGCCACTGGTAATCGCTGGCGGCCCACTGGCAGGTGACGTATCGGAAACTGTTGACGCTGTCGCTCAGACAATTCGTGCAGGTGCTCGCGGCGTTATCGTAGGCCGTAACATCTGGCAGCGTGAGCGCAACATGGGCGAGCAGGTTCTGCGCGAAGTGGCGAGCCTCACGCGTCAGGTGACTTTCAACGACTGATCACCAAAACGTTACACCCATATCTTTCCAATAATAAAAAAGAGTGTCGAACGTGAGCGGAACGAATCTACGTGCTCCTGCTGTTTTGGGAGTTGACATTGGAAGCACTAATTCCAAGGTTGTGGCGGTGGACATGCGTGGTGGGGTGGTCTCCCGCTGCAGTCGCCCGACCCCCCGAGGCACGTCCGACCTCTCGGTTTCAGCAGAAGGTTTGCTAGAAATCTTGGAGGAAATGGTAATCGAAGCCTGTGGTGCGCACTATGGCATTAAATCCATTGCCATCGCAGGCATCGGTGAAGATGGCGTGTTGGTTGATGCGAATTTGAAGCCGCTGATTCCTGCGTTGGCTTGGTTCGATCCCCGGCGCAATGCCATTTTTGAAAAAATTAAGCCTTTTCTTGCTCCTAACGTCGAAATGGGCGTCGCTACTGATCCATCGCGGGCTCTGGCCGGTTGGGTCTGGGCAAAGGAGCAACCTAATACCGAGTCAGCGCAATCATGGCTTGCGCTGACTGACTTTGCGGCTAGCCGATGGGCGCAAACGCCCTTTATGAGTGACACCTTGGCGGCTCGGACAGGTGCTTGGGACGTCAACGCGGGCGCCTGGGATGTCAGTCGCGTAGATCTATGTCTGGGCTCAGCCACACTCCTTCCCCCCGTTAGGAAAACAGGCGACATAATCGGCGAACTTCGTTCTCGGCGTCTTGCCGAAGCAGGAGTTGTCTTGCCTGGTGCAGTAGTTGTTGCTGGTGGTCATGATCATCCAATAGGTGGGTGGGGTGTATCGCAGATGCATCGTGGAGCTGTGCTGGACTCAATGGGGACAGCCGAAGTCGTCGTTGCCCAGGCCTCGAGCCCAGTTTCCGGCAATGCCGAGATAGATATCGCTCAAGGTATTCGCGGGAATGTGCGGACGTTGCTCACTGTTCAGGAGCTCAACAGAAATGTTGACTGGGCCTCGCAAGATGCAGAGGTCGACCGTGCACTGCGAATGATCTTTTCCGGAAAGCTGAAACCCGACAGTTACGTCCACTCGGATTGCTTTGTTCCGGGAGGCCGAGGAGGCTCCAGTCCTTTCTTCAGCCTCGACTCACCATTATGTGCTGTATCCAAAGCGTCTGCTGTTGCAGGGGCGCTTTCCCGCGCTGGCAACAACGCAGTCAACCGAGTAGCCCAATACATGCCAACCGGTGCGGCAATTTACTGCGCTGGAGGATGGGCACGCTCACCTGGATGGATCAACCTCAAGCAGTTGCTGAGCGATAAAGAACTCCGAGTAATCGCTGAGCCTGAGGTTACTGCCGTTGGAGCAGCATTACTGGCTGCTGCAGCGATTGATTGCCAAGTCGATGCTGGTGCGGCGCTCTCAGGTAATGAAAGCTTAATTCGCAGCGCCCGATCACCATTTACAACGGCGCTGGCGCGCTAGTTAACACGTACGCGAAGCAATCCAGCTATGCACGCTTCCAGAGTCGAGTCTGGACGAGCGAGGCGTGTAGGTGAATGAGACTATTGCCATGAAAAAAATAATCAACGATCCGAACGCAGTTGTTTCCGACATGCTGGAAGGAGTTGTTCTTTCAGACGATCGATTAGTCTTGCTGAGCGGAGAAGATGTTGTCGCTCGCAAAGATTTTCTAGAACATGCCAACGCAGGCAAAGTTTGCATCATCTCTGGTGGTGGTGCGGGACATGAGCCAGCACACGGTGGGTACGTTGGTTTCGGTATGCTGACTGCAGCAGTCGCCGGCCCTGTTTTCACTTCTCCCAGTGTCGATGCGATCCTCAATGCAATCCTCACTGTTGCAGGCCCGGCCGGTGTTTTGCTCATCGTGAAAAGCTACACCGGTGACCGCCTAAATTTTGGTCTGGCAGCAGAAATTGCTCGATCGTCAGGTGTAAAGGTAGACATGGTGATCGTGGGGGATGACGTAGCTCTGGACGGCGACGGTCGAGTAGGGCGTCGTGGTATCGCTGGCACTGTATTCATTCATAAAATTGCGGGTGCAGCTGCGCAAGCCGGTCTTTCATTGGAAGACGTTAAGGCAGAAGCTCAGTGTGCAGCTCAAGGTCTGTTCAGCATGGGTTTGGGGTTAAGTGCTTGCACAGTACCGGCAGCTGGTAAACCAGGCTTTTCTCTCGAAGATGACCAGGTTGAGTTCGGCCTCGGCATTCATGGGGAAAGTGGCGTAAGTCGCAGCAAGGTCGATTCTGCAGAAGTGATGATCCGTTCGCTCGTCACCCGAATCGTCGAACAAGGAAATCTGCAATCCGGACAGCGTGTAGCGCTGATGGTAAACAACCTGGGCGGTACATCTGTCCAAGAACTCGACATTGTGGCGCGACAAGCGCTGATTGAGTGTTCGACTCACGGCCTAAGGGTCGAAAAGGCAATGGTAGGTACTTTCTTGACCGCCCTAGAAATGGCCGGCGTCTCGCTGACTTTCTTGCGCGTTGACGATGCCATTCTGGAACGCCTAGAAAGCTCTGGGAAAACCTCAGCCTGGAAAGGGATGACAAGTCCATCGCAGGAGGTCACAAGAGTTGTGGGTGCAAGTGCTGAGAAAGTTCATGCGGTCGAAGGCACTGCTTGGTCATCGGACACAGCTCAAGAATTCAAGGAAGTTATTAAAGCCGTTACTCACTCACTCAAACAAAGTGAGCAGATCCTGACTGAGCTCGACTCAGTTGTGGGAGATGGCGATATTGGAATCAGCCTTGCCCGTGGTGCCCGCGCAATCGATGAATCTCTTGAACATCTGACTTTGGATAAACCAGCAGTTGCTCTCCAGGAGATCTCCGCCATTCTTCGTCGCGTTCTCGGCGGTACATCCGGGCCGTTGTACGCCATGTTCGTGCTACGGGCCGGGACGGCTTTGGCGGCTCGCAATGACGTATCATCCGTTTCTGCTTGGGCTGCGGCGTTGCAGGCAGGTTGTAACGGTATGAAAGCGTTGGGTGGTGCTACTGCTGGCGACCGCACTATGTTGGATGCGCTCCTGCCCGCTTGTGAATTTCTAGCAACTGCGAAGGGTACTGCAGCAGCGGTGGCTGCGGGAGTGACCGAGGCCGCCGAAAAAGGGGCAGAGCTGACTCGCTCCATGCTGCCTATGAAAGGTCGATCATCTTATATCGGGCAGAGAGCCTTGGGGCACGTTGACCCAGGCGCATATGCCGTCACCGTTTGGACGAAGGCGATCGCAGGTGCACTGAAACACCTGTGATCTGAAGTAGACCGTAAATACCGCCTCAACTCGTGAGTTCGTTGGCCATCTGCTAGATGGCCAACGAATCAAATGTTTTCAGAAAGTGAACCGCACTCGTTAGTGGAGAAGTTATCTCCACGGCTTTGTGCTGCGCGAAATAGGAGCAACGGTGATGGCTCGAAGAACAAAAATAGTCGCAACACTAGGCCCTGCAACCCAGTCGCAAGAGGCGATTGAAGGACTCATAAAAGCAGGTGTGGATGTGGTTCGTTTGAACTTCTCACACGGCTCTGCTGAAGAACATGTTGAGCGAGCAGCGCTCGTTCGATCGCTGTCGGCGAAGCATGGTCGTTTCGTCGCTATCCTGGCAGATCTGCAAGGCCCCAAGATTCGAATCGCTCGATTCGCGCAGGGGAAAGTTTCGCTCCAAAAAGGGCAGACCTTCATTCTCGACGCGACACTTGAGCGCGATGCCGGTGACGAAACAAAGGTCGGAGTCGATTATAAAGCCTTGATCACGGATAGTCGGCCTTACGACATTTTGCTGTTGGATGATGGTCGTATTGAGCTGGAGGTAGTGGAGGCAGGTGCGACGTCGCTGGTGTGCAAGGTGCTGGTTGGCGGCCCGCTTTCCAACAACAAGGGTATCAACCGTAAGGGCGGAGGTCTTTCCGCTGCAGCCTTAACCGATAAAGATCGTGATGACATCAAGACTGCCGCGATGATGCAGGCGGACTACCTAGCGGTTTCTTTCCCTCGTGATGCTGCAGATATGGTGTTGGCTCGGACACTCCTGCATCAGGCTGGTGGAGATGCCAACTTGATTGCCAAGATCGAGCGAGCCGAGACCGTAGAAGACACTGCAATTCTGGACGCCATCATTCAGGCATCTGACGGCGTCATGGTCGCTCGTGGGGATCTCGGTGTTGAGATCGGTGATGCGGAGTTGGTCGCGGTTCAAAAGCTCATCATTGAGCGAGCCAGAACACTCAATCGGGTGGTTATCACTGCCACCCAAATGATGGAAACGATGATCACGCAGTCGCTGCCCACGCGCGCTGAAGTGTTCGACGTGGCTAACGCTGTTCTGGATGGTACCGACGCAGTCATGCTCTCCGCTGAGACTGCGACCGGGGCCTATCCAGTAGAGACGATTGAGGCGATGCATCGCATCATCGTCGGCGCAGAGAAACACCCTTTAGCACATCGTTCTAAGCATCGGATGAACGAGGAGTTTGTTCGCATCGATGAGTCCGTAGCCATGTCCGCCATGTATGCCGCCAACCATCTGAAGGGGGTCAAAGCGATTATCTGCCTGACAGAGAGCGGTCATACCCCGCGTCTGATGTCCCGCATCCGGTCGCATCTCCCCATCTTTGCATTTTCCCGAAATGCTCGAACTCAGAACAGGGTCGCGCTGTTCCGAGGTGTATTCACTGTTCCGTTCGACACGTCGGCCATTCCTAACGATGAGGTGAATCGGAGTGCTGTTGGCGAGCTGGTCGCGCGGGGCGTCGTAACCGATGGTGACCACGTTCTGATTACGAAAGGTAATTACGTCAATGCGCAAGGTGGGACGAACACCCTCAGGGTAGTGCGTGTAGGTGACGAAATTCTTTGATTTAAGGAGGTGGTCATGTCGGATCTTCACTCCTCCGCGAAGGAGCTTCGTAAGCACAGTTGCATTGATCCTCCGAAGTGGCCTCGCGATTTCGATTTCAGGGTTGAGTATTCGGAACAGCAGGAAATTGTACGGCCCACCGAGCAAGTTTCATCCGAACTCAACCAAACCATCAGCGGATCAATAACGATGAGTAACAAACCAACCCAGATTCATCAGGTTTTCGCACGTGAGATCTTGGACTCCCGAGGTAACCCAACCATCGAAGCCGTAGTGACGCTCGCTGGCGGGGCAACTGGTGAGGCCAGTGTGCCATCTGGTGCGTCCACCGGCACGCGAGAGGCCCTGGAGCTACGCGATGGTGCAGCCCGCTACAAGGGCAAAGGTGTTTTGCGTGCTGTTGAAAATGTTAACGGCCCGATCCAGAGGTGCATTGTTGGTCTGAATGCACTCGATCAACGGGTAGTCGATCAGGCAATGATCGAGTTGGATGGTACCGACTCGAAATCTGCCTTGGGCGCCAACGCCATCCTTGCTGTATCCCTGGCTACCGCCAAGGCAGCCGCTGCTGCACAGAGTCTTCCCCTTTATGAGCACCTTGCGGCTCTCTATGGCAATAAAGGCCAATTCACGATGCCCGTACCCATGATGAACATCCTCAATGGAGGAGAGCATGCGGACAACAACATCGACATTCAGGAATTCATGATTCAGCCAGTTGGCGCTGAAAGTTTCCGAGAAGCACTGCGTGTTGGTGCGGAAATTTTTCAGACGCTGAAGCAAGTGCTGAATGAACGAGGACTGAGCACAGCAGTTGGCGACGAAGGAGGTTTTGCACCGTCGTTGAGTTCCAATGAAGAGGCGTTGGTAGTGATTCGGGAAGCTGTAGTACGAGCCGGATATCAGCTCGGGAAGGATGTCACGCTCGCCCTGGATTGTGCCGCCTCCGAGTTCTATCGCGACGGCCAGTATGTTCTGGCAGGCGAAAAGCGCTCCTTCAGTTCGACTGAGTTCGCTGATTATCTCGCGAGCCTTGCTGATAAGTATCCGATTCTTTCGATTGAAGACGGGATGGATGAGAGTGACTGGGAAGGCTGGGCGACTTTGACTCGCAAGCTGGGCAAAAAAGTCCAGCTTGTCGGTGATGATCTGTTTGTTACCAACACGCGGATCCTGAGCAAAGGTATTCAGCTAGGAATTGCGAACTCTGTTCTCATCAAACTCAATCAAATCGGTAGCCTTAGCGAGACCTTCGACGCTATTCGCATGGCTCAGGATGCGGGCTACACCGCAGTGATTTCCCATCGCTCAGGTGAAACCGAAGACACCACTATCGCCGACCTAGCGGTTGCAACCTGCGCCGGCCAAATCAAAACAGGTTCGCTGTGCCGTTCCGATCGAGTTGGCAAATACAACCGACTGCTTCGCATCGAGGAAGCGTTGAGGGATTCGGCACCGTACACCCCTCAATCAATTCTCTCTAAACAGGCCTGAGGTTCCGACGCTATGCAAACCAAACTTGTAATCGGCAACTGGAAGATGAACGGCCAGTTCCGAATGAACGCTACGCTGCTAGCCGACTTGGTGCCTGCTTTATCGGCGTTGAGTAGTGTCCGGGTCAGCATTTGTCCACCGTTTCCTTATATCGGCCAAGTCGCTTCCAGCTGCCAAGGCACTGCCATCAAGGCAGGTGCTCAGAATTTAAGCCATCACTCAGCGGGCGCTTTCACTGGTGAAGTTTCGGGAGCCATGCTGCATGACGTTGGTTGTCGCTATGTGCTCGTTGGGCACTCGGAGCGCCGGTCGCTCTTTGGTGAGAGCGATGAGTTGATTGCTTTGAAATTTGAAATGTCTCTGGCAGCAAACCTAATCCCTGTGTTGTGTGTAGGGGAAACCTTGGAACAGCGCCAGGCAGGAGTGACCTTTGACATTGTGAAGGCTCAGCTTCAGGCAGTTATTGATCGCGTAGGAATTCGTGCCATGGCCAAAGGTGTGATTGCTTATGAGCCCGTATGGGCGATTGGGACTGGCGAAACGGCATCCTCAAGCCAGGCGCAGGAAGTTCATCAGCAGATCCGTAGCTATCTGGCAGATCAAGACGCATCGCGTGCCCAGCGCGTAGACATTCTCTATGGCGGCAGCGTCAAGCCTGATAACGCAGGCGAACTGTTCAGTCAGCCGGATATTGATGGTGGGCTGATCGGAGGTGCCTCTTTGGACGCAACTTCATTCGTGGCGATTTGTGTGGCTGCGCAACAGGCGTAGACCACGTTTATCAATATCCATTTGTACTGATCCTTCACATGTTCGTGCGGGATCGTTCGAGCTTTATGAAAGGTATGCTTATGAGCAGTCAGCGTCTTGCCAACCTCTTCCCTCGTGCCGATCAGGTACCTGAGTCTTATCGCCTCGGTGCTCCCATTGAACAGCGAGAGTATCTCGTCGGCGGTCAACTACAAGCTTGGAACGGCCCGCTTATTTCGGTTCACAGTCCAGTGTTTCTGTCTGAGGCTGATGGCGATTCCCAGGTGCGTTTAGGCAGCTTTCCACAGATGGATGCTGAATCAGCTCTGGTGGCTTTGGATGCTGCGGTGACGGCTTACGATAACGGCCGAGGTGTGTGGCCTACGATGCGCGTCGCCGAGCGCATCCAGCACGTAGAGCTTTTCCTGTCTCGTATGCGCGAGCAGCGTACTGATGTAGTTAAGCTGCTTATGTGGGAAATTGGCAAAAACTTGAAGGACTCGGAAAAAGAGTTCGACCGCACCTGTGACTACATCGTTGACACCATCAACGCACTGAAACAGTTGGATCGGCGTTCCAGCAGATTTGAGCTGGAACAAGATACCCTCGGTCAAATTCGGCGCGTTCCATTGGGTGTGACACTCTGCATGGGGCCTTACAACTATCCGCTCAATGAGACGTTCACCACCCTGATCCCTGCTTTGATTATGGGGAACACCGTTGTTTTCAAACCCGCCAAATTTGGCGTATTGCTAATCCGTCCGCTGCTGGAGGCATTTCGAGACAGCTTCCCCGCCGGCGTGATCAATGTGATCTACGGCAGCGGTCGTGAGACCGTTAGCGCATTGATGGCTAGCGGCAAAGTTGATGTCTTTGCGTTCATTGGAACCAATAAAGGTGCTAGTGCGCTGAAGAAACTGCATCCTCGTCCGCACAGGCTGCGTGCTGTACTCGGCCTTGATGCAAAAAATCCAGGCATCGTCTTACCAGATGTGGATCTGGATAACGCAGTGAGTGAGGCAGTTACTGGCGCGCTGTCGTTCAATGGTCAGCGTTGTACGGCGCTGAAAATCCTGTTCGTTCATGAGGATGTGGTTGAAAGCTTCCTCGGGAAATTCAACGAAAAGCTTGCCGCTTTGAAGCCTGGCATGCCTTGGGAACCAGGTGTTTCTCTTACTCCACTGCCTGAGCCCGGCAAAACCGACTATCTGCAGGGCATGGTAGATGACGCCCGTCGCAAGGGAGCCGAGATCGTTAACGACGGCGGTGCAGAGCAGCGCCAATCATTCTTTTATCCTGCCGTACTCTATCCGGTCACACCTGATATGCGTGTCTTCCAAGAAGAGCAGTTCGGGCCGATCGTACCAGTCGTTCCTTTCCGAGACATCCAGGTTGTGATCGACTATGTCCTCAAGTCTGATTTCGGTCAGCAGTTGAGCATTTTTGGTACTGACTCCGCACAAGTCGGTCATCTGGTCGATGTCTTCGCCAACCAGGTCGGGCGGATCAACATCAACGCTCAGTGTCAGCGGGGGCCGGATTCATATCCGTTCAATGGCCGGAAAAATTCGGCTGAAGGCACGCTATCCGTAAACGATGCACTCCGCGTGTTCTCCATACGTACCTTGGTGGCGACGAAGTTCAATGAGTCCAACAAGAAGCTCATCAGCGATGTGATTCAAAACCGCGATTCGAGCTTTCTCACCACGGATTACATCTTCTAGAACTAACCGTTTCTGAGTTGGTAATCGGCATTTCAGCCCGGCTGGCGGCAAGCTATCAGTTTGCCGCTCTCCCGCGTCAATGCGACGGTCTTGAGAGGAAAATAATAATGAATGACATCTCGCAAGTGAAGATAACTTCTCCCTCATTTTTGGATCGAATTGGGCTTCCAGCCCATCTGTTTCCAGGCTTCTTGGGCCTATTGCTATTCATGATTGGCGACGGTGTTGAATCCAACTACCTATCGCCTTTCCTGGTTGACAATCAAGGATTCAGCGAAGGGTCGGCCGCCCTGACGATTAGCCTGTACGGAGTTTTCGCAACCATTGGTTCTTGGTTCGCAGGTACTCTCTCGGCTGTACTTGGGCCGAGAAAGGTCATGCTGATCGGGGCAGTTAATTGGGTCGTATTCGAGGCCATTTTCCTCGGCATCGGTGTGCATGCGGATGTGCATTGGGTTGCTGTCGCGAGTTACGCAATACGGGGCATTGGTTACCCATTTTTTGCCTACGCTTTTTTGGTGTGGATCAGTCTTGCGACCCCGGCGCATCAAAAGGGTAGTTCGGTAGGATGGTTTTGGTTCGCCTTCGGTGCCGGACTCCCAACACTTGGTTCTCTGCTTGCCAGCTTCACAATTCCCATGATCGGTGAGATACCCACCTTTTGGCTCGGTACGACGCTGATCATCATCGGTGCAAGCGTCGCATTATTTGGAATACGAGATCTTAGGCATGCCGGCCCCGCAGCACTGAAGGGCAGCGGCTGCGCGGGTTTCAAAAATGCTTTGACGATCGTCTGGCATCGGCCTCGTGTGACAGCAGGTGCGATTGTTAGGCTCGTGAACACGACGCCGAATTTTGCGCTGTTTGTCGTTGCTCCGTTTTTCTTCGTGCACAAGGTGGGATTTACCCAGAGTGAGTATCTTCAGATCGTGACGATCGTTTATACCGCCAACATCTTCGCTAACTTGGCGTTTGGTGTATTGGGCGATCAATTCGGATGGAAGCGTACAGTCACCTGGTTCGGATGTGTCATGTCAGGTATCGGCATTCTACTGCTCTACTATGTCCCCCTTTGGATTGGGCCGAATTTTCTCCTTACGGCGATCTGTTGGGCAGTCTTTGCCATTGGCCTCGCTGGATTTGTGCCGCTCACAGCCCTTGTGCCTGCCATGGTTCCGGCGGCTGAACGGGCGAATGCGCTTGCGCTATACACGCTTGCGGCAGGTCTTGCTGCGTTCCTTGGCCCAGCACTCGTAGCGGTTGTAGGAGGGGCGGAACAAATGGAGCTCCTTATCTGGATTTTTGCTGCGATGTACCTTGGTGGAGCGTTGCTATGTGCTTACCTCTCCAGCGCTGAAGATCCAGGGCGCTGATGAATACCTAATCAACTCAAGCGATCACCGGCATCGGCTAAAACTGTCGGTCGATTGCTCTTAAGATCGACCAACTTATCAGAGTGATTGAGATGACCACCTGTACATTGATCATCCTTGACGGAATTGGCGTACGCGCAGAAGCCGAAGCAAATGCCTATGCCGCTGCGCGCACGCCGACTTTGGACGGACTTTTCCAAAACTACCCGCATAGCCTTATCGCTACCTCCGGACTTACCGTCGGCTTGCCTGATGGGCAAATGGGGAACTCTGAAGTCGGCCATATGAATCTTGGAGCAGGCCGTATCGTTTATCAGAACCTAACCCGCATCAATAAGGCGATTGAGGACGGTACCTTCGCGACTAACCCGGCGTTATCAGCGTTGGTTGATCAAACCCAAAGAAGAGGCGGCGCAGTGCATCTCATGGGGCTGCTGTCGCCAGGCGGTGTTCACAGCCACATTGACCAGATTATTGCGGCTTGCCAAGTACTGGCAGACTCCGGAATCAAACAGCTCTATGTGCACGCATTTCTTGACGGACGTGACACCGCGCCGAAGTGTGCTGTTGAGTCCATTTCCAAGCTCGAAGCCCAGTTGGAGCGGCAAGGGTGTGGCCGCATAGCCACAGTTATCGGTCGCTACTTTGCCCTTGATCGTGACAAACGATGGAATCGTGTTCAGTTGGCCCATCAACTGATCTCACAGGGTGTGGGCGAGTTCACTGCAAAGTCAGCGCACGACGCGTTGAATGCTGCCTACGAGCGTGGCGAATCAGACGAATTCGTTCAGGCGACACGGATCGGTGCGGCGAAACCAATCACCGATAAAGATTCGATCGTATTTATGAACTTCCGGCCTGATCGGGCACGACAGCTCTGCGAAGCTCTGATCTCCCCAGCCTTCAATGTATTTCCTCGGCAGCATGTGGTTGCAAAAGATCGACTGCTGACCTTGACGCGTTACTCCGACGAGCTTGACGGGCCATGCGCATTTCTCCCGGACAATATCGTCAATAGCCTTGGTGAACACCTGGCAGGTATGGGCAAATCTCAGCTACGTATCGCCGAAACTGAAAAATACGCGCACGTCACGTTTTTCTTCAACGGTGGTCGCGAGGAGCCTTTCGAGAAAGAGCGAAGGACGCTAGTACAATCGCCGTTGGTAGACTCTTACGATTTGCGGCCAGAAATGAGTGCTTACGAACTGACTGATAGTTTGGTAGCAGAAATCCTGAGCCGGAAGAATGATCTTATCGTGTGTAACTACGCGAACGGGGACATGGTAGGGCATACCGGATCCTTCGACGCAGCCGTCAAGGCAGTGGAAGCCGTAGATGAATGTCTCGCTAGAGTTGTCGAAGCAACATTGAGTTCGGGAGGCCACTGCCTGATTACAGCCGACCACGGCAATGTGGAGCAGATGCTCGACCCGGAAACCCAGCAGGCGCACACTGCACACACTCTCAATCCTGTTCCGCTTATCTATGTGAGCTCTATCGCGTCAGATACGAGTCTGAAGGACGGTCGCCTGTGTGACATCGCCCCAACTGTGCTCAAGATTATGGGGCTTCCCATACCAAGAGAGATGATTGGTGAGATTCTGATTCGGAATGAACTTGGCTAGCTCAGATATTAAGCAACAGTTCTTGAGCGGCAGAAGGTTTGTCACTCTGGCGTCATCAGCACCGCTAGCGTCATGTTGATGAACTCCTCGTTCTTGCTGATTGTGTCCAAAGCGCCGCGAACGTTGCCGGCAACCTCTGCTGATCCGCGTTGCTCGACCCACAGCGTCAGCTCCATGATCGCAGCTTCGAGAGCCAGTTGGTTTTCGTTGATCTTGAACAGCAGGGTAGGGAGCAGGTCTGAATTTGGCATCGTGATTCCTCTGTGGAAGAGGACAGCGTAGCAAAGGTCTGAATCAGTTGGGCATGGCTCTGACACCGCCGAGTCCTGGCTGACCAAGTGAGTTCGGTTTGAGTACAAAAGGCCCGAGAGGGCCCTTTTATTCTTGAGTCGACCATCGGTACCTAGACTGTTTCGTTAAGCATTTCTGAAACGCCTGAAGCTTTCCTCGACCCTGTTCAACCATCAAAGCACTGCTTGTTTAATAACCAATGCAGTGTTCGATCCAGCGAAGTTGCTGTTTGTTTGATCCGTTCACTGGTTAATCGAGGTTGATACCTAACGTCGGTAAAGAAAATAGGAAATTAATCCCGATTAATTGTGGGGGATGTCAACCATCTTGTATGATTCCAAGTTGCTTGGCACGGACAATGGCGTGCTTACGTCCAGCAGCATTTAACTTGCTAACCAAGTTTTTCATATGCCACTTAATTGTCTCCTCTCCAATATCCATTGCTCTTGCTATTTCTTTGTTGCTCATGCTTTTAGAAAGAAAGTTAAGGACTTCTAGTTCTTTGCTAGTGAGTAGAGGGCTAACTTTGGATGATGATGCTGCCGTCGTTTGTGGTGCCACAGGATGCTGATTGCTGGGCTGGGTTGTATTTTGAGTTTTATGTTTTAAGCCAATTTGTTCCATTCGATGAATACCCATCGCTTGCGCAAGGCTAAGGGTTTCGCTCCAGATAGCACGAGATTCATCGTTCCCTGATTTTCTCAAAATTTCAGAGCGTAAAAGGCGGGATTCAATGAGTTCTATTCCTCGTTTCAACTCAGTTGCAAAAGATTCCTGCTTCTCTGTTACGGTGACACCTTCCTGAGTGATATGGTTTTTCTCCTGCAAAGTAGCAGCATAGGAGTCAGCTACCAACATCATCAGGTCTGCCCATTTTTTATGGGCAGCTGGTATCTGTACCATAGATTTTGTAATTTCTGCCTTCAGTCGTTGCGTGGAGTTGAAAGCCGTTTCTTTTCTGTCTCGGCGGGCATGGAGGCGAGTCAGTTCCACCAAGGCAGCGATTTGCATCCTTGGATTGGATCGCGTTTCGCCTAGAGTGTTCAGTTCTTCTAGTAAATCCAAGGCTTTATCTTGTCGACCACTTTCATCAGCTATTGAAGCGAGTGTTGTAAATGCTTGAAGAATCGAATCAGGGAGTCCATATTTCACTAATACTGGCAGGCGGCCTGCGAGGAGAGCGCATGGCTCGTCATTTTGTCCTGACCCCCACAATGCTGTGGCCAAGGATGTCGCTAACATGCAAGTAACCGGATTGTGGCGACCGAGCTTCATCTCTGCTTTTATAAGGGCTGGCTGGAGCGTTTGAGCTGCGATAGCGTTGCGACCCTCCCAAAGATAGCTGGTACCCAAGGCATAATCGCGTAAACCAAATGACACTGGCGAATAAACATCCAATTCTGATAGATCAGCAATGAGCGCAAGCTCTTGACGGGCTTTATCCGGGTTACCCTTATATAGCTCCACGAATGCTCGACTTATAAAGTAAATTGGTAAGTTTCCTGGGCGCGCAGTGTCGGGAGGGGTTGGCCATTCATCAAGAGTACTTTCTACACGATCAATTTGGTCAGCGAAAGCCGCTGCCGTGAGCTGTATGAGATGTGCCTCAAAACGTTCGGTTTCTGTAATGCCTTCCTGGTCTAATATTTTTGATACGAACTGTTCGGCTTGAGCGTTCCGGTCGCTCATTGCAAGTGCCCACCCTACTGGCCCCCAGAATGCTGCATGTTCCTCAAGTTGTTTGTTAGGAAGTCGATTGTACCATGAGAGAACCGCATTGCTTTTACCGTGAATAGTCATCTCATATGTATTATTTGATATTAATGCAATTGCGTCTTCGACATCACCTGCGAGGAAAGACTGCTGAGCTGCATCCTCGTATAAACCTTGTGAGGCGTACCAAGAAGAGGCGCGTTTTGAAAGCAGTACGCGCTCTGAGCGGGGTAGCATCGCTAAACGTTCACTTAGGATGTCTCTAGCAAGCGCATGCAGTCGCATCCACTCACTTCCTTCCGAATGTGTAAAAAGCGGAGTGTTGTTCTGTAGTTCTTTGAGTGCCGGTTTAATATCTTCCCGACCGAGCAATGTGACACATAAATCAGGATGTATGAGTTCCAGGTCGGCTATTCGTACCAGCAGATGCACGATATCCACGGGCTGCGATGCGATAACAGAGTCAACAAAGTACCGCCTAACATCACCTGTCACGGAACTAATTAGTCCTTGAAGATCCCCGTTTCGGTAGAGGTTAGAGACTGCTAGCTGCACCCCCATTGGCCACCCCTCAGTAACCTCATGAAGAGTGACGCCTGTATCCAGCTGACTTTGACTACCTAATGCGGAATTCAAAATCGCCAATGTCTCTTCCAGTCGAAAACGAAGGTCGCTGGCGTGTAACCGAGTAACCTTAGCCCCGGTAAATGCACCGCATGCCATAAGTGCTCCGCTTGGTCGGGCGGCTAGTGCGATGTGTAGGTTGGCTGGGGCATGCGACAGCAAATAGGGAAGAATTTCTGTCCGAGAATTGATCGGCAGTGAATCTACCTCATCGAGAAGAAGCAATACGTCTACAGAGAGCTCAGCCACTTCCGCGAGCCAAGTGATTATGGCCCCGTGAGGCTCTACGCAATCATCAATTGCCTCAGTCAAGGATTCCAGAAAGCCGCGTTTTCCTGAATTGGCACGTGCGACGCTCGTCAGTCCACGAACCAGTCTGATGGGGTCATCTCGAGAGTCGAGGGTGTACCAAAATGCAAGGCCTCCTCGGGCAAGCATCTCCTTACGCCATTGGTTGAGTTGAGCAGTTTTTCCATAACCGGTAGGTGCCAAGAGGGCAGTGATCTGAGAGCCGCCTAACTCAACACGGCTCAACTGCAAGCGATCTCGCTCAAGAAATCCTCGAAACACTCGTGGGGGCGTCGATTTCAGCAGGACAGACGGATCAAGGTTTGAAGTACGAATTTTCTTATCTCCCAGTTCCTGGGCCTACCTGCGCGTCCTCATTAGAGTGAATCACCGTATCCAGTGGAAGGCAGAGCCTTGCGCAGGGAGGGTAAACGCTTTCACGTGTGCAGAAGGCCCTAGGTGGATGCGGGCTTGTTGTGAATTCAACGTATCACGAGCGTGGGGGGCAGTGAAGGCAACTTGTCTAGTTGGGGGGGGTGCCACATAAATCTTGGGGGCATCCCACCCTTCTATGGGGGGGAGACGGCTGGGTGGGTGCTCGTAGTGTGAGCGGCATTCGCTGGTGCTGTTTTCCACTTCGCAGTTTCTCCCCGCTGTGTGGGTGGTACGAAACACTCGCCTTATCTCCCTGCCTTGGAGCATTTCTCTCTATGAGTTCCACTATCTACGTTGTCGGCGTCGGTATGACCCAATTTGGTCGCCATATTGAACGCTCACTACATTCGCTGGCGGATGAAGCGCTGGATGCTGCGTTACGCGATGCCGGTGCTGAGCGAAAAGACATTGAACAGGTTTTCTATTCGGGGGTCACCCAAGGGGCCCTGCAAGGTCAGACTGCAATCCCTGGACAGGTCGTTTTGAACAAAATCGGCCTCGTCGGTTTGCCAGTATGGAACGTTGAAAACGCATGTGCCTCGGGCACCAGTGCGTTTCAATTGGCAGTCCAGTCGCTCCGCGCAGGTGCATGCGATATCGCTTTGGCTATCGGCGCAGAGAAGATGAACATCGAGGATAAGCGTCGAGCCCTTGGTTTATTTGAAGGTGGATGGGATGTATTAGAAGCTGAGAAGAATGCTTCGCGATTGCTAAAGCTGGGTGATGGTGTAGAGGTGCCACCTGGGTCGGAATCTGAACGGCCTTACAGTAGGTTCATGGCTAT
This sequence comes from Pseudomonas fluorescens, assembly GCF_902497995.1. Classification (GTDB taxonomy): domain Bacteria; phylum Pseudomonadota; class Gammaproteobacteria; order Pseudomonadales; family Pseudomonadaceae; genus Aquipseudomonas; species Aquipseudomonas fluorescens_BK. The sequence continues at coordinate 33,896 of NZ_CABVII010000004.1, read as the reverse complement.
CTATGCCGCCACCTGCCGCTACTGGATGAAGACATTCGGCACGACACAGCGCCAGATTGCTGCAGTGTCCGCCAAGAACCATAACCATTCTGTTCACAACCCCCTCTCTCAGTACAGGCAGGCTTTCACCATTGAAGAGGTGCTGGCTGCTCCTCCGATCACTTACCCACTGACATTACCTATGTGCTCTCCGTTGTCTGATGGAGCTGCCGCCGTATTGGTCTGTACAGAAAGCGGATTGAAACGACTATCAGCTGATAAGCGTCGCGCAATCCGAGTTGCCGCCTCCTCAATCGCCACTGCAACGAACCGAGAGCCTTCTGCCTTCGAGCAAGCAGTATGTCGACGCGCTGCGAATGCGGCGTATGAGCAATCGGGTATCTCGCCAAGTGATGTGTCGGTTGTAGAAGTTCATGACGCAAGTGCCATGGGCGAGATCATTGCTGTTGAATATCTACAGCTTGTACCAATGGGTGAGGGGGGCTTAGCGGCCGAGGCTGGCGAGTTATCAATTGGTGGCAGAGTCCCTGTAAACACTTCTGGAGGATTGGAGTCCAAAGGCCACCCAATCGGTGCTACTGGACTAGGACAAATCCATGAACTGGTGACGCAGCTACGCGGTGAGGCCGGTGCCCGCCAGGTAACTGGAGCAAAAGTTGCCCTTCAAGAAAATGGTGGGGGATCGATTGGATACGAAGAGGCAGTCGTAACCGTCAATTTGTTTACACGCTAAACGAATTCATCGGTCAACGGGCGCTTATTGCCGCCCGTTAGTCCAGCACTAAAGAATTCTTTGTAATTAAGGAATAAGGATTCTCATCGATCGAGTACTGCGTAGTTGACCCTGTTCCCCCCCCAACTTTGTTGAATGGGGGGGGATTTAGAGGTTGGGCCACTCCTTTTAGGGGGGGTGGCATGAGGGGTAAATCCCTACCTTGAAGTTGCCCGCGCCGCAAAGCGTAGGTGCCAAAATAAAAACAAGATTGGCCGGGATACCCGGCACAAGGAGATTTCTGTGAAGCGAAGAGAGCCTAGCTCTTCCTCAGTGCTACTCCGCCCCAAAACTCAGCTACTTACACTCATGGCACTAATTGTGAGTGCCAGTGCATCAGCAACTGAGATCGAAATGGGTATTGATGACCTTCGGTTACGCTGGGACAACACCCTTAAGTATAGCGCTGGGTATCGCGTGCACGATGCTGACGATAAGCTTTCCAGCGATATCAACTTGGGAGACGGGGACACTAACTTCAGGAAGAAGGGCCCAATCTCAAATCGGTTTGACCTGTTAAGCGAAATTGAAGGCAGCTACCAAGGGCTTGGCTTTCGTTTGAGCGGTGCAGCATGGTACGACTCTATTTATCGTAATCACAACGATAATGATACAGCGGGAATTTTTGGCCCCGGTACTAGCGCCGTTAACTCTAGCCACGTCTCTTCTGCTCAAGAGTTCACTTCATACACAAAACGCGTCCACGGCGGTGATGAAGAATTACTTGACGCATTTGTATCGAGTAAATTCTCAGTCGGCGATCGTGTCGGTACTGTTCGTATCGGACAGCACAGCGTGGTGTGGGGCGAGAGCTTGTTTTTTGGCGACAACGCCATTGCTGGGGCGATGTCTCCCATCGATGTGGCGAAAGCCGTATCAGTACCTAATCTTAGATTCCAAGAGGTACTTCGTCCGGTACCTCAAGTGTCAGGACAGTTCCAGTTAAGTGACGCAGTTACTGCTTACGCCTTTTATCAACCTATTTGGTTAGAGAACAGATCGCAGGGGTCGGGTAGTTATTTTTCTCCACTCGATTTCCAGCGTGGTGGTAATTTGATTTATACGCCTCAGGGCCCATTTACTCGTGCTTCGACGCAGGATGCAAAAAACTCCGCGCAAGGCGGCTTCGCGTTACGCATTAGCGCCGGTGATACAGACTATGGGATCTACATGGCGAGGTTCAATAGTAAGTCAAGTGCATTTGTCGTAAACCCCGTTAGCGGGACGTTCTATGAGAATTATCATAGTGGCGTGAACGTTTTTGGCGCTAGTGCCAACCGAAACTTTGGACTTTTCAACTTTGCTGTAGAGACATCGGTTCGCAACAACCAGGATCTGCTCTCACCCAATGCTTACGACATCGGAAATGGTGCAGAGTATGCGGTTGGACGAACGTTCCATGTGAACGTTTCTGCCTTCGGTTCCAATCTCGGCCGGACTGCTTTATGGAACGATGCTAACTTGCTGGGTGAAGTAGCTTTTACTCGTGTGTTGAGTGTTACCAAAAACGCTGACACTTTGAGCGGATGTCAACCTAGCTTCATGCCGGGTGCATCATGCGAGCCTAATGGCACTCGCGATAGCTGGAAAATGCAAGCGCTATTCGAACCTATTTACTATCAGGTCTTACCCGGAGTCGATATCAAAGTTCCGCTTGGGATTTCCTATCAACCCAACGGATCAAGAAATATGGTCGGGGTTGCTCCGTTACCTGAGGATGCGGGCTCTATTAATATCGGTGTGAACGCGACCTACTTGGAAACTTGGCACGCAGGGATAAATGCTACCCACTACTTTGGCGGTGAAGGGGTGCTATTCAGTACAGTTGGTGTAGGCGGTACGCAACAGTGGAACTACGATCAATATTTCCGCGATCGGGATTATGTTTCCATTTATCTAAGCAGAACATTCTAATTTTAGTTGGAGGCGTCATGAAACTGAACGCGTTTAAATCGTGCGCAGCGGTTGCGTGTCTCGTTATCTCAGTGCCAGGTTATTCTTTCGCAGCTGTGAGTGCTGATGAGGCTCAACAACTTAAGTCGGTGTTGACTCCCCTAGGAGGTGAGCGAGCAGGCAACAAGGAAGGCACCATTCCGGCGTGGCAAGGCGGAGTTCTTAAGCCCCAGCCATCTTATCAGCCTAACCAACGGCGATCTGACCCTTTTGCAAACGAGAAGCCTCTTTACAGCGTTACCGCAAAAAATATAGAGCAATATTCGAATGTTCTGAGCGATGGTCAAAAAGCGATGTTTAAGCGCTATCCCGACTATCATATGGACGTGTATCCGACACATCGGACAGCGGTCGCTCCTGACTATGTATATGCCAATACTCTCGCAAACGCTACTAAGGCAAAGTTGGTTGATGGTACCGATTATCAAATCCCATCGGGAGCGTTCGGAGGAATACCTTTTCCCATTCCAAAAACGGGCTTGGAGGTGATGTGGAACCACCTTCTTCGCTATCAAGGTACGGCTACTCGCACGTTAAATGGGCAGACCTGGATGGTTACTGCAGATGGAAAGAAAGTTATGGCTGTTCAAGGGCGCCAAGAAATCAAAATGCCGTATTACGACAAAAGTGGTTCCGCAGAAAATTTTGATGGAACTTACTGGCTGACTCGTGTTGTTAGCGATGGCCCTCCAATTCGTGCCGGTGAAGCGATCGTAGGTCAAGTTAACGTTGATGATACTAAAACTCGCACCTGGGTCTATCTCACTGGACAGCGTCGTGTTCGGAAACTTCCTAATCCTAACGGTGACACTCCTACGCCACAATCTGCTGGGCTGATGAGTTTTGATGAAGTCAACGTATTTGGCGGCGGGCCTGGGCTTTTTGATTGGAAGCTTGTTGGTAAGAAAGAGATGTTGATTCCGTACAACTCATACAAAGCATTGCAGTCCGATTCAGCTGAAGCATTGATGGAGCGTTCCTATCTGAAACCAGACTCAGTTCGATGGGAACTCCATCGGGTTTGGGTAGTGGATGCACAGCTTAAACCTGGCAAGCGACATACGTCTCCTAAAGGACGTTACTACATCGATGAGGATTCTTGGCTTGCTGTGTTGGCTGACCGGTGGGACGTGAATGGTAATTTGTGGAAAACGCTGTTTGGGCTCTCTGTTACGTATCCCGAAATGGAGCTTACCGACCACATCACCTATGGCTTCTACGACCTTGTCACAGGCGCTTGGTACGCCGGCCCCTATGTAAATAAAACGGCGAGCGCAATTGGTCTGCAACCAGTCGCCAATTTGAAGAACGAGGTGTTTACACCTGATGCCATGGTTGGCGACCAACTTCGTTGAGATAAGATGATGCAAGCATTTCGAGCCTCCCTCACCCCCTTATTTCTGGCGATTTGGGCTATTTCCTCAACCGCCTCAGCCGATGTTGCGAGCAAGAACGTAGTAGTTGATCCAATCAAACGGCACGCATACATGACGCCGAAATTCAAAGACGGTCGGTTGCTGGGGGTCGCGAATGCTGGAAGTCGAGTGGTCGCAGTTGGCGAGCGTGGTATGGCAATTTATTCCGATGACGGCGGCACCTCCTGGAATCAAGCCTCCGTTCCGGTCAGCGTTACGCTCACAGTTGTCCGATTTCTCGATGATCATCGAGGTTTCGCAGCAGGCCATAACGGTGTGCTCTTGGGAACAACTGACGCCGGTGCCAATTGGGAAAAGATTCTCGATGGCAACGATGTCATCAAGTTGTACACCGATTTCGCCAATCAAATCGAACAACAGTTAGGTTCGGATGACAAGCTTTCACTTCGGGCAGTGAAACAAGCCCGCCAGTTGGAAGCAGACGGGCCGGATAAGCCTTGGCTTGATCTAACCGTTGACGCTAACGGTGAGCTTTGGCTCACCGGAGCTTACGGACTCCTAATGCGTAGCAAGGATGGTACGAATTGGGAGCCATGGTCTTCCCATATCGACAATCCAAGGGGCTTGCATCTGTATTCGATTGCTACATTGAATGACGAGGTAGTTATTGGGGGCGAGCAAGGATTGCTGCTTCGCTCCACCGACAGAGGCGAAACCTTCAATCGTGTGGAAGGGCCTTACGAGGGGAGTTACTTCTTCGTTTGCCTAGCCGATACAAAGCTTGTTGTGGCAGGGCTGCGGGGTAATACGTATATCTCCGATGACCATGGTGCATCCTTCAAATCAGCTTCACTGCTACGGCCCATTAGCATCACGGCGGGGCTTGTAACGCGCAGTGGAACTCCGATATTAGTTGATCAAACCGGTGGTGTTTACAAGGTAGTAGGAGATCGTCTCGAAACATCTCGCCAAATGCTAGGGTCTGATACATCCGCCTTGGTTGAACTTGCCAACGGGACTTTGGTTGCCGCAGGACAAGCTGGCGTAAGTGTCGTTGAATCTTCATATTCGTCGAGTAAGTAGGCCATGACCGCATCTATGAAAGAGGCTGACGTCGCATCAGCCCTGGAATCGTTCCATCCTGCAACTGGATCAATCGTCGAACGTTTGTTATTCAATAATCGTTTGTTGGTGATAATTGTTTGTGCTCTTGTAACTTTCGTTGCAGTTACTCAGTTGGGGCGCCTAACTACCAATGCAAGCTTTGAAAAAACGATCCCTGTTGGGCATCCTTTCATCGCTAACTATTTGGAAATGAAGTCGGATCTTCCTACGCCGAACGTGTTACGTGTTGTAATGTCCTCAAAGGGAGAGAGTATTTACGATCCTGAATTTCTCGAGAACCTTCGGACTTTAACGAATGAACTGATTGCGTTACCAGGTGTGGATCGAGCCAATTTGAAAAGCTTATGGACTCCAAACGCTAGGTGGCAAGGCGTGACCGAGGAGGGGTTCGATGGCGGAGCTTTGATTCCGGATGACTATCAGGGGCGTTCGGGTGACATGGTTAACCTGCGTACCAATGTCCAACGTTCTGGTGAGATAGGTCAGATCGTTGCGCTGGATGAGAAATCTGCGCTCGTGTTAGTGCCATTGCTGACCGTTGAGTCGACTAATGTATCTATCGATTACCGGGCTCTTGATAATAAGCTTGAGGAGATACGAACGCGTTATGAAGCCAAAGGCTTCAATGTCTTCATTACTGGTTTCGCGAAGGTAGTAGGCGATCTATTATCAGGGATTGCTCAGATCGCTGGATTTTTTTTACTCTCGGTACTCCTTGCTGTAGCGGTATTGTTTTATCAGACTCGATGCATTCGTAGTACGTTGTTAGTAGTCGCTTGCTCATTAGTTGCCGTTTTATGGCAGCTAAGCGCCTTGCCTTCTTTGGGGTTCGATCTGAATCCGTACTCAATACTCGTACCATTTCTGATTTTTGCGATTGGTATGAGCCATGGTGCCCAAAAAATGAATGGCATCATGCAGGATATTGGTCGTGGCATGCCAAAGCTCGTTGCTGCTAGATTTACTTTCCGCCGTTTATTTTTAGCGGGTTTAAGCGCTCTTTTGTGTGACGCAGTTGGGTTCGGCGTTCTATTAGTAATCCAGATTGAGGTGATCCGAGAGTTGGCACTGATTGCCAGCTTAGGTGTTGCAATTCTTATTTTCACGAACCTGATATTGCTCCCGGTATTGTTGAGTTACATCGGTGTAAGCCCAGTTGCTGCGGAGAGAAGTCTGCGCGCGGAGCGCGGTGGTGCTCATAAAGTCTGGCATTTCCTTGGTCGGTTGACTGAACGCAGGTTTGCGAAAGCTGTAATTTTTGCGCATGTCTTTGTCGTGCTAGGCGCATTCTGGATAAGTAGCAATCTTAAGATCGGTGATCTTGATCCAGGTGCTCCCGAGCTTAGGGCAGACTCTAGATACAATAAAGACAACGCTTTTATCGAAACCTCATACGGTGCAAGTGCTGACACATTTACAGTGATGGTTCGAACTCCTGAAGGCGAGTGTACAGCCTATGACACGCTGATGAAAATCGACGCCTTGGAATGGGAGCTGCGATCGCTTGATGTCGTAGTGGCGACTAGGTCACTTGCGAGCCAACAGCGGCTGTTGTTTAGCGGCTACAACGAGGGGCATCCGAAGTGGAGTGATCTACCACTGAATAGAGATATGTCGAACACTATAACCTCGAATTCACCGCGAGGCCTTTATAATGATACGTGCTCCGTTCTCCCACTCACTGCTTATTTACGTGATCACCGTGCTGAGACCTTGGACGCGGTAGTTAATCGGGCTTCTAAGTTTGCAGAAGACAATACCAGTGAGTCTGTACAGTTCCTGCTCGCTGCTGGCAATTCGGGCATTGAAGCGGCCACGAATATAGTCGTTCGTCAGGCCAATCGAGAGATGCTTCTGTGGGTCTATGGCGCAGTTATGATCCTTTGTTTCATAACGTTCAGGTCGTGGCGGGCGGTTGTCTGTACGCTGATCCCTCTCGCAGTCACCTCGCTGCTTTGTGAAGCGCTCATGGTAATGCTGGGTATGGGTGTAAAGGTGGCCACGTTACCCGTCATTGCTCTGGGCGTAGGTATAGGGGTGGATTACGCACTTTACGTTATGAGTATTTTGTTACAGCGTCTTCGTAATGGTGATTCGTTAACGAGGTCATACGAGATTTCACTGTTGCTCACTGGGCGGACAGTAATGCTAACCGCATTGACACTTGCTCTAGGTGTCGCCGTCTGGGCCTGGTCACCTATCAAATTTCAGGCTGATATGGGGATTCTTCTCGCATTCATGTTTGTTGGCAATATGGTGGGTGCTTTAGTACTTCTTCCTGCGCTCGCGCATTTCCTCCTCAAACCAGCTACCAAGAACATGGTCGGTTAACGGTGTAGGGAATGTACTCTCCGTAAGACTTTGTAAATAATTGAGGAGCAATTGATGTTTAAAGGTCGTGTTGTCGCCCTGACTGGGGCTGGTTCTGGAATCGGCAGAGCGCTTGCAAACGAATTCGCTCGCCTTGGCGCTCGCTTGGCACTGTCAGATGTAAATAAAATCGCCGTTAATGAAACAGCCTCCATGCTAGATCAGAATGTTGAGGTAAAGTGTTACGCGGTCGATGTTTCAGATCGAAATGCGGTGTGTCGATTCGCTGACGAGGTTTATCGTGACTTCGGAACTGTCGATGTAATAGTGAACAATGCTGGGACGTCTGTTATAGCATCTGTGGAACACCTGACCTTCGAAGAGATTGAAAAGGTTTTTGCAATTAATCTATGGGGAGTTATCTACGGTACTAAAGCGTTTCTGCCAATTTTTCTTGAAAAAAAGAATGGCATGATAATCAACATATCTAGTGTTTTCGGTTTGGTTGCAACACCTTGTCAAGGTGCCTACGCCATGTCCAAATTCGCTGTGCGTGCATTAACGGAAACCTTGTGGCAAGAGCTTGAGGGGACAGGAGTCGATGCGATTCTTGTGCATCCTGGTGGTATTAACACTAGCATCAGCAAGAACTCACTGGTGGCTGAGTACAAGAGTGATTTCGAGCGTAGGGCGCACGAAGCGATGATTTCACAGATGATTACGACGCCTGAGGACTGCGCTCGTCAAATTATCAACGGTTTGGTTGCTGGTGAAAAACGTCTTCTTGTTGGCAATGGGGCGCGTGCGTTGCATCGCCTCTCGAGATTGTTCCCCACTAAATATGGAACGATAATGAAAAAGAAACTGGGTTACTGAGTTTCCTAAGAAAATCTTCTTTTCCTTGCCTGTAACTACCGGTAGTAGTCACGGTTAATAATTGCCCCGCCAGCCTTACAATACTAACTGATACTTAATTTTTGTGTACACCGGTGGCTCGAGATTCTCGAGCTTCCGTCTATGTGCGCTTATCTAAAAAGAGTTCGTAGCTTAGCAACGTTCCTGGCCGCTAAATTGGATAAGACTGCGGACTACGGCTCCATTCGCCTAGAGCAGTGTTGGTTGTTGAAGCACACGGTTAATGAGCAGATACGTACCGATCAATCCATGCAGGCGTTGCGGCTGTGCTTGGGAGAAACGCATGTCTATGTTTGGCAATTTGTCTGTAGGCTGCAAGCTATCGTTGGGTTTTGGAATAGTTCTTCTTTTGACCTTGGGGGTGGCAGCTACAGCGTTTAACTCCCTCAATTTACTGCAGAAGCGCAGTGAGATTTTGCGGTCAGAGTCGGCCACTCAAGCGCACGTCTTGAAAGCCCGTATCGCTGAAAAAACATTTGCACAAGACCTGGCACCTGCAACTGCCGATATGGTGCGCCAAGCGATCGATCTATTGGGCCTTCAACTGGATTCCAATGGTGCTCCTTTGACGTCCAATTTGCGCCAGGCTAGCTCCGCCTACCTGCAGCAATTTCTGCACTACGCTGACGCCCTGCGTTTGTCTCGCGACGCCCGATTGCGAATGCAAAGCCGGGCGGCTGCAGCAGGGGACAGTTTTTCGGCTGTGATCCTCGACCAGATAGACAGCTTGGCCGTGGCGCTTGATCAGGGACAGACACTTGAGGCTGGGCAACTGGAGTTGCTAGAACAAGCTGCGGCCTTGCGTGACAAACTGGCGCGGGTGCGCGACAGCGAACTGTATTACAGCATAGAAAATGAGGAGCAACGTCGCAGCGACTGGGAAACGAACATGAGCGATGTCCTTTCAGCCATAGGAAATCTGTCCCTTCGCCTAGGAAACCAAAGCGAAGCGTCACTGCAATCAGCCCAGACTTCACTGGCGGACTACCGGCAGGCGTTCGAGCAGTTTGCCGCAAGTCGTGAGCAGGCGGCACGCGGAAGCCAAGAAATGAATGTGGAAAGTGAACGGCTCACGGCTCTTCTTGCAGATTCCGAGCTGGCTCAAGCTGAGAACATTTTGGCTGACAGTCATCATGCCTACAAACAGCTCGGTCTGATCACTTTGCTGGCATTGGGACTGGGTATCGGTGCCGGACTCTTGATCCGTCAGCTAATTCTTCAACCGCTGAGACAGACTGTGGTACTGGCAAAGCGGGTGGCGGCTGGCGATCTCAGTGCCCCACCGGTTCTTATGGAGCGGCGCGACGAATTGGGGCAGCTCCTCGCAACGGTTAGTGGCATGCTCGAGAGCCTGCGGGGCTTAGTCAGCCGAATTGGTTCTGGCATCAGCGAGCTAAATGGCACTGCTGACAGTCTCGTGGCAGTGATAGAACGCTACAGTCGCGGGGTGGAACAGCAGCGGCAGGAGACGGAGCAGGCTGCTACGGCAATGCAACAGATGGCTGCGACTTCTCAAGAGGTCACTCGCAACGTTTGCGAAGCCAGTGCTGCGGTGTCTGAGGCTGACGGTCAAGCCCGCGAGGGTGATGAATTAGTCCGACTGGCTGGCGTTCGGGTTGATCGTCTGGCCGAGGAGATGACCGATTGTGCCGGAGCAATGCAGTCGTTATTACTGGAAAGCCGGGCGATCGGTAGTGTGCTGGATGTGATCAACGCCGTGGCCAAGCAAACCAACCTGCTGGCGCTAAATGCAGCAATCGAAGCGGCGCGAGCGGGAGAGCATGGTCGTGGGTTTGCCGTCGTGGCTGACGAAGTGCGTGGTCTGGCCCTCCGTACCCAATCCTCCACGGTGGAAATAGAAGCACTGATTGCGCGCCTGCAACAGGGGGCGGAGCGGACTGCTGAGCGTCTGCAGGGTAGTCATGGCTTGACTGATGAAACTGTGCAGTTGGTCGGCCAAGCTTCAGAGGCGTTGGCGAGTATCACCCGAGCTGTTTCCAGGATTGAGCAGATGAATCAGCAGATATCTGTAGCGGCGCAACAGCAGAGTTTCGCTGCCGAGGCTATCAGCGGAAGCATGGATCGGTTGCGTTCAATTGCCGAAGTAACGGCGGGCGAAAGCCATCTGTTGCACGATTCGACACGCGCGTTGCAGCAGGTTGGTAAAGAGCTAACCTCCTCGGTCGGCCATCTTCGGACTTGACGCTATATGTCCATATTAGTGTGACATTGGCATAACCAGGCTGGCCGTAAGCGATCGTTTGCTAGCTATGACATCGGAGGCAGAGGGGAAGGAGGAGCAGTTAAGGAGGTAGAGCAAACACCGGGCCGGAAGTACCGGCCCGGGTTAGTAGCTAGTGAAGGACTTCAAACAGACCAGCAGCACCCATACCGCCGCCGATGCACATCGTTACAACCACATAACGTACGCCGCGCCGGCGTCCTTCGATCAGTGCATGCCCAACCTGTCGCGCCCCCGTCATGCCGAACGGATGCCCAAACGCAATAGCTCCACCATTAACGTTAAGTCGATCGTCCGGGATGCCCAATTTCTCTTTGCAATAGAGCACTTGAACGGCGAAGGCTTCGTTGAGCTCCCATAGTCCAACGTCTTCTACCTTCAGCCCCGCCTTTTTTAGTAGCTTAGGCACTGCGAAGACTGGGCCAATTCCCATTTCGTCGGGTTCACATCCAGCAACCTGGAAACCCCTAAATACACCTAATGGAGAGAGGCCTTTTTGGGATGCCAAGCTGGCGTTCATAACAACACATGCTGAGGCACCGTCCGACAACTGACTGGCGTTGCCCGCACTTACAACACCTCCTGGAATCGCAGAACGGATTTTCGACAGGCCCTCGATTGAAGAATCGCCCCTGACCCCTTCGTCTCGGTCGACCGTTACGCATGCAGTGCCAATACTTCCATCGGCCCCTACGACCGCCATGGTTGTGGCGAGGGGAACGATTTCCTCATCGAATAGACCTTTAGACTGTGCCTGAGCTGCCAGAATTTGGCTCTTCAGCCCGTATAAATCCTGTTGTTCCCGAGATATGCCGTATCGCTTGGCAACGACTTCAGCGGTTTGGAGCATTCCCCAATACACTGCTGGATAGTTTTCTTGAACCCAAGCTTCTTTTTCGTTGAAGCTATTGGCCTGTGATTGCACAAGCGTAATGGACTCAACACCACCGGCTACAAATATATCGCCTTCCCCAGCTATGACCCTTTGCGCTGATAGAGCAATGGACTGCAGACCTGTAGCGCAAAAGCGGTTAATGGTAAGGCCGCTAGTAGATACAGGGCAGCCTGCACGTAGCGCAACCACGCGGGCTAGGTTAACTCCACCAGCGCCTTCTAAAAAGGCACTTCCAAATACGACATCGTCGACTTCGGCGGAGTCTATCCCCGCACGTTGTATGGCATGCGATACAACATGGCCACCGAGGGTCGCGGGATGAGTAAGGTTAAATCCACCCTTGAAGGACTTGGCGAGAGCTGTCCGAGCGGTGGAGACAATGACGGCTTCAGTCATGACAGCTCCGATTTTTGGAAGGCACTGAAAGTGAGGTTTTTATCTGCCAGGGAAACCAGGAGGTTGGCTGGCCGCCAAAACACCTGAGCGTTTTGATATATCGGAGCCCGTGCAAATCGCTGCATTGTGGCCACTACATCCTTTAGCCCTCGTTGATCCGCACTGAACATCGGGCCTCCGCGCCACCTGGGGAAACCGTATCCAGCTAGGTAGACCACATCGATGTCGGACGCCCGCTGCGCAATTCCTTCCTCCAGAATCTTGGCGCCCTCGTTAACCAGGGCCAGTAGCAAGCGATCAACAATCTCTTCATCGCTAATTTTTCGTCGTTGCAGACCTAGACGTTGCGACTCGGCTAGAACTGCATCAGTAACCTCTTGGCTGACTTGTGGTGCCCTTTGGCCGGGTACGTAGTCATACCACCCGCGACCACATTTCTGGCCGACGCGTCCCATCTCGACGATTGCATCGAATGTGCGGGAATAGACAAGATTGGGATTCTTCCCTAGGCGATCATGGCGAATTTTTGCGCCTAGATCATTCCCAGCCATGTCGCTGACCCGGAATGGCCCCATCGCGAATCCCCATTTCTCTATGGCAGCATCCACTTGATGAGGCAGGGCGCCCTCATCAAGCAGAAGTCCGGCTTGCATCAAATACGGTTGGAGCATCCGGTTACCAATGAAGCCTTCACACACACCTGAAACGACGGCTGTTTTTCCCAGTCGACGAGCAAGACTCATCGCAGTGGCGAGGCTTTGGGAAGAGGTCTTTTCACCTTTGACGATTTCAAGAAGCTTCATGACGTGTGCTGGACTGAAGAAGTGCAGGCCTAAGAAGTTTTCAATTTCGGAGCAGCTTTGAGCAATTTCATCAACGTCCAACATTGAGGTATTGGTAGCGAGTAGGGTGCCCGGACGGGCGAATTTCCCAACCGCGTTGAAAACCTCGCGTTTTACATTTATGTCTTCAAAAACAGCTTCAATAACCGCATCCGCAGATGCCACTGCATCGAAGTTGGTCGAACCTTTGATCAGAGACTTCCTCTTCGCAATCTGATCGACTGAGAGTCGTCCTTTTTTCAGCGACGATTCATAGGTACTAGAAATCGATGTCAATCCACGATCCAACGCAGATTGCTCGCGCTCTACCAGAGTCACCTGAAGTCCTGCGTTAGCCAAGCTCATGGCAATGCCGGAGCCCATTGTTCCCGCACCAACCACGACTACATCGTTGATCTCTTTTGGAAGCGCGGCGGAATCAATGTTCTCAATCTCCAAGCACTTCTTTTCGGCTAGAAATGCATGACGCAAGGCGTTGAACTCATGCGTACCTTGAAGACGCCAAAAGGTTGAAAACTCTTTCTCTAGCGCTTGCTGGAATGGGAGCGTAACGGAATACTCAAGGCAGTCCACGCAGGCCTGTGGGGCAGTCGCTCCCCGTGTTTGAACCTGGACAGTCGCACGAGCAAAGGCAAAGAAAGCCTGCGCATTGGGCAATGAAACTGAGCGTTCACCAGTTCGTTTGAGAGGTTGCCCATCACGAACATCTTTTGAAAGTTGATGCGCCAATGCGATAGCGTCTTCGACGGGTGACCCCTCAGTCAGATGGTCGAATAATCCGCTTTCGGCCAAACTCGATGCCGGAACAATCTTCCCTTGCACAACAAGATTGAGCGCTAGCTCTGCTCCGACTAAGCGGGGCAGACGCTGAGTCCCCCCGGCACCTGGTACCAGGCCAAGATGAACTTCGGGAAGACCTACCAATGTTTTTGTATGGCACACGCGAGCATGACACGCGAGGGCCAATTCGAGACCTCCACCTAAAGCGTTGCCATGCACCGCCGCTACAACAGGCTTATGACTTCTCTCGATCTGATTGAAGACGGTCATCAATGTTGGAGCTTGAGCTAGGGCGGGTGTGTCGAATTCGTTAATGTCCCCGCCGCCGCTGAAGCCGCGACCTGCTCCAGTAATCACAATAGCTACGACTTCTGGATTGTTCAGGGCGTGGCCGAACTCTTCAAACAGCTGAAGGCGAAGTGAAATCCCCAACGCATTGACAGGTGGATTATCTAGCGCGATGACTGCGACCCCGTCATTTATATGATAACGAACCATGGTTACCTCAGGCGGTTGAGTTGCATAGGATTATTTTTTAATTAATTGTTGTGAAAACAATTAATTGACCTGCACGTAACTGCCTCGAATTAATTTCGAAACATAGATGTAGTAGGTGGATTGATGTCGCTGACCCGAGTGTAAGAATTGAAATTCTGTATGACTACTCCAAAAAAGCTTTCCCCCTCTTTGTGGGTGGTAGTAACCCCCCTTATCGCTGCCACCAATGATCGCTCGTGAACTTACACTGACACACGTCATTAGGCGCAGGAAAAACAACAATGAACCCGTACACAGCACCCTTGGATGAGATTCGCTTCGTCTTGCATGAGCTTGCTGGCTTAGAAAGAGTGGCGGAGTTGGACGACGCTGAATCTATGGCCGACTCAGAGTTGGTCGACGCCATTCTCAGTGAAGGCGCACGCTTTGCCCGAGAGGTCTTGGCTCCGATCGATAGCGTGGGCGACCGCGAAGGTGCGCGATGGAGTGAGGGAAGCGTTGAGACTGCCCCTGGTTTTTCTGAGGCGTACGCCAAATTCATAGAGTCTGGCTGGAATAATGTTTCGATTTCGGCAGAGTATGGCGGACAAGGCCTGCCTAACCTGATCAGTGCTGCTCTTCAGGAAATGTTCGTTTCTGCGAACAAGGCCTTCTGCTTTTGCCCGGAGTTGACGGCGTTCGGTGTGAAGGCTCTTGCGAGTGCTGCCAATGAGTCGTTGAAAAATGAATACATCCCGAAGCTTGTGAGCGGTGAATGGACGGCGACCATGAATCTCACCGAGCCACAGGCGGGTTCTGACGTCGGAGCTCTGAGAACTCGGGCTATACGCGAGTCTGACGGGGCATTCCGTGTCTTTGGGCAGAAGATTTTCATCAGCTACGGCGAACACGATCTCACGGACAATATTGTTCACCTGGTTTTGGCCAGAATTCCAGGCGCCCCAGAAGGCTCGAAAGGTGTCTCTCTATTTCTCGTTCCGAAATTTCTTCCGGCAAAAGAGGAAGAGCATTCGCTGATCCGGAACGACGTCTATTGCAGTGGTATTGAGCACAAGCTTGGAAACCATGCCAGTCCGACATGCACTTTGGTGTATGGAGGAAGCGGAGAAGGTGCTAAGGGTTGGCTTGTGGGCGAGGAAAATAAAGGCCTGCAGGCAATGTTCGTAATGGTCAACTCCGCTCGATACAACGTTGGATTGGAAGGGGTAGCGCTCAGCGAGCGCGCCTATCAGCAATCGTTGATTTATGCCCAGGAGCGGGTTCAAGGTCGCGCAGTCAATGGCGGCAAGGAATCGGTTCCGATAATCCAGCATCCAGATGTGAGAAGGATGTTGTTATCGATGCGATCCCAAACTGAGGCGATGAGGGCCGTTGCGTATGTTCTTGCAGCTGAGCGAGACATCGCATCCAGACACCCCGATTCATCTACTCGTCGCGCAAGTCAGTCCTTTGTAGATCTGATGATCCCAATTTTCAAAGGTTGGGCATCCGAGACCGGAATCGAGGTGACCTCCATGTCCATCCAAGTGCACGGTGGATTGGGCTACATCGAGGAAAGCGGTGTTTCGCAACCTCTACGCGATGTCAGGGTATCGGCAATCTACGAGGGTACGACGTCTATTCAGGCCCATGATCTTGTCGAGCGTAAATTGGTTCGTGATGGCGGGGCTGCACTGCGTTCCTGGTTGTCCTTAATCCATCTTACTTTGAGTCAACTCAACAGCCGGAACGACGAACGCCTGCGGGTTATCGAGCGAAACCTGCGTGTGGCGGTCGAGGCTCTGCAAGGGGCCTCGGAGTGGATACTCGCTCGTTATCCAGACAATCCCGCAGAAATGCTTGGTGGCTCTGTTTCGTTCTTGCGTTTGTGCGGTGTCATTGCTGGCGGATGGCAGATGGCGCGTGCGGCATTGATCGTATCCGAGAAGCCTGGTGATTCCGAATTTGCTCGACGCAAAATCCATAGTGCGCAGTTTTACGCAGCCCACATTCTGCCTCAGGCCGCCGGTCTTGCTCTGGTTGCCAAGGAGGGAGGCGCTAGTGTCATGGACTTGGGAGGGGCGGCTTTCTGAGCTGCTCCCCCCGTTCCCACCCTTAGTTGGGGGGGAGTGTTACGTCACTTGGATTTATCTTCAGTTTGCGGTCTTAGAGCAATAGCCAGCTTCCCCGCAACCTGCGGTTCGACCAGCACCAAAAATTACAGACTAATAATAATAAGGAGTCTCTATGAGCACGCATCAGGCGGTTCCGTTGCCGTTGGTTGGAATGACTGGTTTTGATGTTGGTCTGACCGAGGAAGAGCAAAGTATTCAACACGCCATGCATCGCTTTGCACGGGAGGTGATGCGACCACTGGGTCAAGAAATTGACCGCCTTCCTGCTGAGCAAGCGTACCTGCCTGGTTCTCCTTTCTGGGACTACCACTTGGAGTTTCAAAAGCTCGGTTTTTCTCCCGATGCGATGACTGACTTGCCAGCAGATCAGGCGGCGAAGCTTGAAGGTTTGGTAGTGGAAGAAATGGCTTGGGGCGATGCTGGGTTGACTGTGTCCAGTGGTGCAGGTGCCATGCCGATTACTCTCGCGAAAGCGAGCGGGAGCCAAGAGCTGATCGATCTTTGCGAGGGTAAGCTTGGCTGTTGGGTTGCCACCCAACCAGATCGTGGATCTGATGGCCTTACCCTTTACTCCGAAGAACGGCACCCTGGATCAAAAGGTAATAAAGGCAATCTTCAAGCTGTTTTCAAGGGTGATGAAATCATCATCAATGGCCAATCTTCTGCCTGGGTTTCCAACGGCGCGGTAGCCGAAGTCGCCTTGATGGACATCGTCGCTGACTATGGTGATGGTTTCTTCGATGAAGACGGTAGTACCTATGGCTGCAATATCGTTGTTCCCCTCGACATCAAAGGGGTATCACGCGGAAAGCCTCTTGAGAAACTAGGTAAACGCTCATTGCCTCAAGGTGAAATTTACTTTGACAACGTGCGTATTCCTCGTCGTTTCGCGGTTGCCACGCGCGACGATTATGAGCTCAAGCATGCGTATGCATGGGCGCAAGCTGGCACTGCAATGAGTCATATTGCTACTGGCCTCTCCAGAGCAGCCTTTGAACTTGCGTTGGGATATATCCATGAGCGCAAGCAAGGCGGCGCATTGCTGGCGAAGCACCAGCTCACCCAATTCAGATTAGGCGGTATGGGAACCAAGGTTGAAGCCATACGCGCCATGGCTAGGCATGTGGCTCATTACACTAAGTGTTCCCCTCGTCCCCACCCTTATTTCACTGCCGCTGGCAAAGCTTTTTGCTGCAGCGAGTTGATGAATGTCGTCAACGAAGCACTGCAACTCTTCGGTGGGGCAGGGCTAACCAAAGAATATCCGATTGAAAAATTGTTCCGCGATGCGCGAGCAATGCAGATCGAAGACGGTGAGAACAATATTTTGCAGATGCACTACGGCTACCTGCTAAGTCAACTGCATCAGCAGGAAGGCTGGGGTCGGTTCTAATTCGTTTCCCTATAAAAACAAATTCGGAAAGAGGATTTACCTTTGAGATCTGATTATCCCGTTGTTATCTACGGCGCGAGCGGCTATACCGGTCGCCTAGTAGCAGAGCACCTGCGTGAATTAGGCCTGCCATTTATCGCCGCTGGACGTACTCGAGCGCGTATTGAAGAGGCCCTACGTCTGGTGCCTGGAATCGAAAGTGCTCAATACCAAGTGGTGGAGGTAGAGCACTCTGTAGAAGCGCTGGTGGAGTTGTTCAAGGGGCGTAAGGTGGTGTGTAACACCGTCGGCCCGTTCATGCGCTACAACCTTGAGGTTGCAGAGGCCTGCCTTCGCACGGGTGTTCACTACCTAGACACCACTGGCGAGCAGTCCGCGATCTTGCAACTTGATGAGCATTTCGGACGTGAATTCGAAAAAGCTGGTCTCGTCATGGTGCCGTCCACCGCCTATATGTACGGGTTGAGTGAGATCGGTGCACGTTACTGTCTTGAAACCCCTGGCGTTGATTCGCTTCGGTTACATGGCATCGGCAATGCAGTGCCGACCGTTGCCTCGGCCCAAACCATTCTCGATGCAGTGCGTCATCCTTGCTATTACCTGAAAGATCGCGAATTGGTTCGCTATCCGGGCATCGAGAACGGACAGATTTGCACGCCTTCGGGCGAAGTGTTGACGACTTCCAACTGGGGCGGTTCATCCAATCCAATTTGGTTTCGTAAAGATGGCCGTGTACGTAACTGCAAGATGGACGTCGCTATCTGGAACCAAGAGCTCTACAAGAAAGAGCTGGAGCTGGAGCGAGCGTATAAGGTTCAGCTGCAATGGTTGCCGGAGTACCAATTGCGGACGGTTCTCGACAAGATGGCAACAGGAATCACCCCTTCGACGCCTCCTCGTGAATCTCGCCAAATTCACCGCTCGATCGATATCTGTCTGGCTACCGGCAACAACGTTGCGGTCAAAAGCACAATCTTCAGCACGGGTGGATATTTGACTACTGGCCTGCTTCAAGCCTATGCGGCGAGTCGCCTAGTTTCTGAAACACCACGGGTCGCGGGCTTGCGATCGCCTAGCGAAGTATTTGGTCACCGCGAACTGATGGGAACACTGCAGAGTTACGGTTATGCCTCCATTAAGGTTGAGCAAGTTTCCTAATTCGCATCGTCGTTCATACTTCGAAAGGATATAGTCGTGAGTTATACAACCTTTAGTCTCAAGCAAGAAGGCGCGGTACTACGCGTTGCTCTGTCGAATCCACCAGTCAACTTAATGAATTTGAAAATGACCGAGGAGTTGTTTCAACTCAGCGGCCAACTCTTCGTTGATACCAGCGTGAAAGTCGTCATCCTGGAAAGTGCGGATCCAGAATTCTTTATTGCCCATTTCGACTTGGACGATCTGGTGAAGTCTGCAGCAGATCCATCCAAGGCTAGCAAGTATCCCGATATTAATGCCCTCCAGGCACTGGCGCTCTCCTGGCAAGGACTCCCGCAGGTCACTATTGCCAAAGTTCAAGGTCGGTGCCGTGGTGCAGGGCTAGAGTTTGCCATGGGTCTATCCATGCGCTTTGCTAGCGAGGACTCAAAATTTTGTGCTCCCGAAGCCAGCGGCGGTTTCCTGGCCTGCGGTGGTGGCACCACAAGAATTGCCTTGGCGGCAGGCCCTGCACGCGCCTTGGAATTTCTCCTCAGCGGTAGAGATTATTCAGGTTTAGAAGCAGAGCGCTATGGCTTGGTTAACCGAGCACTGCCCGCATCCGACCTAGATCAGTATGTCGATGAACTGGCGGCTCAAATCTCTCAACGCTCCTTCGGCGTTATTGGCATGCATCGGGACGTCTTTAAGGAAGTGTACGCGCCGATGATCGATCCGTTGTTTGCGGGATTAGCCAAAGAAAACGATGGGCTGCGCTCGGCGATGGCAACTGAAGAATTCGCCCAAGGCGTTGAGGGGCTGCGTTCGCTCGGGCAGACCCGAGAATACGAACTGAATCTGCCCGAAACAATTTCAAACCTGTCCCAGGCTAACAAGTAACGTCTGCGCGAGCGATCTTATGGCTATTTTCGATTTTTTCGACCGAGGTTACGGCCTCGATGGTGACGCAACGGCATTCGTCATGGAAGGGCAGCGTTGGTCATTCAACGAATCCTATGGAATTACCTGCCAGGTTGCCAACGCACTCCTGGCTTTGGGATTTCCACTTGAAACCAAGGCAGCGGTGCTTTCGGCGAATCATCCCGTGTCTTGGATGTGCGTGCTTGGGCTGTGGCGGGCTGGACTGTCTTGGGTTCCGGTTAATCCCCGCAGCAGCCTGGAAGAGCAACAACAATTGCTAGACGGATTCGATGTTGAAGTTCTCTTCTTTCAGCAGGGGTTCAGCGATATCGTCGGCCAGCTGAAAGAGCAGTGTCCGAATCTACGTCAACTGATCTGCATCGATGGCAATTCATCGATTGCTGATTCGCTCTCTAGTTTGCTGGCTACCCAGCCACGCATCGCGCCGTCGTTGAAAGTCCCACAGGACAGTTTGGCAGCGATTATGCCTACGGGGGGCACCACAGGTCTTCCAAAAGGGGTCATGCTCTCGCATCGCAACCTAGGCACTTCCGTTGCTAACGCCATAATTAACAACCATTACGAGCCCGGCGAATCGATTGTTAACTTGGCCGCTGCTCCAATGACCCACTCAGCCGGGTTCCTGTCGTTACCTGCGAGTGCGCGCGGCGGTTCAGTTGTTGTTTTGGCCAAGCCTGATCCTGAAGCTCTGCTGAACGCAATTGAAGGGCAAAGGGTTACCGAGTTTTTTCTCCCTCCAACCGTCATTTACCGTCTGGTTGAGATGCCAAGTATTTCCGAGAGAGATTTTTCCTCTCTGAAATACTTCATGTACGGCGCAGCACCAATGTCTGTCGAGAAACTAAAGCAGGCTATCAAGGTGTTCGGCCCGGTCATGCTTCAGGGGTATGGCCAGTCTGAGGCTCCAGGTGGCATCGCCGCGATGCGTCCAGGTGACCACTTTGTGGCTGGCAAAGTCGCTTCCGATAGTCGGCTTTCTGCCTGTGGCAAGCCTTCGGTTCTCAACGCCCTTGCAATCAAGGATCAAGAAGGACGAGCTCTCTCGAAAGGAGAAAGCGGCGAAATCTGCGTTCGCGGCGACATCGTGATGATGGGTTATTACAAGCAACCCGAAAAAACAGCCGAGGCCATCATCGATGGATGGCTGCACACAGGTGACATTGGTCATCTGGATAGTGATGGCTTCCTGCATATCACAGACCGCAAGAAAGACATGATTATCAGCGGTGGATTCAACGTTTATCCGAGTGAAGTTGAGCAAGTTCTGTGGACGCACGCATCGGTGTTGGACTGCGCAGTAATTGGCGTACCAGACGAGAACTGGGGAGAAGCCGTTAAAGCGGTGGTCGAGTTGAAAGACGGTACAGAGGTTTCGTCTGAAGAGCTAATCGCCCTTTGCAAACATAAATTGGGTTCGGTGAAAGCCCCAAAGAGCGTTGACTTCGTGACCACACTGCCACGCAGCCCAGTAGGAAAGGTTCTGAAGAAAGAGCTGCGGGATGCCTATTGGCAAGGTGTCGATCGGCGTATCTGAAGTAGGGGGATTACATGGTGAACAGTGGAGTTGTTAACCGTCAGTGGTTGCTTGCTAGAAGGCCTGATGGCGCAGTCGAGCAAACGGATTTTCGCTACCACGAGGCTAGTATTCCTTTGTTGCACGAAGGTGATGTTCTGGTGCGTACCCTCTACTTTGGATACGACGCCAGCCAGCGGCTTTGGATGACGGAGGATGGCGGTTACATGACTGCTATTCACCTGGGTGAGCCAATGAAGACGATTGGTATCGGCCAAGTTATCGATTCCCGTGATCCGCGTTACACGATCGGGGCATGGGTGGAAGGGTTGATGGCTTGGGAAGACTATTCGATTGTCCGTGCGGATACACCGATCCCTCTGCGCACATTGAGGCTCGGCGATTATCCCGAAACGTGGAATCTGAGTGCGCTAGGAACGGCAGGTCTTGCTGCTTACTTTGGCCTGACTGACCTACTCGAGATAAACGGGTCGGATGTGGTTGTTGTCTCTGCCGCGTCCGGAGCAACTGGCTCCATGGCCGGGGGAATTTCAAAAGCTCTCGGCGCAAAGAAAGTTATCGGCATCGCTAGTGGGTCAGATAAATGCCGATGGCTAGTCGAAAAAGCAGGCTTTGATGCGGCAATTGACTATCGGAAAGAATCCGTTGCTGATGCCTTGGATATTCACTGCCCCGCAGGTGTGACTGCCTATTTTGACAACGTTGGAGGCGAAACCCTCGATTCTCTATTTCTGAAGATGGCGCCACAAGGCCGGGTTTTGATTTCCGGTGCTATCAGCTCCGGTTATGGATCGTTGAAGGTTCGCGGCCCAGAAAATTTTATGGAAATTTGCACCAAGATGCTTACCGTAAAAGGGCTTCATCTGATGCATTACCGGGACAGAATGATTGAAGGGGTCGAAAGATTAACTCGACTTCTAAAAGAGAAAGAAGTGCATGTGGAAGAAGACATTCACTTCGGCTTTGACCGTGCCCCAGAGCTACTTACCACGCTTTATACTGGTAAACGTCCTGGCAAACTAATTCTCAAGGTTAGTGATCCATTATGACTTCGATCAACATTCTAGCACCGGCTGTATTGATAACAGGCGTGTCATCAGGGATCGGTGAGGCAATGGCGAATTTTCTACTCACACGCGGCTATCGGGTCTTTGGGAGTATTCGCAAGTTAGCTGATGCTCAGAGGTTGATCGACAGTTGGGCAGACTCATTTATACCGGTGGAGATGGATGTCACTGATCATGCCTCTGTGGAAGCGGCTGTGGCATCTGTTCAGAAGGCTCTTGCTGGCAGCAACCTTACGGCCTTGATCAACAATGCTGGCGTAAGCGCAGCTGGGCCTTTGCTTGAGCAGCCATGGGAAGAAATTCAGAGCACTTTCGAGGTAAATGTCTTCGGCTTACTTAAAGTGACTCGTAGCTTTGCCGTGTTGCTTGGTCGAGGATCAGAGATGCCTGGACGCATCGTGAACATCAGCTCTGTTTCCGGCATGATCACGGTTCCGTTCCTAGCGACCTATGCCGCTTCCAAGCACGCCGTTGAAGCGCTGACGCAGGGGCTCAGACGAGAATTGCTTTCCTCGGGGATCCACGTCGCCGCAATTGAACCTGGTTTTATTCGAACTCCGTTGTTCGAGAAGTCGAAAAAGGCACTCAATACAGAGTCTTACACAGAATCGGGATATTCAAATTCGTGGGCAGTTTTTAACGAAACCCTTCGCGGTATGGAGAAGCGAGCTAAGTCGCCTGATGTTGTATGTAAGGCAGTATTGCATGCTATTTCAGCGAAGCAACCGAAATCGCGTTACCCGCTGGATGGACTTTGGTGGGCCGGTAAACTTCTGCCAGATCGTGTGTTTGACCAACTAATTTTAAGTTCGTTAGGGCTGTCTGAGTGGTTGAAGGGGCGTGATGTAAAACCTCTTTCAATAAACTAAGTAGTAACCAAAGTTTTTATTCACGTTCTTGCGAATTGTCGTGGGGATGTGGCCTCCCATCGGCCGTTTAAAGTTGTAGAGCGGCCGTTTATCTCGTTGATAAACATGCAGGTGTGATATGAGCAATTATGCTGATCGTTGGAAAACCGTAAAAGTAGACGTTGATGGTGGTATTGCTTGGGTAACTCTCAATCGTCCAGAAAAACGCAATGCGATGAGTCCTACGCTCAATCGTGAAATGCGAGATGTATTGGAAACATTGGAGCAGGACGCTGATGCACGCGTTTTGGTGCTTACTGGCGAAGGCAGCGCTTGGACGGCAGGTATGGATCTCAAGGAGTATTTCCGTGAGATTGATGCAGGCCCTGAGATCCTTCAGGAGCGCATTCGCCGCGATGCCTCCGAGTGGCAATGGAAACTACTGCGGATGTACAGCAAACCGACCATCGCCATGGTCAACGGTTGGTGCTTCGGTGGTGGTTTCAGTCCTCTGGTAGCTTGCGATCTGGCCATCTGTGCTGACGAAGCCACTTTCGGCCTGTCGGAAATCAACTGGGGTATTCCGCCTGGAAACTTGGTAAGTAAGGCCATGGCCGACACGGTTGGTCATCGTGAGTCTCTCTACTACATCATGACGGGTAACACCTTTAGCGGTCAAAAGGCTGCTCAGATGGGTTTGGTTAACAAAAGTGTTCCTCTGGCGAATCTTCGCGATGAAGTAATTGCCTTGGCGAGTAATCTGCTCGACAAGAACCCTGTGGTGTTGCGCGCCGCCAAGATTGGCTTCAAACGCTGCCGAGAACTGACCTGGGAACAAAGCGAGGACTACCTGTACGCCAAACTTGATCAAGCCCAGTTGCGTGATCCGGAACACGGCCGTGAACAGGGACTGAAGCAGTTCCTTGATGAGAAGAGCATCAAGCCTGGTCTGGAGGCATATAAGCGATAAGTTTGCACGCGCCGCGCTGTGTCCACGCAATGCAGCGCGGTATCGTTATTTGATGGGTCAAGCTTCGATCAACGGATCAGGCTAGATTATATTTGCGCTAATTATGTGAGTGGCGCTCTTCAGAAAGAAAAGTGAGTAAGTTAGATGGAAGATTATCGCGCACCGCTTACAGATATGAAGTTTATCATTGAAGAGTGGCTGCAGGCTCCTGCTGCGTGGAGTAAATCTACCGAATACTCCGATATCGACATTTCAATCACGGCACAGGTTCTGGAAGAAGCCGAGAAATTCGTTGCAGGTGTTTTAGCGCCGCTAAATGCATCTGGTGATGCTGAAGGCTGTAGTTTTCAAGAAGGTGAGGTACATGCTCCTAAAGGCTTTCCTGAAGCTTACAGTCAGTACGTGGAAGGCGGTTGGCCGACGATGGCCTGTGAGGTCGATGACGGGGGCCAAGGACTTCCCCATTTGTTAAGCGCGGCTGTCAGCGAAATGTTTTTCAGTTGCAACCATGCATGGGCAATGTATACGGGAATTGCTCACGGCGCATATGAGTGTTTGCGCACTCATGGGAGTGCTGAACTGCGAGACATATATTTGCCTGGCATTGTTTCCGGCACTACGTTACCGACGATGTGTTTGACCGAGCCTCAAGCTGGAAGTGATGTGGGCTTACTTCGGGCAAAAGCTGAACCTCAGCTTGATGGCAGCTATAGTTTATCGGGTAGCAAGATATTCATCTCTGGCGCAGAGCACGATCTCTCTGACAATATTGTTCATTTGGTGCTGGCTCGGCTACCCGACGCACCGAAAGGAACACGTGGAATTTCATTGTTTCTTGTACCCAAGTTTATCGAAACCGAGAGTGGCAGGACGAAAAATAATGTCGTCTGCACCGGTATAGAGGAAAAAATGGGTATCCATGGAAGTCCAACCTGCAGTCTCTCTTTCGAAGGTGCTAAAGGATGGCTGATAGGGGCAGAACACGCGGGTTTGTCTGCGATGTTCGTGATGATGAACTCGGCACGCCTCCATGTCGGACTGCAAGGGCTAGGCCATGCACAACGAGCGATGCAACTGGCAAAAGCCTACGCCATGGAACGCAGGCAGATGCGCGCTGTTACGAAACCGGAAGGTGAATTAGGGATTGGGCCGGATGTCATTGTTCACCACCCTATTATTCGCCGTAGCTTGTTGGAGATGCAGGCTCTGATAGAAGGGATGAGAGCGATTGGCTACTGGACAGCACATAGCCTCGACATGAAAAGCATGTCGACTGATTCCCTCGAGTGCCAACGGTTAGAAGTCCGTGTTGGTTTGCTGACCCCAGTCATTAAATCGTTTTTCAGTGAGCAAGGTTTCAAAGTTTCAAGCCAGGCGCTGCAAGTGTTCGGTGGCTACGGTTATATAAAAGAGTATGGCATTGAGCAGATCGTGCGCGACAGTCGGGTAGTCATGCTTTATGAAGGCACTAATGAGATTCAAGCAAACGATCTTTTGGTAAGAAAAGTATATGGAGATGGTGCGGTAGGCCTGAAAGATCTGATAGCTGAAATATTGACTGAACTGAATGGCGAAGATTTTTATGGGTATGTCCATTTAGTTAATTCGGCAGCGTCGCGGTTGTTGAAGGTTACCGAGCTGCTGTTAGCTAGTAAAGATGCGGAACGAGCTTATAGAATCGCAAAAGAGTTTCTTAACGCGTTGGCATTACTGCTCATTGGTTATTCGTGGGCTAAAACAATAAAGCTTGGCCGTGGACGATCTGATGATTTTTGGGTCTCAAAGCTGAATTGCGCAAAAGTGTACTTCACGTATGTGTGGCCAGAGCTTGATCGCAATTTAAACGTGATTGCAGATTCGGCAGATAATTTACCATTTTTAGCTTGACTGAAGGCTTGGCGTAAGTTGTGTAGTGACAGGAGTTGAAATTCGCTGACGTTTGATGAGTGGATTATGAAGCCAGAAAAATTGAAAGCGTCTCTAAGCAGCTTTGCCTTTGCAGATGAAATAATTAGCCTGGAGTTGAGGCGGGTTCAATTGGAAATGTCTCGACGGCTGGAGGAGTTGTTTCTGAACCATAATGTTCGACATACACATTTTTCAATTTTTCAGATCATAGAAAGGTTACCTGGTACTCCACAAGTAGTTTTGGCTGAGAAACTTTTGTTGAAGTCGTCACAAATAACCAACATCCTTTTTCAGATGGAACAGAGAGCTTGGATCACGCGCTTGCCAGGAGCGATAGATCGCCGTGCAAAGTCAGTTTTTTTGACTGAAAAAGGACAGGTTTTATTGCAAGAGCTTAAGTTGTTGGCGATAAACAACGAAGCAGAAATGTGCAATGCTTTGACCGGAGATGAAAAATATCTGCTCCTGTCATTGCTTAAAAAGTATATCAAAAACGCTGAAATATGCGGAAGGTAATATGCAGGCAAAATCAGCTGATGTTAATGGTTCCAGTGAGCGCTATCGAAGAGCGGCGCTGGATCTATTTGCCAAGCATGGATTTCGTCAAGTAAGCATGAGGGATTTGGCGCATCATATTGGTATCAGTCCAGGATCAATGTACCATCATTTTGAAAGTAAGGATCAATTGTTGGTCGATTTCCTGGAAGAGCCGTTTGAGCTACTGATTGCTAACACGAAAAAATTGTTGCGTCGGCGTGTTAGTGACCTAGTTCGTCTTCGTGCGCTGGTCGAATTCCAATATCAAATGTACTTATCCATGCCAAGCAATTTTCAGCTACTTAATAGGGAGCTGGAAAATCTCAATGGCGCATGGGCTGATGGTGTTCATGGCAAGCGGCAGGAATACATAGACCTAGTTGAGATAGTTTTGCGGCCATTACTTGTTGCGCAAAGTTTGGGTGAGGCAGCACGTTTGGCAGGAGCAACCGTAAGTTTTCTCGAATCTGTTCCAGGGGGGCTTGTACGATCAGGTCTACCTCTACAAGAACCCTCTAGAATTGTGTTTGATCTTATCCGCTCAGCTTTAAAGTGTTCCGACGGGAATTTTGTATAAGATCGTGGCTAAGTTGGGATCGGATGTAATAAGAAATCATGGCTATTTTGTTTTTATAATATCAGTCGAGGTTAGGTTATGAGTGAATATTCCCAGTACGAATTTTCTGAGCAGCTGTACTTTGAAGGTGAGTGGAAGCGCGGGGCTGCACAGGGCCTCGTGTCCGTGATCAATCCTTACGATGGCTCGGAAATCGCTCAGATCTCTCAAGCGAATAAGGCTGACCTAGATACTGCGTTGCAGTCTGCAGAGTCGGCCCAAAGGGCGTGGGCAAAAACTGCTCCTGCTGTTAAAACCGAGATCCTGCTGCGTGCGGTAAGTATTTTTGATAAGCGTCAGGACGAGATTATCGACTGGCTGATCCGTGAATCTGGAAGTACACGTTTGAAAGCGACAATCGAGTGGGGAGCTGCACGAGCGATCACTCTTGAATCGGCCTCCTTTCCAAATCGCGTGCACGGTAAGATTCTAAATTCGAATATCGAAGGCAAAGAGAGTCGCGTTTATCGTGAGCCTATCGGTGTGGTTGGTCATTAGCCCATGGAATTTTCCGTTGCATCTGACTCAGCGCTCGGTAGCGCCCGCGCTAGCACTCGGAAACGCTGTAGTTATAAAACCTGCGAGCGACACTCCGGTCACTGGCGGCTTGCTGATCGCGAAGATTTTTGAAGAGGCCGGCTTACCGAAAGGGGTCTTAAGTGTTCTGGTTGGAGCTGGTGCAGATATCGGCGATGCCTTTGTTGAGCACCCTGTTCCAGGTCTCATCTCCTTCACGGGCTCCACACCCGTAGGGCGTAATATCGGACGGCTCGCATTAGGTGGAGCTCATCTTAAACACGTCGCGTTGGAATTGGGTGGGAACAGTCCATTTATAGTACTCGAGGACGCAGATCTCGATCGTGCGGTAGCCGCTGCCGTTATGGGTAAATTCCTACATCAAGGCCAGATCTGCATGGCGGTAAATCGCATCATCGTACATGAGCGACTTTACGACGATTTCGTTCAGAAATTCTCGGCGCGGGCTGCGGCACTTCCCGCTGGTGATCCCAATAAATTTGAGACCGTCATTGGGCCAATTATCAACGCAAAACAGCTCGTTTCACTCGAAGGAAAAATCGCGAGAGCAATCGAAGAAGGTGCGCGTTTAGTGGTCGGTGGAGACCGTGTCGGGCAGGTTTTGCCTCCGCACGTATTTGCTGAGGTCACTGCAGAAATGGAAATCGCAAAAGATGAAATCTTTGGGCCGCTTGTAGGTATTTTACGCGCGAAAGATGACGATCATGCTTTGGCGTTAGCCAATGATTCCGAGTTCGGGTTGTCCAGTGCGGTTTTCACTAAGGATGTCGAAAAAGGGCTGCGATTTGCTCGGTCTCTAAAAGCAGGCATGACGCACATTAACGATATTCCGGTGAACGATGATGCCAATGCCCCCTTCGGGGCTGAGAAAAATTCTGGGCTAGGTAGGTTCAATGGTGAATGGGCTATAGACGAGTTCACTACGGATCATTGGATCACTGTCCAGTCCAGCCCTCGAGAGTATCCTTTCTAGAATAATAGTGTTGGCACCCCCCACCTCTCAGCTGTGAGCAGGTGGTCGGGCCCACCGCTGTTTGAGAATTTGCTCAAGGCCTTCCTAATCGACTGCGTTGTGCAGTCGTGCACCGGGGCGATTCAGAGTCATGGGTAATGAATTTCAAACAAGGCCACAGATCCCGCAGAGCATTTAACTGACCTTAGGGCTGCCACCAGGCGGTACCAGGCTTCATGACCTAGTGCGCGAAGGATTGCCTTTCGTCTTCCACGATCAGAGAGCGAGCCTCGTGCAGGTGCAGCCAGGGATCATCTCCGAATCTATGCGTACGTCACCCTCAACTTTGGCGTGTAGGGCGAAAACAGGACTGTTCCACACCGTAGAAAGCGGCCTACTGCAGGGAAATTAGGAGTCGATGACTGCCGCTCCTTCGGGCGTAAGCCCGGCTAGACCATGTCTTCATGTGAAGTGCACTTGAAGAGCCATTCTTGGCCTTACTTAACTGCTTCTGCGAAGTGCATTACGCCTGCTTTCTTCACTTCGGCATTGCCACGCTGTCCGCTATCCCAGGCTTCAGTGAGTTCGTCTATCCATCCGCGATTTGAGGCTTTGTTGATAGGACAAGGCAGCGCGTACTGCCGACAAACTCCTCTAACTGATACACCGAGTCGCCAACATCGATTTCCAGTTCCTGCAGCGCTTCATCGGAACTCGAGGACTCCCTGGGCTCTACGTGGTTCCTGCGGCAGAAGGGCAGACTGACACCGACGCCAGAGGCCGAAGCATTTCTGCCGGAAGTATCGGGGCTGGTTGATAACATTCAGCGGGTTTATCGAATGGCTGTCGACTTGCGTCTGGCCATTCAAGCCGCCCCCTATTTCGCGTTGCATTTCCCAGCAGCATGACTCACCAATCACTCCCTCGCGACATGGTGAATTCATGCAAGGTCGTGAAGATTTGGTGATCGAGTTGGTGACTGGCTCTACGATGCGCTTGAACGTGCGGTACTGGATCGCAGCGTCGACCCTGCCTTCGTGGGTTTGCCGACAGAATTGTCAGGCTTTGACAAATTGCCAGTGTTGGAAGAACAGGGTGTTTGCGTTATCCCGCAAAGACACGCTTTGTGCGAAAAGCAGCTCATAAACGTGAGTGATCTGCGGGGCGTAGCCGATGCAAAAAATTGAGGCGCTTGAAGATCGCTGGTTTCAGATGCATTACGAGGCGAGAAAACGAAAGCATTGCAGAGATGGGCATTCTCTCGCGTTAAGCAAAAAAAAGGTGCTCACTTGAGAGTGAGCACCAAGATGTTAATTGAACCGTCGATGGGTATGTATCAAGCGTTCTGCTTCAAGCAAAAGCTTTCAAAAGTATGGTCGCCAAGATCACTGTTGACGCACCACCGATGCGAGTGGAGATTTGCGCGAAGGGCATCAGCGACATCCGGTTGGAGGCAGATAAGATTGCCACGTCGCCGGTGCCACCCAGGCCGCTGTGGCAGCACGTAACGATGGCTGACTCGATAGGGTACATCTTCATTAGATTGCCGATGAAAAAGCCCGCGATTGTCATCGATATCACTACCGAAACGCAGACCAGCACATAGCCCACCGAGAACACCTTGACCACGCTGTCGAGCGGAACATAGAGCATGCCCAGGCCGATCATCACCGGCCAGATGAAGGCAGCAGAAACCAGCTTGTAGAATGATTGCGCACCTTTTTCCAGTTTTTCCGGCAGAACGCGAACGTACTTAAACAGTACGGCGGCGAGGATCATCATGACCGGGCCGGGAATGCCGGCAACTTTTTCCAGCAGACCGCCCAGGACGAAGAACGCGCAGATGATCAGCACGCCAGCACCCATCACACGGAAGTCGACGCTGGTGTTGGCGTCTTCCTTTACTTGGAATTTGTCATTCTCATCCTTGGCGCGAATCAAAGAACCTTCGCCATTGATATTGGGGCGTTTCAGTGCCAGACGTGCCAGGTAACCAGCGCAAATGATTGCAGCGATGTTGCCCACCACTGCGGCAGGCGCCAATTGAGCAACATAGATATCCGGCGTACCGCCAAGAATTGCCGAGTAGGCTAGCGACAACGGCAAAATCCCTTCGCCAATCCCGCCACCAATGATCGGCACGATGATAAAGAAGAAGGTGTGGTAGAAGCTGTAGCCGACTAGCTTACCTACAATCAGCCCGCTGCCAACGGCGGCTAAGGTGCCGACGAGCAGGGGGATAAACATCCGGATCATGCCCTGAACCAGAATAAAGCGACTCATCCCCAGAATGCTGCCAACCACCAGGCTAGCAATTACGAAGTAGAGAAAGTTAGCCTCCTTCATCAGCATCTTGGTCGCATCAATCGTTGCCGGCCCGAAGAAGCCGTAGAACACCAACACAGACGGAAGCATGAGACATAGAATGGCACCTCCACCGATTTCCTTCAGGATCGGCAGTCGGGAGCCTAATTGGCCGAAAAAAACACCCATGGTCATGATCACGGCGAGGCCACCGATCATGTTTTTTGGGAGGTAACCCAGGTGGGCTGAGAGGTAAACAATCAGGGCAATGCCAATGAATATTGGCAAAGGGATGACGCCAATTTCGTAGGCGCATAGGTTGCGTAGGCGTTGCATAAATCCGCCTTCACGAGGTGCTTCGACTTTCAGGGACGGCTCATAGGACTGATTCATGTCGCTATTTCCTCATGTTTGTTTTTATCGAGGATTCAAGAATTAACGGTTAACCAAGCATTGGCTACCACTCGGTAGATCGATGGTATGCTTTGAAAATCATGAGATAAATAACGTAACCATGAGGCTTATGAACACGAATCGTGATCAATTTCCGCTGCCTGATGACCTGAAGGTTTTTCTCACTGTCATTCGCAAAAATGGCTTTGCCAGTGCCGCCGAGGAGCTAGGTTATTCCCCGGCCTACATCAGCAAGCGCATTTCCGTGCTGGAAACGACTCTCTCGACACGCCTCTTACACCGCACCACTAGACGTATCGCCCTGACCGATGACGGCGAGAGAGTAAGAGTGTGGGCCGAAAAGTTGCTTGGCGATCTAGACGATTTTGTCGGTGAGATAGCCGAGGCTCGGCACCAACCCATGGGGTCTTTGCACATTTGCAGTACCTTCGGTTTTGGTCGCAACCATGTCGCGCCAGCGATTTGCAAACTGTCGCAAACCTACCCAAAACTCGATATTCGCTTGGATGTGTTTGATCGCGTGGTCGATATTGTCGGCGAAGGCTTCGATCTGGAAATTCGTGTTGGTGATGATTTGGCAGGTCAGCATATAGGTCGAAAGCTGGTGAGCAATCGGCGCGTGCTATGCGCGACTCCCGAGTATCTTGAGCGGCGAGGTGTACCTCTTACACTGGATGACTTGAAGAACCATGATTGCCTGGTTCTCAAAGAGCGCAATAACGCCTTTGGTGTATGGAACCTGACCAAGGATGGGGATGAGGAGTCGGTGCGTGTCAGTGGCCCGCTGTCTTCAAATAGCGGCGAAATAGTATTGAAGTGGGCCTTGAGCGGTGGCGGGATCCTGTTGCGATCTATGTGGGACGTCAAACCTATGCTGGAGCAAGGTCTACTGGTGCAAGTGCTGCACGACTACACGCAGAGTGCAAATGTCTGGGCGGTGTATCCCACGAGACTCAGCGAATCGGCAAAGCTGCGAGTTTGCGTCGAGTTCTTACAAGATTACTTTCGCGATCTGTCAGTTGAGTGAAGCTCCTGGCGGTTAATCAACCGCCAGGATGGTTCCCGTCAAACCAACCAGGGATTTTCCGCCAGATGCTGAGATTCAAAGCTTCGAATCTGATCGGCCCGCTGCAACGTCGTACCGATCGCATCAAGCCCTAGCAAAAGGGATTGCTTGCGCAGTTGGTCGATCTCGAAAGGAATCACGGTGCCGTCCGCCAATTCGATTGTTTGCTCTGGCAAATTCACTTCGATCCGTGCTGTCGACGCGTCACTGATGACGCTTGCAATCTGCTTTAGCTGAGCCTCAGAAAGCTGTATGGCCAACACACCATTGCGCTGGCAGTTGTCATAAAAAATACCGGCAAAACTGGTACCGATGAGTGCTCTGATACCTACTTGCTTCAGACCCCAAACGGCATGTTCTCGACTAGACCCACAACCGAAGTTGGGGCCGACCACCAGGAAGGCTGCGTCATTCCAGGCAGGTTGATTGAGAATGAACTCAGGGTTGGGTTCGCCTGTTTCCAGAAAGCGCAAATCGAAGAACAAACCGCGATCCAGTCCCTGGCGATCAATCCCCTTGAGAAACTGCTTGGGCATGATCACGTCGGTGTCAATGTTGGAAGCCACAAGTGGCGCGGCGCTGCCACTGACCGTATTGAAAGGTTGCATGCTTCAAGCCTCCAGAGCGAATGAGCGAACGTCGGTCAAATGTCCGGTGATCGCTGCAGCTGCGACCATCGCCGGACTCATAAGATGGGTGCGCGCGCCGGCACCTTGGCGACCTTCAAAATTGCGATTTGTACTTGATGCGCAGCGGTCACCTGGAGCGAGAACATCGTCATTCATGGCCAGGCACATAGAGCATCCCGACTGCCGCCATTCAAAGCCGGCATCCAGGAATATCTGCGCAAGGCCTTCCTGTTCGGCTTGATTACGTACCAGTGTTGAGCCGGGAACGATCATTGCTCGTACATGTGCTGCCACGCGCTTGCCGCGCACTACACGGGCAACGTCACGCAAGTCTTCAATTCGTGCATTGGTGCAGGAACCGATAAACGCATGACTGATGACTACATCGCTCAGTGGCATGCCCGCTTTCAGGCCCATGTAATCCAACGCGCGCTGCATGCCTTGGCGAAGAATGAGGTCGGGTTGAGTCGTTGGATCTGGCACATAACCGCCAACCGGTGAGGCTTGATCGGGGCTTGTGCCCCAAGTAACCATCGGCTCCAGATCATCAACGTTGAGTATGACCTCGCGGTCAAATACGGCGCCTGTGTCAGTGTGTAATTCTTTCCATTTGGCAACTGCCTGGTTCCACATTTTGCCTTGAGGCGCACGCGGTTTGGTCTGCAGATAAGCGAACACTTTGTCATCCGGAGCCATAAACGCGCCCCGGGCTCCCGCTTCGACGGCCATGTTGCAGATCGTCATTCTAGCTTCGACACTAAGGTCAGTGATTGCCGGCCCTGCGAATTCGATTGCATAGCCAGTGGCGCCTGAAGCGCCAATAT